>NZ_JAVXZZ010000001.1:586408-1777075 GCF_032337135.1 Curvibacter sp. APW13 | reverse complement strand
GTCGCCAGCTTGACCTTGGTCGAGCAACTTGCGGAACATTTCCACGCCGGTGCAGGTGGTCTTCTGGGTGTCCTTGATGCCGACGATTTCGATTTCTTCGCCGACCTTGATGATGCCGCGCTCAACGCGACCGGTCACCACGGTACCACGACCAGAGATGGAGAACACGTCTTCCACGGGCATCAGGAAGGCGCCGTCCACGGCACGCTCAGGGGTGGGGATGTAGCTGTCCAGGGCGTCAGCCAGCTTCATGATGGCGCCTTCACCCAAGTCACCCTTGTCGCCTTCCATGGCGAGCTTGGCAGAGCCGTGAATGATGGGGGTGTCATCACCGGGGAAGTCGTACTTGGACAGGAGTTCGCGAACTTCCATTTCCACCAGTTCGAGCAGTTCCTTGTCGTCGACCATGTCGCACTTGTTCAGGAACACGATGATGTAGGGAACACCCACCTGGCGAGCCAGCAGGATGTGCTCACGGGTCTGGGGCATGGGGCCGTCAGCAGCGGAGCAGACCAGGATAGCGCCGTCCATCTGGGCAGCACCGGTGATCATGTTCTTCACATAGTCAGCGTGTCCGGGGCAATCCACGTGGGCGTAGTGGCGGTTGGCGGTTTCGTATTCGACGTGGGCGGTGTTGATGGTGATACCGCGAGCCTTCTCTTCAGGAGCAGCGTCGATCTGGTCGTAGGCTTTGGCCTGACCGCCGAACTTGGCTGCCAGCACGGTGGTGATGGCTGCTGTCAGGGTGGTCTTGCCATGGTCCACGTGGCCAATGGTGCCCACGTTCACGTGGGGCTTGGTACGCGTGAATTTCTCTTTTGCCATTTTTCAAACTCCGAAAAGTAATGAGTTCAACCAAACATCACACAGCCGTTTCATCACCCAGAAACAACCGGAAAAAACGTGGTGCCCATGGCGGGAATCGGACCCGCGACCTCTCCCTTACCAAGGGAGTGCTCTACCACTGAGCCACATGGGCAAAAAAAACCTGTCACCAGACACATCAACTGGAGCGGGGTAGGAGAATCGAACTCCTCGCTTTAGCTTGGAAGGCTAAGGTATTACCACTATACGAACCCCGCATGAACCGCTTTCGCAGCGCCTTACGGCTTTTCGCTTCCCAAGGGCACACGCCCATTGCTGATGCATCACTTGGTGGAGAGGGCTGGATTCGAACCAGCGTACTCGTAAGAGGGCAGATTTACAGTCTGCTGCCATTAACCACTCGGCCACCTCTCCTTCGGTGAACGCAGGATTATGCCACGCATTTTTGCCAAAGTCACGCTGCCCGAAAAAATTTTCAGCCCGAGGCGGACTGCCGCTGCCTATGGCCGGTGCGCATCCCGCCACTGGCGGGCTTGGGAGAAGTGTCCGCACCCGATGAAGGGTTGCGGAGGCCGCAGCGCCGACAAGGGCGAAGGGTGGTTGGCGGTCAGCACCAGGTGGCGCTGCGCATCGATGAGCGTGCGTTTGCCTTGGGCATGCGCGCCCCACAGCATGAAGACGCAAGGCTGGGCGTGGGCCGACACATGGCGGATGATGGCATCGGTCAACACCTCCCAGCCCTTACCTGAGTGACTGGCAGGCTGACCCTCCTCCACCGTGAGACAGGTGTTCAGCAGCAGCACCCCGTTCTGGGCCCATTTCAGCAAGCTGCCTCCGGGGTTCGGGAATGCCGGGGGCGGTGTTCCGAGGTCGCGCTGCAACTCCTTGAAGATGTTGCGCAGGGATGGGGGCAATGCCACTCCGGACTGCACCGAGAACGCCAGCCCCTCGGCTTGGCCGCGTCCGTGGTAGGGGTCCTGCCCGAGGATGACGACCCGCACCTGCTCGGGCGGCGTCAGTTCCAGGGCACGCAAGGGCCGCGGCGGAAAGACCACGGCACCTGCGTCGAGTCGCGCCTGCAGAAAGGCAAGCAGCGACGTTCCACTGGGGCCCGCAAAGAATTCATCGACCACGGGCTGCCAGCCGGGGGCCACCGGCCAATCAGCCACTGCGGCGCTGCGCAGCTGATCTGCTTCCATACCCACCCAGTGCTCAACCAAACAGGGCCGCGAGCGCTTCGCCGGGTTCCTTGGCGCGCATGAACGCCTCGCCCACCAGGTAGGCTCCGACGCCTGCGGCCTGCATGCGCTCCACGTCCGCACGGGTGTGGATGCCGCTTTCCGTCACCACGATCCGGTCGCCGCCCACCATGTCCTTGAGCGCCAGCGTGGTGTCGAGCGACACCTCGAAGGTCTTGAGGTTGCGGTTGTTGATGCCCACCAAGGGGGTCTTGAGCTTGAGCGCACGCTCCATTTCGGCCTTGTCATGCACCTCGACCAGCACGGCCATGTCCAGGCTGCGGGCAATGGCTTCGAATTCGGCCATCTGGGCGTCCGACAGGCAGGCCGCGATCAGCAGGATGCAGTCTGCCCCCATGGCGCGCGACTCGTACACCTGGTAGGCATCCACCAGGAAGTCCTTGCGCAGCACCGGCAAGTCCACCGAGGCACGGGCCTGCTTCAGGTAATCCACACCGCCCTGGAAGAACTGCTTGTCGGTCAGCACCGACAGGCAGGCCGCGCCGTGCTCGGCGTAGCTCTGGGCAATGTCGGCCGGAATGAAATCCGGACGCAGCACGCCCTTGGACGGACTGGCCTTCTTGACTTCGGCAATCACGGCAGGCTTGCCGGCAGCCAGTTTGGCGCGGATGGCTCCCAGGAAGTCGCGCGTCAGCACACGCGACTCGGCATCAAACCGCATGGCGTCGAACGGCATGCGCTTCTTGGCGGCCGCCACCTCCTGGTGCTTCACGGCCACGATCTTGTCGAGAATGTCACTCATCGGTCAGTTCCTTTGGCCACCATCAGGCTGCCAGTTGTTGCGACAGCGCAGCCAGCGACTGCAGTTTGGCCTTGGCGGCACCCGATTCGATGGCCTGGCGTGCCGCGGCAATGCCTTCTTCCATGCTGGACACCACGTTGGCGGCATAGAGCGCCACCCCGGCATTGAGCGTCACGATTTCCTTGGCCGGGCCCTCGCGGTTGTCGAGCACGCCCATCAGCATGGCCATGGAATCCTGCGCAGTTTCCACCTTGAGCGAGCGGTTGCTCACCATGGGCATGCCGAAGTCCTCGGGGTGGATCTCGTATTCGCGGATCTCGCCGTCTTTCAGCTCGCCCACCAGCGTGGCCGCACCGAGCGACACCTCGTCCATCCCGTCGCGGCCATACACCACGATGGCGTGCTGGGCGCCCAAACGCTGCAATGCGCGCACCTGGATACCCACGAGGTCGGCATGGAACACGCCCATGAGGATGTTGGGTGCGCTGGCCGGATTGGTCAGCGGGCCCAGGATATTGAAGATGGTGCGCACACCGAGTTCGCGGCGCACCGGCGCCACGTTCTTCATGGCCGGGTGGTGGTTGGGCGCAAACATGAAACCCACGCCGACGTCGGCGATGCATCGGGCAATGGCCGCCGGGGCCAGATTGATGTTGACGCCCAGCGCCTCCATCACGTCGGCACTGCCGCTCTTGCTGCTGACGCTGCGCCCACCGTGCTTGCTGACCTTGGCCCCCGCGGCGGCGGCCACGAACATCGAACAGGTGGAAATGTTGAAGGTGTGGGAGCCGTCGCCCCCGGTCCCGACGATGTCGACAAGGTTGGTCGTATCCGCCACCTCCACCTTGGTGGAGAACTCGCGCATGACCTGGGCCGCGGCGGTGATCTCGCCAATGGTTTCCTTCTTGACCCGCAGTCCGGTGATGAGGGCGGCCATCATCACCGGCGACATCTCGCCCGACATGATCTGGCGCATCAGGTGCAACATCTCGTCGTGGAAGATTTCCCGGTGCTCGATGGTGCGCTGCAGGGCTTCCTGCGGGGTGATTTTCACGGGTGTGCCCGTCATGCTGTGCTCCTTAGGTGGTGGATGGCGCTGCCGTCAGCGCCAGTTTGATGCCGAAACCGATGAACAGGACGCCTGCCGCCTTGTCCAACCAATACATGCTGCGATTCACCAGACCCGCACGTGACGCAAGCCAAGCAGCCGCCAGACCCCAGCCAATGTTGACCCACAGGCCATTGAAAGTGAACAGCAGGCCCAAGCCCAGAAACGCCAGTGACTTGTGCTCCACCTGCGGGCCAATGAACTGCGGCAGGAACGCCAGGAAGAACAGCGCCACCTTGGGGTTGAGGGCATTGGTCCAGAAGCCGCGCAGGAATACCGCCTGAGCAGAAAATTCAGCGCTAGCCCGCGAAAGATATGCGTAATCCGCTTCCAAATCCATAGCAACTGGCCCGCGCGATCGCAGCAGTCGGCACCCCACATAGA
Source organism: Curvibacter sp. APW13 (assembly GCF_032337135.1). NCBI lineage: Bacteria > Pseudomonadati > Pseudomonadota > Betaproteobacteria > Burkholderiales > Comamonadaceae > Curvibacter > Curvibacter sp. APW13. The sequence continues at coordinate 1,772,757 of NZ_JAVXZZ010000001.1, read as the reverse complement.
CCAGGTAGGCCGCACCCAGCCACTTGAGCACCGTAAAGGCCAGGCTCGACGCCGCAAGCAAGGCACTGACGCCCACGGTGGCGGCCACGATGTGCACAAAACAACCGGCCGTGATGCCCAGGGCCGCCACGACGCCCGAGCGCGCACCCTGGCGCAGGGCGTTGGAGACGATGTACAGCACGTCCGGCCCGGGCGTGAGGTTCAGCACCAGTCCGGCGAGCATAAACAGCAGCAGGGATTCGGTGCTCATGGTGCTGCGTCCCGGTTTGGCAACTCAGTACGGACCCGACGCGCCGGCGCCTGCGGCTACCGCGCCACCCTGGGCAAAGAACGCCCGCACGGTGGCCACGGTGTGGTCGATGCCTGCCGCATCCACATCGAGGTGGGTCACGAAGCGCAGGCCGATGAGCCCGGTCGCCAGCACGCCGTGGGCCTTGAGGTACTCCAGCAAGGCCGGGCCGCGCCCGTCGGCGACGTCGACGAACACGATGTTGGTCTGGGCCGAACGCACCGACAGCCCCGCAATGCCTTGCAAGCCTTGCGCCAGCCGCTGGGCCAGCGCATGGTCGTCGGCCAGACGCTCCACATGGTGGTCGAGCGCGTGGCTCGCGGCTGCCGCCAGCACGCCCACCTGGCGCATGCCGCCGCCGGCCATCTTGCGCACCCGGTGGGCGCGGGCAATCAGTTCCTTGCTGCCGCACAGGGCCGAGCCGACCGGCGCGCCCAAGCCCTTGCTGAAGCAGACCGACACGCTGTCGAACAAGCCGGTGATGCGACGGGCCGAGTCGAAGACGGTCTCACCCTCGCGCTGGGTCGCCACGGCGGCATTGAACAGGCGCGCGCCGTCCAGGTGCACCGCCAAGCCCTTGTCGCGGGCCAGCGCCGTGGCCTGCTCCAGGTAGCTGTGCGGCATGGGAAAGCCGTTCCAGGTGTTTTCCAGGCACAGCAGGCGGGTGCGGGCGAAGTGGCAGTCGTCGGGCTTGATGGCTCCGGCAATGTCCGCCAGCGCCATCTGCCCGGTCGCATCCTGCGCCAGCGGCTGGGGCTGGATGCTGCCCAGCACCGCCGCACCGCCGCCCTCGTAGCGGTAGGTGTGTGCCAGCTGGCCGACGATGTATTCATCACCCCGGCCGCAGTGCGCCATCAGCCCGCACAGGTTGCTCTGGGTGCCGGTGGGCATGAACAGTGCCGCCTCGAATCCCAGCGCGGCAGCCACCTTCTCCTGCAGGGCGTTGACGGTCGGGTCGTCGCCGAACACGTCGTCGCCCAGGGGGGCCGCCATCATGGCGGCTCGCATGGCTGCCGTGGGCTGGGTGACGGTATCGCTTCTCAGGTCTACTTTAGTGGTCAAATTGGCCTCCAGCCCAGGTGGAATGTGCGCAAGCAGCTATAACATGCATAGCAACTACCTGACGCTTCATTGCAGGAAATTGCGCAGCATGGCGTGGCCGTGCTCGGTGAGGATGCTTTCCGGGTGGAACTGCACCCCCTCCACGCGCAGGTGCTGCGGCATGCCATTGTGGCGCACGCCCATGATCTCGCCATCGTCGGTCCAGGCCGTGATGCTGAGCTCTTTCGGGCAGGTGGCGCGCTCAATCGCCAGCGAGTGGTAGCGGTTGACCGTGAACTGCGCGGGCAGCCCGGCAAACACGCCTTCCTGCGTGGTGGTGATGGTGCTGACCTTGCCGTGCATCTGCTCCTGGGCCCGCACGATGCGTCCGCCCAACGCCGCGCCCAGGCTCTGGTGCCCCAGGCAGACACCCAGGATGGGCAGCTTGCCCAGGAAATGCTGGATCGCCGCCACCGAAATGCCGGCTTCGGCCGGGGAGCAGGGGCCGGGCGAGATCACCAGCCGGTCCGGGCGGCGCGCAGCGATGCCTTCGATGGTGATCTCGTCGTTGCGGAACACCTCCACCTCGGCACCCAGTTCACCGAAGTACTGGACAATGTTGTAGGTAAAGCTGTCGTAGTTGTCGACCATGAGCAGTTTCATTGCAGTCCCTCCTCGACCAGTTCGGCCGCGCGCAGCAAGGCCCGCGCCTTGGCTTCGGTTTCTTTCCATTCCAGCTCAGGCACGCTGTCGGCCACGACGCCCGCTGCGGCCTGCACGTAGAGCATGCCGTTCTTGACCACCCCGGTGCGGATGGCGATGGCCACGTCCATGTCCCCGGCATAGCTGATGTAGCCGCACGCGCCACCGTAGATGCCGCGCTTGACGGGCTCCAACTGGTCGATCAGTTCCATGGCATGCACCTTGGGCGCACCGCTGAGCGTCCCGGCCGGGAAGGTGGCCTTGAGCACGTCCATGTTGGACAGCCCCGCCTTGAGCGTGCCTTCCACGTTGCTCACGATGTGCATGACGTGGCTGTAGCGCTCCACGCAGAAGGCGTCCGTCACCTTCACGGAACCGATGTCGGCGATGCGGCCAATGTCGTTGCGCGCCAGGTCAATCAGCATCACGTGCTCGGCGCGCTCCTTGGGGTCGGCCACCAGTTCGGCCTCGGCCGCCTTGTCCAGCTCGGGCGTGGCGCCGCGTGGGCGGGTACCGGCAAGCGGGCGGATGGTGACCTTCGTAGAGGTCTTGTCATCCGCGGTCACCAGCTCCTGGCGCACCAGGATTTCTGGCGACGCACCCACCACATGGAAGGCATCGCCCTGCCCCTGGGCAGCACCGAAGTGGTAGTAATACATGTAGGGGCTGGGGTTGAGCGAACGCAGGGCACGGTAGAGGCTCAGGGGCGAAGCCGTGAACGGCTTCTTGATGCGCTGGCCGAACACGATCTGCATGAAGTCACCGTTGCGGATCAGCTCCTTGGCGCGGTCCACCGCGGCCATGTAGTCCTGCTTGGCGTAGTCGCGCTGGCACGTTGTGGCAGGCTGCGGGTCGATGGAAGGGGCCACCACCGCCTGGGCCAGTTGCGCCTTCAGCTGGGCCAGGCGTGCCTGCCCCTTTGCAAAGGCGTCGGGCTGGGCGGGGTCCACGTACACGATCAGGTGCAGCTTGCCCGACAGGTTGTCGATCACCGCCAGTTCCTCGCACTGCAGCAGCAGGATGTCGGGGGTACCGATCTCGTCGGGCGGGCAAGTGGCTTCGAGCTTTTTCTCGATGTAGCGCACCGCGTCGTAGCCGAAATAACCGGCCAGCCCACCGCAAAAGCGCGGCATGCCGGGCTCAATGGCGACCTTGAAGCGCTGCTGGTAGGCGGCAATGAAGTCCAGCGGGTTGCCCTGCGCGGTCTCCACCACTTGTCCGTCGGTCACGACCTCGGTGTTGGCCTGGGCGCCAAAGCCGCTGGCACGCACCCAGGTGCGTGCGGGCAGGCCGATGAAGCTGTAGCGGCCGAAGCGCTCACCGCCCACCACCGACTCCAGCAGGAAGCTGTTGGCAGCGGGTTCGGTCGCGCCCGGGGCGCGGGCGAGCTTGAGGTACAGGGAAAGCGGAGTTTCCAGGTCGGCAAAGGCCTGGGCCGTCAGCGGGATGCGGTTGTAGCCCTGGGATTGCAGGGCAAGGAATTGCTGTTCATTCATGGATGCGCCTTGTCAGCGGTTTTCAAAACGGGGCCAGGCGAATGGCTGGCGGGGGTTTTGCGCGCAATAAACCGGAGAAGCCTCCGTGCCACTTGACCGCGCGGGGTCGCATCCTGCCGCGCGGGGCTCACCTGCTGCGAGGTGAGGGCGGCATCAGCGTCCAGGCACTGCAGACGAGCGTCGCCAGGGCCAGGCTCCCCGGTCGCTGCTACCTAGTCTGCTGATGTGGTGGATGAACATAAGACGCACAGTGTAGCAAATGCCAGGGCCACCACGCTGGACGCCCCTGTGCGCGGTCAACTGGCACCCGTTCTGCGCGTAAACCCTGATGCCGTAAACGGAACCCCTGTATCAGAATGTGAACGATCGTTCTTTTTGAGGGGTTGAACATGTTGAAGTGGGTGCGTGTACTTGGTTTGGTGGCTGGTTTGGGTGTCGCGGCACAGGCGTATGCCGCTACCGACATTGCGGGTGTGAAGATTGAAGACACGGCCACAATAGCCGGCGTCAAGCTGCAACTCAACGGCGCAGGCATCCGCTACAAAGGTCCGTTCAAGGTCTACGTCGGTGACCTCTACACCACCCAGAAGGTCAAGTCACTTGAGGAGTTGATCGCTGCCCCTGGCCCCAAGCGCCTGACCATGACCTTCCTGCGCGAAATCGAAGCCGGTCCTTTCGGCAAGCTGCTGACCCGGGGTGTGGAAGACAACGTGCCGAAGAATGAAATGTCCAAGCTCGTGCCCGGAATGATCCGCATGGGCGACATCTTCACCGTCAACAAGGTGCTCAATCCCGGCGATGTCATCACCATCGACTGGATTCCCGGTACCGGCATGGTGGTCACCGCCAAGGGCAAGGTCCAGGGTGAACCGTTCAAGGAGCCGGAATTCTTCAAGGCCATCATGTCGATCTGGTTCGGCCAAAGCCCGGCCGACTGGAAGCTCAAGGACGCCATGCTGGGCATCAAGTAGAGCAAGTCCTCCCCTACCCCCACTCACTACCAGGAAGATCCATGTCGTTGAAAACTGCCATTCGCACTGCCTTGCTCGCCGGCCTGATGGGCGCCACCCTGGCCGCCCACGCGGTCACGGAAATCGCCAACGTGAAGCTCGAAGACACCATCACGGTGGCCGGCACCAAGCTCCAGCTCAACGGCGCTGGCATCCGCTACAAGGGCCCGTTCAAGGTCTATGTCGGTGACCTGTACACCACCAAGAAGGTCCACAGCCTCGACGAACTGATCGCCGCGCCGGGCCCCAAGCGCCTGACCATGACCTTCCTGCGCGAAATCGATTCTGCGTCTTTCGGCAAGCTGCTGACCCGCGGTATCGAAGACAACACCAGCAAGGCCGAAATGTCCAAGATCGTGCCCGGCATGATCAAGATGGGCGACATCTTTGCCGCCAACAAGGCGTTCAATGCAGGCGACGTCTGCGCCCTGGAGTGGGATCCGGCCAAGGGGCTGAGCATCTATGCCAAGGGCAAGCTCCAGGCCGAGCCGTTCCAGGACCCCGCGTTCTTCAAGGCCTTGATGTCGATCTGGTTCGGCACCAGCCCGGCCGACTGGAAGCTCAAGGACGCGATGCTCGACGTCAAGTAACGCCCGCTTCAAAACCCCATCCTCAAACCTGCCCGTACGTGGCAGGTTTTTTTTCGCCCACAGGGATACTGCACAGGGTAAAAAACACGGCCTCGCGAATGAAATGCAAGGGTTTACCCAGACCAATCAAAGGTGACAAGCAAGCCGACAAGGCATAAATTAACGGTTCCTGACAAAACCAATCCAGGGGAGACACCTGTGAAACTGAAAGTCAAGTTGCCGCTGGCATTCGCGCTGGCGATGGGCCTGCTGTTCATTGCCGGTCTGGTCGGCATATTGCGTCTGTCTTCCTCGGTCAGCATCTTCGAGCAGGAGGTGCTGCATTCCGTCAGCGCCCACAAGAAAGTCGCGGAAGTCGGTTCCAGCTTCGCCACCGCGATCCAGGAGTGGAAGAACGTGCTGCTGCGTGGCAAGGACCCCAAGGACATGGACAAGTACTGGCAAGCCCATGCCAAGGAAATGAAGGATGCCCAGGAAAAGGCCCAGCAGCTCGCCAGCATCATTGGAGATGGCCCGGAAAAGGCGATGGTGCAGAAGCTTCTCGCCGGACTGACTGCCGCCCAATCGGGCTACACCGAGGCGTTCGAAGCCTTCAAGTCGTCTGGGGCGGACTACCAGGCGGGGGACAAGGCCGCCAAGGGCAAGGACCGGGAAGCCGCGACTACCTTGAAGGAATTGCGCGACATTCTTTCGAAGAAGGAAACCGAAATCACCGAGGTGGCCTTGGAGAAGGCGGCCGGCGCCAGGCTATTGGCGCTGACGCTGATGGTCGTTATATCCGCCCTGGGCATCGCGGGGGGCTTCTGGCTGAGCCGCCGTATCGTCGCGCCGCTCGAAGACGCCATTGCAGTGGCCGAGACAGTAGCCCAGGGCGATCTGAGCCACCCCATCGAGTCCCATGGCAACGATGAAATCGGACATTTGCTGCAATCGCTGAAGTCCATGCAGGACAAGCTTTCCTTGCTGGTGGCCAATGTCCGCCAGGGCTCAGAGTCCGTGGCCTCCGCCTCCGCCGAAATCGCCCAAGGCAACAACGACCTCTCGGCCCGCACCGAACAGCAGGCTGCCGCTATTGAGGAGACCAACGCCTCCATGAGCGAACTCGGCGGCACCGTCAACCAGAACGCCGACGCCGCCCGCCAGGCCAACCAGCTCGCCACCAATGCGTCTTCCGTCGCCGTCCAGGGCGGCGAAGTCGTCGGCCGGGTCGTCGACACCATGAAGGACATCAACGACTCCAGCCGCAAGATCGCCGACATCATCTCGGTGATTGACGGCATCGCCTTCCAGACCAACATCCTGGCCCTGAACGCTGCGGTCGAAGCCGCGCGTGCCGGCGAACAGGGACGAGGCTTTGCGGTGGTGGCCTCCGAAGTGCGCGCCCTGGCCGGGCGAAGTGCCGAAGCCGCCAAGGAAATCAAGGCATTGATCACCGCCAGTGTGGAAAAGGTCGAACATGGCACCACCCTGGTGGACCAGGCGGGCTCCACCATGACCGAAGTCGTGGCCTCGATCCAGCGCGTCACCGACATCATGGGCGAGATCAGTGCCGCTTCCAACGAACAGAGCTTGGGCGTGAGCCAGATCAGCGAGGCCATTGGCTCCATGGACCAGACCACGCAGCAGAACGCAGCGCTGGTCGAAGAGATGGCGGCTGCGGCGTCGAGCCTCAAAGCCCAGGCCCAGGAGCTGGTGGGCGTGGTGGCCTCGTTCAAGATCAGCAATGACATCCGCGCCAACCTGCACCGCCCCAGCACCGCAGCCATCGCGCAGCACACGCCTGCAAGAACGGGTTCGGTGCCTCAGGTTCCGAAGCGCCCTGCCCCACCCGTGCCCACCAAGGCGGTAGCGCCCAAGCCAGCCGCGCCAGCGCCCACCAAGAACCACGCAAAGGCCACCAGCGCAGATGACGGAGACTGGGAAACCTTTTGAGGTTCCCTTGGACCACACCACCGCACTGGACCTGGCCGTGCTGGCCGAGTACGTGGGCAACGACCCGGCAGAACTGCAGCGCTTCATTCGCTTGGGCGAACAAAGCCTGAGACAAACGCTGGCGCCACTGGACGCTGCCTTGCAAACCCTGGATTTGTCCTCCCTGCAAACCTGCGGGCACCGCGCCAAATCCACGGCCCGGCACCTGGGCGCACGGGTATTTGGGGACCAATGCAAAGCCCTGGAATGCGCCGCCCGCGCAGGCAATACCGTGCAGGCCACGCACCATGGGCAATGGCTGCTCGCGAGCCGGGAGTCGCTGCTGCAAGCCTTGGAACACGCGGGGCGCGAGCGAGGGGACTCGGCCCGCTGAAGCGCGGGACCCGGACCGCTCCCCCGTACCCGAATCAGGCCGCCAGCTGGGCCCGCATGGCGTCGATCACGCCCTTGTAGTCGGGCTTGCCGAAGATGGCGCTGCCCGCCACAAAGGTATCGGCACCCGCGTCGGCCACGCGGCGGATGTTGTCGGTCTTGATGCCGCCGTCCACTTCGAGGCGAATGTCCTTGCCACAGGCATCGATACGGCGGCGCACGTCTTCGATCTTGCGCAGGGCCGAGTCGATGAAGCTCTGGCCACCAAAGCCCGGGTTCACGCTCATGATGAGCACGAGGTCGATGTCGTCGATGACCCAGTCCAGCACGTCGAGCGGCTCGGCCGGGTTGAACACCAGCCCGGCTTTCACCCCCTTGGACTTGATGGCCTGAATGGAGCGGTGCACATGGCTGGAGGCATCGGGGTGGAAGCTGATGAGATCAGCACCGGCTTCGGCAAAGCCAGCAGCCAAGGCATCGACCGGAGAAATCATTAGATGCACGTCGATGGGCACGGCCACACCGGCCGGTGTCTTGGCATGCGGCTTGAGCGCCTGGCACACCATGGGACCGAAGGTCAGGTTGGGCACATAGTGGTTGTCCATCACGTCGAAATGGATCCAGTCGGCGCCAGCGGCGATCACGTCCGACACTTCCTGCCCCAGGCGGGCAAAGTCAGCGGAGAGGATGGAAGGGGCAATACGGTAGGTCATGGCGGCATTCTATCGGCGGCCCCAAACGGCCAGTCACGATCCGTGTGCCAGGAACACGCCTGTAAAGCCGTGTAAAGGCGGTCAACAGCCCGGTACACCGGGCGTTAAGGACACAAGCTCTGAAAAACATCGGAGCTCGCTCTAGACAGTCGGAGCCCATGCGACAGTCTTTTCATAGTGAGTACCTGACCATGTTGAACATCAAATCCCTGATCGCTGCTACCGTGTTGACTGGCGTTGCTGCCGTCTCCTTCGCCCAGGCACCCGCTGCCGCCCCGGCCAAGCCTGCTGCTCCCGCTGCTCCCGCTGCAGCCGCTGCCCCCGCAGCTCCTGCCCCAGCCGCCGCTGCGGCACCCGCAGCCAAGCCCGCTGCTGCTCCGGCCGCTGAAGCTGCAGCCAAGCCCGCAGTGAAGAAGGAAAAGAAGGCCAAGAAGGCCAAGAAGGCTGAAGCCGCCACCAAATAAGCTGCGACCAGTCGCCAGCCCGAGGCACCGGTAAACCCGGTGCCTTTTTGGCTTTGGTGGGACGCTCCGCAGCGGCTGGGTAGCCCCAAGGGAAATCCTGTTGTGCAGACATGGGCCGTGCTGCACAACACCCTTTGGGCTACCATCGCCCCATGGCCAAGTACCACTTCACCATCGAAGTACAACCCCAGTACCTCCCAGAGCAGTCCTCTCCCGAGGACGACGCCTACGTCTTTGCCTACACCATCACCATCACCAACACCGGTGATGTCACCGCCCAGCTCATCGCCCGCAGCTGGAACGTGAACGACGCCAACGGCTTCACCGAAAAGGTCAAGGGTCTGGGCGTGGTGGGGCAGCAGCCCCTGCTCAAGCCCGGCCAGTCGTTCGAATACACCAGCGGCACCCGCCTGCGCACGCCCACCGGCACCATGCACGGCAGCTTCTTCTTCGTCGCCGAAGACGGAGAGCGCTTCGACATCGACATCCCCATGTTCGTGCTGGACGCCGTGTCCGGCCAGGACGAAGCGCCCCCGCGCACGCTGCACTGACGCGCCCACGGACATCCCATGGGTGAATTCGAACTCATCCGCCGCTACTTCGATCGCCCGATTCCACCACGTGCACGCCAGGGGGTAGACCTCGGCATTGGCGACGACTGTGCACTGATCACGCCGGGGCCCGGCATGCAGCTGGCCGTCTCCAGCGACATGCTGGTCAGTGGCCGGCATTTCTTTGCCGATGTGGACCCGCGCACCCTGGGCCACAAGGCGCTGGCCGTGAACCTGTCGGACCTGGCCGCCTGCGGCGCGCGACCACTGGCCTTTACCCTGGCGCTGGCCTTGCCCGAGGCCCAGCCCGCTTGGCTCGAAGGCTTTGCCCAGGGCCTGTTTGCCTTGGCCGATGCCCATGGTTGCGCCCTCGTCGGCGGCGACACCACCCAGGGGCCATTGAACCTCTGCATCACGGTCTTTGGCGAAGTACCCCAAGGACAGGCGCTGCTGCGCAGTGGCGCCCGGGTGGGCGACGACCTTTGGGTCAGCGGCTCGCTGGGCGATGCCGCGCTGGGGCTGCAAGCCCTGCTAGGCCGCGTGCAGCTGGACGACACGCTGCTGCAGCAGACCCGTCAACGGCTCGAATGCCCTACCCCGCGCGTGGCGCTGGGCACCGCATTGCGCGGCATGGCCAGCGCCTGTGCCGATGTGAGCGATGGCCTGCTGGGAGATCTTGGCCACATCCTGGAACGCTCCGGCGTCGGGGCCCGCATCGATCTGACAGCCGCTATGCTTTCAGGAGCTGTCTGCGCACAGTTTTTGCGGGCTGCAGGCCAAAACGATCCGCAAGCCTTGGCCCTGGCACAGCAATGCGTGCTGGCCGGTGGGGACGACTATGAACTGGTCTTTTGCGCCCCACCGACCCGCCGCGAGGACGTGCAGCAGGCCGCTCAGGCGTGTGGCGTGCCGGTGCACCGCATCGGGCGAATCGAAGCCGAAGCCGGCTTGCGTGTGGTGGATGCCCAAGGCACCCCGGTCACGCTGGCCGTGCGGTCCTTTGACCACTTCGCGCGCTAAGACCCTTCGGTCAGCCGTTCCTGCGTGCCCGGTGGTGCCGCGCGACGCAGGAAGTCACCCAGGGTCTTGCCCGCTTCATCCGCGAACCGCGCCCCGGCCCCTTCCTCCACGCGCCATTGCCGGATGCGGTCGAGCCGGAAGCTGCGGAAGTCCCTCCGCGATTCGCACCAGGCCGCCAGCGTCCAGACCCGGCCCCAGAAGAAGCAGCCCAGCGGGCGCACGGTGCGCTCGGACACCTGCGCCTCGGCGTCGGCGTAGGACAGCCGTACGCGCTGGCGTCGATGCGCCGCCTCGCGCAGGCCCGCCAGCGCCGTCTGCACCGCAGGCTCCAGGCCGATGGGCGGCGCATACACGGCCATGCCTTGTGCTGCCGTGCGGGCGGCGGGCGGCAGCACCGAAAGGATCTTGCCCAACGCCACCTGCGAAGCCTGGGCCAGCGCCGGGTCTTGCCACCCCTGGGACATGCGCACGCTGGCCACCAGCGCCTGCGCTTCCTGCACCGAGAACATCAGCGGCGGCAATTCAAAGCCCCGGCCCAGCCGGTAGCCCACGCCAGCCTCGCCCTCGATGGGCACGCCCTGCGCCTGCAGGTCGGCCACATCGCGGTAGATGGTGCGCTCGCTCACTTCGAGCCGCTGCGCCAGCCAGGCCGCCGTGCTCAGGCGCCGCCCACGGATGAGCTGGACAATCTGGAACAGGCGGTCGGCGCGGCGCATGGCAAGGAATGTGCAGGTGTTTGGAGGCGTTGACCCGCATGATACCTGCGCAAGCAGCTATGAAAAGTGAAGCAATTCCAAGGGCGCCTGCATCGCCTGCACGATGCGGCGCATGTCGGCATCACCCACCTCGAACAGGCCGAAGCGGAACTTGTAGCCCCAGCGCTGGCGGTCCTCCACGAAGTCGAGCTGGTCCAGTAGCGGCACGATGGGCGCCGGCTGCACCGGCACATAGGCCACGTCGCGCCGGTAGGGCACAAAGCCCCCGCCCATATCGAACCGATAGGGTTCGCCCTCCTGAACCAACCCGGCCGAGACGAAGGCCTGCACCTTGTCCTTGCCGCCCATGGTGCGGGTGGGAGCGTAATACACCACCCGGTCTCCGCCACGCAGGCGCTTGAGCGGCGCACACTTGCCGTGGCACACCTGCATGAAGCCCCGGGCGGGTTCGGCGCAGCCGCGCAGGGCATGCTCCGCGCTGGCCACCGCGATCCAGTTGCGCCGTGGCGCGCCCGATGCTGCGGCGAAGGGCATGTCGAGTTGCTGCATGGCGTGGGCTGCTGGACCTGCTGTCTGACGCGCTGGCCTTCCAGCGTGTGCCAGGGGCGCCGCGAGCCCGCTGTTGGCGTTTCTCATGGTGTATTCCGAGGGGGTTCAACGAAGCCCCAAGGATGCGCCTGCCCTGCTGACAACGTCGTGTCAGTAGGCTGCACGCCACGGCGGGGGAGTCCGGGCAGGGATAATCAACCGCCATGACCGAGCCTTTGACCGTATTCCCGCAAGACAACGACAGCACCGCCCCGAAGGCCCGCCCTGGCTGGGGCTTTCTGTTTGCCCACCCGGCCCACATGCTGGCGCTGGGCTTTGGCTCCGGTCTGTCGCGCATTGCCCCTGGCACGGCCGGCACCGCGTGGGCCTGGCTGTCATTCGTGCTGCTGTCACCGTGGATGGACGACCTGCGCTGGGGCGTGCTGATTGCACTGTCCATTCCGGTGGGCTGGTGGGCCTGCACGGTGGCCGCCCGCAACATGGGAATTCTTGACCCCGGCGCCGTTGTCTGGGACGAAGTGGTGGCCTTCTGGCTGGTGCTGTGGTTGGTGACACCCACCTCGCTGGTCGGCCAAGTCATGGCCTTCGGCCTGTTCCGCTTCTTCGATGCCGTCAAACCCGGCCCGGTGGGCTGGGCCGACCGCCTGTTCCACCACCTGCAGCCCGGCGTGGACCGCCATGCCTGGGCCAAGGCCGGCTGGGGCATCATGCTCGACGACCTGGTGGCCGCGGCCTGCACGCTGTTCGTGATTGCGCTGTGGCGCTTCATCTGACGCCATGACGCCTCTTCCGCTATTCATTCAGGAGCTTCCTGCGCAGGAACTGTGCGGGGTTCTGGCCGATTTGCTGCTTCAGCGCGGCTGGATGCTGGCAACGGCGGAGAGTTGCACCGGCGGCCTGATCGCCGCGCACTGCACCGACCTGGCTGGCTCCAGCCAGTGGTTCGAGCGCGGCTTTGTCACCTACTCGAACGCGGCCAAGACCGACATGCTCGGGGTGGATTGCGGGCTGATCGCCCGGCATGGGGCCGTCAGCGAGCCGGTGGCGCGCGCCATGGCCGCAGGGGCGCTCGCCCATGCGGCCGCCCAGGTATCCGTGGCCGTGACCGGCATCGCTGGCCCCAGCGGCGGCAGTGCCGACAAACCCGTGGGCACGGTGTGGTTCGCCTGGGCCACCCCACAGGGCGTGGTCAGCGCATGCCAGCATTTCGCCGGCGACCGCGCGGCGGTCCGCCAGGCCGCCATGGAACACGCCCTGCGCGGCCTGGTTTGGCAACTGACGCCCACTTCCGCCTGATCTGGGGTTAGTCCCACTGCCGGATGCACCGTGCAGGGCTACGATGCCCCTTAGCATGGGAGAGGCATGATGCGTCAACACGGTCTTTTTTCGATGGCGTGGAACGGCCCGATTCTGGTGGTGCGCTATCTGGATACCTGGAACATGGAAGCGGTCTTGGCCCTGCACCAGGCCGCGCAGTCGGCATGGACCGCGCGCACGTTCCCGCAGTGGGCCATGCTCAGCGATCTGAGCCATTGGGACGGCGCTACGCCGGAAACCCTGGAACGCTGGTGGGTGTTCTTTGACGACTGCGTGGCCCAGGGCCTGACCACCGTGACCGACATCTTCTCTTCCCAGTTCCACGGTTTGCTGGTGGAAAGCGTGGCACAGCGGGCGTCAGCCTTGGTGAACTACCGGCGCAGTGACAACCGGACCGAGGCATTTTCCTGGCTTGCCGCACAGGGGTTCGCTGCAGACGCCCGCCAGTGATGGCCGGTCCCTGCCCCAGAGGGGCCTGCCTGGGTGATCAGGCCTTGCGCAGGAAGTCGGCAAAGGGGCGCCGTGGCGCCGGGCGCACGGGCGGGGCAAAGCCCACGCGGGCCCACATCTGCAAGGTCTGGCCGGTGGCGGCAGCGCCGCACAGGCGGTGGATGTCGTTGTAGGGGCGTTGCTGCTCGGGATATTCCTGCAAAGCTTGCGACAGCGGTTGCATCGCCAGCCCCTGGGCCGTGGCCTCCAGCTGCAGGCGCACCCAGGCCCGGCCGGCGGCGATCTGCGTGGCGCGGCTGTTGTCACGCGTCATGAGCCAGACAAAGGCCGGGGTCGAGGCGATCTTCTTGCCGAAATCTTCCAGCTCGCCGGTGGTGGCGTAGGAGTCCGGCGCCGGGGCCTTGTTGCGATCGAACAGCCCGACCTTGGACAGCAGCACCGGCAGGGGCGCCATGATGGAGATGCCGTCACGGTGGGCATTGACCTCACCCGCTCCCATGCGCAGCCAGCGGTAGGACTCCAGCACCGTGCGCGGCGTCGTCATCTCGATGCGGTAGGCCTCCTTGGCGATCTGGCGGTGCTTGGCAATCGCCTCTTCATCTTCCTGGGTGACGAAGCCGAAGCGCACCGAGGTGTCCAGGCTCGCACCCATGGCCAGCCAGGCACTCGAAGGCACGGGCCGCTTCGGGTCGTAGAGCTCCCGATTGGTGTGGCGCTGCAGGATCTGCGCAAACAGGGGGTCCTTGGCCACCGAGGTGTCGGTGCTCAGATGCACCCGGGCAATGGGCCGGCCATCGGGCGTGTCACCCGCAAACTCACCCTGGGGAAACAGGGTGATGTCGGCCCGGTAGGCGCGCTCCTTGGCAGCCATGACCAGCAGCTCCAGAAAGGTGCCGTGGCTCATCATGATCTGGCGCGCATGCGGGTCGGTCTCGGGCAGCAGGCGTTTTGGGTCGCAATAGAGCCAGATTTCGAACGGACGACGCAGGTCCACCACCCAGGACTGCAGGTTGTGCGAGTGCGGTGCCAGGATGGCGTAGCTCACGATCCAGTGGCGCACATCGCCGCTGGTGACGGTGTTGTAGGGGTCCTGCCAGGCTTCAATGGCTTCGTCCGGCACCTGGGCACTGCAGCCGCTGAGCGCGGCGGTGGAACCGACCGCGGCGGCGATGGTGCCGCCACCGGCCAGACGAATGAATTTGCGACGCTGCATGTATGGACCCGCCTCCCGCTCAGTCAGGCCGCCACTGTAACCGCTTTGTTCTCCGTGGACGGCACGGCACCATGCAATTCCGCCACAGCGGCACTGGCCGCCTGCACCAGGGGCGTGCGTGGCTCGGGCCCGATCAGCCGGACCAGCGCGTAGTTGTCCAGGCCGTAGGGGCGCTGCCACAGGTGGCGCATGCTGTGCAGCGCCGCCATTACCGGGCTGAACCAACCGGCCAGACGCAGCATCCAGGCCGGCAAGGCTTTCACCGCCGGCGTGCGCCCCTCGGCCAGCCAGCCCCGCGCGACCATCGGTGCCGCGAGCACGGCCTGCCAATCGGATGCACACAGGTTGTGGCCGGCAAAATGCAGCACCGCATGCGTACCCAGCTCAGAGCGTTTTTCGGCAACACGCACAAAGGCCTGCGCCAAGTCCGGAAGGTAAGCCCAGGCCGTGTGCACGCCGGGCGCACCGGGGTAGCGCAGGATGCCCTTGGGCAATTCCTTGGCCATGACGGTGTCGAACCAGCTGCCCGTACCCTGTCCGAAGAAGTTGCCTGCCCGCACCACCACCGTCTGGACGGTGCTTGCGGCCAGACGCTCCTCCATGACCACGCGCAGGCGCCCCAAGACCGTATCGGCCTGCTGTGGCGTGTCGGGCTTGAGCAGCGTGGGAGCGTCAGAGCCATAGTTGTAGACGTTTCCCGGCACCATGAGCGTGGCGCCCAGCCCGTGGGCGATGGCCAGGGCCGCCTCGGTCAGCGGCAGCACTTCGGCCTGCCAGGCGGCCAAGGTGTAGGCCGGATTGAGGGCGTGCACCACCACCTGTGCACCGCCGGCCTCACGGCACAGCGCCTCGGTGTCGTGGATATCGGTGGCCAGCCACTCGATGCCGGCCGTGGAAGGCACCTTCGCGCCTGGCCGCACCTGGCCAAAAACCTGCCACCCGGCGGCTGCAAAAGCCCTCGCCACGCTCAGGCCGAAACGGCCGCGGGCACCCAGAATCAATACGCGCTTGCTCATGTGCATCTCCAAGGAATGTCGGAACGGAAGTGGAATGCATGGAATTCTGGGGATGCGCATTGATTTGCACAATTGCATAATTGTTCATATCAGCAATGCATTTTTGAATACATGCCATGAACCCACGGTTTGACTGGAGCCTGGTGCGCTCGTTTCTCGCGGTGCTGGACCACGGCAGCTTGCTGGCCGCGGCGCGGGCGCTGAACACCAGCCAACCCACCTTGGGCCGACACATCGCCGAGCTGGAAAGCCAGCTGGGCGTGGTGTTGTTCGAACGTACCGGGCGCGCGCTGGTACCCACCGCCACCGCACTGGGTCTGGCCGACAGCGCCCGCGCCATGGAGCAAGGGGCACAGGCGCTGGCCCACCGGGTGGGCGGCGCCCACACCGAAACCACCGGCACAGTGCGCATCACCGCCAGCGTACCTGTCGCCGTCCATCTTTTGCCGCAGGTGCTGGCCGCCATGCGACTGGCCTTGCCTGGCATTGCCGTGGAGCTGGTTGCCAGCAACCAGGTCAGCAACCTGTTGCGCCGCGAAGCCGACATTGCCGTGCGCATGGTGCGCCCGGAGCAGGGCAGCCTGGTGGCGCGCAAGATCGGCGAAGTGCAGTTGGGCGCCTGGGCCCACCGCGACTACCTGGCGCGCCACCCGCCGCTGCGCAGCCCGCAGGACCTGCTGGCACTGGACCTCATCGGCAGTGACACCGACACCAGCATCCTGCGCGGTTTTGCGGCCATGGGTTTCGCCGCGACCCCTCAGCACTTTGCCCTGCGCAGCGACGATTTCGTGGTCCAGGTGCGTGCCGCCCAGGCCGGCTACGGTGTAGGTTTTCTGGCCGACTACACCGTGCGCGACGACCCCGCCATGGTGAAGCTGCTGCCCCAGCAGCTGCGCATTCCGGCCCTGCCCATGTGGCTGGCGGTGCACCGCGAAATCCGCACCAATGCGCGCATCCGCGCGGTGTACGACTTCCTGGCTGAAGCACTACCACCGCGGCTCTGAATCCGGGAACAGGGCGCTACCGCAGCGGTAGCGCCAAACGCCCTATCTGTGCGATCTTCGGGCGAACTACTGCCTTGGAACCGAGGGAATCAGAACGTCTCCCAGTCGTCATCCGCCGTAGCGCTGGAGGTTGCCTTGGGCGCTGGCTTGGCAGTCGCCAGCACCACCGGTGCCTTGGGCGGGGTGCTGGATGCACGCGCAGCGGCCCCTTTGGGAATGCCACCGGCGCGACGTTCCGGGCCGGCAAAGGGCCTGCCGGCTGCGGTGGGTGCGCGCACCTGCAACTTGCTGGGCGCCACATGGCCGTCCGCAAGCTTGAAGAAGGCCACGGTCTTGACGAGCTCCTGCGACTGGGTCTTGAGACTGGACGCCGCCGCGGCCATTTCCTCCACCAGCGCGGCATTCTGCTGCGTCACCTGGTCCATCTGCGATACGGCTTCGCCGACCTGGGCCACACCGGCAGCCTGCTCGTTGCTGGCCGAGTCGATTTCGCCCATCAGCTGCGTCACACGGCCGATGGCCTCCACCACCTCGGTCATGGTGGCACCCGCCTGGTCCACCAGGGCGGTGCCGTGTTCTACCTTTTCCACACTGGCGTTGATCAGGGTCTTGATTTCCTTGGCCGCTTCGGCGCTGCGTCCAGCCAGGGCGCGCACTTCGGAGGCCACCACCGCAAAGCCACGGCCCTGTTCCCCGGCGCGGGCGGCTTCCACCGCAGCGTTCAGCGCCAGGATGTTGGTCTGGAAGGCGATACCGTCAATCACCGAGATGATGTCGGCGATCTTGCGGCTGGAGTCGTTGATGTCGCGCATGGTGTGCACCACCTGCCCCACCACCTCGCCCCCGTTCTGCGCCACCATGGAAGCATTGGCGGAAAGCTGGTTGGCCTGACGCGCGCTGTCGGCGTTCTGCTTCACGGTCGAGCTCAGCTCTTCCATCGAAGCCGCCGTTTCTTCCAGCGAGCTGGCCTGGCTTTCGGTGCGGGCCGACAGGTCGTTGTTGCCTTGGGCAATCTCGGCACTGGCCGTGGACACGCTCTCCGAGCCCTGTCGCACGCTTTGTACGATGCCGATGAGGCTGACCTGCATGTCGTGCAGAGCCTGGAGCAGCTGCCCGGTCTCATTCTTGCCTTGGCTTGTCACCACCGTCGTCAGGTCCCCGCCCGCCACCGCACGCGCCACGGACACCGCCTCATTGATCGGCCCCGAGATGGAACGGGTGATCCAGGTACCCATGAGCACAGCGCAGGCCAAGGAGACGAGCAGGCACACCACGATGGTCAGCTTGAGCGTGCTGATATCGGACTTGACGTCCTTCATCGACTGTTCTGTCAGGTGCTCCTCGAATCGGATCAGCTCATCCAGAGCGGCCATGTAGCCTTGCTGCGCCTCCCGTACCGGGCCCAGCAATACCTTGACTCCTTCTTCCTGGTTGCCACTCTTGACCGCTTCCAGCACGTTATCCAACGCAGCGTTGTACGCTTTGCGCACCTCAACCGTCTTTGCCAGCATGGCCTTGCCATCGTCGGACTGGATCGAAGCCTCCAGTTTCTGGTAGATCTGAGTGGTGTCGCCGCGCACCTTGAGGATGAGCTCCCCTTCCTTGGCGCTTTCGGCGGGGTCTTGCATCAGCAACATGTTGCGCGAGGCCCGCGCAACGATGTTGAGGTTGTCCTTGATGTCGCGCGCGGCATCTATCTTGGGGACCCGGTCCTCGACAGTCAACAAAAAAGCATCATTCACCGAAACCGCCTTGAGCAGTGAACTCAGCCCCAGGATGAGGATCAGCAACGCCATGAGACCGAAGCCGAATGCCAGGCGGGTCGAAATACGTGTGTCAGACAAATTCATGCAAAACCTCAAAATAGTGGAGGGCACCGTGCCACCTCACGCTCAATGGTAGGTCAACCCTACCACCGCTTATGTCCGCTTGCCAGAAATGCCCCCAATTCACAGCAAGGTACCGGGGCAAGTATGCATGGGCGACAGCAGCGCCGACTGTGCTCCCATCGCGTGACAGGTGCCTGACAAGAGTACGGCCGATAATGGCAGCGCACTTTGAGCGCCACCCACGGATGGCACAAGCCAGATCCACGAGCGGGGACAGTCATGCACGGTTTTGAGCATTTCGTCGAAAAGACCTTCCACGCGGCCGGCGTGCCGATCCACCTTCGTGTGGATGTGGGTCCGCGGGGCACTCGCCCTGCGTTGGTGTTGCTCCACGGTTTTCCCCAGACCCACGTAATGTGGCGCCGGGTGGCCCAGCAATTGCGGCAGCACTTTTTTCTGGTGATCCCCGATTTGCGCGGCTACGGCGACTCCGGCAAACCACCAGGCGACGACCGACATCTCGCCTACGCCAAGCGCACCATGGCGGCGGACATGGAAGCGGTGATGGATGCGCTCGGCATTGACCAATGCTTCGTATGCGGACACGACCGGGGTGGGCGCGTGGCCCACCGCTGGGCACTCGACGCACCACAGCGGGTGCGGGCCCTGTGCGTCATCGATATCGTGCCCACCTTCGACATCTACGCCGCCACCAGCTTCGAGTTGGCCCAGGCCTACTACCACTGGTTCCATCTGACCCAACCCGCACCGCTGCCAGAAACCATGATCGGCGGTGCGCCCCTGCCCTACCTGCACCACAAACTGGGCGGCTGGGGCAGTGGTGGCATGGGCCATGTGGAACCCGAGGCCCTGCGCGAATACGAGCGCTGCTTCCAGCTACCCGGCACCATCCACGCTATCTGCGAAGACTACCGCGCGGGCGCCAGCATCGACCTGGAGCATGACGCTGCCAGCCGCACCCAAGGACAGAAGATTGCCTGCGACCTGCTGGCTCTGTGGGGTGCGCGTGGGGTCATCGCGCGCCTGTTCGACCCCATGGCCTTGTGGCAGGCCCAGTGCAGCGGTCGGGTGGAAGGCTCAGCGATGCCTGCGGGTCACTTCATTCCCGAGGAATTGCCCGAGGCAACGGCCGAGGCGCTGCACCGATTTTTCTCAAGCTGCGCAGTTGCTACTTAATCCATAGCTGATTGCGCATTTCCTACGCGGGATACAAGGCGTTTTGACCTATAGCAAGAGGCCAAAACAGCTCAGAAAGTCTCCCAATCGTCGTCGCCCCTGGCAGCGGCCTTGGGTGCGGGTGCCGGCTTGGCCGCAGCAATCTGCGCGGGCTTCGGCGCTGGTTTGGGCGCTGGAGCAGGTGCACGGGCCGCAGCACCTTGCGGTATGCCGCCACCGCGGCGGTCGGTGCCTGCGAAGGGCTTGGCACTGGAGTGCGGTGCACGCACCTGCATCTTGCTTGGGGCCTGGTGGCCTTCTGCGAGCTTGAACACCGCCACGGTCTGCACCAGCTCCTGCGCTTGGGACTTCAGGCTCGATGCCGCAGCCGCCATTTCTTCCACCAGCGCCGCGTTCTGCTGCGTGGTCTGGTCCATGGAGCCAATGGCCTCGCTGATCTGGCTCACGCCCAAGCTCTGTTCGTTGGAAGCAGCGCTGATCTCGCCCATGATGTCGGTGACGCGCTGGATCGAGGCCACGACTTCGGTCATGGTGCTACCGGCCTGGTCCACCAGGGTGGTGCCGTGTTCGACTTTCTCCACACTGGCGGTGATCAGGGCCTTGATTTCCTTGGCGGCTTCGGCCGAGCGTCCGGCCAGGGCGCGCACTTCGGAGGCCACCACCGCAAAGCCACGGCCCTGCTCACCGGCACGCGCGGCTTCGACCGCAGCGTTCAGCGCCAGGATGTTGGTCTGGAAGGCGATGCCGTCAATCACCGAGATGATGTCGGCGATCTTGCGACTGGAGTCGTTGATGTCCTTCATGGTGTCGACGACCCGGCCGACGACTTCGCCCCCTTGCACGGCCACGCTCGATGCGTTGGTGGCGAGCTGGTTGGCCTGGCGGGCGGCGTCGGCGTTCTGGTTCACGGTGCCGCCGAGTTCGCTCATGGAGGCGTTGGTCTCTTCAATGGCCGCAGCCTGTTGCTCGGTGCGGGCGGAGAGGTCGTTGTTGCCTTGGGCGATTTCGGCGGAGGCCATGGCGACGGATTCCGCACTGCGCCGCACCTGCACCAGTACCTCGTGCATCTTCTCCACAAACTGGTTGTAGCCCACGGCGATGGCCGCCAATTCGTCATTGCCCTGGGTGGACAAACGCTTGGACAGATCGCCATGGCCCGAGCCGATGTCCTGCATGGCATCGCGCAGGGCCATCATGCGCGCCAGCAAGCGGGTGAGCAGCATGCCGACCAGGATCACCGCCACGACCGCAATGCCCACGCTGCTGACCAGCGAATTGGTGGCCAAGGCCGAAATTCCAGCCAAAGCCTCGTCGCGGTGCAAGGCAATCACCAGGAACCAGTCCGTGCCCTTCACCGGCTCCACCAGCAGCAGGCGTGCGCTACCGGCCACAGGCATCTCGACCAGGCCCTTGCCTGCCAAGGCGGATACGTCACCCAGGCCATCGGCAACTGCCGTGGCGGGCTTGAGTACCAAGGCCACATCCTCGTGCACCATGATCTGCCCGGCCTTGTTGACCAGGAAGCCGAAGGTGCTGGGCGTGGGGCGGATCGAGGCGATGTTGGTCGAAATGCCGTCCATGAAGACGTCCAGCGCCGCCACCGCCTGCAGCGTGTTGCCGTCCTTGACGGCATTGGCAAAGGTGATGACGAGCTTCTTGCTGGAGGCGTCCACGTAGGGCGGGGTCAGCACCATGCCACCCGCAGCTGCGGCCTGCTGGTACCAGGGCCGCGCTGTGGGGTCGTAATCGGCGGGCAGGTCCTGCTTCTCCGAGAAGAAGATGCGCTTGTCGGGGAATCCGATATAGGCCGTATCGACACCCCCGGCGATCTTGGCCTGCGCGAGCATGGGGACCGGGTCACTGGCCGTCGCCGCACTGCTGAAACTGCGCACCACCGACTGCCGTGCCGCAATCCAGGCCCCTATGCTTTCCGCATGGGAGCGTGCCAGCGCCCCGGTCTGCGAGGCCAAGGCATCGAGGGCATGCCGCTTGCCGATCCACACGTTGGTTCCTGTCTGCAGCAGCAGACCCAGCAACACCACCACACCAACCAGGGCAATGACCTTGTTGCGCAGACTCGTGAAAAGAGTGAACGGCATGGCGCTTCTCCGCAGGAATGCCGGCCCAAGGGGCCGGCAGGGAACGATGAAGCGCCTATTGGGTGCCCGATTTCAGGCGCTGGGTATCGGGGTTATCCCCAAACCCCGTTACCCATCAGTTCTGTCCGCAGCACTTCTTGTACTTCTTGCCGCTGCCGCAGGAACAGGGGTCGTTGCGGCCGGGGCCGGCCTCCTTGCGTAGCGGTGCCACGCGGGGGCCGAGTGAGCGGCCAATCTGCCGCAGGTCGTAGACCCCCCAGATGGCACTGGCAAAGTCGTCCACACGCTGCTGGCTCATGCTGGGGGGATCTTCGTCGCTGTAGGGGGCCACTTCCATCTTGCCGGTGTCTTCCTCGGTAAGCGCGACGATGGACTCCAGGGCGGCGTCCATGACCGAGGCCACTTCCTTGTCGCGCGGCAGCTCCCAGGCCTCGGGCCAGGCTTCCACCGCGAACATGAAACCCAGCGCCCACACCTGGGCATAGGACGGCAGCGGCTCGCCCTGGGGCAATGCAGCGCGCTCCTCGTCCGTCATGCGGGCTACGGCGCCGCGCACGTCCACCACATCGGGCTGGTAGGCGCGCTCGTCGTCGAGCCGATCCACCGCGGCATCGAGCGCCTGGGCCACCTGGTCACGGCGCTTGGCCCAGATCTCCAGGAAGCGTGCGCGCTGGGCTGCGTCAGCAAAGCTGCCTTCACTGCCCTCACCTTCACCGATGCCCAGCAGTACCTCCAGCACTTCGTCTTCGTCCAGGTGTTCGCGGCAGCACAGCACGGCTGCCAGGAATCCGTCACAGAACTCCCATTGCGGGGTCTCGTCAAAACGGGTGCGCAGGTCGTCGAGGATGGCATCGATTTCGTCAAACTCTTCGGGGGTGACTTCGGGCGCGAGGGGGGCGGAGGTGTCGGTCATGGCAGGCCTTGAATCGGAAGGCCGCTATTGTGCGCCCGCAAGCCGTCCTCATGGCAAACCCCGCTGTGCAAAAAGGCGCGGGACTGCTATGTTGCATGCATGCTGCACTACCTCGACTCTCTCTTCCCGGTCCGCTACACGGTGTTCGCCCTCAGCGCCTTCGGCCTGTTGCTGAGCCTGTTCTCGGTGCTTGCGTTCGGGGTGGGTTGGCCGGTGCTGCTGACCTGTGGCGTGCTCGTGGCGGTAGGCATTTACGACGTGCGCCAGCCCAAGCGCTCCATTTTGCGCAACTACCCCATCATCGGGCACCTGCGCTTCGCGCTCGAATTCATCCGCCCGGAGATCCGGCAGTATTTCATCGAGAGCGACACCGAGGCCCACCCGTTCTCACGTGCCCAGCGCAGCCTGGTGTACCAGCGCGCCAAGGGCGACTCGGACAAGCGCCCCTTCGGCACCCAGCTCGACGTGCACCAGGAGGGCTACGAGTGGATGAACCATTCGGTCTCGCCCACGCACCTGGAATCGCACGACTTCCGTGTACTGGTCGGTGCCGGTCGGGCCCAGCCATACTCCCTGAGCGTCTTCAACATTTCGGCCATGAGCTTCGGCGCCCTGAGCGCGAACGCCATCCTCTCGCTCAACAAGGGCGCCAAGATGGGGGGGTTTGCGCACGACACCGGCGAAGGCTCCATCTCCAAGCACCACCGCACCCATGGTGGCGACCTGATCTGGGAGATCGGCTCGGGCTACTTCGGCTGCCGCAACGACGACGGCACCTTCAACGCCGAAAAGTTCGCTGCCAACGCGCGTGAACCCCAGGTGAAGATGATCGAGATCAAGCTCAGCCAGGGTGCCAAGCCAGGGCATGGCGGTGTGTTGCCCGGCGCCAAGGTGACGCCCGAGATTGCCGAAGCCCGCGGCGTGCCGGTGGGGGTGGACTGCGTGTCGCCCGCTTCGCACAGCGCGTTTTCCACACCGATCGAAATGATGCACTTCATCGAGCGCCTGCGCGAACTGTCGGGTGGCAAACCGGTGGGATTCAAGCTGTGCATCGGTCACCCCTGGGAATGGTTTGCCATGGTCAAGGCCATGCTGGCCACCGGCATCACGCCCGACTTCGTGGTGGTGGACGGTGCCGAAGGCGGCACTGGCGCGGCACCGCTGGAATTCATCAACCACATGGGCTCTCCGCTGCAGGAAGGCCTGCTGCTGGTGCACAACACGCTGCGCGGTGTGGGCCTGCGCGACCAGGTGCGCATCGGCTGCGCCGGCAAGGTGGTGAGCGCCTTCGACATTGCCCGCCTGATGGCGCTGGGCGCCGACTGGTGCAACAGCGCCCGCGGCTTCATGTTCGCGCTGGGCTGCCTGCAGGCCCAGACCTGCCACACCGGCCACTGCCCCACCGGGGTGGCCACGCAAGACCCGATACGCCAGAAGGCGCTGGTGGTGGGTGACAAGGCGCAGCGGGTCATGAACTTCCACCAGCAGACCCTGCATGCCCTGCAGGAACTGGTGCAGGCAGCCGGACTGCAGCACCCAAGCGAAATCACCGCGCACCACATCGTGCGCCGCTCCACCGACCACCGCGTGAAATCGCTGGCGCAGATGATCCTGACCCAGCTGCCTGACCGGGCGCTGCTGGAGAGCGACTTGCAGGCGCTGCCGCCGATCTACCGCCACAGCTGGCCCAAGGCCAGTCCGGAGAGCTTTGGCCTGCCCGGCCCCGACGCACGCGTGCTGGAGCACGAGATACGGGCGGCCTGAACCGGCCGTCAGTCGCTATCTATTTGAGAGCTGCCTGCACAATCACGCCAAGGGTTAGCAGCCGTTTTCGCATGCACAGCACGGCCTTGTCCTTGCTCAGCAGCATGGCCCCATGGGCTACGGCCAGGTCGATGAATTTCTGGTCGTCCTTGTCCTTGCAGGTCACCACGGCCTTGGGCGCGGGCTCTTGCCACTGCACCCCGGCATCCACAGCGGCGAGCACCTGATCGGGTGCGATGCCCCGAGCGGCCATGACGCGCTGCATGTGCGGGTACTGCAGCACGGCGGCCAGTTCATCGCGCATGGAGCGCGTGGCGATCCAGCGCCAGCGCCCCGCCGCCAGCTGGTCCTTCAGCACGCTGGTGGCTGGGTCCGAGAACACCAGCAGATCCAGCACCACGTTGTTGTCGATGACGATGGGAGCGGGCGCCGCGGTGCCCTCCTCGGCCACTGTCATGCCGCGTCGCCCGCCGCAGGTTTCTGCTGCGCAAGCTTGCCCTTGACCATGTCGAAGCGGAACAGGCGGCACTCCAGCGGGCCATTCCACATCGGCACCCGGCGCGACTCCTTCAGACGCATCTTCCCTGGCAGTTTCAGATCGGGCGTGAGCATCCAGGCGGTCCAGCCGCTGTAGTGCTTCTTCCAGTGCGCAGCGAGTTGGGTGAAGAACTCGCCGCCGTCGTCAGTGTGGGCGATTTCGCGCTGGCCGAAGCGGGCCTGCACGCCCTCACCCGCCACGCCACCGATGCCGATGCGTTCGCCATACGGGGGGTTGAGCACCATGACGCCGCCGCCGGTCTCGGCCACGTCCACCGGCGGCATGCGCTGCAGCGCGTCACCGCCGCGGAACTCGATCACATCACCGACGCCTGCGCGCTCGGCATTGCGCTGGGCAAAGTCGACCATGCGGTGGGACACGTCGGAGCCGTAGATGAGCTTGTCCTGGCCCGGTTCGGGCTTGACCACCGCATCCGCCGCGTCCTGCTTCATGGCGGCCCACACGTGCGGCTGAAAGGGTACGAATTTTTCGAAGGCAAAACGGCGCAGGCTGCCCGGGGCGATGTGGCAGGCGATCTGCGCGGCCTCGATGGCGACCGTACCGCTGCCGCAGCAGGGGTCGTACAGCGGCAGCAGGTTGCCCTCCGCGTCGCCATCGGCCCAGCCGCTGGCGGCAAGCATGGCGGCAGCCAGCGTCTCCTTCAGCGGGGCATCGCCCTTGTCCTCGCGCCAGCCACGCTTGAACAGTGGCTCACCCGAGGTGTCGATGTAGAGCGAACAGGTGTCGGTGGTCAGGTGGGCGAAGATGCGCACGTCGGGCCAGTGGGTGTCCACGCTGGGGCGCTGGTCGTTGGCCTTGTTGCGGAAGCGGTCGCACACCGCGTCCTTGATCTTGAGGGCGGCGAAGTTCAGCGAGTTGAGCGGGCTGTGCTGCGCCGTCACCTCGACCTTGATGGTCTCCTTCGGCGAAAACCAGATTTCCCAGGCCACCTCCTTGGCAGCGCGGTACAGGTCCTGCTCGGTGCGGTAGTCTGTGTACGAGAGTTGCACCAGCACGCGCTGCGCCAGGCGGCTGTGCAGGTTGAGCAGCAGCGCGTCGCGCCAGGCACCTCGCACCAGCACCCCGCCGCGGCGCGTGCGCAGGTCGTCCCCCTGGTAACCGGTGATGGCATGCACTTCGGCCGCGAGCAATTCCTCGACACCGGCGGCGCAAGGCAAGAAGAGGTGGAGTTGGTTCATGGTCGTCTCGGTAAAGATTCAGCCGCCCATCGGGCAACCGGGCGGCATCACAGGGCCTTGCGCAGGCTGGCCACGGGTATTTTCAGGCCTTCGCGGTATTTGGCAACCGTGCGGCGGGCGCATTCGATGCCCTGTTCCTTGAGCATGTCGGAGAGCTGGTTGTCCGACAGGGGCTTCTTGGGGCTCTCAGAAGCAATGAACTGCTTGATGAGCGCACGCACCGCGGTGCTCGACGCATTGCCCCCCGAGTCCGTGCCCAGGCCGGAGCCGAAGAAATACTTGAGCTCGAAGGTGCCCAGGGGCGTGGCCATGTACTTGGCAGTGGTCACCCGGCTGATGGTGGACTCGTGCAGGCCCAACTCGTCGGCAATCTCGCGCAGCACCAGCGGGCGCATGGCCAGCTCGCCGTGGGTGAAGAAGTTCTTCTGGCGCTCGACGATGGCGGTGCTCACGCGCAGGATGGTGTCGAAGCGCTGCTGGATGTTCTTGATGAACCAGCGCGCTTCCTGCAGGCGCTGCTGCATGGCGGCGTGGCCTGCGGCATCGCCCGCGTTGCGGTGGCCGCGCAGGGCGCTGGCATAGACGTCATGCACGCGGATCTTGGGCAAGACCTCGGGGTTGATCTGGATGCGGAAGCGCATGCTGCCCGCCACCTTGCCCAGGGGCTGGACCAGCACATCGGGCACGACGGTGTTGCGTTCGACATCGACAAACCGTCGCCCCGGCTTGGGCTCCAGGCGCGCAATGTGGACCATGGCCTCGCGCACCAGGGCTTCCTTTGCCTCGCACAACTGCACCAGCCTCTTGATGTCGCGCCGCGCCATCAGGTCCAGCGGCAGCGCGCAGATGCGTTGGCACAGGCGCAGCAGTTCCAGGTGCTCCGCGGTCGTTCCTTCGTCCAGCGCTTCCTCGATCTGGCTGTGCAACTGCAGTTGCAGGCATTCCTGCAGGCTGCCGGCGCCCACACCGGTCGGATCGAGGTTCTGCAGCAGCCCGCGCGCCATGGTGAAGCGGTGCACCAGTTCGTCCAACGCCTCCCCTTCAGCCGCACCCAGCCCACGGGCCAGGTCTTCAAGGCTGTCGGTCAGGTAGCCATCGTCATCCAGGCATTCGATCAGGTAGCGCAGCGCGGCGCTGTCCTCCGGGCTCAGGCGCAGCCGCAGGGCCTGGCGGTGCAGGTGGGCTTGCAGCGTCTCGTGTTCGCTCTGGCGTTCGGTCGGGTCGGTCAGCTCTTCGTCCTGGGCACCATTGCGCGCCCGGGCCTCGACGCCCCACTCGCTGTCGTCGGCGGACAGGCCGGAGCTGCCGTCGCCCTCCCAATCGGGCTCGCTATCCGAAACGGCCGACGTTTCTTCATCAAAATCTGCTGTAGCCCGCATATCCACTGCGTCAGCAGCTACCGAACTGGTAGCAACTTCCGTGATCCGGTCACCCAGGCTGACCACTGTGTCGGCGGAACCGATGCCGAAATCCTCGCGATCGGCGCTCTCGTCGTTGCGCTCCAGGAAGGGGTTGTCGTCGAGCATCTGGTCGACTTCCTGGCTCAGTTCGAGCGTGGAGAGCTGCAACAGCCGGATCGACTGCTGCAGCTGCGGCGTCAGTGCCAGATGCTGCGATACGCGCAGCGACAAACCTTGCTTCATCGAGCCCCTAAGCCCTGAGCGCCGACGGGCCGCCCCAAGGCGCGAGCGTCCCCTTGGGGGGCAGAGAGTGACACGCAGTGCACGAACGTGGGGGCCACATACTTACATGCGGAAGTGTTCGCCCAGGTACACCCGGCGCACTTCGGCGTTGTTCACGATGTCGGAGGGGGTGCCTTCGGCCAGCACGCGGCCATCGCTGATGATGAAGGCGTGGTCGCAGATGCCCAGGGTCTCGCGCACGTTGTGGTCGGTGATCAGCACACCGATGCCCCGGCCCTTGAGGAAGTTGATGATGCGCTGGATCTCGATGACCGCAATCGGGTCGATACCGGCAAAGGGTTCGTCGAGCAGGATGAAGCGCGGGCGCGTGGCCAGGGCACGGGCAATCTCCACCCGGCGGCGCTCTCCGCCCGACAAGGCCAGCGAGGGCGATTCGCGCAGATGCTCCACGCGCAGATCGTGCAGCAGCGCAGTCAGGCGCGACTCGATCTCGCCCTCCTTGAGCGGCTCGCCGTATTCGTCCACCTGCAACTCCAGCACGGCGCGCAGGTTCTCTTCCACGTTGAGCTTGCGGAAGATCGAGGCTTCCTGCGGCAGGTAGCCCAGCCCCAGGCGGCTGCGGCGGTGGATGGGCATGTGTTCGATGCTCTGGCCATCGATGCTGATGTCACCGCTGCTGGCGCGCAGCAGCCCGACAATCATGTAGAACGAGGTGGTCTTGCCGGCGCCATTGGGACCCAGCAGCCCCACAACCTCGCCGGTACGCACCTTGAGCGAGACGTCCTTGACGACCTGGCGCTTGCCGTAGTACTTCTGCAGATGGCGCGCCTCGAGGTAGCCCGGCGCATGCTGGGGCATGCTGGCAGCACTGCCCAAATCAACCGGCAGGGCCGCGTTCACTGGGAGGCTCCCGGCAGGCTGGTTGTCGGACGCAGGTTGGCCCCGGGGGTCGAGGGCGCAGTGCCGTCGGGTTTGGGGGTCAGCATGGCGCGTACGCGCCCCGAACCGACGCTGCCCTGGCGCACGCCGCCATCGACGGTAAACAGGTCCTTGGTGTTGTCGTAGACGATGGTGGCGCCACTGATCTGGTCGGCCAGGGTGGCCCCCCGGAAGCGGCGCAACTGCGCCTTCTGCACAAAGCGCACGGTATCGGCCTTGCTGTCGTATTCAATGGTCTGGGCTTCGCCCTCGATGTACTCGTCCACCCCTTCGCGCTTCTGGCGGAAGAACGCGGGCTCGGTGCTGGACGCCGTAACGATGCCGAACTGGTTACCCTGCGCGTCCTGCCGCACCTCGACCTGCTGGCCGCGGATCACGATGGAACCCTTGGTAATCACCACCTTGCCGGTAAAGACACTGACCTGGCGTGCGTCGTCGTAGCGCAGGCTGTCGGCCTCGATGTTCATGGGCTTGGACTTGTCGGCGTTTTCGGCCTGCGCCAGCGTGCCGGACAGTGCCAGCACGACGGCCAAAACACAGGGGAGACGGTGATGAGTCATAGAGGCACGAAACTTGCTAAATGGTTGCGTGCCATTGTATGCCGCACGGCGACCGGATCGCGGTGCGGCGTGCGCTTTAGAGGGGGCGCTTAGCGCCCGGCGCGCACTTCGGCCACCAGCACTTCGGTGACCTGCAGCGCCCGCTCCATGGACTTGGCCAGCACACCATCGGTGTAGAAACGCCCGGCAATACCCAGCGCCGGCACCCCATCGATGCGGTACGCGTCCTGCAATTGGGTGGCGCGGCGGGCCTTGGCATTGACCATGAAGGAGTTGTACTGCTCCATGAACTGGCCTTCGTTCACGCCTTGGGAAGCAATCCAGGGGCCAATGTCTTCCGCACGCGCCAAGCGCTGCCGCTGCACATGGATGGCCTCAAACACCTTGGCATGCAACTTGTCGACCAGCCCCATCGCCTCCAGCGCATAGTACAGGCGTTGCTGTGGCACGAAGTCATCCCTGAACGCTACGGGCACCCGCTTGAAAGCGACGTCCTTGGGCAGCTTCTTCAGCCAAGCCGCAAGCTGCGGCTCGAACGCGTTGCAGTGCGGACAGCTATACCAGAAGAACTCCACCACCTCGACCTTGCCGACCGGCGCATCCACTGGCGCACGTGGATCCACCAGCTGAAAGTCGCGCCCGGCAACCAGGCCGCCACCCGCCTGGGCCAAGGCCCACACCGGCGCCCCCAAGGCGGCACCCAGCACGGCTGTCGAAGTGAATTCACGGCGTTTCATGGCACCCCTTTCGGCGATTATTTCTGCACCCGCACCAGAGCGGTCTCGTAACCGGATTTGTCGAGCTTGTCCTTGGCGCGCTCGGCCTCGTCACGCTTCTCGAACGGCCCCACGCGCACGCGGTGCACCATCTTGCCCGACTGCTCCTTGGCCGACACCTTGGTCTCGATGCCCGCCAGCGAGAGCTTGGCGCGCTGGGCTTCGGCGTCCTCGGCGGTGCGGAAAGCACCGAGCTGGATGAAGTAGGTGAACGCTCCGTCGGCAGCGTCGCTGGCCGCGGCCTTGGTCTTGGCCAGGTCACCCAGGGGATCGGCCGACACGGCAGGCTTGACCTCGCCCTTGGCATCGGCCTTCACATCGCCCTTGGTTTCGGGCTTGCCGGCAACCTTGGGGTCTTGCGGCGCCGAGGCCGCCGTTGCAGGGGCAGCCGTCCTGGCGGGATTCTTGCCGTACAGACCGGCGTTGGGATCCCAGTCCTTGTTCTTCTTGGCCTCGTCGGCGTTCTGGTCGGCCGTGCGACTCTGGGCCTTCTGCAGGAAAGGCACAGGCACCTTGGTTACGTAGATCGCCACCACCAGCGCACTGGCCAACCCCACCACCACCCCGATGATGAAGCCCAAAAGGGTACCGCCGCGTTCTCTGTTCATGCTTTCCATGGTCCGTGGATGGGGTGGCGGGAACGCCACCCGGTTCGTATCGTTACATCTTGGTCGGTGCGCTCACACCCAGCACCGCCAAGCCATTGTGCAGCACCTGGGCGGTGGCCGCCACCAGCGCCAGTCGCGCCAGCTTGACGGCCTCGTCGTCGACCAGGATGCGCTCGGCATCGTAATAGCTGTGGTAGCAGGCCGCGAGCTCACGCAGGTAAAAAGTCACATCATGGGGTGCAAAACCCGCCGCTGCAGCACTGAGCATGTCGGGGTACTTGGCCAGCAGCAGCATGAGCGAGAGCGCCTGCGGGCTTTCCAGCGCCGACAGGTCCACCTTGGCCAGCGATGCCACATCGCCACCCCAGCTCGCCAGCACCGAGCAGATGCGCGCGTGGGCGTATTGCACGTAGTAGACCGGGTTGTCGTTGTT
This sequence comes from Curvibacter sp. APW13, assembly GCF_032337135.1. NCBI lineage: Bacteria > Pseudomonadati > Pseudomonadota > Betaproteobacteria > Burkholderiales > Comamonadaceae > Curvibacter > Curvibacter sp. APW13. Next base: position 1,741,814 of record NZ_JAVXZZ010000001.1, on the reverse strand, counting down.
CTTCTGGATCGCCAGATCCACGTCGAAGGTGTATTCGGTGTCGGGCTTGCGGCTGAGCAGGAAGAAGCGCACGGCGTCCTTCGAGGTCCACTCGATCAGGTCGCGCAGCGTCACGTAGGAGCCGGCACGCTTGCTGATCTTGACCTCTTCACCGCCACGCACCACACGCACCATGGTGTGCAGCACGTAGTCGGGGTAGCCCTGCGGAATGCCCACATTGGCGGCCTGCAGGCCGGCGCGCACGCGGGCGATGGTGCCGTGGTGGTCGGTACCCTGGATGTTGATGACCTTCTCGAAGCCGCGCTCCCACTTGGTGATGTGGTAGGCCACGTCGGGCACGAAGTAGGTGTAGCTGCCGTCGCCCTTGCGCATGACGCGGTCCTTGTCATCGCCATAGTCGGTGCTCTTGAGCCACAGGGCGCCGTCCTGCTCGTAGGTCTTGCCGGCGGCCTGCAGGCGCGCCACGGCATCGTCTACCTTGCCCGAGGTGTACAGACTGCTTTCCAGGTAGTAGTTGTCGAACTTCACCGCGAAGGCCTGCAGGTCCAGGTCCTGCTCGTGGCGCAGGTAGGCCACGGCGAACTGGCGCATGCCGTCGAGGTCGTTGATGTCGCCACTGCCGGTGAATTCGCGGTCGTCCGCCTTCACGGTCTTCTTGGCCAGGAAGTCGGCCGCGATGTCGGCGATGTAGTCGCCGTTGTAGGCGGCTTCGGGCCACTCGGCGTCGCCGGGCTTGAAGCCCTTGGCGCGCAACTGGGTGCTGTTGGCCAGGGTGTTGATCTGCACACCGGCGTCGTTGTAGTAGAACTCGCGGTAGACGTTCCAGCCCTGGGTTTCGAACAGGCTGCAGATGGCGTCGCCCAGCGCCGCCTGGCGGCCGTGCCCCACATGCAAGGGGCCAGTGGGGTTGGCCGACACGAATTCGACCAGCATGCGCTTGCCGTTGTCCGGCTGGTAGCCGAAGCGCGCACCGCGGCCAAACACCTCGCGCACGATTTCCTGCTTGGCAGCGGCCTTGAGCTTGATGTTGATGAAGCCGGGCCCGGCAATGTCGATGGCCTCGACCCACTGCTGGTAGGCCGGGGACTGCAGCAGGGCGTCGCGCAGCTGCTCGCCCAACGCACGCGGGTTGAGCTTGAGCGGCTTGGCCAGTTGCATGGCGGCCGTGACAGCGAAGTCGCCATGGGCGGCAACCTTGGGGGATTCGAATGCCGCTTTCGCGCCGGCGCCGGGCGAAAGGGTCTCCAGTGCTTGGCCCAGAGCGGCCAGCAGTTCAGATTTGACGGTGAGCATGGCACTATTTTACGTTTAGGCACCTTTTGGCCGTCATCCGCATTGCCCCAGTCAGCGTTCTATGCTGGAATCCACGTGCGGATTCACCGCTTGGCCGGCAGTACTGCTGCCCTCTCACCTCTAAGGATCAACGATGAAAAAACTGCTTTCTCTTCTCGCCCTGGGTCTGGCAATGTCGGTGGGTGTGGCCCATGCCGCCACCGAGCAGCAAAACAAGATGAAGACTTGCAACGCCGAAGCCAAGGACAAGAAGGGTGACGAGCGCAAGGCCTTCATGAAGGAGTGCCTGAGCGCCAAGCCCGCTGCGGCCCCCGAAGGTACCCCACAACAGAACAAGATGAAGATGTGCAACGAGACCGCCGGCGACAAGAAAGGCGACGAACGCAAGAAGCACATGAGCGAATGCCTGAAGAAGAAGTAAGCGCTGCGCCCCACGCAAAACGCCACCCTCGGGTGGCGTTTTGCTTTTGCACTCGGTACGGGAGATCAGGCGCGCAGGGGTGCGCCACCTACCGGAATCAGTGCGCCGTGAATTGCCTGGGACTGGTCGCTGGACAGGAAGCACATGACTTCGGCAATGTCATCCGGCGCAGTCCATGCGGAATAGTCAGCATCCGGCATGGCCGCGCGGTTCGCAGGCGTGTCGATGATGGACGGAAGCACTGCATTCGCGCGGATGTTGGTGCCCGCAAGTTCGGCCGCCAGACTTTCAGTCAGGTTCATCACCACCGCCTTCGAAGCCGTGTAGGCCCCCATGGCGGCCTTGCCCTGCAGTGCCGACAGGGCACCCACGGTGACGATGCGTCCACGCTTGCGCGCCAACATGGCCGGCACAGCGGCCTTGATCACATTGCGCAGCGGCACCACGTTCATCGCCATCATGGACTCCCACTGCGTGTCGTCGGCATCGTGCACCGCCGCGCCCATGGCGAAGCCCCCCGCAACTGCGACCACCGCATCCACGGGCTCCAGGCTGGCGAACACCGCTGCCGTTGCCGAGGCATCGGCGAGATTGACGGCGACGGCTTGCATGCCCGCAGGCAGATCCTGCACCGGCTGGCGATCCAGCAGCGTAACCCGGGCTCCGTAGGTCTGGGCACGGCGCGCCACGGCACGCCCGAGGGCGCCACCGCCGCCGGAGATGACAATGTGTTTGTGGTCGAGGTTCATGGTGAGCGCAATCCTTTGCATGGTTGGAAGCAGGAGCGGATGGTAATGCGGCTGCGCCTGTCCCCGCCTGCGCAGGGTCTCACCGCCCGGCCCCGGGCGGGAAGCGACTGCGCAGAGGCTTTTCCTGCACATCGGCGCGACGCCTGCGTCAGCCGCGAGCGGGCACCTGATGGCGGGCGTAGGCCTCGAAATCGGCCACCGACAGGGGGCGGGCAAAGTGGTAGCCCTGCCCCTGGACACAGCCCAGCCCCAGCAGCAACTGGCGCACCGCTTCGTCCTCGATGCCTTCGGCCGTGGTGGTCAACGAGAGGCTGCGTGCCATCTGCACGATGGCCTCGACCAGGGCGCGCTGCTGCGGGTCGCTGGAGACATGCATCACGAAACTACGGTCGATCTTGAGCTTGTCCACAGCAAAGCGCTGCAGGTAGGCCAGGTTGGAATAGCCGGTACCGAAGTCGTCGATCGCGATGCGAACACCCAGCGCCTTGATGCGTCCCAGCGCGACGATGAAACTCTCGGTGTCATCGATCAGCGTGGACTCGACGATTTCCAGCTCGAGCGCTTCCGGCGGCAAGCCGGTTTCCTGCAGCGCCTGCGCCACGACGGCATCGACCTCGCCACGGCGAAACTGCACGGGCGACAGATTGACGGCCACTACCAGCCCGGTCAGACCGGAAACTTGCCAAGCCCGCATCTGCCTGCACGCAGCCAGCAACACCCATTGCCCCAGGTCGACGATGAGCCCGGACTTTTCCGCTGCCGCAATAAACTGGTCCGGTGCCAACAGTCCCCGGGTAGGATGCTGCCAACGTACCAGCGCCTCGGCGCCCAGCAGGTGTCCATCGGCCAGACACACAATCGGTTGGTAGTGCAGCACGAACTCGTCACGCGCCAGAGCCGACCGCAACTCACTGGCCATGGTCATGGCATGCTGGTGCTGGGCGTTCATCTCCTCGCTGTAGAACCGAAAGGCGTTGCGCCCGCTTTCCTTGGCCTGGTACATGGCGATGTCTGCCGCGCGCAGCAGTGACGCATAGTCCTTGCCATCCTGCGGAAACAGCGCCACGCCGATGGAGCACCCTGCCTGCAGTTCATGCCCCTTGATGACGATCGGTTCGGCCAGGCTGCGCAGCACGTTGGCCGCCACGGTGGACGCGTCCTGCGCATCCGCCACATCCGTCAGCGCCATGGTGAACTCGTCGCCGCCGTGGCGCGCGACGATGTCCGCACCCCGGACGGCGGCCGACAAGCGCAGTGCAATCTTGCGCAGGAACTCATCGCCGGCATCGTGCCCGAGCGTGTCGTTGACATGCTTGAAGTGGTCCAGATCGACGAACAGCAAGGCCACGCCCAAATTGCGGCGCGCTGCGTGCTCGATGGCCTGTCCCAGCATCTGGCGCCCCATGGCGCGATTGGGCAAGCCGGTAAGACCGTCGTGCTGCGACAGGTAGGTCAACTCCTTCTGGGCGACATCCTGCTGCTGGACCTGCAGGCGCAGATGCGCCAGCAAGCGGTGCAGGTCCGCGACCACCAGACCGACGGCCACCCCGCCCACCAGCAGAATCATGCTCACATCGCGCAGCAATTCGAAGTTGCTGCTTGACGTGGCATCCACCCGCCAACCCCATACCTCTGTCGCCATGGTCAGAATGACCAGAAAGGCAATCTGCGATGCCAGCAGAACACCGAAAGCAAGGGGGCGCAGAAGCAAGCCCCCGAGGATCAGCAGCACCGGGAAGGTGAACAAGGCCGCATCGTGCAGTCCTTCGGCGACCCACACCAGCGAATACATGGACAACGTGACCGCGCTGATCAGCACATCATTGGCCGCATCCGTATGCCCACGCGCGTTGAGCCACAGGCACCCTGCCATGCAGAACACACCAACAACCAAGGGAGTAACGACCTGCCAGCTACCTTTGATCGCATAGAAAACCATTGCGATCGCCATTGCGACCATGACCAGCAGGGCGATCTGCACCAGTCGGCGTGCCCGCAAGGCGCGGGTTTCGGCAGCGTGCAGGTCGAGGGGGTCGCTCATGTCCATCGTGCAGGTGGATACGCCCCCATCCTACGCTAAACAAGCGCCAGCGCAACTCCCAGGAAGATGCCGAACCCCAACCAGTGGTTCTCGCGGAATGCCCGGAAACATCCCTCGCGCGAGCGCTCGCGGATCAGCCGGTAATGCCATGCCACCTGTGCCGCCGCGGCCACCACCGCCAGCCACCAGACCCCGCCCGTCAGCCCCAGGGAGGCAAGCACCGCCGTGGTGATTGCCAGGTACAGCGCGTAGAACGCCATGATGGCGGCGACATCGAATCGCCCCAGCGTGATGGCCGAGGTCTTCATGCCGATCTTGAGGTCATCGTCGCGGTCCACCATGGCGTACTCGGTGTCGTAGGCCAGCACCCAGAACAGGTTGCCGAGCATCAGCACCCACGCCTGCCACGGCACGGCGGCGTTCAGCGCAGCCAGGCTGACTTCGCTGCCGCCGCGCACGGCGGCGAAGGCCATGGGAATGCCGAAGCTGAAGGCCACGCCCAGCACCGCCTGCGGCATGGACACATGGCGTTTGGCGTAGGGGTAGACCAGCGTGACGGCCAGGGCCGCGAACGACAGCGCGATGGTGAGTGCGTTGCAGGTGAGCACCAGCACAAAGGCCGCCAGCGCCAACACCGCACCCACGGCCAGCGCCTCGCGCACCGACACCGCGCCGCTGGTAACCGGGCGCTGCGCCGTGCGCTTGACGTGGCGGTCGAAGTCGACATCGGCCACGTCATTGATGCAGCAGCCGGCGCTGCGCATGAGGATGGTTCCCAGGGTGAAGACGGCCAGCAGGTGCCAACCGGGAAAGCCCCCAGCGGCCAGCCACAGCGCGCCCAGCGTGGGCCACAGCAGCAGCAGCCAGCCGGCGGGTCGGTCCCAGCGGATCAGGTTCAGATACAGGGAAAAACGTGCACTCATAGGGAAAACTACAAGAAAAATCGTGCTTCAGCTCGCATAAATACTGCGCAAGCAGCTTCTCTTTTCATAGCAATAGGCATCAGGTCAGGCGCTGTACGCCGTCGAGCTTGCAGGCGTAGATGGCGTTGCGCAAGGCGGCAATGGCCTCGAAGCGCGTGAAGCTCTTGCGCCACACCAGCACGATGCGTCGCGTGGGTGGCGGGCTGCCAGCGGCGTCCTGCACCGGCAGGTATTTCACGTAGGGCTCGGTGCCCTTGCGCTTCTTGCCACCCAGCGCCTCAGCCGGCACACTCAAGCGTGGCACCAGGGTCACACCCATGCCAGCCGCCACCATGTGCTTGATGGTCTCCAGCGACGAGCCCTCGAAGCTGCGGCGTATGCCTTCGGCATCGCTGGAAAACCTTGCGAACTCGGGGCAGACTTCAAGCACATGGTCGCGGAAGCAGTGGCCATTGCCCAGCAACAGCATGGTTTCCTTCTTGAGCATGTCGGCGGTCACGCTGTCCAGCGCCGCCAGTGGGTGGGTGCTGGGCACCGCAGCGTAGAAGGGCTCGTCATACAGCGGCGCCACGGCCAAGCCCGCGTCGGGAAAGGGTTCGGCCAGGACGGCGCAGTCGATCTCGCCGTTGCGCAGCATCTCCATGAGCTTGACGGTGAAATTCTCCTGCAGCATCAGCGGCATCTGCGGCGTGCGCGCGATCACGTTGCGCACCAGTTCGGGCAGCAGGTAGGGGGCAATGGTGTAGATCACGCCCAGCTTCAGCGGCCCAGCCAGCGGGTCCTTGCCGCGCTTGGCAATGTCCTTGATGGCGGCGGCCTGCTCCAGCACGCTCTGCGCCTGGCGCACGATCTCTTCGCCCAGGGGTGTGACGGCAATGTCACCGGCGCTGCGCTCGAACAGCTTCACGTCCAGTTCTTCTTCGAGCTTCTTCACCGCCACCGACAGCGTGGGCTGAGACACGAAGCAGGCGTCGGCCGCCTTGCCGAAATGGCGCTCACGTGCCACGGCCACGATGTATTTGAGTTCGGTCAGGGTCATGGGGGGATTGTGCTACCGCCGCGACTGCATGTAGGCCACCAGCTGGTCCAGTGCAATGCCCCAGCCCTGGTGAAAGCCCATGGCCTCGTGCTGCTGCCTGGTCGCCGCGTCGGCGTGCTGGGCCACCGCACGGTAGCGCACGCCCCCATCGACCTGGTCAAAGGTGAGCGTCCCCGTCATGAATGGCTTGGCGTTGGGGCGGTAGCCCGGGCCCAGCGCATCGGTCCAGACCAGGCGGTGCAGGTGCACCACCTCCAGAAAGCAGCCTGCAGAACCGTGTTCCTGGCCTTCGGGGCCACGCATCACGGTCTGGAACACGCCGCCGGGGCGCAGGTCGATTTCGCAGGCAATCGTCTGCCAGGGCTTGGGGCAGAACCAGTGCACTAGGTGCTCGGGGTCGGTCCAGGCGGCCCAGACCTCGTGCAGGGTCAGCGGCACGGTGCGTTCCAGCAACAGGTTCAATTCCGGGTTGGGATGCAATTTCAGGGGTTTCACGGGAGACTCCTTTCGCTACAACTTCAATAGCTTCAGGCGCAATATTCACGCGGTCTAGATGCCACTTCTACCATCCATCAGGCCTTCAGGAACTCGGCCTTACCACCCAGCCAGCGCTCGACATGCTTGCGCGCCAGTTGGGGGTGTCGGTCCAGCATTTTCGGCGCTTCTGCACGGGCCCAGTCGAGCAGGGCCTGGTCCTGCGTGAGATCGGCAAAGCGCAGCATGGCGTCGCCCGACTGGCGCGCGCCCAGAAACTCACCCGGGCCGCGAATCTCCAGGTCGCGCCGGGCGATCTCGAAACCGTCGTTGGTGTCGGCCATGGCCTTGAGGCGCTCACGGGCGGTCTCGCTCAGGCGCGGTGCGTCGCCGGTGGAGTACAGCAGCACGCAGGCCGAAGCCGCCGCACCGCGCCCCACCCGGCCGCGCAGCTGGTGCAGTTGGCTCAGGCCAAAACGCTGCGCGTTCTCGATCACCATGAGCGAGGCATTGGGTACGTCCACCCCCACCTCGATGACCGTGGTGCTGACCAGCACGCCGATATGGCCCTGGGTAAAGCCATCCATCACCGCCTTTTTCTCGTCGGCCGGCATGCGCGAGTGCAGAAGGCCCACCAGCGCGGGGCTGCCGTCGGGCAGGTTCACCCCGGCCATCGCGTCCACCAGTTCGATGTGGGTGTGGGTGGCGTTGCTCAGGTCCAGCGCTTCGCTTTCCTCGATGAGCGGGCACACCCAGTACACCTGCCGCCCTTGGGCCACCTGGGCGCGGATGCGCTCCATCACGTCCAGACGGCGGGCTTCGTGCAGCACGCGGGTCACGACGGGCGTGCGCCCCGGGGGCAGTTCGTCGATGGTGGACACGTCCAGGTCGGCGTAGTAGCTCATGGCCAGGGTGCGCGGAATGGGCGTGGCCGTCATCATCAACAGGTGGGGCTCCATGCCGTCGTGTTCGAGCTTGCGCTTGAGGGCCAGGCGCTGGGCCACGCCGAAGCGGTGCTGCTCGTCGATGATGGCCAGGCCCAGGTTGCAGAACTGCACCTTGTCCTGGATCATGGCGTGGGTGCCCACCACCAGCTGGGCCTCACCACTGGCAATGCTCTGCAGCGCTTCGCGGCGCTCCTTGGCCTTCTGGTTGCCGATGAGCCAAACCGTGCGGATGCCCAAAGGCTCCAGCCAACCCAGCAGCTTGCGGAAATGCTGCTGCGCCAGGATTTCGGTCGGCGCCATGAGTGCGCACTGCCAGCCCGAGTCGATGCACACCGCCGCCGACAAGGCCGCCACCACGGTCTTGCCCGCGCCCACGTCGCCCTGCAGCAGGCGGTGCATGGGCACATGGCGTGCCATGTCCTGGGCGATTTCCTCGGTGACCCGCGCCTGCGCGCCGGTCAGCGCGAAGGGCAGGTTCTTGAGCAGGCGCTCGTGCAGGGCTTCCTTTTCCACATGCACGATGAGCTGCGGTGCCACCAGCCGGGCGCGTTCACGCCGGCTCTGCAACTGGCTCAGCTGCTGCGCCAGCAGCTCCTCGGCCTTGAGCCGCTGCCAGGCCGGGTGGCTGTGGTCGTGCAGGGTATCGAGCGACACATCGGGCGTGGGGTGGTGCAGGAACTGCAGTGCGCCGTGCAGGGTCCACAAACGGTGCGCCTCGCTGAAGGCTTGCAGGTCACCGGGTTCGAAGGTGTCGGACAGGTCGGCCCGCGCCAGCCCCGCCAGGATCGCCTTGCGCAACACCGTCTGCGACAGGCCCGCCACCGTGGGGTACACAGGCGTCAGTGCCTTGGGCAGGTCGCCTTCGGCGGGCCGGGTGTGCGGGTGCAGCATGGTCCAGCCCATGAAGCCGCCCTTGAGCTCGCCACGTGCGCGGATGCGCTTGCCCACCGCCAGCGCCTTCTGCTGCGAGGGGTAGAAGTGGAAGAAGCGCAGCACGCAGGTGTCGGAGCCATCGTTGATGGTCACCACCAGCTGGCGTCGGCCCCCGTACTGCACGTCGCAGCGCGTGACCTGCCCTTCGATCTGCACCGTATCACCCTCGCGCGCGTCGGCCAGACGCACGATGCGCGTCTCGTCCTCGTAGCGCAGCGGCAGGTGCAGCGCCAGGTCGATGTCGCGCGTGAGGCCCAGCTGCGCCAGCGCCTTGTCCGTGACGGATAGGGCGGTGGCGGGCGGCGTCTTGTCGGCGGGGGCGGCTGCACGGCGGGGCATGGGGCGATTGTGGCGTAAAGCGGACAACCGGCAGTCGCTATGGTTTTGCTAGCTATTCACGCAATGCATACGCGGGCCAGAGGCCAAAATGGCACCTATAACACTCCGGATATGCCGGCCCGGCGCTGCCCGTGGGACAATACGCCCCCTTTCCACTTGGCACGGGGGTTGTTCCCCCCTCAAGCAGCATGCACCCTGATTCCGGCGCCGCCGCGCGCACCTTTACCCTTTCCGACTTCGATTTCGAGCTACCGCCGCAGCTCATCGCCCAGCACCCCGCACCCGAGCGCACGGCCTCGCGCCTGCTCGATGGCCGCGCCGACGCCCCGGTAGACCGCATCTTCAAAGAACTGCCCGGCCTCTTGCGAAAAGGCGACCTGCTGGTGTTCAACGACACCAAGGTGGTCAACGCGCGCCTGTGGGGCGAGAAGCCCACCGGTGGCAAGGCCGAGCTGCTGATCGAGCGCGTGCTTGGCGGCGAAGAGGTCGCCGCCCACGTGCGCGTGAGCAAGAAGCCACCGGTAGGCACCACCCTGAAGCTGGTGTGCGCCGCGGGGCGTGAAGACGGATTTTCCGCCACGCTCTTGGGGCGCTGGCCGAATGCCGACGGCCCGCTGTTTCGCTTTCGCCTGTTCAACCGCGCCGGTGACAACCCCTACACCCTGATGGAACGCCACGGCCAGATTCCGCTGCCGCCCTATATCGAGCGCCCACAAGGCGGGGCCAGCAATCCGGAAGAAGCGGCAGAAGACCTGCTTCGCTACCAGACCGTGTTCGCCAAGAACCCCGGCGCCGTGGCCGCGCCCACCGCAGCCCTGCACTTCGACGAAGCCTTGTTTGCCCAGCTCGACGCCCTGGGTGTGGAGCGTGCCTTTGTCACCCTGCACGTGGGCGCCGGCACCTTCCAGCCGGTGAAGACCGAAAACATTGCTGAGCACCAGATGCACAGCGAGTGGTATGAGGTGCCGCAGGCCACGCAAGACGCCATTGCAGCCTGCCGCGCCCGCGGCGGCCGCGTGGTGGCCGTGGGCACCACCAGCGTGCGCACGCTGGAGAGCTGGGCGAAGTTCGGCTCGGCCAGTGGCGACACCGCCATCTTCATCACCCCCGGCTTCGAGTGGCGCGTTGTGGACCTGCTCATCACCAACTTCCATTTGCCCAAATCCACGCTGATGATGCTGGTTAGCGCCTTTGCCGGATACGAGCACATCATGGGCCTGTACCGGCACGCCATCGCCCAGGGCTACCGCTTCTTCAGCTATGGCGACTCCATGTTGCTGCAGCGCCGCACTCCACCGAATACCACCGCCCCTTGAACATTGAAGACCATGCTGAAATTCGAACTGCTCAAAGACGACCCCGCCTCTGCTGACGGCAGCTACCTCGGTTCGCACGCCCGCCGCGGCAAGCTCACGCTCAACCATGGCGTGGTGCAGACCCCCATCTTCATGCCCGTGGGCACCTACGGCACCGTCAAGGGCGTCATGCCGCGCAGCCTCAAGGACATGAACGCGCAGATCATCCTGGGCAACACCTTCCACCTGTGGATGCGCCCGGGGCTGGACGTGATGCAGAAGTTCGGCGGGCTGCACCAGTTCGAGCAGTGGGACAAGCCCATCCTCACCGATTCGGGGGGCTTTCAGGTCTGGAGCCTGGGGCAGATGCGCAAGATTTCCGAAGAAGGTGTGAAGTTCGCTTCTCCTGTGAATGGCGACAAGCTGTTCCTCACCCCCGAAGTGAGCATGCAGATCCAGACCATCCTCAACAGCGACATCGTCATGCAGTTCGACGAGTGCACGCCCTACCTCTCAGTGGAGCCCAAGACCAAGGGCCAGCTCACCACTGAGCGCGAGGCGCGCAGTTCCATGGAACTCTCGCTGCGCTGGGCCAAGCGCTGCCAGGACGAGTTCGCCCGGCTGAACAACCCCAACGCCCTGTTCGGCATCGTCCAGGGTGGCATGCACACCCACCTGCGCGACGAATCGCTGGCCGGGCTGGAGGCACTGGACTTCCCCGGCATTGCCGTCGGCGGCCTGTCGGTGGGCGAGCCCAAGGACGAGATGATGCGGGTGCTGAAACACATCGGCCCCAAGCTGCCCAAGCACAAGCCGCACTACCTGATGGGCGTGGGCACACCCGAAGACCTGATTGCCGGGGTGCAGAACGGCATCGACATGTTCGACTGCGTGATGCCCACGCGCAACGCACGCAACGGCACCCTGTTCACGCGCTTTGGCGACCTGAAGATCCGCAACGCCCGCCACAAGAGCGACCCGCAGCCGCTGGACACCACCTGCACCTGCTACGCCTGTGCTGGCGACAGTGGTGTGAGCTGGGACAGCGGTGGCCGGGCAGGCTTTTCGCGCGCCTACCTGCACCACTTGGACCGCTGCGGCGAAATGCTGGGCCCCATGCTCACCAGCATCCACAACCTGCACTACTACCTGAACCTGATGCAGGAAGTGCGCGATGCACTGGACGCCGGCCGCTTCGGCGCCTTCGTACAGCAGTTCAATGCGGACCGCGCTCGCGGGGCCTGAGCTGCGCACCAAGCCGCAAAGCAAAAACCCGGCCTTGGCCGGGTTTTGTTTTCATGGGTGGCTGCTCAGCACTCAATGCTTGCCGGCGCAACCACAGCCACTGCCGCCACAGGCCCCGCCCTGCTCCAGGGGCGGCAGGGGTTCCGCGTCGGCGTTGGCCTGGATGGTGAAGTCGATGACGATGTTGCCGGGCTCGCGGGCCACGTAGTTCACCGCCACCTGGTTGCCGTAGCGCTGACGCATCTGGTTGATCAGCGGCACGGGGTCGTGGTCGTTCACGAAACGCATGGTGTCGCCATCATCGAGCGATTCCAGCGCACCGAAGATGGCAGCGTGGCGGAAGCGCTTGGCGACGCCGCGGGCGTCAAAGGGGAACGGGGTCTTGAGTTGGGGCAGTGCGGTTTCCATGGCAGTCCTTCAATGCAAAGGGCGCTCCTGGCGCCCTTTGTTGTTGTCGATGGGTCCACTGTAGAACCATCGCGGCCCAAACCGCTTGAACTAGTGCAAGCTTTTCTCAAAAGGTTTCCCAATCGTCTTCCGAAGCAGCAGGTGCTGGCTTGGGAGTGGATTTCGGTGCGGCTGCCAGCGGCTTTGGAGCCAAAGCCGCTGCGGGTTTTGGCAGAGGGCGCGGCGCAGCCTTGGGAGGCGGCGGCGCCTGCACGTGTTTGATTTCATGGTGCGCCAAGGTGGCGTGGGTATCGCTGCTGACCTTGAAGGTGGATACCAGCCCCACCAACTCCTGGGCCTGGGACTTCAGGCTCGAGGCAGCGGCCGCCATCTCTTCCACCAGTGCCGCGTTCTGCTGCGTCGCCTGGTCCATGTGCCGCACCGCTTCGCCTACCTGGTTCACGCTGTTGGACTGCTCGGTGGACGCAGCGCTGATCTCACCCATGATGTCGGTCACCCGGCGGATGGAGGCAACCACCTCGGTCATCGTCGAGCCAGCCTGGTCGACCAGGGCCGTTCCATGCTCGACCTTCTCCACGCTGGCATTGATGAGGGTCTTGATTTCCTTGGCCGCCTCGGCCGAGCGGCCCGCCAGGGCACGCACTTCGGAAGCCACCACGGCAAATCCACGCCCCTGCTCACCAGCGCGCGCGGCCTCTACTGCCGCGTTCAGCGCCAGTATGTTGGTCTGGAAGGCGATGCCGTCGATGACGGAAATGATGTCCGCGATACGGCGTGAGGAGTCGTTGATGTCCTTCATGGTGTTGACCACCTGGCCCACTACCTCGCCCCCCTGCACCGCCACCGTCGACGCCGTCATGGCCAACTGGTTGGCCTGGCGGGCAGAATCGGCGTTCTGGTTCACGGTGCTGCCCAGATCGCTCATGGAGGCGCTGGTCTCCTCAAGCGCCGCAGCCTGTTGCTCGGTGCGATTGGAAAGATCCTGGTTGCCGTGGGCAATTTCGGAACTGGCCGTGGCCACGCTTTCCGAACCCTGGCGGACATTGGCCACCAGCACTGCCAGCTTGGAACGCATGGCTTCCAGATGCCCCAATAGTTGCCCCAACTCGTCCTTGCCCTGGCTGGGAACGGCACGGGTCAGGTCGCCGTTGGCAATGCTCTGGGCCAAGTCCACCGCTGCCTGCACCGGGCCGCTCACGCTTCGCGGAATGGCCCACAGCAGATAGGCACCCAGCGCAATCATCAACAGCAGCGACGCGATGGTGACCGTTTCGGTTTCCTTCACCAAGGACGAGACCTTGTTGGCCGCGTCGGTCGTCCCCTGCAGATTGAACTTCAGAATGGTCTCCATCGCGGCGAAGGCCTGGCGGAAGGTTTCCGGGCCGGTTTTGGTGAATTCGCCTTTGATGATCTCCAGCGTTTCATCGGCCCCGGCGGCATCGCGGGCACCGGCAACGGCGGTCGCACTGGCCTTGAGGTAAGCGTCGCGGTGCTTCACGTAGTCCGCGTACAAACCCTTCTCGATCGGTCCCTTGGGGTCATCGGGCAGGTAGTCTTCCAGGGTCTTCGCATAGATTTCCGTGGCCGCCACGAGCTTGGCCTCCAGGTCCTGCATCTTCTTGTCAAACACGGCACCGGGGCTGGCGTCGCGCCCGCTGATGCGGTCGTTGACCAGCAGGTAATGGTCGCCCAAGTAGCCACGCATATTGCCCAGGTTTTCGATGGCCGGGATCCACGATGTGGCGACCTGGGCGGACTCGAACTTGGCGCTGACGTTGCGGTAGATCGAAAACGCCGCGCTGGCCAGCGCAAACGCCAGAATGGCGGCCAGCCCCAACGTGATGCGTGCCTTGATACTCAAATTCTTCATGAACACCTCAAATGGTTGCAGCGCGCCGACGCCGTGAAGATAGTAGGCTTGGCGGCAATCACAGGGACTGCCGACCCCGTCAACGCGGCGCGGGCTTCTTGCGAGCAGCCTTCTTCGCCACACCTGGACGTGCTGTGGTCTTCTTCTCGGCACTTCCGGCCGCAGTCTTGAGGGCTTCCTTGGCAATACCCGTCGCCACGTTCCTGGTCGCATCGACCGCTGTCTTGGTCGAAGCGTCCTTCAGCGCATTGGCGGCGATGTGCTGGAATTGCTGCGTGAGTGAACCCCAGAGCTGCAGAGGGTCCACCAGACCAGCTACCGTAGCCGCCGGGCCCTTGGCCTTGCGGGCCCGGGGCGCGGCCTTGTCCTTGCCGTTGGCAGCGTCCGCAATGGTCTTGGCGGTGTTCGCCGCGCGTTCACTGACCCGCTGCACGCCCGAGTAGACCGAATCAGCCGCCTTGAGCTTGAGTGCGTTGGCGACGTCACCGATGTTGAAGTTCATGCCCTTGAGGGTGTTCAGGGTCATCTTCTGCACCTCTAGCGCCTGGATGGTGGCTCCCAGGGCGCGTGAGTTCTGCTCCAGCCAGAAGTGCACCCCCTTGAGCTCCTCGATGCGCTTGTCGAGTTCCTCGACGTTGAGGGTGGGCGCCACCCAATTCCCGAGGTTCGGCATCTGGGGAATTCCGGTGGTGGCTCCTTTGGCCAGGTTCTGCAGGAAATCGTAGCCCGGAACAAACTTGCCGAAACCGGGTGCGGTGGGATCGCTCATGGTGCCTCCAAAAAGCCCTCGCAGGGCTGCGAGACACAGCTTACTCCATGGCGGGCCCACCCGGCAATCGAAACAGGCCCGAACCGCGCGCCGCGTACAGGGACAAAAAAAGCCTGCCAGACCATGGCAGCCATGGGTCCCGCCCGGAACCGATCAGTGGTAAGGCAACGGCGTGGCGGGGGCTGTCCATGGTCTGTGCGCAGGCAAAAAGGGAATCCGTGCTACCGGCGCTCAGTGGCCCATGTGCTCTCCCATGGGCATGGGCGCTGCCGTTTTCACCGGCACCTTGAGTTCCTGCTTGCTCTCTACGCCCTTGGCATTCCTGACGGTGAGGGTCAGCGGGATGACGGTGTCCTTCTGAAGCGGCAGCTTCAGATCCATGAGCATGACGTGGTATCCGCCTGGCTTGAGTTCGATGGCCTTGCCGGCGGGCAGATCCAGCCCCGCAACCGGCCGCATCCTCATGACGTCACCTTCCATGGCCATCTCATGCACTTCTGCGACCCCTGCGACGGGTGACGACACCGCCACCAATCGGGTCGCCTCCTTGGCACTGAGCGTCATGAACGCTCCGGTCGCCTTCTGGCCCTGCACGGTGGCTCGGGCCCAGGCTCCTTGAACTTCCACGTTCTGAGCCCAGGCCGAGCCCAGGCAAGTCAGCAGGATTGCGGTGGTCAGCATGGCACGGGGTTTGGCAAATTGACGCATGTCTTTCTCCTATAGGGTGAATCGGGATCAATGGCTGTGCGCCGAGCTCGGCTGCAGGTCAATCACCTCCAGCAAGGCTGCGGGCATTTTCAGTCCCTTGGTCGAGGTACCGCTGGCCGGCACCTCCACCCAGGGGTTGCTGCCCTTCTCGCACAACTGCTCGACCTTGAACCACAGGGGCCCGGCCTTCTTGGGCGTACCGCGCAGCACGAACTCGTCATACAGTGCATCGGGCAGGGCATCGGCAGCAGTATTGGCGGTCCAGGTGATTTCCTGCACACCTTCGGTGAACGTGGTGCCATGGGCCACATAGGGCTCCGCCAGCACGCCGACCTTGGTGGACAGCTTCCAACCCGGTTTCACCATCGGCTGGGCACCATTGAATCCGGCCGGGATCGTGACCCGCATGGCCACGGTGGATGATCCATCGCAACCATGCCCGACGCGCAGAACAGCGCGGTAGGTGGCGCCGGAACCGGCCAGCGGGTCCTGCAGGGTTACATGGGAACAAGCGGCGGTAGCCCAGGTGGAAAAAGCGAATGCAGCTACGATTTTGGAAGCATCGGTAAAACGCATGACGAAAGATGAGAAGAAATTTGCCAGGAAATGCCCGGCACACATGGGGAGTCGATAGCGCCGCTGCAGGCATGCCCGGGGCATGACGCGGCGTGTCGAACGCAAATGGAGAGGGGGCGCCCCAAGTGGGGCGACGAAACTCAGGCCCGCGGGGGCGCCCGCGCAACCAGTGGCGAATTTCGCGGCGCAAGCTGCACGGCAGCGACACCAGCTGCCACCCGCGTTGGCGCAGCGCCAACCTTGGGCATCGGGGCAGGGTCTGCCGCAGGCGGCGCCATGAGCCCCAGGCACATCACGCACTGGAGCGTGTGGTGTACCGGTGCTGCAGGCAAGCCCTCGTCGGTCGATGCCGCCGCGGCCGCGCTGCATACCGTGTCGAGGCTGATGGGCTGCAAGGTGGGCGCGGCGACTGCCACGCCCATGGCCATGACAAACCACACCAGCACCCAGCGGGCCAGTGTGCGCGATTGGCGCAGGGTCTGTAACAGCATGGCCGCATTATCCAGCACGACGCCCCCAGGACACCAGCGCCAACAGTCGCGATACTTGATGCACATCAAAGTTGACCGCACGCAGGCGTCGCAAGATGCTCCCATCAACCCTTGACTGACTGGCAGACTTACCATGACCCAACTGGACATCACCGCCCTGCGCACCCAACTGACAGAACAGCGTAGCCGCCTGCTGCAACAACTGCAGACCCTGCGCGGCGGCAACGTCGGACGCGCCGAAGCGTCCGCCGAGCACTTTGCACGCTCCCAGGACTCGGATGCCCAAATGGCGACAGCGCGCGACCTCGAATTGGCGCTCGACGATCACGAGACCCAGGAGGTCGCGGCCATTGATGCCGCACTGGCCCGGATCGCTGCGGGCACCTACGGCGAGTGCGTCGATTGTGGCGCCGCCATCACACCCCAACGGCTGCACGCAGCCCCCGAAGCGGCGCGCTGCATCCATTGCCAGGAAGCGGCAGAGAAAGCCTGAAGCCGACGCAGCCTTGGCGCCCCTGCTATGCTGGGGGAATGATGGAATACACCTTTGCATCCGCCACGGTTTTGCTGATCCTGATCACGGACCCGATCGGCAATATCCCCGTTTTTGCCAACGCGCTCAAGCATGTGGCGCCGGAGCGGCGCCCGCGTGTGATCCTGCGTGAAATACTGATCGCCTTCGTGCTGCTGCTGACCTTCATGTTTGTCGGCCAGCGTTTTCTGGAGCTGATGAACCTGAGCGAACTGTCACTGCAGATCGGCGGCGGCGTCATCCTGTTCCTGATCGCCCTGCGCATGGTATTCCCACCGCCGGACGCGCCGGAGCCGGAAACTTTCGGTGAGCCGCTGATCGTTCCGCTGGCTATCCCCATGATCGCCGGCCCCTCGGCCCTGGCCACTGTGCTGTTGCTGGTATCCCAGCAACCGGAAAAGCGGCTTGAGTGGATTGCCGCACTGTGTGTCACCATGGCAGTGAGCGCAGTGGTGCTTGTGGGTGCTGAGCGCGTGCAACGTCTGGTGGGCTCACGCGTGGTTCACGCCCTGGAGCGACTGATGGGTCTGGTGCTGGTGTCGGTGTCGATCGAGATGATGCTCAGTGGCATCAAGGTCTTCGTCCAGCGCATCAGTCAGGGCTAGCTGCCACTTCACAGCGTACCGTCCCGCACAGGCTGGCGCCATCGCGGCCACGAAGTTCACTGGATACGTCGTCACCCGCTTGCAGGAAGGTCGTTGTGGCCTGACCGTCCTGCGCCAGCTCCAGCGCCCGCTTGTCAGCCAGCGCGTGAAAACCCTTGGGGCGCTGTGCGCCCGGTGCCCCTTCGCCCAGGTTGCGCACCGGCCCCAAGGTGACCAAGCTCCCCGTCGAGAGCGGTCGCCAGGCCACCAGTTGGGAAATCACCTTTCCGAGCGGCCACACCATGTCGACCGCGGTATCGCTCATGCCCAGCTTCCGTCCGTTCCAGTGGGTTACCAAGGACGCCTGCAAGCGCCCCCGCTCCCACTGCGGTCCCAGCTCATCGGGCGTCATGGCCACCGGTGCACAGGCTGTCCCCAGTCTCGCTTCCTGTTCGCCTCCGTCACCGGAGCGCAACACCATGCTCTGGCACAGCACCACCAGACGCACGGCGTCCAGAGCGCGCTCAGGGGAGGCGGCGACAGGTACATCCGAGGTAATCACACCCCACTGTGCCTCGAAGTCCAGCCCCAAGGCAGCATGGGCTGGCGCCACCACCGCATGCGGGCCCCATAAGCCATCCCCGGCCTGCACTGTAGATGCCAGGCGCTGCGGAGCACCAGCAGCAGCCACGTCGGCGTAGGCGCAAGCCTGGACGTGGTGGTAGCTGCGCGGCAAGGGGGCCATGCAGCGCTCGGGGTCGAAGGCAAATGCCTGGCGGCAACGGCCTGCGTTGAGGCTGTCGTACAGGTCCTGCAATTGCGGGGCCAGGAAGTTCCAGTCTTCCAGCACCGCCTGCAGGCGCGTGGCGACGTGGGTGGCATAGTGGGCCTGGGTCAGGTCGCGCGAGACCACCACCAGTTGCCCATCGCGTGATCCATCGGAATAGCTCGCAAGTTTCATAGGCGAATTGTCACCCTGATTTACACTGAGCTCCAAGCCCTGTGACCCCGAAAGTGAATGCCCCCATGTCTGCCGCTGCCACAATTCGCCACCGTCGTCCCGTACGCTGGCGTCAGGCCGGGTCGGTGCTGGCGATCGTGATACTTGGGCATTGGGCGGTGTTGTCTGCCGCCACACTGCAATCCGGCATGCCGGCAGCGATGACCAATACCGGCATGGTGTTCGAGACGCGATGGGTACCCGTCGAGCCACGTGCGCCAGCCGGTGACCGCATCGCCAAGCAGAATCGACCACAACCAGCGAGTGCATCGCACAAGCCTTCCACCCCGAGCGCGACGGTGCCGGACTCCGCCATCGCGCCGCGCACGGCCCCGATGGAGGAAACGCAACTGTTGGCGGCCGCCCGTACCGAAGAGACTGCCGAATCACCCAAAGCCGGCATTGCCGCGCAACCGGCGACGTCGGCATCTCCCAGGACGCCGACCCTTCCCCCAAGCGTGCGCCTGCTGTACGACATCAAGGGCGAAACCAAGCATATTCCGGTGTCGGCACAGGGAGAGTTGCTGTGGCGCCAGGACGGCAAGACCTACGATGCCCGGATGGAGATCCGGATTTTCCTGCTCGGCTCACGCGTGCAGACCAGCAAGGGGCTGATTGGCGCGCAAGGGCTGGAACCGGTCCGCTTTGGCGACAAGGTGCGCAGTGAGGTGGCAGCCCATTTCGAGCGCGGAAAAGGCAAGGTGACCTACAGCGCCAACACGCCCGACGAACCGCTGCAAGCTGGGGCACAGGACCAGCTGAGCATCTTCTTCCAGCTCGCCGGGCTGCTGGCCGCCGGTCAGGAGCGTTACCCACCAGGATCGACCCTGAGTTTTCAGGCGGTCGGCCCGCGCTCCTCAGAGACCTGGACCTTCAAGGTCTTGCCTGCCGAGACCATTGCCCTGCCGGGTGGGCAGGTACGCGCGCTGCGGCTGACCAAGGACCCGCTCGGCGACTACGACTCCCGCGCTGAAGTATGGCTGGCCCCTGAACTGGACTACCTGCCCGTGCGCATCCGGCTGACCCAGTCCAACGGCGACATGGTGGATCAGCTGTGGCGGGCCACCGAGCGCCCCCCTGCCACCCCTTGAAGCCCGCAGGCTTACCCCCATGTCTACCCCAGTACGGAACACCATTCGGGGGAGTGCCATGAACACCTTGTACGACTCGGACACCTTCTGCCTGATCCATGTGCTGGGCACCTGGGACAAGGGCCTGGCTCCATCGGTGCCCGACGAACATCGTTTGCAACGC
This sequence comes from Curvibacter sp. APW13, assembly GCF_032337135.1. Taxonomy (NCBI): domain Bacteria; kingdom Pseudomonadati; phylum Pseudomonadota; class Betaproteobacteria; order Burkholderiales; family Comamonadaceae; genus Curvibacter; species Curvibacter sp. APW13. Next base: position 1,721,923 of record NZ_JAVXZZ010000001.1, on the reverse strand, counting down.
CACGGTTTCGAGCTGCTGGACAAGCGCAGCGGCAAGGAAGTGTTCCTGGACGGCCCCTGGGCCGAGCTGTTCCAGGAACACCTGCAGGCCTGGCAGCGGCAGTCGCCGACCCAGGACGAAGTCGAGGACACCTTGGCCCAGTATGCGGGCCTGGCCCAGATTCCGACCTCGGTGCACTGACAACGTCCCCTGTCCGCCTGCAAACGGCGCAGTGGCACATGAGGGACAATGGCGGGCATGGATGCTAGCTACATACTGACCCTTTCCTGCCCGGACCGCCTCGGCCTGGTTCACGCCGTGTCCGGCTTCCTGCTGGAACACGATGGCAACATCGAAGAAGCCGCCCAGTACAACGACCACGACACCGGCCTGTTTTTCATGCGGGTGCAGTTCAGCTGCGCACGCTGGAGCCACGCCGAGCTGCGCGAGCAGCTGCAGGCCTTTGCCGCTCCCTATCAGATGCAATGCAGCCTGCATGCAGTGGCCCAGCCGCTGCGCACAGTGCTGATGGTCAGCCGCCAGGGCCATTGCCTCAATGACCTGCTGTTCCGCTGGAAGAGCGGGCTGCTGCGCGTGGATATCCGCGCCATCATCTCCAACCACCGCGACTTCTACCAGTTGGCGGCCAGTTACAACATTCCGTTCCACCACATCCCGGTCAGTGCCGCCACCAAGGCGCAGGCCGAAGCCCGGCAGTTGGAAATCATCCAGGGCGAAAGTGCCGAACTGGTGGTGCTGGCACGCTACATGCAGGTGCTATCCAATGACATGTGCCAGGCGTTGTCCGGCAAAGCCATCAATATCCATCACTCCTTCCTGCCGAGCTTCAAGGGCGCCAAGCCCTACTACCAGGCGCACGACCGGGGCGTCAAACTGATCGGCGCCACCGCCCACTACGTGACCTCCGACCTCGACGAAGGCCCGATCATCGAGCAGGATGTGGCTCGCGTGGACCACAGCAAGACGGTAGACGACCTCACCGCGCTGGGGCAGGACACGGAAAGCCAGGTACTGGCGCGGGCGGTGAAGTGGCACAGCGAGCACCGGGTGCTGCTCAACGGCCACAAGACGGTGATCTTCAAGTGAAAAAAGGGCTGCCCGGGCAGCCCTTTTGCATGGACGCGATGTCCGCTCAGGGACGGGCCAGTTCGAAACGCCCCACCAGTTGATCCAGTGACTGGGCCTGCTCGTCCAGTGAATGGGCCGAGGCCGCTGCGTGCTGCACCAGGCTGGCATTCTGCTGGGTGACTTCGTCCAGCTGGGAAATCGCCTGGTTGATCTTGGCAATGCCCTGCGCCTGCTCGGCCGATGCCCCGGACAGCTCTTCCATCACGGTACTGACCTGGCGCACGGTCTGCGCCAGCTCGGAGATGGCGCGTCCTGCTTCGTCCACCAAGCGCTTGCCTTCTCTGACGCGGTCTGCGGACTGCTCGATGGCTGCACTGATCTCCCGCGCCGCAGTCGAACTGCGCTGCGCCAGATCACGCACTTCGGCCGCCACGACTGCAAATCCGCGCCCCTGTTCACCGGCATGCGCTGCCTCCACGGCGGCATTGAGTGCCAGGATGTTGGTCTGGAACGCAATGCTCTGGATGACGCTGATGTTCGCGTGGATCGCCTGGGTGCTTTCGTTGATCTGCTCCATGGTGTGCACCACCCCTGAGACCACATCGCCACCGTGCTGGGCCGCCCTGTCTGCGGCGCCCGAGAGGCTGGCAGCCTTGGCTGCGCTGTCGGCATACAGGGTGGTGATGCCGGCCATGTACTGGATACTCTTGTTGGTGTCTTCCAAGGACTGGGCCTGTTGCTCGGTGCGCCGGGAAAGATCGAGGTTGCCCATGGAAATTTCGCGCGATGCGTTGGCCACCTGACTGGAGCTGTTCGCGATGTCCCGCATGGTCTGTGCCAGCTGCTGCTGCATCTCGTGCAAGGAATGCAACAGGCTTTCGGTATCCTTGGGGTCGAGGTCGATGCGCAAGCTCAACTCACCGTGCGCAATGCGGCTGGCAATTTCCTTGGCGTATCCTGGCTCACCGCCAAGCTGGCGGATCAGGCGCCGGGTGACCCACCCTCCCACGACGACGGACACACCGATCAGCACAACGGTGAGCCCGCCGACCCAGACCAAGGCCCCGGTGTAGATATCCTGTGCCTGGGCGATGGTGGCCTGTGCCGATTCGGAACGCTGGGCCACCAGCGCATCCACCAGTTTCTCCAGCTTCTTGGTGTCATTGAGCAGCCCGGCATCCTCCAACGGCACCTCCCAGCTCATTTCCAGAAGCTCCAGTGGTTGGGCCTTGACCATGTCCACAAACGCACGCACGCGCTTGGTCCACTTGTCCAGTGGCGTGGCCAGGGCCTTGGCGGTCTCCTGGGCCTGCTCGGCCTGGGACAGGGACTCGATGGTCTTCATCGAAGCGTGGATGGCATCGACGCTCTGGTCCACGTCTTTCCCCAAGGCTACCCGCTCATCGGCCGTGCTGGCGGTAAGCAACTGCTTCTGGGCGCGGCTGATGCGCAGCAGGTTGCTGCGCAGCTGCTCTGCTGCCTGACCAGCCGCGTACTCTTTCTCGTAGATGGCCTGGGTGGAGGCGTTCAGGCGCCCCATCTGCACAAGGGAAAACCCCCCCATGATCAGCACGCCCACCAGCAGGCAGGCAAAGGCCAGCGCCAAACTGCCCTTCACCGACAGTGCTTCGCGCTGTTGCATCCCCGAAGTCTTGGGGGCTTGCGCTTCTTCTGGAGTCCAGGCTGCTTGTGGCTGCCCGCCTGCGACCGCCAGTGCCGCAGATGAATGTTCGATTTCCATGGTCTGTCCAACGCACCAATTCAAGATGCGGCAGGATAGACCAGATCAGCCCACGTGGCTACCCATGGATTCCCCGAGTTTCACCGGTTTTTCCGCCTTCCATTGCGGATTGAAATCGATGCCTTGCGCAGGGAAGAGCAGCACCACGGTCGAGCCCAGCATGAACCGGCCCATTTCCGCACCCTGCTGGAGCTTCACCACACCGGCGTCGTAGTGCCACTCGCAAGTCTGCGGGCTGCGAGGGGGATTGACCGTGCCATGCCAGACGGTCGCCATGCTGCCAACAATGGTGGCACCCACCAGGGTCAGCACCATGGGGCCGCGTGCGGTGTCGAACACACAGACCACACGCTCGTTGCGTGCGAAGAGTCCGGGCACGCCACGCGCAGTGGCCGGATTGACAGAGAACAGGTCGCCGGGAACGTAGATCATGCGACGCAGCGAGCCATCGCAGGGCATGTGGATGCGGTGGTAGTCGCGCGGGCTCAGGTAGATGGTCGCGAACGCACCGTTCTCGAACTGCGCGGCGAGTGCGGCATCACCGCCCACCAGGGCCGTGGTGCTGTAGCTGTGGCCCTTGGCCTGGAAGATCTGGTCTTTCTCGATCGCCCCTAGCTGGCTGATCGCACCGTCCACGGGGCACACGTAAGGAGCGTCAGCCAGCGGACGCACGCCAGACTTCAACTCTCGGGTGAAGAACTCGTTGAATGTGGCGTAACTGGCCAGGTCCGGATTGGCCGCTTCGGCCATGTTGATGCCATAGCGCTTGGCAAACCAGCGGATGAACGCGGTGGTAGCCCCGCCCAAAGGCTTGGACGCCAGTTTGCCCGCCATCGCGGTCAGGGCTTTCTTGGGCAGGAGGTATTGCGGCAGGACCGCGAGAGTGTCAGACATGGCGCAGGGGTCCTTCGAAAGAGTCCGCTGCCACCGGTACCGGTGCGCGGGGCGGCGAATTATAGTTGTGGGCATGAGTTCTGCCCGCATTCCCCCGATCCAGTGCCTGCTGACCTTCGAGGCACTGGCGCGCCTGCGCAGCGTCACCCTGGCCTCGGAAGAACTCTGCGTCACCCCGAGTGCCGTGAGCCACCGGGTGCGCCAGCTGGAGCAGATCATCGGCACCAAGCTCTTCGGCCGGGCCGATTTTTCCCTGACCACCGAAGGCAGCGAATACCTCGCCCACGTTCGCGATGGGCTGACGAGTCTGCAGAAGTTCCCGACCTCTGCAGCCGCCCCGGGCAAGCGCAAACTGCGCCTGGCTGTCACCCCCACGTTCTCGCGCTCGATCCTGATCCCGCGCCTGCGCCAGTTCACCGAGGCTTACCCTGAGATCGACCTGACCTTACAGGTGTCCATCCCCCTGCTCGATGTGGTGGCCGAGGATGCCGACCTGATGGTGCGCTTCGGTCCGGGCCGCTACGCCGACATGGAGCATGTGTGCCTGGTGAAGGACGAGGTCATCCCGCTGGCCTCCCCCGCGTTCGTGCGCGAGCACGGCCCGTTCGATGTGGCTGCCGACCTGGAGGGCTTGCCGCTGCTGCGCAGTCCGCTGGAGCCTTGGCGCACCTGGCTGGCTGCCCAAGGCTTGGACTGGCCGGAGCCCGTGGAAGGCTCCCAGTTCAACGACATTGGGCTGATGTGCGACGCCGCTGCCGCCGGCATGGGCGTCGGCCTGGTGCGCCTCAAGCTCGGTGCGCCTTGGCTGGAAAGCGGCGCCCTGGTCCGACTCGGCACCAGCACGCCCTTCGCCAAGGCCGTACCGAGTCCCCACGCCCACTACCTGTGCTGGCGAACTGGCGCCATGGACCGTTGGGAGGTGTCCGCGTTCGCGGAGTGGCTGAAGAAGGCTGTGGCCTGAAAAGCAGAAAGCCCGCCAAGGCGGGCTTTCTGCAGGGGATGCGACCGGGAGATTACTGGGCAGCCTTCTTCTTGGCCTTGTGGGCCTTCTTCTTGGCCTTGTGGGCGGCCTTCTTCTCAGCCTTGGCAGGTGCAGGTGCTGCTGCGGGTGCCGCGGCAGGCGCTGCGGGAGCAGCCGGTGCTGCAGGCGCAGCGGTCTGGGCCATGGCGCCCACAGAAATCAAACCAGCAACCAGAGTGGCCAAAAGCTTTGTCATGTCGTTTCCTTTCAGTTCGAATCCACCGCACCAAGGTGCGGCCTTGCCAAAACCCCATTTTTCTTAGGGCTAACGCCACTGTAGCACTGGCATCCAAGGTTTTTCACGCAGTCGTGCAACAAGTTTCATGCGGACGTTCCGCGAGATGCCGTAGAGTCAATCCATTCTTCCTGTCGCCGCCTTTCACCACGACAGGGCAAATCACGAAACCGGACCCACTCCATGGACAAGACGCTATCGAAAAAGGTGCTACTTGCAAAGATCCTGTGCGGACTGGAAGGGAAAATAGCCTCCCATTCGCTGCTCTACAGCCAGGAAGACGTCACCCCCTACGAGTGCGACGGACTGACCGCCTACCGCCAGCGCCCGCTGCTGGTGGCACTGCCGGAGACCGAGGACCAGGTACAAGCGGTACTGAAAACCTGCCACGCGCTGGGCGTTCCGGTGGTGGCGCGCGGGGCCGGCACAGGGCTTTCCGGGGGAGCCATGCCCCACGCCATGGGCGTAACGCTATCGCTGGCCCGTTTCAATCGCATCATTGCCATGGATGCCCGCAGCCGCACCGCCGTGGTGCAGTGTGGCGTGCGCAACCTCGCCATCAGCGAGGCGGCGGCTCCGCTGGGTCTGTACTACGCCCCCGACCCCTCCAGCCAGATCGCCTGCACCATCGGCGGCAATGTGGCGGAAAACTCGGGCGGCGTGCACTGCCTCAAATATGGCCTCACGCTGCACAACGTCACCAAGGTACGCGGCTTCACGGCCGAAGGTGACCCGGTGACCTTCGGCGGCGATGCGCTCGACGCTCCCGGGCTGGACCTGCTCAGCGTGGTGGTGGGCAGCGAAGGCATGCTGGCAGTGATTACCGAGGTGACCGTGAAGCTGGTGCCCAAGCCCAAGCTTGCGCGCTGCATCATGGCCAGCTTTGACGACATGCGCAAGGCGGGCGACGCGGTGGCCGGGATCATTGCGGCCGGCATCATTCCGGCGGGACTGGAGATGATGGACAAGCCCATGACCGCGGCGGTCGAGGACTTCGTGCATGCCGGTTACGACCTGAATGCCGAGGCCATCCTGCTGTGCGAAAGCGACGGCACCCCCGAAGAGGTGGAGGAAGAGATAGGCCGCATGAGCGAGGTGCTGCGCAGCTTTGGCGCCACCGCCATTGCCGTCAGCCGTGACGAAGCCGAGCGCCTCAGGTTCTGGAGCGGGCGCAAGAATGCCTTCCCGGCCAGCGGGCGCATCAGCCCCGACTACATGTGTATGGACTCGACCATTCCGCGCAAGCGCCTGGCCGACATCCTGCTGGCGATCCAGGAGATGGAAAGGAAATACCAACTGCGCTGCGCCAACGTGTTCCACGCCGGGGACGGCAACCTGCACCCGCTGATCCTGTTCGATGCCAACGACCCCGACCAGCTGCACCGCTGCGAACTCTTCGGCGCCGACATCCTGGAAACCAGCGTGGCCATGGGCGGCACCGTGACCGGCGAGCACGGCGTGGGGATCGAGAAGCTCAACAGCATGTGCGTACAGTTCAGTGCGGAAGAAAACGCCCAGATGCTGGCCCTGAAAGCCGCCTTCGATCCGAAAGAGCTGCTCAACCCCGGCAAGGTGATCCCGACCAAGCACCGCTGTGCGGAGTACGGCAAGATGCTGGTGCGTGGCGGTGTCATCAAGCACCCGGAGCTGGAGCGCTTCTGAGTCATAGGCGCTGCGCTGGCGCGAATCCTGCTTGGTCCCGGGCACCGACCACTTCCATCGCTTCGCATGCCCTGGCACGCCCGCCTCGACCTTCACTACCAACTGCGTAACGGCAAGACCGTTGCAACACACACGCACAGCGGGCCGTTGCGCGTGCTGCAAAGCCTCTACCCGGAAGGCGATGCCCTGTGCCACAACGTGCTGGTGCATCCGCCTGGCGGGCTGGTGGGGGGGGACACGCTGGAACTCGAGGTGCACCTGGAGCCCGGCACACAGGCCCTGGTCACGACGCCGGGTGCCAGCCGGTTCTACCGCAGCGATGGGCCGCTGGCCGCGCAACATACGAGCCTGCACCTGGCCGCAGACGCACGGCTGCAATGGCTGCCCCTGGAGACCATTGCCTACAGCGGTTGCCAGGCCGAAAACCGGACGACGCTGTCCATGGCGCCGGGTGCAGAGGCCATGGGCTGGGACGTGACTGCACTGGGGCTGCCGCTGGCTGGACAGCCCTTCGACAGCGGACGCTTGCTGCAGCATTTGACCTTGGAGGGCGTTTGGCTGGAACGCGGGGTGGTGGATGCGTCCGACACGCGCCTGATGGACGGCCCGGCCGGACTGGCCGGGCGCCGCTGCCTGGCCACCTGCTGGTTCGTCAGCGGCCAGCCCTTGGGTCGCGCGCGCCGGGAGCAGGCGCTCGAGGCTGCACGCAGCGTGATCGCGCAGCACCCCTTGGCGGCCTGGGCCGGCGCCACCAGCCCACACCCGCAGGTGGTCGTGGTCCGGGCGTTGGCACCGGTGGTCGAACCCGCCATGGAACTGTTGCGCGCCATTCGCCTGCAGTGGCTGCAAACCTTGTGGCAACAGGCTCCAACCCAGCCCCGCATCTGGGCGATGTAAGGCCAGATTTTGGTGTGGTCAGATGGCCACCAGTTCGCGCACCCCGTCGGCCTCCATGTTGGCCCCCTTGCCCCGGGCCAGCACACTGCCGCGCTCCATCACCACGTACTGGTCGGCCAGTTCACGGGCGAAGTCGTAGTACTGCTCTACCAGGACGATAGCCATCGTGCCGCGGTCGGCCAGCATGCGGATGACGCGGCCGATGTCCTTGATGATGCTGGGCTGTATGCCTTCGGTCGGTTCATCCAGGATCAGTACCTTGGGGCCCGCCGCCAAGGCGCGCGCGATGGCCAGTTGTTGTTGCTGCCCGCCCGAGAGGTCGCCGCCGCGCCGTTTCAGCATCTGCTGGAGCACCGGGAACAATTCGAACAGCTCGGCCGGTATCGGCGTACCCGCACGCTTGTAGGCCAGGCCCATGCGAAGGTTCTCCTCCACCGTGAGGCGCGCAAAGATCTCGCGCCCCTGCGGCACAAAGCCCAGGCCCAGGCGTGCGCGCTCGTAGGGCGTGAGCTTCTGGATCGGCGTGCCCTCGAACTCGATCGTGCCGGACTGGATGGGAACCAGCCCCATCATGGACTTGAGCAGCGTGGTCTTGCCCACGCCGTTTCGGCCCAGAATCACCGAAACCTTGCCAATCTCGGCCTCCAGACTCACATCGCGCAGGATGTGGGAGCCGCCGTAATACTGGTTGATGTTGTTGATTTTCAGCATGTCGCATCCACCTCACCGGCCCAAATAGACTTCAATGACACGCTCATCGGCTTGCACCTGGTCCAGCGTTCCCTGGGCCAGTACCGCGCCATCGCACAGCACGGTGACGATCTCGCTGATGCTGCGGATGAAGCCCATGTCGTGCTCCACCACCATGAGCGAGTGCTTGCCTTTGAGCGACAGGAACAGCTCCGCCGTGCGTTCGGTTTCCTCGTCGGTCATGCCGGCCACCGGCTCGTCCAGCAGCAGCAGCTTGGGGTCCTGCATCAGCAGCATGCCGATCTCCAGCCACTGCTTCTGGCCATGGCTCAGGGTGCCGGCCTGGCGGGTGGCACTGTCGGCAAGGTGGATGGTATGCAGCACTTCCAGCAGGCGGTCGCCCTGCTGCGAGTCAAGCCGGAAGAGCATCGACGCCTTCACGCCCTTGTCGGTCTTGAGTGCGAGCTCCAGGTTCTCGAATACGCTGAGCTGCTCGAACACCGTGGGCTTCTGGAACTTGCGCCCGATCCCGAGCTGCGCAATCTCGGCTTCCTTGTAGCGCAGCAGATCGATGGTGGAGCCGAAGAACACCGTGCCGGAGTCCGGCCGCGTCTTGCCGGTGATGATGTCCATCATCGTGGTCTTGCCAGCACCGTTGGGGCCGATGATGCAGCGCAGCTCCCCCGGTGCGATGTCCAGCGACAGGCCGTTGATGGCCTTGAAGCCGTCGAAGCTGACATGCACGTCGTCCAGGTAGAGGATGCGTCCATGCGTGACGTCCACCTCGCCCGCCTTGGCCAGGCGCGAGAAGCCTGCCGAGCGCCCCCCTGATTCGGTCTGCCCCGTTCGGGCCGATAGCGCCGCCATGCGCGCCTCGACCCGGCGAGCGCCTTGTTCCAACAGATCGGGCGTCATTTTCCGCTCCCCTTGAGTTTCTTCGCCAGGCCGATCACACCATCGGGCAGGAACAGCGTCACGCCGATGAACAGCGCCCCCAAGAAGTAGAGCCAGAACTCCGGATAGGTGACCGTGAGCCAGCTCTTGGCCCCGTTGACCAGGAAGGCACCGACGATGGGGCCGATCAGCGTCGCCCGCCCGCCCACCGCCGCCCAGACCGCGATCTCGATACTGTTGGCCGGGCTCATTTCGCTGGGATTGATGATGCCCACCTGGGGCACGTACAGGGCACCGGCCACGCCGCACATCATGGCCGAGATGACCCAGATGGTGAGCTTGAATCCCAGGGGCGAGTAGCCACTGAACATGACGCGGCTTTCGGCATCGCGCACAGCCTGCAGCACGCGCCCGAACTTGGAGTTCACGAGCCAGCGCGCCAGCAGGAAGAAGCCCAGCAACGCGATTGCGGTCAGCACAAACAGCACCATGCGCATGCCCGGCGTTGCGATGGGAATGTCCAGGATGCGCTTGAAGTCGGTGAATCCGTTGTTGCCGCCGAAGCCGGTTTCATTGCGGAAGAACAGCAGCATGGCGGCGAAGGTCATGGCCTGGGTGATGATGGAAAAGTACACCCCCTTGATGCGCGAGCGGAAGGCAAAGAAGCCGAACACCAGTGCCACCAAGCCCGGGACGGCGACCACCAGGATCAGCGTGGCGACAAAGCTGTCCGACAAGGTCCAGTGCCACGGCAGCGTCTTCCAGTCCAGGAAAACCATGAAGTCGGGCAACGCACTCTTGTAGTTGCCGTCCAGGCCGATCTGGCGCATCAGGTACATGCCCATGGCATACCCCCCCAAGGCGAAGAACAGCCCATGCCCCAGGCTCAGGATGCCCGTGTAGCCCCAGATGAGGTCCATCGCCAGCGCGCAGATGGCGAAGCACATGATCTTGCCCACCAGGGCCACGGCAAAGTCACTGAGGTGGAACACGCTGTCTGCGGGAATCAGCAGGTTGAACACCGGTACCAGCGCGCACAGCACGACCACGGCTGCCAGCCAGGTAGCCCAGCCGCGGCGACTCAGCAGCGGTGCTGGTGGAGGAAGGTTGATTTTGCTCATGCTTCTGCGCTCCGACCCTTCATGGCAAAGATGCCTTGTGGGCGCTTCTGGATAAAGATGATGATGAACACCAGCACGGCGATCTTGGCCAGCACCGCACCAGTCCAGCCTTCGAGGAACTTGTTGAGCACGCCCAGACCCAGTGCCGCATACACGGTGCCCGCCAGTTGGCCGACGCCCCCCAGCACGACTACCATGAACGAGTCCACGATGTAGCCCTGGCCCAGGTCCGGGCCGACGTTGCCGATCTGGCTCAGCGCACAGCCTGCGAGACCCGCAATGCCCGAACCCAGTGCAAAGGCATAGGTGTCGATGCGGGCGGTGTTGACGCCCATGCAGCTGGCGATCGGCCGGTTCTGCGTGACACCGCGCACGAACAGGCCCAGGCGTGTCTTTTCGATCAGGAACCACACGGTGGCCAGCACCGCCAGCGCAAACGCCACGATCACGAGGCGGTTGTAAGGCAAGGAGAGGTTGCCCATCAGTTGCACACCCCCACTCATCCAACTCGGGTTTTCCACCCCCACGTTCTGTGCACCGAACAGGGTGCGCACCAACTGCATCAGCATCAGGCTGATGCCCCAGGTGGCCAGCAAGGTTTCCAGCGGCCGCCCGTACAGGAAGCGGATGACGCTGCGTTCCAGGGCCGCACCGACCAATGCCGCGGTGGCAAAGGCCACGGGCACCGAGACCAGCAGGTACCAGTCAAAGGCCCCGGGCAGGTATTTCTGGAACAGCACCTGCACCACGTAGGTGGCATAGGCGCCGATCATCATGAGTTCACCATGGGCCATGTTGATGACCCCCATGAGGCCATAGGTAATGGCCAGGCCCAAGGCCACCAGCAGCAGGATCGAGCCCAGGCTGACCCCCGAGAACACGGCCCCGAGGCGGTCACCCCAAGCGAGCCGCCCTTCCACCGCGCGCAGGCTTTTCTGCAGCGCAGACCGGACCTCGGCATCGCTTTCGGCCTGCAGGCGCCCAATCAGCAAGGTCTTGGTGGCGGCCTGCGAGCTTCCGGCCAAGAGTTGCGCCGCCTCGATGCGGCGCCCACGTTCGCTGCTGTCGAGCAAGGCAGCCGCACGCATGAGCCCCAGGCTCTCCTTCAGTTCGGCATCGGTCTCTGCAGCGAAGGCCTTGTCCAGCAGCGGCAGGCGCGCAGCATCCGCCTCGCCCTGCAGCGTCTTGATGGCCTCACGGCGCACCGCGACCTCGGGCGACAGCAGTTTCGCTGCTGCCAGCGCGGCATCCAGTTCGCCGCGCATGCGGTTGTTGTTCATCACGTCTTCAGCCGTGGCGGGCACGGACACGGCCTGCCCGGTCACGGGGTCGGTGCCCTGCGCACCCTGCACGACCACGGGCTTGCCGGCTACCAGCTTGACGCTGTCGTCGGCCAGCGCCTGGATGAACGCCAGGGTCCGTTCGTCGGCGTGGCTCACCGCCTGGCGCAGCGCCGCAATGCGGGCATCCCCCTCGCCGGACGCCATGGCTTTGGCCTCTTCAGCGCTGAGGGAATATGCGTTGCCAGCTACGAATAGCGTAGCAAGCAGCAGTGTTTGCAATAAGTGTTTCGGCATGCGCCAGGTACTCCGGTAATCAAAAAAGGCCGCCACCCTCTGGAGGCGGCGGCCTGTCTCCCTGCCAGCGCCTTATTTCTTCACAGGCTCGTCAGGCTTCTTCTCGTTGCCTTCGATGTACGGCGACCAGGGCTTGGCCTTGACCGGGCCGGGGGTCTTCCACACCACGTTGAATTGGCCATCGGCCTTGACTTCGCCGATGAACACCGACTTGTGCAGGTGGTGGTTCTTCTCGTCCATCTTGGAGACGATGCCGCTCGGTGCCGTGAAGGTCTGGCCGGCCATGGCAGCGATCACCTTGTCCACGTCGGTGGACTTGGCCTTCTCGACCGCCTGCTTCCACATGTTGATGCCGATGTAGGTGGCTTCCATCGGGTCGTTGGTCAGCGGCTTGTCCTTGTGGCCGGCAATGCCCTTGGCCTTGGCGTAGTCGCTCCACTTCTTGATGAAGGCATCGTTGGTGGGGTTCTTGATGCTCATGAAGTAGTTCCAGGCAGCGAGGTGGCCCACCAGCGGCTTGGTGTCCACGCCGCGCAGCTCTTCCTCACCCACCGAGAAGGCCACCACGGGAACGTCCTTGGCCTTCAGGCCGGCGTTGCCCAGTTCCTTGTAGAAAGGCACATTGGAGTCGCCGTTGATGGTGGAGACCACGGCCGTCTTGCCACCGGCAGAGAACTTCTTGATGTCGGCCACGATGGTCTGGTAGTCGCTGTGGCCGAAGGGGGTGTACTTCTCGTCGATGTCCGACTCCTTCACACCCTTGCTCTTGAGGTAGGCGCGCAGGATCTTGTTGGTGGTGCGGGGGTACACGTAGTCGGTGCCCAGCAGCACCCAGCGCTTGGCGCCGCCGCCTTCCTTGCTCATCAGGTAGTCCACCGCAGGAATGGCCTGCTGGTTCGGGGCCGCGCCAGTGTAGAACACGTTCTTGCTCAGCTCTTCACCCTCGTACTGCACCGGGTAGAACAGCAGGCCGTTGAGCTCTTCCACCACGGGCAGCACGGACTTGCGCGACACCGAGGTCCAGCAACCGAAGATGACCGAAACCTTGTCTTGCGTGAGCAGCTGCTTGGTCTTCTCGGCGAACAGGGGCCAGTTGGACGCGGGGTCCACCACCACGGGCTCGAGCTTCTTGCCGAGCACGCCACCCTTGGCGTTGATCTCGTCGATGGCCATGAGCACGGTGTCCTTCAACACGGTCTCGGAAATGGCCATGGTGCCGGACAGGCTGTGCAGCACGCCCACCTTGATGGTGTCGGCCGCGAGTGCGGGAACGGAAGCCAGGGTGGACAGGGCCACGGCGGCGGTAAGTGCCTTGAGGGTGAATCGACGTTGCATGCGTGCTCTCCAGGGGTTGATGAAGTCTTTCGACCCACCCGGTGCGGAACCCGTTTCCGCACCGTGGTGGTCGATGGCTTCACTGTAGAAAGCATCGGGTTTTCCCGGAATACGCCGGATGGCGTACAGCCGTACCGACCGCGTCAGGCCGCCTTGTCCATGGCACCTTGCAGGACCGTGTCGATGTTCGTGGTGATCGAAATCAACTCCGTGGCGACCACCGCAAACTCCCTGCCCACATCCCCGGCACGGGCCGCCACGATGCGCGCATTCATGGCGACCACCTGGGCCTGCTTGGATATGGTCCGGATCTCGCCCATGGCCGAATGCAGTTTGTTCTCCATGGCCTGCGCGTGTTCGCGCGCCTCCTGCTCGTACAGCGCGGTCATGGCATTGAGCGTGGCCAGCAACGGCGTGGTGCTGTCGACCAACTGCTCCAGCAGCCCGGGAACCTGTCGCTGCCAGCCGGACTCGATGGCGTGCAGGGTGCGGTCGGCCAGCGCCATGAAGTCAAGCATGCGCTGGTGTCCCCGCGCTGGCCCCAGGTACGCCTCGCGCAAGCCAGGACTGAACAGTCCGGGCATGTCTGCGCTTTGCTCGAACAGGGCGCTGTGTGCGGCACGGAACAGACCCAGCGCCTCTCGCGCCGTTGCCAAGGCGTCGGGCACGTTCTGGGCCGCCAGCACCGTGTACAGCACCACGCGCTGCGAGGTAAACCTCCGACGCCCCGACAAGTTGATCATCTTGGCGAAGGTATCGCCACTGATGGCGCCGCGCGCAGCGGACGGAACGGATTGAATGCTCGCCAATGTGCTCATGTGCACCTCCCTGGTTCTGGATTGCAGGCACCCCCAGCCCGCGCCAGCAAGGCGTCGAGCGTGAGGGGTCGGTCAAACAGGTAGCCTTGCATGTGCACGCATCCGGCCTGCGCCAGCAGATCCCGTTGCGGCACGGTTTCGATGCCCTCGGCAATGACCTCCAGTCCCATCAGCTGCCCCAGGTCGATGATGGTCTTGACGATGGCGTAGTCGTTGCGTTGGGTGGCCAGGTCACGCACAAAGGAGCGATCGATCTTGAGCGACGAGATCGGCAGCGTGCGCAGCAGTGCCAGTGAGGAATGGCCCATGCCGAAGTCATCCAGGCTGATGCCGACACCCTGGCGGCGCAGTGCCCGCATCACCGGAATAACCTGGTCCGGGCGCTGCATCAGCATGCCTTCGGTCAACTCCAGACACAGTGCATCCGGGGGCAGCTGCCAGGCCGCCATGTGGTCCTGCAGTGTCTGCAGCAACTGGTCGCTGGTGAACTCGCTGGCCGCCATGTTGATGTGCATGCGCAGCCCTGAGCAACCCACTGCGCGCAATTGCGCCAGGTCGCGACAGGCCCGGCTCAACACCCAGCGCCCGATCTTCACGATCAGGTGGCTTTGTTCTGCAATGGGAATGAAGGTTTCCGGCGATACCAGACTGCCATCGCCGCGCCGCCAGCGGATCAGGGCCTCCAGTGCCTGCATGTGCCCCGTGGTGGCATCCACAATCGGCTGGTACACCAGGTGCAGTCCTTCGCCAGCCAGCGCGTGGTGCAGGTCGGATTCCAGCGCCAGACGCTGCGCCAGTGCTGTCTGCTGCTGCGCCACGGCCCCCGCGCCGGCACCGGCAGAGATGTGGAACGCATTGCGTCCGCTGTTCTTGACGCGGTACATGGCGGCGTCGGCACTTTGCAGCAGGGCGGCAACGCTGTCCCCATCCTCAGGAAAGGACGCCAGCCCCACGCTGGCCGAGACCGTCAGTTCATGGCCCTCGAACTGGAACGGTGCACTGGCTGCCAGCAACACCTGTTCCAGCAAGGCGGCCACCGCCCCCAAGGCGTCGGCTGGCACCAGCAGCGCGAACTCGTCGCCCCCCAGGCGAGCCGCCACAGCGCCTTCCACCAGACAGCCCTGCAGGCGCTGGGCAAACTCGCGCAGGACAGCGTTGCCGGCTTCATGGCCATAGGCATCGTTGATCGGCTTGAAACGGTCCAGGTCGATGTAGACCAGGCCGAAACCTTCGCCGGCGCGTGCGCCCGCCTCGCAGGCACGGGCCAGGCAGGCATGGAAATGGCTGCGGTTGAACAAGCCGGTCATGTCATCGACCTGGGCCAGACGCAGCACCTGGGCCTGGTGCTCCAGGCGCTGCGACATCTGTGCCAGCATGGCCCCTATGGTCTGCGACATGCGCGGCAACTGCGCATCGGGCTGGCGGCCCAACACGCTGTAGAACTCCAGCACACCGGGCATGTGGCGCTGGCCATCGGCATCCACATAGGTGACGGGAAAGGCATAGCCCGAGCGCAGTCCGCACGCCCGCCGCCCGTAGCGCTGCGCGCCGGTAGGGCTGTTGCCAACGTCCTCGACCCAGGCCGGTTCGCCGCTGGACCACACCGTACCGACCAGCCCCTGACCGGCGCGCAAGGGCACAGCGCATGACCCGGCGGTGAATTCGGCGGTGTCGTGGACACTGGCCTGCCAGACCGATTCGCAGCGCAGCAAGGGCCCGTCCGCAGCGTCTGCGCCCTGTTGGTTCTGCACCGCCCAGTAGGCACCCCAATCCCACCCCAGATGCTGGCAAATCAGGGCAATGACGTGCGCGCGCGTTTCCTCGGGTGTCTGCGCGCCGATCAGGTACTGGGTCATGGCAAATCCCATGCCTTCGCGCATGGCGGCCATCTTGAGTGCACTCACATCGCGCACGATGCCACTGCGAACGCCTTGGGCTGGCTGCAGTTCCGGCACTTCCTGCAGGCGCACCCAGCGCACGCCCTCGGCGGCCGACACGACCCTGAACTCCCGCTCGCACGGTGCGGAACCACCGGCTGCGATGCCGTCCGCCAAATCGGCCAGGTCGTCCTGCACGACGGCCATCAGGCCTTCGTCGAGTGACGCATGCACGCCGGCTTCCACGTGCAGGATACGCGCTGCGGAATGCGACACGGCAAAAGCGCCGGACGCCTGGTCGTACCACCAGCGCCCATAGGCGGCAGCAGTCTCGACAACCCCTTGCGCGCGGTACAGGCGCACCAGATCGTTCAGTCGGGCACCATTTCTTGCTCCCAGCCCCGCACGCACACCCATTTTCTCGAACATATGCATACCCGGACTCCTTGCCTTCGCAAGGCATGTGCAGGCAACTTGCGTGCCACGCAAAATGCCCGTCCACTGCACCAATATAGGTAAAAACCCTATATTCCTGGCGCCCACCCCAGGCGCTGGACAGGGCCGTGCACTGCCTTGGGGTTCAGGCTTCCCACTGCGGGTGCAATTGGCGGATGCGTCCCACGGCCATGCCGGCGGCGGCCGTGCGCGTCTCCACACCCAGTTTCTCGTAGATGTGCTCGAGGTGCTTCTTCACCGTCATGGGGCTGGAGCCCAGGATGTCGCCGATGTCCTTGTTGGTCTTGCCCTTGACGACCCAGTACAGCACTTCGGCCTCCTTGCGCGTCAGGCCCAGGGACAGGCTCATGGCTTCGATGACCGCGGCATCGGAGGTCTCGCGCATCACGATCAGCCAGTCGCCGCCCTCCTCGCTGTCGCCGATCTGCTGGTGCAGGCGCATGGTCAGGCGCTTTGCGCCTTTTTCCAGGATGAACCGCGTGGGCTCCATGCCCATCTTGAGCAGCTTGATCGAGGTGGCGATCCACGACAGGATCTCGGGCGCCGTCACCGGCGCTGCGGCGCCGCAGTATTCCTCCAGCAGCGCGCGCGCCAGGGGGGTTTCCCACATCAGTCGTCCGTCCATCACGCGCACGGCGATGGAGGCATAGCCAAAGGCATCGAGCGCATTGCGCGTCTGGCGCTTTTCACGGGCCGAGCGCAGGTGCACCGCCATGCGTGCCATCACCTCCTTGGGCTTGATCGGCTTGGTCACGTAGTCGGCCCCGCCCGCCTCCAGTGCGGCCACCAGGTGCTCGGTTTCTGTCAGGCCGGTCATGAACACGATCGGAATCGCTGCAGTCTGGGGGTCTGCCTTGAGGCGGCGCGCCACTTCGAAGCCGT
This sequence comes from Curvibacter sp. APW13, assembly GCF_032337135.1. NCBI lineage: Bacteria > Pseudomonadati > Pseudomonadota > Betaproteobacteria > Burkholderiales > Comamonadaceae > Curvibacter > Curvibacter sp. APW13. The sequence continues at coordinate 1,704,755 of NZ_JAVXZZ010000001.1, read as the reverse complement.
CCATGCCCGGCATCACGGCGTCGAGCAGCACGATGTCCGGGCGGGCCTGCAAGGCGCGCTGCAGTGCCGCTGCACCGCTGGTCGCCACCAGCACCGTGAAACCCGATTCATCGAGTGCATCGTGCAGCACGGCCAAGTTGTCGGGTACGTCGTCAACGATCAGCACCACTTCGCTGCTGTCGCGGTCGGGCATGGTGGTGGGTTCGGTCATGGTGTCCTCCCTGTCATCGCAAGGTCCAGTTCTCGTTGCATGTCTTCGAATCGGAAGGCCCGCGCCAGCGCCTGTTGCCGGTCAACGAATGCCTGGGCGAGCGGGTACAGGTGCTGCCATTGCTGCAGCCGTGCTTCGACTCCGCGCAGGTAGCCCAGGGCGGCCAGGTCGGCCAGGGTCTGCAGTTCCGCCGCGGGTATCGGCACCGTGGCGGGTGCGGGGGGCGGTTCGCACGCCTTCGCAGCGGGCAAGGGCTGGGCTGTCTGCAGGGTCCACTGCAGTGCAAGTCGACGTTGCAGCCAATCCAGCAGATCGCTGTGGCGCACCGGCTTCACCAGGAAGTCCTCCGGTGTGACACCCATTCCGTTGTCCAGTGCGCGGTCGAAGGCATTGGCCGAGACAATGGCCACGGGGGGCAAGGTAGGGCACAGGGCCCGCATGCGGCGCAAGGTCTCCCAGCCGTCGATGCCGGGCATCGCCAGGTCCAGCAGAACGGCGTCGGGACTGGCACCCGTGGCCAGCATGTGCAGAGCCTCGTGCCCGTTGGCGGCGGTGTGCACCACCAGCCCCAAGGGCTCCAGCACATCGGTCAGCAACTGGCGGTCAGCCGCTTCGTTGTCCACCACCAGCACGGCGCGCCGGTCACCCGCGTAGCCCGTCGGGCGACTTGTCAGGCGCGTGGCCTGCGGGACCGCTCCACGCAATTCGGGCAGGAACAGGCGGGCCTGGAACACCGTACCCTGACCCAGCGTGCTGCGCACCTGCAACTCGCCACCCATCAGGTCCGTCAGCATCTTGCAGATGGTCAGCCCCATCCCGGCGCCCATCTGTCCGGCCTGCTGCCCGGCCACGGTGCGGTGGAAAGGCTCGAAGATGTGTGGCAGCTCCTCCGGTGCAATGCCCACGCCGGTGTCGTGCACCTCGACGTGCGCCATCTCGCGGGCATGGCGCACCACCAGCCGGACTTCACCCTGCCGGGTGTACTTGATGGCGTTGCCCAGCAGGTTGATCAGGATCTGGCGCACGCGCTTCTCGTCACCCTTGACCCATTGCGGAAGCTCACCCTGCGCATCGAAGATGAAACGCAGGCCCTTTTCGGATGCCTGCAGCGCGAACAGGTCCGCCAGCTCCTGCATCAGCGGCGCAAACTCCAGGGGCTGCGCCTGCAAGGTGAGCTTGCCGCCTTCGATGCGGGCCAGATCCAGCGTGCCTTCGATGAGCGACAGCAGGTGCTCGCCGCCGCGGCGTATCACCTGGATTGCCTGCTGCCGGTGGGTCGGAATGCTGGCGTCTTCGCCCAGCAGCTGGGCATAGCCCAGGATGCTGTTGAGCGGGGTACGCAGCTCATGGCTCACCGCGCTGATGTAGCGGCTCTTGGCCTGGTTGGCGCGTTCGGCCGCTTCGCGCGCTTCCTCGGCTTCGCGTTTGGCGGCCTGCAATGCGGCATCGGTCTTTTCGTGCGAGGCGATTTCCTGCACCAGCAGGTGCGTCTGCCGGTTCGACTCCTCTTGCGCCACACGCCGGCTCTTCTGCGCCAGCACCAGCCACCAGCTCGCCAGCCCGGCCACGAACACCAGCGCCGCAAAGGCCTTCAAGAAGGTCGATTGCAGTGCCTGCGTGATGTCGTCCTTCCAGGGCGAGTAGGGGTCGACATGCGACAGTTCCTGCTGGTAGAACAAGCCAAACACCCCGGCGAGCAAGGGCACCGTCAGCACCATCAGCAGCAGGAACGGCCCCACCCCTTGTCCCAGCAGAGGCCACCAGCGCCGCGGCGTCAGCGAGCGCAAGGCCGCATCCCACTGCACCCAGAGGTTGCCATGGGGTTTGCACATGTCACCGCAGCGCGCATCCAGCGTGCAGCACAGGGAACAGATCGGCCCTTGGTAGGCCGGGCAGTGCGCCATGTCCGGGCCCTCGTATTCCCGTTCACACACCACACACCGCAGCTCCGTGCCAAGCCCGCGCGCCGGGCGGGCGATGTAGAAGCGCCCTTTTGTCCACCAGGCGATCAGCGGCGACGCCAGCATGGCCGTGACCAGCGCCACGACGGCGGAGAAAGCCTGCGCCAAGGCCCCAAAGGCACCCAGGTAGGCCGCAATGGACAGCGTGGACGCCAGCACCATGGCGCCTACGCCCACGGGATTGATGTCATACAGGTAGGCACGCTTGAACTCGATGCCTGGTGGCGACAGACCCAGCGGCTTGTTGATGACCAGATCGGCGACCACCGCCATCATCCAGGCAATGGCGATGTTCGAGTACAGGCCCAGCACCTGCCCCAGAGCCGCAAACACGTTGGCTTCCATGAGCAGGAAGGCAATGAAGCAGTTGAACACCACCCAGACCACCCGCCCGGGGTGGCTGTGCGTGAGGCGCGAGAAGAAGTTGCTCCAGGCCAGCGAGCCGGCGTAGGCATTGGTCACGTTGATCTTGAGCTGCGACACCACCACCAGCAGGGCCGTGGCGGCAATGGCCCAGGGCAGGCTCGCAAACACGTATTCGTAGGCCACCAGGTAGAGCTGGTTCGGATCCACTGCGCGGTCCACCGGCACGCTGTGCGAAATGGCCAGGTAGGCCAGGCAGGCACCACCCAGCATCTTCAGCACCCCAGGCACCACCCAGCCCGGCCCACCCACCAGCACTGCCGCCCACCACCGGCGCTTGCCGCCAGGCCGCTGCGGCGGCATGAAACGCAGGTAGTCCACCTGCTCTCCCATCTGTGTGATCAGCGCGATTCCCACGGTCAGGCCGGCACCAAACAGGTGCAGATCGAACCCCGCCGTGGCGGACTTCTCCCCAGCGTAGTGCACGATCCCTGCAAAGGCTTGTGGGTCCCGTGCCAGCACAAAGCCGAAGGGAACCACCAGCAGCACCAGCCAGATCGGCTGCGTCCAAACCTGCAGTGCACTGATCGCACTGACCCCGTGGGTCACCAGCGGAATGACCACCACGGCACAAATCAGGTAGCCCCAGGTCGGGGGAATGTCCCAGGCCAGCTCCAGCGCATAGGCCATCACCGCGGCCTCCAGCGCAAAGAAGATGAAGGTGAAGGAGGCGTAGATGAGCGAGGTGATGGTGGAGCCGATGTAGCCAAAGCCCGCCCCCCGCGTGAGCAGGTCCATGTCGACGCCATAACGGGCCGCATAGGCACTGACGGGTATGCCCGCCAGCGCAATCACCAAACCGGTGCAGACAATGGCCCAGAGCGCGTTCCAGAAACCGTACTGCACCAATAGCGTGGCACCCACCGCTTCCAGGATCAGGAAGGAAGCCGCGCCAAAGGCCGTGTTTGCCACCCACCAGGGGCTCCAGCGGCGGGCACGCTCCGGGGTGTAGCGCAGCGCGTAGTCCTCCAGGGTTTCGCTGGCCACCCAGGTGTTGTAGTCGCGACGCACCTTGACCACCCGTTGCGGGGGGGCGTCCAGGCGCGGCGGAAGGGGAGTGGCAGGGTGGGTCACCCCCCTTGCAGTGCAGGTTTCATGCCACCACGCCAGAAGTCGGCACGGCCTTTGCTTGATGGCCTGCAAGTCCCCTACATGCCGAGGCCCTATGGAACTCACGCCGAGAGAGAAAGACAAGCTGCTGATCTTCACCGCTGCCCTGCTGGCCGAGCGGCGCAAGGCGCGCGGACTGAAGCTGAACTACCCGGAAGCGGTGGCCCTGATCAGCGCCGCTGTGATGGAAGGCGCACGCGACGGCCGTACCGTGGCCGAGCTCATGAGTGCAGGCCGCACCGTGCTCGGACGCGCCGACGTCATGGATGGTGTGGCCGAGATGATTCCCGACATCCAGGTCGAAGCGACTTTCCCGGACGGCACCAAGCTCGTCACCGTGCACCAACCCATCATCTGAACGGAGGTTCGCCATGTACAAGAAACCCACAAACGCTCTGTTTTTCATAGCTGCCTGCGCAATCAGTACGGTGGCCAGCGCCCATATTGGCACCCAGGAACACGTCCACGCCAGCTTCATGGCAGGGCTATTGCACCCCTGGCTGGGCACGGACCACCTGCTGGCCATGCTGGCCGTGGGAGCCTGGAGCGCACTGGTGGCTCAGCGCCTGGACAGCACGCTGCTGCGCGGCCCACTGGCCTTTGCCAACCTGCTGTTGCTCGGCGCACTGCTGGGCCTGCAAGGCGTCGCAAGCCCTGCGGTGGAGCCCCTGGTGGCCGCTTCGGTCCTGGTGCTGGGACTGCTGGTGCTTGCGCGCCATGCGCTGGGCGGCGTTGCATCCATCGTGCTGGCCGGTGGATTTGCGCTGTTCCATGGCCTGGCCCACGGCGCCGAATTCGCGGCAGCGGCCGACCCGGTGCTGGCGATCGCCGGCATGGTGGTCGGCACGCTGGGGCTGCATGCCATCGGACTGGCCCTGGGCTGGGCCCTGCGGAGCAGCCCCTGGGGCCGCCGCATCGCCGGGGGGGCCGTCGCCGCCTCGGGACTGGGCTTGCTGCTGCAACTGGGCTGAGGCGTAACCATGACACCCGGTGAACTTCTCATCGACGCAGGCGAACACCCCCTCAATACCGGCCGGCGCACCCTGACCGTGGTGGTGCAGAACACCTCCGACCGACCGATACAAGTCGGCTCGCACTACCACTTTGCCGAGACCAATGGCGCACTGGGTTTTGACCGTGCAGCCGCGCAAGGCATGCGGCTGAACATCCCCTCGGGTTCGGCCGTGCGCTTCGAGCCCGGACAGCAACGCACCGTGGAGCTGGTGGACATTGGCGGCGACCGCATCGTCTACGGCTTTCGCGGTCTCGTGCAAGGAGTACTCTGATGGCCACTATCGACCGCCGCGCCTACGCGGAAATATTCGGCCCCACCGTGGGTGACCGCGTGCGCCTGGCCGACACCGACCTCCTGATCGAGGTGGAAAAGGACTACACGCTGGCCGCGGGCAGCTACGGCGAAGAAGTGAAGTTCGGCGGCGGCAAGACCATCCGCGACGGCATGGCGCAAAGCCAGCGCACGCGCGCTGAAGGGGTCGTGGACACCGTGCTGACGAACGCGTTGATCCTGGACCACTGGGGCATCGTCAAGGCCGACATTGGCCTCAAGGACGGGCGCATCGCCGCCATCGGCAAGGCCGGCAACCCCGACACGCAGCCGGGCGTGGACATCGTCATCGGGCCCGGCACCGAGATCATCAGCTGCGAGGGCAACATCGTGACCGCCGGTGGCATCGACTGCCACATCCACTTCATCTGCCCGCAGCAGATCGAAGAAGCGCTGTCCAGCGGTGTCACTACCATGATGGGCGGCGGCACGGGCCCCGCCACCGGCACCTTTGCCACTACCTGCACCCCCGGCCCCTGGAACATCGAGCGCATGCTGCAGGCAGCAGACGCGTTCCCCATGAACCTGGGCTTCTTCGGCAAGGGCAACGCCAGCCTGCCCGCTGCCCTGCACGAGCAGATCAACGCTGGCGTGATCGGACTGAAGCTGCACGAAGACTGGGGCACCACCCCGGCCGCCATCAGCAACTGCCTGGACGTGGCGGACGCCACCGACATCCAGGTCGCCATCCACTCCGACACGCTCAACGAGTCGGGCTTTGTGGAGAACACCATTGCGGCAACCCAGGGCCGCGGACTGTGTGCCTTCCACACCGAAGGCGCGGGCGGCGGGCACGCGCCGGACATCCTGAAGGTAGTGGGCCAGGCCAACTTCCTGCCCAGCTCCACCAACCCCACCATGCCCTACACGCGCAACACGCTCGACGAGCATGTGGACATGCTCATGGTGTGCCACCACCTGGACGCCGGCATTGCCGAGGACCTGGCCTTTGCGGAGAGCCGCATCCGCAAGGAAACCATTGCGGCCGAAGACATCCTGCACGACATGGGCGCGATTTCGATGATGAGCAGCGACAGCCAGGCCATGGGCCGCGTGGGCGAGGTCATCATCCGCACCTGGCAGACGGCCGACAAGATGAAGGCACAGCGCGGCAAGCTGGCCGAGGACACCGTGCGCAACGACAACTTCCGCGCCAAGCGCTACGTGGCCAAGTACACCATCAACCCCGCGATTGCGCACGGCATCAGCCACGAGGTGGGCTCAATTGAAGTGGGCAAGTGGGCCGACTTGGTGATCTACAAGCCGGCCTTCTTCGGCGTGAAGCCTGCGCTGATCCTGAAGGGCGGCTTCATCGCCCACGCCGCCATGGGCGACCCCAACGCGAGCATCCCCACGCCGCAGCCGGTGCACTACCGGCCCATGTTCGGCAGCTTCGGCGGTGCGCTGCACAGGGGCTCGTTCACCTTTGTGTCGCAGGCCGGCATGCAGGCCGGAGTCAAGGAGCGCTTTGGCCTGGCCAAGAACGTATCGGCTGCCAAGAACATCCGCGCCGTGCGCAAGCAGCACATGGTGCACAACCATTACCTGCCCACCATGGAGATCGACGCCCAGACCTACGCCGTGCGCGCCGACGGTGTTCTGCTGACCTGCGAACCCGCCGTGAAGCTGCCCATGGCGCAACGCTACTTCCTGTTCTGATGCTGCACGCCTCCAAATGCCTCCCACAGGGCCAGGGACTGGCCCGGGCCCTGCTGCAGCGCGCGCCCACGGTCGAACTCGACTGGGACGTGCGCCAGAAAAGCCGCTTCGATGCGACCGACTCGACCGGGCGCTGCCTCGGGGTATTCTTGCCGCGGGGCACGGTGGTGCGCGGCGGCGACGTGCTGGTGGTGGAGGACGGCTCCCTGGTGGCCGTGCGGGCTGCCCCCCAGGCCGTGCTGCGCATCACCCACTGCAGCGCCCATGGCACGCCGTTCGACCTGATCCGCGCCGCCTACCACCTGGGCAACCGCCACGTGCCCATCGAGCTGCAGCCAGACCACCTGAAGATCGAGCCTGACCACGTGCTGGCCGACATGTTGCGCGCCATGCACCTGATCGTGACCGCGGTGGACGAGGCCTTCGAGCCCGAAAACGGTGCCTACGCCACGGGAGGCCATCATGGCGGACACCGGCATGACCACGGACATGACCACCACGCGCATGGCCCGGGCGGACACCACCACCACGACCACTGAGCAGCACCATGCGTGACAGCAGCCTGATGCAACTGATGTGGCTGGCTTCGCCCGCCCTGCCCATCGGCGGCTTCTCGTATTCCGAATGCCTGGAAGCAGCGGTGGAACACGGCCTGGTCACGACCGAAGCGCAGGCCTTACGGTGGCTGGTGGACCAGTTGCACCTGAGCCTGGCCCGCTCCGAACTGCCGGTGGTGGCGCAGGCCATTGCGGCCTGGCAGGAACGCGACATGGAGCGCGTGGCCGCGCTCAACCAGTGGGTGCTGAAGACACGCGAAAGCAGCGAACTGCGCGCCCAGAGTGAACAGATGGGCAAGAGCCTGCTGGAATGGCTGAAGAACCACACGACGGCCAGCGCTGAAGACATCGGCGTGCTGGCGGGCCAGCAGCCCACTTACCCCGTGGCCTTTGCGCTGGCCGCCAGCGCCACCGGAGCCCCGGTGCGTGAATGCCTGCTGGCCTTCGCCTTCGGTTGGGCCGAGAACCTGATGCAGGCCGCCATCAAGGCCGTACCGCTGGGTCAGAGCGCCGGGCAGCGCATCCTCTCGGCCCTGGCGACTGACATACCGGTGGCGGTGGACCACGCGCTGGCCACCACCGAAGAGACCCGCCAGGCCTTCGCGCCCATGCTGGCCATCCTGAGCAGCCAGCACGAAATCCAATATTCACGCATTTTCCGGTCCTAGCCCGCATAGAACATGCGTACGACGCTTTCATTTCCATAGCAACACCATGACCGCACTGCACCATATACCGAACCGCACCAAACACCTCCCGCCATTGCGCGTGGGCATTGGCGGCCCTGTGGGTTCCGGCAAGACCACGCTGCTGGAAATGCTGTGCAAGGCCATGCGCGAACAGTACGACCTGATCGCCATCACCAACGACATCTACACCAAGGAAGACCAGCGCCTGCTCACCATCAGCGGCGCGCTGCCGCCCGAACGCATCCTGGGGGTGGAGACCGGCGGCTGCCCGCACACCGCCATCCGCGAAGACTGCTCGATCAACCTCGAAGCCATCGACCGCATGCTGGGCGAGTTCCCCAATGCCGACGTCGTGTTTGTGGAGAGCGGCGGCGACAACCTGGCGGCCACCTTCAGCCCCGAGCTGAGCGACCTGACGATTTACGTGATTGACGTCGCGGCCGGCGAGAAGATTCCGCGCAAGGGTGGCCCCGGCATCACCAAGAGCGACCTGTTCGTCATCAACAAGACCGACCTGGCGCCGCACGTGGGGGCTGACCTGGCCATCATGCGCAGCGACACCGAGCGCATGCGGGGCCCGGCGGACGGCAAGAAGCCGTTCGTGATGACCAACCTGAAGACACTGGCCGGGCTGGACCAGGTCGTTCGCTTCATCGAGCAGCGGGGCATGCTGCAGCCCCAGTAGTGCGCTTGCCCAGGGTCGGGCCCGGCGTGACATCCGACCCGGCTAGACTGCCAGCCCGATCCCGCTTTCTGGAGGCACCATGCACCTGCCTGCGCACCAACTCACCATGTCCGTGCTCATGACGCCCGACATGGCCAACTTTTCCGGCAACGTCCATGGTGGCGCCATCCTCAAAATGCTCGACCAGGTGGCCTATGCCTGTGCCAGCCGCTATGCGCGCTGCTACGTGGTGACGCTGTCGGTCGATCAGGTGATGTTCCGCCAGCCGATCCACGTGGGAGAACTGGTGACCTTTCTGGCGGCCGTGAACTACACCGGCACCTCGTCCATGGAGATCGGCATCAAGGTGATTGCGGAGAACATCCAGAACCAGGTGGTGCGCCACGCCAACTCCTGCTTCTTCACCATGGTGGCGGTGGACAACGAGCGCAAGCCCGTGGCCGTTCCGCCTTTGCAGCCGTCGACCCCCGATGAGCAGCGCCGGCATGCTGCCGCATTGGTTCGCAAGCAACTTCGGCAGGAGTTCACCTCCCGGCTGGAGGCCACGCGATCGCAGCCCGGCTGACCCAGCAGCAGCCAGGCGTCGAGGCGACTCGCCACTTAGAACCGGGAGGAAATGCTGAAGTTCAGCGCACCGGACTCGTTGACGGTGGTGGTGTAGTACAGCTTTTGCCCGCTGTCCGTTTTTTGAACCAGGCGCCACTGGGCGGCCATGGTTTGCGTGGAGGTGTCCCACACCATGTCCACGGGGCCGGTGCCGTTGGCCAGCAGGGACACGCCGATCGGTGGGCGCGATTTGCCATCCCAGGCGCGCAGGGGCACCAGGTAGTCCTTGACCTCGTTTTCCAGCGCGCTGCGCTGGGCATCGGCCCGCTGGACGATGGCCGCGTCCTGCGGATTGCGGATCTGGGCGCTCAAGGGCGACTCGGGTGCCAGCCGCGCAGGCGAAGCCGCTTGCTGGGCCATGGCCCCCTGCGTCAACAGCAGCATCGCAACACACATACCACCCAGCGTTCTCACGGCGCCCTCCTGCATTGGAGCGGACATCGTAGCGGGGCCGCGGCCCGCCGTAAACCGGGAAAAACACGGGCTCCAGGCGGCTGAATCGGGCTTTTGGCCGCCTACCAGGTGTCGATGGCCCCGAAGCCGTCATGCGGCTCCACACGCCCGGCAGACAGCGTGGCAGCCAACCAGGCCCGGGTGTCGGCCGGGTCGATGACGGTATCGATCTCCAGCGTGGTCGCCATGTTGAGGGCGCTCCCAGCCTCGACATGGCGGGCCAGCAGTTCGTCGAACCACGCCTGGCGCTGCGGGCCCTGCGGCAATGCTTCCAACTCCTTGCGGTAGCCCAGCCGCACGGCGCCTTCGAGCCCCATGGCCCCGAACTCCGCACTGGGCCAGGCCGCGGTCGCCAGCGGGGCATGGAAGCCGCCCGCCGTCATGGCCATGGCACCCAGCCCGTAGCCCTTGCGCAGCACCACGCTCACGTAGGGCACGCGCAGGTGCGCAGCGGCGATGAACATGCGGCTCACGTGGCGCACCTGGGCCGTCTCTTCGGTGGCCGGGCCCACCATGAATCCGGGCGTATCGACCAGGCTCACCACAGGCAGGCCGTGCGCATTGCACAGCTGCAGGAAGCGCGCGGCCTTGTCGGCAGCGTCGGCGTCGATGGCGCCCCCCAGATGCGCGGGGTTGTTCGCCAGCACGCCCACCGGCCGCCCTTCGATACGCACCAGCGCGGTGTGCAGCCCCAAGCCAAAACCCATGCGCAGGTACAGCACCGAACCCGTGTCTGCAATGCCCTCGATGGCCAGGCGGGTGTCGTAGACGCGCAGTCGGTTTTCCGGCACCACGGCGCGCAGCGCCGCGGCATCGGGCGCCTGCCACCCTGTCGGTGCGCTCTGGAAGTAGCCCAGGTACTGGCGCGCAGCCGCCACGGCCTGCGCCTCGTCGTCGACCAGCACGTCGATCACCCCCTTGCCATGCTGTACCGCGGCCGGGCCGATGTCCTCCGGCCGGAACACACCCAATCCCCCGCCTTCGACCATGGCCGGACCGCCCATGCCGATGTTGCTGTTCTTGGTGGCAATGACCACGTCGCAGCAACCCAGCAGTGCGGCATTGCCGGCAAAGCAACGCCCTGCGGCAATGCCGACCACCGGCACGCGACCATTGAGCCGCGCGAAGCTGGCGAAGGTTGTCACGTGGAGCCCGGCCACGATGGGCATGTCCACATCCCCGGGCCGTCCCCCGCCACCTTCGGCCAGCAACACCACGGGCAAGCGGTGCTGTAGCGCCAGCCCCAGCATGCGGTCGGTCTTCTGGTGGTTGCGCATGCCCTGGGTACCGGCCAGCACGGTGGCGTCATAGGCCATCACCACCGTGCGTTGTCCGTGCACCGTGCCGATGCCGCAGACCATGCCGTCGGCCGGTGTGTTGGCAATCAGGTCTTCCTCGCTGCGGCGGCTGCGCTGCGCCGCCACGGCCAGGGCGCCGTATTCAACGAAGGAGCCAGTATCCACCAGCGCAGCGATGTTCTCGCGCGCCGTGCGCATGCCCAGCGCATGGCGCTTGGCCACCGCATCGGGGCGGGCGGCGTCCTGCGTGAACGCCAGGCGTGTGCGCCAGCGCTGCAGGTCGGCGCGATCGGCGGAATCGCCACCTTCTCCGACCTTGTCTTCAGTTTTGCCCTCAAGCCCTTGTATATCCTGCGTAGACCGCTCTATGTTTGATAGCAATACACCGTCTTCCACGCTTTCCCCTGCGACAAAGAAGTGCGGCCCCAGCACGCCGCCAACCTCGGCGCGTATCTCGTGCTCCATCTTCATGGCTTCAACGATCAACAGCAGGTCGCCACGAGCGACGGCTTGGCCGGGTTGGACCAGCCATTGGACGATCTGTGCGTGCAGGGGGGAGTGGATGGGGTGCATGGGCGGCATTGTGCGGTGACCCGCGGATTTCTGCCCTGTGCGTAGTCAAGTCGGTGACAAACGCGCGTGTTTGGCCGGTCCGGCCCATAATGCCCGGCATTGCTGAAGAGGGACACCCCGTATGCATCCGTTTTCCCCCTTAATCGAAACCACCCGCGGCACGCTGCGCGAGAACCTGCACCTCGGCGCCGTGGCCGTGGTCAATACGCGCGAGCACCTGTTGGCCCATTGGGGCAACCCGCAGCAGGTAGTCTTCACGCGTTCCACACTCAAACCCTTCCAGGCCCTGCCGCTGCTGCTGGGCCACGGGCACCGGCAGTTCCATTTCGACAGCCGCGAACTCGCCATGCTGTGTGCCAGCCACAATGGGGAAGAGATGCATGTGGAACTGGCTCAGGGAATGCTCGCCAAGGCTGGTGGCGGCGTGGCCTCACTGCGCTGCGGCTGCCATGTACCCCTGCGCTTCTCGTTTTTTGACAAGGGTGCACCCGATGGCGTTAGCTTCACGCAAGCCCAGAACAACTGCAGCGGCAAGCACGCCGGCTTTGTCGCCTACTGCCTGCAGCACGGCCTGCCGCTGGACGACTACAACGCACCCGATCACCCCCTACAGATCGCCATCCGCGAGGCAGTCGCCCGGGTGGTGCGCATGGCGCCGCAGGACATGCCCATGGGCATCGATGGCTGCTCAGCGCCCAACTTCGCCATGCCACTGGCCAAGCTGGCCTACGCCTATGCGCGACTGGCCAGTGGACCGCAGGATGCCGAGTTCGGGGGCGTGTTCGCCCAGCTCTCACAAGCCATGACGGACCACCCCGAGCTGGTCAGCGGCACCGGGCGCAACGACCTGGCGCTGATGCGCGCGGGCCGTGGCGACTGGGTCAGCAAGATCGGCGCCGACGGCGTGCAGTGCGTGGCCAGCAAGTCGCGCGGTGTGGCCTTTGCCATCAAGGTGCAGGACGGCGCCCGGCCCCCGCTGTATGCGGCCACCATCGAGGTGCTGGAACAGCTCGGCTGGCTCGACGACGTCCAGCGCGTGGAGCTGGAGCCCTGGCGCCAGCGCAGCATCACCAATGCCCGCGGTCTGGCCGTGGGTGAACGCAAACCAGTCTTCCAACTCATGGCCGCCTGACATGACCACCTCCCCCTACACCTCCGTCAGCCTCATCGGCGCTCCCACCGACATTGGCGCCGGCGCCCGTGGCGCCAGCATGGGCCCCGAGGCCCTGCGTGTCGCCAACATCGGTACCGTATTGGCCAGCCACGGCCTGGACGTGGCCGACCGCGGCAACCTCAGTGGCCCACCCAACCCCTGGCTACCCCCCGTGGATGGCTACCGCCATTTGGACGAGGTCGTCCACTGGAACCGTGCCCTGCACGATGCGGTGTACGCCGAACTCGGACTGGGCCGCATGCCCATCGTGCTGGGCGGTGACCACTGTCTGGGCATCGGCTCCATCTCGGCCGTGGCCCGCCACTGCCGCGAAGTGGGCAAGAAGCTGCGCATCCTGTGGCTCGACGCCCATGCCGACTTCAACACCAGTACCCTCACCCCCAGCGGCAACATCCACGGCATGCCCGTGGCCTGCCTGTGCGGCTTTGGCCCCAAGGAACTCATCGAGATCGGCGGCCAGGTGCCGGCCATTTCCCCGAAGTGGGTGCGCCAGATTGGCATCCGCAGCGTCGACCCCGGCGAAAAGCGCTTCGTGCACGAGCAGAACATCGAAGTCTTCGACATGCGCTACATCGACGAGATGGGCATGCGCTCGGCCATGGAGATGGCCCTGGCCCTGATGGACGCCAACACCCACCTGCACGTGAGCTTCGATGTCGACTTCCTCGACCCCGAGATCGCACCCGGTGTCGGCACCACGGTGCGTGGGGGACCCACCTACCGCGAAGCCCAGCTGTGCATGGAGATGATTGCCGACACCGGCCGCCTGGCCAGCCTGGACGTGGTGGAGCTCAACCCGGCGCTGGACATCCAGAACCGTACCGCCAATGTGGCGGTGGACCTGATCGAGAGCCTGTTTGGCAAAAGTACATTGATGCGCAAATAGTTCGCCCAAGCTTCGCTTGAAGGCAAGAGCACGCTGATGCACAAGTAGGGTTCGCTCGAATACCCTTCCAATGTTGCAGGGTATTTCCGCTTCACTTGCCAAGCGTCGTGCGCTTTGACACAATTCGTTTAAACATTTGAACATATGAACGCAATCAACGAACCTGCTCCTATCACCACCGCCTCGCTGGAGGATGTGATGGTCAGCTTTCGGGCCTGTGCTCCGGTGTTCAATGCCCTGGGGGACAAGTTTCGCCAGGACATCGTGATGTTGCTGGCGCAGGACGAACGCCTCAACGTGAACCAGATCGCCGAGCGCATGCCGCTCTCGCGCCCTGCCATTTCGCACCACCTCAAGGTGCTGATGCAGGCCGGTCTGATCACCTTGGAGCGGGTGTCCCGCGAAAACTTCTACAGCTTGTCGCTCGATACGGCCTTGGCCGACTTGCGCCGGCTGGTGGAACAGGCCGAGGTGTCCTGCACCTGAGCCCATGCATTTTTGACCCCTGGCACTTCGGTGCCATTTTTTGAACCCAATCCGTCGAATGGATTAAACCAATAGGATGAACGCCATGACTGCAGCCCACAAAACCGCCCTCATCACCGGTGCCTCCTCGGGCATCGGCAAAGCCCTGGCCCATGAATTTGCCCGTGACGGCTACCACCTGGTACTGGCGGCCCGCAGTGTGGCCAAGATGCAGGCCCTGGCCGATGAGCTTCAGCAACGACACCAGGTCACCGTCACGGTCATCGGTGCCGACCTGGAAACCAACGACGGCGCACAGAAACTGCACGCCGACATCAAGGCCCGCAACATCACCCTGCACGCATTGGCCAACAACGCCGGCTACGGCAGCTTCGGCGAGTTCAAGGACTCGGCACTGGCCCCGGAACTGGCCATGATGCAACTCAACATGAACACCGTGGTGGTGCTGACCAAACTCTTCCTGCCCGACCTGATCGCCACCCGCGGCAAGCTGCTCAACACCGCCTCCACAGCGGCCTTCCAACCCGGCCCCTACATGGCCGTGTACTACGCCACCAAAGCCTTCGTGCTGAGCTTTTCGGAAGCCATTGCGGCCGAACTGGCTCCGCATGGCGTCACCGTCACGGCCCTGTGCCCCGGGCCCACGGCCTCGGGCTTCCAGGACAAGGCCGACATGCACGCATCCGCGCTGGTGAAGGGAAAGCGGCTCCCCACTTCGGAGGACGTTGCCGCCAAGGGCTACCGTGCCATGCAGCGCGGCCAACGCGTCTACATCCCTGGTTGCATGAACTGGATCATGGCCCAAAGCGTGCGGTTCACACCCCGGGCCATGGTGACCGCGTTGGTCAAGCACATGTCCAAGCCCGCCGCTGCCTGAGCGCACCGGAGAACGCCATGAAAACCTGGACCCTGCGAATAGGCGCAGTGCTGGCTATCGCACTGGCACTGGGCATGCTTTGGCTGAAACTTGTCCACGGAGGCGGCAGCGCCTACCCCAGCGTGGCAACGCCGGCGCTGACCCCGGCAAGCAGCCTGCAGACAGTTGCGACACTGGACTTCCCGCC
The DNA here is from genome assembly GCF_032337135.1 of Curvibacter sp. APW13. Taxonomy (NCBI): domain Bacteria; kingdom Pseudomonadati; phylum Pseudomonadota; class Betaproteobacteria; order Burkholderiales; family Comamonadaceae; genus Curvibacter; species Curvibacter sp. APW13. Next base: position 1,689,575 of record NZ_JAVXZZ010000001.1, on the reverse strand, counting down.
TGGCAACGTAGCTGTCGCTGCTGATGGCCGAACCTTCATGAATTACCACCCGTTTGCCAAGGCCGAGCGGTTTGGTCCCACGATGTTCGAAGTGGTCAACGGAAAGCCCGTGCCATGGCCCAGCCTGGAGGCCCAAAAGGACTGGCAAGGCGTATTCGGGATGACCGTCGATCGGCAGAACCGCTTGTGGCTGATTGAGCCGGCCGGGCTGGACCATGCACGCACGCGCCTGACCGCGTGGAGCCTGGCCAGCAATGCCAAGGTCTATGAACACTGGTTTGACAAAGGGGTGCTTCCCTTTGCCCAGGATCTGCGGATCACTGCAGACGGACGTCGCGTCATCCTGGCAGACACCGGGTTGTTCAAGTTCACCCGCCCCGCCATAGCGGTGTTCGAACCGGAAAGCGGGCGACTGTTGCTGCGCCTGGAACAGCATCCGAGCACCCAAGCGCAGGATTGGACGATCCGCACGCCGCTCGGCCCGCACAAGCTGGGCTACGGCCTGGTGAACTTTGCCGTGGGCGTGGACGGGATCGCGCTGAGCGATGATGACCAGTGGCTGTATTTCGGTGGAATGAGCCATCAACACCTGTACCGGGTTCCTCTGGCTGCGCTCAGCAACCCAGAATTCGACGAGGCTGCGCTGGGTCAACTGGTGGAAGACCAAGGCGTCAAGCCACTATCGGACGGCATCACCATCGATTCGAGAGGGCGAGTCATCCTTACCGACATTGAGCATGGGGGTCTGGTGCGCCGACGGGACGATGGCCAGCTTGAAACGTTGGTGAGTGACCCCCAAGTGGTTTGGGCTGACGGTGTGGTCCAGGCGCCCGATGGCGCACTGCTGTTCACCGACAGTGCCATTCCCGCATACATCGATCAGTTCGCAAGGCCACCTTCCTTGGAGCGACTGGTCGCCCACCGCCCCTATCGCCTGTTGCGCCTACCTGCCATATCCATACAGTGAGAAAACCATGAACCGCACTACCACCGCCCCTGCGCCAGCGACGCGCAGCCAAGCACCGCAAGGTTTGCGTCGTTGGCTCCCTCTGGCCATTCCGGTCTCGCTGATCGCGGCACTCCACTACGGACTGTGGACACTGCTGGCGGGTTCGGCGAGCACACCTTTTGGCATCGGCCTGGGGGGCTATCTGGCCCTCAGCACCCTGGCCATCCCCGCGGGCCTGCTGTCGCTACGCACCAGCAACCCGCGCTGGGGCGCAGCGCTGTCCTGGACCGGCCTGCTGGCACTGGGGCAATTCTCCAGCCTGTTCGTACTGGCGCTGCTGCGCGCCGTATTGCTGCCTGCACTGCACTGGGCGGGTGTGCCGGTGTTGGGCTGGGCCGAGCCCTCGGCATGGATCGCCGTGTTGCTGGCGACCCTCTTCACTGCCGCAGGATTCGTCGTGGCCCGCGTGCGCGCTGGCGTGGTGGAGGTGGACATTCCCATCGACGGGCTGCCTGCCGAGCTGCACGGCTTTCGCATCGCACAGATCACCGACATCCATGTCGGCCCGACCATCCGGCGCGGTTACCTGCAACGCATCGTGGACCAGGTCAACGCCCTGCAGGCCGACCTGGTGGCGATCACCGGCGACGTGGTCGATGGCGATGTACCCACGCTACAAAGCCATGTGGCCCCCTTGCAGCAACTGCAGGCACGCGAGGGCGTGGCCCTGGTCATCGGCAACCATGAGCTCTACAGCGGTGCCGAATCCTGGGTGCGTGAATTCCGCCGCCTGGGCATGCGCGTGCTGCTGAACGAACACTTCGTGGTGCAGCGCGATGGCGCCACCCTGGCGGTGGCTGGCGTCACCGACCACAGCACCGGCCGCTTCTTCCGCGAACTGGCCTGCGACCCGCACGCCGCCATTGCAGGCGCAGGCGCCGCAGCCGACGTACGCCTGCTGTTGGCCCACCAACCCGTCACGGCACCTGCCGGGGCGGACGCGGGCTACCACTTGGCCCTGCACGGCCATACCCATGGTGGCCAGTGGTGGCCGTGGAACCATTTCGTGCGTGTGCAGCAGCCGGTGGTGAAAGGCCTGCACCGCTTCCAGCAGATGTGGAGCTACACCTCGGTCGGTACCGGCTACTGGGGCCCACCCAAGCGCCACTTCCGCAGCGAGATCACGCTGCTCACCCTGCGCCCCGCCTCCTGAATTCGTTTCGAGCACACCATGACCTCTGCACTCTTTTCCCCACTCACGCTGCCCAATGGCAGCACCCTGCCCAACCGCATCGCCAAGGCGGCCATGGAAGAGCAACTCGCCGGCCCCGGGCAACTTCCTTCCGACGACATCATTCGCCTGTACCAAACCCTGGCCGAGGGTGGCACGGGCTTGCTCATCACCGGCAACGTGATGGTCGATGCCCGCGCGCTGACCAGTGCCGGCGGCATCGTGCTGCAGAAGGACACGCCGCCCGAACCATTTCGCCGCTGGGCCACCGCTGCACGCAGCCGGGGCGGCCAGGTGTGGATGCAGATCAACCACCCCGGTCGCCAGGTCTGGGCCGCCCTGGGACAACCCGGCTGGGCACCCTCGGACGTGGCGGTAGACCTCGGCAAGCACTCCAAGCTCTTTGCGCCGGTGCGGGCCATGAGCGAAGCAGAGATTGCACAAACCATCCAGCACTTTGTCGACACCGCCCTGCGGGCGGAAAACGCGGGATTCACCGGTGTAGAGATTCACGCAGCACACGGCTACCTGATCAGCCAATTTCTTTCGCCGCTGACCAACCGGCGCACCGACGCCTGGGGTGGCAGCTTGGACAACCGTGCCCGTCTGTTGCTGGCCGTGGTCGATGCCGTGCGCGCAGCCGTGCAACCGGGCTTTTGCGTGGCAGTGAAACTCAACTCCGCCGACTTCCAGCGCGGCGGCTTCGACGCTGATGCCGCCAAACAGGTGGTGGCCATGCTCGCTCAGCGTCAAGTCGATCTGGTCGAGCTCTCAGGCGGCAGCTACGAAGCCCCGGCCATGCAGGGCCGGACGCGCGACGGCCGCACCCTGGCGCGCGAGGCCTACTTTCTGGAATTCGCCCAGGCGATAGCACAAGGCACCACGCTGCCCATCATGACCACCGGCGGCATCCGCCGCCTGGCCGTGGCAGAGCGGGTGCTGGCGCAGGGCGTGGACGTGGTGGGCATGGGCACGGCCCTGGCGCAGTGCCCCGACCTGCCACAGCACTGGCGCACGGGCCGCGACGTGGAAAACCTGGAGCCGCAGGTCCGCATCAAGAACAAGGCCATTGCCTCGCTGGCCACGATGGCGCTGGTGCGACGCCAGCTGCAGCGCGTGGGTGCGGGCAAGCACCCGCTACGCCACCCCAGCGCCGTGTTCTCCCTGGTGCGGGACCAATGGCGGGCCCGCCACCTCACGAAACGCTACCGCGCATGGATGGCCAAGACCCCGCGCTGACGCTTGCACCTGTTTTGGCGTTAAGGTACGCATCCACAACAACATGAGGAGACGTTAGCGATGACCGCTTTGCAAGCATTGGTTGGTTTTGCCCTGTGGACCCTGGCATTGATTGCGCTGGTGTTCCTGTACCGCGGGCTGCGCTTTCTGAAGGGAACGCCCATCAACAGCTGGCCGCGCGGCAACAAGCCCGCCGACGACGCGCCCTTCATCAAGCGGGTGGAAGACGCCCACGCCAACTGCCTGGAAAACCTTCCGGTGTTCGCCGCCATCGTGCTGGCGGCTGCGGCCATGGACAAGAGCGGCAGCGTGAACACCCTTGCCCCCTTCGTGCTGTACGCACGCGTCGGTCAGACACTGGCCCACCTCTGGGGAACCGGACCGGTGCAGGTGTTCGTACGCGCCAGCTTCTGGAGTGTGCAGCTGGGCCTGTGCCTGTGGATGGCGGCCTGCCTGTTCACCGGCTGACGCAGGCATGGCCGCGCCGGCTCAGGGAGTCGGCGCGTCGATGATCTCGGCCGCTGCGCGAAAGCCTTCCACGGCCGTGGGCACGCCGCAGTAGATGGTGGCGTGCAGAAGCACTTCCTGAATCTCCTTCACGCTGGCCCCGTTGTTCAGCGCGCCGCGCACATGGCCCTTGAGTTCGGTGCTGCGCCCCAGCGCCGTGAGCATGGCAATGGTCACCAGGCTGCGGGTTTTCAGGTCGAGCCCGTCGCGCAGCCACACATCGCCCCAGGCATTGCGCGTGATGTGGTCCTGCAGGGGTTGGGTAAAGGCGGTGGCGCCGCCCAGGGCCTTGGCCACGAAAGCCTCGCCCATCACCTGTTTGCGCCGTGCCAGGCCTTCTTCGTACTGCTGGTCCATTGCTTCTCCTTCGTGATCGAGGCCGGTATTGTCATCGACCGGTCCGGACCACGCCGCGCCGGTGCTCAGGTCGCCGCCACCGGCTGCGCCACCAAGCGCGCCATGCGCTGCAGCTGCGGCACGCAGGAGCCGCAATTGGTGCCGCATTTCAGCTGCTGCTGCACGGCACCGAGCCGTTGCGCCGCATCGCCGCTGGCCGCTTCCAGGCCGCGCTGGATGGCATCTTCCGTGACGCCAAAGCATGCACACACGACCTTGGCCGGTGCGGCCATGGGCAGTGGTGGCTGGCTGGTGGCGGCCAGGAGCGAGCGCCCCAATGCCTGTACGGCGCCCGTCTGCTCCAGCAGCGCCGCGACCCAGGCCTGCGAACGGGTATCCCCCGCCAGGGCAAAGGCCGCCAGCACCGTGTCTGCCCCCTGGGGCCGGGTGCGCACGCTGCGCCGCTGGCCGGTACGGGCATCGGCGTAGCGCGCTGTCGCCAGGCCATCCAGGCGCATCAGCGCTTCCACACGCAACACGATTTCATCCGCTACCGCCGTTTCATGGGCGGCGCGTAGCCATACACCGGTCTGGGTGGCGTCATCCCCCGCGAACACGCCACAGGCGGCATAGCGAAAGCCTCCCAACAGTGCCCCCAGCGCCGAACGGATCTGCAGCGCTTGCTCGGCAGGCATCCAAGCCATGGCCACCAAGCCCCAGGGCAGCACAGCCTTGTCCACCGCAATGGCACTGTGCTTGAACTCGGGCTGCTTCGACGACGGGCAGTAGGCCGGATTCGTCAGCGAGTTGACGCCGGTGGCAGGTGCGCCTTGGGCATCTTGCCCACCCAGCAACTCCGGGCCCCAGTGCATGGGCACAAAGGCTTGCGTAGGCAGCAGGTCGGAACTCGCCTGCACGGGGATGTACAGACTGCCGCGACGTGAGCGCACGCTCACGATGTCGCCATCGGTCAGCCCCCGTACCGCCATGTCCTGCGGGTGCAGGGACAGTACCGGTTCGCGCACGTGGCCGAACAGGCGTCCCAGGGTACCGGTGCGGCTCATGCCGTGCCACTGGTCGCGCAGCCGCCCGGTGGTGAGGGCCAGGGGGTAGCGGGCGTCGCGCGGCTCGGCCACCGGTCGGTAGTCCGCCGCCACAAAGCGGGCCCGCCCGGTGGAGGTGGGAAACACGCCGTCTTCGTACAAGCGCGCCTTGCCTTGGGCTGCGCCTTCGGGCTGGGGCCACTGGGCCGGGGCCTGTTCCAGTTGGGCATAGGACAGGCCCGTGATGTCGAGGTCGCGCCCGCGGGTGCTCTCGCGGTGTTCGTTCCACACCGACTCGGGGGAGTCGTACGGGAACAGCGTGCCACTGGAGGCGGGGCTGGCGAGCAAGCGCTCCAGGCGCTGTCCCACATCGACCGCGATGCGCCAGTCGTGGCGCGGCCCGTTGTCGAGCGGACCCGGGGGCGGCACAGCAGCGCGCACGCGGCTGATGCGGCGTTCGCTGTTGGTCACGGTGCCTTCCTTTTCACCCCAGGTGGTGGCGGGCAGCAGCACGTCGGCATAGGCGGCCGTGGCCGTGGTGGCAAAGGCGTCCTGCAGCACCACGAATTCGGCGCGCTCCAGGGCCCGGCGCACGGTGCTGGTGTCGGGCAGGCTGTGCAGCGGGTTGGTGCAGGCGATCCACAGGGCCTTTATCTCGCCATCGGCGGCGGCCTGGAACATTTCCACGGCGGTCTTGCCGGGTCTTTCGGGCACGCGGTCCACACCCCACAGCGCGGCCACCTCGGCGCGGTGCTGCGGGTTGGCGAGGTCGCGGTGGGCGCTGAGCAAATTGGCCAGGCCACCCACTTCCCGCCCGCCCATGGCATTGGGCTGACCCGTCAGCGAAAACGGGCCGGTACCGGGCTTGCCGATCTGCCCCGTGGCCAGGTGCAGGCAGATGAGCGCAGCGTTCTTGTCGGTGCCTGCGCTGCTCTGGTTGAGGCCCTGGCAGTACAGGCTTAAGGAGGGGCGGCGCGAACCATCGTCCTGCACGCCGGCGAACCAGCGGCTGGCCTGGTGCAGCTGCGCGGGCGTGATGCCGCAGAGCTGCGCCACCAGCTCCGGGGTGTAGGGGCGCACGGTGGCCTTGAGCGCCTCGAAGCCCTCGGTATGGGCCGCAATAAAGGCGCTGTCCACCCAGCCTTCCCACAGCATGGTGGAAAGCATGCCGTGGAACAGGGCCACATCGGTACCCGGCTGGATGGGCAGGAACAGGTCGGCCAGCTCGGCGGTGTCGGTACGGCGCACATCGCAGACGATGATCTTCAGGTCCGGGTTGGCGCGCTTGGCGTCTTCCACGCGGCGAAACAGCACCGGGTGGGCGAAGGCCGGGTTGGCGCCCACGATGAACAGCGTGCTGGCGTGCTGCAGGTCGTCGTAGCAGGCGGGCGGCGCATCGGCCCCCAGGGTCTGCTTGTAGCCGGCCACGGCGCTGCTCATGCACAGACGCGAGTTGGTGTCGATGTTGTTGGTGCCCAGCAAGCCCTTGGTGAGCTTGTTGAACACATAGTAGTCCTCGGTGAGCAGCTGGCCGGACACATATACGCCCACGGCATCGGGCCCGTGGGTGCGCACGGTGTCCGCCAGACGGGTGGCCACCGTATCGAGGGCGCCGCTCCACGCCACGGGCTGCGGAGCCTGTCCGCGCTCAAAGCGCTGCAACGGCTGCAGCAGGCGCACCTGGGCATTGACCTGTGCACTGGCCGTGAGGTGCAGGGTCGACCCCTTGGAACACAGGCGCCCAAAGTTGGCCGGGTGCTGGGGGTCACCCCGCACGCCGGTGATCTGGGCCCCATCGCTTTCGATGATGACGCCGCAGCCTACGCCGCAGTAGGGGCAGGTGGAGCGCGTCTCAATCATGCTGTGCCCCTACGTAGGCGTTTCCAAGTGCTCGCAAAGCGACCGCTGCGCCCGCAGCGAGATCGGAGTAGGGGCAGGTGCTCCGTGTTTCCTGCATGCCGACGCCCCAGGTTCAGGCCGCCACCAGCCGGCACGCCGGACCGGCAACTGGGCGGGTCCACTCGGTGGCATGGCTAGCCAGTTCGGCGGCGTCAAGGTAAACCTCTCCATCCTTCACCAGCACCGCAAACACCGGGGTGTGGCCTTCGTCGGGCGCCTGGGCATTGCCGTCGGTGAGCGCAATGGTCCAGTTGTGCAGCGGGCAGGCCACGCTCTCGCCGAACACGATGCCCTGGCTCAGCGGACCGCCCTTGTGCGGGCAACGGTCCAGCAGGGCAAAGATACGGTCATTGGCACCGCGGAAGATGGCCACGTCCAGTCCCCGGCTGCGGGCCACTCGGCGCGCACCCAGCGCAGGGATCTCGTCAAGGCGGCAGATGCGTTTCCATTCGGTCATAGGATTCTTTCAGTTGCTATCGTTTCAGTAGCTACATACACAATATTCATGCGGGACAAGCGCCAATTTCATACTGTCTTCAGGCTGGAGTACAGGCCCGTGACCCGGTCCATGACCGTGAGCAGGTTCTCGCTGGCCACAAAGATGTCGGACTGGGCACGGCCGGCAGGCGCACCCTCCTTGAGCTTGTGCAAGGCCATGTCGAAGAACATCCACTGGCCATCCGCCACCTGCAGTTCGTCGCGGATGCGTTGGGTCGCCTGGGGTGCTGTGCGCAGCAATTCCATCGCGGCCACAAACTCGGCACGGGCCTTGTCTATCTCCGCTTGGGCCGAAGCCCCTTCCACGGGCACCGTGGCGGCGAGGTAGAACTTGGCCATGCGCTGGCTCAGCATGCGCTGGCGCCCGGCCACGTTCACGAGCTTGCCCACCGGTTTGCCCAGTGCAGCTTCGTACTGCACCGTGCCCTGATGGGCCAGCGCCAGCACGCGGGCGTCGAGCTTGAGCAGGTCGGGCGCAGAGGCCTTGGCGGGTGCACTGCCAACGAGCACCGCCTTGTACTGGGACCACAGGGGCTCAAGCTGCTCATAGGTACCCTGCAGGTCAGCATTGGGCGCATAGGCCTTGAGCTCGACCAACTGGCGGTCGAACAGGGCGATGGACTTGTCCAGCACCTGGCGGGCGGTGCCGGTCTCCACACCCTGCAGCAGCGCCAACCAGGCCTTGCCCATGCGCTGACTCAGCATACGCTGGCGCCCGGCCTTGTTGATGGCGTCGCTGAGGTCAGCCACCTGGGCATGGGCTCCCGGCATGACCGTACTGCACACGGCAGCACCGGCCAGGGCCAGCATGTGTCGACGTTGCATACCCGGGACTCCTAAGCGCTGATCGCGTCGAACTGACGCGTGTCCACACGGGCCTTGTCGAACTCGAACCAGGGGTCGGGCTCGCCGTCCAGGGCAAACTGCAGTTCGGCCCACAGCGCCTTGCGGTTGGCTTCGTCGTGCAGGATGCGCTGCTTGACGTAGTCCAGCCCCACGCGGTTCACGTAGTGCACCGTGCGCTCCAGGTACCAGCCCTCCTTGCGGTACAGCTGCATGAAGGCGCCGGTGTACTCCAGCACCTCGGCGGCCGTCTTCACCTTGGTGAAGAAGTGCGCCACCTCGGTCTTGATGCCACCGTTGCCGGCGATGTACATCTCCCAACCGCTGTCTACCCCGATCACGCCCACGTCCTTGATGCCGGCTTCGGCGCAGTTGCGCGGGCAACCCGACACGGCGAACTTGACCTTGTGCGGGGCATACATGCGCCACATGGCTTTCTCCAGGTCCTTGCCCATCTGCGTAGAGTCCTGGGTGCCCATGCGACACCACTCGCTGCCTACACAGGTCTTCACCGTGCGTAGCGCCTTGGCGTAGGCGTGGCCGCAGGGCATGCCAATGTCGCTCCACACCGCCTGCAGGTCTTCCTTCTTGACACCCAGCAGGTCGATGCGCTGACCACCGGTGACCTTGACGGTGGGAATCTTGTACTTGTCCACCGCATCGGCAATGCGGCGCAATTCGTCCGCGGTGGTTTCGCCGCCCCACATGCGCGGGATGACGCTGTAGGTGCCATCCTTCTGGATGTTGGCGTGGCTGCGCTCGTTGATGAAGCGGCTTTGCGGGTCGTCCTTGGCTTCCTTGGGCCAGCTGGAGATCAGGTAGTAGTTCACTGCCGGGCGGCAGGTCGCGCAGCCATTGGGCGTCTTCCAGTCCAGCGCCTTGAACACTGCGTCGATGCTCAGCAGCTTCTGCGCAAAGATGGCTTCACGCACGTCCTGGTGGCTGTGCTCGGTGCAGCCGCACACGGCCTTCTTCTTCGGGGTGGCCGAGTAGTCGCCACCCGCCGTGAACATGATGAGCTGTTCCACCAAGCCGGTGCAGGAGCCGCACGAGGCGCTGGCCTTGGTGTGCTTGCGCACCTCATCCAGCGTGAACAGGCCCTTTTCCTTGATGGCCTTGCAGATGCTGCCCTTGCTCACGCCGTTGCAGCCGCACACCTCGTCCGTGTCGGCCATGGCGGCCGCCTTGTTCTGGCCCTGGTGGCCCACGTCGCCGATGTTGCTCTCGCCGAACATGAGCGTATCGCGGATGTCGGCGATGTTGCGTCCTTCGCGGATGAGCTTGAAGTACCAGCTGCCGTCCACCGTGTCGCCGTACAGGCAGGCACCCACCAGCACATCGTTCTGGATCACGAGCTTCTTGTACACGCCACCGGCCGGGTCGCTCATGACGATGTCGTCAAAACCTTCGCCACCGGTGAAGTTGCCGGCCGAGAACAGATCGATACCCGTGACCTTGAGCTTGGTGGAAGTCTGCGAGCCGGTGTAGCGGCCGATGCCGTATTGCGCCAGGTGATTAGCGGCCACCTTGGCCTGCTCGAACAGCGGCGCGACCAGGCCATAGGCCACGCCGCGGTGGGCCGCGCACTCGCCCACACTGTAGATGCGCGGGTCAGTCACAGTCTGCAGGGTGTCGGTGACGACGATGCCCTTGTCCACATGCAGGTGCATGCTTTGGGCCAGTTCGGTGTTGGGGCGGATGCCCACGGCCATCACTACGAGGTCGGCCGGCACGGTGCTGCCGTCCTTGAATTTCACTGCGGTCACACGCCCTGTGTCACCACCTACCAGCTCCTGGGTCTGCGCGCCCATGCGGAACTTCAGACCGCGGGCTTCGAGCGACTTCTGCAGCATGCCGCCGGCCACGGTGTCGAGCTGGCGCTCCATGAGCGTGGGCATCACGTGCACCACGGTCACGTCCATACCGCGCAGCATCAGGCCATTGGCGGCCTCCAGCCCCAGCAGTCCCCCGCCGATCACCACGGCATGCTTGTACTGAGCCGCCGCCTCGATCATGGCGTTGGTATCGGCAATGTCGCGGTAGGCAATCACGCCCGCGAGTTCCTTGCCCGGCACCGGCAGCATGAAGGGGTTGGAGCCCGTGCACAGCAGCAAGCGGTCGTACGGCACTTCGGTGCCGTCGTCCGCACGGACCAGGCGCTTTTGCCGGTCCACTTCGACCACCTTCTTGCCTGCATGCAGGGTGATGCCGTTGTCCGCGTACCACTGGAACGGGTTGAGAACAATTTCGTCCAACGTCTGCTCGCCGGCCAGCACCGGGGAGAGCAGGATGCGGTTGTAGTTGGGGTGTGGCTCGGCACCGAACACCGTGATGTCGTACAGGCCGGGCGCCACCTTGAGCAGCTCCTCGATTGTGCGCACACCGGCCATGCCGTTGCCCACCATCACCAGCTTCTGCTTCACACCGGGAGGGAGTTTCATGTCCATGGTCCTGACTCCTTATGCGGCTTTTTCTACGTGCCCCTGGCGGGTGTAGAGGAAGTCGATGACGGCCTTGCGGTAGCCCAGGTATTCCGTGTTGTCGGCCAATTCCACACGGGAGCGTGGGCGGGGCAGGTCCACGGAGAGCACCTCGCCAATGGTGGCCGCAGGGCCGTTGGTCATCATCACGATCTTGTCGGACAGCAGCACGGCCTCGTCCACGTCGTGCGTGACCATGACCACGGTGCTCTGGGTGCGGGCCACGATCTCCAGCAACTCGTCCTGCAGCTTGGCGCGCGTCAACGCATCAAGCGCGCCGAAGGGCTCGTCCATGAGCAGGACCTTGGGCTCCATGGCCAGGGCACGGGCAATGCCCACGCGCTGCTTCATGCCGCCGCTGATCTCCCCGGGGCGTTTCTGCGCCGCATGACCAAGGCCAACGAGCGCCAGCGCCGCCTCGGTGCGTGCCTTGAGCTGGACCTTGGTTTCGGCGGGTGCGCCAGGGTTGCCTTGGCCGAATACGCGCTCCACGCCCAGGTAGACGTTCTCGAAGCAGGTGAGCCAGGGCAGCAACGAATGGTTCTGGAACACCACCGCGCGGTCGGGACCAGGGCCGGCAATCTCGCGGTTGGCACACAGCAGCGTGCCCTGCGTGGGGCGTGTCAGCCCGGCGATGAGGTTCAGCAGCGTGGACTTGCCGCAGCCGCTGTGGCCGATCAGTGCCACGAACTCGCCCTTGGCCACGGTCAGGTCGATGTCGCGCAGCGCAACAAAGGGGCCCTTCTTGGTCTTGAAGGTCTGGGCCACGCCCTGGATGTCGATGTACTTCAGGCTGCTCATGATTGCACGTCCTCGTAGGTGAAGGCGGTGGCCACCTTGATCAGGGCGTATTCGAGAATGAGCCCCACGATGCCGATCACGAAGATGGCGATGATGATGTTCTTGACGTTGAGGTTGTTCCACTCGTCCCACACCCAGAAGCCGATGCCCACGCCGCCGGTCAGCATCTCGGCGGCCACGATCACCAGCCAGGCGGTTCCCACGGCCAGGCGCACGCCGGTCAGCATGTAGGGCAGCACGGAGGGGAACAGGATGCGCGTGACGATCTTCCACTCGGACAGGTTGAGCACGCGGGCCACGTTCATGTAGTCCTGCGGCACGCGCTGCACGCCCACCGCGGTGTTGATGATCATGGGCCAGATGGAACAGATGAAGATGGTCCAGATGGCGGCGGGGTTCGCGCCCTTGAACACCAGCAGACCGATCGGCAGCCAGGCCAAGGGGGACACCGGACGCAACAGGCTGATGAGCGGGTTGAACATGCGGCTCAGGAAGGTGAAGCGCCCGATCAGGAAGCCGGCCGGAATGCCCACCGCCGCTGCCAGACCAAAACCCATGGCCACGCGCTGCAGGCTCATCAGCACGTTCCAGCCCACGCCCTGGTCGTTCGGGCCCTTGCGGTAGAACGGATCACTGAAGATGCCGATGGCCTGCTGCGCGGTTTCCCAGGGGCTGGGGATGCTGCTCTTGGTGCCGATGCTCACCAGCGCCCAGATGCCGATGAGCAAGACCAGCCCGAAGAAGGGCGGCAGCACCTGCAGCATCAGGCCACGCCAGTCGTAGCCCGGGGTAGCCACGGGCTCGGGTGTCATCGGCTGCGGCGGAGCCGGTCGCTTCGTGACGGCGGCAGGAGCCGACTCCGTCGTGGTCGCGCCGTCCAGCGGCGCATGAAATACAGCACTCACCATGGTGTGTTCTCCGGATAGGTGGCGATCAGGCTTTGACCTTGAAGCTGTCGGCGTACTTTTTCGGGTCCTTGCCATCCCAGACCACACCGTCCATGAGCTTCGAGCTGCGCATCAGGTCCTTGGGCACGGGCGTCTTGGTCGCAGCCGCGGCCTGCTTGTAGATCTCGACCTGGTTCACCTGCTTGGCCACTGCCAGGTAATCGGGGTGATCCTTGAGCAGGCCCCAGCGCTTGTGCTGCGTCAGGAACCACATGCCGTCGCTGAGGTAGGGGAAGTTGACGGCCCCATCGTTGTAGAACTTCATGTGGTTGGGGTCGTCCCAGGTCTTGCCCAGACCGTTCTGGTAGCGGCCCAGGATGCGCTGGTTGATGGCGTCGACACTGGTGTTGACGTAGCTCTTGTCGGCGATGGTTTCGGCCATCTTGTTCTTGTTCACCAAGCCCGCGTCAATCCACTTGCCCGCCTCCAGGATCGCGGCCGTGACAGCGCGGGCCGTGTTAGGGTACTTCTTGACGAAGTCGCCCGTGGTGCCCAGCACCTTCTCGGGGTGGTCTTTCCAGATGTCCTGGGTCGTCGCTGCGGTAATGCCGATACCGTCGATGATGGCGCGGTGGTTCCAGGGCTCGCCCACGCAGTAGCCGTCCATGTTGCCCACCCGCATGTTGGCCACCATCTGGGGAGGCGGCACGGTGATGACCTTGGCATCGCTCAGCGGGTTGATGCCGTTGGCGGCCAACCAGTAGTAGAGCCACATGGCGTGGGTACCGGTCGGGAAGGTTTGGGCGAAGGTGTATTCGCGCTTTTCGCTGGCCATCAGCTTGGCCAGTCCGGCCCCATCCACGGCACCCTTCTCCGCCAGCTTCTTCGACAGGGTGATGGCCTGGCCGTTGTGGTTCAGCGTGGCCAAGACCGCCATGTCCTTCTTGGGTCCGCCGATGCCCAGATGCACACCGTAGACCAGGCCGTAGAGCACGTGGGCAAAGTCGAGTTCGCCGTTGACGAGCTTGTCGCGCACACCGGCCCAACTCGCTTCCTTGGTCGGGATGATCTTGACGCCGTACTTCTGATCCAACCCCAGCACACTCGCCATGACCACGCTGGCGCAGTCGGTCAGCGGAATGAATCCGATCTTCACCTCGGTCTTTTCCGGTGCGTCGCTGCCTGCGGCGTACACCACGGAACGCAAGGCGGGGTCGATGACGGTGGCGCCGACTGCGGCGGCTTGCAGGATGGTGCGGCGGCTCATGGTGGGTTTCTCCGATGTCGACATGGCAGTACTCCTTTGGATGGCAAATAAAAAAGGCGTCCGCCGACCAGGTACAGCAGGCTGCACTGGTCGGGGGACGCCGTTGTCCTTTTCTGGCCACCAGCCCCACCCGCCGTTGGACGGGGCCTGGACCACCCCTTGCGGGGCTCGGGTTTCTTAATGCAATGAGCGTGCCAAGTCTCGCAAGCACGCATCCGCTATACAACTTGAAGCGTCTTGCGCAATGAATACGAGGGCTACAGCCTGACTAATCCATGAATTCGACAACTTGCACCGTATTGGTGCCCTGCACCATGCCGGCGGTTGGGGCACTGCTGCAGTGCACCATGCACGCCAATCCTCGCCACGTGCCCGGATTAGCCCAGCAATTCAGCGGCATCGAGCATGCGCTGGGCCACTTCCACCAGACGCAGGTTCTTGTCCATGGCGGCCTTGCGCAGGCGCGCATAGGCGGTGGCCTCATCGAGCGACTGGCGCTGCATGAGCAAAGCCTTGGCCCGGTCGATGACGGCACGGTCCTTCATGGCGGAATTGAGGGCATGGATTTCTTCACGGGCATCGGCCAGCTCGGACTGCATGGCCTGATCACGTTCGAAGCGCGCCATGGCCACGTCCAGGATAGGGCGCAGGCGCTCTGGCGCCAGCCCCGCCACCACGTAGGCCGACACCCCAGCCGCCACCGCCGCGCGTGCCGTTTCCGCATCCTGGTCATTGGTAAACATGACGATGGGGCGGGGTGCGTCGCGCGTGGCCATCACCACGTGCTCCAGCGCGTCACGCGCCTCGCTCTCCGCATCCACGATCACGAGGTCCGGCCGCAACTGTTCCAGGCGCTCGTCGAGGAACGGGTCGGCCGGCAGCACGGCCACCAGGTTGAATCCACCTTCGAGCAGACCGATGCGCAGGCTGCGCGAGCGTCCGATCTGGGTCTGCGCGTGGGCATCGTCCGGCGCAAAGGCATCCAGCTCAGGGGAGACGACCACGATTCGCAAGGCTTCATTCATGGCCTTGGCGACGCAAGTTTCATGCCGAAATCTGCGGGTTAACCCGCAATTGCGGGACCGTTTCTTCCCAATTCTTAATGTTTGTCATGGTTTTTGTCTGTGAATAACCTACAGTTTGTAGGGACATAACCAAGCGCTGCACTCGGATATTCCCTCGTCCGCGGGTGCTGCCCTGATGGAAAGCAGTTTTGTGAACATTTCAAGTGCCATCGTCTATGCCCAGCCCGGGCGAGAGCCTGCCGTGCGGGCGCGCCTGTCCTCCATGCCCGGCGTGGAAATCCATGCCGCCAGCGAGGACGGAAAGATCGTCATCACGCTCGAAAGCGAAAGCGACCGCAGCGCGACGGACCAGTACGAAGCCATTGGACGTGAAGAGGGGGTCCTCAACATTGCCATGGTCTACCAGCAAACCGAATCCCACCCTGATCAGGAGATCTGAAAATGCAACTTACCCGTCGTGAATTGATCAAGGCGCAAGCCGTTACCGCCGCCGCTACCGTGGCTGGCGTCAGCATTCCCGGGGCCGAGGCCCTGGCCGCCACCGCCGCATCCAAGGATGGTGGCGTGCGTTGGGACAAGGGCGTATGCCGCTTCTGCGGCACCGGCTGTGGTGTGCTGGTGGGCGTGAAGGACAACCGCGTGGTCGCCACCCAGGGGGACCCCGATGCACCCGTGAACAAGGGCATCAACTGCATCAAGGGCTACTTCCTGTCCAAGATCATGTACGGCAAGGACCGCCTGGAGCAGCCCCTGCTGCGCATGAAGAACGGCCAGTTCGACAAGAACGGCGAGTTCACCCCCATCAGCTGGGACAAGGCCTTCGACATCATGGAAGAGAAGGCCAAGGCCGCGCTCAAGGAAGGCGGCCCGCGCAATATCGCCATGTTCGGCTCCGGCCAGTGGACGGTGTGGGAAGGTTATGCCGCCGCCAAGCTCATGAAGGCAGGCTTCCGTACCAACAACCTCGACCCCAATGCACGCCACTGCATGGCCTCGGCTGTGGCCGGCTTCATGCGGACCTTCGGCATTGACGAACCCATGGGCTGCTACGACGACGCCGAGCACGCCGACGCCTTCGCGCTGTGGGGCTCCAACATGGCCGAGATGCACCCCATCCTGTGGAGCCGCATCACCGACCGCCGCCTGACGGCCAAGCATGTCAAGCTGCATGTGCTGTCCACCTTCAGCCACCGCACCTGCGAACTGGCCGACAACGAGCTGATCTTCAAGCCGCAGTCTGACCTGGCGATCCTGAACTACATCGCCAACTACATCATCCAGAACAACGCGGTCAACGAAGACTTCGTCAAGAAGCACGTCAAGTTCAAGAAGGGCGTGACCGACATCGGCTACGGACTGCGCCCCAACCATCCGCTGGAAGTGGCAGCGGGCAACAACGGCTACCCCGGTGCCGACGGCAAGCCCAAGGGCGACCCCGGCAAAGCCAGCGACATCAGCTTCGACGAGTTCAAGCAGTTCGTCGCCGAGTACACGCTGGACAAGGCCCACGAGATTTCCGGTGTGCCGAAGGAAAAGCTCGAAGCCTTGGCCAAGGCCTATGCCGACCCCAAGACCAAGATCGTGTCCTACTGGACCATGGGCTTCAACCAGCACACCCGTGGCACCTGGGTCAACAACATGATCTACAACGTCCACCTGCTGGTGGGCAAAATCTCCGAGCCCGGCAACGGCCCGTTCTCGCTCACTGGCCAGCCCTCCGCCTGCGGCACGGCACGCGAAGTGGGCACCTTTGCCCACCGCCTGCCCGCCGACATGGTGGTCGGCAACCCCAAGCACCGCGAACTGACGGAGAAGCTGTGGAAGCTGCCGGCCGGCACCATTCCCGACTGGGTGGGCCTGCACGCCGTGGCCCAGAGCCGCGCACTCAAGGACGGCAAGCTGGGCTTCTTCTGGTGCACCACCAACAACAATATGCAAGCCGGCCCCAACACCAACGGCGAGACCTACCCCGGCTGGCGCAACCCCAAGGCCTTCGTGGTGCACTCCGACGTGTACCCCACGGTCTCGGCCATGTCGGCCGACCTGATCCTGCCTTCGGCCATGTGGATGGAGAAGGAAGGTGCCTACGGCAACGCCGAGCGCCGCACCCAGTTCTGGCGCCAGCAGGTCAAGCCCGCCGGGCAGTCCAAGTCCGACCTGTGGCAGTACGTGCAGTTTTCCAAGCGCTTCAAGACCGACGAAGTCTGGCCTGCCGAGTTGCTCGACAAGAACCCCCAATATAAGGGTAAAACCCTGTTTGACGTGCTGTTCGCCAACGGGCAGGTCAACAAGTTCCCGACCTCCGAGATGTACAAGGGCTTCGAGAACGACGAGTCCAAGGAACTGGGCTTCTACCTGCAAAAAGGCCTGTTCGAGGAATACGCCGAATTCGGCCGCGGCCACGGCCACGACCTGGCACCGTTTGACACCTACCACAAGGCCCGCGGTTTGCGCTGGCCGGTGGTCGACGGCAAGGAAACCCTGTGGCGCTTCCGTGAGAGCTACGACACCTATGTTCCCAAGGGCGAAGGCATGCGTTTCTACGGTTTTCCCGATGGCAAGGCCGTGGTCTTCGCGCTGCCCTACCAGCCGGCCGCCGAAATGCCCGATGCCGAGTACGACCTGTGGCTGTGCACCGGTCGCGTGCTGGAGCACTGGCACACCGGCTCCATGACCCGTCGTGTACCCGAGCTCTACCGCGCCATGCCTGACGCCTGGGTCTACATGCACCCCGAAGACGCCAAGAAACGCGGCCTGCAGCGTGGCGACACGGTCAAGATCGCTTCGCGCCGGGGCGAGATCAGCACCCGTGTGGAAACCCGTGGTCGCAACAAGCCGCCGCTGGGTCTGGTGTTCGTGCCCTTCTTCGACGAGCACCGCCTGGTCAACAAGCTCACGCTGGACGCCACTTGCCCGATCTCGAAAGAGACCGACTTCAAGAAGTGCGCCGTCAAGATCGTCAAGGCCTGAGCACGCTGAAGCACTGAAGCACCATGGCAGAGACCACCCCGGCCCAGCGCAATGCCCAACGTGCAGGGCGCCGCCAGTTCCTCTTGGACACCACCAAGATGGCCTGCGGCGTGGGCGCGGCCGGTCTGGGGTTGGCCATGCTGGCCCAGCACGCCAAAGCGCTGCCAGCCGGGGCCATCCGCCCTCCCGGCGCGGGGACAGAAGAAGACTTCCAGAGTGCCTGCATCCGCTGCGGCCTGTGCGTGCGCGACTGCCCTTACGACATCCTCTCGCTGGCCAGGCCGGAGCAAGCGGTGGCCACCGGCACACCCTTCTTCGTGGCGCGCAACAAGCCCTGCGAGATGTGCGAGGACATTCCTTGTGTAAAGGCCTGCCCGACCGGCGCGCTCGACCACAGCCTGACCGACATCAGCAAGGCCAAGATGGGCCTGGCGGTACTGGTCGACCACGAGACCTGCCTGAACTTCCTGGGCCTGCGCTGCGATGTCTGCTACCGCGTGTGCCCCGCCATCGACAAGGCGATCACGCTGGAGCTGCAGCACAACGAACGCACCGACAAGCATGCGTTCTTCCTCCCCACCGTGCACTCCGACCAGTGCACCGGCTGCGGCAAGTGCGAGGCCTCATGCGTACTCGAAACGGCGGCCATCAAGGTCTACCCCGTCAAGCTGGCCAAGGGCGAAATCGGTGCCCACTACCGCCTCGGCTGGGAAGAGAAGAGGAAGGCCGGGGGCCGCTCGCTGGTCGAAGACAAGGGCCTGGTAGACCTGCCGGACCGCATGCCCGAGGGCATGAAGCTGCCCGGCCACTTTGACCCCGCAAGCGACGTGCCGCCGCCCTCGCGTGGCATGGAGTCGCCACGATGAGCCGCGCTACCCTCCCCGTCGGCTTCGACGCACTGCAGGCCAAGGGCTGGTGGGGCGCGCACCGCTGGCTGCTGCTGCGCCGGGCCTCTCAATTGGGCGTGCTCGGACTGTTCCTGGTGGGCCCCTGGTTCGGCTGGTGGCTGGTGAAGGGCAACCTGAGCTACAGCTACACCCTGAACACCCTGCCGCTGACCGATCCGCTGCTGCTGCTGCAGGTGCTGGTCACGCGCCATACCCCCGAGCGCAATGCCGTCATCGGCGCCCTGATCGTGCTGGCCTTCTATGCCCTGGTGGGCGGGCGCGTGTTCTGCGCCTGGGTCTGCCCCATCAACCCTGTCACCGATGCTGCAAGCTACCTGCGCCGCCAACTCGACATCCGTGGCGGTGCCGACATGCCGCGCAGCGCACGCCTGTGGATGCTGGGCCTGATCCTGGTGCTGGCTGCCAGTACCGGCACCATCGTCTGGGAGCTGGTGAACCCGGTGCCCATGCTGCACCGGGGCCTGATTTTCGGCATGGGGATGGGATGGCTGCTGATCCTCGCCATCTTCCTGTTCGATCTGTTCGTCATGAAGCGCGGCTGGTGCGGCCACCTGTGTCCGGTGGGAGCCTTCTATGGTCTCTTGGGACGCAAGAGCCTAGTGCGCATCAGTGCCACCCAGCGCGAAGCCTGCAACGACTGCCTGGACTGCTTTGCCGTGTGCCCCGAACAGCATGTCATCAAGCTGCCGCTCAAGGGTGCACCGAAGGGCATCGGCCCGGTCATCGCGGCAGGCGACTGCAGCAACTGCGCACGCTGCATCGACGTGTGTGCCAAGAACGTATTCGCTTTTACCCTGACCGACGCAAAGCCTGCGGCGGACAAACCCCTTCAATCCTGAATCCAACGACTTTTCACTGTGGAGAGCTCATCATGAAAACGACCTTCAAATTCACCCTGGCAGCCGTCATGACCGCCGTGGCGTGCTGGGCCACAGCACAAACGGTGACCAGCATGCGCGGCGCCGATGTCAGCGACCAGGATGCGGCGCCGGTGGAAAAGACCTACCAAGGAAGCAAGCCAGGCGCCCAACAGTTGGTGCCACGCACGTTTCAGAACCAGCCGCCGGTGATTCCGCACAAGGTGGACGGCTTCAGTGACATCACCTCGGAAGAGAACGCCTGCCTGGATTGCCACATCCATGACAAGTTCCGTGGCCAGAAGATTCCCCGCGCGGGCAAGAGCCACTTCGTTGCCAACGCCGACCCCAAGGCCGAGCCCCAGCTCGACATGCGCCGCTGGCAGTGCAACAGCTGCCACGCCCCGCAGGTCGACGCCAAGCCCCTGGTGGCCAACAACTTCAAGGGCTACCTGCCACCGGCGAAGAAATAGGCCCGATCCGAGTGCGTGCCGGCGCCCGGAAAGCGCCGCACGCTACAAGATTTGCAGCGAATCGCCCAATCCCGGGCGCTCGGCTGCAGGCCGGTGCCTGGACACCGTGCCAAGGTTGATGCAGCACACCGCATGCTCATGGGCCTGCAGCGCCAGCAAGCGTCGCAGCGCATGGCTTCGCATGGCCTGGCCGCTGGTGAGACCCGCACCGAAACCGGCCGCATGGGCACTGAGCAGGATGTTCTGGATCGCACAGCCCAGGGTCACGAGGCGCTCGAAATCGTGCACCGGGGTGCCGGTCTGCTGCTCTGCGTCCAGGGGCGGCTCTGCGCTTGCCAACCGCGCCACCGCGACCAGCAGCACCGGGGCCCGAAAGGCTTTCTCGGCGGCCATGCCGCGCTGCTCCGGCGTGGCCGTGGCGTCGCGCTCCAGCAGGGCATCGACAAAGGCCTGGGCCAGCAAGGCGCGCTTGTCCTGGGGCACCAACACCAGGCGCCAGGGCCGCAAGCGCCCATGGTCCGGTGCGGCACAGGCAGACTCCAGCATGGCTGTCAGCTGTTGCACGTCCGGCCCCGGAGCGACCAGGCGCTTGGGGCCGACGTTGGCGCGGCTGTGGATCAGCGTTTGCACCCACTGCACTGCATCCAAGCCGTCCACAGCGCTCACA
This sequence comes from Curvibacter sp. APW13, assembly GCF_032337135.1. Taxonomy (NCBI): domain Bacteria; kingdom Pseudomonadati; phylum Pseudomonadota; class Betaproteobacteria; order Burkholderiales; family Comamonadaceae; genus Curvibacter; species Curvibacter sp. APW13. The sequence continues at coordinate 1,668,695 of NZ_JAVXZZ010000001.1, read as the reverse complement.
GGATGGCCGCCGGTTTTTCGCCACGCTCGTAGACCACGTGGGCACGCCCCACAATCAGCGGGTCGAGCTTGCCCACGTGTTCGGTGTCCTTGGCGCCATAGGGCAGCTTGTGCAGCACATAGCGCATGGCGTTGAGCCGTGCGCGCTTCTTGCAGTCACTCTTGATGACGGTCCAGGGTGCGTCCGCCGTATCGGTCTCGAAGAACATCGCTTCCTTGGCACGGGTGTAGTCGTCCCACTTGTCCAGCGAGGCCATGTCGATGGGGCTGAGCTTCCATTGCTTCAAGGGGTGGTTCTCGCGCTCCTTGAAGCGGCGGCGCTGCTCCTTGCGGCTCACGCTGAACCAGAACTTGATGAGGTGAACGCCACTGCGTACCAGGTGCCGCTCGAACTCGGGCGCCTGGCGCATGAACTCCTGGTATTCGGCGTCGGTGCAAAAGCCCATCACGCGCTCGACCCCGGCCCGGTTGTACCAGCTGCGGTCGAACAGCACGATCTCGCCACGCGTGGGCAAGTGCTGCACGTAGCGCTGGAAATACCACTGTCCCATCTCTTCCGTGGTGGGCTTCTCGAGTGCCACAACCCGTGCGCCGCGCGGATTCAGGTGTTCCATGAAGCGCTTGATGGTGCCGCCCTTTCCCGCCGCATCGCGCCCCTCGAACAGGATGACGACGCGCTGACCCGTTTCCTTGACCCAGGCCTGCAGCTTGAGCAGCTCCACCTGCAGGCGGAACTTGTCCTTTTCGTAGGTGGCGCGCCGCAGCAGGTTCTTGTACGGGTAACCCCCATCGCGCCAGTCGGCATTGAGTTCGTCGTCGGGATCAATGCCCTTGTCCTTGCTCTTGCGTCCGCCTGATGCCAGCGCCTGACGCAGCACGCGGGCATCGTCACTGGATGCCCCTTCGAGCATGGCGCGCAGGGCCTGGGCCCGCTGCGCCGGGCTACCCTGGGCACCTGGCTTCACCAGTTCGAGCGCGGCAGCCACTTTCTTGCCTTGGGCCGCCTCGGTGGCCTCCTGGGCCACGAATTTCTCGATGCCAGCCACCCGCGCGCTCGGCGCGATGTCGCCACGGTTCGCGCGACGGGGTTTGCGCGGCACAGGGGATGCTGCGGGACGGGATGCCGACTGTGGATTGTTGGTGCTTGCCATGCTGTACTCTGCCCTCCATTGCGTTGCGATACGGGCTCCGCCGGAGATGGCAGAGCGCTCCGATGGATGCTACGCCGGGCACGCGCCGGTCAGGGGCAATCTCCCACTGTATTGCTGGGTTTAGGTACTGCTTTTCCTGCCCAGGCTTGACTTAAATCAACACCCCAAGGGGTGTCAGTTCAGGGCCTGCTGCAGGCGCTGCAGTTCGCCGCTCTTGCGCAACTTTTCCACCGCGGCGTCAAAGCGGGCTATGGCAGCTGCCTTGTCCATGGATTTGGCAAACGCCAGGTGCAAGGGATCCACCGTGAGCGGCTTGGGCAGGACGGCGAACTGCTCCCGGTTGGCGCGCAGCATCGGCTCCGAGGCAATCGCGGTCTCCAGTCCCACGCTGCCATTGCCGATAAAGGCTGCGTCCAGCCGTCCCGCGAGGAGCTTGCGCAAGCGTCCTCCCTGGCCCACATCGCGTTCGATGCTGATCAGTCCCTTGGCGATGGCAGCATCCACCGCATCACCATAGCTGGCACCGTGGACACCACCAATGAGCTTGCCTTTGAGGTCACTGAGCTGGCTGAAGGCAAAGGTCTTGTCTGCCAGTGTCACCACCTGGATGTCGTCGTCGTAGACAGGCTTGGAGAAATCGAAGATGCGGGCGCGATCGTGGTTGAAGGAAACACCCATCACCCCGCCTTCGCCACGCGCCGCCAACTCGTAAGCGCGCTTCCAAGGGGACAGCCGAATGTCGTAATGGTCGCCAGTCAGTGCCTCGGCTCGCTCCAGGATGCGCACCAAGATACCCGCCGGTTTGCCTTCACGCATGAATACCACCGGTGCGTAGCTGTCGTCGCCGAACACAACCAGGTTCTCCGCCCGTGCCAACACCATGGCACCAGCGGCCAGCACACCCAGCAGCAGTCGCTTCCCAAACAATCCGGCCATGCCCCATACCTCCCCGATCCAACCACGTAAGCACGGAACCTTGGTACACCCGTTGCGCACGCGACACTCCCTGTCCGAACCCAGTGTAGGGAGCCCCTCGCGCATTGGCAAGTGGGCTTGATCGCTGGTAGGATGAGGCGTTCAATCCCTATGGCATCACTTCCCCCGCACTCCACTGCCGTAACCTACCTGAGCCGTTTAGGACGTGGGTTGCGCTCGCTGCGCGTGGCCATCGGGCTCACGGTCGTGGCGGGGGTTCTGGTGGGTTCCGTGGCCACCTACCTGCGCCAGACCAGCCTGCTGCGCGAGAGCCATGAACGCCAGATCCAGCAGGAACTCGATCGCTTGGGTCTGCTGGCAGCGCTGGCGCTGCGTGAGCCATTGTGGCAGTTTGCCCCTGAGCAGGCGGATTCGATCATCGAAGCCGCCTTCATCAACCCCGATGTCACGTCGATCTCCGTCTGGGACCACAAGGGCGTGCCATTCGCGGAGCGGGACCGCAACCGCGAGCCCGACGGAACGGAACCCGGCGTGGAGGTCATCCGCGACATCGAACGCGATGGTGCCGTGGTGGGCAAACTCCGCATCCGCATGTCCACGGCAGGCTACCTGGCCCGGCTGCAGGAGTTGCGCCAGCAGTACTTGGTAGGCGCCGCCCAGTCGTCGCTGCTGGCACTGGTGTTCATCGTGATCCTGCTCCAGTGGCGACTGGTGCGGCCACTCAAACGGCTGGTGGAAGCCTCCTCGCGCATCGAATCGGGCCAGCTTGCCAGCCCTATCCGTCCGGTCTTCCACGACGAGGTGGGATCCCTGGCCACCAGCCTCGACGCCACGCGGCGCGCGCTGCTGGATCTGATTGCCCAGCTCGAGGCGCGCAATACCGCGCTGCTCGAAGTCAACCAGCATCTGGAGCAACGGGTGGCCGAACGCACCGCCTCGCTGGAGTCCGCCCTCAACAACCTGGAGCGGGCGCAGAAGGAAATCGTGCAGACCGAAAAGCTGGCTTCGCTGGGGCGCATCGTGGCGGGTGTTGCACACGAACTCAACACCCCCATTGGCAATGCGCTTACGGTGACCACGACGCTCGAGAACGACGTACTCACCGTGGAAGGCAACTTGGCACAGGGGGCGCTGCGCAAGTCGGAGCTGCAGGAACTGCTGCGCCGCCTGCACGAAGGCCTGGCCCTGGCCTCCAGCAACCTCGGGCGCAGTGCCGGGCTGATCGCCGACTTCAAGCAGGTGGCGGTAGACCATGCCAGCGACCAGCGGCGCGACTTCGACATCGGCGAAGTCAGCCATGAGATCCTCAACATGCTGCACCCCACGCTGCGCAAGTCGGGCTGCACCGTGGAGCGCCACTTCGACGAAAACCTGCGCTGCGACGGTTTCCCGGGGCGCTACGGCCAGGTGCTGACCAACCTGGTGATGAACGCCGTGCACCATGCCTTCGAGGCAGGCACGGAACACACCCTGCGCGTGGACGTGCATGCTGCCGGGGATGATCAGGTGGTGTTGCGGGTGGCCGACAATGGCGTGGGCATGCCGGACGAGGTGCGCCAGCGCATCTTTGACCCGTTCTTCACCACCAAGATGGGGCGCGGTGGCACGGGTCTGGGCATGAACATCGTGCACGGGATCGTGCTGCGTCTGTTGGGTGGCAGCATCGAGGTGACCAGCACCCTGGGGCAAGGCACCACGGTCACGGTGACCCTGCCGCGCAAGGCCCCCGAAGCACCCACTGCCTGAGCCGCCGGGCATGGCTGAATACCGTATTGCACTGGGTGACATTGGCGCAGGGCGCTTTGCAGCCCATGGCGACTTCCGCATCTGGACCGATGGCGACGTACTGTGCTACGAGGTGCGCGGCCCGTTCAACCTGGAATGGGTGCGGGCCTTGGGTGAGGCGCGCCAGCGCATCGTGGCGCAATGGCGGCCGCAGCAGCGCGTCGGCGCCATCGTCCATTGGCGCCACAGTGCACTCATGTCACCCGAAGCCCTGGCCGCCTACGAAGCGGGGTTTGCCCAATTCAAACAGAACGCCCGCGGTGCCGTTGCATTGGCCTGGGTCTGTGCCGAACCGGTGGAAGGCATGGGCCTTCTGAGCCAGCGCTTTGAAGCCTTGTTCGCCGCCTCGCAGACGGATTTCGGCCTGTTCACCGATCCGGTGGCCGCGCGGGCCTGGGTGGACGCCCGGGTTGCGCGGGCCCGCGACAACGCGCAGCCCGCATCACCCACCACGGTGAGCCGTTAGCCCGCCAGCAAGGCCGCGTTGCCACCTGCGGCCGTGGTGTTCACGGTGATGGTCTGCTCGGCACAGAAGCGGTACAGGTAGTGCGGGCCACCGGCCTTGGGGCCGGTGCCGGAGAGGCCTTCGCCGCCGAAGGGCTGCACACCCACCACGGCACCGATCTGGTTGCGGTTGATGTAGACGTTGCCCACATGCGCCGCACGGGCCAGGGCCTGGGCCCGGCTGTCGATGCGGCTCTGGATGCCGATGGTCAGGCCGTAGCCGAGCGCGTTAATCTGCTCGATGACGGCAGCCGGGTCCCCATCCCAGCGCACGATGTGCAGCACCGGGCCGAAGATTTCCTGCTGCATGTCGGCAATCGCGTTCACCTCGAAGGCGTGCGGTGCAATCAGATTCGCTACATTTTGTGTAGCTGCCTGCGCATTGTTTTCGGGGGCCACCAACACTTTGGCTTCCTTCTTCAGGCGAGCGATGTGGCCGCTGATGCCCTCGAAGGCTTCGCGGTCGATGACCGGGCCAACGTCGGTGGACAGCAGCGCCGGGTTGCCGGCCACCAGCTCCTTGGCCGCGCCCTGGATCATCTCGACCACGTGGTCGGCGATGGTGGCGTGCACGCACAGCAGGCGCAGGGCCGAGCAGCGCTGGCCGGCGCTGCGGAAGGCCGACTGCATCACCGCATCGCTCACCTGCTCGGGCAGCGCAGTGCTGTCCACGACCATGGCGTTGATGCCACCGGTTTCGGCAATCAGCGGCACGATGGGGCCGTCCTTAGCCGCCAGGGTGCGGTTGATGATCTTGGCGACCTGGGTCGAGCCGGTGAACACCACACCTGCCACACCAGGGGCCGCCACCAGGGCCGCGCCCACGGTTTCACCGGGGCCGTGCAGCAGCTGCACCGCGGCAGTCGGGATGCCCGCGGCGTGCAGCAGCTTGACGGCTTCCAGCGCCACACCAGGTGTCTGCTCGGCAGGCTTGGCCAGCACGGTGTTGCCGGTGCTCAATGCCGCAGCGACCTGGCCGAGAAAGATGGCCAGCGGGAAGTTCCAGGGGCTGATGCAGACCCAGGGGCCGCGGGCGATCAGGCGCAACTCGTTGCTCTCGCCGGTGGGGCCAGGCATGGCCATGGGTTGCATGATGCGCCGGGCTTCGACCGCGTAGTAGCGCAGGAAGTCCACCGCCTCGCGCACTTCGGCCACGGCATCGCCCCAGGTCTTGAAGGCTTCCTTCACCAGCAATGCGCAGAAGCGCGGCAGCTCGGCTTCCAAGGCGTCGGCCGCCGCTTCGAGCAGGCGGGTGCGCTCGGCGACATCCGTCTTGCTCCACGTCTTGTAGCAGGCTACGCTTTCCGACAAGGCGCCAGCAACCAGTTTGGTATCGAACTCCGGCACGACCGGCACCTGCACGGTTTCCAGCGCTTCGAGCAGGGCGGCACGCATGGAAGCGTCGGCCAAATCACGCCCGGCGCTGTTCTTGCGGGCCGTGCCGAACATGTCCAAGGGCAATGGCAGTGAACTTTCACCTTCCAGGCGCAGCGGCGAGATCAGCAGTTCGTTCATGCCCACCGACTCGTCGGCCAGCTGGTGCACGAAGCTGGAGTTGGCGCCGTTTTCCAGCAGGCGGCGCACCAGGTAGGCCAGCAGGTCCTTGTGCGCACCCACGGGGGCGTAGACGCGGCAGGCGATCAGCGGGTTCTTCAGCACCTCGCGGTACACGCCTTCACCCATGCCGTGCAAGCGTTGCAGCTCGAAGGGCGCGGCGGTCTTGGCGGCCATCTGCAAAATGGCGGCAATGGTGCCGGCGTTGTGCGTGGCGAACTGGGGGTAGATGGCGTCGGGGGCGTCCAGCAGGGCGCGGGCGCAGGCCAGGTAGGAAATGTCGGTGTGGTGCTTGTGGGTGAACACCGGGTAGGCCGGCAGACCCATTTCCTGGGCGCGCTTGATCTCGGCATCCCAGTAAGCGCCCTTGACCAGGCGGCACATCAGTTTGATGCGGTACTTGCGGGCGATCGAGGCGATGTGCTCGATCAGCTCCAGCGCACGTGTCTGGTAGGCCTGCATGGCCAGGCCAAAGCCAGTCCACTGCGGGTAGTGTTGCGCCACCTTGGCCGCCAGGGCTTCGAACACCTCCAGCGACAGCTCCAGGCGGTCCACCTCTTCGGCGTCAATGGTGAGGTTGATGTTGGCCTGGGCCGCCTGCTCGCACAGACCCCATACGCGCGGCACCAGCTCGGCCATGACGCGCTCGATCTGCGCGTCTTCGTAGCGCGGGTGCAGGGCGCTGAGCTTGATGGAAATGCCGTCGTTTTGCTCGCAAGCCCCGGTGGAATGTACGTGGGCAGCTATTGACTTGATAGCGTTCTGGTAGCTCGCCAGGTAGCGCAATGCATCGGCATCGGTACGGGCACCCTCGCCCAGCATGTCGTAGCTGTAGCGCAGCTGCTTGATCTTCTTCTTGGCCGAGGCGGCTTCATCCATGGCCTCGCCGATGGTCTGGCCCAGTACGAACTGACGCCCCAGCAGTTGTACGGCGCGCAGCGTGGCCGCCACCACCGAGCGCGCACCGAGCTTGGCCAGCAATCCCGCTTCGCCTTGGGCGTCCGGCAGGAACTTCTTGCTCATGGCAATGGCGGTCGATGACAGGCGTGCCAGGGTCTTGTCGCCCGCGTCGTCAAAGTCGGCGCGACCGAGCTGGTCGGCGGTCAGGGCAATGGCGGTCTCGGCATCGGGCACGCGCAGCAGCGCTTCGGCCAGACGCATCAGGGCCAGGCCTTCGGCGCTGGAAATGGGGTATTCCTTGAGCAGGCTTTCCATGGCCCAGAACGGTGGCGGGTTCTGGCGCACGGCCTGCACCCAGGGCGTGGCCACCTTGGCTGCTCCGGCCCAGTCCAGCGCCGTCGACAGGCTGGCAAGGCGGTGCGAAACCACTTCGGTTTCGTCGCGGTAGGGGAAGGGCAGGCGTTGGCGGGGGGCGGCTTGGGTGGTCATTGCGTTTCTCGTGAAAACAAACGGATACGCAATGGTAGAAAAATAAGACGAAATATTTCTCTATATTTTTCAACAATCGCAACACTAAATTCATCCATCCAGGCGGATGCGCCGCACCAGACCGATGGACTCTGCGTTAGTCAGCCGACTCGGAACCCGGACGCTTTCGTCGATTGACCGCGGGATAGGATTGCGGCTCCATGACCAGTGCCTGGCCATCGGGCAGGGACAGCGCAAGCAACTCCCGCCCGGGTAGAGCCAAGTGGTAGACCGTGGTCGCTCCCACCGCGCGCGATTCCAGTAACTCGGTCTGCTGCAAGAGTTGCGACAGCTCCGCCGCCTGCAGGGTGTGCCATTGGATCTTGTTCATGCCGTCCCTTCCTTGGGAGACTGCAGCCGCTGGAGAAAGACGTCTGCCGGCATGGGACGCGCATACAGGTACCCCTGCACCTGGTGACAGCCCATGGTGGCAAGCTGACTCACCTGCTCGCGCCGTTCCACGCCTTCCGCCACCACCGCCAGGCCCAGACTGCGCGCCATGGCAATGATGGCGCTGGCAATGGCGGCATCGTCTTCGTTGGTGTGAATGTCGTTGACGAACGAGCGATCGATCTTGAGCTCGTCGATCGGGAAGCGTCGCAGGTAGGACAGACTGGAATAGCCGGTACCGAAATCATCCAGGGACAGCGCAACCCCGAGCTCCTTGAGCGCCTGCAGGGTCATGCGCGTGGTATCCACATCCTGCATCACCATGCTCTCGGTCAGCTCCAGCACCATCTGACGCGGGTTGGCGCCGGTGCGCGCGATGACGGCGGCGATGCGGTCACTGAGGTCGTCCTGGCGGAACTGGCGGGCCGACATGTTGACGGCCACATGCAGATCGCCCCACCCCTGCGCAGCCCAGCGGGCCTGCTGGCGACAGGCCTCTTCGAGCACCCACTCGCCCAATGGCAGGATCAGGCCGGTCTCCTCGGCCAGACGGATAAATTCGATTGGATGCACCAGACCGATCTGCGGATGCTGCCAGCGTACCAGGGCTTCGGCGCCGACCGTGCGTTCGGTCGCCAGGTCGATCTTGGGCTGGTAATGCAGCACGAACTCGCCGCGCTCCATGGCCCGACGCAACGCCGCCTCCATGTCCAACCGGCTGATGGCGGCGCTTCCCATTTCGGGCGCGAACTGGCGTACGCTGTTGCGACCGTGCTCCTTGACGCGGTACATCGCCATGTCGGCGTAGCGCAGCAACACCTCGCCATGGTCGCCATCACGCGGGTACAGGGCCACGCCGATGCTGGCCGTGACCTGCACGTCGCGCCCCACCAGTTCGACCGGGCGTGCCAGCACGCTCAGTACCTTCTGGGCGATATGGTCCACGTCGTCGGGTTGCGGCAGGTCGGTGAGGATGACGACAAACTCGTCACCGCCCAGGCGGGCCACCGTGTCCGTTTCGCGCACACAATGGCGCAATCGGCTGGCCACTTCCTTGAGCAAGGCGTCCCCGGCGGCGTGGCCGGAGGCGTCATTGATGCGCTTGAAGTGGTCCAGATCCAGCAGCATCACCCCAATGACGTGGTTGTTGCGACGCGCCCAGGCAATGGCCTGCTCGATACGGTCGGTCAGCAGGTTGCGGTTGGCCAGGCCGGTGAGGCTGTCGTGGTTGGCCTGGTACTCCAGCGCCTGCTGGTACTGCACACGCTCGCTGACGTCATTGATGACACTGACGAAGTGCGTGATGGACTCGCCCGTGAGGTCACGCACCGGCGCAATGTGCAGCTCGTTCCAGAACAGCGTGCCGTCCTTGCGGTAGTTGCGCAGCGTAGCGGTGCCTTCGCGCTTGTCACGCAGTGCGCTGCGGATGGACTCCAAGGCCGGTTGCGCCAGATCGTCGCGCACCAGAAAGCGCCCTTCACGCCCGATCACTTCCTGGGCGCTGTAGCCGGTGATGCGCTCGAACGCCGGATTGACATAGACGATGGAGTGGTCATCGGCATCGCTGCGCGTGATCATGATGCCATTGCTGCTGGAAATCAGTGCCTGTTCCTGCAGCCGCCGCGTACGTTCGTAGCTGTCGCGCTTGTGTTTGCGCTCGCTGATGTCCTGCTTGACGACGATCAGGTGCGTGTGCTGTCCGTCCGCATCGCGCAGCGTCGACGCCACCTGACGCTCCCAGTAGACCGAGCCGTCCTTGCGGCGGCTTTCGCAATCGGTGCTCCAGCGCTCTCCCTGGGTCTGCGAGGCCAGCAGTTGCTGGTACACCGTGCGGCACTCCTCCACCGAGTTCCACGCCAGCGGGTCGTCCCCTTGCAGATCGTGCAGGTCGTACCCTGTCATGGCGGTAAAGCTGTGGTTGCAGTACTCTGCCTGGCCCTTCAGATCCATGACCACGATACCGAACGGGCTCTGCTCCACGGCGCGCGTGAGCAACTCCATGGGCGCAGGACTCGGGCCCAAGCTGTGCCGCAGGCGCGCCAGCTCCTGGTCCAGGGGCGGCGATGTATCGTCTTGCATGGTGGTGTGCTTTCTGTACCGATGCCCCCCAACGTTCGGGGCCGCGCATTCTAGGCACGTGCACCCTTATCACGCCACTGGCGAAAACACCTACTCGGGGCGGTCCAGCTTGGTGGACAGCAGGATGGTCGAGAAGGTGTCGGTCACACCCTGGACCGCGCGGATGCGGTCGATCACACCATCCAACTCGGCCGTGGTGTCGGTGAGCAGCATGGCACACAGGTCGTAGCGGCCGCTGACCGAATACAGCTTGGTGATCTCGTGGCGCTTGGCCAGTTCGCGCACCACACTGGGTTCGTTCCGCGATTCGATGGAGATCAGCACCATGGCGCGGATGGCGTTGGGCCCGCGGGTGCTGCTCACACCCACGGTGTAGCCGGTAATGACGCCGGCATCCTCCAGCGCCTTGAGACGCAGCTGGGCCGTAGAGCGCGCACAACCCAAGGCCTTGGCGATGCTCACCAAGGGCAGGCGCGCATTGACCTTGAGCAGTTCGATCAGACGGTGGTCCAGCGCGTCCAGGTTGGGCTTGAGCAAGGTTTCAGTCATAGTGAATCAATAGTTTACATATTGAATTTTATCGGCAATGAAAATCGATCACTTTGCTTGTTTTTGTCGGCGCAATGCGCAAATAGACTTCCTGCACTAATCCAGTGCACAGGGATTTCCGCCCTGGCACCCCACCGCCCAGGAGGCCGCCATGCTGCAGAAAGTCGACTTCAACCACACCCCCAAAAAGCTCCAGACCTGGGAAGAACTCCAGGCCTACGACCCCAAGAGCGAGTCCTGGCAGAAACAGTTTGCCCGCCGCTACACCCACCACAGCGAACTCATGGGCGTGCTGAACAAAGTGGAAGACGTGGACAGCACCGTGTACTCCAAGTTCGCCATTGCGGTGACGCCCTACATGGCGCAGCTAATGGACCGCGACGACCCGAACTGCCCGATCCGCCTGCAGTACCTGCCCTCGTTCCACGAGCAGACCAAACCCGGCTTTGCCACCATGCTCGACCAATTGGGCGAAGAGGGTGACACCATTCCCGGCACCAGCATCGTGCACCGGTACCCCCGCCGCGTGCTGTTCCTGGTGAGCAATACCTGCGCCACGCTGTGCCGCTTCTGTACCCGCAAGCGCATGGTGAGCCAACCCACCGGCTCGGTGCACAAGGACGAGATCGAAGCGTCGATCGACTACATCGCCAACAACAAGAACATCGAGGATGTGCTGCTCTCGGGTGGCGACCCGCTGACCTTCACCGACGAGCGCCTGGACGAGATCCTGGGCCAGATCCGCAGCCGCGCGCCCCACGTGCGCTTCCTGCGCATGGGTTCGCGCATGGTGGTGCAACTGCCGACACGCATCACCCCCGAGCTGTGCGCTGTGCTGGAGAAGCACCGCGTGCAGATGGTCAACATCCACATCAACCACCCCAAGGAAATTACCCCGCTGCTGCGTGAGCGCGTGAAGATGATCCAGAAGGCTGGCGTGATGATGGGCCTGCAGACCGTGTGCCTCAAGGGCGTGAACGACAGCGTGGAAGTGATGCGCGAGCTGTTCATGCAAACCATCGAGATGGGCGTGCGCCCCTACTACGTGTATTCCACCGACATGGTGGAAGGTGCCCACCACTTCATCGTGCCGCACCGCCGCATGCTCGAACTCTACGAAGGTCTGCGCGGCTGGATCAGCGGCCCGGCCGTGCCCACCTTCATCGTCGACGGATTGGGCGGCCTGGGCAAGCTGCCCATCATCCCGACCTACGTGCGTGAGGAAGCCCTGCCGGATGGCAGCGGCACCACCGTGAAGTGCCGCAACTACGCCGGAAAGACCGTGGAGATGCCGGGCCTGGGCCAGGACTTCGCTCTGCCCAGCGTGAGCAACTGATGGGAGCCAGCATGCAACACGGCTGCCCCTACGGCACCCACCGCGTTCTCGAACCGAAAGGTGTGCTGCCCCAGCCCGCCTGGAAGATCGACAACACCATGTCCCTGTGGGACAACGAGATCCTGATCGACGTCGATGCCCTGAACATCGATGCCGCCAGCTTCACGCAGATCAAGAAGGCCTCTGAGAACGACCCAGCCCGCATTGAAGCGGCCATCCTCGACATCGTGGCCCAGCGTGGCAAGCACCACAACCCGGTCACCGGCTCGGGCGGCATGCTCATCGGCCGCGTGGCCGCCATCGGAGCCGCCCTGCAAGGCAAGACCGATTTGCAGGTGGGTGACAAGATCGCCACCCTGGTCTCGCTCTCGCTCACGCCACTGAAGATCGAGCGCATCAAGGCGCTGCACCTGGCGCAGGACCAGGTGGAGATCGACGGCCAGGCCATCCTGTTCGAGAGTGGCCTGTACGCCAAGCTGCCTACCGACATCCCCGAAAAGGTGGCGCTGGCCATTCTGGACGTGGCCGGTGCCCCGGCCCAGACCGCCCGCCTGGTACGCCCCGGCGACACCGTGGTGGTGGTCGGTGGTGGCGGCAAGTCGGGCACGCTGTGCGTCTACGAGGCGCGCAAGCGCGCAGGCCCCGCGGGCTGCGTCATTGGCGTGTCGCCTTTCGCCAAGGACTGTGAACGCATGCAGGAATTGGGCTGGGTAGACCACGCCCTGCAGGTCGACGCCACCGACGCCGTGGCCATGATGCGTGCGATCTCAGACGTGACCCAGGGCCGCCTGGCCGACGTGGTCATCAACTGCGTGAACATCCAGCACACCGAGTTGGGCTCCATCCTGGCCACGCGCCAGCGCGGCACGGTGTACTTCTTCTCCATGGCCACGAGCTTCACCGCTGCGGCCCTGGGCGCCGAAGGCGTGGGCAAGGACGTGGACATGATCGTGGGCAACGGCTACGCCAAGGACCATGCGGTCTACGCGCTGGAGCTGCTGCGCGAGTCGCCGCGGTTGCGCACGCTGTTCGAAACGCTGTACGTGTGAGCCACACCGCCATGCTGGCCCCTACCCGCCCAACACCCCCTGCCGTCCGCCCCAGCCCGCTGTGGGCCAGCGTGCAGGCGCTGCAGCTGCGCACCGTGGCCGTCATGGGCATGACCAAGAACACCGGCAAGACGGTATCGCTGAACCACCTGCTGGCACAGGCGCACCAGGCCCATGTGGCCGTGGGCCTGACTTCCATCGGCCGAGACGGTGAGGAGCGCGACCAGGTGTTCTCCATCCCCAAACCCCCGGTCATGGTCACGCCCGGTTGCCTGGTGGCCACCGCGCGCGACACGCTGTTGCGTGCCAAGGTGCGCACGCGGCTGCTGGGCGGCACCGGCATCGAAAGCCCGATGGGCGAGGTCGTTCTGGTCAAGGCCCTGGACGGCGGTGAGATGGAAGTGGCCGGTGCCTCGCGCAGCCACGACCAGCACCGCGTGATTGCCCTGCTGCGCCAGTGCGGGGCCGAACTGGTGCTGCTCGACGGTGCGCTGGGTCGCAGCCACCATGCCTCCCCGGCCATTGCCGACGGGGTGGTGCTGGCCACAGGCGCGGCCATCGGCGGTGGCGTGCAGGACGTGCTGCGCAAGACGCGCGATCGCCTGGCCATTCTGGGCATCGCACAAGCCGACGAGGCACTGGCCACGCAAGTAGCACCAGCCTTCGACTGCGGCGGCGTGGGTGCCTGGGATGCCGAGGGCCACCCCTTGTGGATAGAGGCGGTGGCCACGCTCAACGCCGCGCCGCGCCTGCTGCAGCTCATGGGTACGCCCGTGCGCACCATCGCGGTGTCCGGGGCCGTGGCACGGCGCCTGTGGATGGCCCTATCAACACTGCTGCAAGCCCACCCAGGACTGACCCTGGTAGTGGCCGACGGCACCAAGCTCTTCATCGATGCCGTGGACCTGGCGCAGTTCGAACGCCAGGGCGGCCATGTGTGCGCGCTGCGTGCCATCCGCATGGCCGGCATCACCCTGAACCCCTTTTCCCCGTTCGGTGGCAGCTTTGACGCCCACGAGTTCCTGGCCGAGGCGCGCAGCGCCTGGCCCGAGCACGTGGTCAGCGACGTGCTGCTCCAACCCTGATTGCGACTGAATACACCATGGCACAACTTCAACTCGACGCCGCCCAGATTGACCGCGCCCGCACCAGCGCCCGCGCCATCGCGCGCCAGGTGTTCGACACCATGAACCGGCGCACCACCACCACCGTGGAGCGCGCCACCGTGCGCCTGCTGGGTGTGGACGGTGTGGACGAAAACCAGATTCCGCTGCCGAACCGCCTGGTAGACCACCTGCGCGAACAGGGCCTGCTGGGCCTGGGCGCCGCTCCCGTGCTGGCCGCTACCATGTCGCAGCATGGACTCACCGCCCAGACCGTGGCCGAACGTGTGGCTAAGGGCACGCTGGTGCTGGAGCGCCCCGCGGACCTCGAAGCCGCTCGCGCACACGCCAAGGCCCTGGCAAAGACCATGTGCGAGCGCATTGCAGGCAACCGCGCCCAGCGCGACCACTACCTGCAGACCCTGGGTGAAGGCAAGGCACCCTGGCTGTACCTGATTGTGGCCACGGGCAACATCTATGAGGACATCAAGCAGGCCCGCGCAGCCGCCGAGCAGGGTGCCGACATCATTGCCGTGATCCGCTCCACCGGCCAGAGCCTGCTGGACTACGTGCCCTTCGGTGCCACCACCGAAGGCTTCGGCGGCACCTATGCCACGCAGGAGAACTTCAAGCTCATGCGCGCAGCACTCGACGAGGTGGGACAGAAGATCGGCCGCTACATCCGCCTGACCAACTACTGCTCGGGCCTGTGCATGCCCGAGATCGCTGCCATGGGCGCGATGGAGCGCCTGGACATGATGCTCAACGATTCGATGTACGGCATCATCTTCCGCGACATCAACATGCAGCGCACCTTCGTGGACCAGTTCTTCTCGCGCATGGTCAATGCCTATGCCGGCATCATCATCAACACCGGCGAAGACAACTACCTCACCACCGCCGATGCGGTGGAAGCCGCCCACACCGTGCTGGCCTCACAACTCATCAACGAGCAGTTCGCCTACCTGTCGGGCCTGCAGCCCGAACAGATGGGTCTGGGCCATGCGTTTGAGATCAACCCCGAGCTGGAAAACGGCTTCCTGTGGGAACTGGCCCACGCCCAGCTGGTGCGCCAGGTGTTCCCACAGGCCAGCCTGAAGTACATGCCACCCACCAAGTTCATGACCGGCAACATCTTCAAGGGCCATGTGCAGGACGCACTGTTCAACACCGTGTCGGTGCTGACGCAGCAGAACATCCACCTGCTGGGCATGATGACCGAAGCCATCCACACCCCCTTCATCCAGGACCGATTCCTGTCGGTGCAGAACGCCAAGTACGTGTTCAGCACCATGCGCGACCTGCACGCCGAGATCCAGTTCACACCGGGCGGCCAGATCGAGCGCCGCGCGCAGCAGGTGCTGCAGGAAACGGTGGACATCCTGGCCGAGATCGAGCGCACCGGCTTGCCCGCCGCCATCGCTAAGGGCACCTTTGCCGACATCTCGCGCACGCTGACCGGCGGCAAGGGCCTGGACGGCGTGCTCGACAAGGACGCCGACTACTACAACCCTTTCCCTGAATTGATGTTGCCCCAAGGCGCGCAAGGAGCTGCAGCATGAGCACTCACGACCTCCACCACGAAGAACACACGCCGCGCTGGGTCAAGCCCTACGGCGATACCCATGACGACGGACGAGTACAGCTGTCCTTTACGCTGCCCGTGGCGCTGGACGAGAACAGCAAGGAGGCCGCGCGCCAGATGGCGCTCCAGATGGGCCTGGAAGAACCCTCGGTCGTGCACAGCGAGGACATGGGCCAAGGCTTTTCCTTCTACGTCGTCTACGGCCAGTGCAAGCACCGCGTGGACATGGCGCGCATCAAGGTCGCCAAACCCGAATTCGAGGTACTGGACAAGGACGCCATCAATGCCAAGATTGCCGAGTCGATGGGCCGCAAGATGGTGGTGGTGGGGGCCTGCATCGAGACCGATGCGCACACCGTGGGCATCGACGCCATCATGAACATGAAGGGCTTCAACGGCCACAAGGGCCTGGAGAGCTACCACGAGGTGCGTGCCATCAACATGGGCGCGCAGGTGGACTCGGAGGACCTGGTGGCTCGCGCCATCGAGGAGAAGGCCGACGTGATCCTGGTGTCGCAGGTGGTGACGCAGAAGAACATCCACCTCGACAACCTCACGCGCCTGTCAGACCTGCTCGAAGCCGAAGGCCTGCGCGAACGCGTGATCCTGGTGGTGGGTGGCCCGCGCATCAGCCACGAACTGGCCAAGGAACTGGGCTATGACGCGGGCTTCGGCCCCGGCAGCTACGCCGAGAACGTGGCCTCGTTTGCCATCGATGAATGGATCAAGCGCAAAGCTGCTTAAGGAATACACCATGACCGAGACCACTTCCATCACCAGCATGATCCGCCTGCGCATGGGATCGCACGACGCCCACTACGCCGGCGACCTGGTGGACGGCGCCAAGATGCTGCAACTGTTTGGCGACGTCGCCACCGAACTGCTGATCCGCAGCGACGGCGACGAGGGCCTGTTCGTGGCTTACGACAAGGTCGAGTTCCTGGCCCCGGTGCGCGCCGGCGACTACATCGAGGCCGTGGGCACCATCACCCGCCTCGGCAAGACCTCGCGCGCCATGACCTTCGAGGCGCGCAAGGTCATCACCGCTGCCTACATCTCCGGCCAGCCTTCTGCCTGCGACGTGCTGGACCCACCGGTGGTGGTGTGCCGCGCCAGCGGCACTTGCGTGGTGCCGGCCGAATGCCAGCGCGGAGCGCTGTCCCAGGCACGCTGAGGAATTGGCCATGACACCCCTGATCATCACCGCCGCCCTGACCGGTGCCGAGGTCACGCGCGCACAGCAACCGGCCTTGCCGATCACGCCCGAAGAGATTGGCGTGGCTGCGGCCGAATGCGCTGCAGCAGGTGCCAGCATCGTCCATGTGCACGGCCGCCTGGCCGACGGCACCCCGACGCAGGACAAGGAGGTCTACCGCAGCATCATTGCCGAGGTCAAGAAGCGCTGCGACGTGATCGTGCAGGTGAGCACCGGCGGCGCCGTAGGCATGACACCGCAGGAACGCCTGGCGCCGGTGACGCTCAAGCCCGAGATGGCCACGCTGTCCATGGGCTCGGTGAACTTCGGTGGCGACGTGTTCATGAACCACCCGGCCGACATGGAAGTGTTTGCGCGCGAAATCCGCGCCCAGGGTGTGAAGGCCGAGCTGGAAATCTTTGACAGCGGCATGCTGCACACCGCCAAGCGCTGGCTGGCCAAGGGCCTGCTCGACGCCCCGGCGCACTTCGACCTGGTGCTGGGCGTACCCGGCGCCATGCCGGGTACGCCGCAGGCACTGATGTACCTGCTGGGCGAACTGCCCGAGGGTGCGACGTGGACCGTGGCCGGCATTGGCGCGGCCCAACTGCCGCTAGCGGTGCAGGCCATCGTGCTCGGCGGCCACGTGCGCGTGGGCTTCGAGGACAACGTGTACTACCGCAAGGGCGAACTCGCCAGCAGCAACGCCCAGCTGGTGGCACGCATCGCACGGCTCGCGGCCGAGCTCGACCGCCCAGTGGCCACGCCCACCCAAGCGCGGCAGCTCTTGGGCATCCAATAGGGCTATAGCCATGGTAGATATTGCGCAATATGCTACCATTTTCATAGCGCCCTAGACTCTGGTGCGCCCGGACAGTGGCAGGCTTAGCGAGCTGTTCCTTCCTCGCTGGCGCGGTACAGCACCAAACCGACCCGATCGATGTGCTCGCGTAGCGGCGCATGCCGAATGTCGGCATAGGCCTGGACATCGAACAGGTAGGGCATCGGCAGTTCGTCTAGTGCCAAGGCGACGGCCTGGGCCTGCAACGCGGGCACCGGGCCCATCAGGGCCAGGTCCACATCAGAGTTGGACCGGTAGTTGCCCTTGGCCCGTGAACCGTAGAGCCGCACCTCCTGCAACCAGGGAAACTGGCGAAATACCCCCTGAATGGCCGACAGATCGGCCTGTGACAGTCCGGTACCCTCGGGCGATGCCATTAGGCTTGGAGGCTGCGCACCACGAATTCGTCGTACAGCCGCTCGAAGGCGGGGAAGTACTCGTCGCGGATGGTGTGCAAGGCCTGTTCAAACACCTGTTGGTCGTAGGTGTGGGAGAGTTTGTTGCGCAGCAGCATGATGTCTATCCAGGTCTGTGCGTCTGGCAACAAGCCCGCCGCAAAGGCCTGCTTGATCACCTGGCGCGGCGTATTGCTTTCCAATTGGACGCCCTCAGCCTCCAGGTAGTCCTTCAACACCTTCCAGGCCAACTCGAAAGCGAATTCAAATCGCTGGATAGCCCCTTCCTTTTCCAGCTGGGAGAAGGACTTCACTTCACGTTCGCGCATTTCGCGCAACAGCAAAAACGCACGCTGGAAGTTACTGAAACGTTGCTTCCAGCGAATGTCTTCCTGATTCATGGGATCTCCTTCTCTCGTGCTCGAGCAATGGTCTCTATCGTAGCCACAACACATCGCTACTTCAGCGCCAGCAGCTCCCGCGCCACCGCGCTGGCCAAGCGGGCGTTGTTGCGCACCAGTTGGATGTTCGCAGCCAGGCTGTCGCCGCCGGTCAGTTCGCACACGCGCGCCAGCAGGAAGGGGGTGGACTCCTTGCCGCCAATGCGCTGCTGCTGGGCCTCCAGCAGCGCCTGCTCCACAGCGGCGTCGATCGCGTCCCGTGGCATGGCGTATTCGTGCGGGATGGGGTTGGCGATGACCATGCCGCCGCGCAGGGCCATGGCCCACTTGGCGTGCAGCACGCGGGCAATCTCAGCCGGTGTGTCGAGGCGGTAGTCCACCTTGAAGGCACTCTCGCGCGTGAAGAAGGCCGGCAGCCACTCGGTCTGGTAGCCGACCACCGGCACGCCATGCGTCTCCAGGTACTCCAGCGTGAGCCCCAGGTCCAGGATGCTCTTGGCACCGGCACAGACCACGGCTACGGGGGTCTGCGCCAGCTCCTGCAGGTCGGCCGAGACGTCAAAGCTTTGCTGTGCGCCCCGGTGGACGCCGCCGATGCCGCCGGTGGCAAACACGCGGATACCCGCCATGTCCGCAATGACCATGGTGGAGGCCACGGTGGTGGCCCCCATGCGGCCCTGCGCCACCATGAAGGGAATGTCGCGCCGGCTCACCTTCACCACCTCGCGTCCCGCCTTGCCCAGGGCTTCGATCTCGGCATGGCTCAGGCCCGCCTTCAGGCGACCGCCCAGGATGGCGATGGTGGCGGGCACGGCCCCGGCTGCGCGCACCTCGGCTTCCACCTGCAAGGCCGTGGCCACGTTCTGCGGGTAGGGCATGCCGTGGGAAATGATGGTCGATTCGAGCGCCACCACGGGTTGGCCAGACTGCAGCGCGGCCTGCACTTCGGGAGCGATGTCGAGATAGGGAGTGGTCATGGCAGGGCCTTGGGCGAGCAGTGGATCAGCGGGAGGGGGAGTGTGCCATGGCGCACTGGCGCTCCACGGCCGCCAGCGACAGCTCCGGCGCATTGGCCACCGGGCTTTGCAAGGTGATCTCGGCACAGGCCATGGCCCAGGGCACGGCCTGCGCCAGGGGCCAGCCCTGCAACTGGCCATGCACCAGGCCTGCCAGCAGCGCGTCGCCGGCGCCGCTGGTGTTGACCACCGGTACCGCTCGGGCGGGGCAGAACCCGGCTTCACCATCGCCTGTGCTCCACAGCACGCCTTGCGCCCCCAGGCTCAGCACCACCTGGGCCACGCCCTGGGCGTGCAGGACGCGTGCGGCGGCCTGTGCGTCGTCGACCGACTGCACCGCTACGCCGGTCAGCGCGGCGGCTTCCAGCGCATTGGCCTTGAGGGTGTGGATGCGGTCCAGCCAAGGCTTCAGGCGCGGGCATTTGATGGCAGAGACCGCGTCCACCAGCACCGGCGGTCCCACGGGCTCGTCGAGCAGGCACTCCAGCGCGGCGGCGTGCAGATTGCAGTCCAGCACCAGGCAACGGGCGGTCTGCAACTGAGGACGCAGCGGCGCCAGCACGGTGGCATCGAGCCGCTGCAGGATAGCCATGTCGTTGATGGCCACCGCCATGTCACCGTCCACGCCGTGCAGGCTCAGGTAGGTGGCGGTGCGTTCGCCGGGCAGCTGCAGGCACCAGCGCGTGTCGACGCCTGCGGCGCGGGTGGCTTCCAGCACCGTCTGGGCAAAGGCATCCATCCCCAGCACGGTGACCAGCGCCGGTGCGTGGCCCAGGCGCGCCAGATTGTGGGCCACATTGCGCCCCACCCCACCCGCGGCACATTGCACGTGGCCCGGGTTGGAGTCCGACAGGACCAGGGGTGCCTCGGTGGACGCCACGATGTCGAGGCTCGCCCCCCCGATGACCACGACCGCTGCTTGCCGCTCCATGCCGCCCTCTTCGAAGAATAACCATCAAAACGGGCCATAGCCCGCACAGATATTGCGTAGACAGCTACCAAATTCGGAGCGTCACGCGCCTGGACCCACCCCCATCTGGGCGTGCCGGTGGGGTTGGATCATACGGTCCAGCAGCGTGGGCGTGAGCGCATCCGCGCGCAGCACCTGTCCGCCACGGCGCTGCGCGAACGCCTGGGCGGCGACTTCGGTGGCGAAGGGCGGCAGGTTGCCCGCGCGCATGGGTCCCAGGGCGTCCGAGCCATGCACATAGAACGCAGCCTTGGCGTCGATCCAGCGGCGCGTGCCGCCGTCCGTGACCCACACCGACTGCACCTCGGCGGCGCTGCGGCCGGGCGCGAAGCGGCCCACGTCGTGCAGGTAGACCAACAGCGTCAGCGGCGAGTCGAAGAACTGGGTGTCGCCGTTGGCGAAGATCAGCTGCGCCGCCCACTCGGGCTTGCGCGCCGGAAACATGCCGCAGACCGGGCAGCGCGCATCGGCCGGGATGGGGCGAGGTTCGAGCAGGCCCACGCCCCAGGCGGGGTCGAAACGGGTGGGCGGGGCCACCACGCAGTAGCCGTCTTCCAGCGCAGCGTCCGCCATGCGGGCGCGGTAGTGCTTCCAGCCGCCCCAACCAGCCAGCAACGTGGCGGCCATCAACAACGCCAGCAGCAGCCAGCGGGCGGGCGGTGGCGCAAGCACAGGAGACGCCATGGCGACGTTTACATCTTGCTGTCGTGCAGGGCGCCGCCGCTCAGGTCCACCATGGTGGGCTGGATGTCGGCAAAGCGCACCACCTTGCCGCCCCACTGCTTGGCAAAGGCCTGGGCGTCCGCCTCCAGCGCAAAGCTGGCAATGGTGGGGCCCATGGAGCCGTGGCGCTTGCCGCCGAACACGTACAGGGCGGTCTTGGCATCGATCCACTGGCCCTGGGGCTTGTCCCAGTCGGCCTTGCCCATGTCCTGCACATAAGCCGCTGCCAAGGCTTTCACCTGTTCCGGCAGCAGCAGGGTGTGCAGCAGCTCCACCGTGTCGCAGAAGAACTGCGGCTTGTCCTGGCCGCTGTAGAAGACCTGGCCCTTGGGTCCGGGGTAGTCGGCCAGCAGCATGCCATCGAGTTCACAGGTGGTGCTGGCGTCAATTTCCAGCGGTGCCATCGCCTTGGCCCCTCCGGAAGAATCGCAGCCTGCGAACGACAAGGGGGCCAGCAGGGCGAGTGCAAGAGCACTGCGGCGCAGGGTCGGAAGAGAGAGGTATGTCATGCCTTGAATCTCCAGCGCGCCACGGCCAGCGGGCCTGCAATCCAGGCCAGCATGACCAGCCCCATGAGCCAAGGGCGCGCCAATGCGGGGGGAACCACGCTGGTCAGGCCGTACAGGGTGCGCACGTCTTCCAGCGAAAACACGTTGAGGATGCGGAACACGTCGGCCGGGTTGAGCAGCAGCAGGTAGGCGAACAGGTCGCCTCCGTACTTTCCGCCGGTTGCCACCAGGGCACCGAGCAGCAGCAGGTCGAACACCAGCACGAAGAAGAACCACAGCGCGATGGCAAAACCGGAAGCCCGGGTGCGCTCGCGCGCCAGCACCGACATGCACACCGCCAGGCTCAGAAAGGCCAGACCCAGCAGCACCGAACTCAGCATGAAGCCCACGTAGTGGAACAGGCCCGCCGAGCTGAACTGCCGGTACAGCAGCACCGCCACCAACGCAAAGCCGCCCAGCGTGGAGAGTGTGAGCGCCGCCGCCAGGCCCAGGTACTTGCCCAGCAGCAGCTCCATGCGGGTGATGGGCAGGGACAGCAGCAGGTCCAGCGAGCCGCGTTCGCGCTCGCCCACCACGGCGTCAAAGCCCAGCAGCAAGGCGATGAGCGGAATGAGGTAGATGACCAGGCTCACCAGCGACGCAAT
This sequence comes from Curvibacter sp. APW13, assembly GCF_032337135.1. NCBI lineage: Bacteria > Pseudomonadati > Pseudomonadota > Betaproteobacteria > Burkholderiales > Comamonadaceae > Curvibacter > Curvibacter sp. APW13. The sequence continues at coordinate 1,646,553 of NZ_JAVXZZ010000001.1, read as the reverse complement.
GGTGAACTCGATGGAGCGCGGCCCCACCTGCCCTTGTGCCGCACCACCGAAGTAGGTGATGACCAGCGAGAACACCGTGAACACCAGCGCCACGGCCAGCACCCACTTGTTGCGCAGGCGGTCCTTGAACTCCTTGGAGGCCAGCGTCAGGATTTGGCTCCATTCCATGCGCTACTCCTTCCAGCCCAGGAACACATCTTCGAGCGAGGGCTCCTGCACCTGCAGATCGTGCACCTCGCTGCCCAGGCTGCTCAGGGCCGCCAACACGTCCACCTTGCGTTCGCGCGGGCACTGCACCGAGAGCCCGCCGGGTGCACTGGTGCAGGTCACGCCCGGCAGGCGCAGCACCTTCTGCTGCGCCGCCACCAGCCCTTGCGCGCTGAGCTGGGCCACAATGACCAGCGGCATGTCCATCTGCGCGCGCAAGGCCGCCACGGTGCCCACCGCCTGCAGGCGCCCGTTGGCCATGATGCCCAGCCGGTCCACCCGCTCCTGCAGCTCGGCCAGGATGTGCGAAGTGATCACGATGGTCACGCCCTGGGCGCACAGGCCGCGCAGCGTGGTGTAGAAGTCGCGGATGGCCTGCGGGTCCAGGCCATTGGTGGGCTCGTCCAGGAACAGCACCTGCGGGTTGCCCAGCAAGGCCTGCGCAAAACCGAGGCGCTGGCGCATGCCCTTGGAGTACTCGCGCACCGGACGACTGCCCGCGTGCTTGAGGCCCACTTGCTCCAGCACGGGCTGGCATTGCGCCAGGGGCGCACCCTTGAGTTGGGCGAAGAACTGCAGGGTCTCCAGCCCGTTGAGGTTGTCGTACAGCACCACGTGCTCGGGCAGGTAGCCGATGCGCCGCCGAGCCGCACGGAAGTCCGGCCCCTGCACGTCCACGCCGTCCACTTGGATCTGACCACTGCTGGGCACCAGCAGACCCAGCATCATCTTGAACAGGGTACTCTTGCCCGCGCCGTTGTGGCCGATCAGGCCGAAGATCTCGCCGCGGTGGACGGCCAGGTCGACGCCGTCGACCGCCTTGAGGCGGCCGAACTGCTTGGCCACGCCACGCGCAGCAACTGCCACGTCATTGGCCGGGGTAGTGCTTGTCACGCCAGATACTCCAATTCGTGTGGGTGGGTTCCATGTGGGGCTTGGGGTCCACCACGCTGGGTACGCGCAACACCGGGAACTGCTGGGCCACCAGGCGCAGCGCCTGCACCGCCGGGCTGGCCAGCAACAGCTTGATGTGCGGGTAGCGCCATGTCAGCCGGTCCACCATGTCGTTGGCCTCGTAGCGCACATCGCCCACGCCGTCGGCGTCGCGGTCCCACCCGAGGTAGTTGCTCCAGAAATTGCCACGCTCCTTGCCCCACACTTCATCCTTGGCTCCCACATAGCGCACCTGCTCGCGGTTGGAGACGAAATCGTTGCCTTCCACCACATTGCGCGTGGAGCCCGCCGACAGGTGGACTCCGACACGATTGTCGACCACCAGGTTATTCAAAACCTTGACATATTCCACGTCGTAGATGAAGAAGCCACGGTTGTTGCCCGCAATCACGTTGCCTTCGACCACCGAGTCCTGCATGGTGCGCAGCATGATGCCGTGGTCCGAGTTGCCCCAGGTACGGTTGTTGCGCACGGTCTGGTTCTTCACTTCCATGAGCGCCAGCCCACCGCGGTTGTAGTAGCTGTCGTTGTCCTCCCACAGGTTGTAGTAGGAGTTCATGTAGTGCGTGCCGTAGCGGCTGTGGTGCAGCTTGTTGCCCCGAAATTCGGCATGGTGCGACACGTCCACGTAGAGCGCATCGCGCACGAAACCGATGGTGTTGCCGATGATGCGGGCGCCCGTGGTGTTGTAGAGCTGGATTCCGTTGCCGCGCTGCGAGGAATTGAGGTCGCGCATGCCGGTGATGTTGTTGCGCTCCACGCGCACATCCTTGGCCTTCTCGATCCACAGGCCAAACAGGTTGTAGCTCAGTGCACAGTCGCGCACCGTGGCGCGGTCGGCACCGGGCTGGATATAGACGCCGGCATTCTGGGCATTGAGGTCGGCCCCCGAGTTGCGTACCTGCAGGCCTTCGAGCGTGACGTCGGTGGCAATGACACGCACCGTATCGCCCTGCAGGCCCCCGTCGAGCACCGGGCGGCCGAGGCCGCGCAAGGTCAAGGGTTTGTCGATGCGGAAATTGCCGCGGTAGGTCCCTGCGGCAATTTCCAGCACATCGCCGCTGCGTGCGCTGTGGATGGCCGCCTGCAGGTCCGCGCCTGCGGGCACGGCAATGGTCGCCGCCTGCGCCAGCGCAGAAGTGGCCAGCAAGGCCGTAACAAGCAGACCGTTTTTCATTGCCCGATCATCACACCAACCAACCGGCCGCGCGCAGTACCAGGAAGAGCCCGGCACCCAGCAACAAGTTCTTGAAGGCCACGTAGCTCAGCATGTCCATCACACCGGCTTCGCGGTAACGATCCTTCCACCAGGGGCCGTCCTTGACATAGCGCTTGGCATCCAGGCGGATCAGCACCTCGTACACGCTCCAGCCAAACCACCAGCCGATGATGGCGACCTGCGACAGCCGCCCGGTGCCGGCAAGCACCCAGGCCACGCTCACCGCGGCGGCCAGGGCATAACCGGCCCACTGCAAGGCACGGCGACTGCCGGCACCTTCGCTGCTCCAGGGCCACAGGTGGTCTCGCAACTCGAGCCAGATCCACTGCAGGCCGCGGGCGTTGTCCCGCCCCGCCACGGCCACCGCTGGGGTGGGCATGCGAGGGTCAGGTCCGTTGGCCACCTTGGCATCCATCGCCACCGGTTGAATCGGGATGAAGTAGCCATCGGCCCCGATGGGGGTGATCTGCAGGCCGTCGCGTTCGCGGCGCTTGCGCTCCTTGGCCAAGGGTGGGCAGCCTTTCTGGTCGGTGTACAGCACCATGCAGTCCAGGCAGTGCAGGCATTCGCGGTGGTCAATGCGCCCGGCCGCATCGATGGCCTGTGAACCGCAGCCCACGGCACAGGCCTTGCAGCTGTTGCAGTCCTGCTTGCGCTTGAGGCCGAACCAGCGGAAGGTGCTGGGCATGGCCAGCGAGGCACCCAAGGGGCAGATGTACTTGCAGTAGGGGCGCTCGGTGAACAGCGACAGGCCCAGCAATACGCACACGAACAGGCCGTAGGGCCAGGCGCGGTTCTGGATGCCCACCAGGAAGGTGGTCTTGAAAGGCTCCACTTCGGCCAGTACCTCGGCCAGTCCCATGGAGAACATGGACACGGTGAGCAGACCGAAGAAGATGGCGTACTTGACCCACTTGAGGCGGTGGTGCCAGCGTGCGGGCAGTTCGAACTGGAAACGTTTAAGCCCCAGTACCCGGGCCAGCTTGTAGAGCGCCTCGGACAGCGAACCGAAGGGGCACAACCAGCCGCAGAACAGGCCGCGCCCGAACAGGAACACGGTGACGATGATGAAGATCCAGAACAGGAAGATGAACGGGTCCGACAGGAACAGCGACCAGGTCCACTGGAACAGCAACGCATGGAACCAGGTGAGCACCTGGGTGATGGACGGCTGCGCCATGACACCGAAGCCGACAAAGCCGATGCTCAAGCCCCAGGCCGTGTACTTGAACGCATTGACCGGCCACTTGTTCTTGTGGGTGGACAGGCGGGTCAGGCGCTCGCGATAGGCGTAGACCACACCCACGGCAATCAGCAGCAGCGCAAACAGCGCAATGGGCAACGCCCGCGTCTTCCACACCCGTTTCCAGGGCTCCTCATCTTCCTGCACTTCGGGGCGGCCGCCCTGCAGCACCTCGGCCGGTAGCCAGTACTTGGCATCGAAATTGGCAAAGGTGCGCTGCCCGGTGGCGCGGTCCACCTTGTTGCCCAGGAAGGCCAGTTTCCAGGGGTAGGAAGCCGAGAAGCCCTGTGCACGGATGACGAAAATGGCCGACTCGGTGTACGAGGGAGCTCCTGCCGCCTCGATACCGTAGAGGTTGAAGTAGTCTGTATCACGGAAGGTGAAGGAGTCGCCCCCCTGCTTGACCTGCACGCGGTCGTAGATGCCGCCACGCACGAAGCCCGAACCCTTGAAGCTCTCCAAACCGGCGGTTCGGATGATGAACAGCGCCGACTCGTTGTCCTTGATGCGCGAGCGCAGGCTCTCGAAGCCGTTCTTGCCGAGGATGCTGGCGCCCACATCCGGGTGGTTCAGGTCGCCGAACCACATCTCGATGAAGGGCTCGGAGCCGCGTGGCAGCCCCACCTGCTCGGGCCGCACCAACAGGCGCTGCACCAACCCCTTGTCCACCAGCTCGGCCCACGACCAGCGCGCGCCGGTCACCGCATACTTCGGCGCGGAACGCACCACGGGCTCCAGAATACCCACCTGGCGTGCCACCGCCGTCCCCGACAGGCGCATGACCTGGTTCTGGGCGATCACGGTCACGGTGGCACCCGAAATGGCGTCCACCCCCAGCACCTTCTCATCCGGGCGCGACGGGCCGACTTCGATCTTGTCGGCCACCGACTTGCCCAGGTACTGGTCGTTGAATTTGATAAGAGCCGACTCGGGGATCCCGAGCAGCAGGATGGGTTCGGAATGCTTGAGCACCTTCACGCCCACATAACGGCCCTGCACGTCCATGCCGATCAGCGTGACCACGGGCTTGCCGGAATAGGCCGGCGTGTCGGTGATGTCGGTGGACAGCATCACATAGCCCAGCAGCTTCTTCTTGCCCGACGCTTCGGGTTCGCCGAAGGCCTGCACGTAGGGCGGCGAGCCCATGCGCTCGGAGAAGCTCAGTGCCCCCGGAAAGACATCCTTGCACGGCAGCAGGGCGCACAGGTCCTTGGCCGTTGCCAGGTCATCCGGCAAGTGCGCCTCATACGCACCACCCCAGGCCAACACAGGGAGCCATGCGAAAAAAAAGGCGGCCAAGAAGGCCGCAAATCGCTTTGGTAGATAAAGCATGAACAACTTCTCCATTCCGGCACGGTGATCGATCCCGTGCCGGAACGTTTCAGGCAAAGACTCAGCCTTCGACGATGATGCGCGAGCGCATCTCCAGGTGCAGCGCGTGGCAGAAGTGCGTGCAGTAGGCCCAGAAAATGCCGGGCTTGTCGGCCACGAAAGACACCGAGGCGGTTTCCTGCGGATTCACGATGAAGTTCACGTTGTACTTCGGAATCGCAAAACCGTGGGTCAGGTCTTCCACCTTGTCGAGGTTGGTCAGGATCAGGGTCACGTTGTCACCCTTCTTCAGCTTGATTTCGGTCATGCTGAAGGCTGGGGCCTGCGAGGTCAGGCGCACGGTGACCTTGTTGCCTTCGCGCTTGATGCCGCCCTGGGCCGGGTCCTTGGTCGCCAGCGGGAAGTCATCGAGTTCATAGACTTGCTTTGGCTTGAGCAGGTCGCGCTTGAAGATGATGAAGTCATGCGGTTCGCCACGTACCGGGTGGTCGGCCACCAGGGTCATCTTGTCGCCCGAAATGTCCACCAACTGCTCGTTCTCCGGGTGCAGCGGGCCCACAGGCAGGAAGCGGTCCTTGGAGAATTTGCAGCCAATGGCCAGCCACTTGCCGTCGGCCGCCTTGGTCTCGGACTGCGAGGCGTTCAGGTGGCCCGGCTGGTAGGACAGGTCCACGCGGTCCACCACGTACTTGGCGTTCTTGTCGCCCTTGTGGAAGGCAATGGCCTTCTCGATGTTCCACTTGACGACCTGGCTGTCCAGGAACAGGGTGGTGTAGGCATTGCCACGGCCGTCGAAGGCAGTATGCAGCGGTCCCAGACCCAGTTCGACTTCGGCCACGATCGCGTCGTCGAGTTTTTCCATCTTGCCGTCGAACCAGTCGAGCACTTTGGCCAGTTCGATCACGGTACCGGTGGGCGAGAGCTTGCCGGCGCAGATGAAGTACTTGCCATCGGGCGATGCATTGACGCCGTGCGGGTTCTTGGGAACCGACACGTAGCCGACCAGGGCGGTCTTGGGGTCCTTGTTGGATGCACGGGTGCAATCCACCACCGGTACCTTGGAGTCGCCATAGGTCTTGGACTTTCCGGCCTTCACAGCCTCTTCGATGCGGGCAATGTTGAAGAAGGCACAGGCATCGCGCTCGGCCGACATCATGTCCGCGTACACGGCACCCATTTCGGTGTTGTACTGGTTGGTGGCAGCGAGCTTGCCGTCGTAGGACGTTGCCACCAGGTCGCAGTTGCCGTCGATCAGGGCCTGCCAGCGCACTTCCATGGTCTCGGCATCCACGCAGGTGAACAGCGAACGGTAGGCCTCGGCCTTGCCAGCGTCCTTGCCGTTGTTGGGCAGGGGGATGGAGAACTCGGCACCGGCGAACACGCGGGTGGTGTAGTTGATCTTGGGATCAACCGGGTCGGCCTTGTCCGGGAAGATGCCGTGGAAGCCCTGGATGTTGGGGATCTCGGTGATCTTGTCGCAGACAAAGTAGTCCAGGCGGATGCGGGCCATGCGGCCGTTGATCTTGTCGTTCACCCAGGCATAGCGGCCGTCGTAGTTGCCGTCCTTGTAGGAGGCATGCACGTGGTGGGTGTCGGCCACGGTGTAGCGCAGATCGCCATTGGCCTTGGTGCCCATGACCTTCTTGGATTCGTTGGTGATGCCCCAGCCCACCAGCGCATCGGGGTTGAACACCGGAATGCGGTGGATTTCGCGACCCGAAGGCAGGCCCAGCACGCGCACGTCACCGGTATGACCGCCACTCCACAGGCCGTAGTAGCTGTCGAGTTCACCGGGCTTGGGATGCACACCCGCGGGCGCTGCATGACCACCGGCTGCAGGGGCTGCAGGGGCTGCAGCAGCGCTCTCGGCCGGCTTTTCGGTACAGGCCACTACGCCAGCGAGGCTGGCGAGGGCGGCGGTGTTGATGAAACCACGGCGGCCGATTCCCTTTGCCGCCAGTTGATCGTCGTGACTCATGATCTGATCCTTGTTTGAAGTTCGCCTGCGCTCTCGTTGTTGGAGCGTCAGTGCGCGTTGCCTTACCAGGGCGAGGGCTATCGTGCGCCTGGGCCACGGTTTGTGACTTATAAAAAATCAAATTCGCATCAAAAGTCTGGAAGCTGCCCGTGCACGGCCTGCCGACCCGTGCGAGCATCGCTGCTCCCGTACTGTGGGCGTTGATGCCTGCGCCGGAGAATTGCATGCCTTCATCCCATCCTTCCCTTTCGGCTATTCCAACGTCCTGCGCACCGCTTCGCCGACGGACGCTGCTTGGTGCCCCGATGGCACTGGGCGCGCTGTGGCTGGTGCCTCCCATGGCGCGTGCGGGCACACAGAGAACCCAGCGCACCCTGTTGGGCACCCAGATTGATCTGCAGGTCAACCACGCCAACGCCCAGCAAGCCCACGACGCCATGGATGCCGCCTGGCTGACCATGGCCCGCCTGGAACAGATGATGAGCCGCTATGTGGCGGACAACGCCCTGGACCGCCTGCATGCAGCCGCCGGCCAGGCACCGCAGCCCGTGCCGCCCGAGTTGTTTGCCGTGCTGCAGAGCGCGCTGACCCTCGGCGCCAGCAGCCAGGGTGCATTCGATGTCACCGTCGGGTCACTGCGCGACTGGGACTTCCGCCCGGGACACGAGCACGTGGCCAGTGCGGAAACGGTGCGCGCACAGCTTCCCCTGGTCAAGCAGTCCCATCTGGTGCTGGACCCCGTGCACCGCACGGCCCGGCTACGGCGTTCGGGCACACGACTGGATCTGGGGGGAATAGCAAAACTGCCCATCCTGCAGGCAGGCATGGCCGCCTTGCGTGCCGGTGGCATTGAAAGCGCCATGCTCAATGGTGGCGGCGACGTGCTGGTCAGCGGAGGCAACCAGGGTATGCCCTGGCGCATCGGGATACGTGACCCGCGCCAACCCGACCGCGTACTCGGAACCCTTGCCCTGCACGACGGCATCGTCGCATCGTCCGGCGACTACGAGCGCTGCTTTGACCGCGACGGCCGGCACTACCACCATGTGTTGGACCCGCGCACGGGCTACCCCGCCCAAGGGCCGCATGGCGCCGTATTCGTCGCCCGTGAGGCCGCAGAGGTCAACGGTTGGGGGGCAGCCACCCTGGTGGCAGGGCGCCGCTTCGCGCAGCGGCAGCTGGCGCAGGCACCCGGTGTTCAGGGCCTGGTGGTGGAGCGTGACCGCAGCATCTGGATGAGCACGGGCATGCGCGCATTGCTGCAGGCCTGAAGCGCGCCAGTACGGCCAGCGCTCAGCCCTCGCCAGGCAGGCTCCAGGGGTCCCTGAACTCCGGCTCCACCTCCAGACGCGCGGGTGCTGTCTGGGCCAGCTCGTCGAGCAAGGCCTGGGCCTGAGCGTGGTGTCCATCATCGGGCTGCGCCAGAATCTCCAGCACGCGCTCGCGGGCCTCGTCCCACAGCCCGAGGTCGCGGAATTCCTGGGCCAACTGCAACTGAACCGCCGCGTTGGGCAAGCCCAGCTCCAGGCCATCCGGTGCCATGTCATCGGACACGGCCTGCGCCGGCTCTGTCTGGGCCGCCACCGGCGTCTCCCATTCGAGCAGGTTCATGGCCGGATCCGCGGTGTCTGCTTCAGTTGCGGGCGTGATCCCTGCAACGCCTGTGTCCTCCTCGGACAATGCAGCGAGCAAGGATGCCCCTTCCGCCAAATCCGTGTGGTCTGGAACACCCTCCGCGGACGAGGGCTCCGGCGGGACCATCACCGGCTGCTGGGGCGCCGCCAGCTGCTCCTCTTTCGGAAGCAAGGCCTCCCACGTCATGGCCCCTTGCGCCGCTTCCTGGTGGCCTGTTCCCCCCTCTTCGCTGATCGGACGCGCTGGAGGCGGCTCCTGCGCCGCTGCCACAGGGCTGCTCGCAAGGCCCTGTTCATGGGCCTTGGCCCGGTCAGCACGGCGCTGCGCCAGGTAGCGACGGACACGCTCCACCTCTTCAGCGGCCGCGCGCTGGTCGAACTCGAATCCTGACGGTGGGCTGGCAAAAGCGCTGGGGACCGATTCGCCATGCGCATGCTCGTGGCGATCTTCACCACCATCCAAGGGCACCCGGTCGGAGTCGACGCGCCCGGCTCCAGCCGTGACCGACAGCCCTTGCCGTGTCAGTGCCATGCGGTAGTAATCCAGTTCCACATCATCCTCGTCCTGGGCAAAGACGCGGCCACGGTGGTCGTACCGCGGGTCGTGCAGGCTGGCGGGCACCGCGACAGGGGCGTCAGGCTCATCCTCCTGGTCCGCCAGGTACAGCAAGCTGTCCGAGAAGGCAGGGGGCGCTGAAATGGCGGCTGGAGGCGGAGAAACCACCGCCGGCCTGCGCCCCGGTGCGGGTCGGAACCCCCACATCGATGCTGCCCCCAGACCCAGCGCCACCATGCCCAGCACCAGCCCTTCCAGCGCCAATCCCCACGGGGCATCGGTGGTCCACCCCACCAGGGGCTGGGCCTGCTGCTGTGCCTGGAGAATCTGGAGCTGCGCCTTCTGGCTCTGGACCACGCTGCGCAAAGCCTGCACCTGGGCGACCAGGTGGGACAGGGGTTGCGCCCCCTCCGCGGACGTGGCAGTAGCCACATCCGGCGCAGGGGGGACAGTAGACAGGGTCAGCGATTCTTGCAAGGCGAGTTCCCGGCGGCGCCACGGCGGCACCCGGAACGCGATTATTCCCGATTGCGATCCACTTGCGCAGACTTCCAAGGTGCCATTGGACGCACACACGGTGCCGCTAGCCGCAGTCGGCAGCAGGCCCTACTTCCGCATCGGGGTGCCCATGCCTTCAAGCGTAGCGTGCGGCAAGCACTACTTGCGCATCAGCGTGCTCTTGCCAAACAGGCTCTCGATCAAGTCCACCGCCACATTGGCGGTGCTGTTCTGGATGTCCAGCGCCGGGTTGAGCTCCACCACGTCCAGGCTGGCCAGGCGCCCGGTGTCGGCAATCATCTCCATGCACAGCTGCGCTTCGCGGTAGGTCGGGCCCCCACGCACGGTGGTGCCCACCCCGGGCGCGATCTCGGGGTCGAGAAAGTCGACATCGAAGCTCACGTGCAGATGGGTGTTGGCGTCCATCAGGGCCAGGGCCATCTCCATGGCCGAGCGCATGCCCATCTCGTCGATGTAGCGCATGTCGAAGACTTCGATGTTCTGCTCGTGCACGAAGCGCTTCTCGCCGGGGTCGACGCTGCGAATACCAATCTGGCGCACCCACTTCGGGGAAATGGCCGGCACCTGGCCGCCGATCTCGATGAGTTCCTTCGGGCCAAAGCCGCACAGGCAGGCGACGGGCATGCCGTGGATGTTGCCGCTGGGGGTGAGGGCACTGGTGTTGAAGTCGGCATGGGCGTCGAGCCACAGGATGCGCAGTTTCTTGCCGGTGTCACGGCAGTGGCGGGCCACGGCCGAGATGGAGCCGATGCCCAGACAGTGGTCACCGCCCAGCACGATGGGCATGCGGCCCAGTCCGAGTTCGGCGTACACCGCATCGTGCAGGGCGCGGTTCCAGTGGACGACTTCGTCGAGGTGGCGGTAGCCATCGACCGGGGGCAGCCAGGGGTTGGGCGGGCCGCTCAAGTTGCCGCGATCGGCTACGTCCAGGCCGTGGCTGGCCAATACGGCACCGATGTTGGCGACACGCAGGGCCTCGGGGCCCATGCTGGCGCCACGGGCGCCGGCGCCGATGTCGGTGGGAGCGCCGATGAGGCTGACGGAGGTGTAGGGGGAGGTGGTCATGCCGCCAGTGCCAGCTCGGTGTCAGCCCCCACCACGCGCAGGCCCGCGGCCTGGGCCGGGCGGATCAGGCTGAACAGGTCCTTGGGGTTGGGCAGGTTGGGCACCAGCGACACCTTCTGCCCCATGCCCAGCTCCAGGGCCAGGTCACGCAGCAGGCACAGTGCCGAGTAGTCTTCCAGCGCGAAGCCTACCGAGTCGAAGAAGGTGATTTCCTGCTCCGAGGTACGCCCGGCGGCTTCGCCACGCAGCACGCGCCACAGTTCGGTGACGGCGAAGTCGGCTGGCATGTGCTGCAGGTCGCCTTCGATGCGGGTCTGGGGTTCGTACTGCACGAAGCAGTTCGATGCACGCAGCACGTCGGGGTGGATCTCGGTCTTGCCGGGGCAGTCACCACCGACGCCGTTGATGTGCATGCCGCGCTCCAGCATGTCGGCACTCAGGATCACGGCATTGGTCTTGTCGGCCGTGACGGTGGTCACGATGTCGGCACCGCGCACTGCCTCAGCCGTGCTGTTGCACACCACGAAACGCAGGTCGGTGTGGGCCAGGTTGTCCATGAGCTTGGCTGTAGCGGCGGGGTCGATGTCGAACAGGCGGATCTCTTCGATGCCGTTGAGGTAGTGGAAAGCCAGGGCCTGGAACTCTCCCTGCGCGCCATTGCCGATCAGGGCCATGGTTTTGCTGTTGGGACGGGCCAGCGCGCGGGCAGCCACGGCCGACATGGCGGCCGTGCGCAGCGCCGTGGTCAGGGTCAGCTCGGTCAGCAGTTCGGGCGCACCGGTGTCGACGTCGGCCAGCACGCCGAAGGCCATGACGGTGGGCAGGCCGTCCTTGGTGTTTTTGGGGTGACCATTGACGTACTTGAAGGTATAGGTGGTGTCGTCGGCAATGGGCATGAGTTCGATCACGCCCTCGGCGGAATGGGCTGCCACGCGGGCCACCTTGTCGAAGGACTGCCAGCGCTGGTAGTCGGCGTCAATGCGCTGGGCCAAACGCTCCAGCACCGTGCGGATGCCGACGCGGCCGACGATGGCGGCGACGTCCTGAACGCTGAGGAATTGGGTGCTGACGGTCTTGGTGTTTTGCATGGTGTGTCTCCTGTCAATCAAAGCTTGGAGAAGTGTCTGCAAACGCCATATCAAAGTAAATCGTCAACTATGCTAGCTTTTCGTCAAAAACTTGACAAATAGATAGTTCATATTGCCAAATAGTCAGCCATGGATGAAATAGACCACCAACTCATTGCGCTCTTGCGCAAGGATGCACGCACCAGCGTGGCGACCCTGTCCGCCAAGCTCGGTGTTTCCCGCGGCACTGTCACCAACCGCATCACCCGCCTCGAAGACAACGGCACCATCGTGGGATACACGGTGCGCCTGCGCCCCGATGCCCAGCCCAATGAAATCCATGCCTGGATGAGCGTGGCCGTGGAGGGCAACGAAACCCGCGCCGTGATCGCCAGCCTGTTGGGCGAGCCGGGGGTGGCTGCCCTGCACGACACCAACGGGCGCTGGGACTTGCTGGCCGAATTGCGCGCCGCTAACCTGTCGGAACTCTCCAAGGTGCTGGAGCGCATCCGCCTGATCCGCGGCATCAGCAGTACAGAAACCAGCATCCACCTCGAAACCTACCGCCTGTCATGACCGACAAGAACGCCGAACTGGACCGCATCGACCTCAAGATCCTGCGCTGCCTGCAGGAAGATGGGCGCATCTCCAACCTCAAGCTGGCCGAAACCGTGAGCCTGTCGCCCACGGCAGTGCTGGCGCGGGTGCAACGACTCACCAAGGATGGCTTCATCCTGGGTTATGAGGCGCGGCTCAACCCGCTCAAGCTGGGCGCCGGCATGCTGGTGTTCGTGGAAGTGCTGCTCGACAAGACCACCCCGCATGTGTTCGACGAATTCCGGGCCGCGGTGCAGGTGCGCGCCGAAATCATGGAGTGCCACATGGTGGCCGGCGGCTTCGACTACCTGCTCAAGACCCGCATGGCCGACATGAACGCCTACCGCGCCTTTGCCGGCACCGTGCTGTGGCAGCTGCCCGGCGTGCGCGAGACCCGCACCTACGCGGTGATGGAAGAGGTCAAGAGCAGCACCCACATCCCGCTCGGCTAGCCTTCGGGCCGAGGCTTTCCAAACACGGTCGCGCGGCGCACAATGGCCTTTTGAGGAGGCCATGCCATGCCACTGCTTCGCGCCATCACTACCGTCGGGCTGACAGCCTGCGCCGCCCTGGGCCATGCCCAGACCCTGCAGCCCGGCCTGTGGGAAATTACCACCCAGATGCAGGGCGCCCAAGGCGGGCGCATGGCGGGTGCCATGGAACAGATGAACCAGCAGATGGCGTCGATGTCGCCCGAGCAACGAAAGATGGTGCAGGACATGATGGCCAAGCAGGGCATGCAGATGGGCGGCCCCGCCGGTGATGGCGGCATGCGCATGAAGGTGTGCATGAGCAAGGACATGGCCGAGCGCAACGAGATACCGGCCGAGCGCCGCGGTGACTGCAAGCACACCCAGTCTCCTCGCGTCGGCAACACCATGAAGTACAGCTTTACCTGCACCAACCCGCCCAGCAGCGGCGAGGGTGAAGTCACGTTCCAGGGCCGCGAGGCCTACAGCATGAGGATGGCCATGACCACCACCGTCAAGGGCCAACCCGAAAAGATGGACATGCAGGGCAGCGGCAAGTGGCTCGGCGCGGATTGCGGCAACATCAAGCCGCTGGGGCAATCACCGGGCAAATAATGGCCCTGGCCCCAAGAAATACTACGTACAAAGCTATTAATTGAGTAGCAAATCTGTATTGAAACCATGCCAAGGAACCGGTTCAGTCCTTGATGCGGAAAAAACTGATGTCACCGCGCTGATGGCCAACGATAAATCGGTTGTCAGTGGGCGAAACTCCCAAGGCCTCCGGTGTTTCCACCTGCTCCCCGTAGATGTGCCGGGCATCCTGCACACGCCACACGTTCAAGTAGCCACCCAACTTGGTACGGATATCGCCACCGACGGTAATCAGGTATTGAGAGTCATGTGTAAATCGCAAACTCGCCTGACCCCCAAAGGGTGGAGTGCTATGCATAACATCCCCCTTTGATAGCTGGTATTTGCGGCGACACGTTGTCATGTCATACAGATCAATATTCCATACAGCCACTACCGCCAACCATTTGCCGTCAAGCGACAAAGCGTGTCTTCTATCTCCATGGGCCCAATCCGTGTAATCCCCATCGTGAATATCGATCTCGCATTCAATCTTTTGGGTATTGAGGTTGATGACCCGGATTTCGTCGGGTCGTTGCATCCGACCGCTGCCATCGGTGGCCGGTACTCCCGTAGGTCGGTAGGTGTTGTAGGCCTGTGTAGCTACCAGTAGGCCGCGCGGTGTATTGGCGGCATCGGCTCTTTCGATTTGGTAGTCGTTGTCGTCCTTGGGATAACCTCGCACCGTGCGTACCAGTTTCCAGTCGGGTTCTGCGTAAAGAGCGGCGTAGTGTTCTACGCGCACTAGTTCCCCCTTTTCATTGGGCATTTTGCGGGGGTAGCCAAACACTAAAAAACCTTTGCGACCATCCGGCAGTACGGTTCCGCGCACCACATCCATCACATTGGACGAGGGCGTTTCCTGAAAGTCCTCCGGCCCCTTGCTGGTGTCGTACACGCGGGCGAACAGCTCAGTCACCTTGCCGTCCGACTGGGTGCGCTCGGCCACCAGTCGGGTCGTTCCCGGTATCCATGCCACTTTTCGCCCGCCGCCACGCACGCCACTGCGCAGCGTTTTGGTTTCCCCCGTCTTGGCGTTGACGATGTAGACCCAGGGGCCTTGTTCGGCGCTGGCCGCAATTTCATCCGTCTGCGCGTTCCAATCAAAGTGGCGAAACTGGATGCCCTTGACACCTGCCTGCACCAACTCTGGTGGAAACGGCACCTGCACCTGCTTGTCGTACACCACACGTGCGGTGCTGCTCGGGTCGCTGCTGCAGGCCGCTGTGGCAGCCAGCAGGCTCAGAAGCCCCAGCGCACGCACTACGGCCAGCTTGCTGCGCCGCGGGGCGCTGATCATTGGGTCCACCCTGGTTTCCTCGCGTTTGCGGCACCGCTCAGTGCGCAGTTGTGCCATAGTCCCGTGCCCCGAAGATGGCGCTGCCCACGCGCACCAGGGTGCTGCCGCTGTGGATGGCGGCCTCCAGGTCGGCGCTCATGCCCATGGACAGGGTGTCGAGCGCCAACCCCTGGGCATTCAGGGAATCAAATAGGGCTCTAGCCCTTGCAAATACTGCGCAGGCAGCTTCAAAATTAGGAGCGGGCTCGGGGATGCACATGAGGCCGCGCAGTTGCAGGCGCGGCAGTGCGGCGACGGCGCGGGCCAGCGCCAGGGCCTCCTCCGGCGCCACACCCGACTTGGTAGGACCACCATCCACGTTGACCTGGATGCAGACCTGCAAGGGCGCCATGTCGGCCGGGCGCTGGTCACTTAGGCGCTGGGCGATCTTCAGCCGGTCCACCGTGTGTACCCAGTCGAAGTGTTCCGCCACCGGGCGCGTCTTGTTGCTCTGGATGGGGCCAATGCAGTGCCACTGCAGCTGGGAGCGCAGGTCAGCCAGAGCGGTGATTTTGTCCACCGCCTCCTGGATGTAGTTTTCGCCAAAGGCATGTTGCCCAGCCGCAAACGCATCGCGTACTGCATCGGGCCCGAAGGTCTTGGAAACGGCCAACAACTGCACACTGCCAAGGACCCGCCCAGCGGCCGCCACGCCGGCGTCGATTCGGGCCTGCACCTGATGGAGATTGTCGGCAATCATGGTCATAATGCTCCAAGCGTAGCAAACAAAAGCGCCTTATCCGCCCACCCTTCGGAGACTTCTGTGGACATCACCCAACTGCTGGCCTTCAGCGTCAAGAACAAAGCTTCGGACTTGCACCTCTCCGCCGGTCTGCCCCCCATGATCCGTGTCCACGGCGACGTGCGCCGCATCAACGTGGAGGCGCTCGACCACAAGCAGGTGCACGCCATGGTGTACGACATCATGAACGATGGGCAGCGCAAGCACTACGAAGAGTTTCTCGAAATCGACTTCTCGTTCGAGATCGACGGCCTAGCGCGTTTCCGTGTCAATGCCTTCAACCACAACCGCGGTGCCGGCGCGGTGTTCCGGACCATTCCGAGCAAGATCCTCACGCTGGAGCAGCTCAACGCCCCCAAGATCTTTGCCGACCTGGCCCTGAAGCCCCGCGGCATGGTGCTGGTGACCGGCCCCACCGGTTCGGGCAAGTCCACCACGCTGGCGGCCATGATCAACTACCTCAACGAGAGCGAGTTCGGCCACATCCTCACGGTGGAAGACCCGATCGAATTCGTGCACGAATCCAAGAAGTGCCTGATCAACCAGCGCGAAGTGGGGCCGCACACCCTGTCGTTCGCCGCCGCGCTGAAGTCCGCCCTGCGTGAAGACCCGGACGCGATCCTGGTGGGTGAAATGCGTGACCTCGAAACCATCCGCCTGGCCATGACCGCGGCGGAAACCGGCCACCTGGTGTTCGGCACGCTGCACACCTCCAGTGCCGCCAAGACCATCGACCGGATCATCGACGTGTTCCCGGCCGAAGAAAAGGAAATGGTGCGCGCCATGCTGTCCGAGTCGCTGCAGGCCGTCATTTCGCAGACCCTGTGCAAGACCAAGGACGGCCAGGGCCGCGTGGCGGCCCACGAGATCATGCTGGGCACCAGCGCCATCCGCAACCTGATCCGCGAGGCCAAGGTGGCCCAGATGTACTCGGCCATCCAGACCGGCAACAGCGTGGGCATGCAGACGCTGGACCAGAACCTGACCGACCTGGTGCGGCGCAACGTGATCAGCCCGGCCGAGGCGCGTTCGAAAGCGAAGATTCCCGAGAATTTCCCCGGCTAACCCAGTCAAGGAGGTGCTCTCATGGAGCGCGATCAAGCCAGTAAATTCATCAACGACCTGCTGCGTCTGATGATCAGCCGCAATGGCTCGGACCTGTTCATCACGGCGGATTTCCCCCCCGCCATCAAGGTGGACGGCAAGGTCACCAAGGTGTCGCCGCAGCCGCTGACCCCGGCCCACACGCTGGCGTTGGCGCGTTCCATCATGAACGACAAGCAGGTTGCCGAGTTCGAGAGGACCAAGGAAAGCAATTTCGCCATTTCGCCGCCGGGTATCGGGCGCTTCCGCGTCAACGCTTTCGTGCAGCAGGGGCGCATCGGCCTGGTGTTGCGCGTGATTCCGATGACCCTGCCGACCATCGATTCGCTGGGGGTCCCGCAGGTGCTCAAGGACGTGGCCATGACCAAGCGCGGCCTGTGCATCATGGTCGGGGCCACCGGCTCCGGCAAATCCACGACCTTGGCAGCCATGGTGGACTGGCGCAACGAGAATTCCTACGGCCACATCATCACCGTGGAAGACCCGGTGGAGTTCGTGCACGCCCACAAGAACTGTGTCGTGACCCAACGCGAAGTGGGCCTGGATACCGACAGCTGGGAGGCTGCACTGAAGAACACCCTGCGCCAGGCACCCGACGTGATCCTGATGGGCGAGATCCGCGACCGCGAGACCATGGAACACGCCGTGGCCTTCGCAGAGACGGGTCACCTGTGCCTGGCCACGCTGCATGCCAACAGCGCCAATCAGGCGCTGGACCGCATCATCAACTTCTTCCCCGAAGAGCGTCGCGCACAGCTGCTCATGGACCTGTCGCTCAACCTCAAGGCCCTGGTGTCACAACGCCTGATCCCCAAGCAGGACGGCAAGGGCCGCGTGGCGGCAGTCGAGATCATGCTCAACTCCCCGCTCATCTCCGACCTGATCTTCAAGGGTGACGTCTCTGAGGTGAAGGAGATCATGAAGAAGAGCCGCAACCTCGGCATGCAGACCTTCGACCAGGCACTGTTCGACCTGTACGAATTCAACGCCATCACCTATGAAGACGCGCTGCGCAATGCCGACTCCGTGAACGACCTGCGCCTGCAGATCAAGCTCAACAGCCAGCGCGGCCGCACCACCGACCTGGCCGCCGGCACCGAGAACATGACCATCGTCCAATGACCCAGACCAATCCGAAAACCTACGAAACCACCCCTTCGCGCCGCGTCGCCTTCATCGGCCTGGGCGTCATGGGCTACCCCATGGCAGCCCACCTGGCATTGGCTGGCCACAGCGTGACCGTCTACAACCGAACTGCTACCAAATCGGAAGCGTGGCACGCAGCATTGACGGGGGCTACCGGCGGAAGTGACCTGAAATTCGCGGCCACGCCGCGGCTCGCAGCCCAGGGCGCCGACATCGTGTTCTGCTGCGTCGGCAACGACGACGACCTGCGCAGCGTCACCGTCGGCCCGGACGGCGCCTTTGCCGGCATGCAGCCCGGCGCCATCTTCGTCGACCACACCACCGCTTCGGCCGATGTGGCGCGCGAGCTCAGCGCGACTGCCCGCGCCGAGGGCCTGCAGTTCATCGATGCCCCGGTATCGGGTGGCCAGGCCGGTGCGCAAAACGGCCTGCTGACCGTGATGTGCGGGGGCGATGCCGCAGCCTTCGAAACCGTGAAGCCCGTGGCCATGGCTTTTTCGCGGGCCTTCACCCTGCTGGGCGAGAGCGGTGCCGGACAGTTGGCCAAGATGGTCAACCAGATCTGCATTGCCGGCCTGGTACAGGGCCTGAGCGAGGCCATTGCCTTCGGCCAGAAGGCTGGACTGGACATGAACCAGGTGCTGGATGTGATCGGCAAGGGCGCCGCGCAGAGCTGGCAGATGGACAACCGCGGCAAGACCATGGTCGCCGACCAGTTCAACTTCGGCTTTGCCGTGGACTGGATGCGCAAGGACTTGGGGCTCGTGCTGGAAGAAGCCCGCCGCAACGGCGCACGCGTTCCCGTGACGGCCCTGGTCGACCAGTTCTATGCCGATGTGCAGCACATGGGTGGTAACCGCTGGGATACCAGCAGCCTGATCAAGCGCTTGCGCTGACGCTGGCTGCTACCGGCAGACTGAAAAAGCAAAACGGCCCTTCGCGGGCCGTTCTTGTATTCCACAGCGGGAGAGGCGCAGCTACTTGGTGTAGCCCTCGTCCTTGGCCGGTGCCCGGTTGTTCTGGGCATTGGGTGGCGGCAGCAAGCGCGCCAGCTCGTCCTCGCTGATGATTTCCAGCACCCGCACCACGCGCTGCACACCACTGGTGGCGGCAATGATCTCGGTGGCACGCTTGGCTTCGCGCTGCGTCACACGCCCCATGACATAGGTGGTACCGCGCTCGGTCACGATCTTGAACGCATTGGCAAACAGGTCCTGCGCATCCACGATGGCCGCCTTGACCCGACCCGTCGTCAGGGAGTCGCTGGAACGCTGCGCGAGTGTCGAATTGCCCATGACGCCCAGCTCGTTGACGATGTTGCGCACGTTCTCGACGTTGGCCACGATGCGCTCGACCAACTGCTTGTCCTGCTCGCTCGGCACTTCACCGGTCAGCAGCACCTGGCGGTTGTAGCTGGTCACGTTCACGTGCACCCGCTCGCCCAGGTTGTCGCGGATGCGGGCACCGGCCTTGAACTCGATGCCCTGGTCTTCCACCACCGTGCCCGAGGTACGGCGGTCGCTGGCCACCATGGCACCACCCACGACGGCTCCACCCATCATGGCCGGAACCAGCGGCACACACGCGCCCAGCGCCGAAGCCGCCGCAAGTATCAGCACCGTGCGTTGAATCAAACCTGTCTTCATGCGTTACCTTCCTGATCGCCCAGCAATTGGGCATCGACGCCGTCACAGATGCAATGCAGCGCCAGAATATGGACTTCCTGGATACGGGCCGTGCGCTCGTGCGGCACACAGATGTGCACGTCGGTGTCACGCAGTAGCTTGGCCATCTTGCCGCCATTGCGACCCGACAGCCCCACCACCACCATGTCGCGGGCATGGGCCGCCTCGATGGCCGCCAGCACATTGCTGGAATTGCCGCTGGTGGTGATGGCAATGAGCACGTCACCGGGTTGCCCCAGGGCCCGCACCTGGCGCGAGAAGATCGCGTCGTAGGAGTAGTCGTTGCCCACCGCGGTGATGATGGAGGTATCGGTCGTGAGCGCGATGGCCGCCAGTTCGGGGCGTTCACGCTCGAAGCGGCCGACGAATTCGGCCGAGAAGTGCTGGGCATCGGCCGCTGAGCCACCATTGCCGCAAGCCAATACCTTGCCGCCACCGGTGACGCAGGCCAGGATGGCCTGAACCGCTGCCGCGATGGGTGCGCTCAGGCTCTGCGCCGCCTTGTACTTGAGGTCGGCGCTATCGATGAAATGTTGTTGGATCCGTTGTTCGAGCATGTGCCCGATGATACCTTCGGCCTCCTCTGTCCCTGCGGGGGGCGTGGTTACCGGGGGTAAAGCGTCCCCTGCCCGGGGGTGGCGGCGGCGTTCAGCCTGCATCGAAAGCTCCTTGTATCCATTCCAGCCCCGAGGGCTGCACTGTCACCACATCGAACCGGCAGGCCGGCTCACCCCCATGGCGCAGCAGGTAGTGCCGCGCTGCGAACACGATGCGCCGCTGCTTGTCTCCACCCACACTGGCCGCTGCACCGCCAAAGCGGCTGTCGGCACGTCGGCGCACCTCCACAAACACCACGGTACCGTCGGGTGAGCGCATGACGAGGTCGATTTCACCACCGCCGCGCCCGGGCGTCCGATAATTGCGCTCCAACACCCGCAAGCCCGCCTTGTGCAGGTGCGCCAGGGCCGCGTCCTCGGCAGCATCGCCCAAGGCCTTGGTGGTGCTGGCCTGCCTGAAGAAAAGAGTTGCCATTGACGACCGATTATTCCTCTGCCCTGCGCGCCGCCAGCGACGCTGCCGGCAACCAGCATTATCCCGCCGGCGCGCTGTATGTGGTTGCCACCCCCATCGGCAACCTGGCCGACATCACGCTGCGCGCCCTGCAGGTGCTGCAACTGTGCGACACCATTGCCTGCGAGGACACCCGCCATACCCAGCAGATGCTGCGCGCCTACGGCATTGACAAGAGCAGCCACCAGTTGCTGGCCGTGCACCAGCACAACGAAAGCGAAGCTGCGCAAGGCGTAGTGTCGCTATTGCAGCAGCAAAAGCGTGTCGCCTATGTGAGCGACGCCGGCACCCCCGGCATCAGCGACCCCGGCGCACGCCTGGTGGCCACCGTGCACGCGGCCGGCCTGCGCGTGATGCCCCTGCCCGGCGCCAGCAGCGTGACCACCCTGCTCAGCGCCGCCGCCGTTGGCGCCACCAGTGAGGAGACTTCGGGTTTCGTGTTCCAGGGCTTCCTGCCCGCCAAGGCCGGTGAGCGCGCCAGTGCCGTGGAGACACTGGCGGCCGAAGCGCGCGCTGTGGTGCTGCTCGAAGCCCCGCACCGCATCCTGGCCCTGGCGCAATCCTTGGCGGTGCTGGGGGAACGGCAGGTCACGGTGGGCCGCGAACTCACCAAGCAGTTCGAATCCATCGCCCAGATGCCAGCCGCCGAGTTTGCCTCGTGGCTGCAGGCCGACAGCCACCGCCAGCGCGGCGAATTCGTGCTGGTGCTGCACCCGGCTCCCGTGGCGGCCCAGGGGGGCGGCAATACCAAGCTACTCAAGCTGCTGATGACTGAACTGCCGCTGAAGACGGCGGTGAAGCTGGCCGCAGAGATCACCGGAGAGCACCGCAATGCGCTGTATGAGGAGGCGCTGGCGTTGAAAAAAGAGGATTCCGATGACACACTGGGCCCGGGTGGCCCGGCCTGAATCCATGCCCCCATTGCATCTTCACCGACGCGGGCCACCCCGCCAGCTGCCGCCAAAACCACGAGGAGACTGTTCCATGCGATCTGTTGCGCATCTACTTGCCAAGTGCCTGCTTGCTGTACTGGCACTCACCACAGGGCTCACGGCAGCGCAGGCCGCCTGCACTGCGCCGACCATCACCTATGTCCTGGGGAACAAACTGGAGGTAGACCAGCTCTATCCCGTGATTCGTACCGCGAGCATGTCCGACTACGACCAATCCATGGCGGTGGCGGCGAGCATCCAGTATTACCTGCAGAACACGCTGGTGCGTGACCGCATTACCGACGCCTGCAACCTGCAGGTGACGCCCTTGGGTGAACAGGGCTACCAGGTCACGTTCCAGTCTGCCCAGGCGCAGGCCCAGTCCTATGTCCAGCGCCATCCTGCCTGGCTCAAGACCGGTCAACTGGGGCTGGCCGGGGTTCAGGCCTGCCAGAACAGCCCTGAGCGGAACTGCTGGGAACCGAAAGGCCAGGACGCCAATGGCAATGCCCTGCATTGCGTGGGGCCCTGGCAGTTCTATCTGCCACTAGGCCTGCCCATGCAAGCCCAGAAGATGGTCATGCTGCTGCACTACCCCCCCTACACAGCAATGCAGCAGTCGGACTACCTCAACAACGCCACCCTCAACCGCTGGCGCCGCCTGCTGGTGTCGGTGGGCGTTGCGCCTGACGACTGGACGCTTTACACCACCACGGTGGACATCTTCCCGATTGCGGCCCCGGGCAGCGGCCAGAGCGGCTGCTTCACCACCGAGAATGCCGTGAAATACTGGGGTGCCTCCGGCTCGGGATACATCCCCGCCATGCTGCAATCGCTCACCCAAAGGGCAACGCCTCGCACAGGCTTGCCGGTGATCGTGTTCGGCAAGGAAGCCACCGGCTATTGGAATACCGTCTACCCGGACCAGCCCACCGGTGTGCTGAAGGCCGGCACCGTGGCACTGGACCCCCAGGCACCGAACCGGAAGTCCGCCTACTCGGGCGCCAACCACCCCATCGCTGCGGTCTACCAGAGCTGCCCAGGACTCCTGACCACCGTGGGCCAGGACCTCGCATCGGCATGCTTTGCGAAGAAGATGGGCGATACGCCGGACGCCGACCCGGTGGCCGTACAGGCCGCCTGCCACGATGCCTATCTGGGGGCACACCTTGCGCCCGCGCAGGCACAGCAACTGTGCATGAACGCAGTCATCGACAAGAGCCCGCAGTTTGCTCCCTGGGACACGACCCGCGCCAAGGCCTGGTGCAAGGCACACGGCAACCAGGCCTGCCCGCTACCGGATTACGGCAACAGCAAGCCCTGACCCCCGCACGCCTGCGCAATCCGGGAGTCGCGCGTACGGTCAGAGGCCAAATACCTGGGCAAAGCGCTCGGAAAACGCCTCCTGCGCCTGGTCGCGCAAGGGCGAGCCGTGACCGGGGAGCACGTGCTTGAACGACAGCGTCTTCAGGCGCACAAAATCCTGGGCCTGCGGCTCGTTGACCTGCATCCACACCGGTCCGATGTTGGCGCGCTGGAAGAACCCCATCTGCGTCATCATCTGCCGCGACTCGTCCGAGAAGAAGGCGTCCGGTGCGAGCCAGTTCTGCAGCGCATCACAGGCCACCAGAATGCCGCCTTCGCGGTCGATGCGGATGATGCATTCGGGCAACTTGGTGTGCTGGAAGACGAACAGACTGGCACCCGAGAACGGCAAGTCCCCCGCTTCCGCCAGCAACCGGTCCGGCACCAGGTCATGGCTGTGCTGCATGCCGGGCAGGGCCCAGAAGGTGGCACCGTAACGGTCCTTGTAGAAGGCATCGTCGAGTCCGTGCAGCGCGCCGATCTTGACCACATGCTTGATACGACCCAGTGCATCGAGCTTTGCCAGCCCCTCATCGGACAGGCGTACCGCGTTGATCAGGGTGAGGTCCTGGCCCTCGCGCACAATGGTCATGTTGCGGCTGAAGTGCCAATGCGCCCCCATCAGCACGGTTTTCATGGTGCCCGTCACGAAAAAGACGTTCGGGAACACTTCCTGGATGTCACCATGGGGCATGGCTTCGGGAAATTGCGACATGAAAACCTCCTTGAGCAAATGTCGACGAAAGCCGCAATATATTCGAGCCCTGTGCCAAATGTGGAGAAACCCCATGCACCCAGCCTTGCAGCAGACCGATGACTTCCTCATCAGCCGACGCGACGACAGCGACGCCTATGGCATCTGGCAGTTCCGCCCTGACCACCCGGACCTGCTGCAGGCCGTGCCACTGGGCGATCAGGCCCGCTTCGACAGGTCGCACCAGATCGCCCCCATCGGTCGCTACCTGCTGGAATGGGGCCCGATGGTGCTGAAGGACTACCAGCCGGTGTTCCCCTACCGGCTGTTTGCCTTCGACCCTGCCAACCCCAACCCGCTCATGGCCCCGGCCCTGCAGAAGGGCCTGTGGACCAAGGCGAAGTTCTGGAGCTACCGGGCAGACTTCGGCAACCCCAATGGCGCCAAGGAAAGCTATGACTCCGGAGAAAACCTCATGCTGCTGCCCTTGGGCAGCTTCATGCTCAACGTCATCCCAACCATGGGACGTGGCACCTTCCAGCTCTGGAACTTCGACCCCAACCCGCTGCAACTGAACCCTGGCAGTGCCCAGAGTCAGGACCCGCTGCCCACGCCCTACACGCCCCAGGGATCGTTCGACACCATCGATTTCGACCACGAACTCATCCCGCTGGGGAACTACGTGCTCGACCGTCTGCCGGAAACCGGGGACTATTGGCTGTGGAGCTTCGACCCCCAAGCGATCATGCCGCTGGGCTTGCCGGCCGTGCAGCAGGGGCGCTGGAGCCACATCGGGC
This sequence comes from Curvibacter sp. APW13, assembly GCF_032337135.1. Lineage (NCBI taxonomy): Bacteria > Pseudomonadati > Pseudomonadota > Betaproteobacteria > Burkholderiales > Comamonadaceae > Curvibacter > Curvibacter sp. APW13. The sequence continues at coordinate 1,622,204 of NZ_JAVXZZ010000001.1, read as the reverse complement.
CACAGCACCGCCTCGTGCCCATTGGGGAGCAGGTGCTGTGCTGGGACACCACCACGCGCCGCTACCAGCTGTGGCGCTTCGACCCCACCAGCGCCGACCCGCTGACCGGCCCCGTGCGGGAGGGAGCCCTGCCCGAAGGCTTCGACGCCCACACCACCCTCACCAGCGTCCAGCAGCCCCGGCGCATCGACCCGGCACGGGCCAAGGAACCGGGCACCATGGACTTCATGCGCGACAAGATCAAGCATGTGGTCTACCTGATGCTGGAGAACCGCAGCTTCGACCATGTCTGCGGCTGGCTCTACGACAAGAAGGACACCGGCATCCGCTTCATCGGCCATGACCGCCCCTTCGATGGCGCCAGCGCGGACATGTTCAACATCGACCCCTGTGGCGGGCCCGATGGCAAGACGCCGGTTCGCGTGCCCGTCAGCCAGTACCAGGGCGGTCAGCTGAGCGAGGACTACGACCTCGACTTCCTGCCCAACGACCCCTTCCACGACAAGTCCGATGTGCTGCGCCAGCTGTTCTACGGGCAGCCGCAGGGCTACGAGCGCCAACTCACGCCGGGCATGGGTGGCTTTGTCTGGAACAACGGTGTGCATGAAGTGATGCAGGGCTATTCCCCGCAGCAACTTCCCATCCTCAACGGCCTGGCCCGGAACTTTGCGGTCTCGGACGCGTGGTTCTGCTCCATGCCCGGGCCGACCGACCCCAACCGCGCCTTTGCCTTCACCGGCTCGGCATTGGGCGAACTCAACAACTTCCAGAACGGCCCGACCTACCAGTACTGGCCCAGCAATCCGCACCGGGCGTCGATCTGGAAAACCCTGTGGAGCAATGGCTTCACCGACTGGAAGCTCTACCACTCGGTCGAGTGGATGAACTTTGTCCACACCTACCACCTGTTCCTCCAGGGCACCATCCCGTCGGTCGATACGGCGATTGCGGGCAACCCTACCAGCTTCCTCGACACGGTGGACCGCTTCAAGGCCGATGCACTGGCGGGCAAGCTGCCGGCCTTCAGCTTCCTGGAGCCGATCTGGATCGCCATGGCCGGCACCACCTCCTACCACCCGGGCGCCGATCCCCTGGTAGGTGAAATCGCCCTCAACGAGATCTACGACGCCCTGCGCCGCAGCCCGGCCTGGAAGGACACCCTGTTCGTCATCACCTTCGACGAACACGGCGGCGTGTTTGACCATGCGCCCCCACCGCGCGCCGTCAACCCCTGGCCCAACGACGTGAACGACGGCTTCCGCTATGACCTCATGGGTGTGCGGGTACCCACCATCCTGGTCTCGCCGTGGATCGAAGAGCGCACGGTGTTCCGGTCCAACACGCCTGTGGCGTACGACTCCACCTCCATCCTCGCGACCTTGCTCCAATGGGCAGGAGTACCCCAGGCACGCTGGTGCATGGGCGACCGCGTGCGCCACGCCCCCACGTTCGAAGGGGTGCTCACACGCAGCGCGCCACGCGAGGACGCCCCCGCGCTGCAGCCTGCGTATGACCAATCGCACCCGCGTCAGGGTGGTGGGCGCCAGCGCCCGCAACGCATCAGCGATCTGCACGAACTGATGGTGCCACGCATCATCACGGCCATGGCCCGCGGGCGCCTCGGCCACGAAGAGGTGCAGGCGCTCTCCCTGCAGGTGCTGGCCCAGGCACGGGACGCTGCCACCCTCCATGACGGGCTGCACCGCCTTTCGCGCCAGCTGCAGGGCCCGCTTGCATGAACCCGGAACAGGCCCTGGCAGAGGAACGCCGCCTGCGCGCCGAAGAGCAGCGCGAGTTCCAGGCGCGGCAAAACGCATCGGCCGGCATCCTGCGGGTCATGGGGCAGTCCACCGATGACCCCAAGCCGGTGTTCAAGAAGATCACCGAGGTCTGCTTCGAACTGTTCAAGGGCCTGCACGGGGGCATCCTCTACCTCGAAGACGATGACGTGGTCCACCTCGGCGCGCATTTCGGGCCGGGTTCGGAAGACCTGGCGCGCTACCTGCCCAGCAAGCTGGTGCCGGGCTCCAACACCGGACGCGCGATCAAGGAAAAGCAGATCATCCAGTACAACGACATCCACAACGATCCGGGGGTGACGGAAACGCTGCGGCGCAACAGCGCGGCCACGGGCACCCGCTCCATTGTGTTCGTGCCGCTGGTGTCCGAGGGCCAGGGTGTCGGTACCCTGTATGTGGGCCGCGACCAGGTGGGGGGATTCAGCCCCAAGGAAGTCGAGATCCTCGAAGGCTTTGCCGACCATGCGGTCATCGCCATCCAGAACGTGCGCCGCTTCAACGAGACCCGCGAGGCGTTGAATCGCCAGGCGGCGAGCTCCGACGTGCTGAAGGTCATCGCCAGCTCCCACAGTGACGTGCAACCGGTGTTCGATGCCATCGCTTCGAATTCACGCAGCAACCTGTCGGGCGACATCGCCTGCCTGTGTGTGGTCGAAGGGGATCAGATCCGTGTGGCCAGTGCCAGCACCACGCAGTCCGACGCACTGGTACCACTGCACCGTTTGTTCCCCACGTCGCTGGCAGCGTTTCCCCTGGCCCCCGTGCTGGAGGCCGGCGAACTGCTCATCGACATGGGCACCGAAGTCGAGACCGCGCAGGACCAGCTGGTGCGGGAATGCATGCAGGCCGTGGGGATGAACAGCCTGGTCCTGTGCCCCATGCGGCAGGAACAGCAGTTGCGCGGTTTCATTCTGGTCGGACGGGCGTTGACGGGGGGGTTTTCCGTTCACCAGACCGAACTGCTGCGCACCTTCGCCGACCAGGCCCTGATCGCCATGGAAAACGTGCGTCTGTTCAATGCGGCTCAGGAAGCCCGCGCGGCGGCCGAAGCGGCCAACCGGCACAAGAGCGACTTCCTGGCCAACATGAGCCACGAGATCCGCACGCCGATGAACGCCATCATCGGCATGAGCTTTCTGGCGCAGAACACGGCACTCAACCCGCAGCAGCGCGACTACATCCAGAAGATCCAGCAATCGGGGCAGCACCTGCTGGGCATCATCAATGACATCCTCGACTTCTCCAAGGTGGAAGCGGGCATGCTGCAGATCGAGAACCTGCAGTTCATGCTGGAGAGCCTGATGGACGACGTAGCCACGCTGGTGACCGAGAAGGCGGCGGCAAAGGGGCTGGAACTCATCATCAACGTTGAGCCCGACGTCCCCCCGGTGCTGCTGGGCGATGCACTGCGCTTGCGCCAGATCCTCATCAACTACACCAACAATGCGGTCAAGTTCACGGAGTCGGGCACGATCGACATCCGCGTCTCAGTGCTGGAACAGACCGAGGCCCATGCCCTGCTGCGCTTTGCCGTGCACGACACCGGCATCGGCCTGACGCAGGAGCAGATCGCTCGGCTGTTCCAGAGTTTCCAGCAGGCTGACGCTTCCACCACCCGCAAATACGGCGGCACGGGCCTGGGCCTGGCCATCGCCAAGCAACTGGCCCAGTTGATGGGTGGCGACGTGGGTGTCGAAAGCGAGGTGGGTGTGGGGTCCACCTTCTGGTTCTCGGCGCGCGTCGGCGTCGGCCACCAGGAAATCAAGCCACGCCTGCCACGGCCCGACCTGCGCGGCAGCCGTGTGCTGGTGGTGGACGACAACGCGCTGGCCCGCGAAGTCATGGTCAAGCTGCTGGCCAGCATGAGCTTCGAGGTGAGCAGCGTCGAATCGGGGCCACAGGCGCTCGAAACCCTGCGCACGCTGGCACAACAGGACCAGCTGCCCGACGTGGTGCTGCTGGACTGGCAGATGCCCGGCATGACGGGTGTGCAGACGGCGCGGCTGATCCAGACCCTGGAACTGCCGCGACAACCCCACATGGCCATCGTCACCGCCTACTCGCGCGAGGACGTGCTGCAGCAGGCAGCAGATGCCGGCGTGCACGAAGTGCTGTCCAAACCGCTGAATCCGTCGCTGCTGTTCGACAGCATGGTGCGCCTGCTTTCTGGCGAGCCGCTGGATGCCGCGCGTGAACGCCAGCACGCCACCGCCAGTGACGCGCTCGCCTACAAGGCCCTGGCCAATGCCCATGTGCTGCTGGCCGAAGACAATCCGCTCAACCAGCAAGTGGCCCAGGAGCTGCTGGCAGAGGCCGGTGTGCTGGTGCAGGTGGCGAACAATGGGCGCGAAGCGGTCGAGATGGCGCAACAGAACAGCTATGACGCCATCCTGATGGACATGCAGATGCCGGAGATGGACGGCATCGACGCCACCCGTACCCTGCAGGCATTGCCCGGCTGGAGCCGCATCCCCATCATCGCCATGACCGCCAATGCCATGGCGGCGGATCGCCAGCGCTGCAAGGATGCCGGGATGGTGGACTTCGTGGCCAAGCCGATCGAGCCGCACCTGCTGTTCGAGGTGCTGCTGCGCTGGATACCCACCGCCACGCTGCGCCAACGCACCGTGGCCGTTGCCGCCCCGGGCTCCGCCGCGGCACCTGCCCCGGCAGCCGATCCGTCTGCGGCAGACCTGCCCAGCGCCATCGAGGGCCTGGACATGGTGGCCGGACTGCGCCGCTGCCTGGGCAACCGCCAGCGCTATCTGGGCCTGCTGCGCGACTTCCTGGTCCACCAGTCCGACGCGGCCGACCGCATTGCCCACGAACTGGACCAAGGCAACCGCAAGGGCGCCGAGCGGGTGGCACACACGCTCAAGGGCTTGTCCGGCACCATTGGCGCCAGCGGCCTGCAGGCGCTGGCCGGCTCGCTGGAAGACCTGCTGCGCCAGACCCCGCCCGCCAGCCTCGACGCCCGGCAAGCAGCGCTGGAACAGGTTCGCGCAAGCCTGGCGCAGCTGGTAGCTGCACTGCAGACCGCCTTGCCCCTGCAGGAGACGCCTGCGGCCAGCCCCGTAGCGTTTGCCAGTGAAGCCGTGGAAGAAGCCCTGACTGGCCTGAAAATGCTGCTGTCCGAAGACGACCCCAGTGCCGAACGCTACTTTCTGGAACGGGAATCCCTGTTCATGGCGGCGTTTCCCCGCAGCTTCCATCGGATCAAGAATGCCATCATTGGTTTCGCGCTGGATGAGGCGCTGGAACTGATCACCCAGGAATGACACCATGCCTACCACGACGAACCCCGCCGAACGCCCGATGATCCTGGTGGTGGACGACACCCCGACCAACCTCTCGCTGATGAACGACCTGCTGGGCCCGCACTACCGGGTCAAGGCCGCCAACAGCGGCATGCGGGCACTCAAGATCGTGGCGGGTGACGCCAAACCCGACCTCATCCTGCTCGACATCATGATGCCGGAGATGGATGGCTACGAGGTCTGCCGCCAGCTCAAGGCGTCCCCCGACACCCGGGACATTCCGGTCATCTTTCTCACCGCCAAGAGCGAAACCAGCGACGAGCAGACCGGTCTGGAGCTGGGCGCCGTGGACTACATCACCAAGCCCATCAGCCCCCCCATCGTGCTGTCGCGCATCAAGACCCACCTTGCACTGAAGGCGTCGGCCGATTTCCTCAAGGACCAGAACCAGTACCTGGAACAAGAGGTGCAGCGGCGCACCGAAGACCTGCGCGAAATCCAGTACGTCACGATCCTCACCATGGCCTCGCTGGCCGAGACGCGCGACAACGAAACCGGCGGACACATCGTGCGCACCCAGCACTACGTGCGCCTGCTGGCACAGGAGCTGCGCAAGCTGCCGAAATACGCTGCCACGCTGGACGACCACACCATCGACCTGCTGTTCAAGTCGGCGCCGCTGCACGACATCGGCAAGGTGGGCATTCCGGACCACGTGCTGCTCAAGCCCGGCCGGCTCACGCCCGAAGAGTTCGAGATCATGAAGACGCACACCACGCTCGGACGTGCGGCCATCGAAGCCGCCGAAGCGCGCCTGGGCAAGAGCGTACCGTTCCTGGAGTGCGCCAAGGAAATTGCCTACTGCCACCAGGAGAAATGGGATGGTTCGGGCTACCCGCAGGGACTACGCGGCGACGCCATTCCCCTGTCCGCCCGCCTGATGGCCCTGGCCGATGTCTACGACGCGCTGATCAGCAAGCGCGTCTACAAGCCGGCCTTTGACCATGCCAAGGCCAAGAGCATCCTGCTGGAGGGCCGAGGCAGCCATTTCGACCCCGACGTCATCGACGCCTTCCTGGCCGTGGAAGCGGGCTTCCGCGCCATTGCCACCGAATACTCCGACGACGAGGTCTGAGCCAAGCCCGTACAGCACAGTGGGCCAGACACTGCTTCGTGCTGGCCGGTCGAGGACCGACTGAGTTCGGAGTGAGTGAAGCCGCTCGCTGCAGTGAATTGCATTGGCACAGACCGGTTAAGGCTGAACTGAGTCAGTCGCGGTCGGCGGCACGAATGACTTCGGTGATCGTTACCAGTCATTCGAGGCACAGCGGCTCCTATGTCCGCTGTACCGCTAAAACCAGGCAGTCAATGTGCAGAGATAGAACCGGGCCGTCAACGGCCGGTCTGGTTCGGACCGTACGCGTACTCCCGACCCAAAGCGGAACTCCAACTTGTCGAAGTTGGGGCTCCGAAGCAGACAATCGCATTTGCGTCACTGCGTGTCGCATACGCCATGCATCATTTCTGAATGTCCACCATTCTGTTCCTTGATTTCGACGGCGTCCTCCATCCTGATCCCTGCAATAACGATGCATTCTTTTGCAAGCTACCATTGCTAGAAGGCCTTCTGCATCAAACGCCAGACGTTGATGTCGTGATCAGTTCTAGCTGGCGTTACGACCATAGCTTGGTGCAACTGCAGGCAATTTTTACTCCTGAAATTCGCGCACGGGTCATAGACGTAACCCCCTCTGTTTTACATCCGGACAACTCGCGATCGCTTCCACGGGATCAATTGCAATACCACCGGGAGCTGGAGTGTCGTGAGTGGCTAAGAAGAAATGCGACACCCCAAACACACTGGGTGGCTATAGATGACACTGTCGAATGGTTCTCCCCGAAGTGTGGGCACCTTCTGGCGACGCGATCAGAGCATGGATTGCTGGTGGAGCAGTTACCAACTTTGCATGCGCTGCTCGATCATGGCCGTAACGGTGTATTGCTCATGGATTGAGATTTGCATAGGTGAAAGTAAAGATGCGTTCATCGATCTACTACCTCCCAGGGCATGGAGGAAGCCTGACCAACGGACTTGGCCAAGCACTGACCAACAGGGGCTTTGAAGTCACTGGGAGAGAAACCATTGGTGAATTTAGAAGGCTCAGGTTTTCAGAGCAACTTGAAATCGTGGCAGACGATCTTCAGTCAGCGTTTTGGAAGCCGGAGGCACGAGTGATTGCAAACTCTTTCGGTGCCTATCTTTTCTTGAATGCGCAGCGACTGCTCCCTCCCTATGTTGGATGGGTGCTTCTGTTATCCCCAATCATTGGGGATTTTTCCAATGAGACGATGCGGATGGGATTCGTTCCACCGCATGCGGGGAAGTTGATGGAGTTGGCAGAAACCGGCACCTACGCACCTCCAACGCGATGCGAAATCCATGTAGGTGCACAAGACTGGCAGAGTGATCCAGAAAGTGTGAAGCGATGGGCTGGCATGCTCCAAATTCCAACTACGGTGGTTCCCAATGCTGGCCATGTTCTGGACAAGGCATATGTGTCATCCTTGCTAGATCGATGGTTGGCATGAATGGATTGAGTGCAGTAGTCCCCAATCGAAAATTTCAACTGAGCATGGTTAGCGAGTGTGGCCAGTTGCGATGATTGTCACTTGAATCCGATCACCGAGACTGGGGTTGAAACGGGCTCCATAGATAAAGAACGTTTCGCTACTTACTTTGTTCAGGATGGTGGTCATGACAGTCTTACCTTCACTCAACCTGAACGTCCCCGGTGCGACAGAAATTATTGCAATCAGTGCATTAATTTGAGAGGTCTGAATGCCGCCCATTAACGGACTACTCCAAGCTTGCTCCGCTGCCAAATGAGCACGGTCAGGGCCACTAGCGAACCCAATCCCGATGACACCTATATCAGGCTCATCGAATGCTGAGCACACATCGGCGAAGTCCACACACACATAGCCTGGAAGCATGACGAGATCGATAACACCTCTGATCGCCTCACTGACTAAAGCATTGGCCTCAAGCGAAATGCATGCGGATGTCGCATGCCTGTGCAGGTGTTTTCGAACATCATCGGCGCTCACCTCGATAACACTATCAGCGATCAAACGCATCTGATTCAAAGTATCGTAAGCAAGTTCATTGCCGATATCAGTATCAGATTTGCAAGGCATGATGAGAGCACCAACATTTGGTATGTGCATCTCAGAGGCCCACTTTGCAATCAAAGGGGCTGCAGCGTTTCCAGTTGAGTCACTTGCCTCGCCAACGATGAAAAGCATGTGCGCGCGTCTCATTGCTGAACAAATCGCCTCCTTTGCTTGCTCGACACGCACGCGAATTTCAGCAACGTATTTTTCTCGATCCGCAACAGATGCCGCTAAGTGAATATGCTTGTCAGCCCCGCATTGATAAAGTGAAGCTTCGTTGACATCGATGGCGATGAGTTGGACACATTGCTCCTCATACTTCCGTTGATACAAACGGTCAACGATTTGACAACCTGAACGCCCTATCCCGATGACGCGGATTTGGACCCATTCTGAGAAATCATCTGAATTTCCGCATTGGGAACGCATTTGACAGTCGGAAATTGGGATTGAACTGACTCCCTCAGCGCTGGGGATACCAGTCACAATGTTCACGGCGTGCAGGTGGGAGGCGTCGTGACTGTTTGTCGTCATGATTAAGTCCTAGTTGGCATAACTCAACTATCATTCGGGTTGCGACATTAAGCGTCGCAAATAGATCGAGAACCCAGATCCGATCAAGGAGGACTTAACACAATGGGCCTCCCCGATTTACAGGGCAACTCACCACCACATGCCAGCATACTTCAGCCAACTTTGTTGTGAGTCAGTTCAAGAACCCCATGGATGACTGCGAGCCTTCCTTGATTGCGCATTCAGCACCCAATGCATCAACCAAATCACTTGCGCAACCAATCCGCCGGAATCTGTTTTGACGGGCGACTGCAGCGAAGTCTCCCGGCGTCAGCATGTTCATTCTGGCGGTTCGGGCAAGGGTAGACGCAGATGGGGCTTCGAGGCCCAAGTGCACGCACTGGCGAACCAGCATTTCACAGGCTTGATCAGGCTTCAAGAATCCAAACTTCACTTTCAGGTCAAACCGGCGAAGTGAAGCCTGATCCAAGCCTGTCATCAAATTGGTGGAAGCCACGAACACCCCCGAGAAAGACTCCATCTGGGTCAGCATTTCATTGACCAGCCTCGATTCCCAACTGGCCTTGGCATCGCGCCGGTCTTGAAGGAAGCTATCGACCTCATCGATCAATAGCAATGCGCCGTCGTCCTCTGCTTGTTTGAAGGCGAGGGCAATATTCTTTTCGTTCTCACCAACCCACATCGACATCAAGTCGGAGGCGCGCTTCACCAGCAAGGGCATGCCCAGCTGGTCTGCCAACCACCGCCCAAATGCAGTTTTTCCGGTTCCTGGTGGGCCATAAAGACAGATTCGCCCAGACTTGCTGTACTGAAGTCCAGTTGCAACGTTCACCAGGTCAGCATCAGCATGAATGAAGTTGGGGTCATAAATGTCCGGTAGCCGATTGGTTTCGGTCGTATGCAGTGCACCGTGCCCCTGAGCCTGCAACGTGGAGCTGATCAGCTTATGAATAGCGCTGGCAACCCCAACTGCCCCCCCAAGTTCCGTTTGAATTGAACGCGCAACTGATGATGCGCGCGTAACAATGGCAGGTGCAAGATTTGTAGCGTCCGCGATCCGAGACACTTGCTTTTCGTCCAGGAGGTCATCGCAAACAGAGCGAATGATGCGCTCACGCTGCTTTTTGGGCGGGACTGTCAATTCAAAGACAACATCGAAGCGACGGATGAAGGCAGGATCCATCCCTCGAATCGAGTTGGACAACCAAATCGTTGGGACCACATTCTCTTCAAGCATCCGGTTGATCCATGCTTTATTGGACTGGGCTGTACTTTTGCGCCCCATAAAACCGTCACCATCATTGAAAACATCTTCGGCTTCATCGAAAACAAGAAGAGATCGACGCAGTGCGAAAAAGCACTGCGCAGCACGATAAGCACGAAGTCGCTTTACGCCGCTAACGGGGTCACCTTCTGCATCCTGACTCGCAACCTCGAACAGATCACATTGCAGCTCTTGCGCGAGTGTTCGCGCAAGTTCACTTTTACCTGTACCCGGTGCCCCATGCACATAAATGTTGACCCCCTTGCGTCCGGTATCCATTGACTTTTTCAGGAATGGCCGAAGAATATGTAGCGAATCCTCAACATGTTCATAGTCAGCTATGGTGAGATTCGAAGGCAAGCCTCGATACACAGTGTCTTTGAGCAAGCCTTCGGGTTCTACATCGCTGGACGAAATGAGATCTGCGAAGTGATGGGACAACAAATCCAGCTTGCTAATCAAATGGCTGCTACCAGTTCGGTCAACCACCACCAGACCAGATTTCGCCAATATCGCACTCGATGAAAGCGAGGCCCGAACGTCTCCCTCATGAAGACCCAAGATGACAGAGAGCGCGTGAAAGACCTTCTGTGATGAAAGCATGCCCAGGAGATCACAGGTTTGATCCAAAGCTGGTTCATTGCGAATGAGCACTGCGAACTCAAGTATCCGGCAGTCTGTGGCGGAGAGTCCGGCCAGCTCTGCAAGGCGCTCGACGTTTTCTCTCAGAATCGCCGGCACTTTGTAGTCATTGAGATGCGACAAGACTTCACGGTGTATCTTGCGGAGTTGAATCATGACTTTTTTGCGGTCAAGATCGTTGCTCGTCCAGTCCACCCAGCCGCCTAGGCCAATCGCATTAGCAATGCTGTCGTTCGAAAAACAATGGTCAGAAAGAAATTCCTTGTGCGCGCCCAACTCGACGAGTATTTTGACCAACCAGACTCGCACCATCGACCTTGTATCGATAGCGCCGATGCTTCCACGCTTCGTGCGAATGAATGACATATGGAACTCCTTGTTTCAGCGTTCAATTGTGTCGATTGATGCGACACATCGTGACGCATCCCAATGTCGCGATTCGTGGCATGCCCCTTGAGATCGCATCCCAGGTTGTTCACTTTTTTTGAGTCGACAGTAATGCCTTCAGTCTTTTCTCTCTGCTGAATGGAGTCAGTTTTGTTGGGAGCCCTTTGCGGTATGGCGTGTTGAAAGCTGCTCCCAACGATAGCGCTGCTGTCTCAAAAAAATGATCGTTTATCGTCGCACTTGGATCCGAGATGGATTGAATCAATAATCATTCGAGCTGCGACTGCACGCGTCGCAAAGAGATAAAAAATTCTGATTCGATCAAAGATGGCGAACCTTGATTTCCATGCCTATGCGCCGCTCATTCAACGTTGACTGATCTTGCATGCCCAATGTCAGATCGCGCCCCAGGAGCTATTGAGCCTATGTCTACAACACGTAAATCCAAATCAAAGATCGAACCCACCAGTTTTGGCCGCTCCAGTGGCCATGAAACATTGATGATGACCTTGGCGCTACTGGACATGATTCCCAAGGTGGGAAAAATTTCCACTACGCAGATCAAGGAGCGACTGGATGCCTTGGGCTATGAGCGTGACGTTCGTTCAATACAGAGGCAAATGGAAGCCCTTGCTGAAAATTTCGCCATCGAAAAAGACGACAGCAGCAAGCCCTATGGGTACAAGTGGAAGAGTGATGCCAAAGGCATCTCGATTCCTGGGCTTACGCTTCAGGAGTCCCTGCTACTCACAATGGCGGAGAAGTATCTAAGTTACTTGCTGCCGCCAAGCATCAGCAAATCCATGTCTTCGGTTTTCAGTCAGGCTCGATACAACTTGGGGCCGGCGGCAGATGCCAAGTTGGAAAAGCGATGGTTGGACAAGATTCGTGTCGTCAGTCCGAACATGCCTTTGCTCCCGCCCGAAATCAAACCCGATGTAATGGATGCGGTGAGTTCAGCGCTGTACTTTGAACACTGGCTGGACGTTGACTACACCAATGTAAAGGGCGAGAGAAAACAGAGCCGTGTCATCCCACTGGGCCTTGCACAGCAAGGCAGTCGCCTGTTCTTGATCTGCAGGTTTGAGGGCTATGACAATGAGCGGGCGCTTGCATTGAATCGGTTCCGTTCAGCCAAAGACTCGCAGCTGAAGCATCCGCGGGTCAACGATTTTGACTTCGCTCGATACGATGATGATGGACGCTTTGGGTTCGGGAATGGAGAAAAGATTACGCTGAAGTTTCGGATTGAAAAGCTCAGCGGCCAATTTCTAACCGAGAGCAAAATCAGCAAGGACCAGCAGGTGCAAGACCTAGGCGACAAGTTGGAATTTACAGCGACTGTGGTGGATAGTCTGCAACTCGAGTGGTGGTTGCGTGGGTTTGGAAAGCGAGTGGAAGTGCTTGCGCCCAAAGAGTTGGTTAAACGCGTGCAATAGCCAAAACGATTACAGCGGACTACTTTCAGAATCAGAGCGACTCTGTAAGTGATCGATCAATTGGCGCGCCGGAAACATCAGTTGCAATTGGACCATTTGAGTAGGCGATTGCTGTAACCAGATTTTTGGGGTGACGCCCACCCCAAACCTTCTCTATTCCATCATTGCAGTGTTGATCGAATCGATCTTTATGCTTGGAATCAATGAGAGCAGCAATAACCATCTTTCGTCCCCGATGGATTAGAACTTGTGTCTCATCACCGGCGAAACGCTCCACATTCAGATTTGCGCGGTGCTCACTTGAGCGGCGGTTTCTAATCACAGAGAGAGAACGCAGGTCTTTCTCAACTGCATGCTTCACTGGACATCCTCGTGGGGTGAATTTCACCTCGATAGCGCCAATGACCTCCAGTTGATTGCTATCAACCAAGCGTCTGGATACGACTAGGTCAATTACCGACTTATTCTTCGTTTCATTGTCGTCCTCGCCCAGCCTGACTACCATCTCCGTGTAAAGAACGAAATGCTTGGGATCAAGTGCATTTCGAAGGTGGAAGTACAAGGCCGACTGCAATGTATGCTCAGAATTTACGAGCCTGCTTTGGTAGTCGGTGGTGCAATTCTTCCATGCAACTTGAAAAGCCGACAAGAACGCACTTGTGTCCTCGTCATCGCCATACACATTGGGCCCCTTTTCGTCGTTTTCGAGAACACTACTCATTACTAACTCGTCTTTCTGCCTTGAATTTGGTTCATTCATTGTGCCACTGCAGGGCGAAGTCAGTCGTTTGACTTGCTGCCCTCGGCTGGTGGGAAATAGTGCCTCAAATTGCGACGTAAAGTGTCGCATACGCCTAGACGCTTTGTCTTCACAAGCTTTTTTTTTCCATATCGTTGAGAAACGATATCACAAGCATCTGTCGATACCTGAGTTACCTCTGCGTATGCTGATTCAGTCCGACAGTTGAGGGCAGTATCAAACGATAGATTGATGAATTTTATGCGACGTATCTTGTCGTATTTAGATGAATGATAGTGGGTTCAAATCGTGGCGATCAATCCTGCGGAGAGTAGATATGCCTTTGCCCAAATCCTACCGTCAAGGAGACGTCTTGCTTCAAGAGGTCCCACGTCTGCCCGTGGGTTGTATTGAACAGCCGGCCAATGGAACGCGGTTGGTGTTTGCCTATGGCGAATCCACTGGACATGCTCACGCCATCTACGATTTATGGGATGGCAGTGCCGCAAATGAAGACTTTGCATTTGGAGCTCCCAGTGGACTGACGTGTTCCTACCCCGTCAAGGCGAGGTTGTGGGTAGGACCAGGCGGAAATCGCTTTTTGGAAGTCCACTCGATCGTTACATTGCGGCATGAAGAGCATGCGCCCCTACAGATACCACCGGGAATCTATCAACTTCCTCGTCAAGTGGAATACGCGCCCGCTGGCATTTCTAACGTATGGGATTGAAGACACATGTCATCAACGTACGTAAGACCATCGGCATCAACGCTCACTTGCCGTGCAATGGCAGAGGAAGGGGTGCAGCAGTTCTATTCCAATGAGGGTTTACGTCCCCCAGTAACGATTTGGGTGAGCTCACCCGAGCAAGGCGCTTTGGTGGCAGATATATTGTCCAGTGTCAAAGCGTTAGGGCCGAGAAATGCGGCGACCTGTCTCTGGGATGTTTTCCGGATGCCATCCCCCACGGCGTTGTTACTGAGATGGGAGGAACTACTCGGTGAAGTACGCAGCCAAATATGGCAACGTGCCTGGGAGGTGACGGCCAAGCAAATTGGGCACCAATTTGACGCATGCGCTGTTCCGTTGGCGCGACCCATGTACCGCGGCGCGATCCATTTCCAAGTATGGCCACATGTCGTTGGACATGAAAATACGCTGCGGGTAGAGTCACAAGGGCATCAACCCGCAGCAGCAAATTCTCTTTTGGAGAGAGCCTATCTACGCACCGCGTTCAACCTGGACTCACTGCACACAGCCCACGCGCACTACCAATACGACCTCGGTGAGTCGGGGTGGACTATCACCACCCAATTGGAAGCACTGGGACTATGCAGTGGGATGTCGTCAAGTGCCGTAGCGGGCTTGCCGCTGGCACAACCCAAGCAGGCTCATTGGATGTACCAAATCGCAAAGAACTGCGGCTGGCTTTGGTTATTCGATGGAGTTTGTGTTCTTAGTGATCTGCCGGAAGTAAGGTGTATGGACGAAGCTGATCGGTTGCACTGCGCTGATGGTCCTGCAATTCGGTATGGCGATGGCTGCAAGGTATTCGCGTGGCACGGCGTTGCTGTGCCCAAAAACGTCATCACCTCACCATCGCAGATCACCGTCCAAATGATCAAGGAAGAGACCAATAGCGAAATTCGCAGCGTAATGATTGAACGCTACGGTGGTCTTGAACGTTACGCAGCTGATGGTGGATTCAAGCTGCTCGATGAAGCAAGTCCAAATCACGTGCAACCCGGATTGCGTAGCGCGAGATTGTGGCTAAGTGACGAAGAAGATGACTTTGATGAGGATGGACGGGCCTTACCCACAATTTATGTAGATCTGCTTAACAGCACGCCCGAGCCCGACGGCGCGTGCAAACGGTATCTGTTGCGTATAGATCCGACGGCCTATGACGGGGAAGCCGCCACCAATGTGCATGCGGCCACAGCCAGCACCTGGCGCAATGCGGACGGATCTTTGACTTTTTCAGACTGGCGCGATTACGCGCCGGTGCTTGAGTCTTGAGTTGCTTCGCGGGCGGCTTCTATTCTGCTCAGGGCATCAAGTGCGCCCAAGCCAATGCCTATGGCCGATTCTTTGTGAACTACATATTCGCGTGCGTTGATTCGTATCAGACGAGCACTCGATTGCTCGACAATTCGTGCCCCAAAATTTCGCACCGAAGGAATTGCAGTTCCGGCCCCGATCTCAACCACAACCACCTTGGCACCTGCCCGGAAAATTTTGGCCAGCCACATTTCCTCCAGCGTGCGCTGTAAGGCCATTCGATTTCCAAGCCATCCGTAGTCGTTGAACATCAATATGCCGGGTCGAGCAACACCACCGCAATTGCGGCATCTCGGTATTTCGTTGATCAAGCGGCAATGTGCGTGGTCTACAACTGGATTAAAGCCGTCAGCTTCCCATTCTTCCTCGGTGCAGGTGTTCAAGCATTGCAGTAGGTGAATGGACCCATGGCACTCACGTATTTGGGCATCATTCCAACCGGCTTTCTGGAACTGTCCATCGACGTTACTGGTGAAGATGCGTGCTCCCATGGGCTTCGAGTCCGCCCACTGCTTGAGTATTGAAAATCCCCTATGGGGTTGGGTTTCTCTGTAGAGATTCAGACGATGCCCCTAAAAGCCCCAGGCCAGTGTTGGATCTTCCTGAAACATCGTTGGGGTCGCCACTTTGGTGAACTCCAAGCCACTGTGTGCCAACGCTGGATAGGCCTTCCAGAACCCAGCATTGCCCCGAAAGTCCGGCAGTCCAGAGTCCACCCCCATTCCTGCGCCAGCGGTGATCACCAGCGCGTCGGCGTCAGCAATAGCAAGTGCTGCAGCATCAATTTGGAACTGAAAATCTGAAGTCATAAATACCCAATTCAGCGAAATACACACGCCATCTATGCACTGTTAGTGGGCAAGATGGCGTGCACCAGCAACCGCCCCCTGATGAGAAGCTCAGGTGCCAGTCTTGTCCTCGAATCGTTGCGCCTCTATCAGAGTTTCAGACTCCTCCAGTTCAACATCCTCTGCGTCGATTTCTTCTTCATTCAAGTCCCCATCGGGGTCAAGGTCCATTTCATATGGCCAATCCTCTCCATCATCGCTCGACTGGCTGAGTACTAAGGCATTCAAGAAGTCCGACAACCGGTCGGCCTCGTGCTGCGTCAGGTGGGTAGGGAGGGTCATGCGCACCAAGCACTCTGGACGCAGAAGCAGATAGTGAGTGAGAAATGGGGGCGGTTTGTTCAGTTGGATTTTTTGCATAGGTTTGCCTACTGTGAAGTGACTTCAATTGGGGCAGACAGACCTCTCATCGGACGCAGGCTTCACGCTGCGCAGCGTGACTTCGGCGATCAGGGAAAAACGCTCTCCACCAGTCAGGCCCACATCTGAGCCAACGTCTTCATCAGAATCCTCGCGATAACCCCCTTTTGCGAAGCGCGTCACACCTTCCTCGTTTCCCGTCTTGCGTTGACCGAAATAGATTTCTCCAATGCGCCATTCCCTGTTGGTGGCTTTGTTCAGTAGCGGAATTTGCTGCATTACGTCTTCCAGCAATTGCAGGCGCATCGCGTTGTTGACTTCAGAAACTTTGGTGGATGGAAGTTTGTAGTTGATTCGTGGGTCACCCAACTCCAAGCCCTCGCGTCCAGCACTGCGGGCACGCTCTTTGAGGTTGTAGATCTCAGCATGGGAAACGCGGGCTTTGGCCGACAGATGCAACCGCTCATAGCCCAGAGTTTCTCCTTCGCGACGGATGGTCGAAAACACCCAGTCCGCAGCGATGAAGTTCTGTAGCGCAGCCCGGATTTGGATGTCCAAGACCTTCTGATCCTGCTGAGAGGGTTGAACGAGCAAGGTAACCGGTATGCTGACCTGAACCGTTTCTTGAACCTCTGTGCGAGCCGTGTGCAGTTTGAAGCAAAGCGTGTCGTCGGGTGAGTAAGCATGTATCTCGGTCATGTCAAGCTCCTTGTTTGATCGTCATGAGCAAGATGATCGCTGTCAATGCGACGTTATTCGTCGTATTCAGCATGACCGATGGAGCCTTGTGAACTGCTGACCACACGGGGGAATTGAACAAGTGCATGTAGACAATCACGCTCATCGTCAACAGCACCTGGCTGAATCAACTTTGCCCATGTGCAACCTTTGTTTCGGTATAGCGCCAGAGCATGTGCTGGGTGGAGCTTTTCATTACTCCACTGTAAGAAAGGCTCATAGACATGGTCTTTGAGCAGTGCTCGAAGGTTGGGGTAGGCCTCTCGTGGTGAACACAATTTGCATTCAACGGTTCCGCTAGGCCCCTTGATCGGATAGACATCAAAGGACGCTAGGAGATCAAATGTTTCATCG
Source organism: Curvibacter sp. APW13 (assembly GCF_032337135.1). Taxonomy (NCBI): domain Bacteria; kingdom Pseudomonadati; phylum Pseudomonadota; class Betaproteobacteria; order Burkholderiales; family Comamonadaceae; genus Curvibacter; species Curvibacter sp. APW13. The sequence continues at coordinate 1,604,607 of NZ_JAVXZZ010000001.1, read as the reverse complement.
TCCCATTCCACCCATATATCAATTCCCCCTTCTGAGATTGAGACCTGCAAGCAACCAGGAAGGTCAGTGAATGCAAGTTTGAACCTCCAGTTACTGATTCTCCGGAATTCAATCGAGGACAGAAATCGACTGTGACTTGCACGAAACCATCGTGCAAATTCTTTAAGGCAACGGGGTGCTCGCGGGCTTGGAAGGTATGGGGACATTGGCATCCGGAAGTGGTTTTGATGTCACAATTTCCTTCTTTTGTGCGACGTAATTCGTCGTACAAAATCGTAACCTGACAACCTTCAGAATTAATCTATTCAGAGGAGTCAGCGTGATCACGGAGCGCAAGTTACCCGCAGGGTTGATAACAAAAATTTGCAATGCACGCCATGCAGTTTTTTTCACTGGTGCAGGAATTTCAAAGGCCAGTGGAGTTCCAACATTTCGTGATGGAGCAGACGGCACTTGGAACCGATTGAATTGGCGTCTTTACGCCACCCTGGACGGTTTCAAAAACAACCGCGAAGAAGTCTGGAAATGGTATGAACTGCGCAGACTTTCCATCCATGCGGCGAGTCCGAACGACGGTCATCTTGGAATTGCCAATTTCGAGAAACTGCTGCCCAAAGTCACTGTCATTACGCAGAACGTTGATGACCTGCATGAGCGTGCAGGAAGTCAAAGCGTAATTCATCTTCACGGCAGCTTGTTCTCACATAGGTGTGCAGCATGTGCGCATCCGCACACTATGAATGTGACCTCGCCCGAGGGGCAGATTGTGGCTTCAACTCCTCAACCTCGTTGCACCCGGTGTGGCGGGTGGATCCGGCCAGGCGTGGTTTGGTTTGGAGAGGGATTGCCAGAAGCCGATTTTGCCAATGCTGTTGCCGCAGTAAACGACTGCGATCTGTTTTTCAGCATAGGTACATCGTTGGATGTTCACCCGGCTGCCAATTTGGCTTTTATGGCAGCAAAACGCCCTATTTGTGTAGTCCAGGTCAATCCCCAAGAAACCGCATTGAATGACCAGGCCACCTTCACCTTGAAAGAGAAGGCCGAGAAGGCTCTACCTGCGATTCTCCAAGCTATATCCGAAGGATCTCAGCATGTCTGATTTGGACGCACCAGACATGAAACCGCCTACCCGATACGTACTGGAGTCGCTGAATGAAACTCTGTATTGGTTCAAGCAGAAACTTGAAAGAGTTGAATCCAGCCTGTCTCAAGACTCTGACGCCCTAGAAATCTTACGTTCACTGAAACACTTCCCGATTGATTTGCCTGCCGAACTGCTGCGCGTGGCTCAGTCCCTTAGCGATTTGGAAGTCAACATGCGCAATAGTTTCAGTGAAATGAATTGGAAGAATCATGAAGGCTTCAGTCGAGGCCGGACTACGGAATTACCACCTTGTGATCAGCATCAACTCCAAAACATCAACGCAAATCTCAATGACATTGCCTCCTTCATAGATGACAGGTCAACAGAAATCGGGAAAAGTCTTGATGGCTGTTTGGCAAATGAGGAAGACCCGTTATGGGACTATGAAATGGATGCCGAGTTGAGCTTCATCGCCCGGGATGATGATCCTGTCCATGGAGAGGTCAGTGACGACATGTTGACAGCACTAAAAATGCGTTTGTTTGAGGAGCAAGCAGATGCTTCTCCCCATTGGGTGCTTTCGGGTTCAGATTGGCCTGATGGATACGAGTTTGAGCCTATGCCGCATGGCCGAATTTTTCATGAGCTCTTACGGCACAGTGAGGAAATTTCGCGTGGACTGCCCCTTACGCTCAAGGAGATTTTGCGTATAGGTTTTGTGTGGTGTGATGTAGTAGTGCGGTACCAGTTCAATTACGACATCTCCAAGGGCGAATGGGTCAAAAATTCGGTTTGGGAAGACGGGAAATCCCCTCCTGAAAGGACTTACGTCAAGAAGGTAAAAGAAGATGCGCCAGGAGCTAGATGACCGACTGTTTCAGCGGTATCCCAGTATGTTTGTGGACCGCCATGCCACACCAGACAAGAGTTCGATGCACTGGGGCTTTGAGTGAGGCGACGGGTGGTACCCACTCATTGATAGTTTTTGCATCGAAGTCGAACGCTTGTTTGCTGACGTATCGGTGATGCCAGTCGTCGTCACGCAGGTTAAAGCCAAGCTTGGATCACTGCGAATTCATCACAAAGGCGGTGATGCGAGAGTTCGGGCGATGGCGGATCTGGTGCAAACTTTGTCTCAGAGCATTGATGAGGAGACTGGTCATATGCGTATGCAAGTTTGAATACCATTTGTCTGATGGTTGTCGCACTCAAGTACGGAGCATCTAGATACGCATCGGCATCACACGGACCGGTTGAAACTGGAACCTGTTCATTGGTTTAACAATACATCCCAAAATAAGTACTTCAAGTCAACCACATACATGAGGTAACCATGCCTAGGCTTTTATCTACTCCTGAGGAGTGGTTTCGAATACGCCAATGTGACTTCTACGAGTTCCGTCCTGCAGATATGCAGGACGATCAACCGGTCAATCTGCCTGTGGAGCTGACCGATTGGTTAGCCACGAATTTTCCAGATCGCGAGCTCCATACGCTGGGGCCAAGTGAACACAGTGGCTGGATCAGTGGTGGCCCCTGCATGAAAGTGCTGGCATTGACAACGGAAGAAGTCCAGCGGTTCAGCCAACGATGGGAAGATGCCAATGGCAAGTCAATCGACGATCGCTGGCAGTGCTACCAGTGGCCCTACCAGATGTGGCGTGACAAGTGTGATCGCATTGAAGTTACACAAGGCCGCCCCCCAAATGGCACGCAATATCGTTGGCTGTTGTGCTCAAAAGGTCTGTACTGGCTGCGCGGACGCTACTCCGATGCAACACATAATCCAGAATTTCCCGGAAGAGCATGTTTTGACGACTGGTGGGTTGTATGCCAACGCTTCCCTGAAGTGATGGAAGCCACGAAAACCCTCTTCATGATGGGCAATGACTATGTGGCACACGATGGAACGCGCACCGTTGTCTTCGACATCTACCAAAGAGACGACCACGATTTGAAATACGTCCCACTATGGGAAACTCACAAAAGTGAGCATGCCACTGAAAAAGTACGTGCTGCTCTGGGGCTTTCAAGCAGTGTGGAAATTCACCTCGGGGACTTTTAGACAAAGCGATGGGAAACCCAATGCGGGTGCAATCCTGGCCGCTATCCCCCATTGACGACAACCAGTCGACATTGCAAGTTAATAGAGTCATTACTAGAAAGCCGTCACTTCTGAGCGACGGCAGCTGGCCCAATGCGTGAAACCAGTGCTACGCCCAAAAAGCTGACGGCGAGGGATTTCATGAAGTAAACGCGGCGCCCCTTTCCGTTGAGGCTTCTATTGCGCAAGCTTGATGGTCCCTCAACTCGTTAGGAGACCATCATGGAAACCGTTGCCAATTCAGTTCACCGCGAGCCATGGAACAAGGGCAAGATAGTCGGACAGAAGGCACCATTCAAGCTCAAGGACATTTGGGCACTCCGCGTTCGACTTCAAATGGAAGGGCGCGTGCGAGAACTGGCTCTTTTCAATCTAGGCATCGACAGCAAGCTTCGAGGCTGCGACCTAGTAGCGCTCAAGGTGCGCGACGTGTGTCATGGCGATCAACTGGCGACGCGCGCCATCGTGATGCAGCAAAAGACTAAACGCCCTGTTCAGTTTGAGATAACCCAGGTCACACGAGATGCCCTGCAAGCGTGGATCAAACAGGCGAAGCTAAAGTCCGACGATTTCCTTTTTCCAAGTCGACTACACGACTCTCCGCATCTTGGCACTCGCCAGTACGCGCGAATCCTTGGTCACTGGGTCAATGAATTGGGGCTCGACCCTGCGGAATACGGAACGCATTCATTACGCAGAACAAAGGCTACGCTGATCTACAGGCGCACCAAGAACCTTCGTGCCGTTCAGTTGCTCCTAGGCCATTCGAAATTGGAGTCAACGGTTCGATATCTTGGCATTGAGGTGGACGATGCTCTTGAGATATCGGAGCAGACAGAGATTTGATCATCCGGAGGATCTGCCGCGCCGCCCTACTCGGGGAGCGGCGGATCCGAACGACTACAGCCTGGAAGGCCGATGAAAAAGTGCTACTGGCCAACACCTTGCATAGAAACCGATAAGGGAAAATATGGACTGACCTGTGGATCTGGCACTTGCTGTGTGCCCGCCGTTCCATAGCAAGCTTCCCAAACTTGACTAGTTAGCCAGATGATCAAATTGCAAATGCCAGCACCTACTGGCGAGGCACTGAAGAATGCGCGCTTGGCTGCTGGGCTTAGCCAGGCCCAAGCAGCCGAGCTGATAGGCGTTCCCATTCAGGTTGGAAGCCGGGGCGGCGTTCAATCGCGAACCTGGCAAGCTCTGGAAAGTCCAACAGACGAACGACAAATGCAGGGGCCCGTCTTCGCCATGTTTCTCTTACTGACGGGTCAGCATCCAGACTATGAACTGGTTAGCAAGAAGAACAACTGATGTTCCTGCCGACCATCCTTATTGATTGAACGATCAGTCGGCATCGGGCCAGTTGCTGCCTTTGACGACCGTCTGCTTTTTGACATTCAATTCACTGGCGTCAATTAAGAAAACCGCTCAAGCTGCACTTTCTTCTCCACCATGTCCTGGTCCGTGTCGGCGAAGCGCGCCGCGATGCTGCGAAACTCGTCTTGCAACGCCAAGAAGGCATCCGTAATGTCGGGGTCAAAGTGGCTTCCCCTGCCCTCTTGGACGATCGCCACCGCCTTTTCGTGCGGCATGCCCTCTTTGTATACACGGCGGCTGATCAGGGCGTCGTAGACGTCAGCGACCGCCATCAGGCGCGCCGACAGGGGGATGGCATCTCCCGCAAGGCCTTGCGGATACCCGGAACCGTCCCATTTCTCCTGGTGCGACAAGGCAATTTCCTTTGCCACGGAAAGAAAGTCCACCGACATGCCCAACTGCCTTTCCGCATGCTCAATTGCGTCGCGGCCCAGCGTGGTGTGGGTCTTCATGATCTCGAACTCGGCGGGTTCAAACCGGCCGGGTTTGAGAAGAATGCGGTCAGGGATGCCAACTTTTCCGATGTCATGCAAGGGTGCAGACTTGAACAGCATCTCGATGTAGCTGTCGCTCAGTACATTGGCAAAGCGCGGGTGCGTGCGCAGGTGCTCGGCCAGTGCCTTGACATAAAACTGGGTCCGGCGGATGTGGTTGCCCGTATCCGAATCCCGCGTCTCTGCAAGGGAGGCCATCGCCAGAATGGTGACATCCTGAATGGCCACAACCTCCCGCGTCCGCTTGGCGACCTCCGTTTCCAGGAAGTCACTCTTGTCCCGCAGGAAATCCGTATGCGCCTTCAGGGCCAGATGGTTCTTTACCCGCGCCAACACGATGGGCGGACTGATCGGTTTGGTGATGTAGTCCACCGCGCCCAATTCCAGACCATGCTGTTCATCGTCGATATCGGTCTTGGCAGTCAGGAAAACCACCGGAATGTCCCGCGTTTGCGGGTTGTGCTTGAGGCGCTGACACACTTCGTAGCCATCCATGCCCGGCATCATGATGTCAAGCAAGATCAGGTCAGGGGGCGGCACCATGGCAGCGAGCTTCAATGCGCGCTCACCGCCGTTTGCCAGCAGAACCTGGTAGTCCGTCTTCAGCAACTCGCGCATCAGCGAGAGATTGTCGGGGGTATCGTCAACCACCAAAATGGTGGGCTTGTTCAGCGTGGGTACAACCGCATCCATGCTAGCGGGCCTCCGTAACAGCGGGTATCGCAGCCAATACAGTGGCCAGTTGCTGGACAGAAACAGGCTTCAGAAAAGTACCGACGACGTTCATTCGTTTCGATGCCGCAATGTCCTTGGCCACCGATAGCATGGCTGGATCTCCCCCCGTCATCAGAACCAGTCCGCCCGCAAAACCCAGCGCAGTCAGTCGTTCGAGGAATTCGAACCCATCCATTTCTGGCATGTAGATGTCGCAAAGCAGTAGGCTGGGCAGGGTCCGACACTCGGAAAGCATCTTCAAGGCTTGCCGGCCATCCAGGGCCGTGTGCACCGCTTCACACCCCAGATCGTGAAGCATTTCGCGCAGCAGCTCCTGCGTAAGTTCGTCGTCGTCTACCACCAGTGCAGTAGGGGCCTGTGCAAGAGGGAAGGAGGCGGATTGAGAATTTTCGGTCATGGGCAGGCCTTCATTTAGTGGTATTCACGTCGACGCCTGAATCAGCGCCAGGGCGGCTTCAAAGTCAAAGGCGTTGAGGCTGCCAATGATTTTTTTCCAGTGTGTGGGGTAGGCAGCGCTTAAAAGATCGGCATGCTGCTCGCACAGGTCCATCGCGGTCGAATCGCCCCGCTCCAGCAGCGCCATGAGGCGTGCGCGCACAGCGGCGACCTGTTCGGCGTCCACCGACACGGCGGGCTGCTCGCAAGTACTCTCGCCTTCGTCGGGCAACGCCTGCAGGGCCCGCATCACAGGCTCCAGAGCCCGCAGTACCTTCTGCAGCAACTCATCAACCTGCCCTCCAGATGCTGCCTGAGTGCAGGCAAGCTCCAGTTGCTCTGCAGCTTCCTGTAACGGCTTCGCGCCAATCGTCCCTGCAGTACCCCGCAACGTATGGGCGCAGCGTTGTGCTGCGGCGGCATCGGTATCCTGTCGGGCACGAGCAAACTTGGCAGAAAAATCATGCTGTCCGTCGCGGAACTTGCGCAGCATCCGCAGATACAGCGCCTTCTTGTTCAATGCAGTCTTCAAGCCAAAACGGACATCGACGCCGGCGCTCGACAACTGATAAAAAAGATCGTCAGCGACGGTGCCTGTTGCGTCGTCTGCTACCGACTTGATAGCAGTGGATGCGAGATGCGTAGTACCTGCCGGATGCATCCATTTGGCAATGGTGTTGAACATCACTTCCACATTGAGCGGCTTGGCAATATGGTCCCACATGCCGGCTTCCAGTACTTTCTCCTTGTCGCCGGCCATCGCGTTGGCGGTCATCGCGATAATGGGCAGCTTCTGGAGGGCAGGATTCTTGCGAATCTCGCGGGTCGCGTTGTATCCGTCCATCACCGGCATCTGGCAGTCCATCAGCACACCGTCAAAGGCCGTGTCGCGGGCCAGAATGTCGAGTGCTTCCTGTCCATGATGGGCCACCACCACCTCGATACCGGCCGAGGTCAGCAGCTCTACCGCCAATTCCTGGTTCATGTCGTTGTCTTCCACCAGCAACATGCGTGCGCCCTTGAGCATTTCCACGGCACCGGCAAAGTCTTCCGCACGCACCTCACTGTGGGTGATGACATCCATACCCCGTCCCAGCGCCTCCCCAATCGCCTCCAGCAGGTTCGAGGGGGTGACCGGTTTGGTGACGATGATTTGCAGCGGTACGCCTCGCTCCCCCGCACTGATCATGGCCTCTTCACGGCCGTAAGAAGTAACCATCACTATGGCGGGCATCTGACGGAACTGCTGCCCGCGCAGCTGTCGCATGGCCTCCACTCCGTCCATTCCCGGCATTTTCCAGTCCATAAGCACCAGCTCATAGGGCAGCCCCTCGTGGTCAGCCTGCGAAAGCATTTGCAAGCCCGAAGGGGCATCAGCGGTTGAATCGACATGCAGCCCGAAAGCCTGCACCATGTCGCACAGAATGGTGCGGGCGGCTGCGTTGTCGTCCACCACCAGCGCCCGCACGCCGGCCAGCTCTTCGGCGCGGAGCATCCGCCGCACTTGCGGGGAGGCCTGCACCCCGAAGCGGGCCTCAAAATGAAAGGTGGAGCCTTGCCCCGCAACACTTTCCACCCAGATCCTGCCGTGCATGGCTTCCACCAGGCTCTTGGAGATGGCCAGCCCTAGGCCCGTACCACCGTACTTGCGCGTGGTGGAGGCATCGGCCTGGCTAAAGCTCTGAAACAGCCTGGCGCACTGCTCGTGCGTCATGCCAATGCCAGAGTCGCGCACCCAAAAATGCAGCAGCACTCCCTCGCCGGTGTCTGGCACCTTGTCAATTCCAATGATGATTTCGCCCTGTTCGGTGAACTTGGCAGCGTTATTACCCAGGTTGATGAGCACCTGCCCCAGGCGCAGCGGGTCCCCGACTAGGCTGGTAGGGAGGTCCGGAGACATGTTGAACAGCAGCTCCAAGCCTTTCTCTTCCGTCTTGATGCCCACCAGATTGGCCAGGTTGTCCATCACATCGTCCAGATTGAAGTCCACCGACTCGAGGTTCATCTTGCCGGCTTCAATTTTGGAGAAATCCAGAATGTCGTTGATGATGCCCAGCAGACTCTCCGCCGAGCGGTGCACCTTCTCGATGTAGCTGCGCTGCTTCTTGTCCAGGTTGGTTTTCAGCGCCAGGTGGCTCATGCCGATGATGGCGTTCATGGGGGTGCGGATTTCGTGGCTCATATTAGCCAGGAAGTCGCTCTTGCTGCGGGTTGCAGCCTCGGCGGCCGCTTTGGCTTGTTCCAGCGCATCGCTGGCGGCGTGCTTCAGGCTGACATCTTCCAGAAACGCAATCGTCACGCCGCGCATGGGTCCGTCTGTCAGCAGCCTGGCATTCACGCTCACCCAAAAGCTGGAGCCATCCTTGCGCACCATGGGGTGTTCCGTGAACGAGTTGCCAGTCCGTGACAGCTGACCGTACATGGCCTCACCCTGGCGCACAAATTCTTCATCGCTCGGGTACATGATGCGGGCAGACTGGCCATGGAGTTCGTCGGCAGATGCATAGCCCAGCATGGTCACGGCCTTGGAATTGCAGCGGATCAGCACCCGGTCTTTGGCAAGAACAATGCCCACGGCTGCCGCATCAAAAATGGTTTGCAGATCGTCGCGGGCTGCGGAGAGCTCCTGCTGCTGAAGCTCCAGCGATCGGGTCACCTCTGTGAGTTTGGCGGTGCGCTGCTCCACCAGCTGCTCCAGATTCGTGGTGAGCTGCCGGATGGCATCTTCGGCTTCCACTTCCTTGGTCACGTCCTGAAGAATCGCCGTGAACAGTTCTTCACCGTTCACCTGCAAGTGGGAAATGGACGCACGGATGGGAAACTCCTGGCCGTTGGAGCGCAGCGCCCAGAACGTTCCCCGCTGCCCCATGCCCCGGTGCAGGACTCTTTCGTGCCCGAACTTTTCCACTTTGGCCGCATGCGTGGCGCGGAACCTTTCGGGCAAAAAAGTCTCCAGGGGCAGGCCGATGGCTTGTTCCTTCGTATAGCCAAAAAGCTCCAGGGCCGCCTCGTTGATCATGGTGACCCTTTGGCGCCGGTCCACCGTGATGATGGCGTCCATCGCCGATCCGACGATGGCCTGCAGTTTGGCAGATTCCCATGCAATGTCCCGCCGGGCTGTCACAACCTTTTCAGCCATGGCGTTGAATGCCATCGCCAGCTGGCGCAGTTCAAACGGCCCCGAAACAGGAACCGAAACGCCCGCCTCCGGGTTTTCGCTCAGGCGCATGCTGGCACCCTCAATACGCAGCAACGGACGCGCAACCCGCCGGTACAGAATCAACGAGAGCAAACCTGCCGTCAATAACGCGAACGCGGCCTCGGCCATCCAACGCTTCTGCGCGTCCCAGCGGCTTTGCGCATCTTCCAGCGCGAGGTTGTATTCCAGAAAAACCGCGCCACTCACCAGCGACCGGATTTGCGACTTCGTTCCCGCCTCCACGAAGGGGCTCAATACCCGCAGACGACGGGGCGATCCGTCAAGCACCTGGACATCGGGCAGGCGCCCGCTGGTGACAGTTTTCAGTCGCTGCAGGTCAAATCCGGGGACCATTTGCACAATGTTCTTGCCAGTCCAGTCCAGCCGGTGGGTCGCCTGAATCGCGCCATCGTCGGCCACCACCGCCAATGCCGCTATGCGCAGATCAGTCGATTCGACGCCCAGATCGCTGTCCAGCTGGGCCTTGTTGCGTGTCAGCTCGGTCTGTGCGGTGCGTGCCAGACGTTCCGACTGAGACAAGGCATCGGAAATGGCAGTGTCGAGGGTATGTTTTTCCCCGCCGCGCAAGTTGTAGGCATACGAAAGCACCGACAACACGAGAAACACCAGAAAAATGCCTGCGGGCAGACCGAAGCGCAGGTTCAGATACTTCCTCATGTGCTGCCTCCCGCGCGCACGAAGCGGTCATCAAGCAGGGTTGCGGTGTCCACCGGCTTGCTCAGCAACTTTGCGCCCAGCAAAATGGATTGCAGCAAGGGCAGGTTCTTTGCCAGTGTGCCGTCTGGCTGGAGCATGGCGCGATTTTGCGCGGCGTCTGGGAGCTTCAGCCCGTCAAACGCGGCCGCCACCTGTGCCGGCTCCAATTGCAGGCGGGGCGCCACATGGATGGCGGCCTCGGCGGGACGTTCGTGCAAAAGGTTCAGGGCTTTGAGTTGCATGTCCACCAGATGCTGAAGCGCGTCATGGTGGGTCGTGAGTACATCCGCACGGACCGCCAGTACATCCACGATGCGGTCGGGGAACGCGCTGCTGTCAAATATGGTGCGCCCGCCCTTTGCCTTGATTTGACCGGCCCACGGCTCCGCAGTCACCACCACGTCAGCCAGCCCTTTTTGGTACACCTCAGCAGCCCGCGCCTGGGTGATGGGCACCTTCACCACCTGATCGGCGCGAAGCCCCGCTTTCTCGAGCAGGGAGGCCATCACGAGCGCGCCGACCGAGTTGTTCTCGGCCGCAATCTTGCGTCCGGCCAGGCTGGACAGCGAAACCCCCGGCCGTGCCAGCACCTGGTCGGCACCATCCGAGGTATCCAGCACCAGGACAGCCCGCAGATCCACGCCACCGGCGCGGGCCGACATCATCTCGTCAAGGGTCAGCAGCGCCGCTTCCAACTTGCCAGCCGCCAGGGCACGGACCGAATCACTGCTGTTCTGCAATTCAATCAGCCGCACCAGATCGGGGCTGAGCCAGCCCATTGCGCGTGCCAGAAACACTAACTCGTAGCCGGGGAACACAATGGTGCCAACCCGCACCGGCGGGAGTGGGGGAGAGCAGCCGACCAGCATCGAAGCGCCGGCAATGTTGATCACCGTACGGCGTTTTAGCAGCGCCCCACTGTTCTTGCCAGACAAAATTGGTTCCACACGTTCGCCTTCTAGTGCTAATGCTGCTCAAGCACGATACACCAAAGCGTCATGTTTGCAAAAGGCTTGAGTAGGCGCCGATTTCAACCTCCAAAATTCAGTTCACCGCTGTCGTTATTCATGTGTATTGAAGATGTCAGCTTGAGGGTACTGAAACCTATGATTACTAAGGCCCCTTTGGGTCGGTAGCACCTATTCCCGGCTGCCCGAACCGGACTTTGATGGCATCAACCTGCTTTTGCGTAGTGCGAACGGCAGTAAACCGTCAGATACCCGCCGTCCGATTGAACAAAGCACATGCTCAGCAAATGACCGCTTAGCGATGGTCACCGGGCAGTGGAGGCGCGTCAGTGAACGGCAGCAACCGCTGCAAAGCATCCCTCCAAAATCACGCTTTCCCACCCCCACACACCGTACACCCGGCACTGCGCGGCATGCGTACTTCGCTCCACTCCATGCGGCGGCCATCGAGCATCAGCAGGCGTCCCACCAGGGGTTGGCCCGCGCCGCTCAATAGCTTCAGGGCCTCGGCGGCCTGCATGCTGCCGATAATGCCCACCAAGGGGGCGAACACGCCCATGGTGGCGCAGCGCGCTTCGGTGAAACCGGCTTCGGGCGGGAACACGCAGGCGTAGCAGGGGGACTCGGGCACGCGGGGGTCGTAGACGCTGATCTGGCCGTCGAACTGGATGGCGGCGCCTGACACCAGCGGTTTTTTATGGCGAACGCAGGCCGCGTTGACGGCGTGGCGGGTGGCGAAGTTGTCGCAGCAGTCCAGCACCACGTCGGCCTGGGCCACGGCCGCGTCCAGCCACTCGGGCGTGGCGCGCAGGGCGTGGGTGTGGACCTTCACCTCGGGGTTCAGCGCCTGCAGGGTCTGCGCCGCGGATTCGACCTTGAGCATGCCCACGCGCTCGGTGGTGTGGGCGATCTGGCGTTGCAGGTTGGTCAGGTCCACGGTGTCGTGATCCACCAGCGTGAGCGTACCGACACCGGCCACGGCCAGGTACATGGCCGCCGGGGAACCGAGGCCGCCAGCGCCGATGACCAGCGCGTGCGCGTCGGCGATGCGCTGCTGGCCTTCGATGCCGATGTCGTCGAGCAGGATGTGGCGCGAGTAGCGCAGTAGCTGGTGGTCGTCCATGCCCCGCACTCTACGCCAAAGCAGTGGTGCGCTTCTTGGCCTGCATCAACGCGCGTTGGGGAAAAACAGCTGCTCGCCGCCGATCCGGTAGGCCGCAATCACGGCCTGCCCGGCGGGCGACACCAGCCAGTCGATGAACTTCTGGCCCTCGGCCACTTTCACGTGCGGATGCCTGGCCGGGTTCACCAGCATGACGCCGTACTGGTTGAAGAGGCGCTTGTCCCCTTCCACCAGCACGCGCAGGTCGGCGCGGTTTTTGAAGTTGAGCCAGGTTCCGCGGTCGGCCAGCACGTAGGCGCCGGTGCTGGCGGCCATGTTCAGCGCCGGGCCCATGCCGCAGCCACAGGCCTTGTAGGCCGCGCCATAGGGCACGGCCGTGTCGGCCAGCTTCCAGAAGCGCAATTCGGCCGCATGGGTGCCGCTTTTGTCGCCGCGCGAGATGAATTCGGCGTTGCCCGCGGCCACCTTGCGCAAGGCCTGCACGATGTCGCCGCCCTTGGTCTTGGCCGGGTCATTGGCCGCCCCCACGAGGATGAAGTCGTTGTACATGACCGGGTAGCGGCGCACGGCAAAGCCCTCGGCCACCAGCTTTTCCTCGGCCTCCTGGTCGTGCACGAACAGCACATCGGCGTCGCCGCGCCGCCCCATGTCCAGCGCCTGGCCGGTGCCCAGGGCCACCACCTTCACTGCGATGCCGGTGGCCTGCTGGAAGGCCGGGAGCAGGTGGGCAAACAGGCCCGACTGTTCGGTGGAGGTGGTGGACGCCACCACAATGCCCTGCGCCTGGGCCAACAAGCCGGTGCCCAGCAGGCTCACAGTCGCTATGACTTTCATAGCTGTCTGCGCAATGTTTACGCGGGCCAGAGGCCAAAAACACCTTGAAACTCGGCTCACTGGGCTTCTCCTCGCAAAAAAGCGTCCAGGCTGGGGTGGTGGCGCGCCACCTGTTCGCGGTCAAAGAATTCGGCCACCGGCAGGTCGGCCAGCACGCAGCCCTGCTGCAGAAAGACGACACGGCTGGCCAGGCGCTTGACCTGGCCCAGGTTGTGGCTGGCGAACACCAGCGCGGCGGTGGGCGACTGGTGGGCAAACTCCTCCACCAAGGCTTCCACTTCACGCTTGGCATGTGGGTCCAGGCTGGCGGTGGGCTCGTCCAGCAGCAGCACCTGCGGCTCCAGCGCCCAGGCGCGTGCCAGCGCCACGCGCTGCTGCTGCCCGCCCGAGAGGTGGCGGGCGTTGCGCCCGGCCAGGTCGGCCAACCCCACCCGCTGCAAGGCAGCCTGGGCCAGCGCTCGGGTCTGGCCCCAGGGCTGCCCGGCAATCCACAACGCCAGCTGCAGGTTGCGCAGCACCGACATGCGCAGCACGAAGGGACGCTGGAACAGCATGGCCTGGCGCAGGTAAACGGCACGCTCTACCGTACCGGTGCTGGGCGCCAGCAGCCCATGCAGCAGGCGCAGCAGGCTGCTCTTGCCGCAGCCGTTTGCCCCCACCAGGGCCACACGCTCGCCTGGCGCAATGCGCAGGCTCACGCCTTGCAGCGCCAGCACCTTGTTGCGCCCCCGGCCGTAGGTCAACGAGGCGTCTTGCAGCGCATAGAGCACCGGGCTCACGCGTAAACCTCCGCGCTGCGCGCTGCAGTGCGAGCGTGCTTGGGAACGGCCCGGCGCATGGGCATGACTTCCACCTCCGTGCTACGCACTGCGGTGCGAGCGTGCTTGGGAACGGCCCGGCGCACGCTCATACGGCCAACTCCAGCTGCAGCAGCGCCCGGCGCAGCACACTGACCAAGGCATTGAGCACCAGCACCACGGCCAGCAGCACCAGGCCCAGGCCCAGGGCCAGCGGCAGGTCGCCCTTGCTGGTTTCCAGCGCGATGGCCGTGGTCATGACCCGCGTGAAGCCTTCGATGTTGCCGCCCACCACCATCACTGCCCCGACCTCGGCAATGGCGCGGCCAAAGGCTGCCAGCAGCACGGTGAGCAAGGCCACGCGCTCGTCCCATGCCAGCAGCGTGCCGGTGAGCAGGCTGCCCGCACCCAGGGAGCGCAGTTGTTCGCCGTTGCGCTCGAAGGCGTCTTCCACCACCTGCCGGGTCAGCGCGGTGACCACGGGCAGCACCAGCACGGCCTGGGCCAGCACCATGGCCTTGAGCGAGAACAGCCAGCCCAGGTGCCCCAGCGGCCCGCTGCGCGACAGCAGCAGGTACACCACCAGCCCCACCACCACCGAGGGCACGGCCAGAAAGGTGTTGAGCAGGGCCAGCACCGCCTGGCGCCCGGCAAAGCGCGTGGCGCCCAGGGCTGCGCCCAGCACGATGCCCAGACCACTGGCCAGCACGCAGGCGCTGGCGCTCACCCACAGCGAGCGTGCGACGATGGACCACAGCTGCGGGTCGGGCGCGCGGATCAGGTCGACCGCGGTGGAAAAACTCTCGGCAAAACTCGTCATGCAGGAAGCGGAACTCGGTGGCCCCGCCGTGCTGGGCGGGGGTTTGGGTTATCGTAGGTGCAGACCCCGAAAACGACGATAGGAAGCGCTGTGCATAGGTTGCAACTCCACTACACACTGGGCGCGCAAGCGCAGGACGCACAGGTGCGCAACCCGCTGATCGACCTGCTGCGCAGCGTGGACCAGCACGGCTCGATCTCGGCCGCGGCACGCGCGCTGGGCCTGTCGTACCGCCATGTGTGGGGCGAACTCAAGCGCTGGGAACAGACACTGGGCCATGAACTGCTGGTGTGGGAAAAGGGCCAGCGCGCGGTGCTCAGCCCCTTCGGTGCCAAGCTCATGTGGGCCGAACGCCAGGCCCAGGCACGCCTGGCACCGCAGATAGAAGCCCTGCGTGCCGAACTGGAACGCAGCTTTGCCCAGGCTTTCGACGACACGGTGCAGGTCGTGACGCTGTATGCCAGCCACGATGAGGCGCTGTCGGCCCTGCGCGAACACGTGCTGCAAGCCAGCCAGCCGCTGCACCTGGACGTGCGCTTCACCGGCAGCCTGGACGCCATCCGGGCGCTCAACGAAGGCCGCTGCGAGATGGCGGGCTTCCACACCCTGCTCGACACAGCGGCCCAGTCACACACCCGGCGCAGCTACAAGCCACTGCTGCAGCCGGGGCGGCACAAGATCATCGGCTTTGCGCGGCGCTACCAGGGGCTCATGCTGGCACCCGGCAACCCGCTGGGGCTATTCACCCTGCAGGACGTGGCATCCAAGCGCGCACGCTTTGCCAACCGGGCGCTGGGCAGCGGCACCCGGGTGTTGCTGGACGAGCTGCTGGATCGGCAGCGCCTGACCGGCAGCCAACTGGTGGGATTTGAGAGTGCCGAAGCCTCGCATGCGGCGGTAGCGCAGCGCGTGGCCAGTGGGGAGTGCGATGCGGGCATCGGGCTCGAATCCGCGGCCCGTGCCGCCGGGCTGGACTTTGTGCCGCTGGCGCAGGAGCGCTACCACCTGGTGTGCCTCAAGAGCACGCTGCAGCGCCCCGCCACCCAGACCCTGCTGGCACGACTGCAAGACGCGGCCTGGCAGCGCACCCTGTCGCAGGTGGCCGGGCACGCCCCCGCCGACTGCGGCAAGGTGCTCTCGCTCAAGCAGATGCTGCCCTGGTGGGAGTACCGCCAGCCCAAGGGGCACTGAGCGAGCAGGCTGCTCAAGCGGCGTGCACGCCCTTGGCCAGCCAGCCCATGAGCTCGCTGGTGCCGCCGCAGCAGGCCACCGGCACCAGCGCGAAGCCGAAGTCACTGGCCCAATAGGCACTGACCCAGGTATCGAGCAACACCACGGTGGCAGTGCCCGGCAGCAGGGCGATGGTGGCGAGGTAGATGAGTGAACTGACGGACAAGGCCTCGCGCCCGAATGCGCGCAGCACGCCGCGCACATAGGCCAGCTGCACGAAGCGGCCCAACAGGAACACGGCGACGATCAGCAGAACCGCCAGACAAGCAGGATGTGACATGGTGAATCTCCCCCAAAGCGACACCAACTCCGGCCCGCCGTGGGGCGGGTCACCCAACATCACCGACGCGGCGGGATTCAGGGAGGCAGGGGCAAGTGCAAGGCCGCGTATCCGCTGCACACGGGTGCGCGGGCAGTCCTTGGGGACGGGGCGACTGCGGTGGCGATCGGCGAGCCTGGCATGTTCATCTCCCGGTGGGTGGTCGCATGCGATGGCGCGACCAAAATGTAAGTTCAGTGTAAGCACCGCGCCGGGCCCTGTAAACCGGAAACCATGCGCCCGGCGCGGGTATCTCGCAGCGCCGCGCTACAGTCCCGCCATGCTGACCGGACTGAACCACCTGACCCTGGCCGTCGCCGACCTGGCACGCAGCCTGCACTTCTACACCACCGTGCTCGGTGCCCGTGCGCACGCGCGCTGGGACCAGGGCGCCTACTTGCAGGTAGGCACGCTGTGGCTATGCCTGTCGCTCGACACCAGGCGCTCAGCGCCAGCCACCAGCGACTACACCCACTACGCCTTCGGCATCGCCCAGGCCGACTTCACCGGCTTCGTGGCCCGCGCGCGCTCCCTGGGCGTACCCGAATGGAAAAGCAACCGCAGCGAAGGTGACTCGTTCTATTTCCGCGACCCCGACGGCCACCAGCTCGAGGTGCATGTGGGCAACCTGGAAAGCCGCCTGGCCGCCTGCAGGGAACGACCCTACGCAGGCATGGTGTTCGCGGGCTCAGGTGCCGTCTGAGGGATCGACTTCCTGCGCCTGCTGTGCCAGGTTGGCCAGGCATTCGGCCCAGTACTCGGTGCAGGCCCGTATCTTGGGCAAGCGGTGGCGCTCCTGCAGCATCACGGCATAGATGGGGATGCGCGGGCTGGCGAAATGGTCCTGCAGCAGGGGCACCAGCTTGCCCTGGCGCTCCAGCGGTTTGGCGTAGAGGTCGTTGATGCGAGCGATACCGACGCCGTTGAGTACCAGGCTCAGCAGCAAGGCAGTGTTGTCGGTGCGGGTGTGGCCACGCACGGTCAGGTCCGGCGGGCCGGCAGGGTCTGCCAGCGTCCAGCGGTTCAGGTTGGGGCTGGAGCTGCTGGCCACGAGGCGGTGGTGCTTCAGCTCATCGGGCGTGCGCGGGGTACCGAAGGCCTGCAGGTAGGACGGCGCGGCGTAGAGCGTGCGGCCATGGTCGCCAATTTGCCGCGCCACCAGCGTGTCGCTCTGCACCGAGCCGCTGCGGATGGCAATGTCGATGCCGTCGCGCGCCATGTCGGCCATGCGGTCGTCGGCGTTGATGTCCAGGTGCAGTTGCGGGTAGCGCGCATACAGACCACTGAGGCTGGGTGCGATGACGCACTCGGCCAGGATCGGGCTCACGCTCACCCGCACCCAACCGCTCGGTCCCTGCAGCTTGCCGCTGAGTTCGCTCTCCAGCTCCGCGGAGGTGTCAAGCAGCCGGCGCGCGTAGGCCCAGAAGGTGTCGCCCTCGTCGGTGAGGCTCAGGCCATGGGTGGTGCGGTGCACCAGGCGCGCACCGCAGGCCGCCTCCAAACGGGTGAGCGCCCGGGTGACCTGGCTGACCGGCACATTGCGCTCCCGCGCGGCGGCCGACAGGGTGCCGAGTTCGGCAATGCGGGTGAACAGGGCGACGTCATCGAGCTGGAGTTGCATGCCGGCATTGTGGGCTTGTTTTGCATTTATCGCAAAACCAATTTGCTTTTTTGTCTATTTCCGGCAATTGGTTGCAACCATAAAGTTCATACCACGCACACACCACCGGAGAACACCATGCACCACACGCCCATCGACCCACACACCCGCGCCCGACTGCACGACCTGGCCAAGGCGCAGGCCCGGCAATTGCGCCAACAGGCCGTGGCCGACTTCTGGGTGGCCGCCTTTGCCGCGGTGCAAGGGCTGGTCACTGGCAAAGCGCGCCGCGCCCGCACGGCAGATACCTCGCGCACGCCGGCAAGCCGCGCGGCCCTGCAGTCATCCACCGGAGTTTGACCATGCCCACCCTGCTTCTCAAAGTCGCCCCGCTGCAGAACCCGCCGCGCTACCAGCAACTCGCCCAGGCCCTGACCCGCCTGAGCACCGTGCACCTGAACAAGCGCGCGGAGGTAACTGCCGTGGTGATTGAAGACCTACCGGCCGCACGCTGGTTTGTGGGCAGCCAGCCCCTGCAGCATCCCACCGCCCTGCTGGAAATCAGCATCACCGCAGGCACCAATACGGCCGAAGAAAAAGAGGCCTTCATCGCCGCCGCGTATGCGGAACTGGAGCAGCAACTCGGCGAAGGCCTGCCGCTCGAAATTGCCAGCTATGTCATCGTGCGCGAGCTGCCTGCCACCGACTGGGGCTACGGGGGCGAGACGCAGGCGGCGCGGCGAATGGGGGCGACCGCAGTCCCTAGCCCCCACCCCGCTGCATGAACAAGTCGAAGCGCGTCATGAAGGCATGACGTGCAGCCTCATCCACGCCCGCAAAGCGGAACTGCACCAGCAGGCGCGGCATGCGCACGAGGGCAATTTCACGCGGCTCGCCCTGGTGCCATTTGAGGCCCAGCGCGCCATCACCGATGCGCACCCCGGCACTGCCTTGCTGGAGCTTCCAGAAGTGGTCACCAATGGCACCGGGCAGCCAGCGCAACCATTCATCCTCGGTGCATCCCATTTCGCGCTCGAAGCGCTCGTCATAGTAGCTCTGCATGTCCTCAGCCCCCGGCGATCGGGGGCCAGATGGCCAGCACATCGCCCTCCACCAGGGCATGGGTGGCCCGGTTCTCCGGGGCCACGTACACGCCGTTGACCAGCACCAGATGCACCCACTTCGGTGGCAGCTTGTAGGCCTCCACCACCTGCGATATGGTCGTACCGGGGTCGAGGTCCAACGTGGTGATGTTGGTGTACTTCGATTCCTGCGGCAGGTACTCGGTGAGTGAAGCGAACAGTTTCAGCGTGACTTGCATGGGTGCACTCGGTAGAGTGAATCAGTGGAATCGCCGGCAAGCGGCTGCACAGCGGCGCGGCAGGCAAGGCGCAAAGCACAGACGGGCCCGTAGGCCCGGCGCGCATTTGCAACGCCGCATGGCGCGGCGAGGGGCAGACGAGTGACAGTGAATTTCATTGATTCACTCTACTAACGACGGCGTGCATCCTGTGCACCCGACCAATGGCTTTGCCCCTGCGCACAGGCCAGGTAGGCCTCCATGAGGCGTGTGGGCTCCTGCAGCAGCGTGTCTTTCCATTCACCCAGGCGGACCTGCCCTTCCACCAAGCCGCGCATCACACCCACGTGGTCGGTCCAGCCCACACTGTTGCATCCCACCAGCACGTCGCCCTGGAACTGCAGGCTCAGGTGGCGCTGCGCCGCCTTATCGGTGAGCTCCACATGCTGGCCGCCGGGGCGCCCCTGCCAGTCCCCGAAGCTGGCCGAGATGAGGCCCAGGGTGTCGAGCACGTTGATCTGCGTGACCCCCTTGAGCTGCGCCGCCATGGGCTGGCCACGACTGTGGGCTAGCATGTTGAGCGCGGCCACGCGCGCCTGCTCGGCGGCATTGGGCTGGATGGCGCTGACGATGGTCTTCCCGCTGACCTTGTCGAAGGCTTCGGCGCAGTCACCCGCAGCAAACACGCCGGGCACGTTGGTCTGCAGGTGCTCGTCGGTGAGCACGCCCAGCAGGCAGGAAATGCCGGAGTCCTGGAGGTAGCCGATGGCCGGGCGCACCCCGGCGGCGCTGATGACCAGATCGGCCTCCAGCGTCTGGCCATTGGAGAGCTTCACCTGCAAAGGCTTGCCCGGTGCGACGCTTTCGACCTTGGTCGAGGTGAATACTTGCACACCCTTGGCACTGACCCAGTCGCGGATCATGCCGCCGGCCGTGGGGCCCATCATGCGCGGCACCATGCGGTCGCCCATCTCGACCACCGTGAGCTGGACGCCGCGCGCTGCCAGCGCTTCCATGATGATGCAGCCGATGAAGCCCGCACCCAGCTGCAGCACGCGCGCACCTTTCGTGGCCAAGCTGGCAATCGCACGGGCGTCCTCCAGCGTCCAGCAGGTGTGCACGCCTTGGCTGTCTATGCCGGGAATCGGGGGATGCACGGGGTGGGAGCCGGTGGCGACCAGCAGGGTGTCGTAGCTCAGCGTCTGCCCGCCCGCAAGCGCTACGGTTTTGGTAGCTGTCTGCACTGATACCACCTCGGCTCGCACCTGTTTTATGCCCAAATTCTCATAGTGGGTGGCGCTCTTGCGCAGATAGGTACCGCTTTCACCGATATTGCCCGTGAGCAGGTAGGGAATGGCCATGCGCGAGTACGGCGGTTCGGGCTCGTCGCCGACGATGGTGATGGCATCAAGAGGGGCGTGCTTGCGCAGGGTCTCTGCGGCGATGACGCCGGCGGGGCCGGCGCCCAGGATGAGGTGGTGCGTCATGGCAATGTCTCCAAAAGAAAGGGTTGCGGGGGCTCTGTGCAGGAGCCCGCGCAACCCTGTTGCGACCTAAGGCTTAAAGGCCCAAACGTGCCTTGGTTTCCGCCGTGGGGCGGCCTTCGGCATCCCAGCCGCGCACGGCGTAGTACTTGGGCAGCATCTCGGCCAGCATGTTGACCTTGCCCTTGGCCGGGCCGGTCTTCACGGCGCCCACGCTGGCGTCGGTCAGGCGCTTGGGCAGGCTGTCGTCCTTGGACGTGAACCCGGCGCGGTTGTTGAACTCGCGCTCCATGTTCCAGATGCGCTCGCCGATCTTGGCCAGCTCTTCGACCGTGTATTCCTCATTGCAGGCGCCCTGCATCTGCGGTGCCAGGTCCTGCAGGCCCCAGGCGAAGGTGGTGAAGATGCACAGGCCCGACGAGTCGAAGGCAGCGGTCGCGTCCTGGAAGGCCTTCACCAGCTCGGGCTTGCCTTCGTGTTCCAGCGGATCGGTCTTGACGGGAATGCCCAGCACTTCGGAGGCGATGGTATAGCCGCGCAGATGGCAGCCACCACGGTTGGAGGTGGCATAGGCCAGGCCGATGCCCTGGATGGCGCGGCCGTCGTAGGCCGGAAACTCCTGGCCCTTGGAGCTCATGCTCAGCTCGGGGTGGCCGTACTTGGCGGTCAGGCGCTTGGAGCCCTGGCCGATTTCCTTGCCAAAGCCGCGGCCGTTCACGGTTTCCTCGGCCAGGAAGGCCAGCGCGCGGGCCGAGCCGAAGTTGGCTTCGATGCCGACCTGTTCCTTGGTGAGCACACCCATTTCGTACAGCTCCATGACCGCGCCGATGGTTGCGCCGAAGCTGATGGGGTCGATGCCTTCCTCGTTGCAGAGCAGGTTGGCGTACTGCAGGCACTCCAGGTCGTTCACGCCATTGGCCGCACCCAGCGCCCAGGCCGCTTCGTATTCCAGGCCGCCGTTGGCACCGCGGTACTGGGGCTTGGTCTCGATGGTGAAGTGGGTTTCGTCCATCTTGCTGATGCGCCCGCAGGCAATGGTGCAGCCGAAGCAGGCCTGGTTGGTCACCAGGTGCTTCTTGCCATCGGTCTCCCTCGGCTTGGCCATGGCCTCCGCACCAATGTCCTTGGCACCCTCGAATTGCGAATCCTGGTGGTTGCGGGTCGGCAAACCACCCACCTCGTTGATGACGCTCATGAGCACCTGGGTACCCATGGCGGGCAGGCCGGTGCCGGTGACGGCGTTGTCCGCCAGCACCTTCTTGCTGACCTTGACGGCTTCGAAGAAGGCCTTGGGGTCGCGGATGTTGCCCACGCCCTTGGTGCCGCGCACGGCAATGGCCTTGAGGTTCTTGCTGCCCATCACCGTGCCCACGCCCGAGCGCCCGGCGGCGCGGTGCAGGTCATTCACCACGGCGGCGTAGAGCACACCGTTTTCACCGGCCTTGCCGATGCTGGATATGCGCGTGAGCGGGTCCTGCAGTTCCTTCTTCAACGTAGCCTCGGTGTTCCACACGCTCTGGCCCCACAGGTGGCCGGCGTCGCGCAGCTCCGCCACGTCGTCGTTGACGTACAGGTACACCGGTTTGGGCGACTTGCCCTCAAAAATGATCATGTCCCAGCCGGCCATCTTGAACTCGGCGCCCCAGTAGCCGCCCGAGTTGGAGCAGGCAATGGCGCCGGTGAGCGGCCCCTTGGTGATGACGGTGTAGCGCCCGCCGGTGGATGCCATGGTGCCGGTGAGTGGGCCGGTGGCCCAGATGATCTTGTTGTCCGCACTCAGCGGGTCGACCTTGGCGTCCACTTCATTGGTGAAGTACTTGGTGCCCAGACCGCGCGAACCGATGTAGTCGCGCGCCCACTGCATGTTCAAGGGCTCGCTGGTGACGGTACCCTTGCTGAGGTTGACGCGGAGAATTTTTCCTGCCCATGTCATGACTGTTTCTCCTTAAGACGCGGAAGTTTGGTTGCCCAGCTTGTCGGCCCACTGTTCCATCTTGGAAAGGCCGGTCCAGTTGGCATCGATGAAGGTGATCGCGCCGGTGGGGCAGGCATCGGCACAGGCCGGAGAGCCTTCGCACAGGTCGCACTTCTGTACCTTGCCGGTGTCGACCACGTAGTTGATGGTGCCGAAGGGGCAGGCAATGGTGCAGACCTTGCAGCCCACGCAGGTGGCTTCGTTCACCACCTTGGCTCCAGTGGCCTTGTCGACCGTGATGGCCTCTACGGGGCAGGCGTGCAGGCACCAGGCCTCGTCGCACTGGGTGCAGGTGTAGGGCACCTTCTTGCCGGTGTGGTGGAAGTCGAAGACCTTAATGCGCGACTTGGCCGTGGCGAAGGTGCCATGGTTCTCGTAGGCGCAGGCCATTTCGCACTGCAGGCAACCCGTGCACTTGTCCGGGTTGATATGCAAGGTTTTCTGCATGAACGTCTCCTTGGGTTGGGGTGTGCAGCGAAGAACCCTGCACGTGACCTATGAAATGGTTTGCCTAGGCATTCTTGGTTTTCATGCCCCTTTCGCCTTCAGGGTTAACCCGCAGAAGCGGCCTGCCGTCTCAAAAATTCTCAATTTGAGACAGTTCACAAACCACCCGCGCAGCCGCACAATGGCTGCCCACCATGGCGCATTTCGCACCCGCCCACCCCGCCAGTGCCCTGCCCCCAGCAGGCACGGAGGAGCGCCTGCGCGCCATTGCGGCGGCACGGCGCCACGTGATGCAAGGCGGCGCCGATGTCCCGTTGCCCGTGGAATCCTGGATCGAGCGCTCATGGCGCCGCTGCCTCGGTATGGGACTGGACCCGCGCCGCAACATCGAGTTTGACTGCGTGTCGCCGACGCAGATGCGCCGCGTCCAGGAAGCCAACCATGACTTGCTGGACACCGCGGCACCCCTGCTGGAACAGCTCGGGCGGGCCATTGCCAACACCCGTTTCTTTGCCTTGCTGACCGATGCCCAGGGCGTCGTGCTGGCCAGCAGCGGCCACATCGATCCGTCGGACCTGCGCGCCGAGCGCATCACGCGCGTCGGGGTCGACCTCTCGGAGCCCGCCATCGGCACCTCGGCCATCAGTGCAGCACTGCAGGAACGCCAGCCCGTGTGGCTGCACCGGGGAGAGCATTTCTTTGAAGGCAACGCCGCCTACAGTTGCGCCGGCGCGCCCATCTTCGGACCGGACGGGAACTGCGTGGGCATGGTGGACGTGACCGGCATCGACACCCACGAGCGCCCCGAGTTGCGCCACCTGGTGCTGCAGACGGCGCGCCGCATGGAGAGCGCACTGGTGCTGCAACGCCCGCACGCCCTGCTGCTGCGGCTGGCATGGCCCGGCAGCGTCATCGGCGCCGACGGCGATGCCCTGGTGGCGCTGGACAGCGACGGCTGCGTGGTGGCCGCCAACGATGCGGCGCGCCAGATGCTGCCCATGCTGCTGGGGGCTGCCGCAGGGCGGCTGCCCATCGGTGATGTGCTGGGTGTGGAGGTACAGGTGCTGTTCGACGCCGCCGCGCGGCGGCGCAGTGCCTTCGAGGTGCCACTGTGGAGCGGACTGTGTGTGCAGGTGCTTGCGCTGTGCGCCAGCCAAGCCCCGGCAGACCGGCGGCGCGCGTCCGACCTGGCCGCCGGTGCACCGCTCAAGGCCGTGGAGTCGGCCCTGATCCGCAAGGCGATCGATGCGGCGCGCGGCAACGTGGCGCAGGCTGCGCAGGCGCTGGGCATCAGCCGCGCCACGCTGTACCGCAAGCTCGGCCGCCGTCCCGGCGGCGAGCACTGACCGGTTACCGCCCTCAGGCGACTTCGGCGATCAGCTCGATCTCGACGCAAGCCCCCAGGGGGTTCTGGGCCACGCCGAAGGCGCTGCGTGCATGGGCGCCCACCTGGGCACCAAAGACCTCACCAAGCAACTCGCTGGCGCCGTTGGTCACCAGGTGCTGCTCGGTGAAATCGCCGGTGGAATTCACCAGCGACATCAGCTTGACGATGCGCTTGACGCGGTTGAGGTCACCCACCGCGGCGTGCAGCGTACCCATCAGGTCGATGGCGATGGCACGCGCCGCGGCTTTTCCTTCCTCAGTCTGCATGTTCTTGCCCAACTGGCCAACCCAGGGCTTGCCATCCTTCTTGGCGATATGGCCAGAGAGGAACACCAGGTTACCGGTCTGCACAAAAGGCACGTAGGCCGCAGCAGGCACCGCCACGGGCGGCAGGGTGATTCCGAGTTGCGATAGTTTGTCGTAAACGCTCATGGGGGGCTCCTTCGAAGAAGTTTCTGGTGTTTTTGGCCCCCAGCCCGCAAAAATACTGCGCAAGCAGCTACAAAATACATAGCGGATCGTTGGAGTCAGCGGCAGAGGCCTGTGTGCGCTAGTCTAACCACAGTGGCAGGCTGCGGGGGTATCAGCCACCCGCATGTCCTGCGGTCCAATGGCACCGGAGCGAGCGCGCAGGCACGCGACAATACCGGCATGACTTTTTCTCCCTGGGCACGGCTGGTGCCACTGCTGGCCGTGCTGGGTTCAGTAACCGCGCTGGGCTTGGGCACCTCGTTTGCCAAACAACTCTTTCCGGTCATCGGTGCCCAAGGCACCACGGCCCTGCGTGTCGGCTTTTCCGCGCTGCTCATGGTGCTGTTCTTTCGCCCTTGGCGCTACCGGATCGCGCGCGAGGACCTCGGATTCATCCTGCGCTACGGTGTGGCGCTGGGCCTGATGAACCTGCTGTTCTATATGTCCATCCGCACCATTCCGTTTGGTCTGGCCGTGGCCATCGAGTTTTCGGGTCCGCTGGCCGTTGCCATGTGGGGATCGCGCCGCCCGGTGGACTTTGTCTGGCTTCTGCTGGCCGTCACCGGCCTCGGACTGTTGCTGCCATGGCAGGCAGGCGCCGATGCACTGGATCCGGTGGGGGTGGGCTATGCCCTGGCTGCGGCCCTGAGCTGGGCGCTGTACATCGTGTTCGGCAAACGCGTGGGGCACCTGCCTACGGGGCTGTCGGTGTCGCTGGGCTTGAGCTGTGCGGCGTTGGTGGTATTTCCGGTCGGACTGGTCCATGCCGGTACTGCCCTGTTTTCGCCCGCGGTGCTGCTGTTTGCGCTGGGTGTGGCGCTGGTATCGAGCGCCATCCCGATCTCGCTGGAGATGGTGGCCCTCAAGCGGCTACCGCAGGCCGTGTTCGGGATCCTGATCAGCCTGGAGCCTGCCGTGGCCGCCCTGCTGGGTTTGCTGCTGCTGCATGAGCAGCTGAGTGTGCTGCAGTGGGCGGCCATTGGCTGCATCATGGCCGCTGCAGTGGGCAGCTCACTGACAGCAGCGCACCACCACTAGGCGCCTTCGGTATTGACCATGTGGTCGGCCATCTGCTGGAACACCTGCTCCAGCCCGGCACGCAAACTGTCGTCTGAAACTTGTTCGGTCAGGGCCTGGCGCATGCACAGCATCCATTCGTCACGCTCCCGCGGGCCCACCGTGTAGGGCAAGTGGCGCATGCGCAGACGCGGGTGACCGCGCTTTTCGATGTACAGCGACGGCCCGCCAAACCAGCCGGACAGGAATTCGTACAGCTTGGTGGCGCTGTCGTCCAGACTCTGCGGGTGCAGTCGGCGCACGGCATACGCCTCGGGAAGCGTGTCCATCAGGGAGTAGAAACGATTCACCAGCCGGCGCACACCTTCTGCACCGCCCAAGGCCTGATACGGAGTGACAGGTGTGGATTCCATGGTTGGTGCGGGGGATGTGTCGTTCGGAAGAATTGGCGCGACTGGCGGGGATCGAACCCACGACCCTTGGCTTCGGAGGCCAATACTCTATCCACTGAGCTACAGTCGCACGACGCTGGCGTTGCGCCAGCAGCGGGATTATCGCATGCGCGGGCCACCCCACTTCCCGTGCGCTGCGGTTGGTGGGAAGCCAATGCCCCTCTATGACAGTCGTCTTTCGGGGGGGCGTCGATATAATCGCCGCTTTCCCTCTGACCCGGTACCAGCCATGAGCCACTCTGCGCACTCTAACGACACCCATGCATCGACCCGTCCCCCGCTGAAGCTGTTGACTTCTGTGGGTGCATCCTTTGTGTTGCCGCTGGTGGTCGTGGGTGTGCTGGTGTCGATTTTCCTTTCGGGCGGTTCATCCGTTCCCAAGGCTTCCATGGCGGAAGACGCTGTGGCGGCCCGTATCCAGAAGGTTGGCAGCATCGCCTTTGCCGAGGCCCGCAAGGAAGCCCGCACTGGCGAGCAAGTGTTCCAGGCCCAATGTGGCGCCTGCCATGCCACCGGCGCCGCCGGTTCGCCCAAGTTCGGCGACGCCGCCGCCTGGGGCCCACGCATCGGCAAGGGCTTTGACGCGCTGTTGACTTCGGCGCTGAAGGGCAAGGGCAACATGAGCCCGCAGGGTGGCGGCGCTTCGAGCGACTTCGAGGTTGCGCGTGCCGTGGTCTACATGGCCAACGCTGGCGGTGCCAAGTTTGCCGAACCCAAGGCGCCCAAGTAAGCGACGCCTGCCGCACCTAACACAAGCCCTCCCCGTGAGGGCTTTTTCATTTCTCGCCAGTGCCGCCGTGTTGCAATTGGGGACTGATGCAATAGCCGTAGATGCGCGGCAATTCGGCCTGGGTTTGTTCCTCGACCGTCCAATGCGCGCGCTCCATGCATTCACTGGCATCCCACACGTCTTGGCTGTGCACGATGCCGAATCCCAACTGCGTATCGAGGTAGAGGTGACCATGCTCATCCAGCACGGCCTTGCGGACCGCGGTGGTCAGCCCCGTGTGGCTGTGGACGGTTCCACCGGGCTGCAGGCGCCAGACCCAAGGCGTGCTCTCCAGCTCCACGTAGACGCGCTGCGGTCCGTTCTGGAAATACCAGCACCCCGCATCGTCGACGCCGTAGTTGCGCTCGATGAATGCCCGCAGTTTGTCGTGCTTGAGTTCGGCACCCTTGGCCCCTGGCTGGCCACTGGCAAAGGCGCCTTGGCGCTGCGCCCGTTCATCGCGCATGTACCAGTTGCCCCGTGCGTCCAGTCCCAACCATCCGTAGCAGTGCGGAACATGGGGCCATTTCGCCATGGCCTGCTTCACGATGTCATCCATGCGGAACTCCTGGAGCGCTTCGGTGCTGCAGCCATTGTCCGACCAATTCGGGCAACCTGCCGACATGGCCTGGGATGGGGCCGGCGGCGAAGCCGACATGCCCTCCATGGTGGGGCTGGAACAGGCACACCGATGCGCTGACCTGCGACGCCGTGGGCAGACTGTGCGCCGGAACGAAGGGGTCGTTGCGGGCGTTGATGATCAGAGTGGGGATTCGAATGCGGTTCAAGGCATGGATGCTCGACGCACGGTGCCAGTAGTCCTCGGTATCGCGAAACCCATGCAGGGGTGCGGTGAAGGCATTGTCGAACTCCCGCAATGTGCGGGCGCGCATCACTGCGTCGATGTCAAACAGGTTCGGATACTGGCGGTGTTTCGCTAAGGCACGCGGCTGCATGGTGCGAAGGAAGTTGCGCACATAGACTTGGCGGTTGAATCCCCGGTCAATGTGCGCGCCACTGGCCGCGAGGTCCAACGGGGCGCTGATGGCAGCCACCGCCTTGACCGTGCCCATGCCGGTGGGCGCGTGCTCCTGCGTCCAGCGCAGCAAGGCGTTGCCGCCCAGCGATACGCCAACCACATAGCAAGGTCCCTGGCGTTCGGCCGTGAGCGCATCGATGACCCAGGCGACCTCGGCATGATCGCCACTGTGGTAAGCCCGCGGCGCGCGGTTCATTTCGCCGCTGCAGCCACGGAAATGCGGTACGGCAAAGTCCCATCCGAGACGCGCAGCATAGTCCGCAAAGGCCAATGCATAGTGGCTGCCCGAGCCGCCCTCCAATCCGTGAAACAGCACCAGCAATGGGCGCCGGCCGGACTCAGACCGGTTCTTCTGTGATGTACGCAGCCAATCGACATCGACAAAGTCACCGTCGGGCGCCAGCAGCCGCTGTCTTTCGTAGCGCGGTGTCGAGCCACCATGGGCGCGCGAGAACAGCGCGGGCCAAATGGTTTGCGCGTGCCCGCCCGGCAACCAACGCGGTGCACGGTAGTGGAGTACAGGCACACCTGAATGCGTGCCGGATGTGCTTGGTACGGTGGACATGGAGCGAGGAGTGTGGCCGAAAACAAAAAACCGCCACGAGGGCGGTTTTTTAACAGGGGATCCAGCGGCGGTTCAACGCTTCTGGCGGAATTTGCGCAGCGCGGCGATCTGGGCCGCCATGACTGCCAGCTCGGACTGTGCCTTGGCAAGGTCGAGGTCGCTCTTGGCGTTCTTCACAGCTTCTTCGGCCGCTTGTCGTGCCGCGTTGGCCTTCTCTTCGTCCAGGTCCTTGCCACGGATGGCGGTGTCCGACAGAACGGTCACGCAATGCGGTTGGACTTCAAGGATGCCACCGGCCACGAAGACGAACTCTTCGCTGCCGTCCGCTGCCTGGATCCGCACCGAACCGGGACGGATACGGGTAATCAGCGGGGTGTGGCGGGGTTTGATACCCAGCTCACCAGCTTCACCGGGAAGCGCCACAAAAACCGCTTCGCCAGAGAAGATGGATTCTTCCGCACTGACCACATCAACATGGATGGTGTTCATACGATTCCTAGTCTGTTGGGGTCAGACCGCACTTCCTCATGAAGCGATGCGGTCCGAGCCACAGGGTCATCAAACTTTCTTGGCCTTCTCGAAGGCTTCGTCGATGGTACCGACCATGTAGAAGGCTTGCTCGGGCAGGTGGTCGCACTCGCCGTTCACGATCATCTTGAAGCCACGGATGGTTTCCGACAGGGGAACGTACTTGCCGGGAGAGCCGGTGAACACTTCGGCCACGTGGAAGGGCTGCGACAGGAAGCGCTGGATCTTACGGGCGCGGGCCACGGTGAGCTTGTCTTCCGGTGCCAGTTCGTCCATACCCAGAATCGCGATGATGTCACGCAGTTCCTTGTAGCGCTGCAGGGTACCCTGCACAGCGCGGGCGGTCGTGTAATGCTCTTCACCCACCACGTTGGGGTCCAGCTGACGGCTGGTGGAGTCCAGCGGGTCCACGGCGGGGTAGATACCCAGGGCGGCGATGTCACGCGACAGCACCACGGTAGAGTCCAAGTGGGCGAAGGTGGTGGCAGGAGACGGGTCGGTCAAGTCGTCGGCAGGCACGTAAACGGCCTGGATCGACGTGATCGAACCCACCTTGGTGGAGGTAATACGCTCTTGCAGACGGCCCATTTCTTCGGCCAGAGTCGGCTGGTAACCCACGGCGGAAGGCATACGACCCAGCAGCGCGGACACTTCGGTACCGGCCAGGGTGTAGCGGTAGATGTTGTCCACGAAGAACAGCACGTCACGGCCTTCGTCACGGAAGGATTCGGCGATGGTCAGGCCGGTCAGGGCCACGCGCAGACGGTTGCCCGGAGGCTCGTTCATCTGGCCGTACACCATGGCCACTTTGGATTCGGCCAGGTTGTCCAGCTTCACCACGCCGGAATCGGCCATCTCGTGGTAGAAGTCGTTACCTTCACGGGTACGCTCACCCACGCCAGCGAACACGGACAGACCGGAGTGCGCCTTGGCGATGTTGTTGATGAGTTCCATCATGTTCACGGTCTTGCCCACACCGGCACCACCGAACAGACCCACTTTACCGCCCTTGGCGAAGGGGCACACCAGGTCAATCACCTTGATGCCGGTCTCGAGCAGCTCTTGCGAGGGGCTCAGTTCGTCATAGGTGGGGGCCTTGCGGTGGATGGAAGCGGTCAGGTCATGGCTGACAGGGCCGCGCTCGTCGATGGGGGAACCCAGAACGTCCATGATGCGGCCCAGGGTGGCGGGACCGACGGGCACGGTGATGGGCTTTTCGGTGTTGGTCACGATCATGCCGCGACGCAGACCGTCGGAGGAACCCAGAGCGATGGTACGGACGATGCCGTCACCCAGCTGCTGCTGAACTTCCAGCGTCAGGGCCGAACCATCCATCTTGAGTGCGTCATAAATCGCGGGCATCTGGTCACGTGGAAACTCCACGTCCACCACCGCACCAATACACTGAACGATTTTTCCCTGCACCGGGGAGTTAGCTTGAGCCATTTGTTGCTCCAATAAATAAATCAATAACTGTTGAACCGCGTAACTGTCTGTGTCGCCTTACACCGCTGCCGCACCGGCCACGATTTCGGACAATTCCTTGGTGATCGCTGCCTGGCGGGTCTTGTTGTAGACCAGCTTGAGTTCGTTGATCACATTGCCGGCGTTGTCGGTGGCAGCCTTCATGGCCACCATGCGGGCAGACTGCTCAGAAGCCATGTTTTCAGCGACAGACTGGTAAACCAGCGCTTCGACATAGCGGGTCAGCAAGTCGTCAATGACGGACTGCGCATCGGGTTCGTAGATATAGTCCCAACCGTGCTGCTGTCCGCTGGCCTGGGCTTCCTGTTCCATCTGCTCGGCCGACAGGGGCAGCAGCTGCTGCACCACGGGCTCTTGCTTCATGGTGTTGATGAACTTGGTGTAGCACAGGTACACCGCATTCACTTCACCCTTGGCATAAGCATCCAACAGGACCTTGACCGGGCCAATCAGCTTTTCGAGGTGGGGCGTATCGCCCAATTGGGTTGCGTGCGACACCACCTTGGCACCGACACGGTTGAGGAAACCCAATCCCTTGTTGCCAATGGCGACGGCCTGCGAGGACACGCCGTCGTTTTGCAGTTCGCGCAACTTGGTCGTCACGGCGCGCAGCACATTGGTGTTCATGCCACCGCACAGGCCCTTGTCGGTGGTTACAACGATAAAACCAGCGGTTTTGGCGTTGTTCACCTGCATGAACGGGTGCGTGTACTCGGGATTGGCTTTACCCAGATTGGCAGCGATATTGCGAATCTTGTCTGCGTAGGGACGCGCAGACCGCATGCGGTCCTGCGCCTTGCGCATCTTCGACGCCGCCACCATTTCCATGGCTTTGGTGATCTTCTTGGTGTTTTCCACCGATTTGATCTTGCCGCGTATTTCCTTACCTGCTGCCATCGAGGGCTCCTAGTTCGTCAGGCCGGAATTACGCAAAAGTCTTTTTGAACGCAGCGATGGCGGCATTCAGTTCAGCTTCGGCATCCTTGTCCATGGCCTTGTCGGCTTCCAGCTTGGCCATCAGGGCAGCGTGCTTGTCCTTGAGGTAAGCGTGCAGACCGTGTTCGAATGCCAGAACCTTCTTCACTTCGACATCGTCCAGGAAGCCCTTGTTCACGGCGTACAGAGTAGACGCCATGGCGCTGATGGACAGCGGGCTGTATTGGGCTTGCTTGAGCAGTTCGGTCACGCGGGCACCGCGGTCGAGCTGCTTGCGGGTGGCTTCGTCCAGATCGGAAGCGAACTGCGCGAAGGCAGCCAGTTCACGGTACTGGGCCAAGTCGGTACGGATACCGCCGGACAGGCTCTTGATGAGCTTGGTCTGGGCAGCACCACCCACGCGGGACACCGAGATACCGGCGTTGATCGCGGGACGGATACCGGCGTTGAACAGGCTGGTTTCCAGGAAGATCTGACCGTCGGTGATGGAGATCACGTTGGTCGGAACGAAGGCGGACACGTCACCGGCTTGGGTCTCAATGATCGGCAGCGCGGTCAGCGAACCGGTCTTGCCCTTGACTTCACCCTTGGTGAAGGCTTCGACGTAGTCAGCGTTGACGCGAGCTGCGCGCTCCAGCAGACGGCTGTGGAGGTAGAACACGTCGCCGGGGTAGGCTTCACGGCCTGGAGGACGACGCAGCAGCAGGGAAACCTGGCGGTAAGCCACGGCTTGCTTGGACAGATCGTCATACACGATCAGGGCGTCTTCACCGCGGTCGCGGAAGTACTCACCCATGGTGCAACCGGAGTAGGCAGCGACGTATTGCATCGCAGCGGACTCGGAGGCGGTAGCAGCCACCACAATGGTGTACTCCATGGCGCCGGCTTGTTCCAGCGCGCGCACCACGTTCTTCACGGACGATGCCTTCTGACCGATGGCAACGTACACGCAGGTCATGTTCTGACCCTTCTGGTTGATGATCGCGTCAATAGCCACGGCAGTCTTGCCGGTCTGACGGTCACCAATGATCAGTTCGCGCTGGCCACGGCCAACGGGCACCATGGAGTCGATGGACTTTAGGCCGGTCTGAACAGGCTGGTCCACGGACTTACGGGCGATCACACCGGGCGCAACCTTTTCGATCACGTCGGTCATCTTGGCATTGATCGGACCCTTGCCGTCGATCGGCTGACCCAGGGCATTGACCACGCGGCCCTTGAGCTCGGGGCCCACGGGCACTTCCAGAATGCGGCCGGTGCACTTGACCGTGTCGCCTTCGGAGATGTGCTCGTACTCACCCAGAATCACGGCGCCAACGGAGTCGCGCTCGAGGTTCAGGGCCAGGCCAAAGCTGGGCTGTCCGTCGCTGCCAGCGGGGAACTCCAGC
This sequence comes from Curvibacter sp. APW13, assembly GCF_032337135.1. Classification (NCBI taxonomy): domain Bacteria; kingdom Pseudomonadati; phylum Pseudomonadota; class Betaproteobacteria; order Burkholderiales; family Comamonadaceae; genus Curvibacter; species Curvibacter sp. APW13. Next base: position 1,571,523 of record NZ_JAVXZZ010000001.1, on the reverse strand, counting down.
ATTTCGCCCTGCATTACATCGGACAAGCCGTGAATGCGGACGATACCGTCGGTCACCGAAACGACGGTACCTTGGTTGCGGATGTCGGCGTTGGCGGACAGGCCTTCAATACGGCTCTTGATCAGTTCAGAAATTTCTGCGGGATTGAGTTGCATGACTCTTTCCTTCTTTCCTTGTATTGGTCAACATCTGGGGCCAGTCGGCCTCAGGCTGTCAACACGACTTTCATTTGTTCCAGTCGGGCTTTGACCGAGGTGTCAAGCACTTCGTCACCCACCACCACGCGCACACCACCAATCAACTCAGGCTGCAGCTCAACCGAAACGTTGAGCTTGCGTCCGAATTTCTTTTCCAGCGTTGCTTGCACGTCAGACAAGGCTGCGGCATCGATAGGGAAGGCGCTGAACACCACTGCGTCGGAAGACCCACCCTGCGCATTCTTGAGTGCGCGAAACTGGGCTGCGATCTCGGGCAAGACAGCCACGCGTCCGTTTTCGATGACGGTGCGCAGGAAGTTCTTGGCCGCATCGCCCAGAGCGGACTTGGCGACACCCGTCACCAGGTCAAACACCTGGGTGGCGCTGACGTTGGGGTTGGCCGCAAACTGCTGCAACTGGGGATTGGCCGCGATGGCAGCCAGTTCGTCCAGCCAGTCAGACACAGCCGACAGATCAGCCGCAGACGCCTTGAACAGGGCTTCCGCGTAGGGTCGGGCAATAGTGGCAAGTTCAGCCATGGCTTCCTCTTACAGCTCGGTCTTCAGACGGTTGAGCAAGTCGGCATGCACACCGGCATTGACCTCTTTGCGCAGAATCTGCTCGGCACCCTTGACAGCCAGTGCAGCGACCTGCTCGCGCAGGGCTTCACGGGCCTTGACGGCCTGCTGCTCGGCTTCCATCTTCGCCGCAGCGATGATCTTGTTGCCTTCTTCAACAGCTTTGGCCTTCGCCTCTTCCACAATGGTGACCGCGCGACGCTCTGCGTCAGCGAGTCGGGCGGCGTTTTCCGTGCGCGACTTGGACAGCTCCTCTTCCACACGCTTGTTGGCGGCGGAAAGTTCTGCCTTGGCGCGGTCGGACGCTGCCAGACCTTCGGCAATTTTGGCGGCGCGCTCATCGAGTGCCTTGACAATCGGTGGCCACACGAATTTCATCGTGAACAGCACCAGAATGGCAAAGACCACCATCTGCGCCCAGAATGTTGCGTTAATACTCACAACAACACCTCTCTAGGTAGGGGAAGGCGAAAGTATTACTTCAGCACGAAGGGGTTGGCGAACGCAAACATCATGGCGATACCAACGCCGATCAGGAAGGCGGCGTCGATCAGACCGGCCAGCAAGAACATCTTGGTTTGCAGTTCGTTCATCAGTTCGGGCTGGCGAGCAGCGGATTCCAGGTACTTGCTACCCATGATGCCGATACCGATACAGGCACCGATAGCACCCAGACCGATGATCAGACCAGCAGCCAAAGCGACAAAACCAAGAACGTGTTCCATTTAGAGCTCCTATGGATTTAAGTTAACAAGAAAACAAAAACAAACTGACAAAACTCAGTGGTGGTCGTGGGCCTGACCCACATACACCAGGGTCAGCATCATGAAGATGAATGCCTGCAGCGCAACAATCAGAATGTGAAAGATTGCCCAGCCCGCACCCGCCAACACATGCCCGATCCACAGGACAACGCCTGTAGTCGACCCAAACCCGACTGCACCCATGAGCGCAATCAACATGAACACCAGCTCGCCAGCGTACATATTCCCGAACAGCCGCATGCCGTGCGACACGGTCTTGGCGGTGAACTCAATCAGTTGCATGCCGAGGTTCAATACACCCAGCACAACGGCAAACAAAGGATTCTTGCTGGTGCCAAACGGCGCGGTCACCAACTCATGCGCCCAGCCACCCGCACCCTTGATCTTGATGTTGTAGTACAGGCAGACCAGCAGTACACCTGTAGACATGGCAAGGGTCGTGGACAAGTCAGCCGTAGGCACGACACGCATGTAGGCATGGTGCGGATCGTGACCCATGCTGCCGTAGATCTGCTGCCAGATCAGGGGGATCAGATCGACCGGCAGGAAGTCCATCGAGTTCATCAGCAGAACCCACATGAAGACAGCCAGCGCCAAGGGGCCGACAAACTTGCGCGACTCCGCGTTATGGATGATGCCGCGCGCCTGGGTATCGACCATCTCGAGCAAGATCTCGATGGCAGCCTGCAGGCGACCAGGAACACCCGCCGTCACACGGCTGGCGACACGCCACATCACAAACAAGCCCAGAAAACCCACAAAGACCGACCAGATGATGGAGTCAATGTTGTAGACAGAGAAATCAATCACGCCGGATTGATGACCCGTCTGCCAATGGGTCAAGTGGTGACCAATGTACTCACCTGCGGTGGGGCCTTGTTGTACTGCGTGATCAGACATCCGTTGCTCGCACTTACTCGTTGCCGTTAGGCGTTATTGTTTCGCACCGCACCACCCTTGCGCTTCACGCCCAAGGCCAGCCAGTACACCTTCATCGTCAGCACCAAACCAACCAGCATGGCCGGCCAGCTCAAATTCTTCTCAACCCGGTAGGCGACATACATCACACCGACCGTAACCGCAATCTTGACCAGCTCCCACACGAAGAAGCTCGCCACCGCAGTTCCAGGATTGGCCCGCGCAAACTGCCCGGTCAACCCCCGCGCAAACAGAGCCGAAGGCAGCACCACTGCCAACGCCCCCCAGGCACAAGACACTGCAATCCGCTCGCCACCCCACAACCACCCCAGCAACGCCACAAGGACGCCCAGAAGTGCTTGCGCCACAACCACCCACCAGGGCGAAAGGGAGGGATTCATTTCCCGAAGCGACTGCGCCTGCTCTGCCGTCAGAGGAACAAATTCCTCATTATCGGTTTCCGCGTTCAGCGCCATTGTCCTTTGCCTACATTACGCCCAGGTTACTGGGCGCGGTTCATGCACAGCCCGCCATTATACGTAGAAACCCGGGGACGCCAATGGGTCCACTTTTGGTGTGTTGTTTTATGTCTTATATAAGACTATGGGGCTATTGCCTGACGCACGGCATGCTCCCATTGCTGCATGAGCTCCTGGGCACGGTTTCGGGGCATGGTCGGCAGGAAGCGCCGTTCGGCGCGCCACTGCGCGCTCAGCTCCGCAGTGCTGCCGTACACACCGGTGCTCAGTCCCGCCAGATAGGCAGCCCCCAGCGCTGTCGTTTCGGTCACCGCAGGACGCACCACCGGAATGCCCAGCAGATCCGCCTGAAACTGCATCAGCAGGTCATTGACGCAGGCACCACCATCCACGCGCAGTTCCGTGACCGCTGCAGCACCGGCTTGTACCGCATCTCGGCTCATGGCCTGCAGCAGTGCGGCGCTCTGGTAGGCAATGCTCTCCAATGAGGCACGGGCAATGTGGGCCAGGGTACTTCCGCGCGTGAGTCCGGTGATGGTGCCGCGGGCATTGGGTTGCCAGTACGGCGCCCCCAGCCCGGTGAAGGCAGGCACCACCATGACCCCCCCCGAATCCGGCACGCTCTGCGCCAGGGCCTGCACCTCGTTGCTGCCCTTGATGGCGTTGAGACCGTCGCGCAGCCATTGCACCACAGCGCCACCGACGAACACACTGCCTTCCAGCGCGTATTCGGTACGCGTGCTTGCTTGCGCGGCACTGGTGGTCAACAAGCCGTTGGTGGAGGTGTGGAACTTGTTGCCGGTGTGCATGAGCATGAAACAGCCCGTGCCATAGGTATTCTTGGCCATCCCGGCGTCGAAGCAGGCCTGTCCGAACAGGGCGCTTTGCTGGTCACCTGCCACCCCACCGATGGCAATCGCACCCCCCAGAAGTTCGGGCTGCGTTTCGCCGTATGCGGCACTGGACGGAAGCACCTTCGGCATCAGCGCCGCCGGCACGTCCAGCATGCGCATCAGTTCGTCATCCCACGCATTGGCGTGCACATTGAACAGCATGGTGCGCGAGGCATTGCTGACGTCCGTGGCATGGACCCGCCCACCGGTCAGGCACCAGATCAGCCAGCTGTCAATCGTGCCAAATGCGAGCTCGCCCTGTTCGGCGCGTGCCCTCAATCCCGGCACGTTGTCCAGCAGCCATTTGAGCTTGGTGCCAGAAAAATAGGCATCGACCACGAGTCCGGTTTTGGCGCGGATGGACTCACTGTGACCTTGCGCACGCAACTCGGCACAAATGGGTTCCGCCCGCCGGTCCTGCCAGACGATGGCGTGATGGACCGGTTGACCGGTCTTTCGGTCCCACACCACCGTGGTTTCGCGCTGGTTCGTGATGCCCAGCCCTTGCACCTGCGCCGCACTGATGCCGGCCTTGTGCAGGGCTTCCTTGGCCGTCGCCAGCTGGCTGCGCCAGATTTCCATCGGATCGTGCTCGACCCAGCCCGGTTGCGGGTAGTGCTGGGTCAGCTCCTTCTGGGCCATGGCAACAACCCGCCCCTCGGCATCGAACACGATGCTGCGGGAACTCGATGTCCCCTGATCCAGAGCCAACAGATAGCGCATGTTCTTCTCCTCTTGATTCTGACTGCCGCAGGGTTCCGGCCCCTAGCTGGCGCACACGTCCCAGCGCACCTGGGCTTCTTCCAGCAAGGCCGGGAATGGCTCGGGCGGCTGCAGGTCGGTGAACAGGCGGTCGATGCTGTCCAGGCGGGCCACTTCCACCATGGCCGGTCGATTGAACTTGCTCGCGTCGGCCGCTAGCCAGACCTCCCGTGCATGGGAAATGATGGTCTGGGACACCTTGACTTCGCGGTAATCGTAGTCCCGCAGCGTGCCATCGCTTTCGATACCGGAAATGCCGATCACGGCGATATCAACCTTGAATTGGCGAATGAAGTCCACCGCTGCCTCGCCCACGATGCCCCGGTCACGGCCACGCACCACGCCTCCGACCACGATCACTTCCGCGTTGGGGTTGGCACTCAGGATGGCGGCAACGTTGAGGTTGTTGGTGATGACACGCAATCCCTTGTGCTGCAGCAGGGCCCGCGCTACCGCCTCGGTGGTCGTGCCGATGTTCAGGATCAGCGAACAGTCGTTGGGCACCGCTTTGGCAATCGACTGCGCGATCTGGTTCTTGGCAGTGGCATGCAGGCCCTCGCGCTGCTGGTAGCCCAGGTTCTCGATCGTCGACGAGGGCACCCGCACGCCCCCATGGAAGCGCGCCAGCAAGCCTTCATCGGCCAAACGTTGGACGTCGCGGCGCACCGTCTGCAAGGTCACCCCGGACATCTGGGCCAGCTGCTCGACGCTGACCGAGCCCCTGCTGCGCACTGCTTCGAGCAGTGCCAAATGGCGTGGATTGAGGTTCATGGCACTCCCGCTGGGTAAAAGCGTAGGATAACCAGACATCTCGGTGTAAGTCGAAGACATTCGAACATATTAATACACAAACGAATCGTTTCGAACTAAAATCGCGCCCACTTCGCGCGACGCTGTCACCGCCATGTCAACAAGAACCCCAGCCCCCACCCACCGCCCCCATGTGCTTGCCCGTCTGCGCCTGGGCACACAATTCGATATCGCCATCATCGGTGGCGGTGCCACCGGCCTGGGCGTGGCCCTGGACGCCGCCACCCGAGGGTTCAAGGTGGTCCTGATCGAATCGCATGACTTTGCCAAGGGCACGTCGTCGCGTGCCACCAAACTCGTCCACGGTGGGGTGCGCTACCTGGCCCAGGGCAACATCTCCCTGGTGCGCGAAGCCTTGCACGAACGCACCACCCTGCTGCACAACGCGCCGCATCTGGCACAACCCCTGGCTTTTGTGACACCCTCGTACAGCTGGTGGGAGGCACCGTTCTACGGCATTGGCCTCACGATGTATGACGTGCTGGCTGGCAAGGCCGGGCTCGGACGCACCGAATTCCTCAGCACGACCAAGACCTTGAGCCTCTTGCCGACCGCCCGCCCCGACGGGCTCAAGGGCGGCGTCAAGTACTGGGACGGCCAGTTCAATGATGCACGCATGGCCTTGGCGATCGGCCGTACGGCAGTGGAACACGGCGCGCTGCTCGTGAACTACTGCGAAGCCACTGACCTGAGCTACACCAACGGCAAGGTCTCGGGCGTACAGTGTCGCGACACCGTGGGAGGCGAAACCTTCCAGATCTCCGCAGCCTGTGTGATCAACGCCACCGGTGTGTGGGTGGACGCCCTGCGTGAAAAGGACGGCGCCGCCAATATCCACGATGGGCGCAAGCCCACCAAGCCGCTGGTGGCACCCAGCCAAGGCGTGCACCTGGTGGTGGAGCGTGAATTCCTCGGCAGCGATACCGCCCTCATGGTGCCCAAGACCGCCGATGGGCGCGTGCTGTTCGCCGTCCCCTGGTTGGGCAAGGTCATCCTGGGAACCACCGACACCCCGCGCCAGGACCTCGCGCGTGAGCCTCTGCCCTTCAGGGAGGAGGTGGACTTCATCCTGAACGAATCGGCCCGCTACCTGCGTCGCGCCCCGACCCGCGCGGATGTGAAGAGCGTCTGGGTGGGCCTGCGCCCGCTGGTCAAGCCGCAGGACGACGACGGCGACAACACCAAAGGCCTGAGCCGCGAACATACCGTGCTGGTCAGTCGCAGCAACCTCGTGACGGTGACCGGCGGCAAGTGGACTACCTACCGGGCCATGGCCGAGGACGTGCTCGACGCCTGCGCCGAGCGCGCCCTGATCGAAAGCCGCCCCAAGGGTGCCACGAAGCAGCTGCCGCTGGTGGGCGGCGATGTGGACACTGCCACGGTGCACCCCCTGAGCGACGCACCGGGCCTGCATTCCTACGGCAGTGAAGCAGCCATGGTGGAGGAACTGCCCGGCGCCGATGTGGAACTGGCCCCAGGGCTCACGGAAGCCATGGTGCGCTTCGCTGCCCGCTTCGAGTACGCTGTCACGGTCGAAGACATGCTGGCCCGGCGTTCGCGTCTGCTGTTCCTGGATGCGCGGCTTGCCGCCACGCTGGCCCCACGCGTTGGGGCGATACTGCAGGAAGAGACGGGCATCGACCCGGCACTGGCGGCATTCGAAGGGCTGGCGCAGCACTATCTCGATTTGCCGGGCTGAGTCCCCGCTTCCCGGCCGCACCCAACAACAACGAAGGAGATTCACATGGTTCGCAAACGATGGATCGCGCTGGCCGCACTCGGCCTGGGACTGGCCTATGCCGCAACCCACATTGGCGTCGACCGGCAGGCGATGTACGCCACCCCAGCGCCCTCGGCCACGGCGCCCATGGCCTTCCCCAAGGGCTTCTACTGGGGGGCTGCGATTGCCGCGCAGCAGGCGGAAAGCCAGCAGCCCACTGACTGGACCGCGTTCGAGTTGGATGCCGTCAAGAACCAGCGTTTCGAGACCGGCGCCGCACCGGGTGTGGCCAAACCCGGGCACATCCACGACCTGGGCGCCTCCAGCGCCACGGTGCGCCAACAGAAGACCGGCTTCGACCAGTTGATGGGACAGGACATGGCCATGGCCCAGGGCATGGGGCTCAATGCCTTTCGCTTTTCCATCGAATGGGCACGCCTGTTCCCCAAGCCCGGCATGAAGGCCCCTGACCCGCAAGGCATTGCCTACTACAAGCGCCTGCTGGCTGAAATGAAGCAGCGCGGCATCACGCCCTTTGCCACCCTGTTCCATTTCTCCTCCCCGGCCTGGTTCTTCGAGGCGGACGCCAGCGGCAAGCGCGGCTGGGAACGCGCCGATGCCCTGGCACACTGGCAGCAGTTCGTCACGGCCGTGGCGGAGAATTTCGTACCCGACATCGAACAATGGTGCACCCTGAACGAACCCATGGTGTACGTCTACAACGGCTACATGGAAGGCGTATTCCCGCCGCTGGAGCGCCGGGGTGACGTGGTGCTGGCAGCCCCCGTCATCGAGGCTTTGCTGCGCGCCCACGTGATCGGATACCAGACCCTGCACCGGGTGGCCGATGCCAAGAAAGCCAGCGTGAACGTGGGCTTCACCAAGCACACCCGCGCCTTCGAGCCACTGCGCAACTGGGCGCCGCTGGACCGCCTGACTGCGCAGGCCGTGGACCAGGCCTTCAATTGGGATTTCAATGACGCCGTGGCCAGCGGCCGCCTCAAGCTCACCAACACGTCCATCGACAAGGAGATCGAAGGCCTCAAGGGCAGTCAGGACTACGTGGGCATCAACTACTACGGGCGCTTCTACATCAAGTCGGACATCCTGAACCCGACCAAGCCCCAGGTACTGCAGCATGACCCCGATGCCCCTGCCGAGCCGGTGAACGACCTCGGCTGGGCCATGTACCCACATGGCTTCTACCAGATCCTGAGCCAGGCCCACAAGCGCTACGGCAAACCGATCTTCGTGCTCGAAAACGGTACCGCCGACAAGGCCGACAACGACGTCGGGCGGCAGAAACTGCTGGTGTCGCATGTGCGCGAGATGTGGCTGGCCATGCAGCAGGAGAAGGTCGACCTGCGCGGCTATATCCACTGGTCGCTGTTCGACAACTTCGAGTGGGCCGAGGGCTTTACCGCCCGCTTTGGCCTGGCCAAGGTGGACTACGAGAACGGGTTCAAGCGCACCGAGCGCCCTTCGGCAGCCGTGTACCGCGAGATTGCCAAGGCCAACGCGCTATCACCGGAGCTGGCAGCCAGACTCGGCGCGCCCTGAGGCGCCTGCCACCGCCACGCCCCACCGTCGCCCGGGGGGCGCGGCGATAATCGGGGCATGGCTTCGCTCCCCTCCCTGCCCTGCTACCTGAACGGTGAATACACCACCATCGACCGCGCCCAGGTGAGCGTGATGGACCGGGGCTTCCTGCTCGGTGACGGCATCTACGAAGTGGTGCCGTTCTATGCCGGGCGGCCCTTTCGCTGGCCCCAGCACCTGGCCCGGCTGCGCCGCAGTCTCGAACTGGTGCGCATTGCGCTGCCGCTGAGCGATGACGAACTGCTCGCTGTCGCTATGCATTTGGTAGCTACTCACGCTGATTCCATGCGGGCAAGTGGCCAATTCGATCCAAAAAATGCGCAGATGGTGTATTTCCAGGTGACGCGCGGCGTGGCCCTGCGCGACCATACCATGCTGCCGGGCCTCACCCCCACCGTGTTTGCGATGGTCAACACCCTGGCCTTGCCCAGTGCCTCGCAGCGGGCCCAGGGTGTGGCCTGTGTGACGGCCGACGACTTCCGCTGGGAGATGGCGCACATCAAGAGCACCAGCCTGCTCGGTGCCGTGCTCACGCGCCAGATCGGCGTGGATGCCGATGCGGTGGAAACCGCGATGTTCCGTGACGGGTATCTGAGCGAGGGCGCCAGCAGCAACCTCTGGGTGGTGAAGGACGGCCACGTCTTCGGCCCGCCGAAGAATCATTTGGTGCTCGAAGGCGTACGCTACGGTTTCATCGAAGAGGCCTGCGCGCAAGCCGGCATACCCTTCACGCTGCGCCCTATTCCCCGTGCCGACGTGCTGGCAGCCGACGAGTTGCTGCTGTCGTCCGCAGGCAAGGAAGTGCTGGCCGTGACCACCCTGGACGGCCAACCGGTTGGAAACGGCCGCCCCGGCCCAATCTACGACACCCTCTATGCCGCCTACCGTGCGGCCAGCGGCCAGGACTGAGCGCCGCGCTACCCACAAGGATTCACCGTGAACACTCCCACCAATCCCGGCCAATCGCGCCAGGAATCGCTCATCGAGTACCCCTCGCGCTTTCCCATCAAGGTCATGGGGGAACGGGTGGATGGCTTCGTCCATGCCGTCACCGTCATCGCCAAGGAATTCGACCCCACGTTCGACGCCTCGACCATCGAATTGCGGGAGAGCGCCGGCGGCAAGTACCTGGGCGTGACCATCACCATCACTGCCACCAGCCGCGAGCAGCTCGACGAGCTGTACCGCACGCTCTCGACCCACCCCATGGTCAAGGTGGTCTTGTGACGCCCCCTGTGCACCCCGACCTGAGCCACTGGTACCACGCATTCGACGAGTCCACCCTCACACCCGGTGCGCTCAGCAGTGCCGAGTGCGCTGAGTTGTTTGAACTGTTCAGTGACGCTGGCCTGGTGCGCAGTGCCATGTCGGCCGAGATGGCGGATGGCTTCCTGACCGCCTGCGCCGTCGGCCCCGTGGACGTGCCCGTACCCGCGTGGATGGCTGCGGTGTTTGGCCAGCCCCAGCTGCCCGTATGTGCCGACACCGCGCGCCAGGAGCGCCTGCTGCAACTGCTGCTGCGCCGCTACCGCCACGTGCAGGCCAGTACCGCCAACCCGCCCACCAGCGCCGACCCACACACCCTGTTCCTGCCGCTGCAGGCCACGGTCGACGAAGCCCGGCGCGTGAGCCCCTACCGCTGCAATGCCCAGGGCGTGCGAGAAGGCGACTGGGAACTCAAGGACTGGGCAGAAGGGTTCCGGCGCGCCATGCTCGGCGGTGGCCACTGGCAACCCATGCTCGGCAACCAGGACGCCTGGCCGCTGATCTCGCCCATCGTGCTGTTCCAGTCCGGCTACAACCCCGACAAGCCCGAACTGCAGATCGACCAACGCCCCGAGATGCGCTCGATGCTGGTGCGCTGCATCTACGAGATGCGCCAGTGGTGGCGTGCCTACGCGCTGGCCCAGAGCCGCCCCGCCGCAAACCCGGCGCCCGCCACGCCGCGCCGCGACCAGCCCAAGGTCGGCCGCAACGACCCCTGCCCCTGCGGCAGCGGCCAGAAGTACAAGAAGTGCTGCGGAGCGCATTGAATGGACATCGTCATCAAGCAGCTTGGCCGGGTGGACTACGAGCCCACCTACGCCGCCATGCAGGCATTTACCGACCAAAGATGCCAGCAGCCCGCACAAAATCTGCCTGACGAGCTATGGATTTGTGAGCATCCACCGGTCTTCACCCAGGGACTGGCGGGCAAGCCCGAGCACATCTTCCTGCCCGGCGACATTCCCGTGGTGCAGACCAACCGCGGCGGCCAAGTGACCTACCACGGCCCCGGGCAGGTGGTGGGCTACCCGCTGATCGACCTCAAGCGCGCGGGCTACTTCGTCAAGGAGTACGTCTACCGCATTGAGGAAGCGGTCATCCGCACGCTGCTGCACTTTGGCGTGACGGGCCACCGTGTCGGCGGTGCCCCCGGCATCTACGTGCGCCTGGATGACCCGTTCGGCCACGCGCCCCTGCCGCAGCGTCCGCAGAAGAAGGTGCCCGGCAGCGAAGCGCTGGAGCCGGACTTCACCGGGCTGGGCAAGATCGCCGCCCTGGGTATCAAGGTCAGCCGCAACTGCACCTACCACGGCGTGGCGCTGAACGTGGCCATGGACCTGCAACCCTACTTGCGTATCAACCCCTGCGGCTACAACGGGCTGCGCACCATCGATCTTTCTACAATCGGCGTTTCGGTGCCCTGGAACGAGGCTGCCGACGTCCTGAGCCACAAGCTTGCCTCCTACCTCGCACCCTGAGACCGCCATGAGCACTGCCCCCGAGAACACCATCCGCGAAGCCCAGAGCGCCGCCGAGTACGACGCCACCCTGAAGCAAAAGGCCGGTGCCAAGCTGGCGCGCATCCCGATCAAGGTGCAGCAGGGTGAAGTGCTCAAGAAGCCGGACTGGATCCGCGTCAAGGCCGGCAGCCCCACCACGCGCTTCTACGAGATCAAGGACGTGCTGCGCAAGAACAAGCTGGTCACCGTCTGTGAAGAGGCGAGTTGCCCCAACATCGGCGAATGTTTCGGCAGTGGCACTGCCACCTTCATGATCATGGGCGACAAGTGCACGCGCCGCTGCCCGTTCTGCGACGTGGGCCATGGCCGCCCCGACCCGCTGGATGCCGATGAGCCGCTGAAGTTGGCCCGGACCGTGGCCGACCTGAAACTCAAGTACGTGGTCATCACCAGCGTCGACCGTGACGACCTGCGAGACGGCGGTGCCCAGCACTTTGCCGATTGCATCCGTGAAATCCGTGTGCTGTCGCCCAGCACCCAAATCGAAGTGCTGGTGCCCGACTTCCGCGGCCGCCTGGACAAGGCGCTGGCCATTTTGACCACCAACCCGCCCGACGTGATGAACCACAACCTGGAAACTGCGCCGCGCCTGTACAAGGAAGCGCGCCCCGGCTCGGACTACCTGTTCAGCTTGGGTCTCCTCAAGAAGTTCAAAGCCCAGCACCCCGGCATTCCGACCAAGAGCGGCATCATGGTGGGCTTGGGCGAAACCGACGAGGAAGTGCTGCAGGTGATGCGCGACATGCGCGAGCACGACATCGAGATGCTCACCATCGGCCAGTACCTGGCCCCCAGCACCGCCCACCTGACCGTGAAACGCTACGTGCACCCCGACGTGTTCAAGATGTTCGAGGAAGAGGCCTACAAGATGGGCTTCAAGCACGCCGCCGTGGGCGCCATGGTCCGCAGCAGTTACCACGCTGACCAGCAAGCCAAGGGCGCGGGACACTGATATGCATGGAGCATCGGCCGCGCAGGGAGTGCCCAGGGCGGCTACTGAACTTTTAAGTTGGTGCGGCGAGCTCCAAGAGTCTCAGCCTTTCAGGTAAGTCCACAAACCACGGCGTATCGGATTTCACCCATTCCGGCTTGCTTTGAGGCAAGCAGTTCCTGAGCAAGGTTCGAAGGTCATCATCAGACTTTAGGTCTTTCAGCAGTGGTGACATCAACGCATTGAAGTCTTCCGTGAATACGCGGGCATTTGGCCGTACTGTGTCATCCTGCAGTGACAATGCCCAACTGGGGTTGACGTCAGATGGCTGCTGACACCATTTGAGGTGGGAAAGCTGTATCGTCAGACACGGCACGAATCCTGAAAAGGGACCGCGCACCCGCGGAACGACGGCACTGACTTTTTCGGCAATGGCCAAATCGTGAATAGTCTTGGAGTAGATCACCATGCTAGAGGCAAAGGTGGCATAGCCATTGTCAGCACTGAGCGCGCTTAGCCCGACCATGATTTTGATGGTGCTGGACAACGTAGCTGAGTAGGGTACATAGGCACCCTCGCGCCACGTTGTCGGGCCGTTCAGACCTTCCCCGTTCATAAAGGCGCTGACGAAGTCAAATGCAGGAGCTGACTTGAGGCCCCACCACCGTACCGTCGACGCTGGCGCTTGTTGAAGCGACTTCATTGTTTTTCAGAGACTGCTTTTCGAATTGGATCGAATTGCTGCACAGCAACGCTATGCGTGGCCGCCAAAAACCGGCTGCAACGTACTGCTCCGCCGCGACGGCACATCCACTCTACAACGGCGAGGCCAAACTGCTGTAGGCCAGTGAGGCTTCCCAGCATGACGACAGGTTGTCCAGCACCATCTGCACGACTTCGGCGTCCAGCTTGCCGCGCTTGACCTCTTCCTGCAGGATCCGGGCTATCTCCTCAGGGGCCAGTGCGCCGCGGTAGGGGCGGTTCTGCGCGAGGGCCTGGAACACGTCCGCCACGGCAACGATGCGCGCCTCTCGCGTGAGCTGGGTGGATGTGAGGTGGTAGGGGTAGCCGGTGCCGTTAACCCGTTCATGGTGCTGCCCGGCCCACAAGGCGATGTCCTCGAAGCCGTGGATGTGCTTGAGGATGTTGTAGGTGTCGAAACTGTGGCGCTGCACCGCGGCGTATTCCAACGGATCGAGCTTGCTGGGCTTGTCCAGCAATTCGTCCGGCACGCGCAGCTTGCCCAGGTCGTGCAGCAAGCCGGCCAGTTCCAGCATGTCGCAGGTACGTTCGGGCAGGCCAAACAGGTGGCCGATATGGCGCGCGAGGTTGGCCACCCCGTCGGAGTGCTCGCGCGTGAAGGTGCTCTTGGCATCGACGATGCACGAGAACACATGCACTAGGCTGCGCAGTTCGGCGAATTCGATTTCGACCGTCTGGGCAGATCGCATCCAGGTGTGGACGTAACCGCTGACGTGTTCGTTTTCCAGGGCAAACCAGAATGCCTCGGAGGAGGACACGGCCATGAACGCGTCCGCAAGCCCAGGCTCGTACCAGTCGCCCCGCGCGTGCGCCACCTGCTCGCGCACGTGGTCCTTGATCAGCAGGATGTTGGGCTCTTCGCCACGGCGTGTCAGACACTGCACGTCGACCCGGTCCGCGAGGTAGATGCAGTTGGCGATCAGCTTCTTTTCGTCATCGAGTGGTAGGGTCTGCAGCTCAGTCCAGTGGGTATGGTGGTAGAGGATGCAATCCGAAAGCGGACTCAGTAGCGGGCTGGCCTTCACCAGTTCGGCACCGCGCTGGCAGTGTTCGGCCTCGTACTCCCACTCGAGTTGCGCCAGGCGGGAGTGCACCTGCGTCTTGGAGACCCCACTGTCGTGCAGGATGGCAGCCTGGAACAGAGTATCCATGCGCGCCTGCGGCCAGTCGAGGCAACGCCCGATTTCGGCCGCGATGTAGGCCACACGCTTGCCGTGGTGGATGTGGGTGACGCCCACGAGATCGAGCGCGTCGGAAAGCGAATAGACCGCTTCGTGCAGATTGATGGCAAACCGGGACATCGAACGTGTTTTCCTCGCCGCGTGTGTGACGCCCTCATTATCAGTTTGCACCATGCGGTGCGCAATGGAAGGTGTTGCGCGCGGGCACGCCCTCCCGCCATCCTCAAGCCAAGGCGAGCGCTGCCAGGCCCAGCACCGCGGGCACGGTCTGCACGAAGAAGATGCGGCGGCTCACCGTGGCCGCGCCCCACACCCCGGCCACGGCGACGCACGTCAGGCCAAACACCGTGAAGGCCTGTGCGGTGGCGGCGTTGGGCAGCACCAAGCCCAGCGCGAGGGCGGCGGCCAGGAAGGCGTTGTAGCAACCCTGGTTCGACATGGCGGGGGCCATGACATCGATCTTGTCGTGCGTCATGCCGAACACCTTGTAGCCACGACTGCGGAACAGCACGGTTTCCAGCATGAAGATGTAGACGTGCAACAGCATGACGGCGGCGGCGATGAGGTGGGCGACGAGGGACATGGTGAACTCCTTGGTGGTGGGTGGTGCCAGGCAGCCCGCCTGATGAGCAAACCGCTTGAAAGCCTGTAGAATACGTAATTACGTTATGTTTGTTTTTCGTCATGCCGAATAACCCTTCACCACAACAGACTATGGACGGCCGCAAGGCCAATGCCGAAACCACGCAGGCCGCCTTGCGCGCGGCGGGCCGTCGCCTGTTCGGGGAACTGGGTTTTGAGAAAACGGCGCTCGGTGCCCTGTGCGCCGAGGCGGGGGTGACCACCGGCGCGCTGTACCACCACTTTGGCGACAAGAAGGGGCTCTTTGCCGCCGTAGCCGAAGAACTGGACGCCGCGCTGGTGCTGGTGGTGCAAGCCGCCATGGCCCAGGCCACGCAGTCGGGGGCGACGCCGTGGGAAGCGTTCCTCGCAGGCATCGATGCGTTCCTGGCCGCGGCCCAGGACGCGCAGGCCCGCCGCATTGGCCTCACCGACGCCCCGGCCGTGCTGGGCACCCAGGGTTGGCTGGAAATCCGCGAGCGCCAGGGCCTGGGTGCCATGGTGCGCACGGTGGAAGGCCTGCAAGCCGCAGGGGCCATGCCCGTTGGTGATACCCGACTGCGGGCCCGACTCATCTTAGGCTTGCTCTATGGCGCATTGGAAGCACTGGACCACGACAGCCGCCCCTGGGACCAGGCGCTGCCCGACGCCCGCGCCTTGCTGCATGCCATGCTGGCCGGGTTGCTCACAGGAATGCCAGGTTTTTCGTGAAATACGCTTCTGTTTTAGGAGCAGCCTACTCAGCACATATGGCGGAATGGCTGCTTGGTTGACCCATTGCCCCTACCACGGCACGGTGGCAAATCGCTGCACCAGAAAGTCGATCAAGGCCCGCACGGCGGGTGACAGTTTCTTGCGCGAGGGGTACAGGGCATAGATGGTCATCACGGGCGGGTCCCATTCGGGCAGCACGGGTCGCAAGGCGCCAGTGGCGATGAGTGGGTTGGCCAGATAGGTGGGTTGCATGGCAATGCCCGCGCCCGCCAGGGCAGCCTGCAGCAGGGCTGTGGTTTCGTTGGCACTGTAGGCACTGCTCACTGCCACGGACTCACAGTCCTCACCACGGCGCAGTTGCCAGATGCTTCTGCCGAAATTCGCATAGCTCAGGCAGCGGTGCTGGACCAACTGGGCCGGGACCTCGGGGGCGCCATGGCGGGCCAGGTAGGCCGGCGACGCCACCAGCACCGAGCGGCACGGTGCCAGGGGGCGCGCCACCAGCAGCGGGTCCGGTTCGGCGCTGATGCGGATGGCGAGGTCAATGCGGGCCTCCACCAGGTTCACCGTGCTTTCACTGGCGTGCAGGTCGACCTTCAGCTTGGGATGCTGCTGCAGGAAATCGCCCAGGGCGGCCGCCACCTGGGCGAGAGCGAAGGAGGTGCTGCAGGTCAGGCGCAGTTGCCCCCGCAGTTCGGGGCCGGTCTGCGCCGTCTCGTCCTCCACGTCGTCCGCCAAGGCCAGCATCTGCTGGCAGCGCCGCAGGCAGTTTTCACCGGCATCGGTGAGGGTGACGCTGCGGGTGGTGCGCTGCAACAGTCTGGCACCGAGCCAGTCCTCCAGGGCGCCGATGTAGCGCGTGACCATGGCTCGCGACATGTCCAACCGCTCGGCCGCACCACTGAAACTGCCACGTTGCGCCACCTCCACAAACACCTGCATTGCGGTCAGTCGGTCCATCATTTGCTCGATTTATGCAACATATATGGGCGGATTATGGGATTTATTGGATCGGATATTAAAACTACAGTCCATCCCACGCCTCCCCCCAAGGGGCTCGATTCAACCATCCACAGGAGCAACCATGATCCGCACTGCCCTCACCGCCGCCACACTGGCTGTCACTTTCACGGCTGCCCAGGCCGGCCCCCTGTCCGTCAAGGTCTACAACGCCGACGCCAGAAGCTTCCACGTCAACTCCACCCTGGTCACGGGCGACAGGGAAGCCATGGTGATCGACGCCGGTTTCACCCGTGCGGACGCCCTGCGCATTGCCGCCAATGTGCTCGACAGCGGCAAGCAACTCACCACCATCTATGTCAGCCAAGCAGACCCCGACTACTACTTCGGCGTGGAAGTGCTGAAGGAATTCTTTCCCCAGGCCGACGTGGTGACAACCCCCGCCGTGCTGGCCAAGCTGGCGCCCAAGGTGGCCGGCAAGCTGGCGTTCTGGGGCCCCAAGATGGGCGCCAATGCGCCGCGCCAGCCGGTGTTGCCCCGCGCGATGGCGGGCACCACGCTGACGCTGGAAGGCCAGACCATCGAAATCCGCGGCACCAACGGTCTGCTGGCCCACCGCCCCTACGCCTGGATTCCGTCCATCAAGGCCATCGTGGGCAACATCGGTGTGTTCGGCGAGATGCACGTCTGGACCGCCGATACCCAATCGCCCGCCGAACGTAGCGCCTGGATTGCCCAGCTCGACGAAATGGCCGCCTTGCAGCCTGCCGTCGTGGTACCCAGCCACATGCGCGCCGGCACAGCCATCGACGCTAGCGCCATCGCCTTCACCAAGAGCTACCTGCAGACCTTTGAGAAGCAGCTCGCGGTCCACAAGACCAGCGCCGCACTGATCCAGGCGATGCAGCAGGCCTACCCCGCGCTGACCGACGGTGCCTTGTCGCTGGACATTGGTGCCAAGGTCAACACGGGCGAAATGAAGTGGTAGACCGCTGACCGCAAGCGTCCCATGCCGAAGCGCGAGCCTCCGATGCCCATCCCCGCCGATGCCTTGCAGCGCCTGCACGCCGGGCAGTGGGAGCAAGCCCACAACCTGATTCAGAAGGATGACTCCGTGCTAGCCGCCTGGTTGCATGGCATCCTGCACCTGCAGGAAGGGGATCTGGAGGATGCCGAACACTGGTACAACCGCGCCAACCGGCACTTCCGTAGCCGCGGCACGCTGAGCGAGGAGATCGCGGCTTTTGAAACAACATTCGCCCGGCACAGACCGGGTACGGACGGAAGACACCCATGACCATCGAATTGGCCTATCTTTTCGACCCCTTGTGCGGGTGGTGCTACGGCGCTTCGCCCGTCGTGCAAGCACTTGGCCGCACGGCAGGGGTGCAGGTCACCCTCCACCCCACCGGCCTGTTCAGTGGCGACGGTCGCACCATGGACGACCAGTTCGCCGCGTACGCCTGGTCCAACGACCAACGCATTCAGCAGCTCACTGGCCAAATATTTTCGGAAGCCTACCGGGAGCAGGTGCTGAACCGCTCTGGTAGCCCGTTCAACTCCACCGCCGCCACCCTGGCCCTCACCGCGATCGCGCTGGACGACCCGGCCGCCGAGTTGCCCGCTCTCAAGCAGCTGCAAGAGGCACGCTACGTGCACGGCCAAGACGTGTGCACTACCGAAGCGGTGGCCGAATTGCTGAGCGGCTGGGGCCTGCGCCACGCCGCGCAGCGGCTGCGCGACCCCGACGAGGCCCTGATACTGAAGGCGCGCAACCGCACCCAGAAGGCGCGCCAACTGCTGCAGGTGCTTGGAACCGATGGCGTTCCGGCATTGGCCGTGCGGGATGCCGCCGGCTGGCGCATGCAGCATCGCTCCCTGCTGTTTGGCACGGTGGAGCAGCTGATGCAGCACCTGGCAGCGGCTGCGTAGTCTGTTCACGTTCGCACATTTGCTCTGTTTTTGGTAGCAGCCTGAGCAACCCTTGTGAGGACTACAGGGCAATACTCCGCAAAACCTCAGCCATCATACAAACAGCCGCTCCTGCAGGAAGGCGATGAAGGTCGCTGTCTTGAAGGCCAACCAAGGCCGCGCCGGGTAGACGGCGTAGATGGGTTGGCCCGAGCGCAGCCGGTACGCCGGCAGCACCGGCACCAGGGCGCCGCTGGCCAGTTCTTCGCTCACCAGCAGGCGGTCGATGACCAGCACACCGCCACCCGCACAGGCTGCAGCCACCAGGGCCATGCCATCGTTGATCTTCAGGCGGTGCGGCACCTGCAGCACCGTGGTGCCGTCTTCGCCCTCCAGGCTCCAGGTGTCGAACACGCGGGCACCGCTGGCGTAGATGAGGCAGTCGTGCCGGCGCAGGTCATTGGGGTGCTGCGGCACTCCGGCGCGCCGCAGATAGGCGGGCGATGCCACCATGACGCGCGGGTTCTCGCCCAGGCGCCGCGCCACCAGGGTCGAGTCCTCCAGGTGGGCCACGCGGATGGCCACGTCGATGTTCTCGGCAATCAGGTCCACCATGCGGTCATCCACCTGCAGCGACACCTCCAGCTTGGGGTAACGCTGGGCGAACTCCACCAGCAGGGGCACCAGGTAGCGCTGGCCCAGCGGACGCGGGCAGGTCACACGCAGGCGCCCACTCACCTCCTTCTGGTACTGGCCGGTCAGCTCGTCGATGTTGGCCATGGCCTGGTCGATGCGCTGGGCCTGGGCGTAGACCAGTTCGCCGATCTCGGTGAGCGTGAGGCGTCGGGTGGAACGCTGGATCAGGCGGGCGCCGAGTTCGTCTTCGAGCTTGGCCAGCTGGCGCGACAGCACCGACTTGGAAGCCCCCAGCCCCGCAGCCGCCTTGCTGATGGAGCCGGCCTGCACGATCGCAGAGAACAGTGCCAGTCGCTGTGGGTTCATTGCATTCGCCTATTGTTGCTATCAGAGCAACTATCTTATGACCAACTATGGTCTTCCCAAGCAATAAGCCACTTCCTACACTGCGAAGCATGGCGCTGGAACTGGCTGGCGCTGCCCTCCACTTCACCGAAGGAAACCGACATGACCACCATCAACCACCAATTCCGCCTGGCTGCCCGCCCCGTGGGTGCCGTGAAAGACAGCGACTGGAACCGCACCGAGGAAGCCGTACGCGCCCCCGCGGAAGGCGAAATCGTCATCCAAAACCTGTACCTGTCGCTGGACCCGGCCATGCGCGGCTGGATGAACGACGCCAAGTCCTACATTCCGCCCGTGGGCATCGGCGAAGTCATGCGCGCCCTGGGCGTGGGCCGTGTCACCGCCTCCAACAACCCCAAATTCGCCGTGGGCGACCATGTGACCGGCCTCCTGGGCGTGCAGGAGTACAGCTACTCCGACGGCAAGGGCATCACCAAGGTCGACCCCAAGCTGGCGCCGTTGCCCACCTACCTGGGCACCCTGGGCATGCCCGGCATGACCGCCTACTTCGGCCTGCTCGAAGCCGGCAAGCCCCAGGCCGGTGACACCGTGGTGGTGTCCGGTGCCGCCGGGGCCGTGGGCTCGGTGGTGGGCCAAGTGGCCAAGATCAAGGGCTGCCGCGTGGTCGGCATTGCCGGTGGCGCCGACAAGTGCCGCTACCTGGTCGAAGAGCTGGGCTTTGACGCCGCCATCGACTACAAGACCGAGAACGTGGCCGAAGCCCTGAAGACCCACTGCCCCAACGGCGTGAATGTGTACTTCGACAACGTCGGCGGCGACATCCTGGACGCAGTGCTGACGCGCATTGCCCGTGGTGCCCGCATCGTCATCTGCGGCGCCATCTCCCAGTACAACAACACCACGCCCGTGAAGGGCCCGGCCAACTACCTGTCCTTGCTGGTGAACCGCGCCACCATGACCGGCATCGTGGTGTCCGACTACTACGACCGCGCCATGGAAGCCGCCATGGTCATGGGCGGCTGGATCGCCTCGGGCAAGCTCAAGACCCGCGAAGACATCGTGCAGGGCCTGGAGAATTTCCCCAAGGCCTTCGACATGCTCTTCACCGGCGCCAACCAGGGCAAGCTGGTGCTGCAGGTGGCGGCAGAATAAGCCCACGCCAAATCAAAGGCCGCCACTCAGAAACCTGGGTAGCGGCCTTTTCCGTGGCCTGAGCGTGCTTACTTGGTGTACCAGTAAGTGCGTTTGACCGATCCGGAAATGGTCTGGTCCGGCAGGCAGTTCTGCAGTGCGGAATTGCAGGAGGCAGGCGGCGTTCCTCCTGCCACTGGTGGCGAACCTGCACAACCGATGCAGAACTTGCGCAGCAGACTTTGTTCCACGTTGTTTCCGTCGCGGTACTTCAGTGTCACCAAACCAGCCACAGGCGAGGGAGGCATGCCGCCACCGTCAAAGACGTTGGTATTGAACTGCCCGGTAAAGGGGTTCAGTGCGTAACTGCGTGCCGTGCCCAAATTGGCAGAGCATTGTGTCGACGAGGGAGTCGATGGCGTATTGGTACCGAAGTAGGTAGCACCGTAGACCGTGACCGGCGCATTGACCGACTTCTCGGCCGATGACAGGTTGATGTAGTAACCACTGAGCGAACCATCGTAGGTCGTGGAGGTACCGAAGGAACTGGCATTTACCAGGTTGGTTGAGGCAAGCGTTGCCCCGGCAGTAAATGCCGCGACACCCGTCGTCGCACCAGCGCCCCCAACTGCCGTACCGGCGTCCTTTAGGAAGAACAATCGGTTCTGAACGGTGCTGGCCGCACTGATATACAACGGATGTTCACGGTCACCCGACCCCAGCAATACGGCGTCGTAGGAACCGGCAGCACCAGTTCCACCGACCATCACCACCGACGGTGGAAAAAAGAACTTGCGCGGCGCCTTGGCGGTAGCCAGCGCAGTAACGGTTGCCACACCACCCACCAAACTGGCTTCCTGCGTGCACTTGGTTGCTGGCGAACCACTGGGTGCCCCAGTGTCACAACCCAAGGCCGCAAAGCGCTGCATGGTCCAGTTCGATGGTGTGGCGTCGGCCACATCCAGGCGCCACACGTTGCCTCCCAAGTCACCCACATACATTTTGTCGGTGAGGCCATTGTTGTCGCGGTCGACGAAGGTCAACTCCGAGGGGATGGCGTAATTGAGCCCGCTCACTGCAGTGCAAGTGCCCGTAGGATTGGCACACGTCGGTTCAAAGCGATGGATCAACGCGCCGGTAAGTGCGTGCACGAAATACACGGCACGCCCCATGGTGTCAGCAGTCGATGGTGGGTCGGTGTCCTGATTCGGGTCGTAGCCGCCTCCGAACACCAAGACCGGTATGTAGTCGTTGGCACGTATCGTGACCGAACCGCTATTGCCCAGTGCAATGGTGGTATCGGTACCGGTGTTGCGATAGCCCTGCAGAAGGGTCACGCGGGGCCGCGACCAGGTCTGCCCAAGCCCGGAGAAGCCCGAGTCGCCCGACGCCTTGCGCCACAACACCACCGGCTGGGTAGGCGTGCTGACGTCAACGGCGTAGAGGAAGCGGCTGCCGTCGGTTGCGTTGCCGCGGCGCATCGTCAGGTACAGAATGGCCTTGTTGATGCTGCCATCCGCATTGAGCAACTGGTACACCCCGGTGGGCCCATCGACGAAGTAGTCCTTGGGCTGGGCAGTGGCCAGTTGCGTGGTGGGGAACTTCAGCTCGGGCGTATTGACACGAAGGCGGGCCAGCTTGGAGTAATGCTCGGCCAGCACCAGGGACCACAACTCGCCTCCTGCCGGCACAGTTGTTCCATCCCAGTTGGTCAGTGCGGTGGCCTGGCTGCCATTGATTGCACGAAATTGGCCGTCGTTGGAACCGTAAAACACCACGGTGCCTCGGGTCGAATCTCCATAGTTGATCACCACCGGGCGCGAATGCAACACGTCGCCGTGCACAGAGGGCCGCACGGTAACGCCGCTTCCGGGACCCGGTTCATCGCCATAGTTGTCCTCCCCCCGAACCCAGTTGATCAGGCTGGTGCGGTCGGTCGTTCCGAACTTGGAAGCAGTGATGGTCCCTGTTGCCGGCGTGGCGGGCGTGACAGTGACCGCATAGGTGAACGAGGTGGTGCTGGGCACACTCAGGATCGTCTTGGTACCGGCATAAGCCGACTCGTTGGTACCCACTGTGCCACCGACGTCGACAAGGTCATTGACCGCGAAGCCGTGCGCGACCGTGGTGACGGCGGTGGCAGTGCTGCCACTGCGGGACAGCGAGGAGATGGTACGGGTAGTGGTCAGATCCGCCGTGATGGTGCCGGTGGCAGGCGTCGTGGGCCCCAGGGCACTGGCAGGCAGCGTGATGGTGAAGGTCTTGTTGCCGGTCTTGGTATAGGCAAAACTACCGGTATATGTCGTAATCGTCGTACCTGAAGAGTCGGCAATATTGGACAGGGTGACCGTCCCGGTATTGGAAAATCCATGGTTTGCGGTCGTGGTGATCGTAACCGTCGTGGAACCCGTGACGCGCTCCACCCCCGGGTTGGGGTTGCTGTTCCAGGCCTCGATGTTGCGTACCGTGGAACCGACCGTGGCGGTGCCGCCACCCGCAGGTGATTTCGGTGTTTCGGTCACGCTGTAGGTAAACGTATTGGCGGTGACGTTGGCAATGGTGAAGGTTCCGTTGTACTCGGCCGGCGATGCACCCGAAATGGTGATGGAATTGCCATTGCTGAACCCATGCGCCGCACTCGTCACCGTGACGGTGCCTCCAGAGCGCGTCAACGACGTCACGCTCTTGGGGGTCGTGGGCTTGGACACCGTGTAGCTGCCCGAAGCGGCTGCCGGCGGGTACTCAACGGTCGTGAATGTGAAAGATGTGGAGCTTCCCACGGCCAACACCGCCTGGGTCCCGTTGTATTCATTTTGGTCTGCCCCAGCGATGCGGATGCTGTCTCCGACGGCGAACCCGTGGGCAGCACTGGTATTCACCGTGGCGGTGGTACCCGAGCGGGTCAGGCTCGTTACAGCAACGCTGCTTTGGGAGTTCAGCAGTGCGTCGGAAATGGCTGCGTTGTTGGTGGTGAATTCGTTGGCCGTAACGTTGGTCAGATTGCCGTTGCACGAGGCGCCGCTGGGACAGTAGGTGTAGACTTTTCGCGGTCCTGCCGGGGTGGTGGTGTAGTTGGTCTTGAGCACCTGCTTGCGAACCTGCTGACCTACGCCGCCCTTGTCCACCTGCTCGCCATCGGCCTTGTCATATACGCCACCGGCGCCGCGCGGATCGTTCTTGTAGAAGCCACCGGTGGTGGTGTCATCAGGCGCGTTGGCCGCATCCAGATATGTCCAGAAGCTCACTGCATCCGGCGCAATGAACCCGGTACCCGCGCTGCTGATTGCCGGCTGGGGCGGATCCTGTGCATCCGCCAGGATGAGTGAGGCCTTGTTGGGATCCGGATTGGTGGGGTCCGGGTAGCTCAAGGCAAACTGGTACTGTTTGAGGTTGCCCACCCAACGCGGAAGCGCATAGGGGTCGGGGCGGAACATGCCCAGGTAAATCTGGTTCAAGTAGGTGCCCTGGGCATTCACGCTCACGGGCAGCGTGGCTGACGCGAACACGCTGTTGACCGCCTGGACTTCGTTCAGGATCTTCTGGATGGCAACTTTGAGTTCATCGTAGTTGCTGGTAGCAAAGTATTTGCCCCCCCCGTATTTGGCCATGCTGGTGAGCAAGGCCGGGTATTGCGGATTGCACGAGCTACCCAACAGGCCGATGGTGTAGGACGTAATACCTTGGTTGCCACCAGTCCCGCCATAAATGTCCGTCTGCTTCATGAAGCGGGCCCATTCATCGGCATACAGGCCCGACGAATCGGAGTGCGACGGCATGGAGTAGCTACCACAGGTGAAGTTCGACGCACCGTACGAACCCGAGGGAATGGTGATGGCGGCGGTCTGCGCCGAAGTCGCGCCCGCATTGGTCAGCGATTGCAATATGTTGGCACTGCCTCCGTCGCCAGGGGTCGTGTTATTGCGAAACGCGTTGCCCACAAATACAAGAAAATTACGCTGGCACCCGGCAGGCGGCTGGATGCTGCTGTAGTTGCGCCCCGAGAGCCCAGTGTTGCCGCTGTAGTACGCCCAGGCCTCCTGCATCACCGCACCCGTGCGCTGGGTATTGCCCTTGATGACGTAGGGTTTGATCACCCCATTGGTCAGGGGACCGTCCGATCCCGTCGCACTCCACCCCTTGATCCAGTCCAGGATCTGGGCCTTGGTGGTTGTGCTCATATTCGACAGCGGCACCACCAGACAACCGCCATTGGCGTTGTTGCCGCAGGCTGTGCCCTTGTAGTCGGTTCGGCTGTTCTCGTTGTAGATCATCAACCCGATGTTGACTGTATCCGGCGCGAGGCCATAGATGGTGTTGTAGAGCGCACATTGCTGTACCCCACCGGCTGTATTGCCCAGCGACGGCGCAGTTCCGGAGTCGGTATAGGTACAGGTGTTCGTGGTGGAGGCGTCGAAGCTCGCCGCGTTGTCATAGACAAACAGCACGTTCGGCACACCTGTCGTGCCCGAGTTGGCCACGTAAATATCGATGTCGTCGGCACGGAGTTCGTTCATGTACATCGCGCCGCACATGGTGAGAAACGCCACCAGCAATCGCATCAGTTTCATGGAACACCTCACTCTCTGGGTTTGATCGCCTGCAATCAGTTGCAGGCGGTCTGGGAAAACACGCGTACCTGGAAGCCCTGCACACTCGTGACCTTGGCGCCTGTGAATCCATCGTCCACATCGGCCTGCACAGACCACAACTGGGTATTGCATGCAGATGGCGCCGTCGTCATGGCATTGCTAGCCGTGATCGCCTTGTCCGCATCCTGCGATTCAAAACACTTCAGGTCCCCGGGATCGCTCGGATTGAGCTCGGAATTCGGGACCGGGCGGGACAGGTTGCAGGTCGGCTTGGCCGTGGTCACGTTGTAGCTGCGCCCCCCGGTCTTGACGGTATAGGTCTTTCCGCCCACGTTCAGCTGGTCGAGGTTGGGGGCCGCCTTGGCAGCGTCTAGCACCTGCTCCAGTGCCACATTGGCGGCGGCGGCGGCCTCGGCCTTGGCCTGCGTGTTGTTGGCAATGCGCAGGTTCACATTGCCGAAGCGGATGGCAGAAAGTACCAGCAATGTCAGGACGATCAGCATGATCAGGCTGACCAGGAGCGTCAGGCCTTTCTGTCGCTGTGGGGTGCGAAGCGGGGCGTGCATGGTCACATTCTCCTGCTGCTCGGGTTGACCAGCCGCACGGTCTGGGCAAACACATGGCGTTGGTAGCCATCATTGGCCGCCGGCGTGGCGGTTGCAGTGGCACCCAACTGGTATGACTTGGAATCGGTATAGCCGGAAACGGTTCTGGCGGTGCGCGCCAGCAGGCTGACCGTGACGCCCATTACATTGGGCCAGGCGCTCTTGTTGGCGACGGTTTCCACCGGGATCAGGGCGGTGCCATCCACGGGGGCTCCGTTGGGGGCTCCATCACCATCGGTGTCGACCGCGTAATCGACCTGAAGGTTCTCGATGTTTTCGGCAATTGCCGTTTGGGTCATGACTGTCGCCGTTCCATCACCAGACAGCGCGCTCACCCACAGAGATGGCAACGCCGTAGTTCCGTCGGCTGCAAGGTTGCGGATGTAGTAGATGTTGGTTAGGTACTTTCGCAAGCTCGCGGGAGACCCGTCCTTCTTGCGCAGATTGAAAGTCCCCGTGCCTGGCACACCGGTTGCATTCAGCGCGGAAACCACGTAGGACAGAGCCGTGCCAGCGGCATCCAAGCCAGTCTGCATGTAGACATAGCCCCCCGTCACGGTAGCCGAGGTGGCCACTTCCGTTGTGTCGAGGTGACGGACCACCAGAATGTCCGTTCCGGCCACCCAACCCGGCAGGCACGAGGCCAGATTCGGCGACACGGCAGGCAGCGTCGCAAGCCCGCTGTACCCCTGCACATGCACCGGTATGGCCGCCTGCAGGCCTGCCAGCGAGGTGTCGCAAGGGTCGGGCAGCGTCGCCGGCGCGGTTGGCAGGGTCGACACGTCACCCCAATACCCGGCCAGTTGCAGGTCCGACTCCAGCACACTCAATGCGTAGCGGCCATTTTCGATCATGGCGCCGGAGGTGTCGATCACGGCGCGGGTATTGCTCTGGCTTGCTATCAGGGTGGCCATGCCCGCTACCAGGATGAGGCCCAGCGCGATGGCTACCATGAACTCCACCAACGTGAGACCGCGCTGCCGCAACGGCACAGCGCTGGTGTGGATCAGGGGTTCTCTCAAGTCTTGCATGTTCTCTTCCCGGCCTATCCCGGCAGATGCACCACCAGGCTCACCGCACGGCGCTGAGTGTCGGTGCCGTATTGGTTCTGGCCACAAGCGATATCGGCCGGCGGGGCAAAGGAGGCGATCGAACCTTGCCATGCCACCGCCACCTGGTATTCGTTGGTCACTCCGTTGCCGGTGAACGCGGTAACGCAACCGCGTGCACCAAGTACCGCGCCGACTTTGGTGCCACTGCTGTCTTGCTCGGCACGCCCCTTGAGCAAGGCGTCCCACTCGGTCATGTCTTTGACTGCCCGGTCCTGCGCATTGCCTGCCACCGCGCCGGTGCAGGTCGGCGTTCCGCTGTAACCGGTTCCCACCGACGTGGCGGTGACATAACAGGCCGCCTGCTTGGGGTTGGCCGTCAGTCGCGACACCATGTCCTGGGCCAGCTGCAGCGCCTGCATGCGTTGGTAAGACTCGAACTGGGCCGCCTGACTCTGCACCATGAGTCCGGTCAGCCCCAGAAGCGCCACCAAGATGATGAACAGCGACACCAGCACTTCCACCATGCTGGCGCCTCCCTGGCGTCGCCGGCTGCAACGGAACCCGTGGTTGCGGCGGTTCATGTGCAGGCTCCATTGGTGGTGGTGGTTACACCGGCCAGGTCCACCTTCACGCATTTGATCGTGGTGTCTGCCGACAACTGGAACTTGGCCACAGCGCTCGGACGGCCGCTGGTGCCGGAATAGACGACGGACGCAGGAGCAGCCATGCCGCTTGCGCCGAACGTCACGCCGGTGGCAGCCGACTGCGTCGCCACGGTGTCCGTCCCGCCAGTCTTGGTCGCGACCACCTGCCAGCCCCCCGCCCACCCTGCGGTGCTGTCGGTGGGTGCCACCGTCACGTTCTGGTTTCGCTTGAGGGCTTCGCTGCGGGCCAGCAGCAGCGAAGTTGCCAGGTCATAGGCCGTGGTCTTGACACGTTGGCTTGCAACGAACCGGGACATGTTCGGCGCGGCCAACGAGGCAAAGATGGCCACCAGGGCCACCACCACCATGAGCTCAATCAGGCTGAACCCAGCGCACTGGAACGGGGGAGATTGGTGTGCGACTCGCATGCTCACACCTACCAGCAACTTTCTACCGTGGCGGCCGAACCCGTCTTGCCTTTGACGCCAGCTTGCGTGAGCGTCAGGGTTCTGCATTTGGTGTCATTGGTCAGTTGCGAACCCTGGGGGGCAGCAGACACGGTGTAGGTGGGCGGCGTTGCAGTGTTGTCCGCCGCCACCGTGATGGTGTAGTTGCCAGACACGTCGGTCGGGATGGTTATGCCCACAGCGCTCCACTCGGCCGCGGTGCCGTTGGGAATGCTGAAGTAGGCACGCGCATTGAGCATGGCCTGCTCCTGCTTGTTCGAAACCGAATACATGAAGCTCTGGGCTGCCGAGCGCTTGCCCCGCACGATGTAGCTGGTGTAGGAGGGTAAGGCGACCGCCGCGAGAATGCCGATCACGGCGACCGTGATCATCAGCTCGATCAAGGTGAACCCCGCGATGCGTTGGGGTCCGGTCACGACACGTTTAGGCATGCGTCGCTCCAATTCTTCTGGCGCTGGTTGATAAGGTAAACATTCTGCTCCGTTTCAGGGCGGATGGGCGCCCGGCGGCCTCAGACCACCGATGAACGGTATTTCCTGTGCACAGACCTATGTATACATCAACATAGCCGCCAGCACCGGTACCAAATCCGGCGGAACGGCGCTTGCAGCCAACAATGAGGCCGACCACGGGTCGCTACGCCCGCCCCACTATTTTACGTGTAAACCTCAGAGAGCCCCGATTGAAAACGGCAGAATACGCCCCTTGGGGTTCGCCTGAATTGCCTGCAGTTGCTATGTTTTCAGTAGCTGCCTGCACACTATTCATGCGGGCCAAAACCCGATTTCGCTTGTACGATGGCCCCACCTTCCCTGCTCTGGTTCAATCCCCGCTCGCTCGAAAGACAATGCGACCCCATGACCTGGCAGCGCGCGCTGGCCCTGTTTCGCCAGCAGGCAGTGCTGGACCTGGAGATCGAGGCGGAAGGGGGCCACTGGCTCTTGCTGGGCGAAGTGCAAGGTACCCAGCGCGAGCCCTATGAAACCAGCACGGCACTGGTGCTCGACGACGGCGCCGTGCAGCACTGGGAGGGACGATGCTCCTGCGCCGTGGGACGCAACTGCAAGCATGCCGCCGCATTGGCCATCAAGGCCGCCTACCAGGGTCGCGCCATCGTGGGCAACGACACCCTCCTGGCTGGCCCCGAGGCGCTGCAGGCCGCAAAAGCGCAGGCCCAAAGCGAAGCCGCCTCCCAGGCCCAACGCCTCATGGACGCCAAGCTGCTGGGCTGGCTGGACCAGTTGCAGCTGCTCCAGGCGGCGGAGGATGCGGCGCCTGCCGAGGTGGAGCCCGAACAGCTGGTCTACCTGCTCACCGTACTCGGTGCCGGCGGACCTGCACCGATGCTGCAGTTGGAGGCGGGCCTGTCGCACCGCAAGCGCCATGGCGGCTGGGCACGGGTCAAACCCTTGCGCTCCCAGCCCCTGGCCGGCCATGCACTCTACGAACGCTCCAGCCCCGCCGACCGCGATGTGCTGCAGCTGCTGCGTGCGCAGCATGTCCCCGGCCGCCTGGGCGGCCATGGCGCCAGCTTCAGCCCCAGCGTCTTGCCCATGGGCCAGGGCGGACTGGTGCTGCTGCAGCAGGCGGCCCGCACCGGCCGCCTGTTTCTGGACGACGGCACGGGCCAACCCGATGCCCAGGTGCAGTGGGGGACAGCGCGCACGCTGCACTGGCAGTGGCAGGAAGTGCGCAGCCCCAGCGCCCCCGAACCGCTGTGGCAGCTGCGCGGCAAGCTCAGCGAAGCGTCCACACGCCTGTGCCTGAATGACCCACCCATGTATCTGGACACGGCGCTGGCACTGTGTGGCCCGGTGCTTGCCGATGGCCTCGACCCCTCCGCCACCGCCACCCTGCTGCGCGCCCCGGCGGTGAGCCAGGCCAGCCTGGAACGCCAGCAATCGGCCGTGGTGGCCGCATTGGGGTCCATCGCACTGCCACCGGTACTGCACAGCCAAGGCACGCTCAAGGGTATTGCCCCCGTGCCCTGCCTGCACCTCGCTGCCAACCGCCCGGACGACATTCCCGCCCTGGGCCTGGTGCGCGCCGTGCTGAGCTTTGACTACGCCGGTCACCGGGGCTGGTGGGCCGGGCAGGGCAGCACCGTGGTGGTGGAAGACGCGCAAGGTCGCTGGCTGCTGCAACGCAACGCCGAAGCCGAGTTCGACGCCATGGGCGCCTTGCTGGACCTGGGCCTGCATACCGACGGCAGCGGGATGTTCCACCTGCTCGGTGCCCAGCCGCAACAGCGCTGGCTGGAGTGGGCCGACACCGATTTCGACCGCCTGCGCAACACCGGGTTCCGGATCACGCTCGACGACAGCCTGGCGCACTGGATCACGCGGGCCGATGCGCTGCACGTGCACCTCAGCGCCCCCGAAGGCGACAACGCCCAGGCCTCGCCCTGGTTCGACCTGTCCCTGGGAATGGACATTGGCGGCGAACGCCAGAACGTGCTGCCCTGGCTGCCTGACCTGATTGCCGCCGCCGCACGCGCCCCCAGGGACGCCGCCACCGGCGCGCCGCAGCTGCCCGCATTCATCTACCTGCCCCAGCACAACGGCCATGGATTCGTGCGCCTTCCCACGGCTCCCCTGCAACCCTGGATGGCTGCCTTGCTTGAATTGGTCGGCGAGCGCCCGAAGGCCTTTTCTGGCGATGCGCTCAAACTCTCACGCCTGGATGCACTGCGCACCGCCGCCAGCCTGGGCGAGGGTGCCGTGTGGGATGGCGCCCAGGCACTGCGCGACACGGTGCAGGCCCTGCGTGGCCAACGTGCCCTGCCCGAGGTTGCCGTTCCTGCCTCGGTACAAGCCCGGCTGCGCCCCTACCAGCAGCAGGGTCTGAACTGGCTGCAGTTCCTGCGCGCCGCCGGCCTGGGCGGCATCCTGGCCGACGACATGGGCCTGGGCAAGACGCTGCAGACGCTGGCGCATATTCAGGTGGAGAAGGATGCAGGGCGCCTGGACCGTCCAGCGCTGATCGTCGCCCCGGTCAGCCTGATGGGCAACTGGCAGCGCGAAGCGGCGCGCTTTTGCCCGACGTTGCGCTGCATCGTGGTGCACGGTGCCGAGCGCCACAACTCCGGACAGCTGGCCGATTTTGATGTGGTGATCGCCCCCTATTCGCTGCTCAAGCGCGACGAGGAGCGCTGGCGCGCCCAGCCCTGGCACCTGCTGGTGCTCGACGAGGCGCAGAACATCAAGAATGCCAGCACCCACGCCGCACAGGTGGTCAGCAGCCTGGAAGCGCGCCACCGGCTGTGCCTGTCGGGTACGCCCATGGAGAACCACCTGGGTGAACTCTGGAGCCTGTTCCACTTTCTCATGCCCGGCTTCCTGGGAAGCCAAGCGCGCTTCACCCAGCTGTTCCGCACCCCCATCGAGAAGCAGGGCGACAGCGAACGCATGGCGCAGCTGCGTGCCCGCATCACACCATTCATGCTGCGTCGCACCAAGGCACTGGTGGCAGACGAGCTGCCGCCCAAGGTGGAAACGGTGCTGCGGGTGGAGCTGCAGGGTGCCCAGGCCGACCTGTACGAGACCATCCGTCTCGGCATGGAAAAGACCGTGCGCGAGGCCCTGGTGAACAAGGGGCTGGCCAAGAGCCACATCACCATCCTGGATGCATTGATGAAACTGCGCCAGGTGTGCTGCGACCCGTCCCTGCTGGACCTGGAAGCCGCGCGGGCCGTGCACGAATCGGCCAAGCTCGACCAGCTCATGGCCATGCTGCCCGAGATGGTGGACGAGGGCCGCCGGGTGCTGGTGTTCTCGCAATTCACCAGCATGCTCGCGCTCATCGAGGCGCGCCTGAAGGATGCCGGTTTGCGCTGGACCAAGCTCACGGGGCAGACGCAGAAGCGCGACGACGCGATCGCCCAGTTCACCAGCGGTTCGGTGCCCATTTTCCTCATCAGCCTCAAGGCCGGCGGTGTCGGCCTGAACCTGCCCCAGGCCGACACGGTGATCCACTTCGACCCCTGGTGGAACCCGGCCGCCGAGGCCCAGGCCACCGACCGGGCCCACCGCATCGGCCAGACCCAGAGCGTGTTCGTCTACAAGCTGGTGGCGCAAGGCACCATCGAGGAGCGCATCCTGGCGCTGCAGGAGCGCAAGGCCGAGCTTGGCAGCAGCCTCTACCGCGAGGCGGCGACGCGCAAGGAAGCCATGTTCTCCGAAACCGATCTGGCCGAGCTGCTCAAACCCCTGGAGTGAAAGTCAGCCCTACCTGCAGACACTCCTATACCCGCCGGACGCCGAAGTCGCTATAGTGGCCTGTCTGGAAATTCATCTGGGATGACCGCCATGTCTACAACACCGTTTGCCAAGGGCGCCAAAGCTGGCACGCACACCTCTGACACCAAGCTGGAACTGATGCTGTTCCGGCTGGGCAAGGACCGCCAGTCCGGCCAGCAGGAAATCTTCGGCATCAATGTCTTCAAGGTGCGCGAGATCGTGGTCAACCCGCAGCTCACCAACATCGTCAACAGCACCCAGTTCATGAAGGGGCTGGCCAACGTGCGCGGGCAGCTGATTCCGGTGATTGACCTGCCAGCCGCTGCCGGATGCGTACCGCAGAGTGGCATGGGCATCGTGCTGGTCACCGAGTTTTCCCGCACGACGCAAGCCTTCATGGTGGATGAAGTGCTGGAGATCGTCCATGTGGAGTGGCAGAACGTGCAGTCGGCCGACAACTCGGCCTCCAAGCTCGTGACCGGCGTGGCGCGGCTCGACGGCGACGCTCCCAATGGCCGCCTGGTGCAGGTCATCGATGTCGAGCAGGTCCTGCGCGAAGTGTTCCCGCAGGGCCATGGCCCGGGCGTGGACGCCAGTGGCCTGCCCATCATTTCCTTGCCGGCGGGCGCCTCCCTCCTGTGCGTGGACGACTCTTCCGTGGCACGGCTGCTGATCGAGGAGTCGCTCAAGGCGATGCAGGCGCCCTACATCGATGCGAAGAACGGCAAGGACGCCTGGAACAAGCTGGAGAGTCTGGCCCAGCAGGCCAAGAACCAGGGCAAGCGGGTGCGCGACCTCGTCCCCCTGGTGCTGACCGACCTCGAAATGCCCGAGATGGACGGCTTTGCCCTGACCCGCGCCATCAAGCAGGACGCCCGCTTTGCCGGGGTGGCCGTGATCGTGCACTCGTCACTGACCGGCAAGGCCAGCGAAGGCCACGCCGCCAGCGTGGGGGCTGATGCCTACCTGGCCAAGTTTGCCCCGCGCGAGTTGGGTGAAACCATCCGCGACACCCTGGAGCGCATGGAAAGCTGACCGGGCTTGCCCATGACAGACAAGCGGTTCGCACCGCATGGCCAGTTCGACGTCCTGTGGTGCGGCGACATTCTGTGCTCGCGCCTGGTGGGAACCTTCAACGTCCAGGCCATGCAGGCTTACGTCACGGAACTCAAGGCCTTGGGAGCGCAGCGCCCTACGCGCTGGGGTCGCCTGGCCGACATGCGCGCCTGGGATGGCATGACCCCGGAAGCGGGCGAACTGTTCAAGGAGTTTGCGGAGTGGATCAAGACCACGGGCTGCAAGGTGTCAGTGCAACTGCTGCCGACGACATTCCAGAAGCACATTGCGGCGCTGGTCGCCCAACGCCTGAACACCAACCACCTCTACCAGGTCACGACGGCCGATGAAGTCATGGCAGTGTACGCAGACTACGGGCTTGAAGCGACAGGACTGCAGGAGCTTCTGCAGCAGCTGGAATTGCCGCAACGTTCCAGCCCTTGACCCCCGGGGATGGCCACCCGCAGCACCGAGATTTGTCGGCACAGCAACTATTGTTTTCCATGGCGGGAATAAATGCCGGGCTCCCAGCGTTCATCCGTGTGCACAACAGTGCAAACGACCAACCTGATGGAGACCCCCATGCGCTTTACCCGCTTCACACCCACCCGGCTGATGGCCTTGAACACCCTGGTCGCCGCCGCCATCCTTGCCGGCTGTGCATCCATGGCTTCGGCGCCCGCCTCCGTGGCCAACGGCGTTCTCACCGGACCCAACGGCATGACCCTGTACACCTTTGACAAGGATGCGGCCGGCAGTGGCAAATCGGTGTGCAACGGCCCCTGCGCCACCAACTGGCCCCCGCTGATGGCCGCCGATACCGACAAGCCCGCCGGCGATTACAGCATCGTGGTACGCGATGACGGCAAGAAGCAATGGGCCTTCAAGGGCAAGCCACTGTATTACTGGGTCAAGGACACCAAACCCGGCGACACGACGGGCGACGGCTTCAACAAGGTCTGGCAAGTCGCCAAACCCTGACCACGCCAGGCCCGACACCACCCACCATGCAGCCCCAGGCCATTGTCGAATACATCCCCGCGCTGCGCCGTTATGCACGCGCACTGACCGGGGACGCCTGGGCGGCAGATGACCTGGTCCAGGACACCCTGGAGCGGGCCTGCTCGCGTTGGCGGCTGTGGTTGGCGGGCAGCGACCTGCGCGCCTGGCTGTTTACGGTGATGCACAACCTGTTCGTGAGTGCCTACCGGCGGCGCCAGGCGGCACCTGCCACTGTCGCACTGGACGATCTGGCCGACGAGCTACCGGGCCCGCACGGGGCCCCGGACAACGCTCTGGACCTGCAACGCTGCCTGATGCGCCTGCCCGATGAGCAACGCGAGGTACTGCTGCTGGTCACGCTGGAAGACCTATCCTACGCCGAGGTGGCCCGCATCACGGGCACGCCCATCGGTACCGTCATGTCACGCCTGTCGCGCGCCCGGGAGCGGCTGCGCACACTGATGGAGGCACCGGCCCAGACCTCACTGGCGGCGATACCCCTTGCAGAACCGGCTTCTGTACCGCCGTTGCGGCGCCTGAAGTGAACCCACCATGAACCGCCCTTCGTCTCCCGAATCCCACGAGCAGAAACTGCACGCCTGCGTGGACGGCCGGCTTGGCGCCGAACAGGCCCAGACCGTGCGTCAACAGGCCGATCCAGCCACCCGCGACACCTTGGCCGCATGGGACACTCAGCGGCAGGCCCTGCGCGCCTTGCACACCGCCGTGCTCAACGAGCCCGTTCCGGCATCCATGCGCGAAGTCGCCGAACGTGCGGCGCGGGATCGTGCAAATGCCGCGAACCAGGTGCGCTGGGCTGGCATGGCCGCCAGCGTGATCTTGTCCTTCGGCCTGGGCTGGGTGCTGCACGGTCTGTCTGCCCATCCGCAAGGCACAGGCATGGCGCAGCTCAATGCGCAGACGCAGTTCGTGCGTGCCGCAGGCTATGCCCACGCCGTGTACCAGCCGGAAAAGCGTCACCCGGTCGAGGTCGGTGCCGCCGAGCAGGAGCACTTGGTACAGTGGCTGTCCAAGCGGCTCGGGCGGCCCTTGCGTGTACCCGACCTCAGCGCCGAAGGCTACGCCCTGGTGGGTGGTCGCCTGCTACCGGGTGAAGGCAGCGCGCGGGCCCAGTTCATGTTCGAAGATGCCCATGGACAGCGCCTGACGCTGTACCTGGGCGGCATCACCGCGACCGAGCAGCATCCGGAGCTGGCGCAGACCCGATTCCAGTTCGAGTCTCGTCAGGGTACGCAGAGCTTCTACTGGTTCGACCGTGATTTCGGCTACGCGCTGTCGGGCGCGCTGGGCCGCGAAGCCTTGCTGGCAGTGGCGACACGCGTGTACCAGCAGTTGGAATCAAAGCCCTGACAGCTCAGGCCCGGGTGGGCGGCACGTGGTGCAGCTCGATGGTGGCGTGCACCACTTCTTCATGCACGCCAATCCGATCGCGCACCTGCTGGGGTGTCAGTCCCGGGTCGGTCGTCACCACGCTGAGTGCGCAGCTGTAGGCCGACTTGCCGACGCGCCAGACGTGCAGGTCGGCAATGCGGGTATGGCCTTGGGCATCCGCCACCTCCACGACCTCTCGGAT
The DNA here is from genome assembly GCF_032337135.1 of Curvibacter sp. APW13. Taxonomy (NCBI): domain Bacteria; kingdom Pseudomonadati; phylum Pseudomonadota; class Betaproteobacteria; order Burkholderiales; family Comamonadaceae; genus Curvibacter; species Curvibacter sp. APW13. The sequence goes on along the minus strand of NZ_JAVXZZ010000001.1, from coordinate 1,535,557 downwards.
TTCGTCCACTACCGGGTGGTCCATTTCACGGTCCAGCAGCACCCGCCCCGTGTCGATCAGAAGCCCCTTGGCCCACACCGCGACCAGTACGGCGCCCACCACGCCCATGGCGGGGTCCAGCCAGGACCAGCCCCGCACCATGCCACCCAAGAGCGCCGCAATGGCCAGCACCGAGGTGGCGGCATCGGCCAGCACGTGCACATAGGCGGATCGCAGGTTCAGGTCTTCGCCATGGTGATGATGGTGGTGGTCGTGGTGATGGTGATCGTGCCCGTGGTGGGCTTGACCCAGGATGAGCGCGCATACGAGGTTTACGGCCAAGCCGAGCACAGCAACGGCGATGGCCTGCTGGTAGTGGATGGGCTGCGGCGCAAGGAGCCGCTCCACCGAGCCCCACACCATGAGCGCCGCCACCACCAGCAACAGCAAGGCGCTGGCAAAGCTGCCCAGTACCTCCACCTTCCAGGTGCCGAACGCGAAACGCGCATCGTGGGCATTCGTGCGCGCATAGGCATATGCGAAGGCCGTCAGGCCGATGGCCAGGGCGTGCGAACTCATGTGCCAGCCATCGGCCAGCAGGGCCATGGAGTTGAACCACCAACCAGCGGCAATTTCGACCACCATGCAGGCCAGCGTGATCCACAGCACCCAGCGGGTATTGCGCTCTGCCAGCGGATTGCGGGTATCGAACTGGTGCGCGTGGCGCAGGGATTCGAGGGCCTGGAGCATGTCAGAACCCCAGCTTGGCACCTGCGCCCAGCAGCGTAGCCACACCCAGCAGCGCAAAGATGCCGGCCGCGATGGTGTGCACCAGCTTCATCGGGATCTTGCTGGCCAGCTTGTCGCCGGCAAACACCGCGGGCACGTCGGCGATGAGCATGCCCAGCGTGGTGCCGGCCACCACGAGGACCGGATCGGGGTAGTGTGCGGCCATGGCCACGGTGGCAATCTGGGTCTTGTCACCCATCTCGGCCAGGAAGAAGGTAATCAGCGTGGCCCCGAAAACACCGAAGCGCTGCGCTACCTGGGTTTCCTCTTCCTCGATCTTGTCGGGAATCAGCGTCCACACCGCCATGCCGAGGAACGAGGCCGCCAGCACCCAGCGCAGGACTTCGGGGCTGATGGTGGCCGTGATCCAGGCGCCGAGCGCACCGGCCATGCCATGGTTGAGGAGAGTGGCGACCAGGATGCCCGCCACGATGGGCAGCGGCTTCTTGAAACGTGCAGCCAGGATGAAAGCCAGCAGTTGGGTCTTGTCACCGATTTCGGCCAGCGCCACCACGCCGGTGGACACAAGAAGGGATTCCATAGAGAAAACTCCAAGGCCGGGTGAGACGACGATTGACCACAGCGCCGCCCGGCCAAGGGTGCAGCGCGATGGTCAAAGGTCTTGCCAAACCGTAGGTGCTACGGCCTGCGTCTGCCATGGTCTGCGGACCAAGTGTGTTGACAGGCGCCTCTTCGGGAAAAGAGCGGCTACTCCCCAATGACTGCGGGGTATTGTAGTGGAAGCCACGATGACCAGCCACGGCCTGCGGGACACTTGAAAAACGCGGCCACCTTCCCGACATGGCAGCAAGCTTTCTCAAGGAGCTCACTTCATGGTTCAGAAGCATGTGGATGAATTGCTCTCGCGCATTCGTGCGCTGCAGGAAGACCTGGAGACCGAATACGCTGCGGCGCGCCAGGGGTGGAGCGAGCAGCGCGCACGTCTGGCTGGCGAATTCGTCCGGCAGCAGCGTCGCTACAAGATTGGCACCCTGCGCTTCCTGCTGCGCTCACGCCTGCTGGTGGTGCTGACTGCCCCAGTCATCTACGCCGGGTGGATTCCCTTCCTTTTGATGGACCTGTTCGTCTCTCTCTACCAGGCCATCTGCTTCCCGATCTATCGCATCCCCAAGGTGCGCCGGTCCGACTACCTCGTGTTTGACCGGGAAGACCTGCCCTACCTGAACGGGGTGGAAAAGTTCAATTGCTTCTACTGCAGCTACGGCAATGGCGTGGCCGCCTACGCCCGGGAAGTGGCGGCGCGCACCGAGCAGTACTGGTGCCCCATCAAGCATGCCCGCAGGATCCGCGACGCCCACAGCCGCTACCCGCAGTTCTTTGACCACGGGGATGCCGAAGCGTTCCGTCAGGGGCTCAACCGCTTGCGCAGGCAGTACGAAGACGTGCAGGACCGCTGAGGTCGCGGCTTTCGACCCGGCGCAGGGCCGCGCATGCCTTACAGCCGCGCGGCCAGTTCTGCACCTTCGCGGATGGCACGCTTGGCGTCCAACTCCGACGCCAGTGCCGCGCCGCCGATGCAGTGGAAGCGCGGCGCACCCTCCACCTGCTTCTGCTCCGGCGGCGGCATCAGTTCAGCCAGCGATTCCTGCCCTGCGCACAGCACCACATGGTCGACTTCGAGCACGCGCTCGACGCCGCCGACGGTGATGTGCAGACCCGCATCGTCCACCTTGCGGTATTCCACGCCGGCGAGCATTTCGACGCCATTGCGCTGCAGGACGGCGCGGTGCACCCAGCCCGAAGTCTTGCCCAGGCTGCTGCCTAGCTTGCTGGTCTTGCGCTGCAGCAGGTAGAGCTGGCGATAAGGTTTGGCCACAGCCGGTTCTACGATGCCGCCATTGGCGGTGGCGTTCAGGTCCACCCCCCATTCGGCGCACCAGTGCGGCACCGCCACCGGGCGCGGCACGGCGGGGTCGTGCAGCAGGAACTCGCCCACGTCGAAACCGATTCCACCCGCGCCGATGATGGCCACGCGCTCCCCTGCCACTACGCGACCGAGCAGCAGGTCGAGGTAGCTGATGACTTTGGGGTGGTCGATGCCTTCGATACGCGGCTTGCGCGGCAGGATGCCGGTAGCCACCACCACCTCGTCAAAACCTTCGCGGAACAGGTCCTCGCGGCTGACGCGGCGGTTCAGTACCAGCTTGACCCCGGTGGCTTCCACACGGCGGCCGAAGTAGCGCAGGGTCTGTGCAAATTCTTCCTTGCCCGGCACCTGCATGGCCACGTTGAACTGGCCACCAATGCGGTCGCTGCTGTCGAACAGGGTCACGTCATGCCCACGCTCGGCGGCGACAGTCGCGGCCGACAGGCCGGCCGGCCCCGCGCCCACCACGGCCACCTTCTTGAACTGCAGAACCGGGCGGTACACCAGCTCGGTCTCGTGGGCAGCGCGCGGGTTCACCAGGCAGCTGGCGCGCTTGTTGGCGAAGGTATGGTCGAGGCAGGCCTGGTTGCAGGCGATGCAGGTGTTGATGTCGTCCACCTTGCCTTGTGCGACCTTGTTCACCCACTGCGGGTCGGCAAGGAAGGGGCGCGCCATGCTGACGGCGTCGGCCTGGCCGCTGGCGATGATCTGTTCTGCCTCGTCGGGCATGTTAATGCGGTTGCTGGCCACCACCGGCACCTTCACCGCGGCCTTCAGGCGCCCAGCCAGCGATGCAAACGCCGCGCGCGGCACCGAAGTGACGATGGTGGGTACCCGCGCCTCGTGCCAACCGATACCGGTGTTGAACAGGGTCACGCCCGCCGCTTCCAGCGCCTGCGCCACCTGCACCACCTCATCCCAACTGTTGCCGCCGTCCACCAGGTCCAAGAGCGAGTGGCGGTACATGAGGATGAAGTTCGGCCCCACCGCGGCGCGCACTTCGCGCACGATGTCCACGGCCAGACGCATGCGGTTTTCGATGCTGCCGCCCCATTGGTCGGTACGCTGGTTGGTGCGGGCACACAGGAACTGGTTGAGCAGGTAGCCTTCCGAGCCCATGATCTCCACGCCGTCGTACCCGGCCTTCTGTGCCAGCTTGGCGCAACGCACATAGTCGGCCACGGTCTTGGCAATGCCGCTGGCGGTGAGCGCCTTGGGTTTGAAGGGCGAGATGGGCGACTTCTTGGCGGAGGCCGACACCACGAAGGGCTGGTAGCCGTAGCGCCCGGCGTGCAGGATCTGCATGACGATCTTGCCGCCCTCTTTGTGCACGGCATCGGTGACCAGGCGGTGGTTGCGCACATCCAGCACGCTGCTCAAGGTGCCGCCAAAAGGCAGCAACCAGCCTTGCCGGTTGGGCGAGATACCGCCAGTGACCATGAGCCCCACACCACCCTTGGCACGCTCACGGAAGTAGGCCGCCAACTTGGGGTAGTTGTAGAAGCGGTCTTCCAGGCCGGTATGCATGGAGCCCATGACCACGCGGTTGCGCAACTGGGTGAAACCGAGGTCCAAAGGCTGCAGCAAATGGGGATGGCGGGCAGTAGTCATGGCGGCAATGGGGATGAAAAACCAGCGCGCACTGTATAGGGTGGCCCTGGCATAAAGTAGGCGCACGCCCCCAGACAACTGTGCAGCAAAGTTTCGAATCGGTTACGAGTTTGCGATCGCTATGTTTTTCGTAGCTGCTTGCGCATACATTATGCGGGCTAGAGGCTAATTTGACCTATAAAAGGAGCCCCCATGACCTACTCTGCGGAATCCACCCGCTACGACGGGCGCATGCCCTACCGCCGCTGCGGTGCCAGCGGCCTGAAGCTGCCCGCCATTTCACTGGGCCTGTGGCACAACTTTGGCGATGCCACGCCGCTCGACACCCAGCGCCAGATGCTGCGCACGGCGTTTGATGCCGGCATCACCCACTTTGACTTGGCCAACAACTATGGACCGCCCTACGGCAGCGCCGAGACCAACTTCGGCGAGCACCTGCGCCGCGACTTCCGGCCCTACCGCGACGAGCTCATCATCTCCAGCAAGGCCGGCTGGGACATGTGGCCCGGTCCCTACGGCCAGGGCGGCGGCTCGCGCAAGTACGTGCTCGCCAGCCTGGACCAGAGCCTGCAGCGCATGGGGCTGGACTACGTGGACATCTTCTACAGCCACCGCTTCGACCCCGACACCCCGCTGGAAGAAACCTGCGGCGCGCTTGACACGGCCGTGCGCCAGGGCAAGGCGTTGTATGTGGGCATCAGCAGTTACTCGGCAGCCAAGACACGTGAAGCAGTGGCCATCCTGAAGAGCCTGGGCACGCCCTTGCTCATCCACCAGCCGTCCTACAGCCTGCTCAACCGCTGGATCGAGGAAGACCTGCTCGACACCTTGCAGGACACCGGCGTGGGCTGCATCGCTTTCAGCGCACTGGCGCAGGGGCTGCTGACCGACAAGTACCTGAACGGCGTACCGCAGGACGCCCGCATCAACCGCCCGGGCGGGGGCTCCTTCACGCCCGACCACCTGAGTGATGCCAACCTGCGCCATGTGCGCGCACTCAACGACATCGCCCAGTCACGCGGCCAGACGCTGGCGCAGATGGCGATTGCCTGGGTGCTGCGGGATGCACGGGTTACGTCGGCCTTGATCGGGGCCAGCAAACCAGCCCAGATTACCGACCTGTGCGGCGCGATGGTGCGGCCGGATTTCACGGCCGAGGAACTGGCCGCCATCGACCAGCACGCAGTGGATGGCGGCGTCAACCTCTGGAAGAAGCCCAGCACCGACCAGCGGCCCTGAAGCCGACCCGCACTATTTGCGGTAGGCGTCCTGGATTCGCTGCCAATCACCCGATTTCTTGAGTCCGGCCACCGCCGCGTCGAAGCGGGCGGCGCGGGCCATGCCCTCGGCATTGCGGACGAATCCCAGGTAGTTCTTGACCGAAGAGATGCGCAGCGGCAGCGCGCTCAACTGTTCCGCCATCCCCAGGCTGTGCGCCAGATGCCATCCGGCATGCTGGTCACAGACCAGCATCGCATACCGTCCGGCGAGCAGTTTGCGCAACCCCTGCTCTTCGGTGAGCGACTCGTCGGTCGTGATCGCTCCGGTCGCAACGAGGGCGTCAAATTCCTCGCCATAGCTGTAACCCGCCGTCACGCCGACCAACTGGCCGGAGAGGGCGGCGACGGATGACAGCGGACGCTCGTCGCCCTTGCGCACAAAGACAACGTTCTCGGACACGCTCAGATGCTCCTTGGGAAAGACAAGGTACTGCTGTCGCTCGGGTGTAGGCCGCACCGACAGGATGCCATCGACCTCCTGCCGCTGGGCCAGCAGCAAGACACGTTTCCACGGATAGAAAAGAAAGGTCGGCTGCTGATGCATGGCTTTGACAGCTGCCCGCGCGAGTTCGATGTCGAGACCGTGGGCTGCCCCCTGGACCGAGAACTCGTAGGGCGGCCATTCGGACACCGCGAGTTGCAGGCGCACCGCATCGGCGCGCGCACCGGAACTGGCGATCAGCAAGCTGCAGCACAAGACTGCAAGACGCAAGAACATGCGGGGTCTCCACGACGTTGTTGGGTTTATCCGCTCTCCCCATCAAGCGGCTTCCGGGATGCCATTGTGCCCCCAGAACGCCCCAGCGCAACCGCTATTTCAGGTAACTGTCCATGATCTGCTGCCATTGCCCGCTTTTCTTGAGCTTGCGAAGCGCACTGTCGAATTTCGGTATGAACGCGGCATTCTCGGGTGTCTTGGCAAACGCCGCATGCAGCTTCACCGAGGAAACGACCCACGGCAACACGGTCACCTGGTCACGCAAGCCCAGACTGCGCAGCAGCCCCAAGCCGATGACCCGATCGCACACGAACGCGTCGAAACGACCGGCAACCAGCTTGCGCATGCCCTGTTCATCCGTGTTGGCTTCGTCGGTCCGGAACAGTCCTTGGCCCGACAAGCGCATGAAATCAGCGCCGTAGTTGTACCCGGCCGTGGTGCCAATCGTCTTTCCCGCCAATGCCTCGATGCGATCAACAGGAAACTCACGCCCCTTGGCGACAAACAGCACGTTGTCGCTGCTGCTCAGCGGTTCGGTGGAGAAGAGCAATTGCCTTTCGCGCTCCGGGGTGGGATGCAGGGACAGCAGGCCCGCCATCTGCTTGCGCTGCACCAGCATTTCGGCGCGTTTCCACGGATAGAAATGGAATTCCGCAGTGCCGCCCATCTCGCGCAAGGCCGCACCGACGGTATCGATATGGTAGCCATGGGGCTCCCCATCCACGGTGTACTCGGCGGGAGGCCACTCCGACACGGCAAACTGCATGCGCAGCGACTGTGCCCACAGCGACTCCACCGAGCACAGTCCGGCCAGCACAACGCCGAGCCACAGGTTACGAATATGCATGTTGTCTCCACGCCGGCAAGCAGCATGCCGATCAGGCTTGCAGTGTTTTTCCGCAAGCTTACGCCAACGTTAACAGCCAGCGCCGGACACAGGGTTCCCGCGCCCAACGCCGGGGGACGCTGCCGTGCTCAGGCCGTACCCAGCATTTCCCGCTGGGGATCTTCCGAGGCGATGACGCGCTGGGCCCACGGTGCGAGTTTCTGGGTGTCGGCACGCAACACCTCCTGCTTGACGGCAAGGATCTGTGCCGGATGCATGGAAAATGAGCGCAAGCCCATCCCAAGCAACATGCGGGTAAGACTGGTGTCCCCCGCCATTTCACCGCAGACGCACACTTCCTTGCCCTGGGCCCGTGCCTGCGCAATGGTGTGCGCCACCAACTGCAGCACAGCCGGATGCAGAGGGTCATACAAATGGGCCACCGATTCGTCGGCTCGATCGATTGCCAGCGTGTACTGGATCAGGTCGTTGGTGCCGATCGACAGGAAGTCAAAGTGCTTCAGGAACATGCCTACCGCCACGGCAGCCGCAGGAATCTCGATCATCGCCCCCAGTCGCACCGGGCCATACGCCTGCCCACGACGATCGAGCGCATCGCGCGCCGCCTGCAGGTTCTGCAAGGTTTGGCGTATCTCCCCGGAATGTGCCAGCATCGGAATCAGCAGATTGACCTTGCCATGCGCCGCCGCACGCAGAATCGCCCGTAGCTGGGTCTGGAACATCGCGGGGTCCGCCAGACTCCAGCGGATGGCGCGCAGCCCCAAGGCTGGGTTCAGGTGGGCAGCATCGCGCACGGAATGGTCCAATGGCTTGTCGGCACCCACGTCTACCGTGCGGATGGTGACGGGCAGACCCTGCATGCCCTCGATGGCCAGCTTGTAGGCCTGGTACTGCTCCTCTTCGTCCGGCAACTGGCCTTGCCGTCCCATGAACAGGAATTCGCTGCGAAACAATCCAACTCCCAGGGCGCCGGCCTTCAGCGCTGCCGGGGCGTCATCAGGCATCTCGATGTTGGCCAGCAGTTGCACGGGCTCGCCATCCATGGTCACTGCCGGCGTATGCAGCAGACGGGCCAGGCGGCTGCGCTCCAGCTCCATCTGGCGCTGCTTGAACCCGTATTCGGCCAGGATGATCGGCGACGGATCGACAATGACGACACCGGCGTCGCCGTCGATGATCACCCAGTCGTCCTGGCGTACCAGCTGACTGGCCGTGCGGGCCCCGACGACGGCAGGGATGTCCATGCTGCGCGCCACGATGGCGGTATGGGACGTCTTGCCTCCGACATCGGTGATGAATCCTGCGAACACACTTTGCTTGAACTGCAGCATGTCCGCCGGAGAGAGATCGTGGGCGATCAGCACCAGAGGAACGTCAACGGTATCGTCCAGCAGCAGATCCTGCTGTGAAGGCTTGCGGTGGGTGCGGGCGGGGTGGTGGCCAGTCAGATCCGATCCGGCGCCATGCAAGGCACGCAATATGCGCTCGGCGATTTGTTCGAGGTCGGCCTTGCGCTCGCGCAGGTATTCGTCCTCCATCTCGTCGAATTGGCGCGCAATGATTTCGAGCTGGGTCGTCAGCGCCCATTCGGCGTTGTACAGCCGCTCCTGGATCCAGTGCTTCACACCGGCCGAAATTTCCTCGTCCTGCACCAACATCAGGTGCACTTCCAGCAGGGCAGCCAGCTCGTGTGGAGCCTCCTTGGGGCCCATCTGGCCCACGCTCTCCAGCAGGCGCTTGATTTCATCGATGACACTGTCGCGCGCGTCACGCAGACGCTGGATTTCCTTCTCGATATCGGCTGCGTCGATGAAGTAATGCGCCACATCCACCCGGCTGGACGCCACCAGCACGGCACGACCGATGGCCACGCCGCGCGAGACGGCCAAACCATGGATGGCGAGTGTCATTCACCCTCTCCGAATCGATCGGCGATCAGGGCCAGCAAGGCGTCCATGGCTTCTTGCTCGCGTTCACCGGCGGTGTCCAGGGTGACGGTGCTTCCCACCCCCGCGGCCAGCATCATGACGCCCATGATGCTTTTGGCATTGACCCGGCGTTCGCCTTTGGCAATCCAGACCTCGCAGGGAAAACTGCCGGCCAGTTTGGTCAATTTGGCCGAAGCGCGGGCATGGAGTCCGAGCTTGTTGATGATGGTGACGCTGCTTTGGATCATGGTGCTTCAGAGATCGACAGGGGAGGGGGACGAAGACGGTACCGCGAGCACGCACTGTGTACCTCCGGCCACAGCCCGGTTGACCAATCGGTCCAGGTCTTCGTCGAGATAGTTGACCGTGCGCAGCAGCATGGGCAGATTGACGCCAGCCACCAGTCGCGAGTGCACACCATCGACCAGCCGCTGCGCCACGTTGCTCGGGGTGGCGCCGTAGACATCCGTCAGCACCAGCATGTGCTCGATGTTCACTGATGCCACCAGGGCCCGCGCCTGGGACAGTGTTTCGTCCGGCGGCACATCCGCAATGACATCGAGCGCGAGCACCCTGTCGCTTGCGTCCGGATACACGTGCAGTACGCAACTTCGCAGTGCAGAAGCCAGGGGCGAATGGGCAACGATGAGCAGGCCGGTGTGCATGGTTTTGCGGGGTGTGTAACCCGCATTATCGCGGGAACCCACAGCACGCCTGAGGTCTTGAGGCGCAAGGTCGCGTTTTGCTAAGATCAGATGCAGGTTAGAGGTATTGCATCATGTTCCGAGTCGTGACAAAACGCCTGGTCCCGAAGGATGGCCAGATTCGCCGAGAAACCCAGTGTGGCCCTTGGCAGCCCAGTGAGGAACCGGCCCAACGCTGGGCCCAGTACCTGCGACACACTGGACGTTATGAACGCGTCGAGATCGAGTCCATGAAGGACCGGATGTCCTCGCTGCAAACCAGTCGTTTCTGAACCGATTTACAGGGCACCAAATACCTTGGTCAGCAATGCACTTCCATAGCCCACCGGGTTCTGGCGAATTTTCTTTTCTTCCTCACCGATCATCCAGTACAGACCATCGAGTGCCTTGGTGGTGACGTACTGCTGAATGTTGGCATCTTCCTTCTTTACCAGTCCAAGCTCTGCACCCCGGCCTGCGACCTGGTTGTATTTTTCCGCCAGCCCGAGTTTGCTGGTGGCTTGGGTCACGATCGGCAGGAACTCTACGCCCAGTCCAGACCGGGTCTTGGATGCAAAGAAGTCGGTCACTGCTGTCTGACCTCCGGCAAGAATGCCCTTCGCGTCATCCACGGTCATGGCTTGCACGGCACGCGTCAGCAACGCCTTGGCCTTCGGCACTGCTGCCTCCGCGCCGCGGTTCATTGCCGTCAGCAACTCATCGACCTGGCGGCCCTGGCCGAGCGTGCGCAGCAGACCGGCCGCGTCATTGAGGTAGCCCGGCAGCGGTATGCGCACTCTGTCATTTCCGAGAAATCCGTCTTGGGCGCCGAGCAGCGCCACCGCAGCGGAAGCCCCCTTGTCCAGGGCCAGCTTCAATCCGGCGGTGGCATCCTTGTTGCTGAGCTCGTTGAGACTAAGGGCATGGGCCATCAGCGGCACGTTCCCGGCAATGAGGAACAAGGCGCTGTATTGCGTGAATTGGCGGCGATTCATTGGGAACTTTCGGTTTATTCGCGGAAGGCGTCGTGGCAGCTCTTGCAAACCGAGCCCACTGCACCGACCGCTGGCTTGATCGCATCCACGTTGCCGGTCTTGGCAGCTGCGCTGAGCTTGCCCATTTCCAGCTGCAGCTTGTCTGCGTAATCCATGAATTTGGCCTTGTCTTTCCAGATGTCGGCCTTGACCTTGGTGTTGCCACCCTTGTCCGTACCCTCGACATATGCCCCCCAAGGCAAGCGCGCCAGGAACTCGGCGTTGGCTGCACTGTCGGCGGCGAGCTTGGCATCGAACGGCATCTTCCCCTGGGCCATGCCCGCAACTCGCCCAAAGTTCTGCATCATCAGGAACATAGCGCTCTGGCGGTACTTGATGGCATCTTCCGGCTTGGCAAATTGGGCCGTGGCAGGAAGGCTGGTGGTTGCGATTGCAATCAGGGTGGCAAGCATCAGGGGGTGTTTCATGGATGTCTCCTCTTTTGGGGTGAATGCAAGTAGCCGCGTGGCAGTGTAGCGTCTGCGGTGGGCATCCGGGGTAATTGCCGATGCATGCGCGGATGCAGGCTGTGTATAGTGGCGCTTGGGGTGTTTATCGTTTGCTGCTGTTTATGACCGTCGTCCGCGTCTGGGATTTACCACTACGGCTGTTTCACTGGGGGCTGGTCCTTGCGGTGCTGGCGATGGTGGCCACGGTGTCTCTGGGCTGGATGGAGTGGCATATGCGCTGTGGGTACGTTGTGCTCACGTTGCTGATGTTTAGACTGTTGTGGGGCTTCTGCGGCGGATATTGGTCCCGTTTCTCCAGCTTTGTGCCGGGTCCTCGCTTGCTGGTGCAGTATCTGCAAGGCAAGACACCCGCTTCGGCGTTTGCTGGGCACAATCCATTGGGCGCCTTGTCGGTGCTGGCCATGCTGCTGGCACTGGGACTGCAGGTTGCCAGTGGACTCGGGGCCGACGATGAAATCGCCACTGAGGGTCCCTTGGCCGCGCACTTGAGCGCGGCTTGGGTCAACCTGGCAACGCATTACCACACCAAGATCGGCAAGTACCTGGTGTTGCTCTTGGTTGTGCTGCATGTGGGCGCCATCGTGCGATACCGGCGCCTTGGACAGGACTTGGTGACACCCATGGTCACCGGTGACAAGTCGCTTGTCGCATCCACACCCAGCTCACTAGACAGCCCCGCCATGCGCCTTCGTGCTGCGCTGTGTTTGATGGGTTGCGTCGCCATGGTAGTGATGCTGCTGCGCAGTTTGGGATAGGCCGCGATGCATCGTTTCGACCTGGTATGGGTGGATGGAACTGCGGCGCGCGACGTTGCAGATGTACGCTCGCTTTTCGTCGAATATGCGGCTTCGCTGGACGTCGATCTGTGCTTCCAGCGCTTTGCTGAAGAGCTCGACGGATTGCCTGGGCACTACGCTCCCCCCCGAGGAGCTCTGGTGCTTGCCAAAGTGCACGGCGATGGTGCCGGATGCTGTGCCTTGCGCCCGCTGGACAGCAGTGATTACGCCAATGCCTGTGAAATGAAGCGCCTCTACGTCCGGCCTGGGTACCGTGGCACTGGGGTGGGCCGACTGTTGGCCGAGAGCATTGTCGACCAGGCGCGCTTGCTGGGTTACGACCACATCCTGCTGGACACCCTCAGTGACATGGAAGCAGCGCGCGCCCTGTACGAGGATCTCGGATTTGAAGAGATACCTCCGTACTACTACAACCCGATCGCGGGCGCGCACTACTTGAAAGCAGACCTCTAGGCTAGATCAGAGCTGAGAAAGCATCGTGGCTGCGTCGCTGACTTCGAATTTGCCTGGGGCTTCGATGTTGAGTGACTGCACCACGCCATCCTTTACCAGCATGGAATAGCGGTTACTGCGCAAGCCCATTCCACGGGACGTCAAGTCCAAAGTCAGACCGGTAGCCTGCGTGAATGCAGCACTGCCATCGCCGAGCATGCGCACTTTTCCGGCCGTTTTTTGGTCACGCGCCCAAGCACCCATGACAAACGCATCGTTCACGCTGACACACCAGATTTCGTCCACACCCTTGGCACGCAACTGATCGCTCAACGCTACATAACCTGGGACGTGTTGTGCAGAGCAGGTCGGGGTGAATGCGCCAGGCAATGCGAACAGCGCGATGGTCTTTCCGGCACAGGCAGCCTGCACATCGACCGGGTTCGGGCCCAGGGCGCAACCGTTGCCCTCGACTTCATTGAATTCCATCAGCGTGGCTGCGGGGAGTGTTTGACCGACTTGGATCATGGTGGTGTCTTTCCTAGGATGGGCATAAAAAGCAAAACGGCCCACATTGTGGGCCGTTCCATAGGTTGGTGCTTGTGCACCTGCCGATAGGCTTAGACTGCAGCAGCCTTTTCCACCAAGCGGGTAGCAACCCAGTTCTTGGTCTTGGACAGAGGACGGCTCTCGGTGATCTCGATGATGTCACCCATCTTGTACTCACCCTTTTCGTCGTGGGCGTGGTACTTGCTGGACTTGACAACGATCTTGTCATAGAGCGCGTGCTTGACGCGGCGCTCGATCAACACCGTCACGGTCTTTGCTCGCTTGTCGCTGACCACCTTGCCAATCAAGGTGCGCTTGAGGGATTTTTTAGCTTCCGTCATTTATCGCTCCTTATTTGCCGGACTTTTCAGCGCTTTGCTTCTCGGCCAAGATGGTCTTGGCGCGGGCAATATCGCGGCGCGCATTGCGCAGCGAAGCGGTGTTGTTAAGTTGTTGCGTAGCCTTTTGCATGCGCAGACCGAAGGCAGCCTTTTGGAGGGCCTTGACTTCAGCTTGCAGACCGGCGACGTCTTTTTGGCGCAGTTCAGTAGTTTTCATTGCTTATTCTCCTGATTACTGGCCAATCAATCGGGACACGAAGGTCGTGGCCAGGGGCAGCTTGGCAGCCGCGAGCTTGAAAGCTTCACGGGCCAGTTGCTCGGGCACGCCGACGATCTCGAACACGACCTTGCCGGGCTGAATTTCTGCGACGTAGTACTCAGGGTTACCTTTACCGTTACCCATACGCACTTCAGCAGGCTTCTTGGAGATCGGCTTGTCGGGGAACACGCGGATCCAGATACGGCCGCCACGCTTGACGTGACGGGAAATGGCACGACGTGCCGACTCGATCTGGCGCGCAGTCAGACGACCACGATCCGTACACTTCAGGCCGAAGTCACCGAAGGCGACCGTGTTGCCACGGGTAGCCAAACCGGTATTGCGGCCCTTATGCTCTTTGCGGTATTTGCGGCGAGCAGGTTGCAACATAGTTATTCTCCTTTGCCGTCAGCTGCTGCAGCTGGCGCGGCGACTGAACGAACGCGCTTAACGGCGGGTTTGGCTTCAGCACCAGAGGCTTCAGCGGGCTTGTCACTGCCATCGGCGGGCGCAGCATTGCTGCCAGCAGGGCGACGACCGCCACGGCCGGCGGGACGGTCACCAGCGGGGCGACCTTCGCGACGAGGACCACGGGGGCGACGCTCTTCTTCAGCGCGGGGCTCCACGGCGGCGGGCAGGTCGTTGCGGCCCAAGGTATCACCCTTGTAGACCCAGACCTTCACGCCGATGATGCCGTAGGTGGTCTTGGCTTCGGAAGTGCCGTAGTCGATGTCGGCGCGCAGGGTGTGCAGAGGCACACGACCTTCGCGGTACCACTCGGTACGGGCGATTTCGATACCGTTCAGACGACCGGAGGACATGATCTTGATGCCCAGGGCGCCCATACGCATGGCGTTCTGCATTGCACGCTTCATGGCACGACGGAACATGATGCGCTTTTCGAGCTGCTGGGTTATGCTGTCGGCGATCAGCTTGGCATCGAGTTCAGGCTTGCGCACTTCTTCGATGTTGACTGCCACCGGCACGCCCAATTGCTTGCCGAGGTCGCGCTTGAGGTTTTCGATGTCCTCACCCTTCTTGCCGATCACGACGCCAGGACGTGCCGAAAAGATGGTGATACGGGCGTTCTTGGCAGGACGCTCGATCAGGATGCGGGCCACAGAAGCGTTCTTGAGCTTCTCTTTCAGGTACTCGCGAACCTTGATGTCTTCGGCCAGCATGCCGGCGAAGTCACGGTTGGTCGCATACCAACGCGAAGACCAGTTACGGCTAACGCTCAGGCGAAAACCGGTTGGATGGATTTTTTGTCCCATATCTTTCCTGGCCTCTCTCAGTTACCAACGGTCACGTAGATGTGACAGGTGGGCTTGCGAATTTGGTTGCCACGGCCTTTGGCGCGCGCGGTGAAGCGGCGCAGCGAGGTACCTTGCTCGACATAGATGGTCTTGACCTTCAGTTCGTCGATGTCGGCACCGTCGTTGTGTTCGGCATTGGCAATCGCAGACTCCAACACCTTCTTGACGATCACGGCAGCTTTTTTCTGCGTGAAAGTCAGGATGTTGAGGGCCTGGTCCACTTTTTTGCCGCGGATCAAGTCAGCCACCAAACGGCCCTTGTCCACAGACAGGCGTACGCCACGGAGGGTTGCACGTGTTTCCATGGTCATTCCTTATTTCTTGGCTTTCTTGTCCGCCGGGTGACCCTTGAAAGTACGGGTCAGAGCGAACTCACCCAACTTGTGGCCCACCATCTGGTCGGTGACATAGACCGGAACGTGCTGCTTACCGTTGTGCACGGCAATGGTCAGACCGATGAACTCGGGCAGAACCATGGAGCGACGCGACCAGGTCTTGATCGGCTTCTTGTCCTTGCCAGCCACAGCCTTTTCGACTTTGGCGACGAGGTGGTGGTCCACAAAGGGACCCTTCTTCAGAGAACGAGTCATTGTTCCTTACCCCTTACTTCTTGCGACGCGACACGATCATGACCTGCGTGCGCTTGTTGTTACGGGTACGGTAGCCCTTGGTCAGATTACCCCATGGGTCCACAGGATGACGACCTTCACCGGTCTTGCCTTCACCACCGCCGTGGGGGTGGTCGATCGGGTTCATCACCACACCGCGAACGGTCGGGCGAATACCCATCCAGCGCTTCACACCGGCCTTGCCCAACTGGCGCAGGCTGTGCTCTTCATTGGCAACTTGTCCCAATGTAGCGCGGCAATCGATATGGATCTTGCGGACTTCGCCAGAACGCATGCGCACCTGGGCGTATGTGCCTTCACGAGCCAGCAGCGTAGCGGAAGCACCAGCCGTACGGATCAGCTGAGCACCAGCGCCAACCTGCAGTTCCACGCAATGGATGATGGAACCCACGGGGATGTTGCGGATAGGCAGGGTGTTGCCAACGCGGATGGGGGCCTCGGAGCCGCTCATGATGGAGGCGCCGACTTCCAGACCACGGGGAGCGATGATGTACGCACGCTCGCCGTCGGCATAGCACACCAGAGCGATGTGCGCAGAACGGTTCGGGTCGTATTCGATGCGCTCAACCTTGGCGGGGATGCCATCCTTGGTGCGCTTGAAGTCCACCACGCGGTAGTGATGCTTGTGACCACCACCCTTGTGACGGGTCGTGATGTGACCATTGTTGTTGCGACCAGCCTTCTGGAACTGGGGTTCCAGCAGGGGAGCGTACGCTTCACCCTTGTGCAGGTGGTCACGGGTAACCTTCACCACGCCACGACGGCCCGGCGAGGTTGGTTTCATCTTGATAACAGCCATGATTACGCAGCCTCCCCGCTCAGGTTCAGCTCTTGACCCGGCTTCAGGGTCACGTAGGCCTTGCGAACATTGTCGCGACGACCGACGGACTTGCCGAAACGCTTGGTTTTGCCTTTGGTGTTGACCACGGACACGCCTTGGACTTCTACCTTGAACATCAATTCCACAGCGGCCTTGATCTCAAACTTGGTAGCGTCTTGCAGCACCTTGAAAGTCACGGCATTGCTTTTCTCGGCAACCATGGTGGCCTTTTCGGACACGATGGGAGCGACCAGCACCTGCATCAGACGACCTTCGTCAAAATTGGTACGTTGATCTGCGCGGCTCATGCGAACATCTCCTTGAGTTGGTCCATGGCAGCCTTGGTGACCAGCACCTTGCGGTAGTGCACCAGCGACAGCGGATCAGCGTAGCGGGGCTCGACCACCAGGACGTTAACCAGGTTACGCGAGGCCAGGTACAGGTTCTCGTCGACTTCGTCGGCAATTACCAGTACGTTGTCCAGGTTCATGGCCTTGAATTTGGCGGCGAGAGCCTTGGTCTTGGGGGTTTCCACCTTCAGAGATTCAACCACTGCCAGACGGCCTTCACGGACCAACTGGGACAGGATCGAAGCCATACCGGCGCGGTACATCTTCTTGTTGATCTTCTGGGTGAAGTTTTCGTTGGGCATATTGGGGAATATGCGACCGCCTCCGCGCCACAGCGGGGAAGAAGTCATACCAGCGCGAGCGCGACCGGTACCCTTTTGCTTGAAAGGCTTCTTGGTGGAGTGCTTGACCTGTTCACGATCCTTTTGAGCGCGGGTACCTTGGCGCGCATTGGCCTGGTATGCGACAACGATCTGATGAATGAGGTCTTCGTTGTATTCACGACCAAACACGGTCTCAGGCGCTTCGTACTTGGAAGTAGCCTGACCTTGGTCATTCAGGAGCTCGATCTGCATTAGTTCGCTCCTTTAGCTTTGGCCTTGATGGCCGGACGAATGGTTACAAAGCCACCAGCAGAACCAGGGATAGCACCCTTGATCAGCAGCAATTGGCGCGCCTCGTCAACACGGAACACATCGAGGTTCTGGGTAGTCACCAGATCCACACCCATGTGACCGGTCATGCGCTTACCAGGGAACACGCGACCAGGATCCTGCGCCATACCAATGGAGCCAGGAACATTGTGCGAACGGCTGTTACCGTGCGACGCACGCTGGGAAGCCATGTTGTGGCGCTTGATGGTGCCGGCATAGCCCTTACCGATGGAAGTGCCTTGCACGTCAACCTTTTGGCCAGCGGCAAACACAGCAGCCACGGGCACGGAAGCGCCTGCGGGGTACTGGGCAGCGGTATCAGCGGTAACGCGGAATTCTTGAACGATTTCGCCAGCTTCAACGCCAGCCTTGGCCAGGTGACCTGCCTCGGGCTTGGTCACACGCGATGCTTTGCGCGAACCGAACGTCACCTGCAGGGCAACGTAGCCGTCGTTCTCTTGGGTTTTGACCTGTGTCACGCGGTTGTTGGACACGTCGACCACGGTAACGGGAACTGCATCCCCGTCGTCCGTGAACAGACGCATCATGCCAACCTTGCGACCCAGCAACCCTAAGTGATTGCTAAGACTCATTGTTTTCTCCGTAATCCCCGCCAGCGCAGCTTCAATTGGTTGCGCCGTTTGGATGCGGGGTACTGTTAATAAAACTCCACCTTGCGGCGAAGCCCGCCAGTATAGCGAAAACCCCTGGCTTGCGCAAGGGGTGTCCGGGCGGGAGGATTTGCGTGACACCCCTAGACCGGAGCGTCACGCGTCAACCGCATTACTGCAGTTTGATTTCGACGTCCACGCCGGCAGCCAGGTCGAGCTTCATCAAAGCGTCAACGGTCTTGTCGGTGGGATCCACGATGTCCATCAGGCGCTGGTGGGTGCGAATTTCGAACTGGTCACGGCTGGTCTTGTTGACGTGCGGCGAACGCAGGATGTCGAAACGCTTCATGCGTGTCGGCAGGGGCACGGGGCCCTTGACGATGGCGCCGGTGCGCTTGGCGGTATCCACGATCTCAGCAGCAGACTGGTCGATCAGCTTGTAGTCAAACGCCTTCAGGCGGATGCGGATTTTTTGCTTGGCGGCCATGGTGCGTCCTTAAGCGATGATTTTTGCCACGACGCCGGCGCCGACGGTACGACCACCTTCGCGGATAGCGAAGCGCAGGCCTTCTTCCATGGCGATCGGAGCGATCAGCTTGACGGTGATGGAGACGTTGTCACCAGGCATCACCATTTCCTTGCCTTCGGGCAACTCGATCGCGCCAGTCACGTCCGTGGTACGGAAGTAGAACTGGGGGCGGTAGTTGTTGAAGAAAGGAGTGTGGCGACCGCCTTCGTCCTTGGACAGGACGTACACCTCACCCGTGAAGTGGGTGTGGGGCTTGATGGAAGCGGGCTTGCACAGCACCTGGCCGCGCTCGACGTCTTCACGCTTGGTGCCGCGCAGCAGGATACCGACGTTGTCGCCAGCTTGACCTTGGTCGAGCAACTTGCGGAACATTTCCACGCCGGTGCAGGTGGTCTTCTGGGTGTCCTTGATGCCGACGATTTCGATTTCTTCGCCGACCTTGATGATGCCGCGCTCGACGCGACCGGTCACCACGGTACCACGACCAGAGATGGAGAACACGTCTTCCACGGGCATCAGGAAGGCGCCGTCCACGGCACGCTCAGGGGTGGGGATGTAGCTGTCCAGGGCGTCAGCCAGCTTCATGATGGCGCCTTCACCCAGGTCACCCTTGTCGCCTTCCATGGCGAGCTTGGCAGAGCCGTGAATGATGGGGGTGTCATCACCGGGGAAGTCGTACTTGGACAGGAGTTCGCGAACTTCCATTTCCACCAGTTCGAGCAATTCCTTGTCGTCGACCATGTCGCACTTGTTCAGGAACACGATGATGTAGGGAACACCCACCTGGCGAGCCAGCAGGATGTGCTCACGGGTCTGGGGCATGGGGCCGTCAGCAGCGGAGCAGACCAGGATGGCGCCGTCCATCTGGGCAGCACCGGTGATCATGTTCTTCACATAGTCAGCATGTCCGGGGCAGTCCACGTGGGCGTAGTGGCGGTTGGCGGTTTCGTATTCGACGTGGGCGGTGTTGATGGTGATACCGCGAGCCTTCTCTTCAGGAGCAGC
The DNA here is from genome assembly GCF_032337135.1 of Curvibacter sp. APW13. Taxonomy (NCBI): domain Bacteria; kingdom Pseudomonadati; phylum Pseudomonadota; class Betaproteobacteria; order Burkholderiales; family Comamonadaceae; genus Curvibacter; species Curvibacter sp. APW13. The sequence continues at coordinate 1,516,039 of NZ_JAVXZZ010000001.1, read as the reverse complement.
GTCGATCTGGTCGTAGGCTTTGGCCTGACCGCCGAACTTGGCTGCCAGCACGGTGGTGATGGCTGCTGTCAGGGTGGTCTTGCCATGGTCCACGTGGCCAATGGTGCCCACGTTCACGTGGGGCTTGGTACGCGTGAATTTCTCTTTTGCCATTTATTTCTCCAAAGAACAAATCCGTGTAGTGGTTTTACGTCTGCACGGTGTTGCTGGATCGCCCCGCACGGAAAACAGGGCGGCACACCGTCGCAGACACTTGCAAATTATTTTGCGCGGGCAGCCATGATGGCTTCGGCAACGTTCTTCGGAGCTTCGGCGTAGTGCTTGAACTCCATGGTGTACGTTGCGCGGCCTTGCGACATCGAGCGCAGAGTGGTCGAGTAGCCGAACATTTCGGACAGGGGAACTTCGGCCTTGATGGCCTTGCCGCCACCGACCATGTCGTCCATGCCCTGCACCATGCCACGACGGGAAGACAGGTCACCCATCACGTTACCGGCGTAGTCTTCAGGCGTTTCGACTTCCACGGCCATCATCGGCTCGAGGATGACGGGGTTGGCCTTCTTGCAGGCTTCCTTGAAACCGAAGATGGCGGCCATCTTGAACGCGTTTTCGTTCGAGTCCACGTCGTGGTAGGAACCGAAAGTCAGCGCAACCTTCACATCCACCACGGGGTAGCCCGCCAGTACACCGGAGTTCAGCGCTTCGATGACGCCCTTTTCAACGGCAGGAATGAATTCACGGGGAACCACACCACCCTTGATCTCGTCGAGGAACTCGAAGCCCTTGCCTGCTTCATTGGGTTCGACGCGGAACACGACGTGACCGTACTGACCCTTACCGCCCGACTGACGCACGAACTTGCCTTCGACATCGGCCACACCTTTGCGGATGGTTTCGCGGTAGGCCACCTGGGGCTTGCCAACGTTGGCTTCCACGCCGAATTCGCGCTTCATGCGGTCCACGATGATTTCGAGGTGCAACTCGCCCATACCACCAATGATGGTCTGGCCGGATTCTTCGTCGGTCTGCACGCGGAAGGATGGATCTTCTGCAGCCAGGCGACCCAGAGCGATGCCCATCTTTTCCTGGTCGGCCTTGGACTTGGGCTCCACGGCCTGGCGAATCACAGGCTCAGGGAACACCATGCGCTCCAGGGTGATCACAGCAGAGGGATCACACAGGGTTTCACCGGTGGTCACGTCCTTCAGACCCACGCAGGCGGCAATGTCGCCGGCGCGGATTTCTTCCACTTCCTGGCGGTTGTTGGCGTGCATCTGCACGATACGGCCGATACGCTCTTTCTTTCCGCGCACCGAGTTGTACACGGTGTCACCCTTGGACAGAACGCCGGAGTACACGCGCACGAAGGTCAGTTGACCGACGAAGGGGTCGGTCATCAGCTTGAACGCCAGGGCGGAGAACTTTTCGCTGTCGTCAGCCTTGCGGTTGGCGGGCTGCTCGTCTTCGTCGGTACCCGACACCGGGGGAATGTCCACCGGAGAGGGCAGGAAGTCGATCACGGCGTCGAGCATGCGCTGTACGCCCTTGTTCTTGAACGCGGTACCGCACAGCATGGGCTGGATCTCGGTAGCGATGGTGCGGGTACGGATGCCGAACTTGATCTCGGCTTCGGTCAAGTCACCCTCTTCCAGGTACTTGTTCATCAGTTCTTCGCTGGCTTCGGCAGCAGCCTCAACCATGCCTTCGCGCCACTTCTTGGCGGTTTCGAGCAATTCAGCTGGGATGTCTTCGAAGGTGAACTTCATGCCTTGGGAGGCCTCATCCCAGATGATGGCCTTCATCTTGATCAGATCGACCACGCCCTTAAAACCTTCTTCGGCACCGATCGGGATGACGATCGGCACGGGGCTGGCCTTCAGGCGCAGCTTCATCTGGTCCACGACCTTGAAGAAGTTGGCACCGGTACGGTCCATCTTGTTCACAAAGGCCAAGCGAGGCACCTTGTACTTGTTGGCTTGGCGCCACACAGTTTCAGACTGGGGCTGCACACCACCCACGGCGCAATACACCATGCAGGCGCCGTCGAGCACGCGCATGGAACGCTCCACCTCGATCGTGAAATCCACGTGTCCAGGAGTGTCGATGATGTTGAAGCGGTGCTCGGGGTAGGACAGGTCCATGCCCTTCCAGAAGCAGGTGGTCGCAGCGGAAGTGATGGTGATGCCGCGCTCTTGCTCTTGCTCCATCCAGTCCATGGTGGCAGCGCCGTCGTGCACTTCACCAATCTTGTGGTTCACGCCGGTGTAAAAAAGAATACGCTCGGTGGTGGTGGTCTTACCAGCATCGATGTGCGCGGAAATACCGATGTTGCGGTAGCGCTCAATGGGAGTCGTACGGGCCATTTTGAGATCCTTGGTTGATCAGATTCAGAAGACGCCACGGACCCGGATAGGGTCCGTGGCGTGCGACCTTCAACGCTGCAGGGCACCGCCGGAACACTCCGACAGAACGCCCGACGACACCTGAAAGTCGCAGGTTCCGCCTTAGAAACGGAAGTGGGAGAACGCCTTGTTGGCTTCGGCCATGCGGTGAACTTCGTCACGCTTCTTCATGGCACCGCCACGACCTTCGGTCGCTTCCAGCAATTCGTTGGCCAAACGCAGGGCCATGGACTTTTCGCCACGCTTGCGGGCAGCTTCCTTGATCCAGCGCATGGACAGCGCCAGACGACGGACCGGACGCACTTCGACGGGCACCTGGTAGTTGGCACCACCGACGCGGCGGGACTTGACTTCCACCAGGGGCTTGACGTTGTTGATGGCCGTAGAGAAGACTTCCAGGGGATCCTTGCCCTGCACCTTCTTCTCGATTTGCTCGAGGGCACCGTAAATGATGCGCTCGGCAACAGCCTTCTTGCCGCCTTCCATGATCACGTTCATGAATTTGGACAGCTCTACATTGCCGAACTTGGGATCCGGCAGGATTTCACGTTTAGGGACTTCGCGACGACGTGGCATATTTCACCTCTTTGCTTCAGCTGGTGCCCTTAAGCACCGCGAGAGTTAATCAATAAGACTCTCACTTACTCGACCCAAACACCGGGTCACTTCGTTTATCTGCCGCGCCACGCAGCAAACAAACACCGTTTATTTGTCCAGACCGGCTTATTTGGCCTTGGGACGCTTTGCACCGTACTTGGAGCGCGCTTGCTTACGGTCTTTGACGCCTTGCAAGTCGAGCGAGCCACGGACGATGTGGTAACGCACACCGGGCAAGTCCTTCACACGACCGCCGCGAACCAGCACCACGCTGTGTTCCTGCAGGTTGTGGCCTTCACCGCCGATGTAGGAAATGACTTCGAAACCGTTGGTCAGGCGCACCTTGGCAACCTTACGCAGAGCGGAGTTCGGCTTCTTGGGCGTTGTGGTGTACACACGGGTGCACACACCGCGACGCTGCGGAGAGTTCTGCATCGCAGGACTCTTCGACTTGACTGTCTCGGCCTCGCGGCCTTGACGGATAAGTTGATTGATAGTTGGCATTGAAAACGTCCCTAAACGTTTGAAATTACGAAAACGTGAATCCCTTCGGAAATTCCGAAAAGCCTTCTAATGTAACAGAGTAAGGGTTTGCCCGCAAGGGCGGGGGCAGGCTCGGTCAATCCTCGGGCATGAAAAAGGGCGACCAAAGTCGCCCTGAGCAATGGAGGGGAGCTGTGGCTCAGCGTATCCACATGCGCATGGCGTCCCAAGCCCGCCCCAAAACGCCGGCCTGGTCGACCGCGTCGAGCGCCTGCAACGGAACTTCAGTGACCAAAACGTCACCAGCGAAGACCTTGAGCGAACCCAGTACTTGGCCCTTCGCGATGGGTGCCACCAAGGGTTCACTGCGCACCACCTGGGTCTTGATGCGTGAGGCCGTGCCCGACGGGATGGCAACCACCAGCGACTGAGACTTGCCCAGATTGACTTTGGACGCCTTGCCCTTCCACACGGCCGAGGTGGTCACCGCTGCACCGGGCTCGAACAACTTGACGGCATCGAAGGCCGTGAAACCCCAGTTGAGGAGCTTCTGGGATTCATTGGCACGGGCGTTTTCACTCTCTGCCCCAAGAACGATCGACAACAGGCGGCGCTGTCCTTTGGATGCTGTTTCACCACCCGTGGCCAGGTTGGCGTATTCGCGCTTGGCGGTGGCAATCAGACAGTAGCCCGCCGCATCGGTGTGCCCGGTCTTGAGCCCATCGACGGAAGGATCGCGGAACAACAACAGGTTGCGGTTGGTGTCGTTGGTTGAGGGCGTGCCCGGATACCGGTACTTCTTGATGGCGTAGTACCCCACGTAGTCGGGAAAGTCGGTCATCAGGCGGGTTGCCAGAATGCTCAGGTCGCGCGCCGTGGTGGTGTGCCCGGCTTCGGTCAGGCCTTCCGGGTTCTTGTAGCCGGTGGATTTCATGCCCAGCACCTTGGCTTGCTCGTTCATCATCTGCACGAAGCGCTCGGCGCTGCCACCCACGCCTTCGGCGAGCGCCATGGTGGCATCGTTGCCGCTTTGCACGATCATGCCCTTGATCAGGTCTTCGACCGGCACCTGCATCTTGGGATCGATGAACATGCGTGAGCCGGGCATTTTCCAGGCCCGCTCACTGACCGGCAGGGTCTGCTTGAGGTCGATCTTGCGCGACTTGAGGGCGTCAAACACCAGATACGCCGTCATCAGCTTGGTCAGCGAGGCGGGCTCGACCGGGCTGTCGATATCCTTGGCCGCCAGGATCTGGTTGGCGGTCACATCGAGTAACAGGTAGGAGCGGGCGGCAATTTCCGGGGGCACCGGAGCCTGGGCATGGACAGCCACACCAACCAGCAAGAGCAAAGCAGCAAAAAACGATTTCATCGACAACTCACACGATTCAGAAAGGGGAAACGGACACTCCCAGTGGAGGTCCGACAGACTCAGGCGTCCAGATGCCGCACCACCAGATTGCGCAGCAGCGGCAATTGTCCATGAAAGAAGTGCTCGACCCCAGGCAGGACGGTGACCGGCAACTGCTGGGGGCGCGCCCAATCGAACACCGCACTCAAGGGAACGGTGTCATCGACTTCGCCATGCACCACCAAGGTGCGCGCATGCAACTCGGGCGCGATCGGGGCCACCGTGAAACGCGACGCTGCCGTTCCGACCAGCACGACCTTGGCCACCTCGCGTTGGGCGGCCAGTCGCACCAGCGCATGGCTGGTGACAAACGCCCCAAACGAAAACCCCGCGAGCACCAGCGGCCCATGCGGCGCCATCTGCTCCACGACCGCCAGCATGTCATCCAACTCGCCGCGCCCACCGTCATGGCTTCCCTGCGACGCCCCGACGCCACGGAAGTTGAAGCGCACCGCCTGCCAACCTGACAGCACACACGCCCGCGCCACGGTCTGCACGACCTTGTTGGTCATGGTGCCGCCAAACAGCGGATGGGGGTGCGCCACCACCGCCACACCGCGGACAGGCTGGCCATCGGTCGGCTGCGGCCGATCGACCAGGGCTTCAATGGCACCCGCGGGACCTTGCAACTGAACAGTCTGGTTAGTGGAATTCATGGATAAGCTACAAAATTCATAGCTGCATTCACAACAATTGCAAGGGCTACAGCCAAATTACCCGGTGATCAGCGACCCACACCGGGTGGCACACACAGTCGCTCGACAACCTTGCCGTTTTTCAGGTGTGATTCGACGATTTCATCGATATCGCTGAGGTCAACGTAGCTATACCAGGTGCCTTCGGGGTAGACCACAGCCACCGGCCCGGCCGCGCACCGATCTAGGCACCCCGCCTTGTTCACCCGCACCTGGCCAGGGCCATTGAGGCCGGCTTGCTTGACGCGCGCCTTGCAGTGCTCGAAAGCCGCCTGGGCCTGGTGCTGGGCGCAACAGGCCTCGCCATTGCTGCGCTCGTTCAGACAGAAGAAAACGTGGTGCTGGTAGTAGGAAGGCATCCCGCGATTCTAGTTTTTGACCTGGCGCTGCCCCAGGCGGACGACCAGATAGGCCCCACAGGCGTAAGGCCAGCACCAACCCAGCCACTGGGAAAGTCCATTGAAGCGCATGAAGCGCCCCTGCTCCCACTCTTGCAGCATCTGGGCGAAATAGGGGCTGTGGGGCGCATCATTGAGCTCCACCAGCAGCACGCCCAGTCCCAGCAGCGCCAGCGAGGCACTCACCCGCCAGGGCGCAAAAGCCAAGGGCAAGGCCACGGCAACCGCCGCCCCCATGCCCACTTGGCTCGGGAGGTCCAGCCAGCTCCAGGCATGCTGGGGCCCCCAACTCATCGCAGCGGAAAGGGCCGTGGCCAGCGCCCCCGCCAGGCCCAAACCCACAATGCCCAACAACCGATGGCGCAGCTCCCGCAGCACGGTGAACGCCAGCAGGAACACGATCAGCAAACCGAGGAACACACAAACGGCCTGTGCGCCCGCGCCAAGCGGGTCACTGACCGGCTCGTAGATTTCCCACCAATCCTGGGCAAAAGAGCCCTCCAGCCACTCCACCACGGTGGCCTGCACCCGCTCCAGGACCTGCCCCAGCCCAAAGGGCACCGGCGCGGGAAACAGCAAGGCCAGCGGCCACAGCAGCAACAGCACCAGGCCGCCCCGCGACTCCGCCACCAGCCAGCGCTCGCGCAGCCGGCTCCAGCGTGACAGCAACCCCAACCGGAAACCCAGCAGCACCACAGCGGTCCCCAGCGCCGCTCCCGCCGTGTTGAGCAGGCAGTCCTCGCGCGAAGGCACGCGTGCAGGCAGGTAGGTCTGCAGCGCTTCCATGCTGGCAGAGAGCACGAAGCCGATCAGCGTCGGCCACAAGGCAGCGCGGTGCGCCTGGCTGGAGCGGACCAGGCCGACTGCCAGCAAGGCCCCCAGCGGCATGTAGCCAAGAACGTTGACCGTGACATCAAAGCCGGTCCAGTAGCGTGGAACCGGCGCCAGCCAGTAGCCCCACGGCTGCGCGCCGGCATCGCGCCAGGGGCCGAACGGAAACAGGCTGGCATACACAATGAGCCCGATGAAAACCCAGGCCAGAGGCCAGGCGGTGCTCTTGTGCTGCGGCATGGGGATCAGAACGGTTTGACCACCACCAGCACCACGATCGCCACCAGCAGCAGCACGGGCACCTCATTGAACCAGCGGTACCAGACATGGCCATGGCGCGGCTCACCAGCCTCGAAACGGCGCAGCATGCGGGCACAGGCGTGGTGGTAGCCCAGAACGGCCAGTACCAGGGTCAGTTTGGCGTGCATCCACCCGTTGCCTGGTCCCCAGCCTATGCCATAGCCGGCCCACAGCCACAGGCCCAGCGACAAGGCAACCACCGCGAGCATGTGCGAAAAACGCAGCAGCTTGCGCGCCATGAGCAGCAGCCGCTGGCGTTCCTGGTGCGAATCGGGCTCCACCATGGCCAAGTTCACGAAGATCCGGGGAAGGTAGAACAGGCCCGCAAACCAGCTGGCCACAAAGACGATATGGAAGGATTTGACCCAGAGCATGGCTGGAGTGTAGCCAGCGTTCCGGTCACAAGCTGCTTGCAGCGTGCGTCGCAGGCAAACTTTGCACAGCAAAGTGAAGCGCAACGGCCGAAGACAAAAAAAACCCCAGCACAGGGCCGGGGTCTAAGCCTATTTGCTGTCACACATCAAGGCTCCGCTCAGGGAGGAAAAGCGGAGGGTAGCAAGCTACCCGGGATGAAATGTAGCAAAGAAGAATCACCTCTTCAACACTTTTTTGTAAATTTCCGCACAGATTCTGTGCCCTTTCGCCCCGCGCGACCTGCCATGCACCTTGAACAGGCAGCCTGCTGCCTTGATCTGGCGCATGGCCGCCCCGTGCAATCTGGGGCAGAATTTGCCCATGACTGTCTTTGCCCCCTACCCCCATGGCCGCCCCCGTCGCCTGCGCCGCGACGCCTTCACACGCAACCTGGTGCGTGAGAACACGCTCACCGCCCACGATCTGATCTACCCGGTCTTCGTGGTCGATGGCCAGAACCAGCGCGTGCCGATCGCCTCCATGCCGGGCGTGGAGCGCCTGAGCCTGGACCTGTTGCTGCCGGTGGCCGAAGACTGCGTCCGCTTAGGCATTCCGGTCATGGCCCTGTTCCCGGTCATCGACCAGTCGCTCAAGACCTACGATGGCAAGGAAGCGCTGAACCCCGACGGCCTGGTGCCACGGGTGGTGCGGGCACTGAAGAAGGAATTCCCCGATCTGGGCGTCATGACCGACGTGGCGCTGGACCCGTTCACCAGCCACGGCCAGGATGGCTTGCCGGATGACAGCGGCTACATCCTCAATGACGAGACCGTGGCCATTTTGGTAAAGCAGGCACTGACCCAGGCGCGCGCCGGGGTCGACATGGTGGCACCCAGCGACATGATGGACGGGCGCATCGGCGCCATTCGTGCCGCGCTCGAAGCCGAGAAACTGGTGCACACACGGATCATGGCCTACAGCGCCAAGTACGCCAGCGCCTTTTACGGCCCGTTCCGCGACGCCGTGGGCTCGGCCAGCAACCTGGGCAAGAGCAACAAGAAGGTCTACCAGATGGACCCGGCCAACACCGACGAGGCCCTGCGCGAAGTCGCCATGGACATTGCCGAAGGGGCGGACATGGTGATGGTCAAGCCCGGCATGCCCTACCTCGACGTGGTGCGCCGCGTGAAGGACGAATTCAAGGTGCCGACTTTCGCCTACCAGGTGTCGGGCGAATACGCCATGCTCAAGGCCGCGGCCCAGAACGGCTGGCTTGACCACGACGCGGTGATGATGGAAAGCCTGCTCGCCTTCAAGCGTGCCAGTGCCGATGGCATCCTGACCTACTTCGCCCGCGATGTCGCTCGATTGCTACAAAACAAGTAGCGCCTTACGCACTATCCACGAGGACAGAAGCCCCTTTCTGCACTGAACACCAATGCGCATCTTTCGCCTGAGCGGCAATGACATCCTGGCGGTCGACACGCTCTCCGCCCTGGGCGCCCCCTCGGCGGGCAGTTTTGCCTGGGTATCGTGCACGCGCGAAGCGCTGCAGGCCCACCTGGCCGACATCCAGGCGACCTTGCAGCAATGGGGCGGCGCGCAGCTGGTGGACCTGCACGTGTCCGACCTGCTCAACCGGCAGCTGCCATCGCATTACGACTACACGGCCCAGTACGATGTGCTGGTGTTTCGCCGCTTGGCGGCCGCGCAGGCCGGCACCAGCGCCACGCTGGCCCCGGCGCCGCGCAGCGGACCGCCGATCCTGCGCCGCATCGACACCAGCCCGGTGGGATTCGTGGTGATGGAAAGCATCGTGCTCAGCGTGCACCCCAGCGACTGCACCGTGCGCGACGCCTACGCCGACAAGCTGCTGCAGAGCAGCTCCAATGATCTGCGCGCTGCAGGATCACGGGTTCCGAGCAGTCCGCCCGACCTGATGCTGCGCATTGTTAACACCATGGTGGACGGTTTTCTGGAGTTGCGGCGCGAGCTCAACCACCAGCTCGACCACTGGCAGGCCGAGCTGCTCGACCCCAGGACGCGTTTCAACAACTGGAGCGCCCTGCTGGAGGCGCGCGTATCGCTGCACCAGCTCGATGAAGTCTGCGAAGACCAGCGGGCCGCCATCCAGGACTGGATCGAGGCGGTGAAGACATGGCCCGAGGCCGCCACACCGGCACTGTCCCGCGAGCGCGACCTGCTGCAGGTGCGCGGACGCGACGTGCTGGAGCACATCGAGCGCGTGGTGCACCATGTGCGTCGGTTGGAGCAAAGCATGGAGACAGCGGTGCAGATGCACTTCAGCGCGCAAGGCAACCGCACCAACGACATCATGCGCACGCTCACAGCGCTGACCGCCGTGTTCCTGCCACTGAACCTGATTGCCGGCATCTTCGGCATGAATTTCGACGCCATTCCGCTGCTGCACAGCGCCAGCGGCTTCTGGTGGGCGATGGGTTCGATGTCACTGATCGCCGCCGTTCTCATCGGCCTGTTCTGGCGCAAGCGCTACATCGCCCGCACCGACCGCTGATCCCCGCCCAAGTTGGCGTCAATTTCGCGCGTAGGCCACGTTGAAGCGCTGCACGCCGGGGTATTGCCCGATCTCGCGTGCCAATTCCGACAGCGGCGCCATGGTCCGGCGACTGCGCGCCACGGCCACGAAGCTCCAGGTCGTGGCTCCGGCATTCATGGAGATCACGATGCTGCCGGTGGCCAGGTCATAGCCGCGTGCAGCGGCCATGTCCATCAGGGCTTTCTGCTGCACCTGCACCCCCGGTGCGAACTCAAGCATCAGGGCCACAGCCTGGCGCGAGGGCAGCCAGCCTTCGAGCTTGGACACCCACACCATGCAGATGGCGCTGAGCAGCGCGAGTGACATGGCCGCGATGTACAAGCCGACGCCGACCATGACGCCGATGCCCGAGGCTGCCCACAAGGACGCCGCGGTGGTCAGGCCACTGATGGTGAAGCCTTCCTTCATGATGACCCCGGCGCACAGGAAGCCGATGCCGGTGAGGATGCCCTGGATGACGCGTGTGAGGTCGCCGTTGTTGAACACCGTCATGGTGGTGCTGCCGCCGTACCAGAAGTGCGAGTAGCCGCCGATGACGGTCAGGGCGCACGAGGCCATGCACACCAGGCCATAGGTACGCATGCCGGCAGCGCGGCCGTGGTAGGCCCGCTCGTAGCCCACCAGCAGCCCCAGGGCGAGTGCGCCCAGCAGATGCAACAGGATGAACACATTGGCCTCGATCATCGGGGCCGACCAATAGGAAGAGAGCGTGGGCAGGGTGAACATGCCTGCCACCCTACGCCTTTTTGCGCGTGGACGCTATCGGTTTTTCACTGAATGCCGAACAGCCGTGCGGCATTGCCCCAGGCGATGGCCGACGCGACGTCGGCCGGCAAGTCCGACAGCCATTGGCGGTACTCCTCCATCTGTGCTTCGTAGTACTGCCAGCGCGGATTGATCCAGGTGTCCGAGCCGATGACAAAACGCTGGGGAAAGGCCAACAGCAGCGCCCGCCAGGCCTCGCACAGGCGCGCCCGGCCGTCGGGCAGGGGACAGGTCAGTCCGGGCCGGTAGGACAATTCACCCACCAAACCCGGGTAACGCCGCAACAAGGCCCGCACGCGTTCCACCGGCACACCGCTGATGCCGGTATGGGCCCAGACCAGACGCAGGCTGCGCCCCCCGTCGGGCAAGGGATCAAGAAGTCGCTCGATGGCCACATCGTCTACGTGGGCCAGCACCACCAGCTGGCGTGCGTGGGCCAAGGCCATCAGGCGCCGGGCGGTCTCGCCCTCGGCATGGGCACTGTCGTACAGATGGAACTCGCCGATGCCGCGAAAGGGCCCGGCCGCCGTTCCCCGCGCCAATTCGCCCTCGACCATGGTGTAGATCGATGGGTCGGCAAACCAACTGCCGTAGTCGTCGCGGTTGCGGTAGAGGCGCACGAAGGGAACCACCTGTACCCCGGCAGCCTCGCGCTGCGACTGCGCCGCAGCCAGTGCCAGCGTCCCATCGTTGGGGCGGGAGTTGGCCAACACCGCCCGCACCCCGCTGCGCTGCATGCGGGCCAGCACATCGGCGACCGGGTGGGCATCCCGCGCTTCGACGTTGTAGTGCAGGTGGGCATCAAAGATCGGGCCGTCGTAGCGCTGTGCCAGCTGCCCCCAAACCTGCGACCAGACCAGCCCCAGCAGCACACCCCACCCGAGACCTCGCCCCAGTTTCACCATGTTGCCTCCATGCTGTCTGAGGGTGGGTTGTACTCCAGCGCGCATGCCCCGGCAAGCTGCACGCCCATGCGCTGCCTGCGGTACCATGGCGCGCCACCACCTCTGCACCCCACCCATGGACCTCAAACCCCTGGTTACCCTGCTGGCCATCGTCAACCCGCTGGCCATCATCCCCTTCTTCATCCACTACACCGAAGGGTTCAGCGCGGCACAGCGGCGCAATACCGTATGGGTGTCGTCGGTGAGCTGCTTTGTCGTGATCGCCGTGTGCGCGCTGGCGGGCCTGCACATCCTCGAATTCTTCGGCATTTCGCTGGCCAGCTTCCAGGTCGGCGGCGGCATGTTGCTGCTCATCAGCGCCATGAACATGCTCAATGCGCAGCCGGCCGAAGCCAAGTCCAGCAGCCATGAACTCGAAGACGGTGCCGCCAAGGCGGCCATGGGCGCCAGCATCGCCGTGGTGCCACTGACCATTCCGCTGCTGACAGGGCCGGCCACCATGTCCACCGTGGTGATCTATGCCGACAAGGCCAAAACCTTCTGGCAACTCACCACCCTGGTGGGCTATGGCGTGGTGATCGCCGTCGCCACGGCCGTGTGCTTCTCGCTGGCCCAACCGATCGCCCGGGTGCTCGGCAAGACCGGCATCAACGTGATGACGCGCCTGATGGGCCTGATCCTGGCGGCGCTGGCGGTGGAGGTGATGTCCGACGGTCTGGGCAAGCTGTTCCCCGTGCTGGGAGGTGCCACATGACTGCAGACCTCGCGTCAATGGAGGCGGCCCTGGCCCAGCTGCGCAACGGCCAGATCGGGGCCCAGGCCTTCTCTGGCCATGCACGGGCACAGACTGCGCTGCTGGCCACGCTGCCACCACGTTACACCGAGGTGCTGCAGCAACTGCTCACCCGGCTTGAATCCAGCGCCCTGTTTTCGGAGGAAAGCTGCTCGTTCAGCCAGAGCGCCCTGCTGGACAACCTGCAGGTCTGGCTGGACAAGGCCCGCGAACAGCTGGCCAAAGCAGGCTAGCGGGACGGGCGGCTAGCGCGCGGCGTTGGCGGCCAGCCAGCGCTCCAGCGCCTCCAGCACTGTGTCGCTGGCCTGTGCCAGAGCCCGAACGCCACCGGGTGCGTCGGCACTGGCGCAGGGGCGCTGCGACTCGAAGGTCTGCTGGTCCAGCAGTTGTTCGGTACCCCCACGCCAGGCGCTGAGCGTCGCCCGCAGTCGTACCCGCACGCTGGCCTGGTCGGCCGCGCTGAAGGTCTGGCTGAAATCTTCCAATTCAATCCGCAACACCAGCCCCGGGCCGCGGCCCTGCACGCCATCGGCCGGGTTCAGTACCGGGTGCTGGGACGCCAGACGCTGGCGCAGGCGCTGCTCCAGCAATTCGGGAACCGGCATGCTCCAGCGCGCCTGGGCGTAGGCGCGGCTTTGCAGGGCATCGCTGTAGACCAGCCGGTACAGCATGTGGGTGCCATCCAGGCTGCTGGGGGCATGGACCCCGGCCAGCCACACGGGCACGCCCGGTGGGGATGGCGCCTGTTGCGCTGGCACCACCGGGCCCAAGTCGTAACGGTCACCCTGGCTCGCGCCTTTGGAGACCGCGCACCCGCCCAAGGCGCCAGAAATAACGAGAAACAAGGCTCCAGCCCATATGGATATTGCATCAGCAGCTCTTTTTTTCATAGCGTCTCGCAGCACATTCAGGATCAGCGGGGAGCGGGGGAAACAAAGCCTTTTTCGCCCGGCCCCGGCAAGAGCTGGGGTTTGCCCCACAGCAGCGATTGTGGCTGTTCGCTGAGCTGCTCTGCCGCTTGCCCGAACTGGCGCACACTGCGTTGCGACTCCTCTGCCGTGCGGTTGGCACGCGGCAGCACACTGCCATTGAGCGTTCGGGCGGTCACGGCGAGCGACTCGGCACTCTGGTTCAGTCGCTCCAGCGTGCCGCCGGGCTCACCCAGGCGCTGCGCCAGCTTGCGGTAATCGTCGGAGGCCAGTCGGAAGGCCTCGGCACTGGCGCTCATGCGCTCACCGGCCTGGCGCATGCTGCGAAACGAGCTGCCGGCGTCCTCGGCCAGCTGCGGCAGGTTCAGGCTGCCCGGCCCCTGGGCCGGTCCGAGTGCGGCCTGGGCCCGCGCCGACAGGGCCGAAATGCTGGCGGCGGCGTCACCGAGCTGGGTGACGGCCTTCACCAGGGCTTGCTGGTTGGCGGGCGACAACAGGCCGTTGACCCGCTGCGTGGTCTGCTCCACCTGGCTCAGGATGGCGCCGCCCTGTTCGGTCAGGCGCGCCATGAGGTTGGTGCGCAGGGGAATGCGCGGCAACCCTTGGCCAGCAACCAGCGCGACCGGTGCCGCTCCTGGCGCCTCATCGAGCTGAATGTAGGACAGCCCCGTGAGCCCCTGGAAGGCCAGCGTGGCATAGGTGGCCTGGGTCACCGGTGCCTGCTCATCCACGGAGATGGTGATGAGCACGTTGCCGCGCACCTGCGGGTCCAGCGCAATACTGGTGACACGGCCTACTGGCACCCCCTTGTAGCGCACGGCGGCCTGCGGCTGCAACCCGGTGATGGCGTCGGCGCTGGAGATCTCGTAGCTGCGCCGCACGGTGTCGTCGCGGGTGAGCCAGTAGGCCAGCAGCGCCATCAGGGCAGCCGCCAGCAGCACGAAGACGCCGGACACGATGGCATGCGATTTGTTTTCCATAAGTCCTCTATTTACACCTGCTCGCCCTGCTGGCGCAACAGCTCCATGGCCCGGTGCCCGCGCCCCCCCAGAAAGAACTCGCGCACGAAGGGGTGGTCATAGGCCAGCACCTCGCGTATCGGCGCGTTGATGAGTACCCGTTTCTCGGCCACCACGGCGATGCGTGTGCTGAGCTCGTACAGGGTATCGAGATCGTGCGTCACCATCACGATGGTCAAGCCCAGTTCCGCATGCAACGAACGCAGCAGCTTGCAGAACGCATCGGAACTGTCGGGGTCGAGCCCGGCCGTCGGTTCGTCGAGCAGCAGCAGCGGCGGGTCCAGCACCAGGGCACGGGCCAAGGCCACGCGCTTGATCATGCCACCTGAGAGGTCGGCCGGCATCTTGTGGGCGTGGCTGGCGTCCAGACCCACCATCTGCAGCTTGACCATGGCCACGTCGCGCACCAGATCCGCTGGCAGGCCGTGCAGCTCGCGCAGCGGAAAGGCGATGTTTTCCAGCACCGAGAAGGCCGAGAACAGTGCGCCGTGCTGGAACAGCATGCCCACCTGGCCCGCTGCTCCACTGGCCGCCAGGCTGCCGGCTGGCTGGCCCAGCACCGTGACCGTGCCACGGTGGGCGGTCTCCAGCCCCAGCATCTGGCGCAGCAGCACCGTCTTGCCCCCGCCCGAACCACCGACGATGCTGAGGAAATCGCCCCGGTGTATCGTCAGATCCAAGTCCTTGTGGATGACGGCGGTTCCCTGCACGGTCTTGAACACCGACCACAGGCCGCGGATGTCGACGATGACGGCGCGTTCGCTCACAGCCCCACGTCCCGGAACAGGATGGCGAACACCGCGTTGACGATGATCACCAGGGTGATGGACGTGACGACCGAGGCCGTGGTGCCTTCGCCCAGGCTCTGGGTGTTGGGCAGCACCCGCAGGCCATAGTGGCAACCCACCAGCGCGATCACCAGACCGAACACGGCGGACTTGCCCACCGCAAGCCACAGGTTGGCCACCTTCACGGCCTTGGGCAGGGCACTGAGGAAGTAGCCCGGCGTCAGTCCCAGCGCGACGTCCGCGACCACCATGCCGCCCACCAAGGCCGCCACCATGGTCCAGACAGCCACCAGGGGCATCACCGCCACCATGGCGAGCGCACGGGGCAACACCAGGCGAAAGCCACGCGCAATGCCCATGACGCGCATGGCATCGATCTCTTCCGTAACGCGCATGACGCCGATCTGCGCCGTGATGGCCGAGCCGCTTCGACCGGCCAGCAAAATGGCTGCCAGCACCGGCCCGAGCTCCCGGATCACCGACAGCCCCAGGATGTTGACGATGAAGATGTCGGCGCCGAAGGTGCGCAGCTGCTTGGACATCAGGTAAGCCAGCACGACGCCAATGAGAAAACCCACCGCCGCCGTGATGGGCAGGGCCGTGGCACCGATGCGGTAGATGTGGCCGGACAGGTCACGCCAGGGCCCCTGGCGCGGGTGGCGCACCAGGGTCACCAGGTCCAGCGCCAACTGGCCCAGCAGTCGCAAGGCCCCCAGCGCGTGGTCGACCAGGCCATGGCCCCAGCGCCCGACGCTGGCCAGCCACTCCCAAGCCGTAGTGTGGTGCACGGCGGGTGGCGGCACGGTGAAGCGGGCCACGCGCTCCAGCATGGCGCGCTGGGCCGGCAGCGCCTGCAGCGATGCGGGCCAGGCATGGCCCCACAGGTTCCACAGCCATTGCGCCGCCGTGTGGTCCATGCGGATGATGGTGCGCAGATCCCAGTCCCGCACCTGGCCCAGCGCCGGCATCGATGCCTGCAGCTGCCCCCAGTGACGCGCCATGAGCGCGGCACTCCAGCGCCCATGCAGCAGCGCCTGGGTTCCTGCGGGCACAGTGCGCAGTTCGATGCGGGGTGTCTGGTCGTGCTCAGTCATGGTGTGCGGGGTGCTGCATGGTAGCGCTGCTTCGCACTGAGCGCGCCAGCACTGTGGGGTTTTGGCCGCAAAATAGCCCCCAGGAGACCGAACCATGAACACCACCGAACCAGCAGACGTACTGATCGAGCAACGCGGCCCCGTGCTGTGGCTCACCATCAATCGCGAAGAACGGCGTAATGCCATGAGCCACAACGTGCTCGCCCTGTTGGCGCAGGCCATCACGGGGGCACAGAACCAGCGCGACATCCGCGCCATCGTGCTCACCGGCGCCGGCAGCAAGGCCTTCTGCGCGGGGGCCGACCTGCAGTCATCCAAGGCCTTCACCACCGACTATTCCGACCCACACGGCCACCTGGCCCAGGTGCTGCGTGTGGCCAAGGCCAGCACGGTGCCGCTGATTGCCCGCGTCAACGGCGCCTGCATGGCCGGCGGCATGGGCCTGATGGCCATGTGCGACATGGCCGTAGCCTCCAGCCATGCCATTTTCGGACTGCCCGAAGTCAAGGTCGGCGTATTCCCGGCGCAGGTACTCGCCGTGCTGCAGCACCTCATTCCGCGACGGGTGCTGGTCGAGATGTGCATCACCGGCGAGCCCATCACCAGCGCCCAGGCGCTGGAATACGGGCTGGTCAACCACGTGGCCGACGATGTGGATGCCAAGCTGCAATGGCTGCTGGAGCGCCTGCTGGACAAGTCACCGGCGGCCATCCGCCGCGGCCTCTACACCCTGAAGAAGGCTGAGGCCATGTCGTTCGAGGAGGCCATGGCCTTCACCGAAAGCCAGATCGCGCTGTTCACGCTCACCGACGATGCCAAGGAAGGGCAAAAGGCCTTTCAGGAAAAGCGCAAACCGGTCTGGGTGGGACACTGAGCGCCCGCCAATTCCGACGCTGTCCCCGCCATGCAAGCCAACCTCGTTCACAGTGACCTGATGCACACCATCGCCGCGGTGCTTTTCGCCGTGGCCCTGCTGCATACCTTCGGCGCCAAGCTGTTCGAGTCATTGGCCCACCGCCATCCGGCGCACGCCGGCCTGCTCCACCTGCTTGGGGAGGTCGAGGTGGTGTTCGGCTTCTGGGCCATGGTGCTCATCGTGGCCATGGCACTGGTGGCCGGTGGCGACCAGGCCGTTGCCTACGCCGAGTCACGCCAGTTCACCGAGCCCTTGTTCGTGTGCGTCGTCATGGTGGTCGCCGCCTCGCGCCCGGTGCTCGAAGCCGTGCGCGCCAGCCTGCACACCGTCGCCCGCGCACTGCCGCTGCGCCCGAGCGTTGGCATGGCCTGGCTGGGCTTGGCCGTGGTTCCGTTGCTGGGTTCGCTGATCACCGAGCCGGCGGCCATGACCCTGGCCGCGCTGATGCTGGCGCCGGTGGTATTCGTGGCTGCAGTGCCGGAGCGCCTGCGCTACGCCGCGCTGGGTGTGCTGTTCGTGAATATCTCCATCGGCGGCACGCTTACCGCCTATGCCGCACCCCCGGTGCTCATGGTGGCGCAGACTTGGCAGTGGGACAGCGCCTTCATGCTGCAGACCTTTGGCTGGAAGGCCGCACTGGCCGTGCTGGTCAATGCCACCGTGCTGGTGCGCCTGATCCACCGCCACCTGCCCGACGCCCCGGCCAGCGATACCGGTGAAGCGGCGACGCCCATCCCCTGGAGTGTCAGCGCCGTGCACCTGGCCTTTCTCGCCGGGGTGGTGCTGCTGGCCCACTACCCGGTGCTCTTCCTCGGGCTGTTCCTGTTCTTCCTCGGCTACGCCCATGCCTACCAGCGCTACCAGAGCCCGCTGATCCTCAAGGAAGGCCTGCTGGTCGGCTTTTTCCTCGCCGGGCTGGTGGTGCTGGGGGGCATGCAGCAGTGGTGGCTGCAACCCATCGTGGCAAGCCTGGAACCCACGGCCCTGTTCCTGGGCGCCATGGCGCTGACCGCCGTGACCGACAACGCGGCACTCACTTACCTGGGCTCACTCATCACCGGCATCAGTCCGACCTCGCAGTACATGCTGGTGGCCGGTGCGGTGGCAGGCGGCGGCCTTACCGTCATTGCCAATGCCCCCAACCCCGCCGGCGTGGCCTTGCTGCGCGACCGCTTCTCGGCCGGTGCCGTGGGCGCCGGGGGCTTGCTGGCCGGTGCCCTGTTACCCACGGCTGTGGCCGCGGCAGCCTTCTATTTCCTATGAGCGTGTGCCGGACCGCCCCAAGCACGCTCGCACCGCAGTGCGCAGCACACAGGTTTTCCCATGACTGACACCACCTTCGACTACATCATTGTCGGCGCCGGCACGGCCGGTTGCCTGCTGGCCAATCGCCTCA
Source organism: Curvibacter sp. APW13 (assembly GCF_032337135.1). NCBI lineage: Bacteria > Pseudomonadati > Pseudomonadota > Betaproteobacteria > Burkholderiales > Comamonadaceae > Curvibacter > Curvibacter sp. APW13. Next base: position 1,497,385 of record NZ_JAVXZZ010000001.1, on the reverse strand, counting down.
GTGCCAATGCCTCCAAGCGCGTGCTGCTGATCGAAGCCGGTCGCAAGGACGACTACCACTGGATCCACATCCCCGTGGGTTACCTCTACTGCATCGGCAACCCGCGCACCGACTGGCTGTACCAGACCGAGCCGGGCGCCGGCCTCAACGGGCGCAGCCTGCGCTACCCGCGCGGCAAGGTGCTGGGGGGCTGCTCCAGCATCAACGGCATGATCTACATGCGCGGCCAGTCGCGCGACTACGACGGCTGGGCCCAGCAGGTGGGAGATGCGGCCTGGAACTGGGACAACTGCCTGCCTTACTTCCGGTTCCACGAAGACCACCACCTGGGCAGCAACGGTTTGCATGGTGCCAAGGGCAGCGCCGCAAGCCTGCCCGGCAGCACGCCGGTCTACCGCCAGCTGCTCGAACACCACCAGGCAGGCGGCGAATGGCGGGTGGAGAAGCAACGCTTGCGCTGGGACGTGCTCGACGCGTTTGCACAGGCTGCCACACAGGCCGGCATTGCCGCCACGACCGATTTCAACCGCGGCAGCAACGAGGGCGTGGGCTACTTCGAAGTGAACCAGAAGAGCGGCTGGCGCTGGAACACGGCCAAGGCCTTCCTGCGCCCCATGTGCTACGCCCGCCCCAACTTCGAACTCTGGAGCAGCGCCCAGGTAGCCAAGCTGGTGCTCGAAGAGGCCACTGACGGCTCGGAACGTCCGCTGCGCTGCACCGGGGTGCAGGTGTGGGATGGCAGCGAGCTGGTCACCGCCACGGCCCGCAGCGAGGTGCTGCTGTGCGCGGGCGCCGTGGGCAGCCCACAGATCCTGCAACTGTCGGGGCTCGGCCCGCAAGACCTGCTGCAACAGCACGGCATCCCGGTGCGTGCGCACCTGCCCGGCGTGGGGGCCAACCTGCAGGACCACCTGCAGATCCGCGCGGTCTTCAAGGTCAGCGGCACCACCACGCTCAATACCCAAGCCAACAGTTGGTGGGGCAAGGCGAAGATTGGACTCGAATACGCCTTCCGGCGCAGTGGGCCCATGAGCATGGCCCCGAGCCAGCTCGGCGCCTTCACGCGCAGCGACCCGTCTCAACCCTGGCCCAACCTCGAATACCACGTGCAGCCGCTGAGTCTGGACGCCTTCGGCCAGCCCTTGCACCCCTTCAACGCCTTTACCGCCAGCGTCTGCAACCTCAACCCCACCAGCCGCGGTACCGTGCGGATCCAGAGCCCGGACTTCCGCCAGGCCCCGGCCATCGCCCCCAATTACCTGTCGACGGAGGAAGACCGCAAGATCGCGGCCGACTCACTGCGCCTGACGCGCACCATCGTGGCGCAACCTGCACTGAAACCGTTCCAGCCCGAGGAATACAAGCCCGGCGTTCAGTTCCAGAGCGACGAGGAGCTGGCCAGGCTGGCTGGCGACATCGCCACCACCATCTTCCATCCCGTGGGCACCACCCAGATGGGGCGCACCGAAGGACCCGATGCCGACCCGATGGCAGTGGTGGATAGCCGACTGCGGGTACGGGGCGTGGCAGGCTTGCGCGTGGTGGACGCCGGCGTGATGCCCCGCATCACCAGCGGCAACACCAACTCGCCCACGCTCATGATTGCGGAGAAAGCGGCCCAGTGGATTGCTGCCGACACCTGGTAGTGGCCCCATTCGCAGGGTAAATCCTAATAGGCACGGTGTTTGCTTAGAGCTACAGTATCCGTTATTCGTTGTCAGGCAACTGCGAATTTCAGAATACGAAGCCCGAGAGACAACACCGCAAAAGAAATCCATACCGCGGTGCTCACACTTCAAAAAAGCTGCGCGCCACGATGCAGTACCCTACGCAAGCACCGGTAACCCCGGTGCTTTTTTTTGCCTTCTCTCCAGGTAAATCTGGTTTGCGCTTGACCCAAGTCAAGCCAGCCTGCCACTCCAATCCCTACATTCCGGTACCCAACTTGGAGTATTGCCGTGTTCTTCCGTCCCGCATGGGCTGGACTGGTGCTCGCATGTTTCGCGCTACCCGCCCTGCCTGCAGACCTTCAAAAAGATCGCCTTAGCCGAATCGAAACAACCAAGACCCTGCGGGTGTGCATCTGGCCCGACTATTACGGCATTTCTTACCGTAACCCCAAGTCCCTGCAGTTGATCGGCATCGATATTGACAACGCCCAGGCCGTGGCCAAGGAACTGGGGGTGCAGGTGCAGTTTGTTGACAGCTCCTTTGCCAAGCTGGTGGAGGATGTGACGGCAGACAGATGCGACATCGCCATGTTCGCGGTGGGAATCACCCCGGCTCGCCAGGAGAAGCTGCGCTTTACCCAACCCCACCTCGTCAGCGACATCTACGGCATTACCACCAAGACCAACCGCCGCATCCAGTCGTGGGCTGACATCGACCGCCCCGGCGTGGTGGTGGCCGTAGCCAAAGGGACACTGCATGAGCCGGTGATGAAGGCAAAACTCCGAAACGCCGAGCTGCTGGTAGTGGACACACCGGCCGCTCGCGAACAGGAAGTGCAGTCCGGTCGGGCCGACGTGTTCATGACCGATTACCCGTTCAGCCGGCGGATGCTGGACAACAGCGAGTGGGCACGCCTGGTATCGCCCACAGAAACCTACCACCTGACACCCTATGGGTGGGCCATGGCCTACGGCGACGACCGCTTCTTCGCCCGCATCGACAAGGCGCTGGGAGACATGAAGCGCGATGGCCGCCTGCTGGCCAATGCCCGCAAGCACGGTCTGGAAGCCATCGTCGCCAAATGATCCGCTGGACAGCGCGCGCCCTCCAGGCGTCGGCCCGTCGCCATGGGGTTTTCCTGCTGGCCATGGCGGTGCTGGTGGGCGGTTCGCTGAGCGCCTTGGGCTACATGCTGTGGCGACTGCACGACCAGGCCTTGCGCCAGGCTGAATCCACGCTGCAGGTGCACGCACGCAACTTCGAGGAGCAACTGACCCAGGCCTTGCAAGTCATCGCGCTCACGGCCATCAACCTGGATGCCGCCGTCGCCGCACGCGACGACAGCAGCGAGCTCAACCGCCGCCTGACCTATGCCGTCAAGCCCCTGCCCTATGTGCGTTCGCTCTCGGTGGTCGATGCAAAGGGCCGGATACTGGCCAGTTCCAGCCCGCGCAACGTTGGTCAACAGATTTCGCTGTCGACGTTCTATCCAGGCCTGCAGGGGCCGAGCGATGTGCTGCGCGTTGGCTTGGCGTGGACCGGGCGAGACATCGCCAACGCGTTCGATCCCAACGGCCAAGCGGCCCCGGCACGCAGCGACTTTTCCTTCATTCCGGTGCTGCGCACCATTCCGTCCGACACCCAGACGGTGTGGCTGCTGGCCACCCTGAACAGCGATTACTTCATCAACTCCAGCCTGCAGATGCTGCGACCGGAGCACGACCACCTGGACTGGTTCCGCTACGACGGACTGCTGCTGCTTTCCAACGACGCCGACCGAGCGCTGAACGTACACGACACCGGACTCGCGCTGGAACAGCGTGTCGCACAGTCCGAGCAAGGTGTCATCGCACAGAGCAGGCACGCCGGCACCGGTGCCTCAGTGATGAGTGCCTACCGTACCTCCAGCCGCTTCCCGCTCATCGTCAGTGTGCACACCCACCGCGACGCGATCACCCAACTTTGGGCGGCCGATGCGGGTCGCATCGCCACGGTAGTGCTGCCCATCCTGCTGGGTCTGGTGGTGGCCGGCATCGTGATCCACCGCAGACGCCTTGTCCTTCAGCAACAGCAGCAGCTTGCCGCCACGGTGTTTGAAAGCAGTCCCGATGCGATCATCGTGACCGACGCCCAGGCTCGCATCATTTCGGTCAACGCAGCATCGCTCTCGGTCACCGGCTACCGCAGCGAGGAACTCATTGGCAACAATCCGCGCATGCTGGGCTCGGGCCAGCATCCACCGGCCTTCTACCAGGCGCTGTGGCACAGCGTACACACTACCGGGCACTGGCACGGCAAGCTCAGCAACCGGCGCAAGGATGGGACGGTCTACACTGCATTGCTGGAGATCAACGCCGTCTACCTGCCCGATGGCAGTCTGCGCCATTACACCGGGCTGCTGCAGGACATCACGGCGCAGGAATCAGCACAACAAAGGCTGCAGATCGCCGCCGGGGTGTTCGACCACGCGGCCGAGGGCATCATGATTACTGACATGCGGGGCAACATCCTGGATGTCAACAGCGCTTTCAGCCAGATCACCGGCTATGCCCGAGACGAAGTCGTCGGTCGCAGCACGCGGCTACTGAGCTCTGGACACCAGCCCAAGGAGTTCTATGCGCAGATGTGGGCCGCGCTCCGGGACGCAGGTCAGTGGAGCGGTGAGGTGGTCAATCGGCGCAAGGATGGCGAGGTTTATGCCGAACATCTCGCGATCAGCACCGTGTCCGATGCCCAGGGCAAGTCTGTGCGGTATGTGGCCCTGTTTTCCGACATCACCGAAAAGAAGCGTCAGGAGCACCGTCTGCTGCAGATTGCCCACTACGATGCACTCACCGGTCTGCCCAATCGGGTACTGCTTTCGGACCGGCTACGCCAAGCCATGGCCCATACCCACCGCACCCGGCAGCCGCTGGCCGTGCTGTTCCTTGATCTGGATGGGTTCAAATCTGTCAATGACAAGCACGGTCATGAAGCTGGCGATCAACTCCTGGTCGAGTTGGCCCAGCGCATGCGCAAGGCCTTGCGCGAAAACGACACGCTTTCGCGCATTGGTGGCGACGAATTCGTGGCGGTTCTGACTGGCGTCGCATCGGCCGATGGCTGCATTCCCCTGTTGGACCGTCTGATCCATTGTGCCGCCCAGCCATTCGAATACCACGGACAACTGCTGCGCGTGTCGGCCAGCGTAGGGGTGACGGTATACCCACAGCCTGAGGAAGTGGATGCCGAACAGCTCATGCGACAGGCAGACCAGGCGATGTACCAGGCCAAGGTCGCCGGAAAGAACCGGTACCACTTCTTTGACACCCTGCAGGACAGCGACGTGCGAAGTCGCCATCTGCAGTTGCAGAACGTTCGAGCCGGACTCGCTCGCTCCGAGTTCGTCCTTTACTACCAACCCAAGGTCAACATGCGCACTGGGGCCTTGCTGGGGCTCGAGGCCCTGATCCGCTGGCAACACCCCGAACGTGGCCTGCTATCGCCGATCGCGTTCCTTCCCTTCCTGCACAACCACCCCATGGCCTTGGAGTTGGGGCGTTGGGTGCTGGGCACGGCACTGGCGCAAGTTGCGCAGTGGCAGCAGGAAGGCCGCAAGGTGGCAGTCAGCGTCAACATCGACCCGCTGCACCTGCAATCTGAGCGCTTCGTACAGGAATTGCAGGAGATGCTGGCTCGCCATCCCAACGTGGCACCGGAGCAGCTCGAACTGGAGGTGCTGGAATCCAGTGCGATGGACGACGTGAGCCAGGTCACCGGGGTGATTCAACGTTGCAGGTCCTTGGGAGTGCGGTTCGCGCTGGACGACTTTGGCACCGGTTACTCCTCTCTGAACCACCTGCGCCACCTGCCTGTGCAGACCGTCAAGGTCGACCAGAGCTTCGTGCGCGGCATTCTGGACAGCGCGGACGATCTGGCGATTCTGCAGGGAGTCATCGGACTATCCACCGCATTCCAGCGCACGCTAGTGGCCGAAGGGGTAGAGACACGAGCCCACGGAGCGCTATTGCTGCAGCAGGGGTGCGAAGGCGGCCAAGGCTATGCCATTGCCCACCCCATGCCCGCTGGCGATGTGTGGCACTGGCAACAGAACTGGCGTCCTGAATTCGAAGCGCTTGAGCAGGCCATGGGCTAAGGTCGGTTGCAAATGCGCAACTGCTGCGCCCACCTGCCATCAGCCGCCTTGATTCCCAAAATTCGCCGGGGTTCTCATGCAGCCTGACGTGCGATCACGCGTCGGTACTGCATGGCTTCTGCGACATGCGCCACCTGCACGCCGTCGCTGGCGGCCAGGTCGGCAATGGTGCGGGCAATGCGCAAGGTACGGTGGGTGCCGCGCGCCGACCACCCCAACTGGGCCGCCGCCGAGGCGATGAAGCGGGCCGCCGAATCCTCCAGCCCCATGCACTGGTCCAGATCCGCACCGGCCAGGCGCTGATTGCTGCAACCCTGGCGTGCCAGGGCCCGGGACCACGCGGCATGGGCACGCGCACGCACTGCGGCACTGCCTTCCCCCGGTGGCGTCTGCAGCAAATCGGCCGCGGGCAGGGCCTGCACGTCGACATGCAGGTCGATGCGGTCCATCAGCGGGCCACTGAGTTTGGCCTGGTAGCGGCTTACCTGGTCCGGGGTGCAGCGGCAGGCCCGCACGCTGGAGCCCAGGTAGCCGCAGGGGCAGGGGTTCATGGCGGCAATCAGCTGGAACTGCGCCGGAAACTCGGCCCGCTGCGTCGCACGCGCGATGGTGATGGTGCCGGTCTCCAGCGGCTCGCGCAGGGCTTCCAATGCCATGCGGCTGAATTCGGGAAACTCGTCCAGAAACAGCACCCCATGGTGGGCCAGCGAAATCTCGCCCGGCCGTGGCGGATTGCCGCTGACAGGTGTTTTGCTATTTGAGAATAGTGTGCTATTTTTCAATAATGCCTACTCGAAGAATCAAAACTAGCCCGGTAAAAGTGACGGGACGTGCACCTGAAGGACAGGAATTTGAGTCACACCTTGAAGAAGATTTCTTCGTTTTGCTACGTTTTAACAAGAACGTCGTGCGATGGGAATCACACCCCCTCACGATTGAATGGCTCGATGAGCAGGGAAGAGTGAGGGAATACACACCCGATGTACTTGTTGAGTACAGGCCTGAGAAGCCAGTGGCGGATCCAGTTATGGTTTTATGCGAAATCAAGCCGGACTTCGACAGTATGTCAGATCGTCCTAAGAACCGGTTGCCTCGCCGAGAATCGGAGGCGGAGAACAAGTTGAAATGGGAAGCTGCGGAGCGATACGCGGCAAGGAAGAGCTGGACATTCAAGGTCTACCGTGAAGCCGAAATCCGCACTCCATATTTACGAAATGCTCGTTTTCTAATGCGTTTCCGTGAGCGGCCGGTGTCAATGCATAGGCATCAGGAGTTGATGGACACCTTGAAAGCGCATAAACAGCTTTCGCTTGAAGATTGGGTGAATCCTCTCGTGAGCACAAATGCACAACGCGCGGACTTACTTCCAACGTGCTACCACCTTATTGCGGAGGGGTACGTTAAGGTCGATTTGTCTACGCTCATTTCTCTCAAAAGCGTATGTGAGTACATCGATGAATAAGGCACTAATTTCACTTCGCACTGGATCGAAGGTGCTGCACAAGGAGGAAGTTTGGCTAGTTGAGAGTGCGGAGGATTTTCAGCGTGTGCTCGCACAGCGATTGAGTGACGGAAGACGGGATTTCTTGCCCATCTTTGAATTGGATGCCCCCGTCGTAACTGCTGAAACTGACGAGGACGCAAAGCAGACAAATCCCAAGCGTCATAAACCGGAGTTCACTATGGACTCCAAGTTTGATCTAGAGCCCGACCTGCAAGTGCACATGAAGTTGTACCAGGCGCTGGTGGCTGTACTGAAAGTGCCGCGAGGGTTGCGTCGGGCATCGATACGGAAACTAGCAGCGGAATTTTCAATCAGCGAGCCTACTGTCTACCGAAAAATCAAAGTGGTTGAGCAGAACACAACTGCGGATAGTCTCTATCGTGCAGTTCGACGTGACAAGAAAGGAGTGGGTTCGAGAATTGGGCAAGAGCGACTGAAGATTGTTGAGGAAGTTCTGCGTGCGAAACACTTTGTCGACACGCCTAGAAATATCCCCAGCTGCCTGGACTTGGTCAACTCAGCTCTGACTAAAAGCAATTTGGAGGAAGTCAGCCTGAGTCTTCTCTACAAAATCCGAAATAAAGTCACATACAAAGACCAACTTCTGGCCCAAGGTAGAAAGAAAGAGGCGCGTGACACATTCAGGCCAAGTGTGGATCATCTTCCTAACAACGACTTCCCGCTGGGTACGGTCCAAGTAGATCACACACCTTGTCAGATATGCTTTGTGGATGAGAGCAATCGCATGCCTGTAGGAGATGCATGGCTAACACTGGTTATTGATTGTTATAGCCGGATGATCCTGGGTTTCTACTTGTCGTTCGGCGGTCCATCAACGTTGTCAACGGGGCTTGCCCTTTCCAGGGCGTTTCTTCCCAAAGACACTCTCCTAAGACGAATGGATATAAAGGGCGACTGGCCGTGTTGGGGCTTCCCGGACCTGATCTTGGTGGACAACGCAAATGAGCTCAATGGATACATGATGCAATCTGCACGGGAAAATTACCGTTTCACGATAAGAAATCGTCCAATTGGATTCCCACAATTCGGTGGCCATGTGGAGAGTGCATTTAAGTCTTTCATGGAAGAGATTAAAACGATCCCTGGAACCAAGTTTTCAAATCCAACTGAGCGTGCAGAGTACGACTCAGAAGGTCGATCAATTATGACTCTGAAAGAGTTTGAGTGGTATTTCACGGATTTTCTCGTGAATGACTATCACTTGTCGGAGCATCGAGGCGAGGGGATGGAGAGACGAGCGCCTTTGCAACGTTGGAACGCCGGCATTTTTGAAGGTGATGTATTTCCGCCCATTGGGTTGCCGGACATCCCGACAGATGCTCTAGCGTTACAGATATCGCTGATGCCGGTGGACTGGCGCGTCATCAACAAAGCAACCATTTCAATATTTGACGAAACGTACTACAGCGGAGCATTGGCCACCTTGGGAGATTTGGTTGATCCAAGAAAGGCCACGGAGGATCGGAAATTTGAGGTGCGATATGACCCGCGAGATATCTCCAAGATATGGGTGAAGGATCCAGTGGAGGATAGTTATATTGAGGCAACCTTTGCAGACTTGCGCAAGCCCTCGATTTCCTTGTGGGAGCACAAAGCACAGAAGCGGGCACTCGGGCGGCCAGCTGACGAATTCAAGCAGCAACGCTGGGAAAGCATGGAGCGCCGTGAGGCGTTCAAGCTGGAGTCGAAAAAGCTGACTAAACAAGCCAGACGAGATGCGGAGCGGGCCAAGCGCGACGCTGCAGAAGCGATTACCAAACCAGTGGTGCCCAAAAAGCCGTCTGCGCCAACTTCCACACTTGTTTCTCGTCGCACCAATGAAGAGATTCGGGAAGAAATGCGCAGGCGACTTGAACTGAGAGGAGATGAATGATGAAAAAGGAAGAAGATCCAACAGCTCATGACCTCAGTCATTTATCAAAAACGATCCGGCCTATCGCGACCCAAAGCAATGAAGAGCGCATCAAACATCTGATGCGTGAGCAGTTCATCCCCTATACACGTGCAGAACGAATCTTGAATGAACTGGAGGGACTCTATCGGCGCGAAGATGCAAATCGTGCACAAGGGAGACTCTTCATCGGGCCATCGCTATCTGGAAAGAGTTCAATACTGCATCAGTTTGTCAAAAACCATCGCGCAGACGACAACGTAGACGGCGATTCCGCAATTGTTCCTGTACTTATGGTGCAGTACCCAGAAACCGGGCGTGAGGGAATCTATTCAGCTGTTTGCCATGCCTTGAATCACAAGCCACCCGTGTCTGCGAGTATGGCCAGGTTGCGTTCCGACTGTATTGACTTGTTGAAGGCTGTGGACGTCCAAGTGCTATTAATCGACGAATTTCACAACGTCCTGCGCGGTAATACTGAAGAGCAACGAATAGGTCTAACCACCATCAAGTATGTAATGAACGCAATAGGCCGTCCTGTTGTGGTTGCCGGTACAAGTGAGGCTTATAACGCAATCAACAAAGATGATCAGATGCTGAGTAGACTGCGAGCAATTTACTTGGAGAGATTTCGTTCAAATGATGAAGACTTTCTAAGTCTCCTAGCAGGATTTGAGTTGAGGATGCCGTTGCTCAAAGCATCAAATCTGATGGATCCAGATCTCGCACAAGAAATCTACAGATTGACTGAAGGATTGGTCGGACATGTCGCAGATCTGTTGTCGGAGCTTGGGGTCTTGGCCATTCAAACGGGTGAAGAATGCATTACGATTGAACTTGTGAAAAGTTGCAGTTGGGCGCCCATGGCCGACAAAGACTTGGTTGCAAGAACAAAATAAAGGGGTGCGTGATGTGGCGTCCCTATGGATTGTCACGTTATGGTTTGCCTTGTCATCCGCAGCTTCGGTACGACGAGTTATTTAGTTCATGGCTGCTTCGCCTAGCATGGGCCAATCGCTTGAAAGTGCATTCATTGTGCGTGACGCTAGCGGGCAATCAAGCAGCCGTTTGGAATCGCGATATCGATAGGCAGTTGCCGATTTGGCTTCAGTATGAGCTAGAGAAGCTGACCGGAGTGCCAGCTTCGAGAATTGAGGGTGCTGGGTTAGAAGGAATTGCAAGCGCCTTGAATGGCCATATCCCAAACAAAAATGGCTTTGAGACGTGGCTGTTGCCGCTAGGGATATGGCACCGAAAGCGTCGAAGGTTTGGTGTTCAGTATTGCCCTCTATGTTTTTACTCCGAGAGCGGTCAGTATGTCCGGCGAGCCTGGAGGCTCGGGTTTTATACAGAGTGCGAACATCATCGCGTGCTGTTGCGCGATCGATGCCATCTGTGTGGCGCTCCTTTCATGTATTTCAGGGCTGAGTTGGGGCACAGGGAGCGAATCGACGGTGCTTCAATGTGCGCCTGCTTCAAATGTGGGGCAGCGCTGTATCAGGCACCTGCCGAGCGGTTTGACTGGCCTCAGTTGGAACACGCACTGGTAGTTCGGACGCTCCTGTTCATGAAAGACTTTGGCTGGGCGGCTATCCAGAATCAGGTGTTTCCTCAATCTGCCAGCCTCTTTGGGGTACTTCGGCAGTTCATCGCCATCATGTCGTCGGACGGTCCATATGGCCAGTTGTACGATGCTGTTGCTGAGCAGATTTGGCTGGATGGCTACAGAGTTCTAAGCCAGCGAGGCTTAATCTATGAACTGCGGGGGGTCGAAGAGCGGCACCGTCTCTTTGGCATGGCGGTATGGCTGATGATGGATTGGCCCCATCGGTTTCGAGGGGCATTGCATGCCTCTGGAGTAGGTTGCTACTCAATGGTCCAGGGCTTTAGGATTGATCCTCCTGACTGGTACGCCGCGGAGTACAAATTCCATCTAATGCGTTCAAAGAATATGCGAGGGAAGGCAGTGTGTTGAGTACTAGGTTAAGCGCGCCGGAGCCGCCAAGAACAATTTTGAGTCGTCTGCTGAATAGCGGCGTTCCTGTGCTCCGACCGTTGGCGGGGTTTCGACGGCCAATGGAGATCATCTGGTTTGGGCGTGTCAGCAGCATAGGACGCGCTGGCCAGCAAAAGCCGCAGATAGAGGTAGTTCTTCGTCCTGCAGAAGACCCAAATGCACGCACCATTCGCATACTTGTGCCTGCGGCATTTGTGCGGGCCATGCGACTGGGTGATGTGTGGCTTGGTCCAAATCTCGTGGCGGTCTCTTCTGCCCCAGTCGTTCGGCTGAAGGACTTGAAGATTTCTGGAAATGTTGAAAATGTATGTCCCATCGGCCGACCACTAGAAGAAGGTAGCAGCGAATTCCCGCTCGACTTTCGGACGTACTCTGCACATTCGGGTCACACAGGCGCATTCACGGTTCGAGAGCGCCTGTCGGAAGACCACTGGATGATCATTCCTTGCTGGGAAGTACTGCGGTTCTATTTTGGTGCGTCTGGTGCCTTGGCCAGTCGCTTGCTCTCCGGGCCGATCGCTGCGCGGAACCTCTACAGGTCGATCAGACACGACCAGCGTAGCGACACTCACTGGCTGGATTTGGCTTCTGGATTGCCTGCCGCTGCAGCAGCTACGGTGGCACGCATTGCCTTGGACCCGTCTGCAGGGAGTGCGGCGCGCTGGATTAGCAACTCGGGGACGGCGGCTCGCGCAAACAGACTGGCGTATTACCCCAAAACAAATTTTCCATTTATAGGCAGCACGGATCTGACGGTCCAAGGCCATTGGTTCAATCAAGGGTCGCAATCAGTTCTATTTGTTGAACGCATCTTGAGTTGTACCCATCCATTTCCGTTTCGCCAACTCAACTACTCGGTGCTGCCGCGGGTGGTGACAGCGGTTTCTAGACGGATGCCGTGGACTAAGTACTCCAAAAGCGCGCAAGACTTCCGTCCGGAAGTCAGGGAGGATCGGTTGCAATCAAAAGATGCTGTGGCGATGGTGTATTTACCCGAGGCTACAGAGGCAGCTTTTCCTGATCTTCATGAGAAGGTCATCAAGAGGGTGAAGCCCAGGAGCAAGAGTGCTATGGGTGTAAGGGCTTTGCAGGAAGAAGTGCCCCATGTGCTAGCCGATGGTTCCGACGTGACCAAGGTGGGTCTTCCGCAAGTCGAGCTTGCGAGTGAAGATGAGGAGCGTGATGACGGGGTGATAGAGCCCGAAGGCTTGGATGTCCTCCATCTTGCAGCAGACATTCTTCGCCAAGAAGGTTTCGGCGTGGGTCTTAAGTCACTGGCTACTTCCGCCTATGACGCTGAGCTGTTTCCGTTGGCGAGAATTTTGTCGAACACCGGAGAGTTGGGGCGGGCGTTCAGCTGCATTGGTGTGCAAAGGGATCGTGGTCGATCGCGCACCGCGTATTGCCTCATCCGCACTCAGGACAATGGACTAGCCGGAGATGCCGCATTGCTTTTGTACCTGCCTCAGACGGATTTGGACAAGTATGAAGCGCTCTCGCAGGCATTTGGCATTTTGGTGAATGGGCAGCAAGGTGAGGTCGGCATCGCTATAGCGCCAGAGGCCGTTGCCAGCAACCCCTACTCCGTCGCCAAATTAATACGGCAGCTGGGTTGGTAGTTGGGTCAGTTGAGGAGGCTTCGAGCAGCTGCAGACAGCGGCGTGCCTAGCCTCCAAGTGGCACGTGCACGGATTGCGTCGGCGACATATCGTTTTCTGTGACGTGCACCGCCAGAATCTACATGAGTGGGCCGGCAATGTTGACGCGTGTCACTGGAAGCATAACTGCGCCGCTTAGGCCCACTTATGCTTCCATTTGAGGGCGGAACGCTTATGCTTCCACTATCAAACTGAGCGAATTCTCCACTTTTTGTCAAAAAGTTAGCTAATGGTTGCCCGTAGCGTCAAGTCTGACGCAGATTTAGTAAGAAGTGATTTCCAGAACGGCACGCTTATGGTTTCCTGAGGCACGGATTTGCTTCTCGCATAGATTGAGGTAAATCCGACCTTTCGAACAAGCTATCGCGCACTGACCCGCGTCATGTCACTCGTTGAGAAACGTCTGCAATCGCATTCGCTTTGAAGTCAGAAATTGACAAGAAGCCTTGGTGATGTCGTTGCTCATGCGTTGCATTCCATCGCGGATTACCATTTTTCCCCGCGCCAGGACAATTTGCTCACTCCTTGCGGCCTCGCATACGCCTGAAGATGCTTCCCACCCGGCGTAACGGTGCAAAGTAGAGCGCCACACTGCTGCGTGCAATACGCTTCAGCTCGTAGAAGCACGCCACGCGTTTACCTCCGAGTTGATCAAATTTGTTGCTGCGCCTAACCTTACATTGGTAATTCGCAACATAGGGTGCCCGAGGTACATCGTCAAAAAAAAGGTCATCACGGGAGATAGTTCTCCCTGTGGGCAAGTGTTGTGCTGCATCCGCTCGAAGTGCTTTGATTTGGCGTTGCGTCAGTTGCTCTCGTCGCGGTCATACCCAATGACCACCCCGGACAATCCACCCACTGGCTCCAACAGGTACAGGCAAGGGGTTCGCGCAGGCTTCAAGATGCCTTTGATTTCTGGAGCCTGACGCATCTGCACCACCTGTACCTGGGATGCTTCCAGGGAACGCACACAGAACTCATCCGCCCGGTCTTGATAAACAGGAATGACCACCTCGGCTTGGGGTGGCATCGTCTTCAGGAGATTGATCAATTCAAGGACGGTCATGGTGATTCTTGGATTGAGGGATCAGTTGCTGGATTCACTTTCCTGTTCCGACTTCGCTTCATTGGCCCAATCCCCGGGATCACAAATAGCGTTGGACTCCAGTCCCCAGTATGGGATCTCATCAAAACGGAATGAACGAGGTGTCTTTCCTGTGAAATTGGCCTCGGACGCCAGAAAACGTTCAATGAATGCATTGACCGCTTCAATCGTCACGAATGGGACGTCGATCGTTGCATGCAGCCCAATACCGCTGTGATATTCACGGCGCAAGGTCCAGTGCTCGAATACCTGGATCTCCAGGCTATCGGCAATCCGCTGATTCTCGGCTTGTGCCCATTCGTATCGGGTCATGTCATTCAATTCTGGATAGCGGTAGGGTTCACGAGGGGACGTGACGTACAGGCCAGATACCGGATCTTTGGCTGTGCGCTCAGAAATCGACAGATCCAAGTCAAGTGGAGCCAACTCGTACGACAGCTCCCATGCGCGACTTGATACCAATTCCTTGTAGGCATAAGAGGCAGTCTGAATGCACAAGTTGTAGTAGATGGGCTTCCTGTTGCCAAGGAAGAAGACATCGGCCCACCCGTTCTCACCGTGCATGTAGTGACGTGTATAGAAGCGTCCCCCAAGCACAGGCGCAACGCGCCGGATCTTTCCCAGAAGTTGCCAGTACGCACGTTTCTGCGCCTGGCGTGTGCGGCGGTTGAAGGGAGGTCTAGTTGCGCGACGTTGGGGCATGGTTTTTCCTTACGGTATCTATTTACAGGGGTGATCCGGGATGGTCTTTGTTGGGCACGGTGAATCACCATGCGTGATTTCCATCGGTCGGTATTGGCTTGCTGGCTGATGTCACGACAGCATTGCGCTTGAGTTCTGCCAACAGGTCCAATGCCCTCTGAAGATCCCGGTCATTGCGGGCGCAATCATTGGGCGTCATTCCATCCAGAGCAGGATGGGGCCGGGACATCCATTGCTGAGCCAATGCCATGTCCCCGAAGACGTCAAAGGCATAGCCGTCGAGTTGCTCAAACCGGTGGTAGTCCGCACTGCCGAACTCCCGACCTATGGCAACCGCATTTAGCCACGCATCTTCTTCTGCAGATCGCCAACGAACCTCGCCGTGGAATCGACCATGGAACCTTCTGCAGATTCTTCGTTTGTTGGATCTGGCGTTCATAGGCTCGTGCTGCGCGGTGATTTCCCGTTCAGCCCAGTCCACGGTTCTTCCCGAGAAAGCCACCACTTTGCAAAGGCCAGGAGATCTGCATGGCTGGAATCGGGGATATCCAAGAGTTTCCCCACATTGGGACTACCCACCGGGTCACGCAGGATCAGCGCCAGGTGCACGGGTGGGTCCACACCCACCAGGTAAGGGGCATAGTCATCCACAAAGGCAACCGGGCCAAGGTCCGCAATAGCCTGTGCCTTGGGGCTCCCCCCGATGATTTCACTGCCGGTCGTGATGATCCGCGAGATCGGGAAACCTAAATCGCGCAGGTTCTGGGCCCTGGCATCAGCGAACCTTTCGGGTAGCGCTGTCACACAGACCAAGTTGTAACCCTGGTCTGCAAGACGTTGGCAAGCTTCCAGCGCACCCGGAACGGCCGGAATGGTGCTCCAGAACTCCAGATCAAAGGCGCTGCGGAATTGCTCCAGCTCGTTGTTCACAAGCCGCCGTGCATTCCAACGCTCTATGGGCCAATAGGCAGCTGGGTTGTTCAGGACGAGGCGTTCGCCGAAGACATTGAACCAGGCCTTCGAATAGGCGGTGTTGTAGTCCAGCAGTACGCCGTCTGCGTCGATTGCAATGGTATTCATGAAAAGTTTGGCGTCCAAGTGGAGGAGTGATCGGAACGGCAAGGTTGGCTGAAAACGACGAGGACTTCAAGACCGCGTGCCATTTTTCGTGGTGGTGGACTAATAGCTATGCACCACGAAAACTCTTCTGAAACCCGCATGGATATTGGGTCTGCGGGCGCCCTAATCCAATTAGCGAAAATCGCCCATGATCGGACAGTTGCAGCGTCTGCTTTGTGCGCCTGGAGCAACAGCCGGGATTGCTAAAGCCGAGATTCGGGTTGCAGCTGTTTTCTCGGCAACACATCCCGGCAATCCTGCTTTCAGATATCGCCTGATATTTCCACGAGCATTCAAGGCTGCGTATTCCGGTCAGACTGACCATCTGTTCCGGAACTCATTGACCATTCCCAATCAGCTTTCTGGTGTTGCCAACACAGACTGGGCCGGGGGTAGGCCTCTGATTCATTTAGAACGCCGCTCCGGGCCAGGTGCAGTCGTTGCTGAACGACTGCTTTTAGCATCCCAATTTGAATACATTGCGATGGGACAAGTCTGTCTTACGAAGATCATTCAGCTGCCAACGCCCGCGGCCACTGCAATACGTCAAAATCAGACGATATTCAGGGAGCACAGAGATGCACGTAAAGTCAATCAAACTGGTCAACTTCAAGAAGTTCCGCGACGAGTATTTTGAGTTTAATGAAGACGTCAATATATTTGTGGGCGATAACGCTGCAGGGAAAAGTACGATCCTAGAGGCGCTGGAAATTGCACTCAACTACAACCATCGCGGTAGGCCATTCAGTAGTGAATTCTCGCCTGATCTATTCAATAGAGATGCAGTCCGTCAATTTCTTGTCTCAGATAGGTCTTCGAAGCACTTACCCGATCTGATCATCGAGGCCTACATTGAGGGCGTGCCTGAATATCGAGGCGCGAATAACAGGCGCAAGGCGGATACCGAGGGCGTGGTAGTGCAAGCCTGCTTCGATAAGTCACTTGAGTTGGTATACGAAAACTACCTGCTTACAAAACCAAACTTCACAAGCATTCCAATCGAGTTTTACAAATTGGAATGGCTTGATTTTGCATGGAACCAGATTAAGCCCATTGCTAAGAGATTCAAGGCGTTGTACATCGATCCCACACGCCTCCACCCAACGATGGGGAAGAATCAGTACATATCAGGCATCCTCAATACTGCTCTCGCGAAGGAGGAGTTGGTCAAACTGACCGCCAACTATCGGGAGAACCTACAGGTGTTTAATAACGCTGGAGAGGTCATGACAGTCAACGCCAACCTTGATGCCGGTCACCTTATCACCGACCGCAAGCTCACCATCGCAGCAAGCACATTGCCAGCGGGTTCGATCCAGACCGGCCTACAACTGGAGGTTGACGATGTTCCTTTTCACTTCATCGGCAAAGGCGAACAAAGCAATATACAAATCAAGTTGGCAATCCAGAACAAGTCCCACGATATCGATCTGGTGATGATGGAAGAGCCAGAAAATCATCTGTCGCACACCAATCTAAACAAACTTGTGCACTACGTCGACAGTAAACGCGGCGACAAGCAACTATTCCTTACAACCCATAGTTCATACGTATTGAATAAGCTAAGCATTGACAAGATTTGCCTGCTGCAAACAGGCTACAAGAGGTTGCACAAGCTAGATCCAGATGTTGTGAAGACGCTCAAGCGTCTGCCAGGCTACGACACCCTGAGGGTGGCACTATCTAGCAGGGCCGTTTTGGTCGAAGGATCTTCGGATGAACTGGTTCTCAAGAAGATATACCAACGAAAACATGGGCGCTTGCCCGAGCATGACGGCATCGATATCGTTGTGGTGCGCGGTGTGGGCTTTAAGACGTTCATCGAGGTGGGCAAGGAAATCGGCACCAAGATTCATGTGCTTAGAGACAATGACGGTGACTATCACGGTAATGTTGAACAAGAGCGCTTGGAATATGCTGCCTTCCCCAACGTTGAACTGTTTTCGTCTGCTAACAACAACGAGTTTTCGCTGGAGCCGGCACTGATTTGTGCCAATGCGATTGACCTCAAAACACTTAATGCGTTTGCAAAAGAGGTCTTATCGACTAAGACCTATAACCTGTACGAAACCAACATTACCCTGGAAGACAGGCGGGAATATTTGATTCAATGGTTTAAGAGCGAAAAGGGCAACGGCAAAGGTTCCCGCAAAGTCGATTCAGCCATCAGGCTTTTTGATGGCGAGCTGGACTTCAAGTATCCAGTGTTTCTGGACGAGGTACTAGATTTTGCCTAACGAACTCTGGCTCGCAGGTGCAGGATCGGGGAAAACCAATAAGATCATCACTGATGCCATTGAGGTCATCAAGGCCGGCGGACGAGTTCTTGTGGTGACCTACACCACCAATAACCAAGCAGAACTTCGCGCACGCTTTGCCAAGCTTAATGGTGCTAGCAGCGAACATTTCGTTGTCAAGGGACTGTTCTCGTTTTACCTTGAAGACTTGGTTCGTCCTTATCAAGGCGAGATATTTCCTGATCGGATCACGACCATCTCGTTCACTGAGAACAATCCTCACTTGATTTCAAGGACAACCTATTACATGAAAGGCAGAGCGGAGAAATTGGCAGATGGAACCATCAATCCGCTGTACTACCTAACACCTTGCAAAACCAAGGCCTATTGGTGTCCCGGTTTTCAGTGTTCATGTGCATAGGCAGAAGTTCCTGGACGCATTCAAGGCCAATGTTTTCAATAGCATCAACTTTCAGGAAAACGTTCATAAATTAATGAGTTCAATTACTGATCTGTCTCAGCCTGCTGTCGCGATTGGCAAACAGCTCGAATTCTTGCGCGACTACCTAGAAAACCGTTGCAATACTACTGGCGAGACAGCGTTCAGTTTCCTGCTGAGCAACGTGAACTTCCGCCGCGTCATGCAACCTGTAGAGGGTGCGGGTGGTCAATCTCCTTTGAGTCGGCGTGTTTTGCGTGGTCGATCATTGAGATTTTCTTCCCTATGCCATTGAGAGATGTGCCCACAATAACGCCTTTCGAGCTATCAAGGTTGATCCAGTAGCGGTCGTGAAACTCATCCGAGACGCTGTCCTTGATCTGTATCGCTGGAACGAGTTTTTGGAATACGTTGTGCATCGCGGCACGCCTGTTCGTTCTTTTTCCATTGGTGATGAGGGTCACCTTTTCCAGTCGACTAGCCATTGCGGCCACGATCTTCTCCAGAAGAGTTAAGCAAGCTGGACTCTCGTCGTAAAAAAATGGGTCGACGATCAACAGGTGCCTCACCCCGTCCAATTTCCGCATGACGCCGAGGACGATCGCTTCAATTTGATCGGTGTGAAGCCCTGAGTGCGTAATTTCGTCGCAGGTTATAGATTGGTAGAACAGCGAGGAGATTCCGTGTTCAATGATGTAGTTTTGAATGTCATTGCGCAGTACATCAAGCGACAGCCTATAAACGCCGAAGTCCCGCCGGAGATCGCTTTCATAGAACCGTTTGAAAAAGGCCTCGATGCCCTCGCCGCTTTTCAAATTCTTCACCCCGATGATGTCCGAATAGAACATGTCTTGGGGTTGGGCTGGAACTTCCTTCCCTGAAGTCCCCTCGTTTGTTGGTTCATATTCCACTCTCTTCCTCCTAACTTGCTCTCACGGGAGCATTTAATTGATTGTCTGGTATTACTAATCCTGCAGTCGCCAATGACACACCTAGCCAGTTGTCACCACAGAATGCGTCCGGGAGCTTGTCTATGGCCGCGAGCATCTTGCCCAAAGCGATGCTTTGAGTCACGTTTCCTACCAAATACAGGCGTGACCCAACATCTGGTGCATACATTCCTTGCCACTTGGCTTTCAGCACCTGATATTTGTGTCGGTCTGCCCATTGGGCGCGTTCATTTACTCGCCGTTCGATAGCAAAGTCATATGGCTCATCTGTCATTAGAAAAGCCCTTGTCGCAGGGTCGAACCATGCTCGTGTGTGGTCAGCCCCTGGAATTCTGTTCTGTGAGGTGTTGCCGGGGTAAATACGTCTGTGGCTCCTCGATGGACGCAGTCCTGTTGCATCCATGAATTGAAGGACGCGGGCAACTTGGTTGATGGTTTGGCGCGCGCTGTCCTGCGAGCTTCGAATTGCGTCAGCGACGAGTTGCTTCTTGTCATACACAAAGAAGTCGCTTAGCAATGGGTCCTTCTTCATCTGCTCTACAGTCGCTATGTCCCATAGTGGAGTTGCCAAGTCAACGGCCAACCCCTCAGTACCCGTGTTCTTGGTCTTACGGTCTTTCCAATGGCAAGTGATGATGGTGATGTGCCGTGGTGCGAGTACCGTTGCGGGGGAAGCAAGAGCCGCTTTTGCATGCGATAGGTTTTGATACCCGGCAGCTTCAGCGGCTTGTTGTAGAGCGGCAATGTGACCGAGGCCAAGTGATTTTTTTAAATCACTTGCGTAGCTTTTGATACCCAACAAAGTGGTTGGGCGAATTGGTGATGAACGCATGTAGGTCTCCAAGTTCCGACATTCGTTACCCGCCTACCGAACCTAGAACCTGAACACTCACATGGAATGAGGATATTTGCGACATTGCTGACCAGCAGCTTTGCTTTGGCGGGTAGCTGGCTCATGTCAAAGAAGCCAATTAAATTATTCTCCGACATTTTTGGGCCAACGGCAAGAGGCATGGCAGGTATGCAACGCGAAGAGCTGACTTTGTGCGAAATTGGATCCCTCGGTGGCTACGCTGGGACTTAGGGTGCGTTTTAGGCTTAGGTTCTCGGTAAGCGCTTGATGTGCTTGCATTTGGGATAGGTGCTGCATCCCCAGAATGAACCGTACGGCCCTTTGCGCATGGTCAGGAAACCTGCCCCGCATGTGGGGCAGAGTTCATCGCTATTCTCCGAGCCATCCGCGTTCAATATTGTGAGTTGGTGGTCGTGAAGTAGTTCTTTCACAAAACTGGACTCCTTGCGCGCAACTGTAATCAGCGTGACGCTACTCCGCGCACGGGTAAGCGCCACGTAGAACAGACGCCGCTCCTCGGCGTACTCATAGCCATCACCTCCAGGCATCGCCAGCTGGAGGACCGGGTCGTCAATAATTCTGCTCGGGAAACCCAAGGTCTCAGAAGTAATCCGCGGAAGGATGATGTGGTCGGCTTCTAGTCCCTTGGATGAATGGACTGTGATGAACTCCACCTCAACGCGGCTTGGATCGTATTGCCGGGGTTGGTGTTCGCTGTCATGGCGATATCTCCCCAGGATGTAAATCTTGATTTTGTAATCCCCGCCGGGGTGCTCCGCAGCAATCTGCGCGATCCGCGACTCCACAGCAGAGCGAATATGCAGCTCTTCTCGCACACTGACAATCCGAACGGGTTGTGCGACATCGTTCTTGGGGGAGCGAACACTTTTACGGAGTTGCCTGGGGTTTTTCTGAACGAACTTGCTGCTGATGTCACACAACGCCTGTGGACAGCGAAAAGTCGTCTCCAGCTTCAGTGTCACTGCCTTGCCGAACTTTGACTCAAAGTCCGTCATGACGGATAGGTCTGCACCCGCAAAACGGTTGATGCTCTGCCAATCGTCACCCACCGCAAAGAGATACCGACCTGGCTGCTGGATGAGACCGCTGATCAGGCGCGCGCGCGCTTGGCTCGCGTCCTGGAATTCGTCAACCATGACAAGCTCGTAGGGACTTGCCCATTGACCCCGTTCGATGCAGTCAGTTGCCAAGTTAAGCATGTCGTCGAAGTCGATGGCGCCGTCTCCCTGCAACCGATACTCCCAATGGCTCCAAAGCTTCTCGAAGATATCCAGGAACATCGCATGCCGGAACCGAAACTGGCCAGCGGCGCCAGTGTCCAGACGGTTGCGCAACTCCACCATGGAGAGCCGGTTGCTTTTTGCATGAGTAAGGAATTGGCGGATAGTTCTGACCAGGCGGGGGCTCTCAATAGGCTGCCGACCGGCTCCTTTCCGGTCCGGATTGGGATCAAGGGTGATTCCACGCCGAGTCAACTCTTGGGCGAGATACACAAAGGCTTGGCCTGACCAGAGCTGTGCCATGGTGGTTTCCAGAAGCACCGTCTGATGCTGGGCGTGGATTTGCTTCTTCCATGCCATGCCCTCCTTGTATCCCGTGAATGCAGCGGGAGGCTCGCCATGGGCGTCGAGTGCCCAGTGTTCTAGATAGGCGTCTATGCCCGGCAGATAGAAGTCGGGGTGATACTGACGATGGGTCGCATCGGCTAGATCGACCTTATACGGGCCCTCGTAGACATAGTCCACCCCCATGTAGAAGAACCAATTGGCCAAGACAAGTTCGCCACGGCTTTTGACCACATCGCCTTTGAGAGTCCAGAAGCCATTGCGTCCAGATGCACGGTCCCAGGCTTCCGGGCTTTCTTCCTCTTTGCCAAACTTCGGAAGGTCTTGTCCGAACACCAGCCGAAACATGTCCCATGCGGTACGGAATGACGTATCGCTGTCTTTTAGCTCATCGACCATTTTCAGGAGAGTGTCCTGGTCACGACCACTCTCAACCCACGGCGCCAAGGTCGGCTTCTTGCCAGTAGCGGCTCCAATTACCTCCAGTCCAAAGGCATGGAATGTCTTTGCAACGATTTGGTCTGCCGGCAATCCAAGCGGCGTCAGCCTGGAGCGGATGCGCTCGCGCAGCTCAGCCGCCGCATCGTTGTTAAACGCCAACAGAAGCATGCGTTCTGGTGCGAAGTAGCCTTTCTGGAGGGCGTAGCCCGCCTTAGCGACCATGGTGCTTGTCTTGCCCGAGCCAGCGGATGCAATCAGGAGTACGCGGTTGTCAAAGGTAATGACGGCTTCGGCTTGCTCACGTGTCAGTGGAGACTTTTCGACGGTGTCGAAGAACGGGCGAGATTCCTGCAGCTCATTAGCTAGATGGCGTCGATTGAGGGAGTCCAAAGTCTCGGGGACGGGGTTGCGCCAGAGTGTCACGGCCGCTTGCGTTTCTTCATCCTGACCCGACAGGTGCTGGGCTACCTCGGGTACGGCTAGAAGCTTGTCCAGGCCAGTGGGTCTTCTTGCTGCAATCAGACCTTTGAACTCTTGGCTCAGCCAGCCAGGCTTCTGAAATTGCTCCGTACACGAACGATGGACGTCAGACGCCCATGCTTTCACCAATTCAATAACGTTCGCAAACTCCCCGAGCAACTGGTCGACGTGGCGATGATGAACGACCGATACCTGGATGGCTTTGAGCATGTGGCGGGCTGCGCCGTTGGAAATCCCGTCCAAGGTCATGACCTGGCCATTGGCACCTACGATGTGTACGGTAGACCAAAGAAGACCGGGTGTGACGTCGAGGTTTTCAAGGAGCATGGTGCTTCCCGAATGAAGCCTCTCTGCAACCTGCAGTACAAACTGCCGATCACGCAAAGTGAGAGACCAAGCCTCAGTCGAAGTGCAAAGTCTTCCCAAAAAAGACGCGCCATATCTCATCGAAATTACTTGTTTAATTGCTCTCGTTAGATTCATCTACCAACAGTCGCTTTTGATGCAATCTAGTTGCCGTGATACTGCCAAATAGCACGAGCCGTGATGTGCCACGTCGTTGGAATATGGCTGAGTATTAGTTCCAAATATGTCCTCCAAGTCCTAGGCATTTGGCCTGCATAAGAACGCCTTCAGGATTTGAGAGAACTGCGTCATCGCAGCGTGGTGACGGTCACAAAGCAACGCGAAAATCTCATCAGGCGACAGCTTCTTTGAACGGCAATACTCTCTGAACAGAGGCTTGGGATCCAGAATCTCGCCTCCCCCAAATGTGTGAGGGAAAGCCGGTTCACGGTACTCATTCCACAAGGCGGTCTCTACATCGTGAAATGGAATGCAGTACACGCGAGGGGGTAGATTGGGGCGATTCTGATCGCCGTCCAAAAGGCAGATTACGTCAGCTTCAGGCCCAAGGAACTGATATTCAACATTCCTCCTCATCAGACCCACGGCTTGTCCGCTACCACTCGCGTGAATGATCTGATACGAAAAAAATGCTGGGGAACAGTAGCGACGTATCGCGTACTCAAGAAATTGAGTAAGGACTCTATCCTCGGTCAAGATGTACTTGTCCCATCCCTTGAAACCAAACAGCAAACTCTTGACAGCATTGAACGACATTGGTGTCAAGAACGTTCCAGTCTCGGTACGCTCCAGATAGTGCAACTCAGTGGGTTCGAGCGTCTGCATTAGTGCCAGGGAGTGGCTGGTGAACATCACTGTGACTTGGTGTTGCTCGCATAAAGTGCGCAACTGTTTTGACAATTGCGCTTGGGCATTCGCATCCAAGGCAATGTCTATTTCATCAATAACCACCAAAGGAGTCTTATTCAGGACTTTCCGGTAAAGATTGATTAAAAAGTACTCACCGGAACTGAAATGGTCTTCACGGATATACCGTTGATTTGCTTGGACTATGCAACAACAAACGCCACCCCGAAATTGCACCTCTACCAAATCTTCAAACCGCTGCTCACCATAGATGTTGGATAAGAAGGCGATGAGTCCTGCGGGGCGCTTGTACTGCTTCAGCACAATTGCCCGACGGATGTCACCGGTGTGCTTACCACCAGAAAGTCCGCTTGTTCGACCGCCGCCAACTCCCGCTCCACCGTGTTCGGTAGCTGAGAGCGCAAGGCTGCGCCAGCAAACTGAGGCGCGAGCTGACCAAGTTCAATCAGGCGTTGCTCGCACGGGACTTCATTGGCGATCAGATCCAGCAGGTGCTCTGCCAGTGCTGCAGCCTTGGAGGGGCCTTGCAGCCCGCCGGAAACGGCTACTAAACGGATTGGATGTGTCATTCGTGCTTTCCTGTCAACGATGGGGCGAATGCTATCGGTGTGAATTCATGAAGTAAAATGGTTTTTTCTAATAAATCCATGAATTGGGATCATTCGAATGCTGGAGCGCATCCACCTGAGCATCGTTCAGCAGGTTGAGAAACAAGGGTCCTTGACCGCCGCTGCTGGAGTGCTCAATCTGACCCAATCGGCCTTGAGCCACAGCATGAAGAAACTGGAGCAGCAACTGGGCACCGACGTCTGGCTTCGCGAAGGCCGAAGCCTGCGTTTGACACAAGCTGGCCAGTACTTACTGGCGGTGGCAAACCGAGTTTTGCCGCAGCTGGACCTGGCTGAAGAGCGCTTGGGTCAATTCGCGCAGGGTGAGCGCGGTGCACTGCGCATCGGCATGGAATGCCATCCTTGCTACCAGTGGCTGCTCAAAGTGGTTTCCCCCTATCTGGCGGCGTGGCCCGATGTAGATGTGGACGTGAAGCAGAAGTTCCAGTTCGGTGGAATCGGCGCGCTCTTTGGCTACGAGATTGACCTGCTGGTCACCCCCGACCCGCTGTACAAGCCGGGGCTGAAGTTCGAACCTGTGTTTGACTACGAACAGGTACTCGTCGTGGCCAAGGGCCACGCCCTGGCCTCTGCGGCCTATGTGAAGCCGCAGCAGCTGACCCAGGAAGTGCTCATCAGCTACCCCGTGGACATTGAGCGCCTGGATATTTACAACCAGTTCCTGCTGCCGGCCGGTGTCACGCCCAAGCGCCACAAAGCGATTGAGACCACCGACATCATGCTGCAGATGGTAGCCAGCGGCCGCGGTGTTGCCGCTCTGCCGCGCTGGCTGATCGAGGAATACGCGGTCAAGATGGAAGTGGTGCCTGTACGGCTGGGTGCGCGCGGCATTGCCAAACAGATTTTCCTGGGAGCGCGCGAGGCGGAGACGGGCATCGACTACGTGAGAGCCTTTATTGAATTGGCTCGACAGCCTGTAGCGCTCCAGGGACCCCATTAAATGCGGAGAGCTGGCAAAGTTAGCCACAAACGAGGCGCTTCTTCTCTCTGTCGTGAGTTCAAGCCCAAGGTCTTAGCCATACGCACGACAGCAGGGTGACCGTTTTCACACACTAGCGCTTTCAAGTTTGCATCCGTGCGTGTTTCTGCCACGTATTTCAGTATCGCAGTCGCCACACCAAAATGTCGAGCCTTGGGATGCACCGAAAAGGCCAGTTCGCATACCCCGGGATGCGAGGTAGATGTGAGCTGCAAAGCACCCAGCAGTCCAGCATCCGCAGTTGACCAAGCGCCCCACCATTGGGTCCGGTTCCAGTCCATATCCCGGATCCACGCCAGCACTGCGTCATCGCACAGGGTACGCCCAAATCGGGCATAGCGGTCGTCCTTGTCCAGCGTCATGAGATGCAGTTGCAGGGCATGACGATGCCCAGCATCCAAAGGGCCGATTTCAGTGATCCACGGAGACATAGACCAGACTCGAAGAAGTGCACAAACGGCGTGCCCCGGTGAGGGGAGACTCCGACCACATATCTGCCTGTACCGTGATGGACCGGTTGCCTACGCGCGCAACGCGTGCCAATACTTCCACCACTTCACCAACATGGGCAGGTGCCACAAAGTCCATGCGTTCGCTGCTAGCCATCACCACAGTACGGCGCATATGGCGGGTAGCGGCGACAAACCCGGCCTTGGCCAACCAGGCCATGGCGGGGCCACCATGCAAGATTCCCCGGTGGTTCGCGTGGCCCGGAAAAACGATTTCTGCCACCCGGACTACCGGTCGGTCCGGTGTATCTTCTATCAGCACACTCGCGCCGGCCTGCGCTGACGCACGGACTGCGGCTGGTGAGGTCTGCCCAGAGGCCTGTTGGCTGACCATCACAAAGTCGCCTGACAGACAGTGGGTGCGTTCCCCAGTCAGTAGCGCCTCAGCAATCAATGCGGCTTTAAGGGTTACCGATCGTCGTCCGCGCTTCACGACCTCGGCAGTGCACTCGATCAGATGTCCTGCTGGCGCTGGCGCCGCAAAGTCCAGACGGCTCACGGCGGCAGTCACCACCGTTCCGCGCAGTACCTTGCTACCCATGATGAAAGCCAGTCGATCCAGCGCGGCCAAAGCTGCGCCACCGAATAGCGTGCCATGGTGGTTGGACTGGTCTGGCCAAACCATGTCAACCACAGACATGAGGGAAGGTTCCGCGCCAAAAATCGGTGGCGCAGGGGTATCCGGTGCATTTACTTCAGCCAAGTCAGACATTCATCCTCCAAAAGAGTGGAGGCGGAGCTCGGCCAGACATCGTTTATGCAGCAGACCGCCCTCTGGCCAGAACCCAAGGGACAGCGGCAGCATGGGCAAACCCATCTGCCATGAGAAAAACGACACTCGCACAGGGACACCCCGCCCTTACATAGGTCATTTCCTCAGGGCAGGTCTCCTGGCTCTCGGGTCATCGTTTACATGTCAGCCTTCCCAGCGCGAAGCCAGTGGCGTGGTGAACAGGAAACTTGCCGATCACAGTTGCGGGGGCAGCCACAGCATGGGTTGAAACTCAACCGTTCTGTCGTTCCCTTTTCATTCTTGCCGTTCAGCAAGAAACCGCGAGGAGCGGTCAGTGTAGCACTACGCTTCCAACGCACGGCTGTGAGTGGACATTTTCAAGTGACCGCAACTGGCCCATTCGAGCCGACCAGACGCTCAGACTCGTCACCGCAAAGCTGTCCTCCACGGTCTTGCCTCAGCCAGAACTTTTGGGCGCGGGGCAACCGCCTGCTGATGGCCGGGAACGGTTCTCGGCCGCACTGGCTGGGCGCATAATGCCGGTTGGACATCTAGAACCTACTTCGTGCAGGGATCTCTATCCGCCACACGATGCCTCGTTTTAGCCTCGACAATATGACAACGCCAATTCTCTGCGGCCTTTAGGAGCCTTGCATGTCAATGCCGTACAAGCGTGCCGACCCGCTCGCGCAGAAGAACGCTCCCAGCGACGCAGGTCGTGCGGAAAAGGACGCTGCTCGCCTTGGGCGCGACACACGTGGGTGGATCGCCGCCAACAAGCGCCCAGGGAAGGAGTTCGAAGCCCGACGCAACCTTCCATCCGGCCCGCTGGGCGGCTCAGGCCGCAAAACAAATATCTCGCGATCCTCCTAGGCTGCCGCGTGACCGCCATCCGCCGCCAGTAACAGTCCTTGGTGGTAGAGCGCTAGTGTGAATCGAACCAACTTAGGTAGTGACTCCTTGACCTGGCTCACGCAGTGAGCCTTCCTCGTGGCATGGTTGAAGGGCACAAAGCAGCGCTCGATCAACTTCTGCTATCAAAGGCTCGCTGCTCTCCATGATTCAATGCTTGCTGTCAACCAGCAAAGGGGCATCAATAGGCATATCCTCATGAGTTGACCACTCGATGGAGTCGAGCTTAAGACGAGTTAGTTGCCTGAATACTTCCATCAATTCATTTTGTGTGTCTTCCTTTGAAGATCCCGGAGCCAGTACCGCACGCAAGGTTGCGGTTTCCCGATGCGGATTTTTTCGAGCGATGACCTGGGCACGTTCGATAGCAGGCATTCGGATGATTAGCTCCTCCACGTTGCGCGGATAGATAAAAATTTCACGCACTTTAACGCCTTGGCCCACTCGGCCTTGCAACAAGCTGATGCGTTCGACCAAGCCGTCGGGCGCATGACTCAGGGCTTGCGCTACATCGCCAGTGCCAAAGCGCACCAGGGGCCAGCCGCGGTCCAGAGTGGTGACCACGATTTGACCGGGCTCACCTAAGGGAAGGGGGACGCCGGTGTGCGGGTCGCAGATCTGGACCATCCGGTCAGATTGAACGGTGTAGCCGGTCTGTCCAGGTTCTTCGTAGGCAATCAGCCCGAAGTCGCCGGTGGCATAGGCGGAAAACGTGCGGATGGCGTATTTTTGTTCCAGCGCCCGGCGCTTGCCTATCCAGTCGCCCAGTTCACCGCCCAGCATGGCGGATCGGACCTTCCATTGCGAGGGTAGGTCGTAGCCCATGCGCTCCAGCGTCTCGACCAAGGTGATGAAGAAGGCAGTGGAGGCGCAAATGCAAGTGATGCCCACCTCCATGATGAGTTGCGCTTGTTGCTCGGCGCCGCCAGGGCCGCAGGGGATGAGCGTGGCCCCGGTGGCGGCAATCCCTTCGTCCAGCAGAAGACCTGCGGGCACCAGGTGGTAAGACCAGGTATTGAGTACGCGGTCACCCGGGCCGATGCCCGCATGCTGGAACAAGTGGGAGAAGCCGTGGCCGGTGCTGTCGTCGAAAAGTTGCGGCTCGTAGACGGGGCCGGGCGAGACAAAGATGCGGCGGATGGCGGTGTCGTCGGCGGCCAAAAAGCCGCCGAACGGTGGCGACAGGCGTTGCTTTTCCAGCAGTGCATCCTTGCTGGTGACGGCCAGCCGCGCTAGGTCGGCGGAGCTTTGCAGATCTTGCGGTGTCATCTGCGCATTAGCATAGACCGCGCGAATGGCGGGCGCGCGGTCATACGCAAATTGTTGCGATGTGCGCAGGGCTTCAAACCGGTCAGTGGGGGTGTGCATGGTGTGGCTGCCTTAGTGACCCGTGAAGCGTGGGGCGCGCTTTTCGCTGAAGGCAGCGAGACCTTCGTGGAGGTCGGCGCTGTGCCCATGGACTTCACAGGCAAGCAACTCTAAGCGCAGGGCGGTGTCCATGGGTTGTTGTAATCCATCGTCGACCAGCGCTTTCATGCGGCGCAGACCCAAGGGACTCTTGGTGGCGATCTTGTCCGCCACGGCTTGTGTGGCGCATTCCAGTTGTTCGTCATCTACCACCTGGTTGATGAGTCCGGCTGCGACCAATTCGGAGGCGGCAACGAATTCACCCGTGAAAAGAAGGTACTTGGCGCGCGCGGGGCCAATGGCCCGAGGCAGCCGCACCGAACCGCCGCCACCGGGCAGCAGCCCGTAGTTGGCATGCGCGTCGCCAATCTTGGCGCTGCGTGCCGCCAGCACCAGGTCGCAGCAGAGCACCAGCTCCAGGCCACCTGCCAAGGTGATGCCGTTGAGGGCGGCGATCACCGGCTTGGGAAATCGGTCAATGCGGTTCATGGTGGCCAAAACGCTGTCCAGAAAACCATGCGTACCACTTTCACCGGCCTGGGCCTTGACGTATTTGAGGTCTGCGCCAGCGCAGAAGGCGCGGCCGGTGCCCGTCAATACGACGGAGATGACGTCCGCCCGGTCCTGTGCTTCGTTGAGGGCCTTGTCTATTCCCAGAAGCACCTCCGGGGTGAGTGAGTTCATGGCTTCAGGCCGGTTCAGGCGAATCCACATGCTGCCTTTTCGTACTTCTGCAATTACAACCGGTGCCGTCATTTCTTGACCCTTGATGAGGTGTTTATTAAGGAGATTTGATTGTGCTTTCCTCAGGACTCTGAGAGGGATAGGGTTTTCCATTACCGCGCGGTTAATCTATTTACCGTAAAGTAAATTGATTGAATTGTAGGAATAATTTACATGCAAAGTCAAACCAAATCGTCCATGCATCCGCTCTCGGGTATCAAGATCGTAGAGTTCGAGGGCATTGGTCCAGGGCCATTGGCAGGCTTCATGCTGGCGCAGATGGGGGCGGATGTGACCGTGGTCGGGCGACCCGGCGCGGGCGCACTTCCGGACGAACTCACGGCGAAGGACGACCCCCTCCTGTCACGCGGCAAGAGCCGTGTCACTTTGAATCTCAAGCGCGAAGAGGACCGGGCGCAGGCCATGGACCTTGTCGCACAGAGCGATGGACTGATCGAAGGCAACCGCCCCGGCGTGATGGAACGACTAGGCCTGGGCCCCGACGCCTGTGGTAAACGCAACCCGCGGCTCGTGTACGGGCGCATGACGGGATGGGGCCAGGATGGCCCGCTGGCTCATACCGCTGGGCACGACATGAACTATGTCGCTCTCACGGGGGTGATGTCGCTGACCGAACGGCCGGGGCACCCGCCCATGGTTCCGCCCACGGTGGTCGGGGATGCGGCGGGCGCGCTCGGCTTTGCGTTCGGCATGGTGTCCGCCTTGCTTGGCGTTCGCAGCACGGGGCATGGCTGTGTGGTCGACGGCGCCATCGTGGATGTGCTGGCCATGCTGTCGCCGATCGCGCAACTGATACGCCAACGCGGCGGCCTAGAAGGTAGCGCGCCAAGCGTCTTTCACGATTCGCCCTTCTATGACCGCTATCTGTGCAGCGATGGCCGCTACATCACCATCGGTGCGATCGAACCCCAGTTCTATGCCTTACTGCTGGCGCAACTGGAGTTGACGGATGTGAATCCGGCACAACAAATGGACAAGTCGTTGTGGCCGGCGCTCAAGGCGCGGATTGCGCAGCGCTTTGCCTCACATCCCAGTGGGCACTGGAACGCGCTGATGGCGGGAACCGATAGCTGCTTTGCGCCGGTGCTCACCATGGCCGAGGCCGCCGCTCATCCACACAACGTGGCCCGTGGTTTGTACAGCGTAACTGCGAAGGGCGATATCGAGACTGCGAGGGGCATGCGCTTTTTGCCGTTGCTCGATACCGAAATGAACTAAGTAAGGGATTTCCCTAGATTCATTAAACAAGGTTTTACTCTACAGTAAAACAACTGTCTATTAGGTAAATACATTGGATGTCATGCACCGCATGGGTCCGGAAATGGAGACGATGTAATGGAAGAAATTTTTGTGGTTGGTGTAGGAATGACGCCGTTTGGGCGGCATCTAGACAAGGACATCAAAGCTCTGACAAAAGAAGCGGTTAGCGCTGCCTTGGCGGATGCTGGGCTTCAAAAAGAAGACCTAGGGGCTGCCTTTTTTGGTAACACGTCCCAGGGACACATGGAAGGTCAGCACATGATTCGCGGGCAAATAGCATTGCGCGCAATGGGCATTGGGCGCATTCCGGTGGTGAACATTGAAAATGCATGCGCCAGCGGCTCGTCGGCCTTTGTTCTCGCCTGCAACCACATCAAGTCGGGCGCGGGTGATGTGGCTTTGGCCATCGGGGCGGAAAAAATGTTCGCCACGGATAAGTTGAAAATGTTCTCGGTGTTTGACAGTGCCTGGGATCTCGCACGCGCAGAAGCGATCCGCGCAGAGCTGATGAAGATGGGGCGTGACGTGCCGGTGCCCGAGGGGAGCACCTCGCCCAGGCCGTATAGCGTTTTCATGGACGTGTATGCCGCGTTTGCACGATCGCACATGCGCACCTTTGGGACTACGCAGCGCCAATTGGCCGCGGTGTCGGCGAAGAACCATGCGCACTCCGTGCACAACCCGCTGTCGCAGTACCAGATGGCCTACAGCATTGAGGAAGTGCTGGCTGCCCCCCCGATTACTTACCCCTTGACTTTGCCCATGTGCTCTCCCGTGTCGGATGGCGCTGCCGCTGCAATTTTGTGCACGCGCTCGGCGCTCAAACGCCTGAACATAGATGAAAAGCGTGCCATCAAGGTTCTGGCGTCGGTAGTCCAAAGCGGTTCCGACCGCACCGAGGAAGACTACGTCAACCATTGCACCGCTTTGGCCTCACGCAAAGCATATGAGCTGGCGGGTGTGGGTCCTGCCGACATTTCCGTGGCCGAAGTGCATGACGCCACAGCCATGGGTGAAATCATCCAGACAGAAAACCTGGGTTTCTGTGAATTTGGCATGGGCGGTGTGATCGCCGAGCGGGGTGACACCCGGATTGGCGGGCGCAT
The DNA here is from genome assembly GCF_032337135.1 of Curvibacter sp. APW13. Taxonomy (NCBI): domain Bacteria; kingdom Pseudomonadati; phylum Pseudomonadota; class Betaproteobacteria; order Burkholderiales; family Comamonadaceae; genus Curvibacter; species Curvibacter sp. APW13. The sequence continues at coordinate 1,465,064 of NZ_JAVXZZ010000001.1, read as the reverse complement.
TCCTGTGAACCCTTCGGGTGGCTTGGAATCCAAGGGGCACCCGGTGGGGGCCACGGGTATTGCCCAGGTACATGAGTTGGTAACCCAGCTTCGCGGAGAGGCAGGGTTGCGGCAGGTGGCTGACGCGCGGATTGCGCTTGCAGAAAACGGCGGAGGACTTGAAGGAGTTGAAGAAGCGGTGGCCTGTATCACCATCCTGGCGCGTTGAGCGCACTAACTATTAAATAAGAGAGTCATCATGGAAATAAAGAACACTGTTGCCTTCGTAACAGGGGCTGCGTCGGGCCTGGGGCTTGCCACTTGCAAGGTCTTGGTTGACGCCGGCGCGCGGGTCATGGCGGTTGACCTGGATGAAGCGCGTCTGGCGAGTGAGGTGTTGCCCCTTGGGGACCGTGTGCGTATCCAGAAGGTTGACGTTTCGGATGAGGCGAGTGTGAAGGCGGCGGTGGATGCAGCAGTCTCTGAGTTTGGTGCGCTGCACGTGGCGGTGAACTGCGCGGGGATTCTGGGTCCGTGCAAGACCCTGTCCAAGGGAGAGTTGTTTCCGATGGACCTTTGGAGCAGGGTGATCGCCATCAATTTGACAGGAACCTTCCATGTGGTGCGTTATGCGTCACAGGCGATGTCCCGCAATGCGCCCAATGCAGACGGTGAACGGGGCGTTATTGTGAATGCATCCTCCGGTGCGGCATGGCAAGGCCAGATGGGCCAGGCCGCCTACAGTGCCAGCAAGGCGGCGGTCATCGGCATGACACTTCCGGTGGCGCGGGATCTTGCGCAATATGGCATCCGCATCGTGGCCGTTGCTCCAGGTCTTTTTGAAACCGCCATGTCCTCGGGCATGCCAACCAAGGTGTCGCAAAACATTGTCGACAACGTCATCCTCTTTCCCCATCGCATGGGGCAGGCGCCAGAGTTTGCTGGGCTGGTTCGGCACATCGTGGAAAACGCCTATTTGAATGCCACCACGATCAGCCTAGACGCGGGTGCGCGTTAGTACGGTTTGACGGTTAAACGCTGCGGGAACGCCCGTGACAGCATGTTTGAAATCTGCCAAGGTCTCTAGAAGGAAATTCGATGGACGAAGTTAAAAATGCAGAGCGGAGGTGGCTATGAGTACGCCCCTCCCGGATCAGCGCGACGACGTGGTGCTGACAGCTCGGAATTTACTGTTGCAGTTCGGTGGGATTGTGGCGTTGAACGATGTTTCGATTGATGTGCGCAAGGACGAGTTGCTGGCCATCATCGGTCCAAATGGCGCGGGCAAGTCCTCTTTGATGAATTGTCTGAGTGGTTTCTATCGCCCCAAAAAGGGAGACATCTCACTGGCTGGGCGCAATGTGCGCAACATTGCAGTTCACGACGTAGCAGCCCAGGGCTTGGCGCGCACGTTTCAGGGCACGCATATTTTCTCGGGCATGAGCGTCATTGAGAACCTCATGGTGGGACGGCACATGCACATGAAAACTAATCTCGTGCAGTCGTTCTTTCATTTCGGCCCCGCACGACGCGAAGAAGTCCTGCACAGAGAAGCCGTGGAAGAAATCATCGAATTTCTCGAAATTGAATCTATCCGGCATGTGCCGGTGGGTAGTCTGGGATATGGGCTTCGCAAGCGCGTAGACCTCGGCCGTGCACTGGCACAAGACCCAAAGATCTTGTTGATGGATGAGCCCATGGCGGGCATGAACACAGAAGAAAAGGAAGACTTGGCGCGCTTCATTCTGGACGTGCGCGAAGCAAAACGCATTCCCATCGTTTTAGTGGAGCATGACATGGGGGTGGTGATGGATTTAGCCGATCGCATAGCGGTGCTGGACTTTGGCCGCAAGATCGCTGATGGAACCCCCAAGGAAATCCAGGCCAATCCTGCGGTTCTCAAAGCCTACCTTGGTGAGGATTCCCAATGAAACTCGAGATGGCAACCCTTCCTCAGTTGCTGCGCAAGCATGCGCAGACAACCCCCAACCGTCTATCGCAGCGCCACAAGCAGCGCGGTATTTGGCGAGAATACAGCTTTGCTGACGTGCAGCGCAATGTGCAAGAGCTGGCGCTGGGACTGCAACAGGCGGGCATCAAAGCCGGCGAAACCATCGCCATCATTGGCGAGAATGAGCCGCAACACTACTGGGCCGAGTATGCCGCACACGCCCTGGGCTGCAAGGTGGTCTCCATGTACCCGGACCTCACTGCGGGCGAAGTGGCCTACTTGATGGATGACAGCGAAGCCGTCGTTCTTTTTGCGCAGGATCAGGAGCAGGTTGACAAGGGGATTGATGTGCGGGCCAAGCTGCCCACGCTGCGCCACATTGTGTACTGGGATACCACGGGGATGTGGTCGTACAACGACCCCATTTTGCATACCTTCGATGCCCTGCAACAGCAGGGACGTACTGTGCACCAACGGGATTCCAAAGCGTATGACGCGCTCGTGGACGCGGGCTCGGCCGACGACATCGCGGTGCTCTCTTATACCTCCGGTACGACGGGACAGCCCAAGGGAGTCATCCTCACACACCGTTTTCTTATCGACAACGCCCAACGTCTGATCAATTCCATGGATGTGAGGCCGGATATGGAATATCTGAGCTATATCGCGCCATCGTGGGCCACCGAGCAGATTTACGGAATCGCACTGGGGCTGGGATTGCCCATGGTGGTAAATTTTCCTGAAGGCCCGGAGCAGGTGTTGGCTAACATTCGGGAGTTGGCGGTCGAGGGTATGACGTTTGCCCCGCGGCAATGGGAGAGTATGGCGTCCTCGGTGCAGGCGCATATGCTCGACGCAGGCCCCATCCGGCGTGGTGTTTACGAATGGGGCATGAAGGTTGGTCATACCGTAAACGTGGGACGCCTCGATGGCAAGCCCATCGGCCTGTGGGATCGGATACTGTTCCCTGTTGCCAACGCGCTTGTATTGCGCCCACTGCGTGATCAACTCGGCTTGACCCGACTGCGCTGCGCCAGTTGCGGTGGCGCCACTATGGCGCCGGACATTTTCCGCATGTTTCATGCCATGGGAATTCCTCTGCGCAACATTTATGGTTCCACCGAAGTCGGCTTGCTGACATGTCACCAGGGTGACCGGTTTGACCTGGAGACGGTCGGGAATTGGATGAAGTCGCACCCCGAGGCTGGGCCGCCTCTGGAGTGGCGCGTGAGTGCGGACGGCGAGCTTCAAATTCGCGGTGGAAGTCCGTTCCTGGGGTACTACCGCAGGGAAAATTCAGTGGAATCCAAGGTAAAAGAAGGTTGGTTCTACACCGGCGATGCGGTAACAAAAACCGAGCGCGGAGAACTCGTTTTTCTGGAGCGGCTGTCAGACCTCAAACGTTTGCGCGGTGGTGAAACATTCCCGCCGCAATTCGTCGAGACGCGTCTGCGGTTTAGTCCTTTCATCAAGGACATCATGACGGTGGGCGACGAAACGCGGGAATTCGTGGCAGCGCTCATCAACATCGACATGTCCGTTTTATCGCGTTGGGCGGAAGAAAAGCGGATCGGCTTCTCTACCTTCACCGATCTGTCGCAGCGGCCAGAGATCGCCGCTTTGCTGGGCCAGGAAATTGCCCGTGTGAACCTGTTTTTGCCGGAGCATGCGCGGGTTAAGCGATTCGCCAACTTCCCGAAGGAGTTGGATCCAGACGAAGGGGAGCTGACTCGCTCCAGAAAACTGCGGCGCGATTTCTTGGAAGTGCGCTACAGCAAACTGATCAGCGGCTTGTACGACGGATCAAGCGAGGTGCGTATCGACATTCCGGTGACCTACCAGGACGGCCGTCGCGGCAATTTTGAAGCGCTAGTGTCCATTCACGACACCGACTCTTCCGGGTCGGACCACTTGGGCGCAGCCCGAAGCAAAGGACACAAATGATCGACTTTCTCAACTACCTGATAAACGGTGCCCTGTCAGGGCTTTTGTATGCGTTGATCGCCATGGGGTTTGTGGTGATCTACCGCGCCTCCAAGGTTTTCAACTTTGCGCAAGGCGAACTGGTGGTCTTTGGCGGCTACATGGTGTGGTGGACCATCATTCAGATGGGGCTACCGATGTGGGTCGGCTTGCCCATCGCGTTTGCAAGTTCGGCGCTGTTCGGCTTAATGATCGAGCGGATATTCTTTGCCCGGCTGGTCGGCGAGTCCGTCTTCTCGATGGTCATGGTGACGATTGGTCTGCTGATCTTGATCCGTGGCATCGTGCTGGTGCTCTTCGGGCCACAGGTGCGCGTCTTCCCGATCATCTTTCCGCTGGAGCCGATCATCCTCGGAGACATCATCGTTTCCCGGTCGATGCTCTACGGCGGAATCATAACCATCGTCATCGGGATCGGTCTCTCCTGGTTCTTCAACCGGACCCGTGCCGGCTTGACCATGACGGCCGTGGCCGAAGACCACCAAGTGGCCATGTCGATGGGCATTTCGGTGCAGCGCTCCATTGCCTTTGCCTGGGTTCTTGGGGCAGTGCTTTCCACTCTGGGGGCCATGGTCCATTTGAGTGGTCGTTCGATCAGCATGATGAGCTCCGATATCGGTATGACCGCATTGCCCGTGGCCTTGCTGGCCGGTCTGGAGTCCCTGGCGGGGCTGCTGTTGGCCGGGTTGCTGGTGGGGGTGATTCAGGCATTGGCCTCGGCGTATCTCGACCCGCTAGTGGGCGGGGCACTTGGTTCGGTCTTCCCATTCATCATCATGTTGGTGGTGTTGTTGATACGTCCTACCGGCATGTTCGGCTGGAAAACCATTGAGAGGGTATGAGTATGGATCCCGCAGGAGTATTCGCGACATCGTTCGCCAAAGATCAAGCACTGATTCGCACGCGCAGCCAAGCGGTGGCGCTGGGCTTGTTCCTCATCGCGCTGTTTGCACTGCCCGTTTACAGCGAAATTCGCTGGGTGGCGATCATGACCTCCATGCTTATCACGGCGGTGGTTGTCATGGGCTTGCAGATCAATACCGGGTTGGCCGGTCAGATTAATCTGGGGCAGGCTGCATTCATGGGGGTTGGGGCGTATGCCACGGCGTTACTGGCCACCAAGGTCAACCTACCTTTCTGGCTGGCCCTGCCCCTTGGCGGCTTGTGCGCAGCCTTGTTTGGACTGGTCTTCGGCATGGCCGCTATGCGGATCAAGGGCTTCTATCTCGCCCTGACAACAATTGCGGCGCAGATCCTGTTCCACTTCTTTGTACTGAACCTGCCTGCCAATTGGCTTGGTGGCTCCAATGGCATCACCTTGGAGGCGGCAGAGTTCTTTGGCTTTGCCTTCAATACAGACACGCGCATTTACTACCTGTGCCTAGTGGTGGCCTGTGTCATGGTTGCGGGGGCCTACGGCGTGGCGCGAAGCCGCCATGGTCGGATTTTTGCTGCCGTGCGCGATGACGATGTCGCCTCGGGAATGATGGGCATCAACGTTGTGCGCACCAAGGTGCTGGCCTTTTTGTTGGGGGCCTTCTATGCAGGTATCGGTGGTGGTCTCTGGGCTTTCTATGTCCGATTCGTGGCGATTGACCAGTTCACCCTCATCCATTCCATCTGGTTCATTGCCATGATCATTGTGGGTGGTATGGGATCGGTGACGGGTGCCTTGATTGGTGTGGTGGTCATTCGCACGGTCCAGGAGTCGATCACTATTGTGGGCCCGTCACTGGTTGAGAACTTTTCGTTCTTGAGCGGCGACGTCGTCTTCGCTGTTATGAACATTTTCCTGGGTGGAGTTATTGCGGGCTTCCTGATTTTTGAACCACGCGGTCTGATGCATCGTTGGAACATCATCAAGCGTTCCTACCGCACGTGGCCCTACCCCTACTGATCCTCAATCCCTATTTCTCTGCAGCCATTCTGTGCGCTAGAGGATGGCTGTTTCACCGCAAAGCGCTATTACAACGGAGACTTATATGAAAACAACGAAACAAAATTTTACGGTCCTGCCAAAGCTGATGCGATGGGGTTCCTTGGGGGTTGCAGCGCTGTGCCTTAGTAGTACGGCACACGCGCAGGTCACTACGTACAACGTGGCAGGCCTGGCAGACTTTACAGGCCCATATGCAAACATCATGAAGGACGTGACCGGCTGCCGTCGCGGGGTGCTGGACTGGTGGAGCGAAGAGGTAGGTAAGTCCCTTGGTGTGGCACTGCGGATCAAAGAATTTGATACCCGCTACGACGTGGCACAGGTGGCCAGCCTGTGGCCTGGCATCAAGTCGGAACTCAATCCGGTGGTCATACTTGGAGTGGGCGGTGCTGACACTAACGCGCTGCAGCAGCGTCTGCCCAATGACAAGGTGTCTCTGATACTGGGCACGGCGGGCTATGGCTTCGCGTGGAAGAGTGACAACTGGGCGTTCAATGGCCGTGCGACCTATCCACACGAAGCGGCTGCGTTCTATACGTGGATGCAGAAGAAATCCGGCTCATCGGCTCCCCTCAAAGTGGGAGTGATTTCATCGGAAGTATCGCCCGCCTACGTGGACATCCACAAGGGCGTCGAGAAGTTTGCCAAGGACAATCCCAAGATCCTCGAAGTGGTCGAAACGATCTATACCGAAGCTCAACCGACCGACTTGACCCAGCAGGTCAACCGCTTGGTCCGCAAGGGCGCCACGGTGTTGCAGGTTTACACTAACACGGCATCGGTCGTGGCAACACGCCGTGCCCTGCAGAGTCTGGGTAAGTCCAACATCCCTATCGTGGTGAGCGCCCACAACGGCTTGCAGTCGTCCGGCAAGGCGCTGGGTGACCTGAGTCAGATGGAGGGTAACTACGAGGTCTACGGCATGGCCATGCCCTCTGAGGATGCAACGCCATCGCGAACATTCTTCGACAAACTGCGCACCCAATACAAGGTACAAGCCGAGTACACGTCCAACTGCATTATGGGCATGAGCCAGGCGATCATCGCAGCACGTGCCGTAGAACAGGTCGTTAAGGTCAAGGGCGCTGGCGGCGTGACTGGCGAAGCGGTCCGCGCTGCATTGTTGTCCACGCCGATGACGACCGAGCGCAGCTTCGGAGTCTTGCCTAACATCAAATTCAGCAATGAAGCACCGTTCCCGACAGAGGGCCTTGCAGTCAATATCAGCACCATAGAAAAGGGCAAGTACAAACTTGTCGAGCAAAACGTTCCGGTTCCTGTATTGAACAAGTGGTAATTTAAAACCGGTCTGGGTTTGGATCGCCCGAACCCAGACCCCATCATCTGGAGCCACCTGTGCTTGAACTGAACAATGTTGAAGTCCTCTACAGTGACGTCATTCTCGCTGTCAAAGGCATTACCGCCAAAGTGCCGACGGGACAGTGCGTAACCCTGCTGGGCGCCAATGGTGCCGGCAAAAGCACCACGCTCAAGGCCATCTCTAACCTAGTGAGGACCGAAGATGGTCGTGTCACTGCGGGAAGTATTGCGTTTGACGGCGCGGACATCACCGGCGCCAACCCTGTCGATGTCGTTCGCCAAGGACTGGTGCACGTCATGGAAGGACGTAAGGTGCTGCGCCACATGACGGTAGAGCAAAACCTGGTCGTTGGGGGCCACATGGGTAACGCCAGCGCCGGCAAGGAAAGGCTGGATGAGGTGTATGGCCGCATCCAGCGTCTGGCGGCTTTGCGCCATCGCACTGCAGGCTACCTGTCGGGCGGCGAGCAGCAATTGCTGGTGATCGGCCGGGCCCTGATGGCCAGGCCTAGGTTGATGATGATCGATGAGCCATCACTCGGCCTGGCACCGCTGATGGTCGATGAGGTCTATGGCTTGTTGAGTGACCTCAAGGCCAGCGGATTGACCTTGCTGATTGTGGAGCAAAACACCCGCGTCGCGCTTGATTTGGCCGACTATGGGTATGTGATGGAGAGCGGAAGAATCGTGCTGGAGGGGCCCTCCAGCAGTCTCAAGACAAATGAGGATGTGCGTGAGTTCTACCTCGGCCTGACAGTCGATGGGGCTCGGAAGAGCTTTCGCGACATGAAACATTACCGCCGCCGCAAGCGCTGGTTGGGCTGAGCGCATTCAGTCACTCGTTATCCCAATTTTTAAGGAAGTATTTATGAGCATCGTTTCTAACGCTTTGCTGAGCGAACAAGAGGTCATTATTCGGGAATCTGCCCGGCGCGTTGCAACGGAGGTGGTGGCTAGCACAGCTGCTGAGCGTGATCGTTCGGGTGCCTGGCCGCACGACGAAATCAAGGCGGTGGCCGAGGTCGGTTTTATGGGCATGCTCGCGCCAGAGGCTCATGGCGGCTCGGGGCTTTCGTTCGTGGAGTATTGCCTGGCGATTGAAGAATTCGCGGCGGCCGACGGTGGTTTTGCCACCATGATGCATGTCCACAATTCAGCGGCGCACGTGCTGCGCACCTTCGGAAGCGAAGCGCAGATGGCGCGCTACCTACCCGGTCTGGCCAGTGGCGAAAGCATTGCTGCCTTCTTGTTGTCCGAGCCGCACGCAGGTTCGGATACCGCAGCACTGCGGACCACTGCCAAGCGGGATGGGGACTTCTATGTGGTCAATGGCAGCAAGCAGTGGATATCCAATGGCAGCGAGGCGGGCTTTGCGCTCTTGGTGGCCGCTACTGGTGAGCCCGGTACGCGCAATCGCTTCAGCCTGATGATTGTCGATCCAAAGGACCCGGGTTACCAGTGCTTGCGTATTGAGCGAAAGCTGGGCCAGCACACCGCCCATACAGCCCAGATCCAGCTGGACAACATGCGCGTGCCTGTCGCGAACTTGGTCGGCGAAGAGGGACGTGGTTACGGCAAGGCGCTGTCGCTGCTGTCCGATGGCCGCATTGCCATTGCGGCTTTGGCGATCGGCATCGCCCGCGCGGCCCTAGAAGCTGCCATTCGGTACGCCAAGGACCGAGAGGCGTATGGCAAGCCCCTGACCGAGTTGCAGGCTGTCAGTTTCGATTTGGCGGAGATGACGATGCAAGTTGAGGTGGCGCACCAATACATGCTGTATGCCGCGCGCCTGACGGACGCGGGTCTGCCAACCGGCAAGGAGGCTGCCGTGGCCAAACTCTATGCCAGCGAAATGGCCGAGAAGGTGTGCTCTGCAGCACTGCAGGTGCATGGCGGGTATGGGTATGTCAACGACTTCCCTGTCGAGCGCTACTACCGGGACGTGCGCGTGACCAAGATCTACGAAGGCACGAGCCACATCCAGAAGTTGATCATCGCTCGCAATATTCTGGCGGGTTGATGGACCGGGGCAGGGGTAGACACCCTGTCAGCGCTCCCTCAGTCATATATCATTATGACCCTGATGGGGATGCGGATACCCGCAAGGAATAGAATATTAATGAGCACGCAAATTGATGCAAAACCCAAGTCACGGCCACGCGTGCTTGCCAAGCGCGCGAACAAGGCCGCGAAATGGAACAATGCCGTGGGCGGAGCGGATGAGCAGTACCAGCTCAAGAAGCAAGCCGTCATTGCAGAAGCTTCGCGCGCGTTTGGCCGCCATGGTTACAAAAATGTGTCGCTCGACGAAATCGCCAAAACGCTCAATGTCACCAAGCCCGCCCTGTACTACTATTTCAAGAACAAGCAAGAGCTGGTCTACGAATGCCACGAGTTGGCCATGCAATTGGGGGATCGCGTTTTGCATGACGCGATCGCTTCCGAAAGCACGGGGTATGGGCGCATCAGTGCCTTTATGAAGAATTACATTTCATTGTTAACAAATGAAATGGGGGCCCCGGCGATTCTTCATGATGTCTCGATGATGTCTGCCGCGGACCAAAAGAAAATCACGCTGCGCCGACGCAAGTTCGATCTGGAGTTGCGGAAAGTGCTTGAGGGCGGTGTTCAGGACGGATCGATTGCACCGTGCAACGTGAAGTTGGCGGTTTTCTGGTTTATGGGTGCCATCAATTCCCTGTCCCAATGGTTGCATATCGATGGCGATCTTCGAGGTGATGAAGTGGCCGACATATTCATCGGATTTCTTGCGCATGGTATTCGTTCCAACCAAGCATGAATCTGCATATTTGTCGCATTCGAGGGGACAATATGGTCGCCTCTGGAGTAAGTGCGGATAACGCTCGAACCACTTCTCTATAGCCTGCATAGGCTGTTGCCGCCCACCGGAAAATGACGTTGTCGAGATTCAATCGGCGCCAACACACACGCTTCGTGTGATGAAAGTGCTTCCTGCAAATTGGTTGGCCTTCCGGGACGAGTCATGATGCGCTAATTAGCATGTGCTGTAGAGGGCGCACGGCATGGTGGGTATGCAGATGACTCTATTTACGAATGTGGGTATCAAGTTCCTTTCCTGTGCCGCCATGGTTAACCTCCAGGTTTGGGATTTCCATGAGGGGCAAGTCGACAAAATTGGACAGTGACCGTGCTGATCGAGCGCCGTTTGAAGCACGAGCTTTACGTAATCGAGAACATGCTCAAAGAAGGGCGACTGGTTTCGGTCAAGAACGGTGGTGTCGCGCCGCAAGTACCGATGGCTCAGCCTATAACTGAAATTTTCATGAGCCAGGCAGTAACTTTGATGGAGTGATATTCGCAGCTCGAAAGCAGTCACATGTGAGCGTCAACACTTGGCCCGCAACAGTCGACCCAAAGCTGATATCCGGACAACCAGACTCAGCGCCTGAGAGCAGTCATTGGTGCCCCCCTGCGTGTATGGTTGGCAAGTCAAACAGGCGCTAGAACTCGCAGCTTCCTATTTCAGCTTTCGCGGTATTTCCGACGTCATGCGATGCGCGTCATAGCGATCCAGCAAGCAATCTGACAAATGCAAGGCCACGCCAACAATGAACCTTGCTTCGGATCTTGTTGGAACAGGTGCGACGGGAGACTTCCCGTGTGAGTCCCCCAGGACATTGCGTGCTTCGGCAATCTCGGTACACAGACTGGCAACGGATCTACCGATCTTGTGGGATGGGTCGGAGCCCAATCCGCACACCGGTCTACAAAGCGTCAAGAGTTGTGGCAACGTGATGGCGCCGGACATAGGTAAGCCTTCCGCGTGCGCAATAAATTTGAGAGTGGCCTCCAACGCTGATTTGGCCGAAGAGATAGCAGTGTCGGGAGCTCTATTCCACTGTGACAGCGCCCGGTCTGCCTTTTCGTGAGCGTCCGCAACAAGCTGCAGTTTGTCGATTGAAAAGGTATTGAGCTCACGTCCCGTCGGCTGCGACGAAGTGCGCTCGCCGTTGGCGGACAGGGTGATCATGCTCAGGTAGCCGCTGATGTAGTCAAGAAGCTTCTTTCCTTTCAGCGTCTCTTCGGAAAACTGAATCAAACTCACACCGTTGTCAGAGCTCAGATAAATTCCAAGCGATGCGGTTCCTAGCAGCTTCACTGCGGGAAAGGTTAGTGGGGAAAGTGGATATTGAGCCGTGAATTCGTCTAAACGTACCTGAGTGCGCAATGGTTCTTTGTGCAGCAATTCGAGAGCTCTTTTGATAACTAGCTTCATTTCCCCGAACAAAGACACAGCGATGCGTTTCCTAGCAACCAAAGTTGCACAGAAGGCGCTGAACTCCGGCACATACGGTAACGCCCCGTTGCCGGCAATAAACCGCCGTTCTTCCAGCGACCTTAGAACGACGGCATCTCGACGATGATCGCGACGGAACTCGGCGGCCGCGACTCCCACTCCCTGAACCCAGTCAGTTGAGATGATTGCTAGCAGCTCAATGGCTCGCTCTGTAACGCCGGATTTATGCAGTGCATCAAGATGCTGTGCATTTAATGCTGAGAGCGTAGTGATTCCAGATTGAGGAGGTTTTGGCATTTGGGACTTGTGCTTTCGGTAAGGCGTCGCTATTGCTCCGTTTTTGGGGGCAACACGTTGAAGCAATCGGCAAACTCCACATGCATACGATGGACAGGCTCCATATTGCGCGGGTCTCCGGTAAGAATGGACAGCAATTGCAAGGTGAGTGCCAGCACTGCGTTTGCGTTGCGCACAGCAGCGTAGGTCAGTTGAGGTGGGTAGCCAGTCCAATTTCGAGTCAACGGATGAATTCCACCATGCGTATAGCTGTTTAGTGGCTTCCATGTCGCTTCTTTGTACTCGTGCAGTTGCTCGACGATATTTGAGGGTGATGACGGACTTGCTTTGAGCTCTTTGAGCATTTCTGCGAAACCCGGCCCTTCGTTGGCCCGTTTGGCACTGTCGGTTGTCAAGGGCTGGCCGAACTTTTGAATCCAGTTGTCGCTTGCTGCGTGTAGCAGCCAGATACCTCGAACAAGGCTTTCAAATTGAGGGCGAAACAACGCAAAGGCGGAAGGGAGGCGCCCATCCGCAATAAGAATCTGCACAGAACGAGAATGCTCTAGTGCCAGGCAGCCAGCTTGAAACGCGACCATAGTACGCAAATCGCCAAGCGGCCGTAGAACTTTAGCGTGTCCTATAGCAGCTTTGTGAAGAGCTTCAGTTTGAACCAATAGTTGATCGAGTGCGGCATCCATGAAGACCATCATAGGGGCGCCGAGGTACAGTCGACTTGGGCCTTGTTAGCCACTGGTGCACAGCGATTTTGGAGGATATTCGGGAGAGATGAGAGCTTCGATACGACCGTAGTGCCGAACTGAGCGACCTGTTTAGTGACGTAATTTGCCATGAACCCATCTGCTCTAAACACATCCACATATGGAGCATAGGCCGTATGCAGGGCATCTACAAAATCGCTCTCTTTCGGCTTGCGTTGCTTCTCAAAAGTTATCGAGTACCAGGCAGAGTGCAATGAGCGGATTGCCGCCGAAAGTCCCGGACAGGAATTATCAATCGAATCAATGTCTAGCCTAGTGTTTGCTTTTATCCCCTCGCCAAACTTATTGGCGATGTTGACAAGCATTTTTTCCTGCAGCTCCGCCCATGCTGCAGGTCCGTATATGGAGTTGAGAAGCTCCTCACTGAGATATGGATTTTCACGCGCATTTTCGATGAGTTGCGCCATCTCAATCACTTTGCTCGTTACCTGTGCAGCTGGGCCACGAGCCCATGCAACGAAGGGTGTCAGTTTGCCATGATGCTTTTCAAACCACTGCATCATCCATCTAGGATCCCGAAGACAAGATTCAAACGCTGCAGTTGCATGCTCAGCGCTGGCGTCTCCGGCAACGTATCGCGCCAACACGCGCGCTGCATCCTGAGTCATTGGATAAAGCGCAAGGATTTCGTTAAGGTCGACCTCTTTGGCATCGCGAACAATGGAGTTGTGGATTGCAGGACGCAGCTTCCCACCTTTCGAAAGCTTCCGCTGAACTTGCCTTCTCTGTGCTCGTGAGGCTTCAGGGAGTAGTTCCGCGATGGAGTCTTGAAGAGATCGAAGATGGCTTACTGCAGTGACAGGAGACATTTCCGCAATATTGTCTTGAAACCATCTGCCGTTGCGATCTGTCGGGTTTGACACTGAGGCAGTAAGACCAAGCGCGGTGCTTACCTCTGCGCGAAAAAGTGTTTCCTGATGAACCATGCAGTTGCCTCCGCACAGTTCCACCAATACATTGCCGCGTCTAATTGCTGCGTCTGCATAGCTCGGTTGTAGTGGAGCCATTTCCGTCAGGTGTGCTGCAGAGAAGAAGAACTCCACCAGTCCGTCATCCCTAAGGCGTTGAAGCTTCTCAAGAACACCAGGTGCTTCTCGACTTGCTCTGCCAGGATCAGAGAGTACAGAATAGTCGCTGCTATCGAGGTAAACGCTTAAGGTCATAGGGAACCGCTCCAAAGATGGCATTCTCCGATGACTGCTACTGGCTCCCACCAGAAGTCGATCTGAACAGCCAGCTTCCTGGGTTTACGCTCCCTTGAATCGAACCTGATCGGCCAAACCGTTTTCTCTTGCCCAGGCTTGGACGACACCACCTAGCCACGCCAGATAGTCGCCTTCGGCAAGGGCGCCGTCAGGAAATGGCTCGTACTGGGCCGAATCCAACAGTGCGGTCATCAGCATCTGCACCTGCGTGGCCAAGGCATCGACCTTCGCTACTACGAGATATGTATTTAGCGGTTTGTCCGTAGACTCTTCCTCGCCACCCAAAAAACGCTCAAAGTCTGGAATGCTGATCCTGTGCCGAGCAGTCAATCCGGCCGCCCGCGCCTTGAGCACGGCCTCGCGAATCCTCCCGTTCACTGTCCACATACCGTTCTTGTCACCCTTTTTGTTGAAAGGTGAGTCTGCGTCGTGGACGATTCCGAAGTCGATCTTGAAGTGGGTCATGACATTGACCAGTGGCACCAGGATCGCCTTACCGCGCGCTCGGATTACGGTGACGCGATCCATTAATCCGTGTTGCCGCTCGATGATTGACGACATGAACGCGGCATGTTCCGTATCTCCTTCGACGAGGATCGGGTAGGAGCCGAAGAACACTTCGGAAAAGCTTGGGTCTATATGTTGCAACGCTTGGAGCCGCTGTTTGTCCTCGCCTTCGAATTCGATTCGATCTGAGCGGTAGGTCTTTGGTGCCATTGGCGCAGATGCATCCTCGCCCGAGCGTTCAAGTCGAACGATCGTGGTGTGATCCTCGAACGGGTTTACGAAGTGGGGAGAGTGCGTAGTCATGATGACCTGCCAGTCGGGGCTCGCCGCCAGCTTGTAAAGATGACGCTGAGCCGCGCGCGCCGCCATGGGATGCAGTGCGTTCTCCGGTTCGTCGATGAGTAGCAGGTACCCCGGGAAGGCTGGATCGTCGGGACTGTCTGGGATAGGTGCTCCTTCGTCATGCGCCTGGAGCAGTGCCTTCAGGGTCCCAATAGATATATCGAGTGCCTGGATTTCCTCAAAATTAGGCTTTGCCTTGACTGCCTCCTTCGTCCTTTTCTTCTCGGTGTCGGTCAGGTCCTTGTCGAGCCGTTTGCGGAACTCCTGTCTGATCTCGGTATCTCGTGATAGTTCATTATGGACTTGCAGCATCGACCAGAAGAGCGCGCGTCGGGCACCGGTGCCTTGTTGGCCCAGCGCCGTTTCCGTGGCACCGTCCTGTACCTTGAGGCTCGACCCGGATTTGATCAGATCGCCGAGTTTCGGGACCAGCGGACCAGATCCAACAGTCAACTTGACGTCGAGACTCGGAAACACGCCTTTGAATCCAGCTCCCACGCGACTAGAGATGGCATTGAAATGCGCCTGATGCGCGCCACTCAGTGCATTCAGCCGTTGGGTTACGCCGTCGATCGCTTGGGAAAGCTCGGAGGCTGGATTGATTCGCTCTTTTTCAAGGCCCGCGATCAACGGGCCAAGCGCGAGCATAAGCAGCATCTCCTCAGTCTTCGCCGCATCATCCAACGAGCCGATGCGAAGAGGACGGGGTAGCCTGGAGCTGAACACTGGGTCCGCCCCGCCGGCTTTACCATCCTCCGCCCAATCTCCCTGACCATCGGGACCACCAGTAGGATCCCAAGTCGTGCGTACCTTTTCGAAATTCGGCGCCACCCACTGCCATCGGCTTTTAACGATCAGCAGGCCATCCTTCTCGGTCTTCCACTTTGCGTCAACGTTCCCGATGTCCTCTGGAATATGCACCTCGAGCTGCACTTCGCTGGGGTGGTCTACGGATGCATATAGGCAGCGGTCTTTCGATTCGCTGAACTGGGCCGAACCCTTCGCAAGCTCGTAGGCTCGCAGAATAGTGGACTTTCCGGCATTGTTCTTGCCGACCAAGCAGACCACGTTGTCGAGTTCGATCTCAACACCATCGTTGCCGATGCATCCGATATTGCGCACGGTGATGCGTACAAGTTTTGAACGGTTTGCTCCTGCCATTTTTCCTCCGCTGTTGGCCTATTAGGCTCATTGTTTTCTCAGCGTAGCAGAAAGTTGAAGTGTTCTTGAGTACGCTGGGGCTCCGGGAGACCCTACAGCACTCTCTGGTAAATCCTGCACCTGCTCGGCAGTCCAGACTCGCAGAACTCAATTGCGACTACACGCATCCGCCCCTTCCCTCTGCCAGTCAGGTCGCATTTCTACTAGCTAGGGCTGGAGAGCGTTGATAGCCCATACTGGAGAAATCGCTTCGCTTAACTGCCGCACCCAAGTAGGTCCATCGCTTGGACCATCCTGGAGAAGGTCAAAGCTGGTGTTGGAGTGAGTCTCTCTAACCAACAACCCGCTTTGACAGAGTCCAAGTTGGAACTGGGGGACGGGCACGGCCGCCAAAACTGGGTGTTTGCGGACTTGCCCTGCAGGGTCGTCGACGATTCTGGCCAGTGTCCTGACCCCTTCCGTGATGTGGTCGCATGCAACGGTCAGGCGCACCGGCGTGCAAGCAGATGTCACGCCTCCGCCGGGCCCTATGTACGCGGCCCCCTGATAGTTATAGATGGCCCCCACGCCCCCTTCCCTGAGCGTACTCACTTCCTTGGTGGTGAGGACCCGACGTCCGGGCAGGATGCCCCTGAGCCGGTATTGCTCGATGTATTCCGGCCAGTTCCTAGCCATGGTCTCGAACAAATCCATGTTGGCAAAGCCCTCCCTGCTAGGGTGCCTAAGGACGTCGATAAAGGCCACCGCGTCGCTGCCGACAAGGCAAAACGCCAGATAGTCAGCAGGCGCGGAGAAATATTGGCCAGCGGGGATAAGCTTGGTCGTGAGGTGAAAGTGCAGGATGCCCCAGTCCGCGAACAGCAAGTCGGTGCGCTTGTGGCCGGCCAGCGCACTGGTATCGTTGTTGATGATTAGGCCCCGCCCCTGGTAGGGATTGACGTTGGCGCCGGCTTCAAACATGCCCACCAGCTGATGCAGCGCGCGCGCGGCGTCGGGCGGCAGCTGGATCCTGCGGAACTTGTCGGAGAAAACCGTTGGGCGGGGGATGGGCTCGACATACCGATGGCG
This sequence comes from Curvibacter sp. APW13, assembly GCF_032337135.1. NCBI lineage: Bacteria > Pseudomonadati > Pseudomonadota > Betaproteobacteria > Burkholderiales > Comamonadaceae > Curvibacter > Curvibacter sp. APW13. The sequence continues at coordinate 1,448,272 of NZ_JAVXZZ010000001.1, read as the reverse complement.
AAAGTCCATCCAGCGCATCAGGGGACAGCTCAGGTTTACCTGTTCTTGTTTGTACCGCAACCCAAACGCCTTGATGAGATCCAGGGCGATGTTTTCCAGGTCAGCAAGAAAGCTGGTTTCAAGGGGACCGGCAACTACATTGCGCATGGCACCATGGTAGGAGATTGCCAGCTCTATTGGCGATCCCCGGCATACTTTGTGGGAAGGTTTCTTGTACGGTCTATGCGCTACAGCGCCTTAGAGCGCGATCAACAAACTGCCGTCCCATTGCTTTTACTGGCGGATTCAACCGTCCGATAGCAGACACTCGCAAGCGACTGCAACTGGCCCCTTGTTGACGTTCCACGCCTGTGCAGCAACAAACTCTGGTCAACACAAGAAAACCTGCTGTTGGTGGTCAGCAATTCCCGGAACAGATGGTCAGGTCAACCGGAATACGCACCTGCTGTGCGGTCACTTAGTCATTTTGAAGAGTCGCGGCGACAGCCGATCCATGCTGTTTATTCCGGCTGACTTGACCGTCTTCTCAGGCGTAGTACTTGAAGTTGTGCTTCCACTTGTCCGACGGCAAGCCGGGATTAGCAAGCAGAATTTCTCCCACGCGGTCCGAATATTTGACTGTAATGGGTTGCCCCTCACCCAACTGGCACGAGTTGTAGTTCAGCTTGGTAAGACCTAAGATGTCTTTGGCGACTTGCACTAAGTCACCGTCGCCGTGCTGAACCGTAATTGCAAGGGGGACGGGAACCTCGAATCCGTCATATGTTGCAATTCTGGGCTTGAATCCGTTGGTAAACAAAAGTCCGTGGCGTGCCGAGCGTTGCCAGAAGACGCCTCGTTGTACAGGGTGCTGGCCGCGTTTAGCCACGTTGGGATGCTCATCGTATCTGTAGAGGCGCAGGCCACCGCGATCCTGGCGGACACGAATGGCAACCAAATTGACGTCCGGTGGGCAAGCGCGTTTGAAACCCTCATACTCATCCGCATCTATCCCCGAGCGAGCATGTAAGAATATTTCTTTCAACGGCCGTCCATCTTCCTGTTGGTAAGTCGCGATAGTTCCTCGCAACAGGGCCTCAGCCTTGTCGGGTGGTAGGTGAAATTCCCCTCGCTCCGTGGAGTACCACGGACCGAACTCACCGACGAAAACCACGCCATCACCGCTATCAAGAAACATCTGTGCAGCGCAGCATGCATTACGACCATCTTCAGTAAGCTTGTAGGCGAGTCCGACATAGCAGACTCCCTCCCGAGCCCACGGAGTCTTCCAGGGCTTAGCGCCACATTTGTAAAAAACAGCTGTGCCGAAGTTCCAGAGTCGGTCAGATAGAGGATTCGTACCGGGCTCTCCATTCCGTACCTGTGCCGGAATGCGCAGGGTGGATTCTTTAATGATCTGAACTGGCAATTCAAAGGCCATCATTCGAGCCTTCAGCTGTCGGCGGAAATCGGGTGACAAGCCTCTGGCCTCCTCAAACTCATCCAACTCCTCAAGTTTTGCCGTGATGGTCGGATCCTCGTCATCGAACATCCGCCATTGCCCGCTATTTCGATCATCAATAGCCTGCTTGATGAACTTCACTTCATCTTTGGTCCGAGTGGCATCGCTTCGCTGGGAGAAAACCACCGATGATTTAGGCCGGCAATTCTCGTAGACCTCATCAGGAACGACCACTATGGCCAACGCTGGCCGAGCGTCCATTTTTGCCACACGATCAAGCGCTCCCATGTAGAGGTTTGCAACGGCAAAGGCGCGCTCAAAGCGATCAGCCTTTCGCGATGCATCCGACAGCGGAGCTGCTTCTACGGGGTAGCTCCGTGTTGGACTGGGCCACTTTGCTCCGAAAGCGACGTCATAGCCAGGAAACGGTGGCCAAGCTCGATGGCGCGTCGGATCAACACATGCAGCCGGTGCATTCAGGGCGGCGCACCAATCTTTCCAAAGCTCAATGCCTTGTGCTGTGCCGATAACAATGTTGTCCGGCATTTGTGTGCGCGGCTCAGCGGGGCCAAAAAGTGCCAAACCATCATGTGGATCTTCGGCCGTTTGACCAAGCCCAAACTGAAGCAGAGGTTCACCGAGAAAGTGGAATGTGTCGGTCATGCGCCTAAAGCTCCTTTTAAGGCCGGGGAAGCTTCGTCGCTCTCGTCATCGTCCTCATCGCGGACGCGGTATTGCGCAATCTCTTCTCCGATGTCGGACATGCCGGAAAGTACAGAGACATCCAGGCCCACCGGGCAATCCCAACTTAGCGGTTTGCTCAGCATCGATACGGCGCGGGCACCTTCCCCAATCTCGATACGGCCGTCACTGGTCTGAAGGGCTTGTACTACCCCCAGTAAACGCGCTAGCCATTCCTTGTTCCACCAACTCTTGCTAACAATCTTTCTACGCCGGCCAATCTCCTTGCCCTCAAACATCGCACCTTCAAGGGTCGTAACGCGTATGTAGACGTTGACCAACATGCTCCAAGAACCATCAGCGTCACGTTGAGGTCGGAATTTGGGTGCAAGTTGGTAAAGGAATAGAGAAGCACGATCCCCCCATCCCTTTGTGCGCTCACCGTTGAGCCGCACAGTAGTTGAGCGACCGTCAACGTGTTGAATCGACTGATTCCAGTCGCCCGTTTCGCGCTCAGGGAAATACAAAACCCGTCTGTCACTGCAGAACTTCAATCCCTTTTGCGCGCATACGACCTCAAGGCTGCGCCAGGCAAGCTCTTTGGCAATGTCCATGGTCTTTTTGCCATCTTTATGCGGAATGTCTTCCCAAAGAAATTCAGGGGTGCGCTCGACAGTCACCGAGGAAATGGTCTGCCGTGGCGGTGGCATGAAAGCGATGAGACGATATGCGCCTAACTCAACAAATGCCCAATGCTTACGAAGTTCAAGTGTTTCAACGTCCGTCAACGACTTTCGCAGGTCGAAGACGAGCATGGTCTTGGGTAATTGAATCGGGAAAACATTAGCAAAAACAGGTTCGGGCTTTGCAACCGTAACTCGTGTAGGAAGGTAGTCTCTGAGAGCAATTTGTCGCCCTCGGTCAGGCTCAAGCGATGGCTTGATGCCCAATGCGCTCAACCGTTCTAGTACCTGGTTCAAACCGGTGTTCCATGAGCTGTCGAAGTCTGCTGGTGCTAACTTGGCGAGTCTCGATGGCATGCGTGGATCTGGTGTTGTGGTCAATTTGCAGGGAAGCACAAAAACCTCCCTGGTTGCGGCGATCGTGCAACGTTCCAGAAACACCCCATCAGCGAGGCTGGCAGAGGAGCAGACGGGTAAATAGTGGTTTGCGCGCGTGTCGAGCAGCGTGCGCACAGTTTCGTCTGCGTTCTCCCCTGCAAGAGGGGCGGTTCCCTGACACCAAGTTTGAAATCCCGCTAGCGATAGACGACGGGCTAGCCAAGTGGCTAATGCATGGTCGGCTGCAACATGATCTATCAGTAAGGTATCCCGACTTTCAGCGATTGACTGACCACCACGTTGTGGGAAGAACGGCGGCGTGAAGATACTGGAGTGCTGTGCAATCAGGTGCCGCTGGGGTCCGACGAGTTGTGCCCTCAATCTCTCAATATCGAACAGGTCGAGTGTCCACTGATATTTGTCGGTGACGAACTTGTACGCGAAGTCCTTCTCCGATGCTGTCAGTGCCTCCGTGCAAACAAAGACGAAGATATCCGGGGAGTGGCCCTTTTCGTGGATTCGCTTGCAGTCGCTCGCGAGCTTGACGCGCCAATCTGATCGAACCGTATATGCGAAGCCAATCTTTCGCCCCGATCCGTCATTTCTAATAATGGCGTCCCGACCCTCGTCACCTGTTCCACCCAGTGGGTCGATGTCGGGATAACCGGCGCCAGCCAGAAAAGCTGAACAGAGTCGCTCGAAGTCCCGATAGTCGGAAACTCGCTCTAGGCAGTAAGTAATGGGGTCAGCAGACATAGTTAAGTAACGAGGCCAATCGATATCAATGGCCGAAGGTTTCAACAATAGAGTGCTGACTCACTTGAGTAGTGCCCCAAGTACTGAGCCGACTAAGCCACCGACAGCGCCAGCAAGTGCGGCCCACCAACGCTTATCTTTTTGATGCTCCAAAGCACGTGAATGAAGATTCACTGCCGTATCTATAAGAGCCTTAATGTCAGCTGACGCTAAGGGGACCCGGGAAATGCGAAACTTCATTTCTGGAGATAGCTGTTCGTACTCGTCGTTCGTCAGCACTTTGACAGTGTCAACGTCGTACCTCTTCGGAAATTGCCGCCGCCAAACCAATGATGCTTTTTCCTTTGCCGAGTCCAACCTAAAAAACTCTGGGTGCTCAATAAATACTGTTCGCCATTTGTCCGCCTGTGACTCGTCGGCTGACATTCGGTCTGCCCAGCTAGCGAAAGAAAGTTTGTAGAACTTGTATGTCGCCATGGCTTGAATTGCCGCAATGACGTCGCCGAGGCGATTTGGATCGCGAAGGTATGGAGACAACGCGTATTTGTCTTTCGTCCATGGAAAGCGCATAAAAGTCAGTCCTCGAACTTTTTACCTAGGTCACTGAAAACCAGGGCCAAGTCGTTCCGATCAAGGGGCCATATGTCTTTGACTTGAGCAGGTTTGGCGTATGCGAGGTAGTAGGCTAAAAGCACGATAGGTTGGGTGAAAAAGTGACTGGTAGCGATGCGCTCTTTGATCCTGTCAAATACAAAGCCCTTGGCCTGCAAGAAGTCGTTGATCTCCTTATAGGGAGTTGCCGGCGCCAGATCAAAGCATGTGTCGATCAGAATCTGATTGGACAGTTCACTGCCTGCAGAGGCTTTGACGCCCTCTTCGTAGATGCTAGTCAAAAATGCCATGAGCTCACGGCCAGGACGGGCCGCTTCATCAAGGTCCTTAATGGCTTTCTCAAAGAACTCATCGGTCGCCTCAATGAGTGCCATGCTCTTGGCAACTGTCCTCTTGACCTCGGGTTTTGCCGTTGTCTTGGGCTTATAGATCGTGTCGTGCGTTAGCTCGCTATGAGCATGCTGCAATAGGGTTCGGATCTGGACTTCACAGGAAGCACCTACAGGAATCTTGTGTCCTTGATGTTCGGCACCTTCCCTGGCACGTAGTATGTAGTGGACCGATTGGTACGAGAACTCCAAGGGCTTATCAAGTCGCTCCTGTTCATAGTCTCGATCCTTTGAGGCATCCCAAAGGCCTTTCCCCACCCCCGCCTCGATGACAGCGCAAACTTTTCTGATGTCGGTTGTCAGCAGGACGACGAATCGCATGCCAACTTTGTCGGTCAAATCTTCATAGGGATTCGCATACTTCTTGCGATGCAGGGCCTTGTCGACTAGTGTGCTGTCAGCTTTGAGCCTGGGCTTTACGGGTACCTTGATGAAGTAGTCGAGTGACACAGGGGCAATACTGGTGTGAAGTGCCTCGTGTACTTTCTGGCTAATGAAGTCCGCCCAAGCCTCGTAGAGAGGCCGTTCAGCCCTCCATTTGGCAAGAAGCTCGGCTTCTTTCATTCCTGTTCCCGAATGTGGTCTCTGATGGTGATTTGGGTCCACTTGGGCACTTGTCCATGCTCATCCGCGTCGCCATCAATGGATTGGATGCGTACCAAACCCTCGAACTCCTCTGGAGGGGCGGTCAGGCTGATGTTGTGCCCAAAAGAGATTTTGCGCTTTTTAAGGGCGGGAGCCACTTCACTAAGGTCTTTATGGATCGCCTGTACAGGAAACTCGTTTTGCTCCATGTAGTGGGTGTAGGCGTCCTTGAGTTCCGCCGTCCCCAGGTAGGTATCTGAAAAAATTCCCACTTGAATAGTGGCGATTTGGTCAGCTTTCAGGTAGGCGGTCAGGGCATTCAAAAGATCGCTACGGCTTTCTTCACTGATGTCCGCTGATCTGATAAATTTCTTGGTGAGCGTGTGGAATTCCTTGGTCTGGAATGCACTGTTGGACGGAAATTTCAACCCCAGAAAAGTTGAATAGAAATAGTGAGCCGCTCCCAACTTGTTTCCCTTGGTGATCAGATCATCAAAGAGAAATGCCCGCCAGCCAGCAGTAGGCTGCTGAGCATTGGCTTGGGCTGCATCGGACCGGACAAACGCTCCGATTTTGTACAGCTTGGCCTCAGGAGTAAGGATGAGGTCTCGGAGATATTCCAGTAATAGGTGACCGTTTTCTTCTCGCTTGATAAACCCTGGGTGTGGTTCCGCTTTGATGACGCAAACGAAAGGACGAGCAGGGTGGCCTGCAGTGCCATCTATGATCACCACAATGCCCCCAGGTACCACCTTGGTGGTCTGCGAGGCTGCAAGTTTTGCCGTTATTGCTTGCGATAGCTGGATGAATTGGGCGTCGCTGCCTGCCGCTTCAATGATGGTCTTTGTAGAAGACCAAACACTATGAGCGCCTGCGTCGTTGATGCTCATTTCGACGCCGTGCGACGAACTACCGAGGGCTTCGGTGATTCGCTTTTGCAAGGCGTCTTTGGCTTCAGCATCAAGCTGAATCAAGCCATTTCCATAGCGTGGTTCCACCATGTTTCGATCTTCGTTGATGCGGAAGATCTCATGAATGATGATGCGGCCAATCGTGAGGTTTTCGAATGCCATATGTTATTTTTCCTCTGCTCCCCGGTGCAAGAATATTGCACTGTCTTACACATCTTACAGGCGTCAGGTGTGCCAACCGGAGAGTCCTTGTGGGATGTACTTCGCCGAATCTTGCTTGACCGTACCAAGTAGCTTCCCCCACCTGTGCAAGAAGGGACGAAAAAATGGCGCCTCGCTGACGCGTCACCTGCTGCCTATGGAGCTCAATATTGCGGTGGATGTGGCTTCTGCAGGTTGTTAAACCCCCAAGGCGTTGAGAATGGACTTGGCGAAACGCTTGATCCCATGCTTTTGGCTATGCCTTATGCGATTTACGTTCCTTGCCTTCTCCATTTTCAGATCTGAGGCGAAATGGATATATGTCTGGCTTTTCAGGGCCGCCTCAGCTTGAGGCATTTTAAAGTCAAATTATCAGATAACGGTACAATTATCAGTTAAAAGAAATATTATCAAATAATAATACAGTCATCAGCCGCCACCCACCAGGGCCACGGCGCTGGCCGAATGGTGCGGGCTGCCGGTGGGGCGCTGCCCCCATTGCGCCAGATCGAAGCGACCCGCCAGTGAACGCACCGCCGCGCTCTGCAAGGCCTGCTCGTCGTCGAGCGGCGGCAGCAGGGCGGCAAAGCGGTGGGCCAGCATCGACTTGCCGGAACCGGGCGGCCCGCTCAACAGTACCGAATGGCCGCCGGCCGCTGCGATTTCGAGGGCCCGCTTCGGGCCAGCCTGGCCCTTGACGTCGGCCAAATCCAAAGCGGGTGCCGTGGAGCGCCGCGGCGTGGGCTGCAGCCGCACCCAGCCGCCATCGTCGGCCTCGCCGGTCAGATCGTCGTTGGGCAAGGGCGTGGGGACAAAGCGGCGCACCACGTCCAGCAGGTGGCGGGCGCGAATGACCGAAACGTCGGGCACCAGGGCGGCTTCCTCGGCACTGCCCGGTGGCAGCACCAGCACCCGCGTGCTGCCGCCTTGGCGCAATGCCAGGGCCATGGCCAGCGCGCCGCGCACCGGGCGCAACTCGCCGGACAAGGACAGCTCCCCGGCAAATTCATAGTTGGCGAGCTTGGCGGCGTCAATCTGCCCGCTGGCCGCCAGCAGACCCAACGCGATAGGCAGGTCCAGCCGGCCGGAGTCCTTGGGCAGATCGGCCGGCGCCAGGTTGGCCGTGATGCGCTTGTTGTTGGGGAACTCCAGGCGGGCGTTCTGGATCGCGCAGCGCACCCGCTCACGCGCTTCCTTGACCTCGACATCGGCCAAGCCCACAAGCGTGAAGCTTGGCAACCCGTTGGCCAAGTGCACCTCCACCAGCACCTCCACGGCCTGCAGCCCTTGCAGCGATCGACTGCGCACCAAAGACAAGCCCATGCGAATTTCTCCCTAAAGCAGTGCAATACGGCTGCACCCGCAGCGCAAGCAGCCCCAAAACAGTGCAGACTGTTTATTTATACAGTGATATTAGCGGATGCAACGGGTTTTACCAAGCCCTGGGTCGCGTGGAGGCGCTGATTTCGGGTTGGCACGGCTTGTGCTTTTAGCCCTGCGTCCCCTGGGGCCACCGCCTGCTGATGGCAGGTGCAACCCCCGACAGCCTTCTATATGACCCCGTGGGCCGCAGCCGCCAGCCGCTCCCACCTAACCAGGAGAAACCATGAAACTAGTAACGGCCATCATCAAACCGTTCAAGCTGGACGAGGTGCGTGAAGCCCTCTCCGGTATTGGCGTACAGGGTATTACCGTCACCGAAGTCAAGGGCTTCGGCCGCCAGAAGGGCCACACCGAGCTGTACCGCGGCGCCGAGTACGTGGTCGACTTCCTGCCCAAGGTCAAGCTCGAGGCTGCCGTCGACGACGCCCTCGTCGAACAGGTCATCGAAGCCATCGAAGGTGCTGCCCGCACCGGGAAGATCGGCGACGGCAAGATCTTTGTCTACGACGTCGAACAAGTCATCCGCATCCGCACCGGCGAGACCGGCAAGGAAGCCCTGTAATTCCAATTCTCAGGATCACCACCATGAAAAAACTGATTGCTTCCATGGTCTTGGGCTGGAGCCTGCTCGGTGCAGGCTCTGTGGCCCTGGCCCAGTCCGCCGCGCCCGCGGCCGACGCCCCTGCGGCCACCGCCTCGGCGCCTGCCGCGGCTGAAGCCCCCGCACCCGCTGCTGCCGCAGCTCCGGCCGCTGCTGCTGCCGCGCCCGCGGCTGACGCTGCCGCCGCACCAGCGCCCGTACCCAACAAGGGCGACACCGCCTGGATGATGGTCTCCACCCTGCTGGTCATCCTGATGACCGTGCCGGGTCTGGCCCTGTTCTACGGTGGCCTGGTGCGCTCCAAGAACATGCTGTCGGTGCTGATGCAGGTCATGGTCACCTTCTCGCTGATCGTGGTGCTGTGGTTCCTGTACGGCTACAGCCTGGCGTTCACAGAAGGCAACGCCTACATCGGTGGCTTCGACCGCGTGCTCATGAAGGGCATTTGGGACAACGCTGCAGGCACCTTCGCCAACGCTGCCACCTTCAGCAAGGGCGTGTACATCCCCGAAATCGTGTTCGCTGCCTTCCAGGCCACGTTTGCCGGCATCACCGGTGCACTGATTGTGGGCGCGTTCGCCGAGCGCATGAAGTTTTCCGCCGTGCTGGCCTTCATGGTCCTGTGGTTCACCTTCTCCTACGCTCCCATCGCCCACATGGTGTGGTTCTGGATGGGTCCTGACGCCTACACCGCCGCTGGTGTGGTCGATGAGATGAACAGCAAGGCCGGTCTGCTGTGGCAGTGGGGCGCGCTGGACTTCGCCGGCGGTACCGTGGTGCACATCAACGCCGCTGTCGCCGGTCTGGTCGGTGCCTTCATGGTCGGCAAGCGTATCGGTTACGGCAAGGAAGCCATGGCGCCTCACAGCCTGACACTGACCATGGTCGGTGCTTCCCTGCTGTGGGTGGGTTGGTTCGGTTTCAACGCCGGCTCCGCCCTGGAAGCCAACGGTTTCGCTGCCCTGGCCTTCATCAACACCTTCGGTGCCACCGCCGCCGCTGTGCTGGCCTGGTGCCTGGGTGAAGCCATGCTGCGTGGCAAGGCTTCCATGCTGGGTGCTGCTTCCGGTGCCGTCGCTGGCCTGGTGGCCATCACCCCCGCTGCCGGCAACGTCGGTATCGGTGGTGCCCTGATCATCGGCTTCCTCTCCGGTTTTGCCGGTCTGTGGGGTGTGAATGGTCTGAAGAAGCTGCTCGGTGCGGACGACTCGCTGGACGTGTTCGGCGTGCACGGTGTCTGCGGCATCCTGGGTGCCTTGCTGACCGGCGTGTTCAACAGCCCCAACCTGGGTGGCCCCAGCCTCGTGGCTGACTGGACCACCGTGGCCATGGTCACCGCCGACGCCTACACCATGGGCGCCCAGGTACTGACCCAAGCCAAGGCTGTGGGTGTGACCGTGCTGTGGTCCGGTATCGTGTCCTTCGTGGCCTTCAAGCTCGTGGACCTGACCATCGGCCTGCGTGTCAGCGAAGAAGACGAACGCGAAGGTCTGGACATCACCAGCCACGGCGAAACCGCCTACAACCGCTAAACCCTCTGACGGGTTTGCATTCGAGCGTAGAACAAGGCGCGCAGTCGAAGACAGTGCGAATCGCACGGCGAGACGAAGCAACGCAGTTATACGTTTGAAGGCGAACCCGTCATCCCGGTTACGTACCGGGACCGAAGTGAGTCGATTGCCGCCCGAAGGAGCCCTGTGCCCTTCGGGCGCTTTTTTTTGCTGGTAAAACCCCCGGTTTGTGCGCACACTGTGATTCCCATGCCCTGGCAAACCCTTCCCAATTCCCGCTGCGAACTCGGCGAGTCCCCGTTCTGGCACCCGCTGGAGAGCACCCTGTACTGGGTCGACATCGCAGGTCGGCAACTGCTGCGCGCCAACACCTACATGGGTGAGGTGCAGCGCTGGGACATGCCGACCGAGCCCGGCTGCATCGCCCCGGTGGCCGGTGGCGGGCTGGTCATTGCCTTGCGCAACGGCATCTACCGCGCCCGGGACTGGGGTGGCTCCCTGGAGCTCGTGGCTACCCTGCCCTACGACACCGCCACCGTGCGCGCCAACGACGGCAAGTGCGACCCGCAGGGGCGCCTGTGGGTAGGCACCGTGGACGAAACCAAGTCGGCCGATGCCGCTGCCCTGTATTCCATCGACTGCCGCTCAGGCACTGCGCAGGTGCACTGCCATGTGAGCGGTGCACTCACCGGCAATGGCCTGGCCTGGAGTCCGGACGCGTCCACGCTGTACTGGACCGACACGCCGCGCCACACGGTGGTCGCCTTCAGCCACGCATCCAACACCAACGTGCTGAGCAACCGCAGCGATTTCGTGAAAGTGGCCCCCAAGCCCGAAGGCTGGACCTGGAAGGATCGGCGCTACCAGGGCCGCCCCGACGGCGCCGCCGTGGATGTGCACGGTCACTACACCGCTGCCATGTACGAGGGCCGCGTGGTCTGCCGCTTTGCAACCGACGGCAGCCTGCAGCAGGAGATGGAACTGCCGGCCCAGTGCCCGACCATGCCTTGCTTCGGCGGTGAGGACCTGCGCACGCTGTACGTCACCACGGCCAGCAAGGGCCGCCCTGCCGATGAGCTGGCCGCATTGCCGGACTCGGGCAGCGTGTTCTACCGCCAGGTGGCTACGCCGGGCTTGCCGGTGAACTTCATGCAGTTCGCGGACTGAACCAACGCCCCAGCATTCGCTCTGTTTTTGATAGCTGCCTACGCAACCAATACGCGGGCCACAGGCCAAAACGACAGGTGAAAACAAAAAAGCGCCCCGCAGGGCGCTTTTTCTTGGCAGGTAATTGCCGATTACTTGGCGACCACGCGCACCATTTCCAGGCACTTGTTGGAGTAGCCCCACTCGTTGTCGTACCAGGCCACGACCTTGACGAAGGTCTTGTCCAGCGCGATGCCGGCGTCGGCATCGAACACGGAAGTGCAGGTCTCGCCGCGGAAGTCGGTGGCCACCACCTTGTCCTTGGTGTAGCCCAGCACGCCCTTCAGGGCGCCTTCGGATTGGGCCTTCATCTCGGCGCAGATCTCTTCGTAGGTGGCTTCGCTGTTCAGTTCCACGGTCAGGTCAACCACGGACACGTCGGAGGTGGGCACGCGGAAGGACATGCCGGTGAGCTTCTTGTTCAGCTCAGGAATCACCACGCCCACGGCCTTGGCAGCACCGGTGCTGGAGGGGATGATGTTTTCCAGGATGCCGCGGCCGCCGCGCCAATCCTTGTTCGAAGGACCGTCCACGGTCTTCTGGGTGGCGGTGGCAGCGTGCACCGTGGTCATCAGACCGCGCTTGATGCCCCACTTGTCGTTGAGCACCTTGGCCACGGGAGCCAGGCAGTTGGTGGTGCAGGAGGCGTTGGAGATGATGGCCTGGCCGGCGTAGGTCTTGTCGTTCACGCCATAGACGAACATGGGGGTGTCGTCCTTGGAAGGCGCGGAGAAGATGACCTTCTTGGCGCCAGCGGCGAGGTGCTTCTCGCCCGAGGCCTTGTCCAGGAACAGGCCGGTGGACTCGATCACGATGTCGGCGCCGACTTCCGACCACTTCAGGTTCGCGGGGTCACGCTCCTGGGTCAGGCGGATCTTCTTGCCGTTGACGATGATGCTGTTGCCTTCCACCGACACGGTGCCCTTGAAGCGGCCGTGCACGCTGTCGTACTGCAGCATGTAGGCCAGGTAATCGGGCTCCAGCAGGTCGTTGATGGCGACCACTTCGATGTCCGAGAAGTTCTGGATCGCGCTGCGCAGCACGTTGCGACCGATGCGGCCAAAGCCGTTGATACCAATCTTGATAGCCATTTGCTTTTTCTCCGAAGTTAAAACACTGAAATCGATGCAGGCAACTTATTTGCGGCGGGCTTTGGCCAGCACGGCTTCCACGGTGTCGGCCACGTTCTCGGGGGTGAAGCCGAAGTGCTTGAACAGCACCGGCGCCGGGGCGGACTCACCATAGGTGTCGATGCCGACCACGGCAGACACACCGTACTTCCACCAGCCGTCGGTCGAACCCATTTCCACGGCCACGCGCGGCAAGCCAGCCGGCAGCACCTGCGACTTGTAGTCGCTGCTCTGGCGGTCGAAGGTGGTGGTGGAGGGCATGGAAACCACGCGCACGGCAATCTTGCGTTCGGCCAGTTGCTTCTGCGCCGCCAGGGCCAGTTGCACTTCGGAGCCGGTGGCGATGATCACGGCCTGGGCCTTTTTCTTCACACCGATGTCCGAGGGCTCGGACAGCACGTAGGCACCGCGGGTGATGGCGTCCAGGCCGCTGGCGTCGGGCGCCTCGGCCGAGTCGCCCTTGGGGGCGTAGGCCAGGTTCTGGCGGGAGAGCAGCAGGGCGGTCGGCTTGGTCTCGTTCTGCAGTGCCACGGTCCAGGCCACGGCGGTCTCGGCCGTGTCGGCAGGACGCCAGACGTCCAGGTTCGGAATCAGGCGCAGCGAAGCGGCGTGTTCGATCGACTGGTGGGTCGGGCCGTCTTCACCCAGGCCGATGGAGTCGTGCGTGAACACATGGATCACGCGCTGCTTCATCAGCGCAGCCATGCGGATGGCATTGCGGCTGTAGTCGGAGAAGGTGAGGAAAGTGCCACCGTAGGGGATGAAGCCGCCGTGCAGGGCCACGCCATTCATGATGGCGGCCATGCCGAACTCGCGCACGCCGTAGTTGATGTGGCGTCCACCCACACCCGCTTCCGTGTTCACCACATTGCCCTGGCCGTCGAAGCGCAGGTTGGGCGTGGACTTGGTGTTGGTCAGGTTCGAGCCGGTCAGGTCCGCGGATCCGCCCAGCAGTTCGGGCAGGGCGGCGGTGAAGGCTTCCAGCGCCAGCTGGCTGGCCTTGCGGCTGGCCACGGTCTCGGCCTTTTCGTGGGCGTTGATGACGGTGTCCACCGCCACCTGCACGAAGTTCTTGGGCAGGTCACCCTTGAGGCGGCGCAGCAGTTCCTTGGCGAGGGCCGGGTAGGCCGCCTTGTAGGCCTCGAACTTTTCCTTCCAGGCCTTCTCGGCGGCAGCGCCCTTGGCCTTGGCGTCCCAGTCGGCGTACACGTCCTTGGGGATCACGAAGGGGGCATGGCTCCAGCCGATGGATTCGCGGGTGAGCTTGATCTCTTCCGCACCCAGGGGTTCGCCGTGGGCCTTGGCCGTGTTGGCGCGGTTGGGGCTGCCCTTGCCGATGTGGGTCTTGCAGACGATCAGCGAAGGCTTGTCGGTGCTGGTCTTGGCCTGGGCAATGGCGGCAGACACGGCGGCGGTGTCGTGGCCGTCCACGGGGCCGATGACGTTCCAGCCGTAGGCCAGGAAGCGCAGGGCCACCTGTTCGGAGAACCAGGGGCCGACCTGGCCGTCGATGGAGATGCCGTTGTCGTCGTACAGGGCGATCAGCTTGTTCAGCTTCCAGCTCGCGGCCAGTGCGCAGGCTTCGTGGCTGATGCCTTCCATCATGCAGCCGTCGCCCAGGAACACGTAGGTGTTGTGGTCGACCACGGCGTGGCCTTCGCGGTTGAATTCGTTGGCCAGCAGCTTCTCTGCCAGCGCCATGCCCACGGCATTTGTGATGCCCTGGCCCAGCGGGCCGGTGGTGGTTTCCACGCCGGGGGTGATGCCCACTTCGGGGTGGCCCGCGGTCTTGCTGTGCAACTGGCGGAAGTTCTTCAGCTCAGCCATCGGCAGCTTGTAGCCGGTGAGGTGCAGCAGGGCGTAGATCAGCATCGAGCCGTGGCCGTTGGACAGCACGAAACGGTCGCGGTTGGCCCACTGCGGATTAGCGGGGTTGTGGCGCAGGTGCTCACCCCACAGTGCCACGGCCATGTCGGCCATGCCCATGGGCGCGCCGGGGTGGCCCGAGTTGGCTTGTTGAACAGCGTCCATGGCCAAGGCGCGGATGGCGCTGGCCATTTGTTGGGTGTTGGGGGTGGTGGCCATCCAGGGCGACTCCGTGTGGGTTGGTGATGGGGAAAACCCTGCATTTTACCGGCTGGCTTGTGGACAGGCTTACGAACGCCCTGGGCCCATGCGCTACAGTGCGCGCCATGCATGGCCTGCACCTCACTGCCGACTTATTCGACTGCACCTGCGAACAGCGCTGGCTCACCGATGCCGATGCCGTGCTGGCGCGCTGCGTGGCCCTGGTGCAGGCCGCGGGTCTGCAGCCCGTAGCCCAACTCGCGCATCGCTTTCCGGACTCGCCCCATGGCCCCGGCGGCATCACGGCCACGGTGCTGCTGGCCGAGTCACACCTGTGCGTGCACACCTGGCCCGAAACCTGTTCTGCCACGCTCGATGTCTATGTGTGCAACTTCGGCGCCGACCACTCCGCCAAGGCCCAGGCCCTGCGCGACAGTGTGGTGGCGCTGTTCCTGCCGCAACGACTGCACGCGCATGCGCTGCACCGCGGTCAGGCGCCTAGCCCAGACTGAGCCCCGCCGCGTGGCCCGCGGTGAAGGCTTCCTCGAACACCGAATAGCCTGCCCAGTCGCTGTGGGCAAAGCACAGGCGCTGCCAGGCCAGCACCGGTCGGGGCGGCCCGCCACTCCGCAGTCGCTTCTGTTTTGATAGCTGCTCACGCAGTATTTCCGCGGGCCAGAGCCCAATTTGACCATCTGGCTGGGGCACGGGAACGGCCATGGCGTGGCCGTAGCGCGTGAGTTCCAGGCGCGTGGTCTTGGCGCCAAGGTCCGGGTGCGCGATCGACAGCTCGGCCAGGATGGCGTCGCGCCAGTCCTGCCAGCGGCCCTGGGCCAGCCGCAGGCGCCCGGCCTGCCCCACCGGGGCACCGACACCCGCGACCTGCCCCAGGGCGCGGTAGTGCGTGAGCACCGTGGGGCCGGGCACGGGTCGCAGGCTCTGGTGCCGGGCATCGACATAGCCAAGCCCCAAGCCCCAGTGCGTGGAAGTGCCGTAGAGCACGTTGTCCCAGCTCGGAGCGGCCCCGGGCGGGTCGTGCAGGGGCGCGCTGACCTGCAGGTTCGCCACCAGCCAGGGCGCATAGGCGCTGCGCTGCAGTGCCTGGCGCAGGAAGTCCGGCGGGTTCTGCACCACGCGTGCGGCCACGAAGATCGGCAAGGCCACGATGGCGTGCTCGGCCTGCCATCGTTCCACCGTGCCGCTCGGCACATGCAGGGCCTCCACCGCCACGCCGTGGCGCTGGCTCTCCACGCGCAGCACCACCCGGGCCGTGTGCAGGCGCTCGCCCAGGGGAGCCGCCAGGCGCTGTGTCAGCCAGGCATTGCCTTCGGGCCAGGTCAGTACGCCCTCGCGCTCGGCCCCCGCCTCGCCGCCGGGATGGAAGCCGTGGCGACTGGCAAAGTAGTGCATGCCGGCCCAGGCTGACACGGTGGCGATACCGGCGCCAAAGTCATCATGGCAGCAGTAGTCCAGGTACCAGCGCAGGTAGGTGTCGTCGAGCCCGTGCTGGGCCAGGTAGGTTTCGAACGTAATGGCTGCCAGAGCACGTTGCATCGGTGCCGCAGGCCGGTTCTGCACCGGAAGCGTCCAGCGTGCGGCGCGCTGGGCCTGGGCCACCAGCGCAGCAAAGCGCGCGTACTGGGCGCGTGTGTCCGCACCCACGCCTTGCCAAGGCAGCAGCCCCTCCTGCCAGGCACCGTGCAGGAACAGTCGCTCCTGCGGGCTGTGGCACAGGTGGCGCTCGTCGTACTGCCAGCGCCCGGCCACGCGCTGGCGCAGCCCCAGCTGCTCCAGCAAGTCCTGCACCTCGGGCGCCTCGTCGCTGGGCAGGGGCAGGTAGTGGGCACCGAGCGGGCAGTCGATTCCACCCATGCGGCCAGCGCGGGCGTTGCCGCCGGCGCTGTCTTCGAGCTCCAGCACGGCAAAGTCGTCCACGCCGCGCAGCCGCAGCGCGCGTGCCGCAGCCAGCCCGGCCACGCCGCCGCCCAGGATCAGCACCTGGGTGCGGCGCACTTTCGCCCCTGGCAGTGCGCGCGGTGCCCCACCGTCGCGCAGGGCATGGCCACGTTCGATGGCAATGCCGGTGAACCCGCCTTCGATGTGCGCGCCGGACGCCCCCTCGGCACCGCAGGCAGCCAGCCCCGCAACGCCCAGGCCTGCACCCAGCACCGTGCGCCGCTTCATGGCGCCACGCGCCCCCACTCCGTCTCGTAGCTCTGCACCAGCACCTGGTTCGACAAGCGGTTGACCGGCGCATCGACCCGGGCCGTGTCCGCCGGAAACTGCAGCAGGCCATCCAAGGTAGGCAGGTCCAGGAAGCGCAGGCCCGCTGGCAGGGCGGAGGGCCGGCGCCAGGGGCGGTGGCTGGCAATCACGTAGCCCCACTCACCGAAGCTGGGCACATTGGCGTGGTAGGGCGTGGTGCGCAGGCCGGCCGCTTCGATGGTCTGCACCACGGTCCAGTAGCTCTGGCGCGCCACCAGCGGCGAAGTGGTCTGCACCACCGCATAACCGCTGGCCGAGAGACGCTGTGCCAGCAAGGCGTAGAAGCTCTGGGTGTAGAGCTTGCCGATGGAGAAGTTGGTCGGGTCGGGGAAGTCGACCACGATCACGTCAAACGTGTCATTCGCTGCCAGACCGTCCTGCAGCCACTGGAAAGCATCGGTGTTGACGACCTGGACCTTGGGCGAACGCAGCGCACCCGCATTGAGGCGCACCATGGCCGCGTCCTGGGCGAACAGGGTGCTCATGTGCGGGTCGAGTTCGACCAGGGTGACCGACTCGACGCTGGGGTACTTGAGGATCTCGCGCACCGCCATGCCGTCGCCACCGCCGAGCACGGCCACCCGACGCGGCGCACCGAACGCCGCCATGGCCGGGTGCACCAGGGCCTCGTGGTAGCGGTACTCGTCGCGCTCGGCAAACTGCAGGTTGCCGTTCAGGAACAGCTTGTAGCCCGTGCGCCCGTGGGTGACCACAATGCGCTGGTAGGGCGAGGTGGCCGAGAGCACGATGGGCTCGTGGTAGAACTTGTCCTCGGCCAGCGCGCTGATCTGGTCGGCTGCGGCAAAGCCGGCGCCCAGCACCAGCACGGTCAGGGCGCAGGCCAGGGCATGGGCGCTGTGGCGGCGCAGCTCATGGCGGAACACCCACAGCGCCCACACGGCCACCGCCGCATTGAGCAGTCCGAAGAACAGACCCGTGCGGATCAGCCCCAGCTGCGGCACCAGCAGCAGCGGAAAGGCCACCGAAACCGCCAGGGCACCCAGGTAGTCGAAGGTGAGCACCTGCGAGACCAGCTCCTTGAGCGCCACCTCGCGGCGCAGGATGCGCATGACCAGCGGGATCTCCAGCCCCACCAGCACGCCCACCAGCGCCACCAGCAGGTACAGCACCAGGCGGAAGGCTCCGGGCACATAGGCATTGGTGAGGAACAGCAGTGCAGGCAGGCACCCCCCGGCCAGGGCCACCAGCAGCTCGATGCGCAGGAAATGTGCCGGCAGCTGGCGCTCGAAGAAGCGCGACAGCCACGAGCCCACGCCCATGGCGAACAGGTAGCAGCCGATGACGGTGGAGAACTGCAGGATCGAGTCGCCCAGCAGGTACGAGGCCAGGGCGCCCGCGGCGAGTTCGTACACCAGCCCACAGGCGGCAATGACGAACACGCTGGCCAGCAGCGTGACTTGCAGGGAGCGCTGGGCTCCGGTGCGGGATTCCGGGTTCAAGGCGAAGAGCAGCGGGGCCACCGGGCGGCGGCCCCCTGGGCTAGTGGATGGCGGCCGCCACGATGATGCAGATGCCCAGGCTCATGGCAGCGACCACCAGGGCCAGTGCCACGTTCTGCTTCTCGACGATCTCGCCCCACAGGTCGTAGGGCGTGATCTTGTCGATGATGAGGAAGCACAGCCAGAACACTGCCACGCCCAAGAGGGCGAACAGCAGCGAGGCCAGCACCGCGCCCGGCTTGATCAGTTCGTAACCCATATCCATCTCCTTGCGAAAAAAATCATTTGTGTCCACCGCCGCCCGAGAAGCCGCCCCAGGAGCCGCCCGAGGTGCGGTAGCTGGTATTGCAGTTTTCCACCTGCGGGTCGCAGCTGGAGCAGCGCCCCAGCACACTGAGCAGCAGCACGATGACGATGAGCACGATGATCACCGTCCCCACACTGACACTGGGCGCCGCGCTGAAGGGCGCCACGTCGCGCTTGAACAGGTCCTGCCTGTCCTTGAGCTTGAATGCCTGCGCTACGGCATCGCTGCTGATCTGCTCGCCGTACGACCACACCAGCTCGGTGGCGCTCTGTTCCATCGACAGCAGGCGCTTGCCGTTGGCAAAGTCCTTGTTGGAGGTCTTCTGGCCCCGCACCACGGGCCAGTAGAACTCGCCACAGACGTAGTTGGTCTCGGCCTCGTAGCTGTACTTGAGCGTATACACCGAGCCCAGGTAACTGGCCTTGTTGGCCAGGCTGCTGCCCAGCCTGGGCGCACCCGTGGTCGGCCGCACCAGACTCCAGCCCTCTTCCGAGTCGACCAGGAAACAGAAGCCCTTCTTGGGGTGGTACAGCAGGTACTCGCTCCAGCCGAAGTGCTCATCGTCACCGGGCGCCACACCCATGCGGTGCTGGAAGCCCACCACCTGCCAGGACGTGCCTTGCAGCGTGCCCACACTGCCCAGTGGGATCAGCGGGTTGATCGGTTCGTCCTGGATGGCGCTGCGCAGCTCGCCGCCAAGGCCTGCGCTCACATCGATCAGGCTGTTGCAGCTGGCGCAGGTAATCGACTTCGTCGTGGCCAGCGTCACCTGCACCGGTGCCCCGCAGTGCGGGCAGTCGAACTGGCGGCCTTTCTCCTCCTTGGTCGATTCGTCCTTCAGCCCGGCCAAGGCCAGATCATCGAGCTGCACTGCCAGGCCCTGGGAGACCGTGGGGGGCTGCTGGGTGTAGTCGATGCTGAGCACCTCGGCACCGTCGCCGCGCAGCTCCACCAGATCGAAGGGCTGGCCCAGTGCAGGCAGCTTGGGCAGTTCGCCCTGGGCACTGATGAGCTGCACCGAACCGCTGCTGGCCACCGTGTAGGGCTGGCCGTTGATGGCGGTACGCGCACCGATGCGGAAACGCGCCGCCTCCGGCACCGCGCTTTGGGTCTTGAGCGCAAAGCTGAAGACGTAAGCCCCGTTGTCCTCGGCGAGCCAGCCCGTGCTGCCATCGTCGAACAGGGCATTCCACTCCGTCCATGTGCCATCGGCCGACTTGTATTGCAGCCGCCCGAGCAGCGTGAAGGCACGGCCCTGGTACTTGCCGCTGGCGGTGAGCTGCAGTGGGCTGTGGTCGTCGAACAGCTCGGCCATCTTGCCCAGGCGCTTCAAGACCTCGCCCTCCCGCACGACCGTACTGCTGCAGTAGGCGCAGACGGCGTGGGTGGACTGGGCGGAGCGGAATTCCACCGGGGCGCCGCAGCCGGGGCAGGGGGCGCGGTAGGAACGTAGGGTGTTGGACTCCGTTGCCATGGTCAATGGGCTCCAGTTTTTGGAGGGAACCATGGGGCGATTTCTTGGTTCGGAGGGAATGCTTGGTTTTGTTTTTTCCTCACGCCCCCCTCACTCCCCCCCGCCCCTCTCTCGCCCCGCCGGGCGAAAGAGGGGAGCCCAACAGCCCCATTTGGCTGTCGCGGTAAACAAGGGAAGTACACGCGCAGCCGGTACGTCGGCGCTGTGCAGGCGGGGAGGGAGCCGGAGTCGCTACCGAATTGATAGCTGCTTGCGCAATGAATACGTGGGCTAGAGGCCAATTTCACTACCAAATCCCTCCACCCCTGCCCCAACGCCAATTGGCGCGTGCACTCCCCTTGTTGGGACACGCGGCCAAATCGGCTGTTGGGCTCCCCTTTCCGCCCTGGCGAGGGTGGAAAGGGGCGGGGGGGTATGGGGGTGGAGTGAGGAAAAAAAGAACTCAAGCAAAGTCTCCGAACAGCCAGCGCAGCACCACGACTGGATGCAACGAAAGCATCAAACAAGCTTCTTCAACAACTCCGCCTTCTTCGCCGAAAACTCTTCCTCGGTGAGAATGCCCTTGGCCTTCAAATCACCCAACTTCTCCAACGTCGCCATCACCTCTTCCGGCTTGATTCCAACGGCAGCCGCCGCCGCAGCAACAGGCGCCGCCGCCGGATGCAAGCCAGCCGCCAGGTTCTGCGCCAGCACCTGTCCCAGCGCCACGCCGGCCCCTAGCCCCATGGCATCGCCCGCAATGCCGCTGCCACCGCCGCCTTCGGCCATCTTCGGAATCGCCTGCGCGGTCTGGTACTGCATGAACTGGCCCATGTCCTTGCCCACCATGCCCATGCCGATCTTCTGGTCCAGCACTTTCTGCAGCTCTTCGGGCAGCGACACGTTCTGCACCGTCATGCCCTCCAACTGGAGGCCGATCTTCTCGAACTCGGGCGCGAGCTGGCGGGCGAGTGCCTGCGCAAAGGTGAGCTGGTTCGCTGCCAGGTCCAGGAAGGCGATGCCGCTGGAGGCGATGGCATTGCTGATGTTCTGCAGCACCAGGCCGCGCAGCTGACCGTCGATGTCGGCCACGGTATAGGCTTCGCGCGTGCCTGAAATTTCGGTGTGGAAGCGCTTGGGGTCGGCAATGCGGAAGGCGTAGTTGCCGAAGGCGCGCAGGCGCACGGCGCCAAAGTCGGCATCGCGCACCGTGATGGGCTGGGGTGTACCCCACTTGCAGTCGAGCTGCTGGCGCGTGCTGAAGAAGTACACGTCGCTCTTGAAGGGCGACTCGAACAGCTTGTCCCAGTTCTTCAGGTAAGTCAGCACCGGCAGGGTCTGCGTGGTGAGCTTGTGGGTGCCGGGGCCGAACACATCGGCCACCTGGCCTTCGTTCACGAACACCGCCAACTGCGACTCGCGCACCACGAGCTGGGCACCGTTCTGGATTTCCATGCCTGCCATGGGAAAGCGCCAGGCCAGGGTACCGTCGTCCTCTTCGGTCCATTGGATGACGTCAATGAACTGTTTCTTGATGAAGTCCATCAGGGCCATGGTGCAGCTCTCCTTGTCAGTGTGGTGCCAGGGGTGGCGGGCCATCATACACAGCCCTGTGGTGCGTGCCACCCCTTGGCCCGCTGCACCGCACGGCACAATAGGGTCGTCCTTCACCCCCACCAGTATTGCGCCATGAGCCTGCTGTTTTCCCCCTTCACCCTGCCCTCGCCTCGCGGTGGGCTGACCCTTCCCAACCGCATCGTTGTTGCCCCCATGTGCCAGTACCAGGCACAGGACGGCTGCGCCACCGACTGGCACCTGATGCACTGGGGCAACCTGCTCAACAGCGGGGCGGGCCTGTTCACCATCGAAGCCACGGCCGTGGTGCCCGAAGGCCGCATCACCCCGGCCTGCCTGGGCCTGTGGGACGACACGACGCAACGCGCCCTGGGCGACACGCTGAACCGCGCGCGTGCCCTGGCTCCGAAAACGGCGGTGTGCATCCAACTGGCCCACGCGGGGCGCAAGGCGTCGAGCGCACTGCCCTGGCAAGGTGCGCAGCTACTGTCGCGCGAACAGGGCGGTTGGGAGACCTTTGCGCCTTCGGCACTGCCACACCTGCCGCAGGAGGCGCCACCCACCGCCATAACGCCCGACGACATGGCCCGGGTGAAGGACGCTTTCATCGCTGCCGCACGGCGCGCCGAGGCCATCGGTGTCGATGCCATCGAACTGCACGCGGCCCACGGCTACCTGCTGCACGAGTTCCTGTCGCCGCTGGCCAACCAGCGCACCGACGCCTACGGCGGCGCGCTGGAAAACCGCATGCGCTATGTGCTTGAAGTCTTCACTGCGCTGCGCGCCGCCTACCAAGGCACGCTGGGGGTGCGCATCTCTGCCAGTGACTGGGTGGAAGGCGGCTGGGACGTGGAGCAGAGCACGGCGCTGGCCCAGGCCCTGAAGGCCGCAGGCTGCGATTTCATCCACGTTTCCAGCGGGGGCGTTTCGCCCTTGCAGAAGATCACCCTCGGGCCCGGCTACCAGTTGCCGTTTGCGCGCCAGATCCGCGCCGCCAGCGGACTCGCCACCTTCGGTGTCGGCCTCATCACCGAAGCGGCCCAGGCCGAAGCGGTGCTGCAGCAAGGTGATGCCGACCTCGTGGCCCTGGCCCGCGCCTTCCTCTACAACCCGCGCTGGGGCTGGCAGGCTGCCGCCGCGCTGGGTGGAGAAGTCCAGGGGCACCCGCCTTACTGGCGGGCCCTGCCGCGCGAGGCAGCACAGGTGTTCGGCAAGGTGGCGGTCGGCGTGCGCTAGGTCAATCCAGCGTGCACTGGTACAGCGCCCGGCACAGCGCCAGCGCGCGCGGTGAGCGCACGCGCCAGTCACTGCGGTTCATCACGTAGCCGATGGCCAGCTGCGCCTTCGGGTCGCACCAGCCCAGCGTGCCACCGATGCCGCTGTGGCCGAAGGATTCCGGGTTCGGGGAGAACACCGTGGTTTCCTCTTTGAGAAAGCCCTGCGACCAGCCCAGCGGTTTGCCCAGCACCCGGTCGGGCTCAGCCCAACCCTGGCGCTCCAGCAAGGGAGCGATGGTCTGCGGCTGCAGCCATTGGCGCCCCTGCCAGGTGCCACCTACCGACCACGGCACATAGGCCCGCGCCAAGCCCCGCGCACTGGCCGTGGCCGAGGCCCACGCGAGCGCCGCACGGCGCACCGGCGGCTGGTTGTAGACACCGAAGCCGCCTGGGGCGGGCGGGTTGGAAAACGCACCCTTGGCATCCTGGCCCGCGAGGAAGGAGCGCGCCACGTTGGACTCGGTGCTGCCCCCGCGCAAGGCCGCCCAGACCATGCGGCCGACACGCGCCGCGTCTGACCCCGGATACAGCGTGGCGATGCGTGCGTCCTCGTACGGCGGCGTGCCCAGGTGCACATCGGCCCCCAGCGGATCGAGGTACTCGCGGTGCAGGAATGCCTCCAGCGGCTCACCCACCGCCTGCCGAAAGAACGCGCTGGCGTACAAGCCGAATGTCAGCGCGTGGTAGCCCTGGTCGACCCCGGCGTTCCAGGCTGGCGCCTGCCGCTCCAGTGCGGCGCGCACGGCATCCCGCTGGGTGGCGTCAAAGCACTGTTCCAGGGTCAGCGGGGTGGAGAGGGCATGCAGCCCGGCGCGGTGGTTAAAGAGCTGGCGCACCGTGATGTCCGCCTTGCCGTTCTGGGCGAAGCCCGGCCAGTAGCGCGCCACCGGCGCATCCCAGTCGAAGGCACCGCGTTCGGCCGCCAGGTTCAGCGCCATGGCCGCGAGGCCCTTGGTGACGGAAAACACCACGATCAGGGTGTCGGCCTGCCAGGGCACGCGCTGTTCGCGGTCGGCCCAGCCCCCCCACAGGTCCACCACGCACTCACCCCGGTGGTACACGCACAGTGCGGCGCCGATCTCTTCGCCGTCCACAAACGACCGCGCGAACTGCCGTGCCACCCCGGCAAAGTGCGGGTGGCAATGCCCCTGCAAAGGGGCGGGTACGACGTGGTCAGGATCAGGCATGCAGGCGTCTCCGGTGTGTCGCTATAGGTTTCATAGCTGTCTACGCACTATTTGTGCGGGCTACTGGCGTTTTCGATAGGGTAACAGTAGCTGGGCCAGGCTCGCGGGCAGGGGCCAGGGTTGGCCGCTCCATTGCGAGGCCAGCAGCTCAGCGCACACGGCGACCAGGCTCAGGCCGCGCGAGCCAAAGCCGGCGCACACCCACACGTCGGGCAATTGCGCTGCGACCGGCCCCACCAAGGGCATGCGGTCCCCGGTAACGCAACGCTGGCCTTTCCAAGCCTGCAATGTCCCGGCTTCCAGCGCGGGCGTCAGGGCCGCGAACAATGCCGGCGCCAGTTTTTCCAGGCGCAATGCATTGGCCCCATGGTTCTTGTCGTCGGGCCATTCCGGCTCTCCAACATGCACGGGTTGGTAGCTGGCACCGACAAACCAGCGCGCACCGTCCGAAAAAGGCACCTGGGCAATCAGGCTGCCGTTGCCGTGCACGGGCTGCACGGGAAACGGGCGCGTTTCCGGCACGTTGTGGCGCCCCCAGCTCACCAGCCCCCGCACCGTGTGCAGTGGCGGCCAGCCCCGCCCGGCCCCCGCGTCACGCAAGTCCGGCGATTGCACCAGCAGGTCCGCCACCCCGCTGGCCGCAGCCAGCACCACACGGTCCGCACGCGCCACTACGGCCCCCTGCGCATCACGCAGGCACCAGGCAGCACCGTCGCGCTGCACCGTATGCACCGTGGCGTTGCCTTGGAACTGAACGCCTGCAGTCGCCATCCAGGCCTGCACCAGTGCGCGCGGCTTGACCCAGCAGGCTTCGGGCTGCGAGCTCCAGGCACCGGGTGCGCCCCCGAGCGGCAACTCCTGCGCCCCGCTGGGCGCCCAATCCCGCCCCTCCACCAGCAGGGTCCGTGCGGCCGCGTTCAAGGCCCGCACCCCCTGGCGCGTCAGGCGCGACAAGGGCGCGTCATCGGCACTGCGATATTCGGTGGCCAGGCCCACGGGCAGCGACGAGGCTCCGGCGGCCACGTCGTCGCCGACATCGAGCACCTGCACGCTCCAACCCTGGCGCGCCAGGGCCGCTGCCACCGCCGCTCCGGCAATGCCGGCACCCACCACGGCGCAATGGCCTGCGGGGCGCACCCAGGTACGCCAGGGCTCGCGGTCGGTCTTGATCGTCCAGGTCGGGTGCCATTGCCAGGCGCTGGTGGCATCGGTCGGGGCCTGCCAGCCCGTGGCTTGCAGCACGGGCGCCAATGCCTGCAAGGCCACAGGCTCTACGGTGGCCGCCCGCAGCGTGGTGCCACGGCGGGCGCAGCGGGTCAGGGCCTTGCACAGCGCCAGTGCCTGCGGGCCGGTCGCCCACGCGCCATCTCCCAGCACCACCGCATCGGCCTGGAGACGCAGCTCGGGCAGCAGTCGTTCCCACTCGCCGACCCACAGGCTCAGCCGCAGTCGCCCTCCATCGGCGCTGTGGTGGTAGACACCAGGGGCGTTCACTCCCGCCAGCCAGTCGGCCAGCCTCCCGGCGCCCAGCAGCGGCGGCGGCGGCACGCCAGCGGACAGGGCCACCAGGTGCAGGGACATGGTGTCGCGCTGTGCTTCGTGCCAGCGCGCTGCCACGGTGGAGCCATCGCCCCAATGGGTGTACAGCTCGGTGCGGACGGGCGGTGGCGCGACAGGGGACATGGGGCAGATGCAGTGGCGCGCCAACGGAAAGAAGGTGAAATCCGTCCGGCGCGCGATCGTCGGGAATTATCGCCCCCATCTAGCGGCACTTGTCCCATCGTTGTCGGGGCGGCATCATGCGTACCCGCAGCGACACATTCACTGGAGTCCCCTTGCAGCGACGCGACTTTCTCAATGGCATGGCATGGCTCGGGCCCAGCTGGGCACTGGCCCAGGGCGCAGGGGCTGCAGCCCCTTACCCTCCTGCGCTGACGGGCCTGCGCGGCAGTGCCCCAGGCACCATGGACGCGGCCCATGCACTGGCCTGGGGTGGCGGTGTGGAAACCGGCACACCCGACAGCGATGGACCGCCCTGGGACCTGATCGTGGTGGGCGCCGGCATCAGCGGCCTGAGCGCGGCCTACTTCTACCGCCAGCGCATCAAGCCCCAAGCCCGCATCCTGGTACTGGACAACCACGACGATGTGGGTGGTCACGCGCGGCGCAACGAATTCAGCGTCGGCGGGCGCAGCCTGCTGAGCTATGGCGGCACCCAGTCCTTCGACGCCCCGCAGAACTACAGCGCCCAGGCCCGCGCCCTGTTGCAGGAGCTGGGGGTGGACATGGTGGCGCTGCGCCGCGCCTACAACCTGGACTACTTCCGCCAGCACGGTCTGGGCATGGGCGTGCACTATGACGCGGCCATGTTCGGCCGCGACGCGCTCGTGGCCAGCACCCCGCCCACGCTGCGTGCACCGCTGTACTACAGCCGCCATTACGTGCCTGGCATGGTTGCGCCACCTGCGTTTCACACCACGCTGGCACATGCACCGCTGAGTGCAGCACAGCAGCACCTTCTGCGGCAGGTGCTGGCCAACACACCGCCCAGGGGCTTGCGCCAGCGCGATGTCACCGAGGCCGACAACTACGTGGCCTTCCTGCGCGACACCTACCGGTTGAGCGACCCGGCGCTGGTGGCCCTGCTGTCGATGGCCATGGCCGAGGACTCCGCGCTGGGTGGCTATGCCGTGTCGATGGAAGCGGCGGCGGATGGCGGACTGCTGGGCCTGGGCAGCGCCGCACAGCGCCACCAATGGTTCGGCACGGAACGGCGCGAGCGGGTGGCCGATGCCGCGCCGGAAAACGACGATGACGAAGACCTGGATGGCTACCTGTTCCACTTTCCCGATGGCGGTGCCACGCTAGCGCGGCTGCTGCTGCAGCGCCTGGTGCCCGGCGTGGCCCGCTTCGGCACGGCCGCGCAATGCGTGGAAGCGCGGTTCGACTACCGCCAGCTCGACCGCCCGCAGCTGCAAGCCGTCAACATCCGCCTGCAAAGTACCGCGGTGTCGGTGGCCAACACCGGCAAGGGGGTGCAGGTCCGCTATGTGCACAACGGCAGCACCCGCCTGACCCAGGCCCGCCATGTGGTGATGGCAGGCTGGAGCAGCAACACCGCCCATGTGGTGCAGGGCCTGCCCACCAGCCAGAAGGAGGCGCTGCGCGCCAACCTCAAGATGCCCATGGTCTATGCCCAGGTGGTGCTGCGGCGCTGGCATGCCCTGAAGAAATCCGGCGTGGCGGTCAGCTATGCGCCCGCATCGCCGTTCCAGTTCTGCCAGATGGACTTCCCGGTGCGCATGGGCCGCTACGGCCCTCCCGCACACCCGGACGAACCGGCCTGCCTGCTGATGATCCGCGTACCCGGCCCAGTGTTCACCGAGGCGGCGCCCCCCGACATCTTCCGCGCCGGTCGCGCCGAGCTGCTGGGTCAGGACTTTGCCTACTACGAAGAGGCCATCGCCCGGCAGTTGCAGGGCATGTACGGTGCGCAAGGCTTGGACGCACAGCGCGACATTGCCGCCATCACCGTGAACCGCTGGGGACACGGCTATGTGTGGGAAGACGCACGCTACCGCGGCCAGCCCGCCCACCGACTGGCGGCCAAGCCACTGGGGCGCATCGCCATGGCAGGCTCCGACAGTGAAGGCCGCGCCTACATGGACGCTGCCATTGACGGCGCCTGGCGCGCCGTGCGTGAGTTGCCCGCCTAGCGCGCCAGCGCTTCGCGCAGCCAGTGTGTGAACGAGCGCGTGATCGGGCTGGCCGTTGCGGGGGGAAACACCAGCACGTAGGCCTGCAGGGCCGGGGCATCGGGCAAGGGGCGCACCAAGCGGCCGTCGCGCAGCTCCTGCGCCACCAGGTACTCGTTGCACAGGGCCACGCCCTCTCCGGCCACGGCTTCGGCTATGACCTGGTCGGCACTGTCGTAGGTCAGCTCGGCATGGGCCTTGGCGCGCACCCCGCACGCTTTGAGCCACTGCCCCCACCATGTGCCATCGTCTTCGTGCAGCAAGGGCAGTCGCGGTAACTCCGAGGCATGGCGCAGCGGTTTCTCCAGGCCCGCGAGAAAGGCCGGCGAACACACCGGAAAGATGGCCGGGCGGACCAGGGTCTCTACCGTGCCGCTGTATTCCTCCGGCTCACCGTAGCCAATGCCAAGGTCGGCCCGGTGCTCGGCCGGATCACCAAAGCCGGCATTGAATTCGACACTGATGCGTACCCCCGGATGCAGCTGGCGAAAAGCCGCCAGACGCGGGCGCAGCCAACGCGACGCAAACCCTGGAACCACCACCAGGCGCAGGCTCGGTTTCCTGGCGCGGGTCCGCAGGTCCACCGAGGCTTCGGCAATGGCCTGCAAGGCGGCACTGACCTGCTCGAAATAGTGCTGCCCGGCCGTCGTCAATACCACGCCGCGAGGCGTGCGCTCGAACAAGGACGTTCCCAGGTTGTCTTCCAGGGCCTTGACGTGGCGTCCGATCGCCGGCTGCGTGACATGCAGCTCCTGCGACGCCGCCACGAAGCTGCCCAGGCGGGCCGCCACTTCAAAAGCGCGTACCGCATTGAGCGGGGGAAGCGTGCGTCGTGTCATGGGAACGGCAGATGTTACTTTTTCTATTATCCACCAGCACTTATTGCGTGTTGCGCCGCCCCCCCTGCAGCCCGCACCATCGCGCCCTGTTTTTGCCCCTGACGTCACGTGCCTAAGTCGCCTTTCGCGATCCAGTGCAACACGGATCGGGCAAACACCGCCACCCGCACGGCCGGCGTTGGGGCCACCGCCAACTCAACTCTTACAAGGACAAGTGCATGACGATGAAACGACGTGGTTTTCTGGCTGCAGGGTCGGCCGGCGTGGGGGCCAGTGTGCTGCCCGCACAGGCGGGGGCAGCGCCCCTGCTCGCGGCGGCACCAGAGCGGGTATTGGTCATCGGGGCCGGCATGTCGGGCCTGGCTGCGGCCAAGAAACTGCGCGAGGCAGGCAAGGAGGTGGTGGTGCTCGAAGCGCGCACCCGCATCGGCGGGCGCATCGACACGTATACCGGCTGGAGCGATGCGCGGGTGGACATGGGGGCCACCTGGATCCACGGCGACAGCGACAGCAACCCGCTGGCCGTGCTGGCACGCTCCATCGGAGCACGGCTGGCGACGACCAGCTACACCAGCTATGAAACCTTCGACTCCGATGGCACCAAGCTCGGGAGCACGGCGCGCAGCCAGCTCAAGAAGCTGCAGACCCAGATGGAGAATGTACTGGCCACGGCACAGGACGCCTCCACCGACCAATCGGTGCGTGATGCTGCCCGCGCTGGCCTGGGCTATGGCACCCGCTCGGAAGCCGACAAGAAGCGCATCGACTTCCTGGTCAACAGCACCATCGAACACGAGTACGCTGGCGACGCCACCAAACTGTCGACCTATTGGTACGACAACATGAGCGAGTACGCGGGCAATGACGCACTGTTCCTGGACGGCTACAAGGTGTTGCTCGATGCACTGGCCTCGGGCTTGGACATCCGCTTCGGCCAGGTGGTAACGCGCATTGCCTATGACAGCGCCGGTGTCACCGTGACCACCAAGTCCGGCAGCTTTGCCGCCAGCCGCGTGGTCGTGACCCTGCCGCTGGGCGTACTACAGTCGGGCTCGGTGAGTTTCTCGCCAGCCTTGCCCGCGGCCAAGCAGACCGCCATCAGCAAGCTCGGCATGGGCGTGTACAACAAGTGCTACCTGCGCTTCCCCTATGCGTTCTGGAACACCCAGGTGGACTGGATTGAGTACATCCCCGAGCGCACCTACTATGGCCAGTGGGCCGAGTGGGTGAGCTTTGCGCGCCCCACCGGGCAACCCATCCTGCTCGGCTTCAACGCCGCTGCCTTTGGCAAGACGATCGAGTCCTGGACTGACCAGGAGATCGTGACCGACGCCATGGACACGCTCAAAACCATGTATGGCGATGGCATTCCGGCGCCGACCAGCTGGGCCATTACCCGCTGGGCATCCGACCCGTACGCGGGCGGCTCCTATTCGTGCAACGTGCTGGGTTCGACCCCGACCATGCGCACCAACCTCGCGGCCAACGTGGCCAAGCGCCTGTACTTTGCCGGTGAGGCCACGGAAAAGACCAACTTCGCTACCGCCCACGGGGCCTACCTGTCGGGCTTGCGCGCTGCCAGCGAGGTTCTCTCCGGTTGAACGCTTTCGGCGCCGCACTGGCGCCATGGGGTCTTGCGGTCCGTCACTCCACTGCAAGACCCCCGTTTTTTGGCGCCGCCAGCTGTGCATTTTTTTAACACCCTCTGGCACGAAATCCGTGTTGCGCAACGCACGTGCGCCGCGCACCATGGCACCCGTTACTACTGTCCCAGCCTTCTGTCTTTTTCACCATGAGCACCCCCACCCAAGACCGCATGCGCGCCCTCAGCGGCCAGCACTACATCCACGGCCAGTTCCTCGCCGGCACCGGCGCCACGCATCCGATCACCGACCCCGCATCGCTGGAGCACCTCGGCCACTACGCCGATGCCACGGAGGCGGAAGTCAACCAGGCTGTAGCCTGCGCCCGTGCCGCGCAGCGCGACTGGTGGGCGCTGAGCAGCACCGAGCGCGCCGAGGCACTGCACGCCGTGGCCAACCGCATGGAAGCCATCGCCGCCGAAGTCGGGGAGTGCCTGACACGCGAAATGGGCAAGCCCTACCGTGAGGCCCACTGGGAAGCGGGTGCCAGCGCCTCGGCCTTCCGTTACTACGCCGAGTTGGCCCGCCACGACCAGGGCCGGGTCGCTGGGCCGGCCGTCGCCGGACAGTGGCACATGACCTTCAAGGAGCCGCTCGGGACCATCGTGTCCATCGTGCCCTACAACTTTCCGGCCCTGCTCTTTGGCTGGCAGGCCGCAGCAGCCCTGGCGGCGGGCAATGCCGTCATCGTCAAGCCCTCCGAATTGACATCGCTGACCCTGCTGATGCTGATGGAGGCCTTTGCCGAGCTCCCCCCGGGCCTGGTGCAACTGCTGACCGGTGGCGCGGCCGTGGGGGCGCAGCTGGTGGCGCACGAGCACACCCATGGCATCGCCTTCACCGGCAGCGTACGCGCCGCGCAGGCGGTGGCCAAGGCAGCGGCCGAGCGATTCAAGCCTGTGCTCAGCGAAGCCTCGGGCAACGACCCCTTCATCGTCATGCCCTCGGCTCCGGTGGAAGTCGTGGCCCGCGGGGCGGCGTTTGCTGCCTTCCTGAACTGTGGCCAGGTCTGCACCTCGGCCGAGCGCTTCTACGTGCATGAGGCCGTGTATGAGCCCTTTGTGCAGGCGCTGACCCGCCATGCCCAGGCGCTGCGCCTGGGCCACGGGCTGGACAAGGTTGACATGGGGCCGCTGGCCAACGAGCGCGAGCTGCTGCGCGTGGAGCGGGTGTTGGCTCGCGCCGTCGAGCAAGGTGCCGTGGTGCGCTGCGGCAACCGCCGCCCGCCCCAACTGAACAAGGGCTGGTTCTGGGAACCGACCGTGCTGGAAGTGCGGCACGACATGGAAATCATGCACCAGGAAATCTTTGGCCCCATTGCCCCCGTGTGCAAGGTGGCCAGCCTGGACGAAGCGATCCGCTACGCCAATGATTCGGAGTTCGGCCTGGGCGCCAACATCTACACCCACGACCTGAATGAAGCCATGCGGGCCGTGGCCGAAATCGAATCCGGCATCGTGTGGGTGAACACCCCCCTCAACGACAACGACTGCGTGCCGTTCGGGGGACGCAAGATGACCGGCAGTGGCCGCGAGCTGGGTGCCGAAGGGCTGGAGCAGTTCCGCCGCTCCAAGATGGTGATGATGGCCCCGCAGGCCCTGGACGACGAGGAGTGGTTCCCCTACCCCGACGCAGACGCCTTCGGCATGAAGGACTGACATGACGAGCCTGCTGGAACTCGACCGCAGCCTGGCTGCGGGGTCTTACTACGCGTGCACCACCAGCTTGCCCCCGGTGCAGGAGCCGCTGGTGGGCACGGTGCACTGCGATGTGGCCGTAGTGGGCGGCGGCATTGCGGGCCTATCGACCGCCATCGAGCTGGCGCAGCGGGGCCTGTCGGTCCACGTGCTCGAAGGCCAGCGCCTGGGCTTCGGTGCCAGCGGGCGCAATGGCGGCCAGGTGCTGCACAGCCTGGCCTGCGACCTCGGCGTGGTGGAACGCCAACTCGGTGCCGACGCGGCACGGGAAGTGTTCCACACCACCGTGGAAAGCATCCACCTGCTGCAGCAACGTTGCGCCGAGTTCAGCATCGATGCGGACTGGCAACCGGGTTATGTCAGTGTCGCGGTCAAGCCCCGCAAAGCCCGCGAACTGATGGACGACGCGGACATCCTGGAGCGGCGCTACGGCCATGTGCAGCGGCGCATCAGCGCCAGCGAGATGCCGGACTGGGTGAACTCGCCACGCTACCTGGCAGGGGTGTACGACCCGCTGTGCGGCCACATCAACCCGCTCAAATACACACTGGGGCTGGCGCGGGCGGCGCGCAGCCTGGGTGTCGTGGTGCATGAGATGTGTCCGGTACAGCGGTTGCTGCCCGGCGAGACCTGCACCCTGCGAACGCCCACAGGCACGGTGCGCGCGCAGCGTGTGGTGCTGGCAGGCAATGTGCACTTGCACGGCATCGACGCGCCGCTGCACGACCGCGTGATGCCGGTGGCGTCCTACATCATCGCCACCCAAGCCCTGGACCGCGAACTGGTGGTTAGCCTGGTGCCCAGCGGGGCTGCGGTGTCCGACAACAACGTGGTGCTGGACTATTTCCGCACCACCCCGGACCTGCGCATGCTCTACGGCGGACGGGTCGGGTTCGGGCGCACGCCACCGCCCGACTACGCCGCGGTCATGCGCGCACGCATGGTGCGCACTTTCCCGGCCCTGGCCAGTGCCCACATCGACTTCCAGTGGGGCGGCTACGTGGACATCACCATGAACCGCGCGCCGGACTTCGGCCGCCTGGGCCCGCACCAGAACGTGTACTACCTGCAAGGCTTCTGCGGCCACGGCGTGGCGCTCAGCGGCATGGCTGGCCGCATGGTGGCCCAAGCCATCGCCGGCGACGCTGCCCGTTTTGACGTGTTCTCGCGGCTGCGCCACCGGCCCTTCCCCGGTGGCCCCTGGCTGCGCACCCCGGCACTGGTGCTGGGCATGGGCTGGTACCGGCTCAAGGACGCGCTGGCCTGATCTTTTCACCCAACTCCACAGAAAGTGAGACATTCATGCAACACCGATTGACCCGATGGTTGGCGGCCACTGCCGCAGCCTGCGCCTGTCTGGTCGCCCAGGCGCAGGACGAGGAAAAAGTCCTGCACATGGCCAACTGGTCGGAATACATCGCCGATGACACGCTCAAGAACTTCGAGAAGGAAACCGGCATCAAGGTCGTGTACGACACCTTCGACAGCAACGAAATCCTGCATGCCAAGCTGGTCGCGGGCAAGACCGGCTACGACATCGTCGTGCCCTCGTCCACCTTCGTGCGCCAGCAGATCGACGGAGGCTTGCTGCGAAAGCTCGACAAGAGTCTGCTGCCCAATCTCAAGAACCTCGACCCGGCCTTGCAGGAGAAGCTGGGCATTGCGGACCCGGGCAACCAGTACATGGTGAACTGGTTGTGGGGCTACACCACGGTGGGCATCAACACAGAGAAGGTCAAGGCTGCACTCGGTGGCAAGCCCTTGCCCGATGACGCTTGGGATTTGGTGTTCAAGCCCGAATACATCAGCAAACTCAGGGGCTGCGGCGTGTCCTTTCTGGACTCCCCGTCCGAAATCGTTCCGCTGGCCCTGCTCTACCTGGGCAAGTCGGTGGACACCAAGAGTCCGGCCGACTATGCCGCCGCAGGGGCCTTGCTCAAGAGCATCCGCCCCTATGTGACGCTGTTCAACTCTGCAGGCTACATGAACGACCTGGCATCGGGCACGAACTGCGTGGCCATTGGTTGGTCGGGCGACTTGGGCAAGGCGCGTCGCATGGCCCTGGAAGCCAAGAACGGCAACAAGATCCAGACCTTGATTCCCAAGACCAGCACGATGCTGTTCTTCGACGGCATGGTGATCCCGGCCGATGCCCCCCATCCCACGAATGCGCACAAGTTCATCAACTACATCCTGCGCCCCGAAGTGCATGCCAACCTGTCGAACAAGCTCAGCTACGCCAACCCCAACCTGGCCTCCAAACCGTTCGTGAAACCTGAAGTGGCGAATGACCATACCATCTTCCTGACCGAGGCCGACATGGCCAAGATGGTGTCGCCGGCACCGCTGACCAACGAGGTGCGTCGCCTCATGGCACGCACCTACACCAGCTTCAAGTCCGGGCTCTGACGGAGGCGCCACCGCCGGGCTGCGCGCAAGTGGCCCCCTTGGGGGGCGCTGCGCGCGTTAGCCTCGGCGAAACCCATTTCATCGCGCAACAGGAGACACTGTGACCCAGCCCATCTATGTATTCGGATCGAAGGACGTTCCCGCAGAACATTACCGCAAGGAACCCGAGCGCCTGCTGGCAGGCAACCCACAGCTGACCGTCTGGCAGCACTACAGCGACAAGACAGGGCAATTCGCCGTGGGTGAATGGGCCGGTGACGTCGGAACCTGGCAGGTGAACTACACCGAAGAAGAGTTCTGCCAGATCATCGAGGGCGTAAGCGTCATCACTGCCAACGACGGCACTGCCGTGACCGTACGCGCGGGAGACCGTTTCGTGATTCCGGCCGGTTTCCAGGGCACCTGGCAGGTGGTCGAGCGCACCCGCAAGACCTACGTAGTCTTTGAGACCAAGTGATTCCGTCGTGAAGCGCTCAGCGAAGAGCGCTTTTCAGATTTGAGCGCAGTCCACAAAGGTTCTGAGTTCAGGCACACTCCATCGCATTCAACCTCGGGGGAATCACTTTGAGATAGTGGCTCGCCCCCTGCCATATGGCATGAAGGAGCGATGACGATGTACAACAGCCCCCACCCGGAAAACTTGTCGAAGGAATCCGTGTTCCTGGTGGTTGATGACTTTGACACGATGCGCCGTGTCACCGTCAATCAACTTCGGCTCTTAGGCGCCGAAAAGATTCTCGCGGCACGCGATGGCATAGAAGCCTTGCGGTTGTTGCGTCACCAGCCCGTCGACATGATTTTGTCGGACTGGAACATGCCGGTCATGGATGGGTTAAGCCTGCTTCTCGCCGTTCGGGCGGACGCCAAGCTGGCCGGCATCCCATTCATCATGATCACCGCGGAAGCCGAACGACCACGTGTCGAGTTGGCGATTGCCAACGGTGTGTCCTCGATGCTGCTCAAGCCCTATTCACCCAGACAGCTCATGTCCAGAATCCAGAAGGGATTCGAGTGGCGTCCGCGGCGCTTGGGATCCGTGAGTTCGCAGGATTCAGCGAAGGCGGGTGCTTCGCCGCCTGGACAGGACCCAAAGGCGATCCCGAGCATGGGAAGTGGTACGCGCGATCGCCCTCTGATTTTGATCGTGGACGACACGCCAGACAACCTGATGCTGCTCACCCAACTGCTCAAGGACGACTACCGTGTGCGTGTGGCTCAGAGCGGCGCAAAAGCACTCGAGGTCTGCACCGGTGACAGCCCACCGGACCTGGTACTCCTGGACATCATGATGCCGGGCATGGATGGGTTTGAAGTCGCGCAGCGCATGCGTGAACACCCCAGTTCGGAGTCCATTCCGGTGATATTCGTCACTGCAATGACCGACACCGATGCGCGCGTCAAGGGGATGGAACTCGGTGCAGTGGACTTCATCACCAAACCGATCAACCCAGACATCCTGAAACCGCGCGTGCGCAACTTCATGCGCTACGTCGAGTTGCGACGGAACCTGCAGGCTGACTACGACCAAATGGTTGAAGCCGCACAACTGCGCCAGGACGTAGAGCACATCACCCGGCACGACTTGAAGGGTCCGTTAGCCGGGGTCCTGGCCGTTGTGCAGGGGCTGATGCTGGACAGCAGCATGGCCCAGCAGCACGTTGAACAACTCAAGATCGTGGAAGAGACCGCTTTGCAAGTGCTCGGAATGGTCAACCTCTCTAGCGAGCTGTACAAAATCGAGAATGGGCAATACGCGTTGGATCCGAAGCCGGTTCCAGTGGAAGACATGTTGCGCCGGGTCGCGGAAATTGACCGCATCACGTTCGGCTCCAAGGACCTGACCATTTCAGTCGAAACGGAGAAGCGGGGTGACACCACCATGCTTCAGGCTCTCGGTGACGCCATGCTGTGCTACTCCATCTTCCAGAACCTGTTGAAGAACGCTTGTGAAGCCGCTCCTTCGGGAAGCCGCATCCGTGTCCAACTCTATGACCAGGACCCACTCCGCATTGTGATCACCAACTCGGGCGTTGTGCCCCAGGCCATACGTGACCGCTTCTTCGACAAGTACACCACGCAAGGCAAGGAGGGTGGTACCGGATTGGGGACCTATTCGGCCCGCCTCCTCACCGAGGCACAGGGAGGGAGCATTGCGGTTTCCGTGCATGATGAGACCGACACCACCACCATCACGCTGACACTGCCACGGGCTCGCGTGGAAGACCAGGGATAGCGGGCAGGCCACCCCACTTCTTCCCAAGCGCCGCACCAGCGCTTTGCTTGCGGCGTGCAGCGCGCGGGTCAGTCCATGTGTTGATCCAGCAAGGGTTTGAGCTGGCGAATCGCTGAATCGAAGTCAAACGCATCTACTGCACGCTGGACGGGCTGCAAGGCACGGCCAGCCGGCGTGTCTGCGCACTTCTCCAACAACGCGCGCACCGCATCTTCCGCCTCTGCATCACCTGCTATCAACTGCTGCAACAGGGACTCCGCTGCGGTGCGCGCGCCTGCATTGGGCCAGAACGAGCCCCCCGCAAAATCCTGCTCGATTGCCGGTGGTGTTTCAGGGCTTGTCTGGAAGACGCGCCGCAAATGGCCCAGCAAAGGACCCAGTTCGTCAAGTACACGCTCCTTCTGGGCTTGAAGAACTGCCGGGACAACCGCATCCAGGCAGGCCTGCTCCAGATCCATGGCCAATGTCGCCAAGGACTTGGCGCCCACGCTCGCCGCTTGGCCTTTGAGCGTATGTGCGAGCCGAACCGGCAATTGCATGTCATCGCCATCCAAGGCAGCCTCGAACTCCGGACCGAACGACGCGAAGGTCTCGATGAACCGACGCAGCTGACGTTCGTACAGCTGCACATCACCCGCGGTGGTCAGCAGCCCGGCACGCACGTCCAGCCCGACAATGGACAGGATTTCTGGCCGTACGCGGGCGCTTGACGCCGGTGCGACCAACGGCACCACGGGTGGCACTGCACCTTGGGCAGCGCGCTGGGGGTGGGGGGCAATCCAGCGTGCCAGCGTGGCAAACAGCTGCCCCACGTTGAGCGGTTTGGAAATGTGATCCACCATGCCCACGGCACGGGCGCGCTCCCGATCCGCAGCCATCACGTCCGCGGTCATGGCGATGATCGGTAAGTCCGCGCAGCGGGGCAGCTGGCGAATCGCCTGGGCGGCCTGGTAGCCATCCATCACCGGCATCTGTCCATCCATCAGCACCGCGTCAAACACGGCATCGCTGCGCAAACGTTCGAGCGCCTGCAAGCCGTTCTCGGCCACCTCCACCTGCAGGCCTGCGTTCTGCAGCAGCTCGACGGCAAGCTCGCGATTCATGGCGTTGTCTTCCGCCAGCAATACGCGGGCACCACGCACGCGGGCGATGTCGGCCTGCATCTGTTCGGAAACCTGACCGATGCGCAGCTTCGCCTCCAGCACATCGCCACCACCCATGATTTGCTGCAGGGTCCGCTCCAGCACCAGCAGCGTCATGGGCTTGGTCAGGACGGTGCGCACGGTAGAGACCAACTCTGCCGGCACATGGGCCATGTGGTCCATCCCGTAGGCGGTCACCAGTACCACCGGTGGCGTGCCCTCTCCCCAACGCTCACGCATGGCTGCTGCACACTGCAAGCCATCCAAGCCGGGCATCTGCAGGTCCATCAGCACCACGCTGTAGGGCTGGCCGCTTGCGACGGCGGCCGCCATCATCTCCAGGGCTTGGGTCGAGTCCACCGCGACGTCCGCCACCAACTCCAATTCAGACAGCAGCGCGCTGTGCACTTCGCGCGCATTGCGGTTGTCGTCCACCACGAGTGCGCGCAGGCCAGCGAAGCTGTGCGCCAGGCTTTGGGAGCGTTCCTGGCGCGCCTGCAAGGTGAACGGCAGGGCGAAGTGGAAAGTCGATCCCTTGCCGGCCACCGAACGGACGCCGATGTGTCCGCCCATCAGTTCCACAAGCTCCTTCGAAATGGCCAGCCCCAAACCGGTGCCACCATACTTGCGGGTGGTTGAGGCATCAGCCTGGCTGAACGACTGGAACAGGCGCGACTGCTGCTCCGGTGTCATGCCGATGCCCGTGTCACGCACCTCGAATTCCAGGGTCACGACACCTTCGGCGTCCTTGCGACCATGCACCGCGACGACCACCTCGCCCTGTTCGGTGAACTTGACCGCGTTGTTGCCCAGATTGATGAGGACCTGCCCCAAACGCAAAGGGTCCCCAACCAAGGCTTGCGGGACATCGGCATGGACTTCGAAGAGCAGTTCCAGGCCCTTGTCCTGCGCCTTCAATCCCACCAGGTTGGCCAAGTTGTCGAGCACGTCTTCCAGGTAGAAGTCGGTTTTCTCGACTGCAAGCTTGCCGGCCTCGATCTTGGAGAAGTCAAGGATGTCGTTGATGATGCCCAGCAGGTTCTCGGCCGAGCGGTGTACCTTTTCGACATAGTTGCGCTGCCGCGCTGTGAGCTCAGTCTGCAGGGCCAGGTAGGACATGCCGATGATGGAGTTCATGGGCGTACGGATTTCATGGCTCATGTTGGCCAGGAAGTCGCTCTTGGCCCGCGTAGCCTCTTCGGCGCGCTCCTTCGCAGAGCGAAGTTCTCCCTCGGCCAAGTCTCGGCTCTCGGACACCAGCACGATCCACCAAGTGGCCAGGCTCGACAACAGCGCCAACCCCACGAAAGCCCGCAGCACGAAGCTGCGCACGATCTCTGCCGCCTCGGACGTGAACACCTTGTCCAGCACCGGCTGCGTTCCCCACAACGCCGCTGCAAGCAAGGCCAGCATGAACGTCCAGATCAGCAGGAAGTTCGCCACGCGCAAGGTCGTGCGGGCACTCAGCGGGCGCGGCCACACTTGATTGAGGATCCGATGCACATATTCACGGTAGTGCGTGATCGGTCCCTTGATGGTGGGCTTGCAACTGTCATGGCAGGCAGACTCCAGCGTGCAGCACAGCGAACAGATCGTGCCGCCATGGTGTGGGCAATGGGCCGAATCGGCCACCTCGTAGTCCTGACCGCACACGGTGCAGGTCACCATGGTCTTGACCGGCACGGGAAAATGGCTTTGACGGGCAATGTAGTAGCGGCCCTTGGTCCACCAGGCCATGAGCGGAGACAGCGCGAAGGCCACCACTGCGGCAATGAGCCAGGAATAGGCCTGTGCCAGTTCACCCATCCAACCCGCAAAGGCGATAGAGGCGACGATGGACCCCACCACCATGCTGACCACGCCCACCGGATTCACGTTGTAGAGGTGGGCGCGCTTGAACTCGACGATCGGCGGGCTCAGGCCCAAGGGCTTGTTCACGGCCAGGTCGGCGACCACGGCACAGATCCAAGCCACCGCAATGTTGGAGTACATGCCCAGGACGTTGTTCATGGCCTCGAACAGGTCCATTTCCATGAGCAGCAGTGCAATACCGCAGTTGAACACCAGCCACACCACGCGACCCGGGTGGGAATGTGTGAGGCGCGAGAAGAAGTTGGACCACGCCAGCGAACCTGCGTAGGCATTGGTCACATTGACCTTCAGCTCGGAGACGATGACCAACAGCGCGCTGATCAACAGGGCAGTGTCCGGGTTGCTGATGGCGAATTGGTACGCGTGGTTGAAGATCTGAATCGGCTCCTTGGCATCGGCAATGGCCAAGCCCGCCACCACGGCCGAAGCAGCCAGCAGCGCGCCGCCCAGTTGCTTGATGAAGGCAATGAGAATCCAGCCGGGCCCCCCGGTGAACATGTTAAACCACCAGCTGACCCGGTTGTGTTTTCCGCGCTCGGGCATGAAACGCAGGTAGTCGACCTGCTCACCGATCTGGGCGATCAGGGAAAAGGAAATGCCCGCCGCGATGCCGAAATGCATCCAGTCGAATTCGCGGCTCTTGGATACGTCGCCACTGAAATTCAATAGCGCCGTGACTGCGTCAGGTTGGCGTGTGAACACGAAGTAGAACGGTGCTACCAGCAATGCGATCCATACCACCTGGGTCCATTGGTGAAAGCGGTTGATCGCGGTCACGCCATAGAACACGATCGGAATCACCACCACGGTACAAAGGATGTAGCCGAGCCACAGCGGGATGCCGAAACACAGCTTCACCGCCTGGGCCATGATGGCGGTCTCCAAGGCCAGGAAGATGAACGTGAACGACGCGTAGATCAGGGAAGTGAACGTGGAACCGACGTAGCCAAAGCCGCTGGCCCGGGTCAGCAGGTCCATGTCGATACTGTGCTTGGCCGAATAGTGGCAAATGGGCCAACCGACAGCAAGAATGACCAGGCCCGAAAAGACCAGCGCCCAAATGGCGTTCTGAAAGCCG
The DNA here is from genome assembly GCF_032337135.1 of Curvibacter sp. APW13. Classification (NCBI taxonomy): domain Bacteria; kingdom Pseudomonadati; phylum Pseudomonadota; class Betaproteobacteria; order Burkholderiales; family Comamonadaceae; genus Curvibacter; species Curvibacter sp. APW13. The sequence continues at coordinate 1,407,545 of NZ_JAVXZZ010000001.1, read as the reverse complement.
AAATCCAGCAACAGGAGCGCACCAATCGCCTCATACGAGAGGGCCGAATTGGTGCCGATCATGGTGGCGCCAATAACGGCGGGCGACCATTTGCGAAAACTGGTTGGTGAATAGCGCAGGGCGTAATCTTCGATTGACTCGTTCGCCACCCACTTGTTGTACTGACGCCGCTGCGCGTCTACGCCCTGTGCTTCCATGGTCTCCCCCTGATCTATTGCGGTCCGAGGCGGTCGAGCTGCGCGGCTTTCGCCTGCAGGTCGGCATCGCTGTCGGCATAGCGCGCGGCAATGGCGCGGAACTCGTCTTGCACGGCAAGAAAGGCATCGACCAGGTCCGGGTCGAAATGGGTGCCTCGCCCCTCGGTGATGATGGCGACCGCCTTTTCGTGGGGCATTCCGTCCTTGTAGACACGGCGGCTGATCAGGGCGTCGTAGACGTCGGCTACGGCCATCAGGCGCGCGGAAACCGGAATGGCGTCTCCCGCCAGCCCTTCGGGATAACCAGAGCCGTCCCACTTTTCCTGGTGGTAGTAGGCAATGTCCTTGGCGTGGCGCAGGAACTCAACCTCCTTGCCCAGCTGCCGCTCCGCGGCCACGATGGCATCACGCCCCAGCGTGGTGTGGGTCTTCATGATCTCGAATTCTTCCGGCGTGAAGCGTCCGGGTTTGAGCAGGATGCGATCCGGAATGCCCACCTTGCCAATGTCATGCAGGGGTGCTGACTTGAACAGCAGATCGATCGTGGTGTCGTCCAGGAAGTAACCGAAGCGCGGATGACTCTGGACCTGGCGCGCCAGCACCCGCACGTAGTGCTGTGTGCGGCGGATGTGGTTGCCGGTGTCGCTGTCGCGCGTCTCGGCCAGCGATGCCATGGCGAGGATCGTGACGTCTTGCAAGGCCCCCAATTCGGCGGTCCGGCCGGCCACCTCGGTTTCCAGGAAACTGGCCTGGTCACGCAAGAAGTCAGCGGCGGCCTTGTTCTCCAGCTGGGTCCGCACGCGGGCCATCACTACGGCAGGGTTGATCGGCTTGGTGATGTAGTCCGCCGCTCCCAGTTCCAGGCCCAGGGTCTCGTCATCGGCAGAGCCCATGGCGGTGAGAAAGACCACAGGGATGTGCCGCGTGGCACCATCCGACTTGAGCACCTTGATGACGTCGTAGCCGGACAGTCCCGGCATCATGATGTCCAGGAGGATCAGGTCGGGGACCGGGGCAGTGCGGGCAAACTCGAGCCCCTTTTCCCCATTGTTCGCAACCTTTACCCGGTAGTGTCCCTTGAGCAACGAGGCCATGAGCGCCAAGTTGGCAGGGGTGTCATCCACTACCAGGATGGTGGGTTTCTGTGTGAAGTCAAGCACGTCGGATCCAAACATACATCAGGCGCAAGCAAACTGCGTGCCTGCACAAGGGGAGCCAGGAGAGCGCCAGCGGAACCGCATCCACACGCAGGCTCAACCGCTGACCCGCAGGCTGCGCAGCACGTTGACCAAAAACAATAAAACGGACACACCAACGATCGTGGACGAGATCCCCACAACGGGCTCGATGGCTGTGTTACCGAGCAGCATGAGTGCCAGGGCAACCAGCATCACCGGAGTGAACAATTGGTGCAGCCAGAACTGCACCTGCGCCAGCCTATTGCCCAGCTGCGCCGAGAACTGGCAATGCAGCAAGCCCATGAGTGCCATCGTGGCCCACCCGAGCAGGTTGATGTGCGCATGCACCGGCGCCAGCAGGAAGTCATGCGACTTGCCCATGTGCATGCCCAGCGCCACCCCGACCACCAGGTAGATCGCGGCCATCTTGATCCAGCGGATACCAATCTGCTTTCCCATGATTTCTCCTCGTCGTTAGGTTATCCGCCGATCTGCGTCGGAGGTGTGGCATTCTAGGCAGGCCGCTACGGCTCGGCAAACCTCCCCGAGCTCAGCTAGTACCATAGACCCTGTTGCTGCCATGGTGGCGGCTCTTCAAGCGTGTGAATCAGGTCATGGATACAGCCGTCATCATTGGCACTGCTGCCGCCCTGCTGTGTGCAGGGGGCGTCTACGTGGTCATGGAATACCACCATTTCGGCGAACGCCAGAAAGTGGGCAAGGAAGTGCTCAAGCACCAGACCGAGGCCAACGCTGTCCGCAAGGAACTGATTGGATACACCAAGTTTGCGGACTACCTGCCGCAAGCGAAGGCACACCTGCTGGACCATGCCCGCGATCTACATGCCAAGATCGTTCGCGAATACACCTACACCGAGACGTTCAACCGTGAGGCCAAGACGCTCAAGGCGCCGGTCACGGTCATCCAGCGCTACAACGTCGAGGCCCAGTTCGCGTTCGACCTCAAGCAGGGCGGCTTCGAACTCGTGGCCACGCCTGCGGGGCTGGAAGTGCACCTGCATGGCAAGCCCGCGCTGCAGGGCATTGCCAATTCACGCCCCGTGGCGCACGAAATCACCAACGAGGGTGTGCTGGAGAACGAGCCGGTCACGGTCAAGCAGATTCAGCAGAAGCTCATCGCCATCGCCCAGAAGCAGGCCGAGGCCATTGCCACCGAAGAGGCCCTGTGCGCCTTGTGCGAACGCAAACTCGCCGAGAGCCTGCGTGCGCTGCTCATCAGCCAAGCCGGTGTCAAGCAGGTTCCGGCCATTACCTTCGTCTACAAATGAACCCCACCTCGGTACCCGCCATGCTGCTGGCTGCAGGCCGCGGCGAGCGCATGCGACCGCTGACCGACAGTACCCCCAAACCCCTGCTGCAGGTGCGTGGCAAACCCCTGATGCAGTGGCCGCTGGAAGCGCTGGCACGCGCCGGTTGCCCACGGGTGCTCATCAACACGGCTTGGCTCGGGGAGCAGATCTCGGCTACTTTTGGTGATAATTTCGACCCACACCCCGCATACAACAAGCGTGAACCGCTCTCATTTTCGGAGCAACTGCAGCACACCATGGTGTTGCAGTATTCCCACGAAGGAATCGACTTCGGTGGCGCATTGGAAACCGCTGGCGGCATTGTGCGGGCCCTGCCACGGCTGTGCTCAAACGTCGGTCGAAGCCATGATGTCTTCTGGGCCCTGGCCGGTGACGTGTACGCCCCGGACTTCCCCTTTGCGCAGGCCGACGTCGATCGCTTCTTGGCCAGCACGGCATTGGCCCACATCTGGCTGGTGCCGAACCCCGAGCACAACCCCGGGGGCGACTTCGGTCTGGAAGCCCAGACCGGCTTGGCGCTGAACCTGCACGCCACCAGCGCGGCGCCACGCTACACTTTCAGCACTATCGGGCTATACAGGTCGGGCTTGTTTGCCCCGCCGTACTGCCACATCCCGCCCGGCAACCCGCATGGCGTCAAGGCCGCGCTGGCCCCGGTACTGCGCGCAGCCATGGACGCCGGCCGTGTCACCGCCACGCTGTATGAAGGCCGCTGGACCGACGTTGGCACGCCCGAACGCCTGGCCCAGCTCAACGCGGCCGACTGAATCGACTGCTTCCCATGAATGCGCCATCCCCTGATTACCGCTCGCGCCGCGCGGCCGTGGCACGCCAGATCGGCCCCCACGGCATCGCCATCGTTCCGACGGCGCCCGAGCGCCCACGCAACCGCGACAGCGACCACCCGTACCGCTTCGACAGCTACTTCCACTACCTGACCGGCTTCGGTGAACCCCATGCCTGGCTGGTGATCGAAGGCTCGGGGCGCAGCACGCTGTTCTGCCAGCCCCGCAATCTGGAGCGCGAAATCTGGGACGGCTACCGCCTCGGGCCGGACGCGGCCCCCGCTGCGCTGGGCGTGGACACGGCGCTGTCGGTGGAAACGCTGGATGCCGAACTGCCTGCCTTGCTGGACGGCAAGGACGGTGTGTGGTTCCCTTACGGCGCGCAAGAGGGTCTGCAAGCGCAGGTGGAGAAGTGGCTTGCGGCTGTACGTGGCAAGGCCCGCCAGGGTGCCCTGGCACCCCCGATGCAACGCGACCTGTGCGCCGTGCTCGACGAGATGCGGCTGGTGAAGGACGCCAGCGAACTGGCCACCATGCGCCGGGCCGCGGGCATCAGTGCCGGAGCCCATGTACGCGCCATGCAGAAGAGCGCCCAATGGCTGCGCGAAGGCCGTGCGCTGCGCGAATTCCATCTGGACGCCGAACTGCTGCATGAGTTCCGTCGCCACGGCGCGCAAAGCGTGGCCTACGGCAGCATCGTTGCGGCCGGTGCCAACGCCTGCGTGCTGCACTACCGTGCCGACGCGGCGCCGATCCGGGACGGTGACCTGGTGCTGATCGATGCCGGGTGCGAGCTGGATGGCTATGCCAGCGACATCACCCGCACCTTCCCGGCCAACGGCCGCTTCACCGGCCCCCAGCGCGCGCTCTACGAGCTGGTGCTCGCCTCCCAGCAGGCGGCGGTGGCCGCCACACGACCCGGCGCGCGCTTCAATGACCCGCACGACGCCACGGTGCGGGTGCTGTCGCAGGGCATGCTCGACCTCGGGCTGCTAGACCGCAACCAGGTCGGCGGTCTGGATGACGTGATCGAGAAGAAGGCGTATACCCAGTTCTACATGCACCGTACCAGCCACTGGCTGGGCCTGGATGTGCACGACTGCGGCGATTACAACGAACCGACGCAACTGAACGAGACGACGGAACGCATGGACCCGCTGACCGGCAACCGCCTGGTGCAGCGTCCCAGCCGCATCCTGCGCGAAGGCATGGTGCTCACCATCGAGCCCGGTATCTACGTCCGCCCCGCACCTGAAGTACCGGCGCAGTACCACCACATCGGCATCCGCATCGAGGACGACGCGGTGGTGACCGCGCAGGGATGCGAACTCATCACCCGCGGCGTGCCCGTGGAGGCCGACGCCATCGAGGCGCTGATGCGCGGTTAGGAGCCTGGGCGGTAGAAGGCATCGTAGCGAAACGGGTGGGAAAAGAGTCCAGTTTGGGCCCACTTTTTAGGACGGTAGCCGTCGCTACCGCCGGAGAAATGGGTGCGAAGTGGGACTTTTCTCCACCCGTTGCAGCTGATGCACTTCTGCCGCCCAGGCTCCTCAGGGTCGGTTCAGCGCGGCGCGATCCACGCCGCAATGCGCGCCACCACTTCGGCCTCGATTCCGTTGTAGCCGTGGAACGCCATGGCCTCGCAGGGGTCGCCGCGGCTGACACCACCGGTGAAGCTGATCAGCTCCTTGCGCGGGGACTGCGTCAGCTTGTCGAGAATGGGCGGTACATCGCTGAATGCGCACAGGCTGCAGCCGTCCTTTTCGTGGTGTACCACCAGCACCGGCACGCGCACCCGCTCCAGTGGCATGGCATTCACCGAACGGCCCTTGGGGTCGGTGGCGATGCTGGAAGTGAGCACGATGCCGTCCGGTGCCTGGGCACCCTGGAGTTCGGTGGCCAGGTAGGCCACGGACTGGGTGCCCCGGCTGGTGCCCACCAGCCATACCGGCTGACGAAAGCGTTCACGCGCCCAGACCACCGCGGCGCCCACGTCGGCCGCGTGTTCGGGGGTTTGTCGGTTGCCCGCAAGGTACGGTGGCACCTGCCGGTCGGAAGGTGCATCGATGACCAGCACCGCCAAGCCTTGCTCGACCCAGAGCTTGCGGGTACGCACCACGAAGTTGCCTTCGCCCCAGCCCAGCGTTCCGGTAGGGCTGATCTGCAAACCACCGTGCCCTCCGGCAAAGTTGACCACCACGGCCTTCGGGGACTCGGGCGCCAGCACCAGCAGGCGCTGGCTCACGCCGGGCCGCGTAGGCAGGTCCACGACTTGCGCCGAGGCCTGGGCCCACGCAGACAGGGCCGCGCAGGCCCAAACCAACACCGTCGAACACAACGATCTCACGGTTCACTCCCTGCGCAGGCGTCGATGGTGGCGCACTGCCGACTGGCAGGCACGGCGATACTCCTGCAAGCGCTCCTGGGCGCGGCCCAGCACCGTATCGGGATCGAACGGGCCAACTTCGACGGATAGCTCCAGCCCGCTGGCAAAGCCCGTGAGCAGCTCGATGCCGTCGCGCACATGGTCGGCGGTATACACCGTGAACAGCCCCTGATCGACGGCATCACGCACACTGGCGTCAAGCATGAGGTGGCGCGCGTTGCGCCGCGGAATGAGCACGCCCTGCTCGCCATCGAGCCCCTGGGCAGCACAGACGCGAAACCAGCCTTCGATCTTTTCGTTGAGGCCTCCCACCGGAAGCACCTCACCATGCTGGTTCACCGCGCCCGTCACGGCGATTCCCTGGCGCAGGGGCATACCGGAAAGAGCGGACAGCAGGGCGTAGAGCTCAGCGCACGAGGCCGAGTCACCCTCGACGCCCATGTACTCCTGCTCGAACACCACCGAAGCACTCAGCGCCAGCGGCGCCAGGTGCGCAAACAGGGCGCGCAGATAGGTCTGCAGGATGAAGACGCCCTTGTCGTGGATCGGACCGGACATGCTGACTTCGCGCTCGATGTTGAGCACGCCCTGGGTGCCGGCAAAGGTACGGGCCGTCAGGCGCACCGGCAGTCCGAAGCGCCAGTCGCCCAGGTCGATCTGCGTGAGCCCGTTGACCTGGCCCACCTGCATGCCCTGCAGCGAAATGATGCAATCCCCCTGCGCGATGGACTCCCGCAGGCGCTGCTCCGGGTAGTCGTGGCGCAAGCGCCTGGCCTGCAGCGCCGCGGCCACGTCCGCCGGCTGCACCAGAGCGGCACCACGCTGGCTGCATTGGCTGGCGCTTTCCACCACCAGTGCCTCGGTCTGCGCAAACACGGCACTCTGGCGGGTCTGGTCGTCGACCGCGCGGTGCGACTGCTCGATGACCGCCGCCACCGCTGCGCTGCTGAAGTGGGACAGCCCCAGGCGCCGGCAGGTGTGCGCGACCAGCACCGCCGTCCCGTGGCGGGTTTCGTCGGTGGCTGCAATGCTTTCGGCAAAGTCCACCTTGACGCGGAAGCGCCGGGCAAACTCGGGGTCGGCCTCCTGGAGTTCGTAGTACTGCTCCACGGAGCCGATCAGCACCAGCTTGACGTCGGCATCGACCGCCTCGGGCACCATGGCCACGCTGGCCAACGGCATGACCGCCGCCGCCGGCTCCTCGATCTGTACCCGCCCGCTGCGCAGGAAGCGGCGCAGCTTTTCCCACACCAGCTCATCCGCCAGCAGGTCACGCAGGTGCAGCACCAGGAACCCGCCATGCGCCTTGAGCAGGCTGCCTGCACGGATGCGGGTGTAGTCCGTCACCATGACGTCTTCTTCGGCCTGGTAGTCGATGCCACCGAACAGGGCCCGCACCACCGGGTTCTGCTCCACGATCACCGGCGCGCCGGTGCGGCCCGAGTTGTCGACCACCAGATTGACCGTGTAGCGCTGCAGCACGGACTGCAGGGCTTCGCGCCGGGTCGATTCGATTTCCTCGTCTTCCTGGGTCGTGAACAGTTCCAGGTGCTCCAGCACGTCATGCTGCACCTGATCCAGGTAGGCCCCGAGCTTGAAGCTGTCCTTGATCTGCTTTTTCAGCCCGACGCGGATCTCCTGCATCTCGCGCTCGAGCAGGGGCTTGACCAGCTGGCGGCGCAGCGTCACCAGCGACTCCATCATGGTGCGCTCCAGCGGCCGCACCACTTCCAGAAATCGGTCGATCTCGGCGCGCAGGGCCTGCTCGTCGCGCTCCATTTCCAGCCGACGCTCCTTGGGCAATGCACGGGCCTCGGTTTCGGTCAGGGCCTTGCCGTCTTCCCCCGTGAGCGTGAACACCAGGTGGCCCGACTCGCGGTACAGCACGAAATGGCGGGCCTCGGCAAAGGCATCCAAGGTCTCGTAGGCCTTGGCCTCACTGCCCTTGTAGCTGGCACGGATGCGCTCGCTCTCGGCCTTGAAGGTCTCGCCCGACAGGCGCAGGGGAATCTCGCGCTGCAAGGTCTGGCACAGCGCCACCATGTGCTGGCGCAACTCGCGCCCCTGGCCCGGGGGCATGCGCAGGGCCCGCGGGCGCTCGGGAACATCGAAGTTGTGCAGGTAGCACAGATCGGCCGGAACGGCCCGCGTCGCCGCGATGGCGTTGACAAGTTGCACCAGCAGGGTGGAACGGCCGCTGCCCACTTCTCCGAGAACGAACAGGTTGTAGTCCGGCTGCTCCATGGTCAGACCGAACCGGGCTGCCTCCTGGGCGCGTTCCTGCCCGATCCACGGCACCGTTTCTTCCAGTAACTCCGTGGTATCGGCAAACCCCAGCGTATCGGGATCGATGACCAGGGACAAGGCGGTACGAGGCAAGGCGTGCGCGCTCACAGGGCTCCTTCGACAGCGTGGACAAGGTGCACCAGTATGCACCCGCCCAGCCGGTGGCGCGCACCGCCCCCGTCAGACCAGCTGCGCCAGCGAAGCCGGGTTGAAGGCGTGGAGCTCGTCGTTGCGTCCGTCGCGCACCTTGGCAGCCCAGTCCGGGTCGGTGATGAGCGCGCGGCCTACCGCCACCAGATCGAAGTCGCCTCGGTCGAAGCGGCGCAGCAGTTCGTCCAGCGAAGCGGGTTGGCTGGACTCGCCACCGAACGCCGCAATGAATTCGCCGCTCAGGCCCACGGAGCCGACCGAGATGGTGGGCACGCCGGTGAGTTTCTTGGCCCAGCCGGCAAAGTTCAGGTCCGAGCCCTCGAACTCGGCTTCCCAGAAGCGGCGCTGCGAACAGTGCAGGATGTCGGCCCCGGCATCCACCAGGGGCTGCAGCCAGGCGGCCATCTCTTCGGGCGTTTGGGCAATGCGGGCGCTGTAGTCCTGCTGCTTCCACTGCGATACGCGGATGATGACCGGGTAGTCGGGGCCCACCTCGGCACGCACGGCGCGCAGGATGTCGGCCGCAAATCGGCCGCGGGCGGCCAGGCTGCCACCGTAGGGTGCGCTGCGCTGGTTGGTACCCTCCCAGAAGAACTGGTCGATCAGGTAGCCATGGGCGCCGTGCAACTCCACCGCATCAAAGCCCAGACGCTTGGCCGCCCCGGCTGCGCGCGCAAAGGCGGCAATGGTGTCGGCAATGGCCTCGTCGGTCATGGGTTCGCCAAACTGCTTGCCCGGGCGTGACAGGCCCGAGGGGGAGTCCACGGGCGGGGGCGCTGTCCAGGTGGTGCGCGGGTTGCGCGCCGCGCCCACATGCCACAGCTGCGGTGCCATCAGGCCCCCCGCTCCGTGCACGGTGTCGATGACGTTTTTCCAACCCGCCAGCGCTTCCTCGCCCCAGAAGAACGGGACGCCTGGGTCATTGCGGCTGGAGGGGCGCTCCACCACGGTGCCCTCCGACACGATCAGGCCCACGGCAGCCGCGGCGCGCTTGCGGTAGTACTCGGCCACATCGGCACCGGGCACGCCGTTGGGCGAGAAGGAACGGGTCATGGGGGCCATGACGATCCGGTTCGGCAGCTTCAGGGTCTTGTGCTGGAATGGCGTGAACAGGGGGGCAGCAGGGTGCATGCAAAGGCTCCGGAGGTCGTAGAACGGGTCCGCCAGCGGACCACAGGCGCCAGTGTAGGCCGAGGCAATGTCGAAAGCGGTTTGGTCCTGTCGCGCAGGCGATTGGTGTCGCTACCTTTTTGGTAGCTGTTTGCGCAATCCTCACGCGGGTTAGGGGCTGATTTATTGCTCAGAATCAGTCACAATGGGCCATGCATCGGACTGGATCCCCCTCTTTGGGCTTCGCCCTGTTCCCTACTCCGCTGGGGCCTTGCGGCCTAGCGTGGTCACAACGGGCAATCACCGGCTGCCAACTGCCCGAAGCCACGCCGACCCTGACGCTGCAACGCATGGAAGAGCGCTTTCCGGGGCTGGGCGCGGTGAGCGCTCCGCCGTGGGTTCAGGTGGTCATGGCGGATGTGGCGGGCTTGCTTGCGGGCGATGCCGACGCCCACGCCCGGCTGGGCACGGTGGAGCTTGACATGAGCTTCGCTCCACCGTTCCATCGCGAGGTCTGGGAGGCAGCCCGGCACATTCCGATGGGAGAGACACTGAGCTATGGCGAACTGGCTGCACTGCTGGGCCAGCCCGGCGCCGCCCGCGCCGTGGGCCAGGCCCTGGGCGCGAACCCCTTCGCCCCCATCGTGCCTTGCCACCGCGTTCTGGCCAAAGGCCAATCGGCCGGTGGCTTCTCGGCCCCAGGTGGCGTGGACACCAAACTGCGCATGCTTCAGGTCGAACATGCCCGCTTCGGTGCCCCCGGCCTGTTTGACGCGCTTTGACCCCGCAGGCTGGATTGGCTCCCTGCGTTTGCCAAAAGCGGGCCTTGCCTGAGTGCCAGCTCCCGGCACACAATGGACTGGTGCAGCCCGGCGCATTCCTGTGCGTCTTTCTCTTGCTCCCGTTTTCGTAGTGTGCTGCGCAGTGTCCTCGGGGGCTTTCGCCACTTTTTATCTTTTATGCCACTCAGTACTCCAGCAGGACGTCAGGCTTTCTTTGCACAACACGGTGTTCGCGACGTCGAATGCCTTTTCCCCGATGTGTCGGGTTACCCCCGCGGCAAGCTCATGCCCGCCGCCAACTTCGCCGCCGGTGGTGAGCTGCGCATTGCGCAAGCCATTCCCATGCAGTGCGTCACCGGGGACTACTCCTACGACCCGATCTTCCCGGACTCCGACCCCGACGTTCGCCTGGTACCCGACTATCGCACGCTCAAGCTCGCCCCTTGGTCCAGCGTACCGCGCGCCTTCGCCATCCACGACTGCATGGAGCTCGATGGCAGCCACTGCGCCTTTGCGCCGCGTTCCGTGCTCAAGACGGTGGTGGAGCGCTACACCGCCCAGGGCCTGCAGGCCGTGGTCGCTCCCGAGATCGAGTTTTACCTGACTGCCGCCTGCACCGATCCGTCGCAACCGCTGCAGATGCCGCCTGCCCGCAATGGTCGCGCCGAAGTAGGCCAGTCGGCCTTCAGCATGAACATGCTCAACGAGCTCGCTCCCTTCTGGGACGAATTCCGTGACGCACTAGACGGGCTGGGCGTGCGGGCTGACACCTGGATCCACGAGGTCGGCCCCACGCAGTACGAGATCAACTTGCTGCACGGCGACCCGGTGGAGGTGGCTGACCAGGCCTTCCTGTTCAAGTACGCCGCCAAGGAGATCGCCATCAAGCACGGGCTCAATGCCGTTTTCATGGCCAAGCCGATTGCCCGCGAGGCGGGCAGCTCCATGCACCTGCACCAGAGTGTGGTGGACAGCCAAGGCGTGAACATCTTCAGTGATGCCGAAGGCGGTGAGACCGCGGCCTTCCGCCACTACATCGCGGGACTGCAAACCTACGTGCCCGACCTGATGCTGGTGTTCGCACCGCACGTCAATTCCTATCGCCGCTTTGTTTCAGGCAGCCAGGCGCCGATCCATCTCGGTTGGGGGTACGACAACCGTACCAGCGGGCTGCGCGTGCCCCATTCCAGCCCGGTGGCGCGCCGCGTCGAGAACCGCATCGCCGGGGCTGACGCCAACCCCTACCTGGCAATCGCCGCGACACTGGCTGCAGGGCTTGCCGGCATGGACGAGAAGCTGCAGCCCACGGCACCGATGGCCGCCGGGGAGAATGGCTACGACCAGGGCCACGGATTGGCCCGCAGCTTTTTGCCGGCGCTGGAGCAGATGCAGCAAAGTGCTAGCGCGCGCCGGCTGATGGGCGACGGATTCGTGACCGCCTATACCGCGGTGAAGTCGCTGGAGTACGACAGCTACCTGACCGAGATCAGCGCCTGGGAGCGGCGTTTCCTGCTGCCGCAGGTTTGACTCCCGAAGAGCTCGCCAGACGCCGTTCGGAGTGCGTGGGCTGGGCCGCTGCAGGTTCAGGCCCACACACTCTGGACACCCTGAATGCTCCCTTGCAGGAACTTGCCCCCCATCCGGATCGCTTTGCTGGCGAAGTTGCAGTGGTGACGGGGCAGCGCGGGTTCAGCGCTTCTTGGCTTTGGCGCGCAAGGCGTCATGCAATGCCACGTATTCCTGCGTGAGCTTGTGGCGTGGGTCAAGGTGGACCATGGGCGTCGCCTGCTCGTGGGACTCGCGGACCTTCACGGATGCGCTCAGATAGGGCTGCAATACCGGCAACCCTTCTTCGATCAGTTCCTGCACCATGCGCTGGGGCAGGTTGGCGCGCGGCTGGAACTGGTTCACGATGATCCCAGCAACATGCAGTCCTTCGTTGTGGTCGGCCTGGATTTCCTGCACGTTTTCGAGCAGGGTATAGAGCGCACGGCGCGAGAAGTCATCACAGTCAAACGGGATCAGGCAGCCCTGCGCGGCGATCAGGGCACAGCGACTGTAGAAATTCAATGCTGGCGGCGTGTCGATGAATATCTGGTCGTACTCCTGCCCCAGGTGTTCGAGTGCATCGCGCAGTTTGTAGATCTTGTGGCGGGATTCAAGCTTCCCATGCAACTCGTCGAGCTCGGGGCTGGACGGCAATACATCGAGGTTGTCCCACTGCGAGCTCACGACGAAGTCCTGGGCCCCTTTGTCGCGTATCGTGAACTTGAGGCTTTGTTCGAAGAACTGCGCGGCATTGGGCAGATCGTCCGGCAGTTCGTGGCCCAGCAGGTAACGGGTGGCGTTGCCCTGGGAATCCAGATCGATAACCAAGGTGCGCAGACCCTGGGCCGCACTGATGGCAGCGAGGTTGCAGGCGATGGTGGATTTCCCGACCCCACCTTTTTGATTGAAGACGACGTAATGCATGCTGAGCCTGAAAAGGGGTGACGCTGGTTAGTGTACGTCGTGCCATATTGCACATTACGAAAGGCCAGTTTACTTTATGGATTAGAAGCCTACAATGCGCAGCCCCATCCCCCGTCCATGCCCGGTCCGTGGCACAGTCGGGTTTTCCGGAAGTCTTCTGCCCACGAGTTTCACGATGACCGCTGCCACTTCGCACCAAGACAAGCGCGCTGAACTGCGCCAGGCTGCCCTTGATTACCACCAGCGCCCCACACCCGGCAAGATCGCGGTGTCGGCCACCAAGCAGCTGATCAACCAGCACGATCTCGCGCTGGCCTACTCCCCCGGCGTGGCCGCACCCTGCGAAGAAATCGTCAAGGACCCGAACAACGCCTTCAAGTACACCAGCCGTGGCAACCTGGTCGCGGTCGTGACCAATGGCACGGCCGTACTGGGCCTGGGCGACATCGGACCACTGGCGGCCAAGCCGGTCATGGAGGGCAAGGGCGTACTGTTCAAGAAGTTCGCTGGCATCGATGTATTCGACATCGAGATCAACGAAAAGCAGGACCTGGACAAGCTCGTCGACATCATCGCCGCGCTGGAGCCCACCTTCGGCGGTATCAACCTGGAAGACATCAAGGCACCCGACTGCTTTTACGTCGAGCGCAAGCTGCGTGAGCGCATGAGCATTCCGGTATTTCACGATGACCAGCATGGCACCGCCATCTGTGTCGGGGCCGCCATCCTCAACGGTCTCAAGGTGGCGGGAAAGGACCCATCGAAGATCAAGCTGGTGACCTCCGGTGCCGGTGCCGCTGCGTTGGCCTGCCTGGGCCTGCTGGTCAAACTGGGGATCCCGCGCGAAAACATCTTCGTGACTGACCTGGCCGGCGTTGTGTATGAGGGTCGGACCGAGCTCATGGACGAGGACAAGGCGCAGTTCGCCCAGAAGACCGAACTGCGCACCCTGCGCGAGGTGATCGCCGGTGCGGACGTGTTCCTGGGTCTGTCGGCCGGTGGCGTACTGAAGAAAGACATGGTCGCCACCATGGCTGAACGTCCGCTGGTGTTTGCGCTGGCCAACCCGACCCCGGAAATCATGCCCGAGGAGGTCAAGGAAGTGCGCCCGGACGCGATCATCGCAACGGGGCGCTCTGATTACCCCAATCAGGTCAACAACGTCCTGTGCTTCCCCTACATCTTCCGTGGCGCGCTCGACGCCGGTGCGTCCACGATCACGCTGGAGATGGAGATTGCGGCGGTCCATGCCATCGCCGAGCTGGCCCAGGCCGAGCAGAGTGAGGTGGTCGCGGCCGCCTATGCGGGTGAGAAGCTGGCCTTCGGCCCGGAGTACCTGATCCCCAAGCCCTTCGACCCGCGCCTGATGATGAAGATCGCACCGGCCGTTGCGCAAGCCGCCGCGGACAGTGGTGTGGCCGCACGCCCGGTGGAAGACATGGCTGCCTACCGCGAGAAGCTGCAGACCTTTGTCTATGCCTCGGGCACGACCATGAAGCCCATCTTCGCTGCGGCCAAACGGGCGTTGAAGAAGCGTGTTGCCTACTCCGAAGGCGAAGATGAGCGCGTACTGCGCGCCGCGCAGATCGTGGTCGACGAAGGCGTGGCCCTGCCGACGCTGATCGGACGACCCGCGGTCATCGCCAAGCGCATTGAGCGCTTCGGCCTGCGCCTGCGCGAAGGTCTGGACTACGCCGTGGTCAACGTGGAACAGGACCACCGCTACCGTGACTTCTGGCAAACCTACCACCGCATGACGGAACGCAAGGGCGTGACAGAGTCCATGGCCAAGATCGAGATGCGCCGCCGTCTTTCCCTCATTGGTGCCATGCTGCTGCACAAGGGGGACGTCGATGGCTTGATCTGCGGCACCTGGGGCAATCACGCACTGCACCTGTCCTACATCAACCAGGTCCTGGGGCACCGCGAGGGTGCCAGCATCTATGCCTGCATGAACGGCCTCATGTTGCCCGGGCGCCAGGTATTCCTGGTCGATACCCACATCAATTACGACCCCACCGCAGCACAACTGGCCGAGATCACGATCATGGCTGCCCATGAGCTGCAGCGCTTTGGCCTGAACCCGAAGGTGGCGTTGCTGTCGCATTCCAACTTTGGCTCCAGCAATGAGCCCAGTGCGGTCAAGATGCGCCAGACACTGGAACTGCTGCGTACCCAGGCGCCCTGGCTGGAAGTCGATGGCGAGATGCACGGCGATGTGGCTCTTGATGGCGCCGCGCGCACCGCCCTGATGCCCAACACCAGCCTGCAGGGTGACGCCAATCTGCTGGTGCTTCCCTCTTTGGACGCTGCCAACATCGCCTACAACCTGCTCAAGACTGCCGCTGGTGGCAACATCGCCATTGGCCCCGTGTTGTTAGGCTGTGCAAAACCTGTGCATATCCTGACCCCCAGCACCACGGTTCGTCGTATTGTGAACATGACCGCACTGACAGTGGCCGATGCCAATGTCCACCGATAGGAGGTCTCAGGAAAAGTTAGCGCTCGCTTCGAATTGATTTTCTTGCGGAAATCATGCCCGTTTTTTGTGCAGGTACTTGCTTTTTAGGACCAAATCCAGCACACTACGCCTCCTGATCTTTTCGGGTTTACCCGAATACAACAAAGGGTATCGCAGTGCGCTGGGGCACAACAAAGTTAGCACTTGCCTGCACACTGGTCGGCGCCTTCCTTGCGATGGCGCCCGCCGTGGGCAAGGAATCCAGCACCAGTGCCAGCCAGGCTGTCATTCCCTTGCAGGCTTTGCCTGCCCAGGGTCAGGAAACGTACCAGTTGATTCTCCGTGGCGGTCCTTTTCCCTTCGAGAAGGACGGTTCCGTGTTTGGCAATCGGGAACGGCTGTTGCCCGCCAACAAGCGCGGCTACTACCGAGAGTACACGGTCAAGACGCCAAGATCCAAGGACCGCGGCGCACGACGCATTGTGTGTGGAGGGCCAGCCACCACACCGGAAGTTTGTTATTACACGGCCGATCACTACGATAGTTTTCGCAGGATCGTGCCGTGAGGAATGTCTTGTTTTGTGGAGAGTGAAGGGGAAATGAACATGCCACTTCGTCAGGATGCCGCGCCTGCGGGCGTCGCTGCGGCGGACCAACCGCTGAAAAACGTGCGCACGAACATCGTGCAATCGATTCGCGCCTTTCGGGTGCAGGATCTCCAGGACGCCGCCAAGGGCCTGGGTCACCACTTCCTGTACGCCAATCTGGCTGCCGCCCAGAGCAAGCAGGACGTGCTCGACCTGATCGGTCAGCAATTCATGCTGACCATCAACCAGGGCAAGAACTTCGACGCCCTGTACGACAGCCTCACCGACCCGGTGCACAAGTCGGGCCCGCAGCCCGGTTTCATCGTGGTGCTGGAGCACATTCCGGCCAATGTGAAATTCGACAAGGAAGCCCGTGAGCAGTTGCTCGACATCTTCCGCGACACAGCCGACTACTGGGGGGACCGGAAAATACCGTTCCGCTGCTTCTATTCTTTTCTGTAGCCCGTTCTGCACAAACCAGCCAAGCAGAACGGGCGAACGAGGCTAACACCGCAGCAGTCGCAACCCCAGCCGAAGCACAAGATGACAGTGGCGAAAAGATGCCCACCGACAAACTGGTGGACGTATCGCCCCTGGCACTGCGCATGAGCAGCCCCTTCAATTCGGGCTACTGGCTCACCGCCGCCTGAGCGAGCGCGACGCGATCAGACCGACCGACGGGGCCAGGCCCTCTCGGTCGGTTTTTTTTGCTTCCCCCATTCGCGAAAGTGCAGGGCGGCCGACGACTTCAGGTCGGCAATACGCGTTCCATGGCAGCCTTGACGGTGGCCACATTGAAAGGTTTGGCCACGAAATCGTCCATCCCGGCCTCCAGGCAGGCCTGCTGGTCTGAATCCATTGCATTGGCCGTCATGGCAATGATGGGAACATGTCCGCCGTGCTGGGCTTCATGGGCGCGGATCGCGAGGGTCGCTTCGATGCCACCCATCACGGGCATCTGCATATCCATGAAGACCAGGTCCCAACCACCTTGGATCGCCTGCTCCACACCCTCCTGACCATTGTGGGCAATCGACACTTCGTGCCCCCACTTCTTCAATATCGTCGCCGCCAGCTTCTGATTGACCGGATGGTCTTCGACCAGCAGGATGCGTAACCCAGGCGCGTTTGCTGGTGCCTCGTTGGCTGCAGCGGGACCCGGAACAGGGGATGTCGTCGGCCTTGCAGCAGGTCGCTCCAGCCGGACCGTGAAATGGAAGGTGCTTCCGGCCCCGGGCTCGCTCTCGACCCAGATGCGCCCCCCCATCAGGTCGACCAGACGGGCGCAGATGGTCAGCCCCAAGCCGGTACCACCATACTGCCGCGTCGTCGAGGTATCGGCTTGGCTGAACGCTTCGAAAATGCTGGCCTGTTTGTCCGCGGGAATGCCGATGCCGCTGTCACGCACCGAAAACTGCAACAGGCAATGTGCCGCTTCGGCACCCGGCAACGCCGTCACGGTGACTGTGATGCTGCCTTGCGCAGTGAACTTGACCGCGTTGTCGCACAGGTTAGTCAGTACTTGGCCGATGCGCACCGGATCACCAAGCAATTGCTCCGGCAAGCCGGGGGGAAGGTCATGATCCAGCCGCAGCCCTTTGGCCTGGGCCCGTGCCTGCAGGCTACGCAGGCAATCACGCACCAGCTCACGCGGCGCAAAGGCGACCGACTCGATGCTGAGTTTGCCAGCCTCGATCTTGGAGAAGTCGAGAATGTCGTTGAGGATCACCATCAGCGAATGGGCCGAATTCTTGACCGTGCGCAGGTACTCGCGCTGCACCGCCGTGAGCTCGGTGTCCAACGCCAGCTCCGTCATGCCGATGACCCCATTCATGGGTGTGCGGATTTCATGGCTCATATTGGCCAGGAAGTCACTCTTGGCCTGGCTGGCCGCTTCGGCGCGCAAGGTCGATTCCCGCAACTCAGCCGCCATGCGGTTGCGCTCGGTCACATCCAGAATGGTGCCAACCAGGCCGGTAATCTCACCGTCGATGTTCTTCACCGGTGCCTTCCAGTACAGGCCGTCACGCACGGCGCCGGTGCGGCGATTGGTGAACTGGGCTTCATAGGTCTGCACGCGATCCTGCGCGAACAGTTCGATGTCCTTCTCATGCATCAGTTGCGCCGCATCGCCGGGCACCAGGTCGAAGACCGTCTTGCCGATCCACTGGCTGCGCTCGATGCCGAACAGTTCTTCAAACGCCCGGTTGAAGCGCAGGTAATGTCCGTGTCGATCCTTGAGATAGATGGCTGTGGGCGTGGCATCCAGCAGGACCTCGACAAATCCCAGCTGTTCCGCCAGCTTGGTCTCGACTGCCTTGCGCTCAGTGATGTCCGTCCGGATGGCGATGTACTGCTCGGGCAAGCCATCCAGCCCCAACAGGGGCACGATGGTGGCAGCCACCCAGTACGCATGCCCGTCCTTGGCCCGGTTGCAGATCTCCCCATGCCAGACCTGCCCGCGAGTGATGGTGTCCCACATCCCGGCAAACACAGCGGCGTCGTGCACGCCGGAACGCACGATGCGGTGATTCGACCCAATCAATTCCTCGCGGCTGTACCCACTGATGGCGCAGAAGCGGTCATTGGCGTAGGTGATGGTTCCCTGCAGATCGGTGATGCTGACGATCGCATGCTGATCCAGCGCGAACTTCTGGTTGTCCAGCGCGCGGCGACCCAGTTCGCGCTCGCGCATGAGCGCGGCCACCCGCTCAGCCAGGGCGTCCAGGTCGGCCGGTTCCGAAGAGGGAGTCTTGCCCGCCGGAGCGGAATCGAGGTCTTGCAGGATGCGCTGCAATGCATCCAACGCGCGCCGACGCATCTGCAGCTCAGACCGCAACTGCTGGTCTGCCAGGAATTGCTGGGTCACGTCACGCAATGCCAGCACGAATCCCGAGCGGAGCCCATCGGCGGAATGTATTGCAGAGATCGTGACGTCGATCACCGTTCGGCGACCCTGCGCCCCCTGCAACTCCATGCGCTGGAGCTTCCAGTCCAATGCCTCTACCGTCGGCAAGGCCAGCCCCGGAAGCCAATCGCTCACCGGATGTCCCAGGATGTCGGTCGCCCCGCCGCCCAACATGATCTGTGCAGCAGGATTGCAGTTACGAATCTGCAGATCCGCACCAACATTGAGAACCCCATCCGCAATGGCATTGAGGATCACGGAAGCCTGGGTACGCTGCGCCGCGAGGCTGCTGGCTGCGTGACTCAGGATCTCGAAGGTATGCCGGATCTCGGCCGGCGCATCGGAATCCAACAGGGCACCCACTTCCACGGCACCCGACAGGATGGCATCTTCGTGGGCTCGGACGCGGTCAAAATTGCCGAGCCAGCGCTTGAGCGGAATGCCCATGAGCCCCATTCCGCACAGGGTGGCACCCGCGGCCAGTCCTGAGACCAGCACCAACAATTCCCACAATTGCGCAGCGATGAGGTCGACATCGAACGACAGGCGCATGACTCCGTAGTCCTTGCCGCCCACACGGATGTTGTGGTTGATGTCCAGCAATTGTTCCTGCAATCGCTGCAGCAACCAGTCGGGAGCACGCCAGCGCGGCGTGCCGGATTGCTCAGCCTTGATGATGCCGCCGGAGGTGTCGATGAACTGGGCCCGGGAAAACGGTGACCGGTCGATGGCCCGTTCGAGGGTCTTGCCGATGGTGTCGTAATCGCCGATGACGGCACTGTCGGCCACCGACGGAGCGGCCACGTTCATCATCATCTCGCCGGCCAGGACCTCTTCCTGCACGTGGCGTTCGAACTGGTAGCGATAGAACAGCAGCAGACCGCTGCAGGTGAACACCAGCAAGGTGGCGGCATACAGGGCGAAGATCCGCCCGACCAGCGTCTTGGGCAGGAACTGGCGGATCAGGCCCATGGCAGCTTAATGCAGGATGCTGGGGGCAGTCTGGTAGAAGCGCCGGTAGGCTGCGTAGTCGGCATTGCTGGCCGGAATGAAGACCGCATCCTGCCCCAAACCGATGGTCTTGGAGACCTCATGCAGTATTTCCTTGCCCTTGGGATCCTTGCCCATCTCGAAGAAGGCATTGGCCACGGCCTTCACGTCCTTCTCAGGCACCTTTGCCGAGGCCATGAGGGCGAGGTCAAGGAAGGGCTCGGACTTCCACAGCACCCGGAACTTCTTGCCCTCGCGACGCTCGTAGGCCTCCACCAGCTGCGAGTTGCCACCGCTGGCCGGCACCTTGCCGCTGAACAGTTGCGCGAAGGCAGCAGTCTGGTTGCCGGCAAACACCGGCTTCACATCGATACCCTTGGACAGCAGGTGGGCATAGGGCACCTTGTAGACGAGGAAAGCCTCGGGGCCGGCAAAGGCCACATCCTGCCCCTTGAGCTGCGCCAGATCCTTGATCGGCGAATCTTCAGGCACCACGATCTCGCCATGCACTGGCGGAGTCTGTCGGCGCCCGAACACCTTCCACCCTAGCTGCTCACGTTCGGGAGAAAAAAGGTGGTTCGTGAATACGAACTCCACCTCCTTGGCCAACACGTAGCTGGTCGTGTCGGCCGAGGTGCGTCCGATCTTGAGATTGAGCTTGATGCCCGACTTCTCGTACACGTAGTTGATGATCGGATTCCAGTAGGCCGCCGTCAGGTTGATGTCGTGCTGGTTGACCGGGGAAAAGGTGTAGGTGGCGGTTTGGGCCTGGGCCGCCGCACCGGTCGCCCCCACGATTGCCCATGCCAGCAGTGTTTTCAGGAACTTGCGCTTCATCCATGCACCTCCTTGCTTACGCGTTGGTCACCCCGCCTTGGACGCCGACAGGGCCTGTGCCAATGCTACATACTCCTGCACCGGTACCTCTTCAGCGCGACGCTGTTCATCGAATGTGCCCGCAAAACCCTGCTCCTGCAACCAGCGCCCCAGCGTATGGCGCAGCAGCTTGCGGCGTTGGCTGAATGCCACCTGCACCAGCGTTTCCAGACACTGTACATCCAGAACTGCGGGGGCGGCGTGGGGGACCATGCGCACCACCGCGCTGTCGACCCTGGGAGGGGGGTCGAAGCTTTGCGGCGGCACGAACAGGAAATTTTCCATCGCGTAGCGCCACTGCAGCATGACACTCAGGCGGCCGTAATCCGAGGTGGATGGTTGCGCCACCATGCGGTCGATGACTTCCTTTTGCAGCATGAAGTGCTGGTCGGCCACCACGTCGACATACTGCAGCAGGTGGAACAGGATCGGTGTGGAGATGTTGTAGGGCAGGTTACCGACGATGCGCAGGCGACCGACCGCTCCCAGGTCCTGGGCCACGTCAGCAAAGTTCACCCGCAGCACATCGGACTCGATGACCCGCAACTGCGGGTGTTCACGCAGTCGCCGGGCCAGGTCGCGGTCCAGTTCCACCACGGTCAATTGCCCGATGCGCTCCACCAGCGGCTGGGTCAGCGCCGCCAGCCCCGGGCCGATCTCCACCATGGCGTCGCCCGGGCGCGGTGCAATACCGTCCACAATGGCATCGATGATGCCGCCATCGCACAGGAAGTGCTGCCCGAAGCGTTTGCGTGCGACGTGCTGCATGGCTTACTGCGGCGCCTCGCGGTACTCGACAAAGGCCCGGCCGCGCACTTCCTGGGCCCAGGACTCGAACGCCTTTTCATACCGCGATTCGCGCAATTCCATGCGCGCCAGCTCACGCAGCTCGCGGGGATTCAGATCCACCTTGCGCCGTTCGATCACCTGCAGCAGGTGCACTCCGAAGCGCGACACCAAGGGCGCGCTGATTTCCAGATCATCGAGCTTGTTCATGACCTCTTCGAACTCCGGCACGAACATGCCCGGGTTGGCCCAGCCTAGATCGCCCCCCTGTGCCGCACTGCCATCCTGCGACATCTCGCGTGCCGCGGCAGCAAAGCTAGTGGCACCGGACGCAATACGCTTCTTCACCGCAGCCAGACGCTCGATGGCCTGGGCCTGCGTCAACTCCGGGCCGGTACGCAGGAGGATGTGGCGCGCATGGGTCTGCACCACCGATCGGGTCAGCTTTTCGGGCGCACGGCGCTCGACCACCTTGAGGATGTGGAATCCGGCGCCCGAGCGCACCACCTCGGAGACGCCGCCTATGGGCAGATCCTTGGTAGCCTGGACAAAGAGCCCCGGATAGCGGTCACCGCGGCGCAGCCCCAACTGGCCGCCATTGCTGCGATCCGCCGCAGAGACCTGCTGCACCAAGGCCTCGAAAGACTCCCCCTGACGGATGCGTTCGCGCAGCTTCTGGGCCTGCGCGAACAGCGCCGCAGCCTGCTCGGCACTGGCCTTTTCCGGCAGGGCCACCAGGATCTGGGCCAGGTTGATGTCCATCGTCAACGGGTCGTTGTTCTTGGCCTGCATCTCCTGCAGGTACTGGTCGATGTCCTGCTCGCTCACCCGATTGCGGCTGCCCACTTCGCGCTCGTACAGGCGTTCGAGCAGCTGCTGGTTGCGCAGCCGTTCGCGAAAAGCGCTCACATCCAAGCCTTCGCTGGCCAGGCGCTTGTGCAGCTCGGCAACGTCGACACCGGATTGGCGTGCAACGGCCTGCTCGGCCTGCTCGACCAATGCCGCGTCGATCCGGATGCCCGTTTCGCGGGCCAGTTGCAGCTGCGCACGCTCGTTGATCAGGCGCTCGAGCACCTGCTTGCGCAGCTCCGCCGGGGCGGGGACGGCCTGCTTCTGCTGGCGCAGCGAGCGCTCCACCCGCGCCACTTCGGCCAGCAATTCGGCGTTGGTGATGGGCTCGGAGTTGACTACGGCAACGATGTAATCGGCAGCACGCGCACTTTGTGCCCAGACCGCCGGTACCGCAGCCATTCCCATCGCACAGGCCAGGGCCCAGGCCCCCAACTTCACTTTCATGGTCATCAATCGTAGTTGCTGAATCGGCTGTAGCTGGTGCCAGCGTCGCGCAGATTCTGGTAGCGTGAAATATTCGATGTCAAGGTACGTTGCGGGCTGATCCCGAGCTTGGTGAACCCGACGAATTCGAGCTGGAACATGATGCGTTGGTTGACCGAGTTCACGCTCGTCGAGGTGCGCTCCAGCACCACGCGACTGAGCCAGCATCCGGCATCGTACTCCAGCCCCAGCACGGTATCGACCAGCCGGCTCTCGTTCATGCTGTAGTTCATGCGTCCGACGGCGTAGTAGCGCCCTTCGCCCTGGCCACGGCCATAGCCCAGGTCCTGCCCCTTGTCACCCCACAGGTCGTTGAGCGGCCATTGCCAGCTCACGTCAACCTGCTCGCTCTGGTTGCGGGCAAAGCGGTAGGCCATGTTGAGCACGCGGTAGTGGCCCGGGTTGTAGCGTGCCGATACCGTGGAACGCTCGGACAGCCCGTTGAGCGCGTTGTACTGGGCCACCGAATCCAGGGTCCAGCGCTCGTTGACGTTGGCGGATGCGCCGAGCAGCACGTCACTGAAACCGGCCTTGGCGGGCGCATCGGTGCTCAGGTAGGTGACCTGCTGGTCCTCGAAGCGGAAACGTTGGGCCACGCCGAGCTTGAGGAACTGCGCTCCGGTCTCGGCATCGAGCAAGCGGCTGCTGACGCCCAGGGTCAGCAGGTTGTTGTCGGAAATCTTGTCGTGTCCGACAAAGGCGTTCTCGGTATAGATGCTGGCAAAGTTGAAGTCCTTGATGCCCGTGTCGTAGTTGGGCAGCATGCTCTGGTTGCGGTAGGGCGTGTAGACGTAGAACGCCCGTGGCTCCAGCGTCTGCACAAAGCCCGTGCCGAAGAAACTCGTGTCGCGCTCGAACACCACACCGCTGTCGAGACTGAAAGTCGGCACCACGCTGCTCTGGCTGCTGGCGCCATTCACCGACAACGGGGTATCGAACTGGTACGCCGCAGCATGCAGTTGCACCTTGGGGGTCAGGTAGCCTGCGGCGCCGACCAAGGGCAGGGCTGCCTGCATCTGGCTATAGGCCCGCTGGGCATTGGGCTGCAGGGTCTTGGTAGGGTCCGACTCGAAGCGCGTCATGTCGCCTTCGACTGACCAGTCCATGCCGTGGTTGTTGTACTGCGTGTAACGGGCCACCACCTGCGGAACGCGGTCGTACGGTGGCGTGATCGGCGAGGTAGCACTCTGCAGTGTCTGGTACTGCTGCACATTGGCCGTGACCGACCAGGGGCCACGCCCCCAACTCGTCACCACCTGGCTGGGCAGAAGGCGCTGGGTCAGCGTGCCGCTGCGCGTGAAATCGGTCCAGTAGTCGTTGTCGCTCACGTGGTTCAGCGATACGGACAGGGCCACGTCGCCAATGGCCGCAACACCGGTGTCGACGCTCCCGTTGTGGGTCAGGGAGTAACCCCACCGGTCTATGCCGCGCAGCCGATCGGAAGGCATGTAATTGGCGCGCAACGTGCCGCTGTAGCGCGGCTCCAGGTAGCGAAACTCGGTACCCAGATCCACCCCGCGCGCAGTCATGAGCGTGGGCGTGATGGTCGCGTCGCGGTTGGGCGCAATGTTCCAGTAGTAGGGTGCCAGGATTTCGGTACCGTTGTTGCTGTCGGCCCCGATGGTGGGCGGTAAAAAACCCGAGCGGCGCTTGTCGCTCAGCGGAAAGCTGATGGCGGGCACCGGCAGCAGGGGCACACCCTTGAAGCTCAGCACCGCGCCATGCGCCACGCCGCTATCGTCCTCATTGTCGAGTTCGAGCTTGTCGGCGCGCAGGATCCAGTCCGGCAGCCAGTCGGGGCCCGGCTTGCGCCGGCACGTGGTGTACGTCGCGTTGTGCACCACGGTATGGTTTTCATCAATGAAGTCGGCGCGTGTCGCTTCACCATGAGCATCGTTCTGCAGGAACTGGTAGCGTGGCGCCTCGAAGTGGCCCTGGAATTTCTCCACGCCCAACTCCAGCACCGGCCCCTCGTAGACGTTGCCCATGCGGTTCACCCGCACCTGGCCGGTGGCCCGGGCCCGGTCACTGGCGGGGTCGTACTCCAGCCGGTCGGCACGCACGGTGGTACCGGCACGGCGCAGCACGGCGTCGCCTTCCACCACGGTTTCCTTTTCCGGGCGCCCCTGCAACTGGTCGCCCTCCAGAAACACCGGACTCTGGCGCACCTGCGATGCCGGCAGCGCTTCCGGCATCGCGCTGGTGCTGCGCAGGGCGGCGGGCTCCTGCGGATCGGGGGTCTCCGCCGGGTCCTGGGCAGACGCAGCCTGACCGACACACAGCAGCGCCAGTGTCAGCAAGGTGGGGGCAGGGGGTCGCGGCCAGCGCGGCGGTAAACGCATGAAGAGGGAAGGTCGGCAGGGTCGGCTTTGTAAAATGGATTATCCATGAGTGCCACACCTCCCTCCCCCACCTCCTCTTCTCCCTTGGCGGAAGCCCCTGTAGTCTGGAATGACCCGGTGCGCCAGGCCCTGTTCCTGCAATGGCTGTGGGCCATTGCGCCGCAGCATGGGCTGCGCACCGACACCGTGCGCCTGGCGTCGGCCGATGCCAGCTTCCGCCGCTACCTGCGTGTGGACAGCGACCAGGGCAGCCGCATCATCATGGACGCCCCGCCCGACAAGGAGAACTGCCTGCCGTTTGTGCAAATCGACCGGCTGATGCAGGCCGCAGGCCTGCGCGTGCCCGAGATCCTGGCCTGGGACGAGGCCCATGGCTTCATGCTGCTGTCCGACCTGGGCAGCCAGACGCTGATGCAGACCATCGACCCCGAGGCTCCCCCGCCATTGGCGGCGTACCTGGAGGCCGTCGATGTCCTGGTGCAGTGGCAGAAGGCTTCGCAGCCAGGCGTGCTGCCGCCCTATGACGAGGCACTGCTGCGCCGTGAACTGGAACTGTTCCCCGACTGGTACATCGCCCAGCACCGCGGCGTTTCGCTCGACGAAGCCCAGCGCAAGACCCTCGACGAAGCCTTCACCCGCATCGTGCGCGCCAACCTGGCCAGCCCCAGCGTCTATGTGCACCGCGACTTCATGCCGCGCAACCTGATGGTGGGCGTGGATGTGGCCCCCACGCTCGGCGCTGGCGCATCCTCGCTGCCCCCCGAGGGGGCCATCGCGGCTCGGGGCGGCCCAGCGCCGCTCACGCACAAGCTCGGCGTACTCGACTTCCAGGATGCGGTCTACGGCCCCATCACCTACGACATAGCCAGCCTGATGCGCGACGCCTTCCTGAGCTGGGACGAGGAGTTCTGCCTGGACGTGACCATCCGCTACTGGGACAAGGCGCGCAAGGCCGGCCTGCCCGTGGGCGACGATTTCGGCGATTTCTACCGCGCCGTGGAATGGATGGGCCTGCAGCGCCACCTCAAGGTGGCAGGCATCTTTGCCCGCCTGACCCTGCGCGACGGCAAGCCCAAATACCTGGCCGACACCCCACGCTTCATCCACTATATCCGCGCCACCTGCAGCCGTTACATCGAACTCAAGCCGCTGCTGCGGCTGGTGGAAAGCATCGAAGGCATTGAAGCCCCCAGCGCTTACGCCTTTGGCCGGGTTTAGGCATGAAATCAACCCCTAGCCCGCATATTGACTGCGTAGGCAGCTACTGATTGCATAGCAAGTGCCACGCATCCATTGTCCCTTGCCGCTGCTGCCCGGTGCCCAGGTATCGCTTCCACCGGGCGCGGCCCGCCACGTCCAGGTGCTGCGCATGCAGCCTGGCCAGACGCTGACCCTGTTCACCGGCGAGGCCAGTGCAGAAGGTGAATTCAGCGCCACCATCACCCGCATGGGGCGCTCGGACGTGGACGTCGAAGTGGGGGCATTCCACCCGGTGCAGCGCGAAATGGGCCTGCGCATCCACCTGGCCGTGGGCATGCCCGCCAATGAACGCATGGACTGGCTGGTGGAGAAAGCCACCGAACTGGGTGTGGCCAGCATCCAGCCGCTGATGACCGAGCGCAGCGTGCTGCGCCTCAGTGGCGAGCGTGCCGACAAGAAGCAAGCGCACTGGCAAAGCGTGGCGGTGTCCGCCTGCGAACAGTGCGGAGGCAATCGCGTGCCCCTCATCCACCCGGTGCAGACGCTGGCACGCTGGCTGGACCAACCGGCGCCGTCCGCCACGGGCGTGCGCCACGTACTGTCGCTGGCGCAGGGCAGCCAGCCGCTGCAGGCACGGCTGCAAACCCTGGCAGTGGGTGATGGGGAAGGGTGTTTCCTGCTCGGACCCGAAGGCGGGCTGGGCCCCGACGAAGAACGGCTGGCGCTGCAGCGTGGCTTTGTTCCTACCGGCCTGGGGCCGCGCGTGCTGCGCACCGAAACGGCGGCACTGGCGGTGCTGGCCAGTGCCCTGTTGCTACCAATAGCGTAGCGAGCTACACAATATCAGCGAGGAATTCGGCCTATTCCATGCCGGAAACATAGGCCGCCAGGGCCTCCACGTCGGCGTCGCTGAGCAGGCTGGTGGCAGCGGCCATGAGCGGGTCGCTGCGCTGCACGCTGCCGGCACGGTAGCGTTTGATGGTCTTGGCCAGGTAGCCGCTTTGCTGACCGGCAATGCGGGCGAAGCGCTCGCTGCCCAGGCCGTTCTCGCCGTGGCAGCGGAAACAGTTCTTGCTGAACAGCTCACGCCCCTTGGCCACCTGGGCCGGGTTGGCGCCGCTGCGGTGCGGCAGCACGGCTTGGGATCCGAAGAACACCACCATGCCGATGGTCTCCTCGGGTTTGAGCGCGCGGATCATGCCTTCCATGAATTCGTTCTTGCGCCGCCCTTCGGCAAACTGGCGCACCTGGTCCAGCAGGTAGCCCGGGTTCTGACCGGCCAGGTTCGGGATATCGGGGTTGGTGCTGTTGCCGCCCTCACCGTGGCAGTTGGCACAGAAGCCGGCCACGCGGCGCCCGGTCTTCATGGCCTCTTCCAGCTGCTTCGGGTTGGCCTGCACTTCCTTGAGTCGGGCTGCGTAATCGACCTCGGCGCGTGCCTTGGTGGTCTGCCCGAAAGCAGTTGACGACAGCATGTGACTGCCGACAGCAAGACAAACCAGAAGAGACCACGATCGAAGCCCGCGCATGTCAAGACCCTCACAACAAAGTGGTCATTCTAGATTCAGATCAATTTCGCCACGGGTTTTCGCTGGCAGTCCACGGTGCCAGTTGCGCGATCTTTGACTTGCATCAAGATCCACCGCTGTCGTTCAAAGGCGCAGGCGTGGCGGCGCCGCCATCTGCTCCGGCAGCGTGAAGTAGGCCGCGGTATCGCCTTGCACGGCCCGTGCCTGCTCCAGCACCTGGCGGGCCACGGTACGCAAATGCACCTCGTCGGGCCCGTCCATCAGGTGCATGGCCCGTCCCCAGGTCCACAGGTAGGCCAGCGGGGTATCGGGCGACAGCCCCATGGCACCGAACACCTGCATCGCACGGTCCACCACCCGCGTCTGCAGCCGCGCCGCCACCACCTTGATGCCGGCGACATCGGCGCGGGCCTGGTGCGGGGCCTGCTGCAGGCCGCCCTGGTCCAGCCGCCAGGCCGCCTGCAGCACCAGCAAGCGGGCCTGGTCTATTTCCAGGCGCGAATCGGCCAGCCATTCCTGCACGTTGGCAAACTCGCCCAGGTAGTGCCCGAAACTGCGCCGCTCCAGCGCGCGCGCCGCCATCAACTCCAGTGCCAGCTCGCACTGGCCGATGGTGCGCATGCAGTGGTGGATGCGGCCCGGCCCCAGGCGCGCCTGGGCCATGGCAAACCCGGCACCGCGCGCTCCCAGCACCTGCTCCGGCCGGATGCGGACATTCTCGAAGCGGATCTCGCAGTGGCCCTCGGGGGCCTGGTGCTGCATCACCGGAATATTGCGCAGCACCTGTACCCCCGGGGAGTCCATCGGAACCAGCACCATGCTGTGCTGGGCGTGGGAATCCTCGCCGACCTCAGCATCGCGGCACATGACGATCAGCAATCGGCAGGCCGGGTGGGCCGCCCCCGTGATGAACCACTTGCGCCCATGGAGGACCATGCCATCCGGTCCACTGCGCAACTCGGTCTGCAGCGTGGTGGGGTCGCTGGACGCCACGTCGGGCTCCGACATGGCAAAGGCCGAGCGGATATCACCCATGAGCAGCGGCTGCAGCCATTGCCGTGCCTGTTCCGGGTTGGCAAAGCGCAGCAGCAACTCCATGTTGCCGCTGTCCGGTGCGCTGCAGTTGAAGACTTCGCTGGCCCACGGCAGGCGACCCATGACTTCGGCCAGCGCCGCATAGTCCACGTTGGACAAGGCCTGGCCGGGGACGCCGGGCGGCAATTCGGGGAGGAAGAAATTCCACAGCCCTTCTTCGCGGGCCAGGCTCTTGAGGTCTTCAAGAAATGGCGGTGGATATTGGCCCTGCGCCACGGCCTGGTGCCAGGCCGCGTTGTACGGCAGCAGATAGGTGTCGAGGAAGCTGCGTACGCGTGCACGCAAGGCCAGGGTCTCTGGAGAGAAATTGAATTCCATGGTTCACGCCCGGTGGCAACAAGCCACGCAAGTGCTGACCCAGTCTGCTCCCCCTGCTCTCGGCTGTCTGTCACCTTGGCGGCCCGACGACCAGCCTGCAGCGCACCCGCGGGCGGCTCAGGTCATGTGGCCTGCCTGCGCCTGATGGGGCTCACCGGGGTGCTGGCCCAGGTTCCAGGGAATCGTGGCGAATGCAACGCTGGCCACGAAAAACAGCGTGGCGGCCACGGTTGCACCCAACTGGAAAGCAAAAGCAGTGTTCTTGGACATCGGTTTCTCCTGTGCCTGCAGGCACCTCACTTGGCAACATTGCGTCGGACCAGGCGGGTCGTCACGGGGTCGAAGTAGGCTTCGACGATCTGGTTGTCGCGGTCAAAGCCATAGACCTCGTAGCAGTTGCCATTGGCCACCTTGAAGGTCTTGATGCGGTAACCACGGTGTTCGGCCAGTAGGCGCATCTCCGCCTCATCGATCCACTCGCTGCGCGGGGCCTGCGTGCACACGTCCGCCGCTTTCTCGCGTGAGACATTCGGCAGCAGCTTCGGGGCATCCTTGGCCGGCTGGGCCCCCACTGCCATGGGCCACACCACTCCGATGACCACTACCCAGACTAACTTTCGCATGGCGACTCCTTTCAATAGGTGCGCAGTGTCCTGCGCCCTGCTTAGGGTTTTCTTAGTCCCGGGAAGCCGGGTTAAGAATGGCTTCATGTTGGCGTGCGACGCTACGAACCATGACCATCCACCGAACATCCCGCCGCCGTCTTGCTTGGGTCCCCGCCATCCTGGCGCTGGCCTGCGCACTCCCCATTCCCCTGCATGCCACTACGACGCCCGGCACCCCTGTGTCGCCGACCGCATCGGCCACCTTCGCCACCGACGCCGCCGTCCGTGAGGGCATGCAAGGCGTCCGCGACATCATGGCGGTGCAGGAGGAACGCATCCGCACAGGCGCCTTGGCGCCCTCGGACTACCGTGCCCTCGCCGTGGCGATCGACGCCCAGTTGCACGGCCGGTTGGCCCAGCGTGCATTGCCCAAGGCCTCCGCCGTGGCGTTTCAGGCCAGTGTCTGGCAGGACCTGACCTACTGCGTCGGTCTGATGCGGGACGGGCGCAGCCTGGGCCTCCAACGCACCGGCGCGTTCGGGGTGCAGCAGGTTCTGCGCAACTACGGCCAGTTTTTCGACCACCCTGGCTGGTAAGCGCTGCGGCCTCGGCGCACTTGCTGCGCCGCAATATTCTTGACCTGGATCAGATCGGCGCGCGGGTGCGCACCCAACAATGGAAGGCATTGTTGTCACTCCCGCCGCCTGACCATGAAAACCGTACTCGGCATCAGCCTGGGCTCCAGCAGCCACGACTACCGCTTTACCGCCACCTTCCTCGGCCAGCGCCTGCAGGTGCAGCGCACCGGCACCCATGGCAGCACCACCCAGGCCGCCAAGCTGCTCAAACACCACACGGCCAGCGCGGTGGGCCTGGGGCTGGAGAAGGAACACTACGGCACCAGCCACCATAAGTTCACCGACAAGGACACGCACAAGCTCAAGGCGCTGGTCACCACCGTACCGGTAACGACGGGTGCGCGCCTGGGCGACATCCTGCAGGAATGGGCCGTGCGCCACGCGCAGATTGCCCTGGGCAGTTACTTCAACAACACCCGCGTCCTGTTTCTATCGGGCCTGACCAACTACAAGCTCGCCATGTCGCTGGCCGAGTACACGCCCAACCTGCAGTTTGCCGACCCACTGCTGCAGATGGGCGTGCCCAAGCTGCTGTCGTCCCTGGAAGGTTTGCAGACCTATGCCACGGGCGCCCATTACGTGAAGGACTGGAGCTTGCCAGCGAAGTTCGGCACCGGTGCGGTGAAGGAGTGGGGCGACTTTGTGTTGCGCCGCGCGCTGCAGAAAGCCACCGTGCTGGTGGCCTCCCCCCATGAACTCGACCTGTTCGGGCTGGAGGAACTGGCGGGCAAGACCATCATCACTTCCGGGCTGAGCGACGAGCGGCTGGCCGAGCTCAAGGACAAAGGGGTGCACATGGTGGTGGACGGCGCCCCGGTACTGCACGGCCATGTCATCGGGCCATACCTGCTCGACGCCATGATCCTGGCCGCGCTGGACAAGACCAGCGAAGTCATGCTGGAGGACGACTACCTCGACATCCTGACCACGCTGAACCTGGAGCCGCGCATCCTCTACCCCAATGGCTTCAAGCGCGTCAACCGCTTTGCCTTCGTCATCCACCCGCTGTCGCAGGAGTACTTCAAGAAGGTCAAGCCCATCGAGCTGCTGTCGCAGGTGTCGCCGCCGGTGTTCATGAACTCGCTGGAAAAGATCATGGCCTACGCGCCGCCCTTCGTCTATTCCAAGGTCTCGGGCATCCAGTCACCGACGGGCGTCGAGGCCGAGGGATGGCTCATTTCGGTGGGCGGCACGCCGCGCGAGATCATGGCGCACAGCCCCGAGTTCACCTACAAGCGCCTGCTGGACGCTGCCGCCATGGCCAAGAAGCTCGGCGCCCAGATCATGGGCCTGGGCGCCTTCACCAAGGTGGTGGGCGATGCCGGGCTGACCGTGGCCAAGCGCGCGCCACTACCTATCACCACCGGCAACAGCTACAGCGCATCGGGCGCCCTGTGGGCCGCGCACGATGCGCTCCTGCGCATGGGCCTGCTGCCCAAACCGCAAGGCAAGGAGCGTGTGGCCTTCAAGGCCATGGTGGTGGGTGCCACGGGCGCCATCGGCTCGGTGTGCGCCCGCCTGCTGGCCAAGGCCGCGCAGGAGGTCTACATGGTGTCCCCAGAGACCGCCAAGCTGCTGGCGCTGAAGGAATCCATCCTGCAGGAAACACCGGACGCCCAACTGTTCCTGTCGGCCCAGGCCGACAAGGACATCGCCGACATGGACATGATCGTGACCGCCACCTCGGGCGCGGGCAAGAAGGTGCTGGACATCATGAAGGTCAAACCCGGCTGCGTCATCACCGACGTGGCCCGCCCGCTGGACCTCCCACCGAGCGAAGTGGCCAAGCGCCCCGACGTGCTGGTCATCGAATCAGGCGAAATCCGCCTGCCGGGTCAGGTGCGCATGAAGAACATCGGCCTGCCGCCCAACGTGGCCTACGCCTGCCTGGCGGAGACCATCGTGCTGGCGCTGGAAGGGCGTTTCGAGAACTTCACGGTAGGCCGTGGCATTGAGTGGGAGAAGGTGCGCGAGATCTACAAGCTGGGCCTCAAGCACGGCATGCAGCTGGCAGAGATTTCGGGCGTGAACGGACCGTACAGCGACGAGGACATCGCCCGGGTGCGCGACCTGGCGCTGGCAGCACGCGCCCGTCAGCAGCGCAGCCCCTCGGCCCCGGCGAAGGCGTCGGCCAAGTCGCCCCCACCCGCTCCCCGCAAACGCCGCAGCGCCTGATGGCGCCGGCATCCGATGCGAAATCAGGGCCCAGCCCTCACAAATGCTCCGTAGCCAGCTCCTTATTTCATAGCAATTGCCTGTGCTTCAGGCAGCCGCGCAGTTGCTCTCCGGAGGCGGAACCCGCGCGGTAGAACACGGGCGGTCGACCCAGTGGGGCCGCAACTTCCTTGAGCCAACCGCTCGTTACGGGCTGGCCGCTCCACAGGTCCACCCAATCGCCTTTTGGCAGCGTCACGCGCACCGCCTTCACACCAGGGTCGAGCACGGGCGCCACCATGAAGTCCGCTCCCACCATGAATTGCGCGCTGTCCATGCTGCGGAACGCCGCCTCCTGCGGGTAGTGCAGGTAGGGGTGACGCACCACGGGCCAGCCTTTGGTGGCGGCCTCGGCAATGAGGGTACGGCGGTAGGGTTCCCAGCAGGCGTAGACCTGGGCCATGCGGGCAAAGTGGGCCAGCGTCTCGGCATCGCTGTTGAACTGCCAGTTGTCGTCAGGGCGGTTGCCCTGGTGGGTGCGGAACACGGTGTTGAAGGCCGCCAATTCCGTCCAGCGCAGGAACAGTTCCTTGGAGCGGTGGTAGTTCTTGATCGGGCTGGTGATGGTGGTGTAGCCACCGATGTCCGAGTGGTTGAAGGCGTAGCCCGAAATGCCCGAACTCAGCAACCCCGTCACGGCGGTCTTCAGGCCGTCGTGCGCGTCCCAGGTAACGAGCTGGTCGCCCAGCCAGAACAGCGTGCTCTGCGCGGGTGAGCGGGTGTAGCCCGAGCGGCTGAAGAACGTGGCCGTGGTGCCCACGCCCGCTTCCGCAATGGCTTCGCGGTTGAGCTGCGCCCAGAGTTCGGGGTAGGCGTTGTGGTGCTGCACCGGGTCGACCTTGGCATGGGTCACACCGTCCATGGGGAAGCCTTCGCCGAAGTCGGCCATCCAGCCCGCCGAGCCACGGGCAATGACTTCCTTCTTGATGACGTCCTTCATCCATTTCCAGGCCTCGGGGTTGGTCAGATCCAACAGCCCAGCCGAGAAGCTGGTGTTGAGGATGAGATACGGTGATCCGTCGGCTTTCTTCACGAGGTAGCCTTTGGCCTGCGCCTCGGCGAACAGATTGCGGTAGCCCGCGCCCTGCTCGTCGCGGCGCATTTCCACATCGGCCAGGAAGGGGTTCACGTAGGTCATGACGCTGATACGGTCCTTCTTCAGGTCGGCCACCAGCGCGTCCCAGCCGGGGTAGCGCTTCTCGTCTACGGTCCAGTTCCACCACAGCTGCTTGCCGAAGGTCGTGATGCGCTGGCCCACCCAGTCCTGCAGCCAGAAGGCCGCCAGCGGGGTCTTCTGCGCCTGCAACTGGGCCAGGGCTTCGCGCACCTTGGCGGTGCCTCCCTGCAGCCCGATGATGGCGCCCTGCGTCACCCACTCGGGCAGCGGTCGCATGCGCCCGGTCAGCTCGGTGCTGGCCGTGACCAATTCCAGCGGCGAATTCCCGGCTAGGAAGTGGCCCGACAGTTGCGTGCCATGCAGCTCCACCACGGTGGATTCGGCCCTGCGCATGTCGAACTCCACGTAATCGTGCGTGTCGAGCAGCAGGCCGCGCTGCGCCGTGGTGATGAAGTGCGGCACGCCCGCATAGGACGTGTGCCATTTGCCGCCGGCGCCATTGTTGGTGAGGTCGGCCGCGAACGTGATGGGCTGCAGGCCCCGGCCCACGCCCTGTTCGCTCACCAGGATGGGCAGCAGGCGACCTTTCTGGTTGAAGTAGCTGAACTGCTCGCCAAAGCCGTAGATGCCTTCGTCGGCCGAAGAGGCCGCCACCAGCAGCACGCGGTTGTAGGGCGCAGCCTGTGCGTCTTGGCGCGGCAACAGCTCCACGCTGAACGCCAGGTGGGTGCCGGCACCGCCATGCAAGCGCATGCGGTAAGGCTGCGGACCATCCAGGCACTGCAGCACGCCGCCCAGGACGAACTGCCCTGCGTCGGACTGCACGGTGTCGATGCGCTGGTCGGTGCAACGCACTGGGGTGGTGGTATCCACACGCACCATGCCGCGCGCTTCATGGAATTCGTCGCGCCCGCGGCCCGCCGCCACAAAAGCCCGGCCGGGGATGTTTTCGAACACGGCGTGCGCCTGCCCGTTGCGCATGATGCGCAAGCGGGGTTGCGCGGAGCCGTCGAGCATGACGCGGTAGCCCCCAAGGGCGTAGCTGGTACCAGCCAGTCCCGGGGCCAATTCCAAGTGGGCGTAGGGCGCCTGCGCGGTGGCCAAAGGACCATTCACGCAGTACAGGCCCGCGCCGACCAACGACGCCACTGCCAGCGTTCCCAGAATCTTCTTCATGCGATGTCTCCTCGTGCTGCCCGGCCAAGCCTGCGGGCTGTGAGGGTGGTTTATAGCCGCTATGGCGCCCATGCGCCCGCGTGGGACACGTTCTGGCGCGTTGCCACAGGGCCGTGGCACCACAGCACAAGCGGCGCTACAGTTGCGCCATGACATCGCCCCAAACTTCCGCGCTGCGTGCCGGCGGCCGCGCCTTTGCCCGCATTGCCGCCTTTCACCCTGAACTCACCGCATTGCGCCGCGAGCTGCACGCCCACCCGGAATTGGGATTCGAGGAGCTGTACACGGGCAAACGCGTGGTCGAGTCGCTCAAGGTCTGCGGAGTCGATGAAATCCATACCGGCATCGGCAAGACCGGTGTCGTGGCGGTCATTCACGGGCGCGAGAAGGCCCGCGCCGGGCAGGCGTCCATGCTGGGCCTGCGCGCCGACATGGACGCGCTGCCCCTGGCCGAGCACAACGACTTTGCCTGGAAGTCCAACACACCCGGGCGCATGCACGGCTGCGGCCACGACGGCCACACCGCCATGCTGGTCGGCGCCGCACGCTACCTGGCCGAAACGCGCCACTTTGCCGGTACGGCCGTGCTGATCTTCCAGCCCGGCGAAGAAGGCTATGCCGGGGCGCGCGAAATGGTGCGCGACGGCCTGTTCGAGCGCTTTCCGGTGGACGCGGTGTACGCCATGCACAACTGGCCCTCCCTGGCACCGGGGCAGATCGGCATCAACCCCGGTGCCATGATGGCAGCGGCCGACCGCGTGAGCATCGAGATCACCGGCCGCGGCGGGCATGGGGCCCACCCCTACCAGACCGTGGACCCGGTGCTGGTGGCCGCGCACATCATCACCGCGGTGCAGAGCATCGTCTCGCGCAATGTGAAGCCGGTGGACAGCGCCGTCATCAGCCTGTGCGCGGTGCAGGCCGGCGACCTGAGCGCCATGAGCGTGGTGCCCAACAGTGCGCGTATCGTGGGCACCGTGCGCACCTTCAAGACCGCGGTGCAGGACCTGGTGGAGCGGCGCCTGCAGGAACTGTGCGTGGCCGTGGCCCAGGCATTCGGTGCCACCGTGCAGGTGACGTTCGAACGCATGTACCCGGCCACCGTGAACACCCCCGGCGAAGCCCAGTTTGCGGGGGACGTGGCCGCCAGCATCGTGGGCGAAGAGAACGTGACCCGCAACCTGGAGCCCAGCATGGGCGCAGAGGACTTCTCCTTCATGCTGCAGGCCAAGCCCGGCGCCTACCTGCGCCTGGGCCAGGGCACCGCCACGGGCCCCACGTCCAACTGCCTGCACCACCCGGCCTACGATTTCAACGACGAGGTGCTGCCGCTGGGCAGTGCGCTGTTTGCGGGGATCGTGGAGCAGGGCATGCCGCTGGAGGCCACCGCCACGCCGTAGGGGCCCGGATCGCCGCGCAGCAAGACCAGCCACTGGTCTCGCATGGCGGCCATCAGCCCCATACGCGCCAGGCGTGCCGCCCGGCGGTCGCCCTCCCGCAGGGCGGCGGTCAGGCGCCGCTGGTGCTCCCGCATTGCAGGGCCACCCGCCTGTGCCGCCCTCATGCCTGCACTCCCGCCTCACCGCTGCGTGCCCCCTGTCCCAGCCCATACCAATCCACCTTGCGGGTGAGCACCATGATGCTGGCGAGCACAGCAAACAGGGCGACAGAACCCACCACCAATGCCGTCTGCTCCAGGCGCAGCAGCACGAACAGCACGCCGTACAGCACGCCGATGCCCAGCCCCAGCAGCAAGCCTTGCCCCAGCCGCCCGAGCATGTGCACCGCGTAGTAGCCCAGCAGCAGCACGCAGGCGCTGGCGGCTACGCCATAGGCCAGCGCAAACGGCAGGTGTTCGGACAGGCTCAGCAGCAGCAGGAAGAAGGCGCTCAGGGCACTGCCCACCAGCAGGTACTGCACCGGGTGCACGGCGCGGCGCTGTAGCAGCTCGACCAGACCCACGGTCACGAAGGTCAGCGCCACAAAGAGCAGCCCGTACTTGGTGGCACGGTCGGCCAGGGTGTAGGGGTTGATCGGATCGATCAGGCGCAAGCGCACACTTTGCGCACAGTTGTCGATAGGCGGCGCATCCACCTCCTCGCCGGGTCCTCCCTCGTTCCAGGACCAGGCGCACAGCGGTTTGCCGGCCACCACATCCTGCGACGCACTGGTAGCCAGTGCACTCAGGCGCCAATGGGCGTCGAACCCATCGGCACGCACCTCACGCTCGCTGGGCAGAAAGTGCCCGCCAAACGACGGGTGCGGCCAGGCGCTGCGGACATGGATCGTGCTCTGCTCGCCCAGCGGCACGATGGACAGCTGCTCGGTGCCGGCCAATTCCAGGTTCAGCTGCACCTGCAGGGGTTCGGTCTGGTGGCGCACGGCGTCGGGCAACAGGGCGTGCAGCCCCTGCTTGTACACGGCATGGAAGGTGCCAGGCTTGAGCATGCGCTCCTGCCCCAGCGCCGTAAGTTTGGCACTGCGCACGCCACGGGTGTCGGTCACGGCCACCATCAGCACCGGGGCGCCACACTGCAGGCGCGAGTTCTTCTGCGTCGGCGCCGGGCGCAGGGCCTCCAGCTGGTCCCAGCGGGCCTGGATCTGGCCATGCAGCAGGTAGGTCGGTATGGGGTACAGGCCCCGCTTGAGCACCTGGGGTGCCGCATCACCACCCACGCTGAGTTCGGTGGGCGCCAGCACATGGGTGCGTTCCTGGCGCTGCTCCACCAGCTTGCGTTCATGTTCGTTGCCCTGCAGCACGTCCCAGGTCTCCACACAGGACACATGCAGCAAGGGGCCAAGCAGGGTCTGGGCACCGGCCAGGCTCTGCGACACGGCCTGCGTGGCCAGGTTGCGGTGGTAGGCACGGTCGCGCACCACGCCTTCGATGCGATCCAGGCCCAGCATCAGCACCAGTACGATGGCCACCAGGGCCAGGGCTTTCTTCATCCCGAGGGACTTCATGAACTTCTCCATTGGTTGACGATGCGTGCACTGTCGTGCGCGACCGTGATCCCACGATGAAGTCTGTGAAGCCGGTGTGAAGTGCTGCGCTTGCAGCGGCGCAAGGGGTTGGCTCAGCGGCGCAGGTCGAGCGTGACGCGCAAACCCGGCTGGGCGTTTTCCACACGCAGCAGCCCACCGTGCAAGGCCATCACCCGGCGCACGATGGCCAGCCCCAGCCCCGAGCCGCTGCGTTCACCACCCGGGCGGGCCGTGGTGTAGAAGCGCTCGCCCAGGCGTGGCAGCGCATAGTCGGGCACCCCCGGGCCGTGGTCCCTGACCGTCACGCTGACTGCATCGACCATGATGTCGATGCGCCCTGCGGCCGGGGAGAAATCGATGGCGTTGTCGAGCACGTTGCCGATGGCCAGGGCCAGCAGCTCGGCGTCCCAGGGCCCCAGACCACCTTCGCCCTGAACCGCCAGCGCCAGCCCCCGTTGCTGCGCACGCGCCTGCACCTGCTGCACCGCCTGGTGCACACATGCCAACAGGTCGGTCTGCGCCTCCAGGTGCTGCGGGGCGCGTTGCTCCAGCTTGGAGAGTTCCAGCAGGCGCTCGATCAGGTGCTGCAGGCGCTCACTCTGCTGCACCACCTGCGTGGCGAACAGGCGCCGGTCCGCTTCGGGCAGGTCTTCCTGCAGCAGTTCACCGGCCCCGCGCAGCGCCGACACCGGGCTCTTGAGTTCGTGGGTCAATGCACGCACATACGACTCGATGTAGGCATGGCCCTGCAGGCGCAGGCGCATCTGCTCCATGGCCTGGGCCAGGTCGCCCAGTTCACCGGGCACCCGGGGCACCTCGGGGGGCGGGGCCAAGGGCTCCTCCTGGGGCGACTGCACCTGCTGCGCGTAGCTGCGCAGGCGGCGCACGTTCCACACCATCCACAGGGTCACGCCCACACCCACTGCGGCCGACAGCCCCAGCATCCACAGCCCTTGCACCAACAGCTTGTTCTCGGCCCGGTCGATGAAGGCCTGTACCGTGCGATTGGGTTTGGCCACGGTCAGCACCCCGGCAATGCGGCCATCCACCCATACCGGGGCCGACACATGCATGACCGTGCTGGTGTCGTCGCCCGCCACGGCGCGCGTGGAGCGCGCACCGTACTCGCCGCGCAGGGTGAGGATCACGTCACGCCACTGCGAAAAGTCCTGTCCCTGAGACTCGCCCTGCGAATCGAGCAGCACCCGACCGGAGGCGTCGATGAGGTAGATGCGGTAGTCCAGGCTGCGCTTGTCCATGCCCCAGATGCGCGCATGCACGTCGCGCTGAGCGTACTGGTGCAGGTGCTGGGCAAAGCGGCTGTCATTGGCATCGGCGCGGTGCAGGCGGCCCGAGCCCAGGTCGTCGCTGGCCAGTTCGGCCAGCACATGGGCGGTGTCCACCATCATGTCTTCCATGACCTCACGCGCGCTGGGCTTGATTTCGCCCATGAAGACGCGCAGCAGGAAGAAGGCCGCTATCCCGTTGACAAGGAAGAAGGCAAACAGCAGGCGCAGTCCCAGGCGCATGGGTTCAGGCCACGGGCGGCAGCTTCAGGCTGTAGCCCATGCCGCGGTGGGTCTCGATGTACTCGTGCGCCGGATCGACGGCGCGCAACTTGGCTCGCAAGGTCTTCACATGGGTATCCACCGTGCGGTCGATGCTGTCGCTGTCATCGCCCCAAACGGCTTCGAGCAACTGATCGCGGCTGTAGATGCGGCCGACACCGCCCAGCAGGTGCGACAGCAAGCGGTATTCGCGCCGGGTCAGCGGCAAGGCTGCTCCGCGCAACAGGATACGCTGGCCTGGCAGATCATCGGCCAACACAGCCGTCCGCTGCGCTGCTGCTGGTTCGGGCGCAATGGCACTGCGTCGCAACAAGGCCCGCACCCGCGCCACCAGCTCGCGCGGGCTGAAGGGTTTGGCAAGGTAGTCGTCGGCCCCGAGCTCCAGCCCCAGCACCCGGTCCAGTTCTTCGCCCTGCGCACTGAGGATCAGCCCCGGTACCGTGCACCGTTCCTGGCGCAACTGGCGCAGCCAATCCAGCCCGCTGCCGTCTGGCAGGCCCCGATCCAGCACCAGGGCATCGGGCAGTGCGGCGGCCATCTGGCAACGCGCGTCCTGCAGCGACAAGCTGTGCACCACATGCCAGCCCTCACGCTCCAGGCTATAGGCCACCGTGCGCGCAATGGCAGGATCGTCTTCGACAAGGAGAATGGAGCAGCCCATGGTGCGGGCATTGTGCATGAGGTCGATGCGGCTGGCTTTACACAAGGTCACGATTGGTACCGGCGGTTAACTGCATGCCTCTCTCCACCAGCGCGATTGCAGGCGTTAATTGCCATGTCTCAACAATCGCTTCGGTTTATGTTTCCTTGCCTGCCTCTCCGGTCCCGCCAACGCCTTGTGGCTGCACTCTCGCTGGGTGTCTTTTGTACTGCAGCCGCGCACGCCCAGTCCTATGTCAACGTCAGCGTAGGCGGCGTCTTTTCTCCCGGTGTCTACGGACAGGTAACGTTCGGCAATGCGCCACCGCCCCCGGTATACAACCCCCGCCCGGTAGTGATTGCACCCGTGGTCGTGGGCGCTCCCGTGGTCTACATGCATGTGCCCGAAAAGCACCGCCAGCGCTGGTCACACTATTGCGACCGCTACAACGCCTGCGGCTACCCGGTGCAGTTCGTGCAGGTCAACGTCGGCTACCGCTGGTGGGACGGGCGCGGCGATTACCGCTATGGCGACCGATACGATGACCACGACGATGATCACGGGCGGCATGACAAGGGCCGCCACCTGGGCCACGGCAAGCACCACGACGATGACTAAGGCCGTTCGGCAACGGTGGCATCCGTGGCAAAAGTGCCTGCATAGCGGAACACCTGACCGAACCACGGGTGAACCATGCGGAAGTCCATCGCATAGCGCTGTGCGTCCAGGGCCTGCTCGTGGATGATGGTGTGGCCCAGCAGCCAGCGTTCGCTCAGGCGCACGCACCAGCGACCCGTGCCCAGCAGGAAGCACACGCCTTCACAGTGCAGTGCATCGCCCTGCACCACGGGTGAGAGCTCCAGCGCCAACCAGGGCTTCACGTACTCCACCAGGCGGCCACCGGGCTCGGCCACCCAGGTGCTGTTGAAGCGCAACACCTGGCCATCGGCGTAGGTCAGGGTGCGATCAAACGACTGGCGGCCGTCGCAGCTGCGCTTGTCCACCACGGTATGCACCTGCGCTTGCGCCCTGTGCACCAAGGCACCGAGCCAGCGCAGCATCCACAACAGCGGTGCCATCCAGCGCGGAAATTCCACATCCATGGTCCCGACCTCGCGGACGCTGCCCCCGCGGTGGTGCACGCGCAAGGTGGGGTGCAGGCGCTCCCACTGTGTCCCCAACACGCGGGCCATCGGGCTATGGGTGTCGTGCGCGTTCATGCCGCACCTCCGGGCAGGTGCTTGAACACCATCACTGCCACCACGGCCACCATGGCGGTGAAGGCCGGCACGCCCAGCCAGAACCACCAGCGCGCCATGCGCCAGTACTGCGAAGGCAGGGGAGTACCACGGGCCATTGCCTGGTCGGAGAGATTGCGCATGCGGATCTGCAGCCACACGACGGGCAACCAGCAGGCCCCGGCCAGGGCATACAGGGCCAGGCTGGCGGCGATCCAGCCCTGGTTCCAGGGCCAACCCGCCAGGTGCGCCATCCACAGCCCGCTGATCGGCTGGAACACCACGGTGGGTGTGGTGAAACACCAGTCGGCGAGCACCACGTGGCGGTTGGTGACAGCGATGTGGGCCACGACGCCGCTGCGGTCGGCCATCCACTTGTAGAACGCACTGCCCAGGCCGGTGCCGAACAGCAGCACCATGCTCAGGATGTGCAGCGTCTTGAGGGTGAGGTAGTCCATGACAGGGCTCCTTTTAGGTCAAGGCGGGCGCAGTGCCTCGCAAATGGGTAGCTTGGGGGGCTGTGGGGGTCTGGCCCCAGAACTGGAGCCAGGCCGTGGCATCGGCCCGGTGCCCCTGGCGCAGCATGCGCAGGTTCTCGGAGCGGGCCATGGGCAGGAATGGTGCGGCCACTGCGGCCCCCAGGTGGGCCAGTGCCCATGGAAGGCAAACCAATGCGGTGGGGGGCAGGCCTTGCAACTGGCGCAGGGTGCGCAGCCAATCGGCAAAGGCCACCGGTTCCGGGCGCACGAGGTCCAGCGTCTGCCCCGGGCCTTGGTGGGCCAGGCACGCCAGCACGGTGGAGACGACGTCGCCCACGTACACCGGCTGCACCGCCTGTTGCCCATCCCCCAGTACGGGAATGCGGGGCAGGCGTGCCAGCCGCAGGAACAGCGCCTGGCTGGCACCGCCGGGGCCGAACACCAGGCCCGGGCGCAAGACCCAACCGGGCTGGCGCAAGCTGCGCACGGTGTCGTCGGCCAGGCGCTTGCTGAGGTGGTAGGCACTGAAGGCGGTGGCGTCGGCCCCCTGGGCGGAAATCTGCACGACACGGCGAATGCCGGCTGCCTCGGCCGCTGCCAACAGCGCTTGCGGTGCGCGGGTGTGCAGCACCTCGAAGCGCTGCTGCCGCGTTTCACCGATGATGCCCACGGCGTTGACCACGGCATCGACACCTTGCAGAACAGGTGCCCAGTCGCCCGGGGTCTGCAGGTGTGCGAAGTCGTGCCCCAGGCTGCGGGCCACCGGCACCACACTGTGCCCGGCCTGCCGCAGCGCAGCGTGGATGTGGCGCCCAAGGAAACCCGTGGCACCGGTCAGCAGAACGTTCATAGGGCCTCCCCGCCGTGCGGTACGGGCGTCCTGGCGGTGGGCACGGACACATAGGCGCTCAGGCGCCTCCCCAGCAGGTGCATGCCCCACAGCAGTCCACACAGGCTGGTCAGCAGCGCGGCGCGCAACTGATCCACCGCCGTGACACCGGGGGCGAGCAGGTTCACCAGCAACACCAGGGCCAGCGGCGCCCCCACCAGCATGGCACTGGCGTAGGCCCACCAGAAGGCCGCGGCATCGGCGTCGGGACAAAGGCGGCGAAGGGTGCGGGTGAGCGGCAGGCGCAGCACGGCGATCAGCAGCAGGCTGCACAGCACACTGATGGTGGCTTGCAATAGCAGAGTGGTCAGGGATGACATGGAAACCTCCGTAAGGGTTAAACGACGGTTTCAGTGTCCGATGTGAGGCGCAGAAAAACTTCCGAATTGCTAATTCCGAGGCAATTTTGTGCTCCGGATTTATCAATTCGGAGCATTACCAGCGGGATCGGCCTGCTTTCTTGCCAGGAAGAGCTTGCGGTACTGGCCTGGCGTGGTGCCCTCGATCTCGCGGAACGCCTCGTAAAAGTTGGATTGCGCGCTGAACCCCACGCTCAGGCCCACACTGAGCACCGAGGCCGTGGGCTCGTCCAGCAGCATTTGCTTGGCCGCCGCCACCCGGCGTTCGCGCAGGTAGCGCCCAAAGCCCTTGCCGAGGCGGGTATTGAGCAGCTCGGAGAGCTGGTGGGCGCCCAGGCCCAGTTCTTGCGCCAGCTGGGGCAGGCTCAGGTCCGCATCGCGGTAGCGGTGCTGTTCGGCCATGAGCACTTCCAGGCGCGCCAGCGCGGCGGGCACATCGACCGCGCCCAGGGTCGTGGTGGCATAGGCCACGGCCTGGGCGGTATCCATGGCGTCCTGCGCCAATTGCGGGCGCAGGCCCAGCAGCAACTGCACCAGCAGCAGTGCGAACCCAATGGCACAGGCATAGGCGGCGAAGAACCCTTCCGTGGGCACACCAACCTGCACCAGACCCACAACGCACACGGCCACGCCCACTACGGCTGCCAGCCCCAGCAGTATGACCTCCTGCATCCACTGCGACCGTGCGGCGCGCAGCGTCCACAGCGCATGCAGCAACCAGACTAGATATGCAGATCCCAAACCGAAGGCCAGCGGCAGGATCCAGGCCAAGGGCAGAACTGCGGCAGCAAGGACGGGTGCCAGATGGGCGAACACCTTGGCTCTCCGCGGCGCAGGACGCTGTGGAACCAGCACCTGTACCGCCATGAGGTAGAAGCATGGCGCGACCAGCAGCAGCGCGGCGCCGTAGACCATATGAATCATCGCAGGCGCATACGCCCAGAGCCCGAAGGCGTGTGCCACCTGGAGGACACCCAGCGAAGCCAGCAGGCCGCGCCCGGCCCAGCGCACCCCCCGGTGCTGTGGGTACTGCTTGGCGTTGAAGTGGGTCGCCGCCAGGACCAGCAACGCGCCCAGCGAATAGCCAATGGAGAGTAGAGCCGACAGGAGCAGGGTCATGGGCGCTTATTGTGGCCCAGCCCCTCTCTCGACGGTGCCTCAGTCCTTGAAAGTCGGAGACTTCTTGGTCATGCTCGAGGACATGGCTTCCATCAGGTCCTTGCTCTGCAGCATGGCGGCGTTC
The DNA here is from genome assembly GCF_032337135.1 of Curvibacter sp. APW13. NCBI lineage: Bacteria > Pseudomonadati > Pseudomonadota > Betaproteobacteria > Burkholderiales > Comamonadaceae > Curvibacter > Curvibacter sp. APW13. The sequence continues at coordinate 1,363,290 of NZ_JAVXZZ010000001.1, read as the reverse complement.
CAGGTGGCGATGTAGTTCAGGCTGTCGGCCACGCTGTGGTCGCGGGCGTAGTTCAGCATTTCCTTGGTGCCGCGAATGGACAGCGGCGATTTGGCGGCAATCTCGGCGGCGATGGCCTGCACGCCTGCATACAGGGCCTCGCGGCTTTCGAACACGCGGTTCACCAGCCCGATGCCCTGCGCCTCGGTCGCATCGAACTTGCGCCCGGTGTAGGCCAGCTCGCGCGTGATGCCCTGCCCGATGAGCTTGGGCAAGCGCTGCAAGGTGCCCACGTCAGCCACCATGCCGATGTCGATTTCCTTGATGGTGAAGAAGGCGTCGCTCGATGCATAGCGCATGTCGGCGCAGGTGATGAGGTCGATGCCGCCACCGATGCAGCCCCCGGCAATGGCCGCGAGCACGGGCTTGCGGCAGCGCTCCAGGCTGGTCAGGGTGTCCTGCAGGTCGAGGATGAGGCGGCGCAGCTTTTCGCGCATGCGGCCATCGCAGTCGTCGGCGATCTGCGCGGGCAGCCCCATCATCAGCTGCAGGTCGATGCCGGCGGTGAAGTACTTGCCCTCACCCTGCAGCACGGCCACGCGGGCCTCGGGGGTGGCGTCCACCCACTCGAAAGCCTGGCGGATCTCCTGCCACATGGCGGCGTTCATGGCGTTGGCCTTTTCCGGACGGTTCAGGCGCACGGTAGCGATGTGATTCTCCAGCGAGACGCTGAGGGTTTCAAATGTTGGCATGGCAGCTCCATTCATGGTCATTTCGGGCTCTGGCCCTCGTATTCATTGCGTAAGCAGCTATCACAAGCATAGCGCCTTTCAGGCCTTCGCGCCCTTCATGGCAGCGAGGTAGGGCGCCAAGCGCTTGCCCATCTCGTCGCCCAGCGCCTGCAGGCCGCTCATGGGGCGGACCATGACTTCGAAGTCGACGATCTTGCCCTCGTCGTCGAACTGGATCATGTCGATGCCCTTGAGCTCCTTGCCGTTCACCTTGGCACTGAATTCCAGCACCACATTGTGGCCGTCGGCGCTGGCCAGCTGGCGGTGGTAGGTGAAGTCCTCGAACACCTTGACCACCGTGCCCAGGATCAGCTGCACGGCCTGTGCGCTGGGGTAAGGCGTGTGCGCCATGGGCGAGCGGAACACCGCCTTGGGGTGCAGGATGGAAGGCAGCTCGCCCACATTCGCTGCAGCCACCATTTCGTGCCACTTTTCCAGGCTCTCGGCCACCTTGGGTGCCACGCGCTGGGCAAAGGTAGCGCCCGTGGCCGCGTCGTCCTTCTTCGCGCTGGGGTCGAGCGTGAGCGCCAGCTCGGTGCCCTGCTTGATGGCGCGCTTGGCGTCCAGCTCGGCGGCCTTGTCGGCACCACCGATCAGGTGCACGGTCACGCCGGCCGCCTGCAGTTCGGCCTGCAGCTCGCGGTTCGGGTCCTGCCCGGCACAGACGATGATGTTGTCCACGGGCAGGGTCATGTCCTTGTCACCCACGGTGATGTGCAGGCCCGCGTCGTCGATCTTGCGGTAGTTCACACCAGGGATCATTTCCACGCCACGGTTCTTCAGACCCGTGCGGTGGATCCAGCCCGTGGTCTTGCCCAGGCCATCGCCCACCTTGCTGACCTTGCGCTGCAGCAGGTAGACCTTGCGCGGCACCTCGCCGATGTGCGCTTCAGCCAAGCCGCCACGCGCGGCGCCGGTGGTGTCCACACCCCACTCCTTGAAGAACAGCGCCTTGTCTAGGCTGGGCGACTTGCCCTCGTGCAGCAGGTACTCGGACACGTCAAAGCCGATACCGCCCGCGCCGATCACGGCCACGTTCTTGCCCACCGGCTTCTTGTCGCGCAGCACGTCCAGGTAGCCCAACACCTTGGGGTGGTCGATGCCGTCAATGGCAGGCAGGCGCGGAACGATACCCGTGGCCAGCACCACGTGCTTATAGCCCTCGGCCACGAGGTCCTGGGCACTCACACGGCGACCCAACTGCAGCTTCACGCCGGTTTGTGCAATGCGCTTGCAGAAGTAGCGTAGCGTCTCATGGAACTCTTCCTTGCCCGGCACCTGCTTGGCCACGTTGAACTGGCCGCCGATTTCTTGTGCGGCGTCGATCAGCGTCACGTCGAAACCGCGCTGGGCCGCTTCGGTGGAGAAGGCCAATCCTGCGGGGCCTGCACCGACCACGGCAATACGCTCTTTCTTCGAAGACTCAGGAAGAGGTTGCTGCACCAGGATGGTCTCGTGGCAGGCCCGTGGATTCACCAGGCAGGAGGTGATCTTGCCGCCGAAGGTGTGGTCCAGGCAGGCCTGGTTGCAGCCGATGCAGGTGTTGATCTCGTCCGCCTTGCCGGCAGCGGCCTTGGCCACGAAGTCGGGGTCGGCCAGGAAGGGGCGCGCCATGCTCACCATGTCGGCATTACCCTCAGCCAAAACTTGTTCGGCGACTTCGGGGGTGTTGATGCGGTTGGTGGCCACCAGCGGAATGCCCACCTTGCCCTTGAGCTGCTTGGTCACCCAGGCAAAGGCCGCGCGCGGCACCTTGGTAGCAATGGTGGGAATGCGCGCCTCGTGCCAGCCAATGCCGGTGTTCAGGATGGTTACACCCGCCTTTTCCAGCGCCTGCGCCAGCTGCACCACTTCTTCCTGTGTGGAGCCACCTTCCACCAAGTCGAGCATGGACAGGCGGAAGATGATGATGAAGTTCGCTCCCACACGCTCGCGTGTGCGGCGCACGATCTCCAGCGGGAAGCGGATGCGGTTTTCGTAGCTGCCACCGTATTCGTCTTCGCGGTGGTTGGTCTGTGCAGCGATGAATTCGTTGATGAGGTAACCCTCGGAGCCCATGATCTCCACGCCGTCGTAGCCCGCGCTCTGGGCCAGAGCGGCGGCGTTGGCGTAGTCCTCCACGGTCTGCTTCACTTCCTCGGTGGTGAGCGCATGGGGCCGGAAGGGGCTGATGGGGGCCTTGAGCGCACTGGGCGCCACCAGTTCGGGGTGGTAGGCGTAGCGGCCGAAGTGCAAGATCTGCATGCAGATCTTGCCGCCGGCATCGTGCACGGCTTTTGTCACCACCTTGTGGTGGTCGGCCTCGGCCTGCGTGGTCATGGCGGCGCCACCGGGCATGGGGCGGGCGCGGTCGTTGGGCGCAATGCCGCCGGTCACGATCAGGCCGACTCCGCCGCGGGCGCGCTCGGCGTAGAAGGCAGCCATGCGCTCGAAACCGTTTTTCACCTCTTCCAGTCCCACGTGCATGGAGCCCATGAGCACGCGGTTCTTGAGGGTGGTGAAGCCCAGGTCCAGGGGCGCGAGCATGTGGGGATAGGCAGTCATGGCGAGTCCTTCAGAAGAGATTGGCTGTGAAAACGGTGCAACTATGCAACCAGTTGCACAAAAGTGTAGAGGGCTTTCTGAATTTATGCAACTGGTTGCATAGTTTGCAGCCCACCGCTAGACTCGCTCCCATGTCGCTCGCCCACGCCGTCCTGACCTCGCTGCTCGAAAAAGCCTCGTCCGGCTACGACCTGGCGCGCCGCTTCGACAAATCCATCGGCTACTTCTGGCACGCCACGCACCAGCAGATCTACCGCGAACTGGCCCGCATGGAAGCGGCGGGATGGGTGGAGGCCAGCATCCCGGCCGACGCGGGCAAGACCCGCAAGAAGGAATACCGGGTGCTTGCAGCAGGGCGGCAGGAACTGGCGCGCTGGGCGCAGCAAGAAGCCCCGCCCATGGACCTGCGCGACGAATTCACCGTGAAGCTGCGCGCCGATGCCGTGCTGGGTGAGGTGGACCTGTCGCCGGAGGTGCGCCGCCACATTGCACTGCACGAAGAACGCCTGGCCCAGTACCGCGAGATCGAAACCCGCGACTTCCCATCCACCAGAGCCCTGAGCCGTGGCCAGCGCATCCAGTACATGATCCTGAAAAAAGGCATCCTGTACGAACAGGGCGAAATCGACTGGGGGCGCGAGATGCTCACCGCCATGGAGGGCGCATGATGCGTCGCTGGGGCACGCTGCTCACGCTCACCCTGGCACTGACCAGCGCCCACGCGCAGACGGCCGTACAGCTCAGCCGCAGCGACGGCCGCACGGTCCAGGCCCAGGCCTATGCCCCGGCGGGCCCCTGCCGCGGCGTGGCGCTCATTTCCCACGGCGCAGGGGGTTCGGACACCGGCTACGCCTACCTGGCCCAGGCGCTGGCGCAGTGGGGTTTCCTCGCCGTCGTGCCTGCCCATGCCGACAGTGGCATGAAGGCCCTGCGCGAAAAAGTGCACGGCTTGAAGGTGCGGGAAGGCTTGGCCGACCTGGTGGCCGACGCCGATGCCTACCGCAGCCGCTTTGCTGACCTGGACGCGGCCCGCGCGTGGGCACGCCCCCGCTGTGCATCGCCCACCACTGTCCTGTTGGGCCACTCCATGGGGGCCGCGACTACCCTGCTGGAAGCCGGGGCGGACAACAAGCTCGGGCTGCGAGGCCGCGATGGCTTCGACGCCTACGTGGCGCTCTCGCCCCAGGGCGAGGGCAGCATCTTTACCGCTGACGCCTGGAAGGGCATCCGCAAACCGGTGCTGCTGCTCACCGGTACCCGCGACGAGGAACTGGGCGGCAAAGGCTGGCAAAGCCGCACCGAGGCCTTTGCCGTGCTGCCCGGCCCGTGCCAATGGCTGGGCGTGATTGACGGCGCCACCCACATGCACTTTGCCGGGCACGGCGCCTCGCGCGCCACCGAGGCACTGACACTGCGCACGGTGCAGGCCTTTCTCACACCTACGCCCACTGGGTGCCCGGCCCCCCCTGCCGCAGTGCGCGGCATCACCCTGCAAACGAAATGAGCACCGAGTTGCTGCGCATCCACCACGTCGCCATCATCTGCGCCGACTACGCCCTGAGCAAACGCTTCTACACCGAGCTGCTGGGCCTGCAGGTGCTGGCCGAGCACTACCGCGCCGAGCGCGACTCCTACAAGCTCGACCTGGCCCTGCCCGATGGCGGACAGATCGAACTCTTTTCCTTCCCCAACCCGCCACCGCGCCCCACCCGGCCCGAGGCACGCGGCCTGCGCCACCTCGCGTTCGCGGTGCACGCCCTGGAGCCATGGGTGCAAAAGCTGCAAGCGGCCGGGGTCGCCGTGGAGCCGGTGCGCGTGGACGAGTACACCGGCCGGCGCTTCACCTTCTTCGCCGACCCCGACGGATTGCCCTTGGAGCTGTACGAAGTGACATAAGGCACCAAGCCCCCAAAAATTGATCCAGATCAATAGAATGGGCGGCCACACATCCATCCACCAGGGGTGCCATGCAAGTCAATCTGCCGGTCACACAACGAGAAGTCGACTACCCCGACGCGACCATGCTGGTTTCGGTCACCGATACGCGCGGGTACATCACCCACTGCAACTCGGCCTTCGTTGACGTGAGCGGCTACTCTGCCGAGGAACTGCGCGGCAGCAACCACAACCTCATCCGCCACCCGGACATGCCACCGGCGGCCTTTCGCGACCTGTGGCGCACCGTAGGGCGCGGCAAGCTGTGGAGTGGCGTGGTCAAAAACCGCTGCAAGAACGGGGACCATTACTGGGTGCAGGCGCACGTCAGCCCGATCATGGAACGTGGCAAGCCCGTGGCCTACATGTCGGTGCGTACCAAGCCCTCCCGTGCCACCGTAGCTGCCACCGAGCAGCTCTATGCCCAGATGCGCAACACCGAGGAGCGCGACTGGCCCTTCACGTTGCAGGCGGGAGAGCTCCGACCCAAGGGCCTGCGCGGGCTGCTGCGCCGGTTGACCGACCTGTCGCCCACCTGGCACCTGGCCGGTGGACTGATCGCCCTGCTGGGCCTGGCCGTTTTGCCGGCCTGGGCCACCCCCCTGACCGGGACCGCATTGCTGGCTACGCAGGCAGCACTGCTGGCCGTGGGTGGCGCTGCGTTGCTGTGGTGGTTCGAACGCTCCATCCGCCTGCCAGTGGATCGGGCACAGGAGTTGGCCGACGTGCTGGCAAGTTGCAACCTCAGCCAGCACGAGGTGCAGGGTGTCTCGGGCCCGATCGCTCCCCTGTTCCGATCACTGGCACAGATCCAGATCAACCTGCGGGCCGTGGTTGCCGATGTGCGCAGGGAGTCCTCGGTGTTCACGCAGGGTGCAAGCGAAATCGCCGCTGGCGGCTTGGACCTGTCGGCGCGCACCGAAGCGCAGGCCAACAGCCTGCAGCAGACCGCAGCCTCGATGGAGCAACTCTCGGGCAGCGTGGCACAGACCGCCACCACTGCACAGGGTTTGGGCGAAAGCAGTGCCCGCAGCATGGAGACCGTGAAGCAAGGCGGCAGTGCGGTGGAAAAAGTGGGGGTGGCCATGCAGTCCATCAATACCGCGTCCAGCCAGGTGCACGACATCATCGGCGTCATCGAGGGCATCGCCTTCCAGACCAACATCCTGGCGCTCAACGCGGCCGTGGAGGCCGCCCGGGCCGGCGAGCACGGGCGCGGCTTTGCCGTGGTGGCCCAGGAGGTTCGCGCCCTGGCGCAACGCAGCGCAGCAGCGTCCCGCGAAATCCGCGACGTGCTGGCCCGTTCGGGCGAGGCCATCGAGGTGGGCATGCGCGAGATGAACACGGCACGGGCAGTGGTCGAAGAGGTGGTGTCGTCGGTGCAGGGCATGGGCCCGGCCATTGCGCAGATCAGCGAAGCCATGCAGCAGCAGTCCAATGGCATCGCGCAGGTCAACAGCGCGGTGGCCCAGCTCGACACCGTGACACAACAGAACGCCGCACTGGTCGAACAGTCGGCGGCCAGCTCTGCCGGGCTGAACGAGAGTGCCGTGCGCCTGGTCAACGCGGTGGACGTTTTCCGCCTGTAAGGTGGAGGGACTCCCGGTTGCGGCCCGGAGCGTTTGCGATTGCCTATCGGAACGATTGAAACAATTGCCTCGCGAGCGCGGGACCCGCGGGCTACAGTTGGCCATCGCCAGGAACCAACACAAGGAGTCTCCATGTCCAAGAAAACCACCGCTCTTCCCGCCATCGACATCGGCATCAGCGCCAAGGACCGCGCCCGCATTGCCAAGGGCCTCTCGCACCTGCTGGCCGACAGCTACACGCTGTACCTGATGACGCACAACTTCCACTGGAACGTGACCGGCCCGCAGTTCAACAGCCTGCACAACATGTTCATGGCCCAGTACACCGAACAGTGGAACGCGCTGGACCCGATTGCCGAGCGCATCCGAGCCCTGGGTTTCCCGGCACCCGGCACCTACAAGGAATACGTGAAGCTGGCCTCCATCCAGGAAGTGGAGGGTGTGCCCAGCGCCGACGAGATGGTGCGCCACCTGGTCGTGGCCCAGGAGACCACAGCGCGAACGGCACGCAAGCTGTTTGCCGTGGTGAGCGAGGCCAACGACCAGCCGACCGCCGACCTGCTGACACAACGCCTGGACGTGCACGAGAAGACCGCCTGGATGCTGCGTAGCCTGCTGGCCGCCTGATTAAGGAGAAAAACAGGGCTCAAGCCCGCGTGGATATTGCGTAGCACGCTACATAGTTCATAGCGACCGCAAACAAGCGCCACCAGCGTGGTGCCGGTGGTACCCGCACGACGCTGGCATTGGCACTGCCGCCACCACCACGGCGGCGGCACAATCGGCGCCCATGTTCTCCCCCGCTTCCTCCGTCCTGTACCCTGCATGCCAAGCACCGCAGCTGGACACGCTGTGGGCACACTTTGCCGCCACCCCGGCGCGCTACCAGGACATCTCACCTTCCTACCGTTGAGTAGTCCCTGCCGCCAGCGCGGCAACGCCTGTGGCTCGCCTTGAACGGCCAGCCTGCATTCACCGGTCTTGGAAGGAATCCCCATGTTTTTGCGTCCCCTGCAGGAAAACCGCGAGCACGTCGCTTCGTATTACGCCGCCACCCTCGGCGAGCACACCACCTACCCCACGCTTGCCGAACGCATCGACACCGACGTCTGCGTCATTGGCGGCGGTTTCTCGGGCATCTCTACCGCCTTGCACCTGGCCGAGCGCGGCTACCGCGTGGTGGTGCTCGAAGGCAACCGCATTGGCTGGGGCGCCACGGGGCGCAATGGCGGCCAGCTCATTGGTGGCTTTTCCATGGACGCAGACGACCTGCGCAAGGACCTCGGCAAGGAAGGCGTGCACGCAGTCTGGCGCATGGGGCAGGAGGGCGTGGACATCATCAAGCAGCGCGTGGCCGCGTACGGCATCGACTGCGACCTGCGCTTCGGCTACTGCGACGTCGCCCTCAAACCGCGGGATCTGGAGAGTTTCACGATGGATCTGGTCCGCCAGCAGGAGCTGGGCTACCCCCACACCATGCGCCTGCTCTCGCGCGACGAACTGCGCAGCCTCGTCAAATCCGACCTGTACCTCGGTGGGCTGCTCAACGAAGGCTATGGCCAGCTGCACCCGCTCAAGCTCTGTCTGGGCGAGGCCCGTGCGGCTGCCTCGCTGGGCGTGCAGATCTTCGAACAGACCCGCGCCGTGAAGCTGGAGCAGGGCGAGCACCCCGTGGTGCACACCGAGCACGGTGTGGTGCATGCCAAGTATGTCGCCGTGTGTGGCGACGCGTACCTGGGCGAGCTGGTGCCGCAGCTTTCCAGCCGCAACCTGCCCGCGGCCAGCTTCGTCATCGCCACGGCACCCCTGGGGGAGCGCGCGAAAGATGTGATGACCCGCGAGTTGGCCGTGTGCGACACACGCTGGGCGCTGGACTACTACCGCCTTTCGGTGGATGGGCGTCTGGTGTTCGGCGGCGCCTGCAACTACACCGGCCTGGCCCCGGCCAACGTGACCGAGACCATGCGCCAGAAGATGCTCAAGGTGTTCCCGCAACTGCACGACGTGGCCATCGACTACACCTGGGGCGGGCAGATCGGCATCAGCATGAACCGCATTCCCCAGCTCGGGCGCCTCAAGGGCAACGTGTTCTACGCCCAGGGCTACTCGGGCCACGGCGTAGCACCCACGCACCTCATGGGCAAGCTGCTGGCCGAGGCCGTGTCCGGCCACGCCGAGCGCTTCGACCTGTTCGCACGCTACAAGCACCTGCCTTTCCCCGGTGGCAAGTGGATGCGCCAGCCCCTCTACGCCCTGGGCATGCTGTACTACCGCACGCTCGACCTGCTGTGATCAAAGGCGCAAGGGTGCCGTAACGCCGCGGCGGCACAATGGGGCCACAAAAAGGAGACACCCCCATGGCCGCCACGCCCCGCTACCCCCTGCCCGACCTCAACACCCTGCCCGAGGACATCCGCGCCAAGATCCTCGAAGTGCAGGAAAAGTCGGGCTTCATCCCCAACGTGTTCCTGACCCTGGCGCGCCGCCCGGCCGAGTGGCGCGCCTTCTTCGCGTACCACGACGCGCTGATGCTGCGCGAAGGCTCCAGCCTCACCAAGGGTGAGCGCGAGATGATCATCACCACCACCAGCGCCGCGAACAACTGCCTGTACTGCGTGGTGGCCCATGGCGCGATCCTGCGCATCTACGAAAAGAAACCGCTGGTGGCCGACCAGGTGGCGGTGAACTACCGCAAGGCCGACATCACGCCGCGCCAGCGCGCCATGCTCGACTTCGCCATGAAGGTCTGCAAAGAGAGTCACACCGTGGAAGATGCCGACTTCGAGGCCCTGCACGCCCACGGTTTCGACGACGAGGACATCTGGGACATTGCCGGCATCACCGCGTTCTTCGGCCTGTCCAACCGCGTGGCCAATGTCTCGGGCATGCTGCCCAACCCCGAGTTCTACCTGCTCGGGCGGGTACCCAAGACGCGCTAGCCACCAGTGCGCTCAGCGCGTCGGCGTGGCCACGACCCGCTGTGCAAAGGCCACGATGCGCTGCACATTCTCGGGGGCGGAGAACGCACCCGACCCACCGAAATCGCCATGCCCCGCATGCGGCAGCCGTACCAATTGCACATCGCGTCCGGCCGCACGCAGTGCCTCGTACAGCAGCACGCTCTGGCCCACCGGCACCACACAGTCCTGATCGCCCTTGAAGAGCAGAAATGGCGGAGTGGATGGGCCGATATGCGTGATCGGATTGGTCAGACGCACCAGGTCCGGTACCTGCGCGATGGGGGCCCCCAGGTAGGCAGACTCCGGCGAGTCGGGTTGGCCGTGGGTCTGGTCCCGCTCCGCGCACCCTTGCGCCTTCGCCTGCGCATCCATCTGGGCGAAGTCACTGGGCCCGAACCAATCAATCACGCCCTGCACCGCACTGGACTGGTCGGCATGCCCCAAGGCCGGGTTGTCCCACAGCCCCTGTGCCGCGCTGGTTCCTGCCAGCGACGCCAGATTGCCGCCCGCCGACTGCCCGAAGACCAGCACATGCCGGGCATCCAGACGCCACGCACCGGCCTGGGCACGCACGAAGCGAATGGCCGCCTTGACGTCCTCGATGGCAGCGGGAAACCGTGCCTCGGCGCTGAGCCGGTAATTGACGCTCACCACCGCAAAGCCCTGGGCCAGCAGGGCCCGCGCCACGGCGGTGTCGAGCATCTCCTTGGAACCCATGCGAAAGGCACCGCCATGGATGTTCACCACCACCGGAAACGGGCCTTTCCCTGTGGGCAGGAACACGTCCAACGTTTGCCGGGCAGAGAGCTGGGCATACGCGATGTCCGCATGGGTCGGCTGCAGATCGGTGGGATAGCGTGCCGGGCCCGATGGCGGCATTTGCGCTCCGGCCCCCAAAGCGACCACGCAAAGGATTCCCAGTAACCAGGCCCGCAGGCGAGGCGCAGAAATGAACATGTTTTCTCCCATCCAGGCAAAAGCACCGATTGTGAAACTGGGGTGTAAAGCATCGATGAAGGGCAGTGGCTCCGGTGCCGAAGGCCGCAGCACGACTCGGCAACCATTCCATTTCCCAGGTCGCAAGAAGCCGGGCAAGGGAGACTGTCCCGACTGGGTCAGAGGCGGTAACCCTGCTGGCCCAGCGGCAAGTCGATGTCGATATCGATGGCGGGGCCTGGACGTGCAGCCATCGGCACCGTCGCAGTTGTCTGCTGTTCCACAACCACCGGATCCAATGGCATGGCAACGGTCACTTCCTCTTCCACCGCCGCTGTACGAAAGGGTGCCGGAGCTTGCCACTTGTCGGCGGCCACGGCATTCAGGTCGGAGAGCAGTTCCTGCTCCTCGTCATCGAGTGCCTCCTGCTGGCGCAGTCGCTCGCGCTCCTTGCGCCCCCACCACACCAGCCCAGCCGCCACGACCACGACCATGGCGGCAAAGGCGCCACCGGCGACCATGATGACCATGTTGCGCTCGGACTCGGCCTTGGCCAGGTGCTCGCGCAGCGAGGCGAATTCGGTTTCGGTGCGGGCCGCCTGCAACTGCAAGCCCAGGTAGTCGGCCCGCAACTTCTGCAGTTCTTCCTGCGCAGCCATCATGTCCGGATCGGGGGCCTGGCTCGCCAGGGGAACCGCTCCGCGCTGCCCCACAGCAGACAGCGGATCCAATGTCAGGCGTGCACCGCCCGCGCCCGCGTCGGGTGGGGGGGTGGGTGCAGGTGGACGTGCTTTGGCACGCGCGGGAGTGGAGGGTGGTTTGCGCGCACGGTCAGCCCCGGCCGGACCGGCCCCGGGTGCACTGCGGAACGGCTTCGCCGCGGCCGTATCGGGGGAAGGTGTCGCTGGCGGGGACGCAAGCAGGGGAACCTCCTGCACGGCGGGCAGGGGGGCCGTCGCCGCTGCGGTCTGCACATCGGGCAGCAACTGAAAGCGGCGCACCACCTTCTGTGCGCAGCCAGCCTGCACCACCAGGTTCACCACGGCATCGTTCACCGGCGCGGCACTGCTGATGCGCAGGCGCAGGACATCACTGTCCGGACTGCTGTCTGCGGCGACCCGAACCAGACGCGGGTCGACCGTGGAATCGCCATAGCTCAGCTCGACGATGGGACACACGGTCGTGGCGTCTGCGGGCGTGTCCATCTGGATAGGCACCACCAGTTCCAGCGCCTGTTCGAGCCAGACGTCTCCGCGCACCGACCCAATGGTCAGGGCGAGACTGGAGGTCGCGAAAGCCACCAGCGTCCCACCAACGATGTACTTGATCAAGGTCATACTACCCCCTGTGTGGCGAAACCATTCTGGCACGCCCCCCCGGCCCTTGCAAGGGTCGCACCTGCGCCGCAGCCTTCGCAGCAACACTGCACAATGTGCCCATGTACCAACACTTGAGCGTGCGCCATTTCCTGCTGGCGCTGGCCGTGGTGGCCGTCTGGGGCACCAATTTCGTCGTCATCAAACTGGCCCTGGGCCAGATGCCCCCATTGCTGTTCGCCACCCTGCGCTTCGCGCTGGCGGTGTTTCCCGCCATCCTGTTCCTGCCCCGCCCGGCCGTCCCCTGGGGCAACCTGGCGGCCTACGGGCTGCTCATCGGTGTGGGGCAGTTCGGGCTGATGTTCGTGGCCATGAACGGCCACATCTCTCCGGGACTGGCTTCCCTGGTGGTGCAGACCCAGGTGTTCTTCACCATCGGCATGGCCATGGTCCTCTCGGGCGAACGCCTGGCCCGGGTGCAGGTTGTGGCCCTGGCCCTGGCGACGGCCGGCATCGCCGTCATCGTGGCGCACACCGACGGCAGCACCACCCCGCTGGGCCTGGTGCTGATGCTGCTGGCCGCGCTGTCCTGGGCCGGTGGCAACATCGTCTCGCGCCGCGCTGGGCCCGTGAACATGGTGGCCTACGTGGTCTGGTCCAGTGTGTTCGCCGTGCCACCGCTGGCGCTGTTGTGTCTGGCCATGGAGGGCTGGCCGGCCATCGAGGCCGGTTTTGCCCACGCCGGCTGGGGTACCTGGGCTGCCGCGCTGTGGCAGGCGGTGGGCAATGCCCTGTTCGGCTACGCCGCCTGGGGCTGGCTGCTGGGGCGCTACCCCGCGGCGACGGTCACGCCCATGGCACTGCTGGTGCCGGTGTTCGGCATGGGTGGATCTGCCCTGCTGCTGGGCGAAGGCTTGCCTGGCTGGAAGCTGACCGCCGCCGCGCTGGTCCTGGGAGGACTGGCGCTGAACCTGCTGTGGCCGCGCCTGCGCGATTGGCTGGCACGGCCAGGCGTCTAGGCCGTTGCCCGCAGGCCTGGCACCCGGGCCTCGATGCGCTCCAGCAACAAGGGCCAGATGCTGCGGGCCGCCGACTTGCGGAACACCCCGAAATGCCCCACTGCGCGCAGCCCCACCGCGCGCGGGTGCAGGTGCATGCGCTCCACCTGCCCGGGACTGGTCGCATAGCAGTCCGCCAAGGCGTCGACAGCATCGACCGGCCCGTAGGTCTTGTCGTCTTCAATGCTCCAGAGCTGCATATGCCCCTGGAACGCCTGCGGCTGGTACCAGCCGGCACAGCGTGGGTCATCCCGGAAATAGCCGGGTGACATGCCCCAGCGCGACCAGTCGCGCGCGGCGGCGCGGGGCAGTGTTTCGCCACCGCCGAGGGCCCAGCCCGGCAGTTTGCCGGCCAGACGCACCCACAGGGGAATCCAGGTACCGAAGAAGAATCGCGTAACCCAGCGGTGCCAGCCGCGCGGCCACAGCTTCCAGTAGCCGAATTGCGAGCCCACGGTCACCGCTGCATCGATGTGTTCGAGCCCCTGCACCAGTGGCAACCCATTGCCCCCCAGCGAATGGCCAATCCACAGCAGTGGCAGCTTGTGCGCGCCACGCTGGGTGCGCTGGTGGGCAAGGTGCAGCGCGCCCGAGAGGTCATGGCGCAGCCACAGCCGCATGCTGGCCTGGGGGTGCTGGGCCCGCGCCGGGCCCATGCCCCGGTAGTCGAAGCACAGCACCGCGTAGCCGCGCTGCGCCAACCAGGTGGCAAACGCATGGTAGTAGCGCTGGGGTACTCCGGTAGCAGGGGCCATGACGGCAACGGCATGCGTGTCCCGGTCTGCGGGCGCGAACCACTGTCCATGCAGCGCTGTCCCGTCGGTGGCTTCGAAGCAGATCGGCTCGGGTGCAAGAACATGGGCGGCTCCCGGCAGGTGCGCGTGCAGGTGCGCGAGGTCGGGGGAGGCCAGGGTGCGCGGTGTGGGGGCGGTGTCGGTCATGGGTTCTCCATCTATGCAACTCAGGTCAGGGAATGCTAGATATGCACCATTCAGTTGACTAGATAGGTTTTGATTTCCATACTGTTTACATGAAATTGACAAAAGACGCACCAGAGCTTTCGGCTACCCGCTTGCGGCGCGAGCGCGATCAGCACGCGCTGGACGCCAATGCCCTGGAACTGTTTGCCCGGGTGGTGGCAGCGGGCAGCTTTTCACGGGCAGCTCGGCAGCTGGGTCTGACGCGCGCCGCCATCAGTCGGCGCATGGCCAACATGGAGCAGCAGGTCGGGCAGCCGCTGCTGGCACGCACCACCCGTTCCCTGGGGCTGACCGAGGCCGGACGGGCGCTGTCAGCACGCGCCCAGGCGGTACTGGAAGCGGCAGACGCAGCGCGCATGGCCTTGCGCAAGGAAGGCGACGCGCTGCAGGGCCGCTTGCGCATCACGTCAATGCGCTCCTTCGGACTCAGTGTGCTGGTGCCCCTGCTGGCCGAGTTCGGGCGGCAGCACCCCGGCATCGCGATGGAACTGATGCTGACCGAGCGCCGGGTCGACCTGGTGCGAGAAGGTGTCGATGTGGCGTTCCGCGTGACGCGCAAGCCGCCCGAGGACTGCGTCGCCCAGCCGGTGCTGACGTTTCGCATCAGTGCCTACGCGGCCCAAGGCCCGGTGCTGCCGCAGCCGCAGGCCCTGCAGGAGCACGCCCTGCTGATGCTCCAAGGCGGGGCACAGACCTGGCCGCTGCAGTGGCGCCACCGCCACCAGAATGCCCACACCACGGTGGAACTGCAGCCCCATGTCAGTGCCGACGACCTGGAGTCCCTCGTGGCCCTGGCAGTGCATGGGCGCGGCACCGTGCTGGCACCCGATTTCGCCGTGCGCGAGCAACTGGCCCGCGGCACCCTGGTAGATCTGCTGCCCGACTGGGAACTGCCCATCGCCGAAGGGAACTGTGTCCAGGCGCTGACCTTGCCAGTCCACACCGCGGGGGCCAATGCCCGGGCACTGGTGCGCCTGGTGCTACAGCGACTTGCCGAGGCGACGGGGCAGCCGCCGAACGCAAGCACACCGGCCAACAAGCTGGGCTAGCATTGCATCCTTCGCGTCCACTCAACGTTCTGCCCCAAACGCTTGCCCATGGCCTACTCCGCTTTCCCGTTTCGCCGCCCGTGGGCCATGGCCACCCTGGTCTTCGCCATCGGCGCGTCCGCGTCGGCCCTGTGGGTCTGGCGCGCGCAAGGGGAAAACGCAGCCCTGGCCCATGCGCGTTTCGTCGAGCGTGCCGACGCCTTCAGCGAAGCGCTGGCACAGCGTGTGGACGCCTATACCGACATCGCCTTCGGCCTGCGCGGCCTGTTCCTGGCCAATCCCAACCTGAGCAGGCGCGATTTCGTCCTGGCAGCCCAGCGCCTGGACATCGCCAACCGCCACCCCGAAATCAAGAACCTGGCTTTCACGCGCTATGTACGCGGGGCCGACAAGGACGCCTTTGTCGCCCGCGTGCGCGCCGACACCTCGCTGGAGCCCCAAGGCTACCCGGGCTTCGCGATCCGGCCTCCGGGCGAACGGGCCGAATACTTCGTGGCGGACTACCTGTGGCCCCTGGAAGGCAACCAGGGCATCCACGGCCTGGACATCAGTGCGCAGCCCGTCAACCTGGCATCGATGCGCTACGCCCAGAGCAGCGGCAAGCCCGTCGCCAGCGGTCCGTTCGACCTGCTGCAGGAAACCAGCCAGCGCACCGGCTTTGTCATTCGCGTTCCCGTGTTTCGCAGCCCGGGGCACAGCGCCTCCGACCAGGCACCCGCTGATTTCATGGGCGCCGTGGCGGTGACCCTGCGGGTGCGCGACGTGATCGAGCGGCTGCGCCGCGAAGGGCGCCTCGCGGGCCTGCTGCTGTACCTGAGCGATGGGGGGGCCGAATACAGCCCGCAGACCTTTGCCGTGAACCTGCCCCTGTACCTCGAAGTCGGCGCCACCGACCCGTCCCGCGATGCCAGCTACCGGCGCGAGCTGTCGGTGTTCGGCCGCAAGTGGCGCGTCGAAATGGCACCAGGCCAGTCCTTTCTTTCGGCCAGTGAACGCAACACCCCGCTGTGGCAAGGCTTGGTTGGCATGAGCCTCAGCCTGCTGGCGGCGCTGGTGAGCGCCAGTGTGGTGCGCCAGCGCTCGGGCTCGCCCGCCGTGGAGCCGGATGCATGATGCAGGACCCCTGGGTCGGGTACACGGCGCGCCCGCTGCAATGCGCCGAGGATGCAGACCAGATGTTCCAGGGGTTGCAAACCCTGGCCAACGCCCGGGGCGTGACGCTGCGCCCGCCGCCGCCCCACCCCACCAGCTGCTGCGGACGGGGTTGCAATGGCTGCGTCTGGGAGGGTTTCCTGGCCGCAGCGGCTTTCTGGCGTGAGGACGCCCTGGCCGCCCTGGCATCTGCGCCGCATTGACGCTGCGGTAGCGGCGCGGAAATTGGTCTATTGCGCGCGTTTTCTGGCGCAATTGGCTCTGGCCCTGCGCCGGACCTTCCGGTACGATGCCCTCCATTCACTCGTCGGAGTTCGCAATGAACCAATTCAAAATATCCACCCGACTGACCGTACTGGTCGGCATCCTGTCCATCATGCTCATCATCGGTGCGGGCATGGGCTTGTTTGGCATTTCCAAGACCGCAGAGTCCCTCAAGACCGTGTACGAAGACCGCACGGTACCGTTGAGCCAGTTGGCCGAGTTGTCGCGTGTTGCCACCCGCAACGCCTTGCTGATCGGCATGGCCCAGGCCGACCCGCTGGCCGAAGCGATTGCCCGTTACACCAAGGAAATCGAGGTCAATACGACCAACGCCAACAAGCATTGGGCTGAATACCAGGCCACCTACCTCACCGACGAGGAAAAGGTGTTGGCAGCCAAATTCGGCGAGCTGTGGGTGAAGTACCAGAAGACAGGCATCGAGCCCGCCGTGGCCGCGCTCAAGTCCAGCGAGTACAACACCGCCCAGAACCTGCTGGCCGACGTGATCCAACCCATGTCCACCCAGCTGACCCAGGCCTTGACCCCCCTGCTGCAACTGCAGATGGACGTGGCCAAGGCCGAGTACGACGCAGCGGTCACCCGCTACACCATCATCCGCAACCTCGCCATCGGCTCGCTGGGCATCGCCCTGCCCCTGGTGGCCTGGTTTGCCTTCGTGATGATCCGCAACCTCTCGCGCTCGCTCAACGAGGCCGCCCGTCTGGCCCAGGCCGTGGCACAGGGCGATCTGACCTTGAAGATCGAGCCCGAGGGCAAGGATGAGATCGCCACCATGATGACCGCGCTCAAGGCCATGAGCGACTCCCTGGTGGGCCTGGTCTCCTCGGTACGCCAGGGCAGCGAATCCGTCGCCATGGCTTCGGCTGAAATCGCCCAGGGCAACAACGACCTCTCCGCCCGCACCGAGCAACAGGCTGCCGCTATTGAGGAAACCAACGCCTCCATGAGCGAACTTGGCGGCACCGTGAACCAGAACGCCGACGCCGCCCGCCAGGCCAACCAGCTCGCCACCAATGCGTCTTCCGTCGCCGTCCAGGGCGGTGAAGTCGTCGGCCGGGTCGTTGACACCATGAAGGACATCAACGACTCCAGCCGCAAGATCGCCGACATCATCTCGGTGATTGACGGCATCGCCTTCCAGACCAACATCCTGGCGCTGAACGCTGCGGTCGAAGCCGCCCGTGCCGGAGAACAGGGCCGTGGCTTTGCGGTGGTGGCCTCGGAAGTGCGTGCCCTGGCCGGACGCTCGGCCGAAGCCGCCAAGGAAATCAAGGCCCTGATCACCGCCAGTGTGGAGAAGGTCGAACACGGCACCACCCTGGTGGACCAGGCGGGTAGCACCATGACCGAAGTCGTGGCCTCGATCCAGCGCGTCACCGACATCATGGGCGAGATCAGCGCGGCCAGCAACGAACAGAGCCTGGGCGTGAGCCAGATCGTTGAGGCCATCGGCTCCATGGACCAGACCACGCAGCAGAACGCGGCCCTGGTCGAAGAGATGGCGGCCGCGGCATCAAGCCTCAAATCCCAAGCGCAGGAACTGGTGCAGACGGTGGCGGTGTTCAAGCTGGCTGACGGCCACCAGGCCCCGAGCAAGATGCAGGTGCGTGCACCGAACTCCAGTGCCAAGCCCTTCGCCGGCCCCGAGCGACGCGAAAGCGCCATCCCCAAGGGGGCTGCTGCCCGTGCCCACACCCCGGCACCGAAGCCAGCACCAAAGCCCGTGCCCCTGGCGGCGGCCAAACCGGCACCCGCGGCCAAAGCCGCTGCGGGCGGGGATGACGAGGGTTGGGAGACGTTCTGAAGCGCCCCCTCGTTTCGATTGACACTAGCGCATGGACTGTGTACCCCACCTGCACGTGGCGGCCTACCATGCCGAAGCCAAGTACAACAACAGCACCACGGGTATCGGCCTGATCTGCCCGTGGGGACAGGACCTGCGCTGGGGCCTGGGCAGCTACTACAACAGCGTACGCCGACAAAGCACCTACGCCGGGGTGGCCTGGCAGCCGTGGGGGCGTGGGCCGGTCAAGGTCGGCGTCTTCGGGGGCGCGGTCACTGGCTACCGTGACACCACCATGCCCATGCTCGCCGGGGTTGCCAGCGTGTCATGGGGACCCAGCATATGGCACCTGGCCTATCTGCCGGCGGTGCCCGCCCATTCGCCCGACGCGCTGGAACTCTCGGTCACCTGGAAATACTGATGCGCCGCTGCGCTCAGGCAGGGCTGGGCTGCAGCACCGCTGCCAAACGCTGGTGCACGTCGTCCCCCGGCGCCAGCGGCACCAGGCGGCGCGCAAGCAGGTAGTGCTGGCTGAAAACGTCAAAGTACGCGTCGAGCACTGCCGCGGTCTGCGCGTCGCCGCCGAGCTCCAGGCACAGCGCCGCCACTTCGGCGGTGCAGAAGTGGTCGTCGCGCTTGGAGCGGCGCAGCCGGTAGCGCGAGATCTGTTCGCCCTGCAGGCTCAGCACCGGCAAGGTGTTCAGGTACGGGCTCTTGCGGAACATCTTGCGCGCTTCACTCCAGGTGGCGTCCAGCAAAACGTAAAGCGGGCGCTTGCTTGACGCGGGCGTGGCCACCTGCGTCACTACCCGCTCGGGCGCTGCGTACTCGCCCGGAAACACCACGTAAGGCTGCCACTGCGGGTCGGCCAGTAGCGCCAGCAGCGCCGGGTCGACCTCGGTGCGGGCCCAGCCAAAGGCAAAGGTATCGGGCACCACATCAGCAATGAGCCAGCCGGTGTTGGTGGGCTTGAGCGGCTCGATGTCCGCCATGAGCAGGCAGACCCCGGCGCGCGTGGGGGTGGGCACCTGCACGCGCCAGTCGCACAGGCAATGGCTCACTGGCACACGGCAGTGCGGGCAGCGCTCCGACTTCGAACCGCGCGCCACAAAGGGCTTCAGGGCCCGTGCCAGGCGTTCGGCACGCAAGCGCACTACCGCGTGCACAGCGGGAAACTCCGGTGCGCTCATCGGGACTTCACGGAGGCCGCACGCTCGAGCGCAAACACGGGCAGCTCGGCCTCGTGGCTGAGCCACAGGCCACCACCCATTTCGGTGAAGTGTGGGGTGAGCCCGTCGCGGAAGGCCTGCGCCGGGTGGCGGAACTGGCGCGGGTCGGTCAGGTTCTCGTCCACCACGTCGTTGGCAAAGTCCTCGGCCGTGACCGCCTCCACGTACAGCGCGCCGCGGCACAGCACCGCCAGGTTGCGCAAGGCTTTCTGCAGGTCGGTCGCATTCAGGTAGGGCAGCACGCCCTGGCAGATGACGAGGTCGAAGGGCTGCACGGCACGGTAGTCCACCACCGAACCGCGCTCCCAGCCGAAACGCTGGCACAGGTACTCGCTGAACTCCACCCCCTTGTAGCGCGCATGCGGAAAGTGCTTGGCAATCTGGTCCTGCCACAGGCCGATGCCGCAACCCACGTCGAGCACGCGCGCCACGGGCACGCGCAGGTGGCGCACATAGCTGCACACGAAGGCGCCCAGCCGATCCGTGTGCTCGCGGTCGACCACACGGGTCTTCTGGTTGAAGTAGAAGCGCTCGTAATAGGCCTCGTCGAACACCGCCTCGGCCGTGGAGGCCGCGCCCGCCTTGGCTGGGCTCACCGTCATGAGCGCGGCAGCGACCAGCCGGCGCGCTGGTTGCCCTTGTCGTTCTCGTAGTCCCAGACGCTACCGCAGCGGTCGCAGCGGTAGCGCGTCATCGTGACCTTTCGGCCCTCGCGCTCTTCCTTCCAGGTCTGGCTCGGCACCAGTTCGGCGTGGCCCGGCGCCTTGCGCCAGTTGCGCTGGATGCCCCGGCAGGGTTCGCACAGCGCGGCCTCGCGGGCCTCCTGGGCGGCTTTGTATTTGTCGATGCTCATGGGCAGAAGGGGCGCGGTAGCCGTTTGGGGAAAGGGCTATTGTCGCAGGCCCACTATTGGTAGCTCCGCGCGGAGCAGGATTGGTGGTATGCTCTCAACCATGCTGCACCACCCCACTTCCGCTGTTCTCTGCGTTACCGCGCAGGCACCGGTGTGCGGCATGATGACCATTATTACCCCCACGGCCACCTGAGTCGTGCAGGTGGCCCATCCGGCGGCCACCAGGTGAATTCTCCCCAGTAGCTGCCAGGCCCAGGCCACCGGCAGACTCCCCTGACACGGAGAACACCATGTACCAAGACCCCCTCGAATCCAGCCACTACGGCGGAACCCACACTGCGCTCTCCATCCCCCTGCGCGTCGGCCTGCTCGGCCTGGGCACCGTGGGCAGCGGCACGCTGGCTGTGCTGCAGCGCAATGCCGCGCTCATTGCGGCGCGCTCCGGCCGGCGCATCGAGGTGCGTCAGGTGGCGGTGCGCGACCTGGAACGCGCCCGCGCCAGGATGGGCGCGGCACTGCAGGGCGGCGTGCAGCTCTGCGACGATGCCTGGTCCGTAGTGCGCCACCCCGACATCGACGTGGTGGTGGAAACCATCGGCGGCACCACCGCGGCCCGGGCGCTGGTGCTCGAAGCCATTGCCCAGGGCAAGCATGTGGTGACGGCCAACAAGGCCTTGCTGGCAGAGCACGGCAGCGAGATATTTGCCGCGGCCCAGGCCCGCGGCGTGGTGGTGGCCTACGAAGGCGCGGTGGCGGTGAGCATTCCCATCATCAAGGCGCTGCGCGAAGGCCTCAGCGGCAACCGCATCGAATGGCTGGCCGGCATCATCAACGGCACCAGCAACTTCATCCTCACTGCCATGCGCGAACAGGGCATGGGCTTTGCGCAGGCGCTGGCCCTGGCGCAGGAAAAGGGCTATGCCGAGGCCGACCCGGCCTTCGATGTGCAGGGCGTGGACGCCGCGCACAAGCTCAGCCTGCTGGCGGCCAACGCCTTCGGCACACCACCGCAGTTCGCGCAGGTCCACACCGAGGGCATCGACCGGCTGGAGGGGGTCGACGTGGACTTCGCACAGCGGCTGGGCTACGGCGTCAAGCTGCTGGGCATTGCGCGGCGTTGCGGCGATGCGCTGGAGTTGCGCGTGCACCCGACCCTGCTGCCCCAGGGCCACCTGTTGGCCCAGGTGCATGGCAGCATGAACGCCATCATGGTGCACAGCGATGCCGCTGGCACCACACTGTTCTACGGTGCCGGTGCAGGCTCGGAGCAGACCGGCTCGGCCGTGGTGGCGGACCTGGTGGACCTGGCACGCAGTGCCCAGGTAGCCGCCGCGCTGCGCGTGCCGGCGCTGGCCTTCCAGCCCGGTGCCGTGCGTCCCGCCCCGGTGCTGGACGATGGCGCGGTGCGCAGCGCCTTCTATGTGCGGCTGGATGTGGACCGGTTCGAAGTGAGCGTGCCCCAGGTGCTGCAGCAGCTGGCCCTGGAGGGCGTGCGCGTGCAGCGCATGGAGGTGCTGGCGCACCCGCAGGACAGCACGCTGCGCTGCCTGGTGCTGCTCACCGAGGTGCTGCGCCGCGACACGCTTGACACGGCCCTGGCCGCGGTGCAGCACTGGCCCACGGTGCTGGGCCAGGCCCAGGTACTGCGGCTGGAGACCCTGGGCTGATGCAGGTTAGGGGCATTTTCTGCCCCTGGCCCGCATGGAATGTGCGCAGGTAGCTCCTGTTTTCGTAGCGACTAGACCTTGGGCGGACGGTGCAGGGCGCAGAGCTTGTTGCCGTCGGGGTCGCGCAGGTAGGCCAGGTACAGGCGACCGGGGCCTTCACCGCGCCAGCCCGGAGGGTCTTCGCAGGCCACGCCACCGTTGGCCAGCCCGGCCGCATGCCAGGCATCGGCCAGCTCGGTGGTGGCTGCCGCAAAGCCGATGGTGCCGCCGTTGGCCACGGATGCAGGCTCACCGTTGATGGGAATGGTGATGCCGAACACCCCCGTGGGGCTGCGCCAGAAGTAGCGCTTCTTGTCGGGATTGCCGGGCTTGATGCCGAGCGTGCCGAGGACGGCGTCGTAGAACTTGCGCGAGGCTTCGAGGTCTTGGACCCCGACCATGACGTGGCTGAACATTGGCTTGTCTTCCTTCGTTGTTGAACGGCCCACGATGGGCACAGCTGCCATGGTAGTGGAAGGCCGTAAAACGCCTGTCACGTGCGCAGCATGCCCACACGGTCAATGCGAATCGCCGTATTTCTTGGTCAGTTCCTTGAGGCGGGAACGGCTGGCTTTGCCTATCTGTTCCCACATGCGCTCGGCCACCTCTGGCGTGCTCCCATAAAACGCCTTCGAGAATGGCAGGAAGTAGTCCTTGGAGGAAAACGCAATCGGCAACTTGCGCACACCACGGAGGTTCATGGTTTCGATGGCCAGATCGGCCGGGGCATCTTGCGCCACGTAGGCATCGATGCGGCCCAAGCGCAGTTTCTGGAAGTTCTGTTCGGTGCTGCGGGCTTCTTCCACCACGAGGCCCATCTTCTTCAGGTCGGCCAGGATCGAGTAGCCCGCATTCACCCCCACGGTGGCAGGCAGCGGGTCGAACTGCTTGCCATTCCAGACCAGGGGGCTGTTGTCGGCCACATACACGTGGTAGCGCAGTTCGGCCAGGCGTAAACGGCCATCGGGCTTGCCGTCTTTCATCGGGTACACCGCATACGCCGCGCGCTCATCGTTGTACGAGAACATGAGCATCGCGTCCAGCACGCCCATCTCCATGTCGCGCTGCACGCGACGGTTGGGCAGGCGCTGCCATTTCACGCTGCAGTGGAGGGCGTCTGCCGCATGCTGCACCAGTTCCACTGCAATGCCCGGCTGCTCCGGAATCGCCGCGCCATCGCCCATCAAGTGGGGTGGAGACGCCACATCGCTGTAGGCAATGTTCAGACTGCAGGCCCACGCCGTGGGCGCGAGCAGAAGCAGCACGGATGACAACACACGAACCAGATACATAGGCAAATCAGTCCAACAACGCACTTTTTTTGAGGTTCGCGAGCGGCTGCGCCACGCCCGCCTATCACTTCGTTTCATCATGCCCCGATTTGCCGCCATGGGCAAGCCGCAATACCCGACCTGTATCGCGCTGCCATTGAACGCCGCAGCGGCCAAGTTTGCCTACCATTGCAGGCATGGACCTGTTCGACGACCTGCCGCTGGAGCCCGACGCGCTGCGCACCGAGGTAGCGCCCGGTGCGGTGCTGCTTCGCGGTCTGGCGCGGAGCCATGAGGGAGCGCTGCTGGCCGCGCTGCAGGGCGTGCAGGCGCAGGCCCCCGCACACCACCTGCAGACCCCGGGCGGCTACACCATGTCGGTTCAAACCACCAGCTGCGGCCAGTTGGGCTGGGTGTCGGACCGGCACGGCTACCGCTACAGCGCCACCAACCCCTCCACCCGCACGCCCTGGCCCGCGCTGCCCGACAGCTTTGCCACCCTGGCCGCCGAGGCCGCGGCGCAGGCCGGCTACCCGGGCTTCGTGCCGGACGCCTGCCTCGTCAACGAATACGCACCCGGTGCCAAGATGTCGCTGCACCAGGACAAGGACGAGCGCGACCTGCGCGCGCCCATCGTCTCGGTGTCGCTGGGCCTGCCCTGCGTATTCCAGTTCGGCGGCCTGCAGCGCAATGCACCGACCCAGCGGCTGCGCCTGGCCCATGGCGACGTTCTGGTGTGGGGCGGCCCCACCCGCCTGGCCTTCCACGGCGTGCTGCCGCTGGCCGACGGGCACCACCCGCTGCTGGGGCGCAAACGCGTGAACCTGACCTTTCGCAAGGCCGGGTGAAGGACGCTCAGGGCGTGTCGCTGTATTTGTGGAGCAAGGCCTTGATGTGGGTTCGGCGCACCTTGGCGATGCTTTCCCACAGGCGCTCGGCCAAACCTGGTGTCTGCACGTAGCTGATCTTCGAAAACGGCAGGAAGTAGTCCTTGCTCGAATAGGGAATCGGCAGCTTGCGCACGTCTTGGATACCTTGGGTTTCAATCGCCAGATCCGCGGGGGCGTCTTGCATGACATAGGCCGCAATGCGCTTGAGCCTGAGCTTCTGGAGGTTCTGTTCGGTGGTCCGGGCCTCTTCGACCGTGAAGCCGGCCTTGCGCAGGTCGACGCCCACCGAGTAGCCTGAATTCACCCCCAGTACCCCGGGCGGCGGGGCGAACTGCTTGCCGTCCCAGGTGAGCGGGCTGCCCGTGACCGTATAGACGTGGTACTGCAGCGCGGCCAATCGCAAGCGGCTGTCTGGCTTGCCGTCCAGCATGGGGTAGACCGCATACGCGGCCCGCTCCTCGCTGTACGAGAACATCAGCATGGCGTCCACCTCGCCATACTCGACGGCCCGCAGTACCCGGCGGCCGGGCAGGCGCTCCCAGGAAACCTTGCATTGGATCGCTGCGGCGGCCAGGTTCACCAGCTCCACGGCGATGCCAGGCTGGTCGGGCACGGTTGCGCCGTCGCCCACCAGGTAGGGGGGCGCTGCCGTATCGCTGTAGGCCACCGTGAGATTGCAGGCCCAGGCGCCACCGCAACACACCAACAACAGGATGCTCCGAACCAAGCGCATGTGAACTGCGTACCTTTCCAACAAGTTGTCCCCTCGAAGGCACGATCGTGCACCAGTTGCGCGGTGCGAGCAATGCGGGTACACCCGCTCAATGGATTGCGCACAGCAGGTGGGCACCGCCACCCATCTGCAGCCCGTCCTGGCGGTTGCTGAAGTAGTGGCCGTTGATGGCATCGCAGTCCCAGTCGATCAGCGTTGGGTAGCCCATGCCACGCAGTGCCTGGGCCATTTGGGCCGGGTCGAAGAAGCCACGCCAAGGCTCGCCGTGGGCAGCCACCGCCAGCGCCATGACACGCAGCACCGCGCGCACCGCCCAAGGCTGTTGGGCGATAGGCGGCACATAGTCCATGGCCAGCCCCGACCCTGAAGGCAGGGCTGTGGCCACCCAGCGCAGCGTGTCCAGCACCGTGGTGGGCTCCAGGTACATGCTCACACCGAGCCACGAGAAGAAGGTGGGAGCCGAGGTGTCGAGTCCGTGGCGCGGCAATTGCTCGGCCAGCGACTGGTGATGGAAGTCGATGGGCACGTAGGTGACCGAGTCCGGCACCGCGATGCCTGCCGCTGCCAGCTGCTCGCGCTTGTGGGCCTGCGTGGCCGGGTGGTCCACCTCCCACACGCGCAGGCCCGCTCCAACATGTGGGTTGCGGTAGGCAAAGGTGTCCAGCCCCGCTCCGAGCACCACGTACTGACGCACCCCGCGCGACAGCGAGGCCGCCAGCTGGTCTTCGGCAAAGCGGCTGCGCGCCACCAGGTACGCGCGGATGCTGCGCGACAGGCGCGAGTACTTTTCCAGGCCGCCGCGCTCCAGCGCCGCGCGTGCCTCGGCGCCCACCAGGCGCAGTGCCACCGGGTCGTCCAGCACCAGGGGCGAATCCCACAGCTGGTGGGCGGCGCGGCTCAAGGCCACGCGGCGGGCGGTGGCGCTGGGGCGGTAGGGGAGCATGGCGTTTCCGTGTCGTGGCGGTTGGGAGAAGTGTCGGGCCGTGGCTGACGCTTGTAAAGCAGCGCTGCGGATGCCGCTTGACTCTGTAGTGACTTCAAGGTTTTCAATACCCGAACTGTCAACAACTTCCGAAGAAAACCTCATGCGAACCACAGACCATACCCGCCTGACCCAGCCCACCGCACTGCTCGACTACCGGCACCCGCGCATCCAGTCGCTGCTGGCAGCGCGTGGCTGGGCGGACCTTGCCGCTTATGACCGCATTGGCGCCGTCTACACCTTCGTGCGCGACGAAGTGGCCTTCGGCTACAACGCTGCCGACGACCTGCCCGCATCGCAGGTGCTGGCCGACGGCATGGGCCAGTGCAACACCAAGGGCACCTTGCTCATGGCACTGCTGCGGGCCGTGGGCATTCCCTGCCGCTTCCACGGCTTCACCATTGCCAAGCCACTGCAGCACGGCGCCATTACGGGCCTGGCTTACTGGCTGGCGCCGCAGAGCATCATCCACAGCTGGGTCGAGGTGTGGTGGGACGGGCGCTGGGTGAACCTCGAAGGCTTCATCCTGGACCAGCCCTACCTGCAGGCGCTACAGCGCCGCTTTGCCCACCACAGCGGCCCGTTCTGCGGCTTCGGTGCCGCCACACCCGACCTGCAGCGCCCCGGCGTGGACTGGTGCGGCACCGACACCTACATCCAGAAGGACGGCATCAACCACGACTACGGGGTGTTCGACGCTCCCGACGACTTCTACGCCGCCCACGGAACCAACCTCTCTGGCTTCAAGCGCTGGCTGTACCGGCACGTGGTACGCCACGGCATGAACCGCAACGTGGCGGCGATCCGGGCCGGCTAGTCTGATTTCTTTCGCGCGGTGAGGAAATACAGCAGCGGGCCGAACGAGCCCACGGCCAGGCAGAACGCCGCCCACGGCCAAAACGCGCGGCCTGTGGCCTGGGCATCGCGGCGGATGAACACCAGCAGCAAGACCATGGTGATGACCAGGTCGGCAAAGATTTGCCAGCTGGCGGGGTCGCGGGTGTAGAAGGCCAGCCATTCCAGCAGGCCGCCGTAATGCAGCCAGGTGTAGGCAGTGAGCGCGCCGAAGGCGACGAGGACAAAGGCGAGGACAGGCTTGTGCATGGGTTTTCCTTTCTGCATCGCGGCGCACCGTGCGCTGCGGTGCGGGCAGTGTGCAAAGGGCACTGAATCGGCGCAATTACGTGGCAGGTAATTGCGGCGGCCAACGGCTGTGATTCAATTCCGCCATGCCCACCGCCACTCCCACCAGCCTGCGCGACACCCTGCAACGGGCGCGCAAGACCCGCCGCATCAGCCAGCTGGAGTTGGCACTGCGCATGGGCGTGAGCCAGCGCCATGTGAGCTTCGTGGAAAGCGGGCGCGCCCAGCCCAGCCGCGAGCTGCTGCTGGCCTGGCTGCACGAGCTGCAGGCCCCGCTGGCCCTGCGCAACGTGGCACTGCAGCAGGCGGGTTTCGCCCCGGTGTACAGCGGCAGCGAACTCGGCGCCGCCGTGCTGGCCCCGGCACGCGAGGCCCTGGGCCGCTTGCTGGATGCCCACGACCCCCTGCCCGCCATGGTGATGGACGCCGCCTGGAACGTGCTGCAGATGAACCGTGGCGCCCTGTGGCTGGCCACCACCCTCATGCCCTGGCTGGCCGAGCTGCCCGCGGGCCAGCCCATCAACATGCTCGACGCCATGCTCCACCCCGAGGGCATGACGCGGCACATCACCAACCTGGACGAAGTAGCCCCGGCCCTGCTGGCCCACCTGCGCGACGACGCCAGCGTGGTGCCGGAACTACAGCCGCGCGTAGAGCAGTTTGCCGAACAGCTGCAGGCGCGCCTGGGCAAGCGCGCGCTGGCGCCCTGGCCGCGCCAGATGGCCCCGGTGCTGACCACCCGCTTCGCCACACCCCACGGTGAACTGGCGTTCTTCAGCATGTTCTCCACCTTCGGCACACCCCAGGACATCACGCTGGCCTCGCTGCGGGTGGAGCACGTGTTTGCCGCCGATGCGGCCACCCGTGCGGTGCTGGACGCCCAACTGGCACCTTGAGCCCAGCGGAGCGCGGTGCAAGAATGCCGGACATGACCGACGCCCACGACCTCCATGCGCTGCTTGCACAACGGCGCCAGCCCGATGCCGACCGCGCTGCCATCGAGGCAGAAGTCTTCGCCCGCTTCGGCCGCACGCAGGCCGTCATGTTCACCGATCTGGTGGGCTTCTCGCGCGTGGTGGAAGCCTTTGGCATCGTGCACTTCCTGCAGCTGATCCAGGAATCCGAAACCCTGTTCCAGCCGCTGATTGCGCAGCACGGCGGGCGCTGCCTCAAGCACGAGGGCGACTCGCTGCTGGTGCTGTTCGACGAGCCGCAGCAGGCCGTGGCCTGTGCCCACGCCATGGTGCAGGCCACGCGCACGGCCAACAAGCCACAGCGCGCGCCCGAAGACCGCATCGAGGTCTGCATCGGGCTGGGCTACGGCACGGTGCTGTGCATTGACGACGCGGACGTGTGGGGTGCCGAGGTGAATGCCGCCTCCAAGCTCGGGGAAGACACGGCCAAGGGCGGCGAGGTGTGGGTGACGGACAGCCTGTTCGCCGCGGTGCCGGGCTTGCCCTTCACCGACACCGGCACGCTGTTCGGCAAGCGCACGGTGTACCGGCTGCAAGGCGCCTGAGCGTCGGCCGGGCGGCGGGTGCCGCGTTCAGGAGTGCACCAGCCGCCAGGCAATGCGCATGCCCAGCACGGCATTGCCCACGGCAAACACCAGCACCACCACGGCCAGCCACCCCGAGAGCGCGTAGGTGTGGGTGAGCCAACTCAGCACGGTGGACAAGCCGTTGAGTACCAGAAAGATCCAGAACAGGGGATTGCGGGGCTGGAACAGGCGCTGCAGTTTCATGCGGCGCAGTGTAGCCACGCCCCTAATTCCCCACGGAATCAGGGCTTAGCCCGCTTGGGTATTGCGTGGCAAGCTACCAAATGAATAGCGACCGCCATCTCATCCCACATTCCCATCCCACATTCCCATCCAGCGCTCAGGCTTCCACCGTGAAGGTGAGCCCCGCATTGGCCACCAGGCGGTTGATGAGCGGCTGGCCCATGGCCGAGGCGGGGGTCCAGATGCCACCGCGCGTGGCGGCGCAATCGCGCAGCAGGCACACGGCTGCCTCGGAAATCATCTTGGATGTGGAGCCGTAGCCCGGGTCGCGGTCACCCGTCACGCCCACCTGCACGCTGTGGCCCGCCGCATCGTGGCCGAGGAACATGACGTCGTACAGACCGGCATCGCGCTCGGCCTTGCTCGGGCCTTCGCCCGGCTTGGGGCCGTCGTCCGAGCCCATGGAGCGGTCGCTGGCCAGTGCCAGGGCACGGGCTTCGCCCTTCTCGCCCGTGCCGGTGACCATCATCTCGTCGTACACCAGGTCAGCCCCGAAGGCGTGGCCCAGGAGGTAGTTGGAGCGGTGCACGTTGCGCGTGTTGATGGCGGCCATGACGAACGGCCCCACCCAGGCACCGATGGCCTCGTCCAGCATCGGCTTCGCTCCCGAGGGCTGGGCTGGGCCGGTGAAACCGGGGGTGAGCGAAAACGCGTTGCGCAGCAGGCCCATTTCTTCGGGGTGCTGCGCGGCGGAAGCCAGCGTGGCTTTCAGGCTCGCGGCGGTGCCGCCCGAGAACGTGCCCTTCATCTTGCGCACCCGTCCGCGCACCCGGCTGGCGGTGCTGCCATGGCGGGCTTTCATTTCGTTCTGCAGCATCAGCACGCCCAGATCGAAGGGAATGGAGTCGAAGCCGCACGAGAACACGATGCGCGCGCCGCTGGCCTTGGCCGCTGCTTCGTGCGCGTCGATCATCTTGCGCATCCACACCGGCTCGCCGCACAGGTCCACATAGTCCGTCCCAGAGGCCGCGCAGGCCGCCACCAAGTCGCTCCCGTACAGCTGGTACGGGCCTACGGTGGTCAGCACCAGGCGGGTGCGCTCGGTGAGTGCGCGCAGGCTGGCCGCATCGGCAGCGTCCGTCACCACCAGCGGCGTGTCCGCCGGGGCGCCCAGTTCGTCGCGCACGGCCGCCAGCTTGTCCGCACTGCGCCCGCCCATGGCCCAGCGCAGGCCGGCGTCGTTGGCGCCATTGGGGTAGCGGGCCAGCAGGTATTCCACGACCAAGCGGCCGGTGAAGCCGGTGGCGCCATGGACGACGATGTCGAATTCTTTGGTAGCGGGCATGGTGGGGGCTCCTCGTGCAAATGCGGTGGACGGCAGTCTACTGAAGGAGTGCGGACCGGGCACCCACGTCCAGTCCCGTGAGCGACTGGCGGGCTCGCAGCGCTTGGGCCGCCCACGGGCCTATCGCCTAGGCCAGGAACCCGTCCCACACCAGCTTGAGCCCGGTGAGAAGCATGCCTGCGTACAGGAAGCGGTAGAACACCCGTTCGCTGATGCGCCGTGCCCAGTGCGCGCCGATCCATACCCCGATGGGGGCCAGGGGCAACAGCACCAGCGAGGTAGTGAGGTTGCGCAAGTCCAGCAGGCCCAGCCAGGCGTAGGGAATCCACTTGCTGAGGTTCACCACGAAGAAGAAGTAGGCCAGGGTGGCGGTCAACTTCACGGGCGAGAGCTTGAGCGGAATGACGTAGGCGTTGATGGGCGGGCCACCCGCATGCGCCACGAAGCTGGTAAAGCCCGACAGCGTGGTCAGCAGGGCCCCCAGCCACTTCGGCGGCAGTGGGTTGCCGGGCCGGGGCGGAAACAGCAGGCGCTGGGCCAGGAACAGCAGGGTGCACACGCCCACGATGCCCGCCACGGCGTGCGCGCTGACCAGCTTGAACAACAACGCCCCCACCACGATGCCCAGCACCCCGAAGGGCAGGATGAAGCGTAAGAGCGCGCGGTCAAAGTCCTTGCGGAACACGGCCATGCCCAGCACGTCCATCAGCAGCAGCACCGGCATCAGTATGGCCGCCGCCTGCGGCACCGACACCGCCATGGCCATCATGGGCACGGCCAGCGCGCCGAAGCCGGCACCAAAGCCGCTCTTGCTGATGCCCAGCAGCAGCACGGCGGGCACGGTGACGAGGTAGAAGAAGGGGTCGGTGATCATGGGGATGAGGGAAAGGTGCTCACCGGCTTCGCTGGCCCAGTTCATGCGCAAAATTGGCCTCTAGCCCGCAAAAACATTGCGTTAGCAGCTAGCAAATTGGTAGCGATTGCATTGCGCAACGAGTCAGGCTCAGTGCTGCTGCGGGCCCGATGCGGGTGGGGTGGCGGCGCTGCGGGGGGGCTCCCACTGCACGGGCTGGGGTTGGTTGGGCGCCGCGGTGCGCGGGGTGCAGGCCAGCGTGGACGCACCGGCGCTGCTGGGGCGCTCGTTGCGGCAGAGCATCTCGCCGTCGAGCGGGCACTTGGCCCCGGGTTCCATGTTGGCGCACATTGCTGGGCTTCTCCTTGCAGGGGGAGCATTATCGCCCCAGCCACCGCGCCTGGCCAGTAGCCCAGCGGCGCGGTGGCTGCCGCTGCGCTTCAGGGCAGCGGTTCGCCCTTCATATCGGGCAGGTGGTGGGCAATGCCCTTGTGGCAGTCAATGCAGGTCTTCTCCTCGTTCTCCAGGTACTTGCTGTGCATGGCTTGGGCGCGCGGGCTCTGGCGGGTGAAGTCCATGTTGTCGTAGTTGTGGCAGTTGCGGCATTCGAGCGAGTTGTTGGACTTGAGCCGTGCCCACTCGTGCTGCGCCAGCCGCAGGCGGTTTTCCTCAAACTTCTCGCGCGTGTCCACGGTGCCAAAGACCTTGCCCCAGACTTCCTTGGACGCCTGCATCTTGCGGGCGATCTTGTCGGTCCAGTTGTGGGGTACGTGGCAGTCCGAGCACTTGGCCGTGACCCCGCTGCGGTTGTTGTAGTGGATGGTGGTCTGCAGCTCCTGGAATACGTTGTCACGCATTTCGTGGCAGCTGGTGCAGAAGGCCATGGTGTTGGTGGCTTCCATGGCGGTGTTGAAGCCGCCCCAGAAGATGACCCCGGCAATGAAGCCGCCCACCGACAGGAAGCCCAGGCTGTAGTGCACGCTGGGGCGGCGGATGACGGCCCAGTAGCGCAGCAGGAGTTCTTTGAGTTGCGTGGCCATGGCTTACTTCTTCGCGTTCTTGGCCTTGGCAGGCAGGATGCTCTCCACGTCGGTGAAGGTGTTCTCCACCAGCGGCTTGGCCTCCACCTGCGGCACGTGGCACTGGATGCAGAAGTAGCGCGCCGGGGCAATGCTGGGCAGGGCCATGCCGTCGCGGCCCACGTAGTGGGTGATGCTCACCGGCACGGCTTGCATCTGCTCGGCCTTGGTGCGCGAGTGGCAGTTGAGGCACTTGTTGAAGGCCTTGTCCACCTGGTAGCCGTCAATGGTGTGCGGAATGGTGGGCGGCTGCTGGGTGTAGGCGCGGCCCCGGCGCACGTCCTTGTTTTCGGTCGTCTGCATCAGGGGCGGGGTGGCCTCCTGGTCGAGCGGGGTGGCGCCGCGCATGCTGTCCACCAGCGGCAGCTTGGGGCCGGCATGGGCCAGGATGGCGACCAGGGCGGTGGCCAGCAGCAGGCCCAGGCGGGCCCACAGGGATGTCGTGTTCTTCATGATCGTCTCTCCTCTCAGACCTTGGTGATCTTGACCGCGCACTTCTTGAAGTCGGTCTGCAGCGAGATCGGGTCGGTGGCGTCCAGGGTGACCTTGTTGATGAGCTGGCTGGCATCGAACCAGGGCACGAAGACCAGGCCCTTGGGCGGCTTGTTGCGGCCACGGGTTTCCACGCGGGTCTTGATGGCACCACGGCGCGAGGCCACCTCGATCTCCATGCCGCGACGCACGCCCAGGGCCTTGGCGTCTTCGGGGTGCATGTAGCACACGGCGTTGGGCACGGCGCGGTAAAGCTCGGGCACGCGGCGGGTCATGGAGCCCGAGTGCCAGTGCTCCAGCACGCGGCCGGTGGAGAGCCAGAACGGGAAGTCCTTGTCGGGCGACTCGGCCGGTGGCTCGTAGGGCAGGGCAAAGATGTTGGCCTTGCCGTCGGCATTGCCGTAGAACTCGAAGCCCTTGCCGGCCTTCACGTAGGGGTCGGTGCCTTCCTTGTAGCGCCACTGGGTTTCCTTGCCCTCCACCACGGGCCAGCGCAGGCCGCGCTCCTTGTGGTAGGTGTCGAACGGGGCCAGGTCGTGGCCATGGCCGCGGCCGAACTCGGCGTATTCCTCGAACAGGCCCTTTTGCAGGTAGAAGCCGAAGTGCTTGGCTTCCTGGTTGGCATAGGCGCTGTCCACGTCCTTCAACGGGAACTTGTCGACCTGGCCGTTGCGGAACAGCACGTCAAACATGGTCTTGCCCTTCACCGAGGGCATCTTGGCAATCAGGTCGGCGGGCCAAACCTCTTCGATCTTGAAACGCTTGGAGAACTCGACCAGCTGCCACAGGTCGGAGCGGGCCTCTCCGGGCGCGTCCACCAGCTGGTGCCAGAACTGGGTGCGGCGCTCGGCGTTGCCGTAGGCGCCCTCCTTCTCCACCCACATCGCACTGGGCAGGATCAGGTCGGCCGCCAGCGTGGTGACCGTGGGGTAGGCGTCGGAGACGACGATGAAGTTGGCCGGGTTGCGGTAGCCGGGCAGGGTCTCCTGCATCATGTTGGCGGCGGCCTGCATGTTGTTGTTGACCTGCACCCAGTAGGCGTTGAGCTTGCCGTCCTTGAGCATGCGGTTCTGCAGCACGGCGTGGTAGCCGGGCTTGTCGGGAATGGTGCCTTCGGGCAGCTTCCAGATGCCTTCGGCCTTGGCGCGGTGCTTGGGGTCGGTGACCAGCATGTCGGCCGGCAGGCGGTGCGAGAAGGTGCCCACCTCGCGCGCCGTGCCGCAGGCCGAGGGCTGGCCGGTGAGCGAGAACGGGCTGTTGCCGGGGGTGGCGATCTTGCCGGTGAGCAGGTGCAGGTTGTAGACCAGGTTGTTGGCCCAGACACCGCGGGTGTGCTGGTTGAAGCCCATGGTCCAGAACGACACCACCCGGGTCTTGGGGTCGGCGTACAGCTCGGCAATCTTGTCCAGCGTGGCCTTGGGCACGCCCGAGAGCTTGCTGACCTTGTCGGCGTCGTACTGGGCCACGTACTTGGCGTACTCGTCGAAGCTCATGGGTTTGGAGGCACCGGCGGCACCGGCGTTCTTGGCCGCCTTCTGCAGCGGGTGGTCGGGGCGCAGGCCGTAGCCGATGTCGTCGTTGCCGAGCTTGAAGTTGGTGTGCTTGGTGACGAAGTCCTTGTTCACGCGCCCGGTCTTGATGATGTAGTGGGCGATGTAGTTCAGGATGGCCAGGTCGGTCTGCGGTGTGAACACGGCGCCGATGTCGGCCAGGTCGAAGCTGCGGTGCTCGAAGGTGGAGAGCACGGCCACCTTGGTCTTGGGTGCGCCCAGGCGGCGGTCGGTCACGCGGGTCCACAGCACGGGGTGCATCTCGGCCATGTTGGAGCCCCACAGCACGAAGGCGTCGGTGGCCTCGATGTCGTCGTAGCAGCCCATGGGCTCGTCCATGCCGAAGGTGCGCATGAAGCCGGCCACAGCAGACGCCATGCAGTGGCGCGCATTGGGGTCGATGTTGTTGGAACGGAAGCCCGCCTTGAACAGCTTGGAAGCGGCATAGCCTTCCCAGATGGTCCACTGGCCCGAGCCGAACATGCCCACGCCCGACGGGCCCTTGTCTTTCAGTGCGGCCTTGAACTTCTCGGCCATGGTGTCGAAGGCCTTGTCCCAGCTCACCGGGGTGAACTCGCCGTTCTTGTCGTACTTGCCGTCCTTCATGCGCAGCAGGGGCTGGGTCAGGCGGTCCTGGCCGTACATGATCTTGGACAGGAAGTAGCCCTTGACGCAGTTCAGGCCACGGTTCACCTCGGCACGCGGGTCGCCCTGGGTGGCCACCACCTTGCCTTCCTTCACGCCCACCATCACGCCGCAGCCGGTGCCGCAGAAGCGGCAGGGGGCCTTGGACCAGTTCAGGTTGTTGAGTTCGGCATCGGTGACGGCATTGGCCGCCAGGGCCGGCAGTTCGACACCGGCGGCGCTGGCAGCAGCCACGGCGGCGGAGTTGCGGAGAAAGCTTCTGCGGGTTTGGCTCATGGGGTCATCTCCTTGTCGAGGTCTGCAGCAGATTCGTGGCGTTGGTAGACCATCGCGGCACTGAGCACACCGTCGGTCTTCTGGATGGATTCAAGGTGCGCAGCGATGGCGCGGCTGGTGGGGGCTTCGAGGGTGACCACCAGCTTGCCCGTGGGGCCGCTGGCGTGCACTTCGGCATCGGCAATGGAGCCGACAAAGGCGGCGATCTCGTCGGCGCGCTCGGGCACGGCCTGGACCACGATGCCGGCCACGTGCCACTCGTCGGCGGAAATTTCGGTGATGGGAATGGTGCGCATGGCGTTCAGTGCGGCGGGCCCATGAGCAACTGGCTCATCCAGACGACAAAGCCGTAGCCCGCGACGACGATGACCGACAGCACAGGTACCATGACGGCCGTCAGGAACAGGAAGCTGCGCAGCTCTTCCTTCTTCTGGATTTCGGGGGGACTGGGGGGCATGGACTTCTCCTGCAAGACCTTCGTGTCTTGACTTCAGTCAATTCTTCCCGGGTCATCCGCCCTCATCCTTGATCCAGGTTAATTCTGAAGTTGACTTGCATCAATTCACGGCAGCCATGGCGGCATGGCTTGCCCGCCACGTACCGCGGTTTCGCCGTGGTAGCGGAAACGGAGGTGGGCCTCAGAGCCCCAGGCTGTCCCAGAGCGCGTCCATGCGCTGGGTGACTTCGGGCGTCATGCTGATGGTGCGGCCCCATTCGCGCTGGGTTTCGCCGGGCCATTTGTTGGTGGCGTCCAGCCCCATCTTGCTGCCCAGGCCACTCACGGGCGAGGCGAAGTCCAGGTAGTCGATGGGCGTGCTGTCC
Organism: Curvibacter sp. APW13; assembly: GCF_032337135.1. Taxonomy (NCBI): domain Bacteria; kingdom Pseudomonadati; phylum Pseudomonadota; class Betaproteobacteria; order Burkholderiales; family Comamonadaceae; genus Curvibacter; species Curvibacter sp. APW13. The sequence goes on along the minus strand of NZ_JAVXZZ010000001.1, from coordinate 1,327,341 downwards.
ACCAGCAGGGTGTCGCGCGTGGGGTCCATGCGCGTGGTGATGGCCCAGATCACGTCTTTCCAGTCGCGCACGTCCACGTCTTCGTCGACCACCACGATGAACTTGGTGTACATGAACTGGCGCAGAAAGCTCCACACGCCAAACATGATGCGCCGCGCGTGGCCGGGATAGGCCTTTTTGATGCTGACCACCGCCATGCGGTAACTGCAGCCTTCGGGCGGCAGGTAGAAGTCGAGCACCTCGGTGTACTGGCGCTGCAGCAGCGGCACGAACAGCTCGTTCATGGCCACGCCCAGCATGGCGGGCTCGTCGGGCGGCTTGCCGGTGTAGGTGGAGTGGTAGATGGGCGCGCGCTTCTTAGTGATGCGGTCGATGGTGAACACCGGAAACTCGGCCTGCTCGTTGTAGTAGCCGGTGTGGTCGCCATACGGGCCTTCGAGCGCATGGGCAAAGCCGCTGGGGTGATTTGCGTCGGGGTAGATGTGGCCTTCGAGCACGATCTCGGCGCTGGCCGGCACCTGCAGGTCGCAGCCCAGGGCCTTCACCACCTCGGTGCGGCTGCCGCGCAGCAGGCCTGCGAATTGGTATTCCGACAGGCTGTCGGGCACCGGGGTGACGGCGCCCAGTATGGTGGCCGGGTCGGCCCCCAGGGCCACGCACACGGGGTAGGGCTGGTCCGGAAAGCGCAGCGTGTGTTCGCGGAAGTCGAGCGCGCCGCCCCGGTGCGGCAGCCAGCGCATGATGACCTGGTTGCGCGACAGCACCTGCTGGCGGTAGATGCCCAGGTTCTGCCGTGGCTTGTGCGGGCCACGCGTGATGACCAGGCCCCAGGTGATGAGCGGGGCCACGTCGCCGGGCCAGCAGTGCTGGATGGGCAGGGTGCCTAAGTCCACGTCGTCACCCTCCCACACCACTTCCTGGCAGGGGGCGCTGCGCTGCAGCCTGGGCGCCATGTTCCACAGGGTCTTGACCAGGCTGGAGAGGCCCACGATGTCCTTGAAGCCCTTGGGCGCCTCGGGCTCCTTCAGGGCCGCCAGCACCTGGCCGAACTGGCGCAGCTCGCGCGTGTCGTTCACGCCCATGCCCATGGCCACGCGCTTCGGGGTGCCAAACAGGTTGCCCAGCACCGGCATGCTGTGCCCGGTGGGGTTTTCAAACAGCAGGGCCGGGCCAGCCGCGCGCAGGGTGCGGTCGCACAGCGCGGTCATTTCCAGGTAGGGCGACACCGGGGCGGCCACGCGGCGCAGCTCGCCCTGGGCTTCGAGCTGGGCCATGAAGTCGCGCAGATCCTGGTAGGCCATGGTCAGGGTTCGCGCCGGGGTGCTTCGAAGGGCAGCACATTGCTGGGCGTGTGCAAGCCTCCCCAGCGTGGCGCGTCCGGCTGGGGCAGGCCCAGCAGGTCGATGACGCGGCTCACGCTGTGCGTCACCAGTTCGTCGATGGTGCTGGGGCGCTGGTAGAAGGCGGGCACGGGCGGGAACACGATGGCACCCATTTCGGTAGCGGCGGTCATGTTGCGCAGGTGTGCCAGGTGCAGCGGGGTTTCACGCACCATGAGGACGAGGCGGCGACGCTCCTTGAGCATGACGTCGGCCGCGCGGGCAATGAGGTTGTCGCTGAGCGCATGGGCCACGCTGCCCAGGGTGCGCATGGAGCAGGGCGCCACCACCATGCCGGAGGCAGCGAACGAGCCGCTGGCAATGGCCGCGCCCACATCGGCCACGGGGTAGACCACGTCGGCCAAGGGGTGCAGTTGCTCGGGCCCCATGTCCAGTTCCTGGCGCAAGTTCAGGTAACCGGCGTTGGACACCGTAAGGTGGGTTTGTACGCCGGGTATGTCACGCAGCATCTGCAGCAGGCGCACACCGTACACGGCGCCGCTGGCGCCCGATATGGCCACCACGATGCGGCGCTGCGGCGCTGCGGCAGTGTTCATCCGCCGTGCTTTCGTGCCATGACCACACGGCTGAGCACGCGTTCGCGCAGGCGGCCCAGCACCTTGACCGGGGCGAACTGCTGGGGGTCGAACACCGGCAGCTCGATGGCGTCGATGGTGTTCTTCACCATCAGGCCCAGTTCGGTGTCACCTTCCATGGCGAGGCGGCGGCTGAAGAACAGGGTGTCCGGGTCTTCCTTGCGCTGGGCCAGCAGCACGAAGTCGTGGGCGCTGGCACTGATGGTGAGGTCGGGCACCGCGTCAGGCTTGCTGGCGTGGCGGGCCACGAAGCGGCCCGTGCCGCGATCGTTCGTCCAGGCAAAGTCGAAAGCCACACGCGCGTCGGTCACGCACAGGCGCAGGCGCTTGCCCTTGAGCATGGCGCCCACGTCGTCGCCGAGCTGCTTGGCCAACGCCAGGTTCAGGGCGGTGACGAACAGGAGCGAACCGGGGTAGGCCGGCAGGCGCGAGAACACGTCGCCCACGGGCTTGGGCAAGGTCAGTGGGGTGGCTTGCATGGTCGTAGTCCTTTGAATCTCAGGCGGGTTCCAGCACCTGTTGCAATGTGCCTTGGGCATCAGCCTTCCAGGTTTCCAGGCCCGGCTTGCCGTGCCAGTAGCCGTTGCAGCCCTGTGCGGGCATCAACGGCTGCAGCTGGGCATTGGCATCCGACGCCGACAGCGTGCCGTCCAACACGGCGCGGAACAGTGCCACGATCTCGCCGGTGTGGGCCGACTGGGGGCTGATGCGCAGCACGTCCACGCCCAGAGCGCGCAGTTGGGCCACCTCGGGCAGCAAGTTGTAGACCTTGGCCGACTGGGTCTGGATGCCGTTGAGCACCAGGAAGCCTTCCTGCTCGCGCGTGCGCAGCAGCAGACCGTCGGGGTGGGCTATGCACAGGAACTGGCAGTCGTCCTTGGGCAGGTTGTTGTGGCGCGCGGTGAAACAGCGTGCAGAAAACGCCAGCGGCATGCGGCCGTACGCAAACACCTCGGTCTGCACACCCGCGGGACGACCACCTTGGAGGATGGCCAGATCTGCCGCTCCCATTTCCAGCGGGATGACCCAGCGCTGCACGCCCAAGGGTGCCAGCCATTGCAGGGTGGGCAGGTTGTAGATGTTGCAGTGCGGCCCGGCCACGAAGGGCACCTTGCCTTGCAGGCAATGCACCGCGCCCATGTCGTTGGTTTCGACCATGAATTCGCCGTTGGCCGTGACCTTGTGCAGGGTGCCCACGTCGGCACTGGATTCGATCAGCGTCATGGTGGAGAGCACCACGTCCTTGCCGGCGTCGCGCAGCATGCGCGCCACGTCGAGCCAGTCGGCCAGACGCAGTTCCTTGCGCCGCGAGCACACGGCTTCGCCGACGTAGACGATGTCCACGGGCATCTGCGCGACCTGCTGGTAGAAGTCAAACACCGTCTGGCGCGGCCAGTAGTACTGCAGGGGACCTAGTGAGAGTTTCATTTGTTCCTTTCAACTCCGTCACTTCCAGGAGCGGTGGTAGGCGCCCAGCGTGTGTTGCTGGCCTTCACCGACCTTGTCGAGGTCGGCCATCCAGGCCGGTTTGGCCGAGTAGCGGTGCGGGTTGGCACGGCAGTTGTCGATGGCTTCGCGCCACACCTTGGTCACCTGGGCCACGTAGGCCGGGCTGCGCTGGCGGCCTTCGATCTTGATGGCGCTGACACCCATCTTCATGAGCTTCGGGAGTAGCTCCAGCGTGTTGAGGCTGGTGGGCTCCTCGATGGCGTAGTAGTTCTCTTCGTCGCCCACGTCGAAGCGGCCCTTGCACAGCGTGGGGTAGCCCGCGTTCTCGCCCGGGGCGTAACGGTCGATGAGCACACCGTTGAGGCGCGACTCGCGGCCCTGCGGGGTTTCGACCCAGCGCACGGCCTTCGGTGGCGAGCACACGCCGTTGGTGTTGGGGGCCTCGCCGGTGGCGTAGCTGGACAAGGCGCAGCGGCCTTCGACCATGACGCACAGGCTGCCGAAGCCGAACACCTCGATCTCCACCGGGGTCTTCTCCAGCACGTGTTCCACCTGGGCGATGGACAGCACGCGCGGCAGCACAGCGCGCTGGATGCCGAAGTGCTCGTGGTAGAAGTTGATGGCCTCGTAGTTGGTGGCCGAACCCTGTACCGAGAGGTGCAGGCGCAGTTGGGGCTGGTGCTTGGCGGCGTAGGCCATGAGACCAGGGTCGGCCAGGATGACGGCGTCCACCCCGGCACCGGCGGCGCGGTCGATGGCGGCCTGCCACAGCTGCGGGCTGGCGGCCTGCGGGTAGGTGTTCAGGGCCACGAGCACCTTGCGCCCGCGGCTGTGGGCGTACTCGATGCCCTGGGCAATGGCCTTCTCGTCGAAGTTCAGCCCGGCGAAGTTGCGTGCGTTGGTGGCGTCGCGAAAGCCCAGGTAGACGCAGTCGGCGCCGTGGTCGATGGCGGTCTTGAGGGCGGGCAGGCTGCCGGCCGGGCAGACCAGTTCCATGGGCGCAGCCGCGGCGTCCGGGGCGGCGGCATCGCGCTCCAAAGTGGTGGTAGTCATGGTGTGTGCTTCGTGAACACTGAAGGCGGCGAAGGTAGCAGTGGCCCGGTTTTCGGGCCCTGACATAGGTCAACTCCTTCTGAAATTCCCGTCCAGCCCACCCCGGTGTGCGGAAGAAACGATAATGTCGGGTACCCCCTGCTGTATATAAATCCCATGAACCGCAACCTTTGGCTGCTGGCCCTGTGCCAGGGCTTGTTCCTCACCAACAACGTCACCTTCATCGCCATCAATGGCCTGGTGGGCTTTGCCCTGGCGCCCTACGGCTGGATGGCGACGCTGCCGGTCATGGGCTACGTGGTGGGCGGCGCGCTGAGCACCTCGCTGGTGGCGCGCACGCAGAGCCGCTACGGGCGCAAGACCTCGTTCCAGATCGGGTTGCTGGTGGCGGTGCTGTCGGCCCTGCTGGGCGCCTGGGGCGTGGCCGAGAAGCAGTTCTGGGTGGTGGTAGCGGCCACGGTGATTGCCGGCTACTACAGCGCCAACGGCCAGCTCTACCGCTTTGCCGCAGCCGAGCTGGTTCAGGCGCCGCTGCGCGAGAAGGCGGTGTCGCTGGTAATGGCCGGCGGCCTGATCGGTGCCGTCATCGGCCCGAACCTGGCTGCCAAGTCACGCAGCCTGCTGGAAGTGCCGTTTGCCGGGGCCTATGTGGCGCTGGCCGTGGTGGGCCTGCTGGCCATGCTGCTGATGGCCTTTGTGCAGTTCCCCGCCCACCAGCCACCCAAGGCCGGTGCCTCCACCGGGCGGCCGATGTGGGAGATTGCCAAGCAGCCGGTGTTCATCGTGGCCTGCGGCAGCGCGGCCCTGAGCTACGGCGTGATGAACCTGCTGATGGCGGCCACACCACTGGCCATGCAGCAGTGCGGACTGAACTTTGACCAGGCCGCCTTCGTGCTCGAATGGCACGTGATCGGCATGTTCGCGCCGGGCTTCTTTACCGGCCACCTGATCAAGCGCTTCGGTACCGCCAATGTGATGTGGGCCGGCGTGGCGCTGAACCTGGCCTGCATTGCGGTGGCGCTCTCAGGCCAGGACCTGCACCAGTTCACCATCGCCCTGTTCCTGCTGGGCGTGGGCTGGAACTTCCTGTTCACCGGCAGCACCGCGCTGTCGCTGAACGCCTACCGCCCCGAGGAAAAGGACCGCGCCCAGGGCGCGATCAACTTCGTGGTGTTTGCCGTCATGGCCACCACCTCGTTCGCCTCGGGCGCCCTGGTGACCACCAGTGGCTGGACGCTGCTGAACTGGGGCTCGGTGCTGCCGGTGGTGCTGATGGCGCTGGGTCTGCTGTGGCACCGCCGCCAGGCGGTGGCGGCCGGGGCCTAAGCCAGCCGCACCACGCACTGCGCCCGCGCGCGGGTGCCGGCGATGAGGCGGGCGTTGGGCTCGTCGGTAACTTCGACCCAGCGCGCCGCATCCTCGGGAGTACGGCCGAACTGGATGTGGCGCGCGGTAAGACGCTGGCGGCGCAGGGTGTCGTCGACCTCGACGTACCAGAGTTCATCGAGCAACGGCGCTACGCCGGCCCAGGCACCGCTGTCGAGCCCAAGGTAATTGCCCTCGGCAATCAGCAGGCGTACATCCGGCGCAATGGGAATGGCCCCGGCAATGGGTTCCTTGAGCGTGCGCCGGAACTCGGGCGCATACACCATCTCGTCCGGCGCCTGCTGGCGCAGGCGCTGCAGCAGGGCCACAAAGCCCCAGGCGTCGAAGGTGTCAGGGGCGCCTTTACGGCCGCGCCGGCCCAAGCGCTCCAGTTCGGAGTTGGCCAAGTGGTAACCGTCCATTGGCACTGCCTGGGCCAGGTCGCCGAAATGCGCAGCGATGTGCGCCGACAGCGTGGACTTGCCGGCACCGGGCGGTCCCATCAGGCCGATGATGGTGCGGCCTGGCCGCTGCAGGGTTGCAGCCAGGCGCTGCAGGGCCTGGTCCGGATTCAGGGGTTCGGGTGTGGATGCCATGCCGCTTTGTAACACCGTGCAGCGTTTGCCAGGGTTGCAAGGGCACTGCCACAATGTTCGCATGGACTACCGCCACCTGCTCATATCCACCGTCGACGGCATTACCACCCTCACCCTGAACCGTCCGGAAAAGCGCAACGCGCTGGCGCTGGACGTGATGCAGGAGCTGACCCGGGCGCTGTCGGACACTGCCGCCAGCGATGCGCGCGGCGTCATCCTGGCGGCCAACGGGCCGGTGTTCAGTGCCGGGCACAACTTCGGCGACATGGCGGGCGCCAGCCTGGAGCAGGCGCAGACCCTGTTCGCCCTGTGCACGACCATGATGGACACGGTGCAGGCCATGCCCCAGCCGGTGGTGGCGCGCGTGCACGCACTGGCCACGGCCGCCGGCTGCCAGCTGGTCGCCACCTGCGACCTGGCCGTGGCGGCCGACACGGCGAGTTTCGCGCTGCCCGGTGGCAAGGCCGGCCTGTTCTGCCACACGCCGCTGGTGGCGGTGGCGCGCAACATCGGGCGCAAGCGGGCGCTGGAGCTGGCGCTGACCGGCGACGCCATCGACGCGGCGACGGCGGCCGACTGGGGCCTGGTCAACCGGGTCGTTCCCGCCGCCGAACTCGATGCCGCCACGCTGGACCTGGTGCAGCGCGCCAGCCGTGGCAGCGCGCACTCCAAGGGGCTGGGCAAGCAGGCGTTCTACCGCCAGGTGGACCTCCCCCAAGCCCAGGCCTATGCCTTTGCTGCCGACACCATGGCCCGCGCCGCCCTGAGCGCTGACGCGCAGGAAGGCATCGCGGCCTTTCTGGAAAAACGCAGCCCGCGCTACACCGGCAGGCCCTAGCGCCTGCTCACGACGCGCCCAGCTGCCGGGCGCACAGCTGTGCTGCCTGTGCCCAGTCCAGCGCCTGCAGGGCCTGCTCCAGGGCTTCGGCAAACTCGCTGGGGAACGTGGCCAGTTGCGTGCGGCCCTGGGCCAGCGTGTCCAAAGCCGCGAAATCTTCCTGGACCAACTGTGCCTGCAGCGACTGCAGCCATGCACGCGCTGGTGCTCCCGATGGGGCGGCTACGGGGGCCGGTTGCAGTTGCGCCACGGCCTGTTCCAGCGCGCCGCGGGCTTGTTCCATGAGGGTGCCCAGCTTGTCGGTGCGCAGCTCCAGGGCCGTGCCTTCGTCCATGGCCCGCAGCAGGTATTCGAGGCGGCCCGCCTCCACCGACAGTGCCTGGGCCCCCAGGGTGCCGGCATTGCCCTTGAGGGTATGCAGCAGACGCACCGCTGCAGCGCGGTCGTCGCCCTGCAGCAGAAGCTGCACCGGCTCCACCCCCTGGCCCAGGGTTTGCAGGAATTCCTGCGCGGTGCGCACATACAGCGGCACCATGCCCCCCATGCGCTCCAGTGCTTGCGCCAGGTCCAGGCCTTCGACTTCGGGCGCCTGGCGCACCGCCACGGCCCGTACCACCAAGGGATCGGCACCTTGCAGGTCCGGACTCTGGAAGCCTGTGACCCGCAGCAGCACCGAGACCAGCTGGTCGATGTTGAACGGTTTGCCCACATGTTCATCCATACCGGCCGCCAGGCAGGCTTCGCGGTCGCTGGCCAGGGCATTGGCGGTCATGGCGATGATGGGCAGCTGGGTCAGCCCCAGGTTCTCGCGGATCACCTGCGTCGCCGCGTAGCCGTCCATGACGGGCATCTGGATGTCCATGAGCACCGCGTCGAATTGCGGTGCCGCGCTGGCCACGGCATCCACCCCAGCCTGGCCATTGGATGCCAGCGACACCAGGGCACCCCGCGCGCTGAGCAGTTCTTCGGCGACCTGCTGGTTGATGAGGTTGTCCTCGACCACCAGGATACGCATGCCCACCAGGCTGCGCTGGGTGCTGGCGCCGCGCCCGGTGCGGCGCAGCCCGGTGTTGCCGCTGAGCGCACCGTCGTAGGCTTCGCGCAGCATCTGGGCCGTTAGGGGTTTGGCCAGGAATCCGCCCAGCATGTCCTGCTCCTGCTGGGTGCGCTGCGCCAGGGTTTGGCGCCCGTGGGCCGTGACCATGATGAACACCGGGCAAGGCTGTCGGGCCTGGGCGTACAGCGCGTGGATCTGCCGGATGGTTTCCCAGCCATCCATGCCCGCCATCTGCCAGTCGACGTAGATCACATGGGGTTGCTGCTCCAGCGGCAGCGGCAGCGCGCGCTCGCGCAGCCACTGCAGCGCCAGGCGACCGCTTTCTGCCACCGTGCACTCCCAGCCCAGGGATTCGACCATGCGCCGCATCAAGCCGGCAGCCAACGGGTTGTCGTCGATCACCATGGCGTGGCGCCGGGCCAGATCGGATGGCGCGCCGACCGACGGCTCATCCGCGGCCGGCAAGGCGAACTCGACCTCGAAGGAAAAGGCACTGCCCTGCCCGACGGCGCTCTGCAGGGACAGCTCCGCGCCCATCAGCTGCACCAGGCGCTGGCTGATGGCCAGGCCCAAGCCGGTGCCACCGTAGCGGCGCGTGGTCGAGGCCTCGGCCTGGGTAAAGCCCGAGAAGATGCGCTGCTGGTTCTCGGGTGCGATGCCGATGCCGCTGTCCTTCACGGCAAAGGCGATGCGGGCGTGGGTGGACGTGCGGGCCTTCAGCTGCAGGCTCACGACCACTTCGCCGCTTTCGGTGAACTTCACGGCATTGCTGCCCAGGTTGACCAGCACCTGGTGCAGGCGCATGGCATCGCCCAGCACCGTTACCGGCAGGTCAGGGTCCACATCGAACAGGACCTCGATGTCCTTGCGCCCGACCGTGGCCGCCAGCACCACCGCCAAGCCACGCAGCAGCTTTTCGAGCGTGAAGGCTTCGTGCTCCAGCACCATCTTGCCGGCTTCAACTTTGGAGTAGTCCAGGATATCGTTGATCAGGCCCAACAGCGAGCGCGCCGCGTCTTCGGTCTTGCTGGTGTAGTCACGCTGGCGGGCGTTCAGTTCGGTGCCCTGCAGCAGTTCCAGCATGCCCAGGATCGCGTTCATGGGGGTGCGGATCTCGTGGCTCATGTTGGCCAGGAACTGGCCCTTGCTGCGGCTGGCCTGTTCCGCTGCTTCCTTGGCCTGCTGCAGTTGCTGTGCGCGCAGGGCAATATCGGTCACATCCCAAGCCGCGCCAAGAACCCGAACCACACGCCCGTTGGCGTCCAGTGTGGGGTGGCCGATGTTGCGCAGGTACCGCTCCTGCCCGTCGGGCAGACGCACCCGGAAGTCTTCCCGGTACGGCACACCTTTGGTGAGCGTGCGGGCGAATGCCTTGCGCAAGCTTTCGATGTCATCCGGGTGCACCTGCTTGGTCCAGAACGTGGCCGCATTCTTGCCTTGGGAACTGGCATGCCCATACAGCCGGTACGTCTGCTCGTCGGCGGTCGACGTACTGCCCACCGCGTCATAGTCCCAGATACCAATGCCACCGGCCTCGGTGGCCAGGCGCATGCGCTCCTGCACCTCGCGCAGTGCCGCCTGTTCGCGCTGCAACTGCGCATCGATGGACTGCAGCTCGCGCATGGCGCGGCGCCCTTCGAGCGCCTTGGCGGCCGCCGTGGCCAGCGACTGCAGCACCTCGCGCTGCTGGGCATTGAGCTGACCCGGCTTGCGGTCGATGACGCACAGCGTGCCCACGCGGTGGCCGGAGTCCAGCACCACCGGGGCGCCGGCATAGAAACGGATGTCGGGCGCCGAGCTCACCAGCGGGTTGTCGTGGAAGCGCGGGTCCTGGGTGGCATCGGGAATCTCGAACACTTCGCGGTCGAGAATGGCATGGCTGCAGAAGGCTACGTCACGCGGGGTTTCCGACACACCGGGCAGGCCGATGTTGGCCTTGAACCACTGGCGCTCGGCATCGACCAGGCTGATGAGGCTGATGGGCACGCCGCACACCAGTGCGGCCACCCGGATGAGCGCGTCGAACTCTTCCTCGGCTCCGCTGTCGAGCACCTGCAGGTCGTGCAGGGCCTGCAGTCGGGCTCGTTCGTCGTGCGGCAATGGTGCTACCTGCATGGTCCGTAACGCTCCTTGTGGTGGCACGGTCTGCACCACCCAGCGCATTGCATCAAAATGTGGTGCTCTGTACCAGCATTATTGCCCCAACCACCGTGCAAATGCCCATGGCCAACCCTTTTACCTTCCTGACCCGTGTGCGTTACGGCGAATGCGATGCCCAGATGGTGGTGTTCAACGCCCGCTACGGCGACTACGCCGACCTGGCCGCCACCGAATTCCTGCGTGCGGTCTGCGGCGGTCTGCACGCCCTGCTAGACCGCGGCCTGGACATGCAGGTGGCGCACTACAGCATCGACTGGAAGACGCCAGCCCGCTTTGACGACGTGCTGGGCGTGCGGGTGCAGGCCAGCCACGTGGGAAACACCTCCTTCACGCTGACGCAGGAGTTCTTCCTGCCCGCCAGCAACACCCCGGTGGCACAGGTCAAGCTGGTGTATGTGATGGTCACCAACCCGGGGTTTGCCAAGACCGCCGTACCGGACGACCTGCGCGCCGCCTTGCTCGCCGGCGCGCCGGGCATGGTGATGAACCAGTCCGGAACCTGAGGCGCTAGACGGTCTGGGCGGCCATCCAGCGCTGCAGCAGCAGGCGGGCGCTGGCGACATTGGTGGCACAGGGCACGTCATGCACGTCGCAGGCCCGCACCAGGGCGTTGATGTCGGGTTCGTGCGGCTGCGGGGTCATGGGGTCGCGCAGGAAAATCACCGCGTCGACCTCCCCGACGGCCAGGCGCGCACCAATCTGCAGGTCACCGCCGAGCGGGCCGCTGAGCATGCGCTCGACTTGCAGGCCCACCTCCTGCGCCAGGCGTCCGCCCGTGGTGCCGGTGGCACACAGGGCACAGCCTTGCAGGAAGGGCGCAAATTCACGTGCCAGGGCCACCATGGCGTCTTTCTTGTTGTCGTGGGCAATCAGCGCGAGGCGAAAGCGCGGTGTGCAGGAGTCGGAAGTCATGCGGGGACTGTAGCCCGCCACCGGTTACATGGAAAGCACAAGCGATCAGGCAGGCTGGCGCCGATGCTGGGCATACATGCGGCGCACGTGCTGGAGCACGGGCCGGGCCTGCCACGCGGCCATCGCAGCCCGCACCTGCGCTGGAAACTGCAGCTGGCCGGCCAGCGGGTGCTCTGGCGGCTCCACCAGCGGGGCCAGCAGGCTGGCGGCCGCGAGGTCGGCCCGCGACCAGGCGTTTCCGCACAGGTAGGGCCGGCCATCGGAAAGCAAACCGTCCAGCCAGTCGAGTTCGGCCTCCAGCACGGCGCGCGATTCGCGCCCCTGGGCCTCGCCCAGGTCCATGGCCTGGCACATGAGCTGCACGATGCGCCCCCAACCCAAGGTGACCAGGCCGCGTTGCCACAGTGGCAGGCCATTGGAAAAGATCGGGCGCACGGTGTTCGGTGCGTTCAGCAGGGCATCGGAGTAGTAGAAGCGGCGCACATGCACACCCGCCACATCGTCCAACCGCTTCTCCACCGCGCGGGCCTCGTGGTCGTCGCCCTGCGCCCACGGAGTCGCCGCCGTACCCACCTGCTGTTCGCACCAATCGAGGATGGCTGCCGAGCCGCACACCACCCCTTGTGCGGTGTGCAGGAAGGGCAAGGAGCCGCGCCGCGCCCCCAACTTCTTGGCGACACGCCGGTGGGTGCCGATCATGGTGTGGCGCAGCGTGTAGTCGAGCCCACAGGCATCCAATGCCCAGCGGGCCTTTTCGCAATAGTGGGAGATGGTGAAGACGTAGAGGACAGGTGCTTGCATGGTTGCGGTAGTCATCTTGTTTCCTGCGCAGGCTCAGAAGCGTGCGTCGATCCAGTCGCGCAGGGCGTCGAACACCGGCCGGGCATCGCGTTCATTGAAGAGCTCGTGGTACAGCCGCTCGAAACACCGCGACTGCACCACGTCCTTCGGTGCGGCGGCGGCAAAGTCGCGGCTGCCCTGCGGGTTCACCAGGCGGTCATCACCGGCATAGAGCAGCACGGTGGGAACTTTCCACCGCGGGGCGGCCGCCACCACGGCCGGTCCGGTGCGGGCGATGAAGCGTGCCAGCCGGGCACTGATGCGGTCGTGCACCAGCGGATCGGCCAGGTAGGCTGCCACCACATCCGGGTTGTGCGACAGGAACTGCGGTTTGAGTCCGTTGCCCACGCGCAAGCCCGGAAGAATCCTGGGCACGACCGCCAGCAGCAGCGTCTGGAAGGCCGACAAGCCAGGATTGAGCGCCGGCGACGACAGGACCAGACCATCGACCGGGCGCTTGCCCAGCGCAACGAACTGCGCAGCGACCAGGCCGCCCATGCTGTGCCCCAGCAGGATCAGTGGCGTGCCGGGCTCCATGCGGTGGCGCGTGCTGTCCACGATGTCGGCCAGGTCGTCGAGCAGGCGCTGGTCGCTGGGCAAGGCGCCACGCGCACCGCCTGACTCGCCGTGGCCGTACTGGTCAAAACCACGCACGGCAAAGCCCCACTGGTTGAGCTGGCGCGCCACGTGGTCGTAGCGCCCGGCGTGCTCGCCCAGGCCATGCACGATGACCACCGTGCCGCGTTGGGCCAGGTGGTGCGGCAGCGGCCACTCCTGGACGATGAGGTTTTCACCGTCGGTGGCCGTGAAGGTGGAGAGGGTGGATTCGGTCTCGATGTCCACGTGCACCCTCAGGGCATGCGCTCCAGCACCTGGGCCACGGCTGCCGTGAGCTTCTTGGCATAGGGCACGTGCAGGAATTCGTTGGGGCCATGAGCGTTGCTGCGTGGGCCGAGCACGCCACAGACCATCATCTGCGCCGCCGGGAAGCCCTGGGACAGCATGTTCATGAGCGGAATGGTGCCGCCCTGGCCGATGTAGCCGCACGAGGCACCGAAGTGGGCCTGGCTGGCATCATCAAGCGCCTTCGAGAACCAGTCCGCGCTGCCCGGAGCATTCCAACCGGTGGCGCTGGACAGGCCTTCGAAGGTGACCTTGGCCTGGTAGGGCGCGTTGTCCTCGAGCAGGTTTTTCAGTTCCTGCACGGCGCTGGCGGCTTCCACCAGCGGCGGCAGGCGCAGCGAGAGCTTGAAGGCGCTGTAGGGACGCAATACGTTGCCGGCGTTGGCGATGTCGGAAAAGCCCTCGGCGCCTGTCACGCTCAATGTGGGTTGCCAGGTGCGCTTGAGCAGGGCCTCCACCGGGTCGGTGGTGGTGGGCAGGGCGAACACGGTGGAGCCGCCGCAGTCGTAGTGGGCCCAGGGAAAGCGTTTGTAGATCTCGTCGCCCAGGATGGCGGCGGTGGCCTGTGCTTGTGCCAGGCGCTCGGCAGGCACTTCGCAGTGGAAACTGGCGGGCAGCAAGCGGCCGGTGGCGCTGTCCTCCAGGCGGTCGAGCACCTGGCGCATGATGCGAAAACTCGACGGCACCAGGCCCGAGGCGTCGCCCGAATGCACGCCTTCGGTGAGGATCTCGACCTTGAGCACGCCACTGGCCATGCCGCGCAGGCTGGTCGTGAGCCAGAGCTGGTCGTAGTTGCCGGCACCGCTGTCCAGGCACACCACCAGGCCCACGTCGCCCAAGCGATCCTTGAGCGCCTCGATGTAGGGCAACAGGTCCCTGGAGCCGCTTTCCTCACAGGTCTCGATCAGGCCCACGATGCGCGGGTGCGTGCCGCCCTGGGCCTTAAGGGCCTGGATGGCGGCAATGGCCGCATAGGCGGCGTAGCCATCGTCGGCGCCGCCACGGCCATAAAGCTTGCCGTCTTCCAGCTTTGGCGTCCACGGGCCGAGATCGGAGCGCCAACCGGTGAACTCAGGCTGCTTGTCGAGGTGGCCGTAAAGGAGTGCGGTCTGTCCGCTGCCGGGCGCGTCCGACGGCCGGGTCGAGGGGATCTCAAAAAACAGCACCGGTGTGCGGCCTTCGAGGCGCACCACTTCAAGCGTGAGTCCCGCCACCTTCTGCGCCTCGATCCACTGGGCGGTGTTGCGCACCACGGTGTCGAGGTAGCCGTGCGTGGCCCAATCGGCATCGAACATGGGCGACTTGGCCGGGATGCGGATGTAGTCCTGCAGTTGCGGGACGATCTGCGCGTCCCACTGCGCGCTGACGTTCTCCAGCGCCGCGGTGGTCTGAAAGGCGGTATCGGGGATGCGGGCGTTCATGGCCATTCCTTGTGGGAGTTGGACGCCGCCGGGAGGGTAAGGCGGCGAAAAGCAGGCCCGCATCATGCCACGGGGCCCCGATGCCTGCCACCACAGGGGCAAGCCCCGTATCAGAGCAGCCGCGGCCCGATCAGCGGGTAGCGCCAGGCTTGGCCGGCCATGGCCTTGGTGAGCGCAAACATGCCCAGCAACACCAGCGTTCCGTGGATGCAGACGAAGTAGGTCAGGACCACCACCCAGGTCCAGGGCGACTGCAGCCCCCCGAAGGCGACCCAGGCACCTGACAGGCACACGATCAACACGCCACCCACCAGGCTGACCAGGGTGGCCTGGTGCAGGTGCTGGCGCGCCAGCAGTGGCGCTGTGTGCCGGTGGCGCCACCACAGCCAGGCCAGCACTGCAAACGCCAAACCTGGCGCCAGCAGCAGGTTGGAGAGGTAGAGCGATTGGGCGAGCACAGCCAATGACTGACCCGGCACCGGCGCACCAGGGTGGCTGTGGTCGCTGGCAGAAAGATGCATGGAACAGCTCCGGTGTATGCCCTGGCAGGCATCATGCCGCAAAAACGGCCGCTGAAGAGGTGTGGCGTGCAGAAGGGGGCCGCTGGCGGCGGGGCTGCGCAGACCGTGCACCCACCACGCTGGCACAGTTTGTGCAGCGCACCATCCGAATTTCCCGACGAGGATGGATATGCACCGAAAGAATGCGACTTCGTGGAGGTGCCTGCTGGGCACAGTGGGCTTGTGGGCAGCGCTGGCGTGCCAGGCGCAGGTTCCCGCCCCGGCACCCCAGGAGCCCGCCTCGACTGCAATGCCTTCCATGTCGCCTCCGGTTGCGGTAGCCGCGCCGTCCATGCCCACCACAACGACGACCGCACCGGCTGCACCTGCCCCGCTCAGCCGGCCTGGGCTGGTGCCCCAGGACTCACTCAATGGTGCGGACACGGCCTGGATGCTGGTGAGCACAGCCCTGGTGTTGCTGATGACCCTGCCCGGCGTTGCATTCTTCTATGCTGGCATGGTGCGCCGCAAGAGCGTGATCAACACGATGGCCAGTGTGGTGGCCATAACCGCGGTGGTGAGTCTGCTGTGGTTTGCCGCTGGCTACTCGCTGGCATTTACACCGGGCAACACCTGGATCGGTGGCTGGGAACGTGCCGGGTTCTCAGGCCTGGTGTACCTCAAGGAAGCAGGCGTCGTGGCCGTGAGCCACGTGGCACCGAATGTGCCGGAGTCGGTGTACGCCATGTTCCAGTTGACGTTCGCCATCATCACCGCCGCATTGGTCGTCGGCGCGGTGGTGGAACGCATGCGTTTCTCCGCGCTGATGCTGTTCATCAGCCTGTGGTCCTTGCTGGTGTATGCCCCGGTGGCCCACTGGGTGTGGGAGCCTGGCGGCTGGCTGGCACAGATGGGTGTATTGGACTTTGCCGGTGGCGCGGTGGTGCACATCAATGCAGGCGTGGCGGGTCTGGTTGCCGCTTATATGCTGGGACCGCGCAAGGGGTACGGACGCGAGGCCTTCGAACCGGTGAACCTGGGCCTGACCATGGCCGGCGCAGGGCTGCTGTGGGTAGGCTGGTTCGGGTTCAATGCCGGCTCAGCCGTGGCCGCAGACGGTCGCGCGGGCCTGGCCATGGCAGTCACCCACATCGCAGCCGCAGCGGGCGCCGTGAGTTGGATGCTGGCCGAATGGGTGGTGCGTGAGCGTCCTTCCCTGCTCGGACTGTGCTCAGGCCTGGTCGCAGGGCTCGTGGCCATCACACCGGCAGCCGGTTTCGTGCACCCGCGCGATGCGCTCGTGATTGGTGCAGTGGCCGGCCTGGCCTGCTATTGGGGCGCGACCGGGCTCAAGCGCCTGCTCAACGTGGACGACTCGCTCGACGTGTTCGGGGTACATGGCATCGGTGGCATCGTGGGCTCGCTGCTCACCGGGGTATTTGCCAGCAAGGCCATCAGCGGAGTCACCGGCAATGTAGCCACCCAGGCCCTGGGCGCATTGGTCGTGGTGGTGTACTGCGCAGTGGTGACCGCTGCGCTGCTGTGGCTCGTGCGGCTCGTGGTCGGTCTGCGGGTCGACGAGGACTCCGAACGCACGGGCCTGGATGTGGCCCAGCACCGAGAGCATCTGGGCGCCTGAAGACGACAAGACCGGGAAGGAGGGACCATGCTGAACAGTGAACGACTGGCGATCGCCGCCCACCTGCATGTGCTGCTGCGGCGCAAGACCGGGCGCGTGACCGACACGGAATGGATGGCCATCAACACGGAATACGCCGCCGAAGTGGTGCGCTTTGCCCGCGAACGCGCCCAGAGTGACGGCCAACCCGATCTGGCCGAATGGGCCACCAAGCTGGAATCCGCCATGGCGCCAGCCGAGCCCGCCCGCCCGCTGCGCGAACGGCTACTGCACGCGGCGGCCCAGTCCCTGCGGGATGGCGCCGCCAGCGCTCCGCCCCCGGAAGCCGCCCGATACATCCGGGGCATCCGCTAGGCCCAGAAAACGAACTCAGGACCGGGTGAGCTGGTACACCGATGTGCCGGCACGCAGGTTGGGGGCGAAGCGGACCACGGCGCCATCCTGGATGCCGAAGCTGTCCTGCACCTGCAGGCCATTGCGTGCGGCCAGCACGGCCAGATCCGCGTGGGTACCGACGCGGATGTTGGGCGTGTCGTACCACTGGTAGGGCAGGCGCTTGGTGACAGGCATGCGGCCTTTCAGGATGCTCAGGCGGTTGGGCCAGTGTGCAAAGTTTGGGAAGGCAACCACGCCGACGCGGCCTACCCGCACGGTCTCGCGCAGCATGACCTCGGCATTGCGCAGGTGCTGCAGGGTGTCGATCTGCAGCACCACGTCGAAGCTGGCATCGTCGAACATGGCCAGGCCGTCTTCCAGGTTGAGCTGGATGACGTTGACGCCGCGCTGCACGCAGGCCAGCACATTGGCGTCATCGATCTCGATGCCGTAGCCGCTGCAGCCACGCTCGGACTGCAGATACGCCAGCATGCTGCCGTCGCCGCAGCCCAGGTCGAGCACGCGCGAGCCGCGGGGAACCAGTTCGGCAATGGCGCGTTGGGTCGAAATATCCGTCATGCCGCACCTCCCACCTTGACGCTATCGAAAAAAGAGCGCACCACGCGCATGTAACGCGGGTCATCGAGCAAAAAGGCATCATGCCCGTGGGGTGCGTCGATCTCGGCGTAGCTGACCTCGCGCTGGTTGTCGAGCAGGGCCTTGACGATCTCGCGGCTGCGCTTCGGCGAAAAGCGCCAGTCGGTGGTGAAGCTGACCAGCAGGAACTTGCAGGTGGCGGCGGCCAGTGCCTTGCTCAGGTTGCCGCCATGGGCACGCGCCGGGTCGAAGTAGTCGAGCGCGCGGGTGATCAGCAGGTAGGTGTTGGCGTCAAAGTATTCGGCAAACTTGTCGCCCTGGTAGCGCAGGTAGCTCTCGATCTGGAACTCGATGTCCTGCGTGCTGTACTTGTAGCCACTGGCCGAGTCCAGCACCGCTTCGCGCAACTGGCGCCCGAACTTCTCGTTCATCACGTCGTCACTGAGGTAGGTGATGTGGCCGATCATGCGGGCGATGCGCAGGCCGCGTTTGGGCACCACGCCGTGCTGGTAGAAATGGCCACCATGGAAGTCCGGGTCGGTGACGATGGCGCGGCGCGCCACCTCGTTGAAGGCGATGTTCTCGGCCGTGAGGTTGGGTGCGCTGGCCACCACCACGGCATTGCGCACGCGGCTGGGGTGCTGCAGCGTCCAGCTCAGGGCCTGCATGCCGCCCAGAGACCCGCCCATGACCGCGGCCAGGGTGTCAATGCCCAGTTTGTCGAGCAGGCGGGCCTGGGCGTTGACCCAGTCCTCGACCGTGACCACGGGAAAGTCGGCGCCATAGGCCTTGCCGGTGTCGGGGTTGGTGTGCATGGGGCCGGTGGAGCCGAAGCACGAGCCCAGGTTGTTCACGCCGATGACGAAGAAACGGTCGGTGTCCAGGCTCTTGCCCGGGCCGATCATGTTGTCCCACCAGCCCTCGGAGTTGTCCTTGCCCTCGTAGCGCCCGGCCACGTGGTGCGAGGCATTGAGCGCGTGGCAGATCAGCACGGCGTTCGACTTGTCGGCATTGAGCGTGCCGTAGGTCTCGTAACTGAGGTCGTAGTCGCGGATGCTCGCGCCGCTTTGCAGCGGCAGCGGCGCATCGAAATGCATGGACTGTGGTGTGGCGTACATAAAAGAAAACCCGGCAGTGCTCGCTTATCAACTAAGGGCAGTGCCGGGTAGGCGCGGTCTTTAGCTGAACTTATAAAGCGCCCGCAAGCGGTGGCAAATCGGCGCACGACAATTCTAACGCGCTCCACTATCATGCGGGAACACCCCGCAGGAACGCCCATGGACACCAATGCGCCCGCCCCCGAAACAGAGCACCGCAGCGACTACGACATGCGGGCCATCTTTGTGCCTGCGTTTGCGCTGGTCAAACCCTGCATGGAAGCCAACGGGGGCTGGATTTCGCAGCTGCATGAATTCCAGGCCATGCACGCGCTGGAACAGCAGTTCCCCGCCGTGCATGGGGAACGCCTGTTCATCCTGATCGCCACCATTGCGGCCGCCGTGGCCAGCGGTCGCACACCGGTTTGATGCAGCAGGCTGCCTAAGTGTTGGCCCGTTTTTTCAGCCACCGCATCAACGCTCCCACCAGCGGCAGCTTCTCGTACAGCTCCTCGGCCGCGTCCCAGTAGTCGCGGTGGTCCAGGATGCGGCCGTCGGGGGCCAGTTGCAGGTGCGAACCGCCCAGCACGCACTGCTCGGTGGTGGTGTCGAAGCGGCGGAACTTGAAGCGGAACTCCCAGGCCAGGAAGCAGTGCGAGCCGTCGACGATGCGCCGTGTCACCACGAAGCGCGGCGACTCGAGCGCCACGAACATGTGCGCAAAGATGCGTTGCACTTCGGCCAGGCCGTGCACGTCATTGAACGGGTCTTTGAAGTGGGCACGCGGCGTGTAGATGTCGCCCAGCGCAGCCACGGACTGTGGCGTGATGGTCTCGAAGGCCTGCACGATGCGCTCCACGGCGCTGCGGTAATCGTCGGTAGTGGTCATGGTCAGGCAGATTGCAGTCGGCGCATGGCGGCAAAGAAGGCCGGGTAGGGTAGCAATTCAAGCAGCTTCATGCCGAGCGTGAAGCGGCGCGGGAAATGGATCTCGAAGGCGCCACGGGCCCAGCCTTGCAGGATCTCCTGCGCCGCCTGCTGCGGGCTGATGAGTGCGGGCATCTTGAAGTGGTTCTGTGCCGTCAGCGGCGTTTCCACAAAGCCGGGGTTGATGAGCGACACACCCACGCCGTGGCGGCGCAGGTCGATATAAAGCGTCTCGGCCAGGTTGATGAGCGCGGCCTTGGTGGGTCCGTAGGCCAGGCTGTTGGGCAGGCCGCGGTAACCCGCCACGCTGCCCACCAGGCTGATGTGCCCGCGCCGCTCCTGGGGTTGCGCCAGCAGTAGCGGCACCACGGCGTCGAGCAGGTAGAGCGCCCCCAGGTAGTTGATTTCGTTGTGGCGCACCATGTCGGGCAGGTTCAGGTGATCGGCCTGCTGGGCCGCGTAGTGGCCGGCGCAGTACACCACGCAGTCCAAGGGTCCCGTGCCTGCCAACGCGGCGGCTGCAACCTGCACGGCAGCACGGTCGGTGGCGTCCAGCGGCAGCGCCTGTGCCCCCGGGTGCTCGACCACGAAGCGATCCAGCGCATCGGCATGGCGTGCCGACACGACGACCTGTGCGCCCCGGGCATGCAAGGCACTGGCGGTGGCACGGCCGATACCCGTGGAGGCCCCCACCAGCCAGACCCTGCGGCCTGTCCAGTCGTCCATGGATCGGTTCAGGGCCATAGGACCTCCTTCGCAACGGCATCCACAGTCGCTATGCTTTTGGAAGCACCATACGCAACATTTGTGCGGACTGGCATCATGTTTTCCTCTTGACAAAGCTCAGGGTCACGTCGCCCAGGTGCACGCCCCACTTGGACATGGCGGCACGGTTGAGCATGACGCGCTCATCCATGAGGAACATCCAGTCGTCGAACTGCACCTCGATCACACGGCCGTCCACCGGCAGCGCCAGGGTGTAGCCCCACTGGAAGGCATTGCCGCTTTGCTGGCCCTGGGCCTGGCCCACCACATCGTCGGCGCGGCCCACGAATCGCCCGCCGTCGAGCGCGGTGAGGCGCCAGATGCGGCGCTGGGTGCTGCCATCGGAATAGGTGAAGGCCTCGTCGAGCACCCCCTCATTGCCGCTCCAGCGACAGTCCATGACGACGGTGAAGCGCTTGACGACTGCCCCGCTGCGGTCGGTGAATACGCCGTAGGCATCGAGCGTGCCGTTGAAGTAGCTGCGCAGGTCCAGCACCGGGGTCTGATTGGCATAGTCGGTCACCTTGGGGCTGCTGCACCCCGCCAGCGTTACGGTGACTCCGGCCGCCAGGGCGGCCACAAGGGTTCTACGTTGCATGGGGAAGCCTTTCGGAAGGACGCACAAAGAAGCCATACAGGGCGGCACCGGCCAGCGCCTTGAGCGCGCAGGGCAGCAGGCAATAGACGGCAGTGAGCATGGCCAGCGGCGCTGCAGTGCGACTGCCGGGGGTGTAGCCCAGTGCCGCCAGCAGCGGCAGCGTCAGGCCCGCAGCCAAGGCCAGGTTGAGCTTGGTGACCAGGTTCCACCAACCGAAGTACACACCCTGCGCGCTGGCACTGTCGGGTGCGTCGGAGCGCTGGGCCACCTGGGCCAACAAGGCGGCGGGAATGGCCAGGTCGCTGCCCAATGCCAGACCGCTGGCCACACACACCACCCCATACAGCAGCACATCGCCTGTGCCGACCGCTGCAGCGCCCACAAAGGCCGCAACCGAGAGCACCATGCCCATCAGCCACGACTGCTCAAGACCGACCCGCGCGACCACCCGCAACCACAGGGGCATGGACAGCGCGGCGCTGAGAAAGTAGAGGCCAAGGAACACGCCCTGCCAATGCCCTGCCACCTGCAAACGGTCTTCAATGAAGAACAGCACCAGCGTTGCTGGCACCGCACTGGCGATGCCATTGAGCGCAAAGACCGCCACCAGCCGCACGAATGCCGGATTGCGCCAGGGAAGCCATAGGTCTTGGTCCGCTACTGCCGAAGCAGCATCCGTCCGCGGCAACGTAGGGGGCCGAGGGGCCCAACGCAGTGCCCCCATCCCCAACAGGAGTAGCGGCGCCATGACCCAGCCCAGGGACGACGCTCCCCACAGGGCTGGTACGGTGGAGGCGAGTACGACGCCCAGCAGGCCCAAGCCCTCGCGCCACGCGACCACGGTGCTGCGCCCCCGTGCGTCGCCCCCCAGCCGTGCCCCCCAGCTCTGGTGGCCCACGGTCACCAGGCTGTAGGCCAGGTAGGTCAGTGCGAGGCACCCTCCGGCCCAGGCCACGGCGTGGGAAGCGTCGACCAGCGGGTGGAAGAGCGCCGCAAAGGCCAAGGCCAGCACCACGGCCGCCAGGGCCATGGCACTCCACAGGCGCAGGATGCCCTGGTGCGCCCAGGCATCGCACCAACGTCCGATCCAGGGGTCTATCAGGGCATCCAGGGCTCGCAAGGCAAGCAGCAGACCGCCCAGCACACTGAGCGACACGCCCCATTGCGTGGCGTAGAAGTGCGGCATGACCACATACAGCGGCAATGCGCAGAACGCTAACGGCAAGCCCAACAGGCCGTAGCGCAGGCCGTCACCCAAGCCATGGACGGGGCTCATGAGCATGCCGCCAGCGCACAGCGCGCCTGCGGTTCCGAGGTTTCGGGGCTGAGCCAGATGCCGAAGAAGAGTTTGGCGAACTGGGCGTCGCGCACCTCGCCGAGCAGGCGCCCGTTGAACCAGAAGCGCGCACCGCTGCCCGGCAGGTATTCGCCGGTGATGCGGTCACCAGGGCCCACGTCGGGAAACAGGGCTTGCATCTGCTCGCCCCAGGTCGTGGCCTGGGGTTCGGGAAAGTCGCGCTGGCGGCGCATCTCGGCCAACGAGCGCTGCGCAATGAGCCGCCCCTTGAGGCTGCGCTGGTACTGCAATTCCAGCGCAAAAGGATGTTGCACATAGCTGGGCAGCGCAAAGTCGCGGCTGACCCACAGGCGGGCGTCGTAGATGGCCAGCCCCAGTACGCGCAGGGTGCTGCGCCCCGACAGCACTGCCTGCGGCTGCACTTGCACCACCTCCGCCGGTGGCTTCATCGGCTCGGCCATGGCCTTGCCTTGCAGGCCAAATAGCACTGCAGCCCCCATGAACATTGCGCAAGCAGCTACCGTTTTCATAGCGACTATTTCTGCAGCGTGAACTGCATCAGTTCGATGTCGCCGGTCTGGAAGGCGGCTTCGCAGTAGGCCAGGTAGAAGTCCCAGATACGCAGGAAGCGCTCGTCGAAGCCCAACGCCAGTACCTCCTGGCGGCGTGCATGAAACGCCGCACGCCACTGGTGCAATGTGCGCGCATAGTCGCCGCCAAAGGAAATTTCGTTGATGACCCTCAGCCCGGCGGCGCTGGCTTGCGCACGGAACGCCTGGGGCGAAGGCAGGCAGCCACCAGGAAAGATGTACTGCTGGATGAAGTCGGTGGACTTGACGTAGCGCTCGAACAGGTCGTCACGGATGACGATGCTCTGGATGCAGGCCTTGCCGCCGTCCTTGAGCAGGCGCTGCACGGTCTGGAAGTATTGCGGCCAGTACTCCTGCCCCACGGCCTCCACCATTTCGATGGAGCAGATGGCGTCAAACGGCGCATCTGTGATGTCGCGGTAGTCCTGCAGCCGCAGGTCGGCCTGGGCGCCAGGGCCGGTGCCGATGCCGAGCTTGCGCAGGCGGGCGTTCGCCCAAGCCAGCTGCTCGGTGGAGAGCGTGACGCCGACCACACTGGCAGCGTACTGCACGGTGGCCTGCTCGGCCAGAGCACCCCAGCCACATCCGATCTCGAGCACCCGGTCGCCGATCTGCACATCGCATTCGTCCAGCGCGCGGCACACCTTGGCGGTCTGCGCCAGGGGCAAGGGCAGCTCCGGGTTGCCGTTGAACCAGGCGCTGGAGTAGTTCATGGTTTCGTCGAGCCAGAGCCTGTAGAAGTCGTTGCCGAGGTCGTAGTGGGCGTGGATGTTCTTGCGGCTACCGGCACGGCTGTTGCGCTGCATCAGGTGCTTGATGCGGTAGGCCAGCCGACCCAGCCAGTTGCCGTACACCACGGACTCCAAGGCCTGGCGGTTGGCGCTAAGCAGGGCCAGCAGGCCCACCAGGTCGGGCGTGCTCCAGTCGCCCGCGATGAAGCTCTCGGCAAAGCCAATGTCGCCGCTCTTGAGCGCGGCGGAGAACACCTTCCAGTTGTGCAGATGCAGGTGCGCATGGAGCACGGCGGAGCCGGCATGGTCTTCATGGGCCTGGCCAAAGCGGTGCTGGCTGCCGTCGGGCAGCTGCACGGTCAGTACCCCAACCCGCAGGCGCTGCAGCAAGCGCAGCACGCGCCGGGCGGTCAAGGGGGTGTCCTGCGGGAGAGTCAGGGCTGCGGAAGGGGTGGCAGCGAGGGGCAGTGCAGTGGGCATGGTGCGCTCCTGTCGGGGGTCAAGGGGTTTCGGGCCGGCTCAGCGTGGCGCTGTGCAGCGGCGGTTCGGGTTTGGAGAAGAATGGCACGCGCTTGCGCCACAACGCAAAGGCCTGCCGGTGGATATGCCAGACCACGCCCAGGGTCATGAGGGGGTAGGCCCACAGCGCCTTGCGGCGTACGGCTGCGTTGAGCGGCTGCAGCGCGCCGGTGATGCGGGTGTGCAGCAGCAATCCCTGCGCATCGTGGTAGTCCACGCGTGCGCTCAGGGAGGACTTCCCGTCCTGATTCTGGCGTTCGAAGCAGAAGGCGTAGTGGCCCTGCACCTCGCAGAAAGGGCTCACATGGAACTGCTTGTCAGCCTGCACGGTCTGGCCCCACTGGGGCGCGCGCAGCACGTAGCAGTGGCGCTCGCCAAAGGTGTTGTTGACCTCGGCCACCACGGCCCGCAGTTCGCCTTCGGCCCCCTTGTCGAAGCAGTACCAGAAGCTCACGGGCTTGAAGCTGTAGCCCCAGACGCGCGGATAGGTCTGGAGCCAGATGTCCCCCCCCGTGTCGGGCAGGCCGTGGGCGGCCAGCAAGGCCAGCAGCCAAGGCAGTGCACCGCCCTGCGTTGCCGGGACGCCAGCGCCGTGGTCCTCATCGCGAAAACTCAGCGCACCCGCGCGGTTGGGCTGCCAGTCCCATGCCGCGGAGGGCAGCGCGTGGGTGCGCATGGGCAGCAGCAGAAAGTAGGTTCCGTACTGGAACTGATGCCGCGCCGGGCGCGTGCGCGCGTGCACCACCTGGCCGAAGCCGAGCTGGGGGACGGGCGTCCAGGCCGCAGTCACAGCGCGGGCTCCAACGCCGACATGGCGGCAGGTTTGGGCGCATCCGGCGCATGGCGGGCACGCTCCAGGTCGTGCAGCAGGGCATTGGCGGCTGCCATGCCCGCCTTGAGACCGTCTTCGTGAAAGCCGTAGCCCATCCAGGCCCCGGCAAAGTAGCGATGTCGGTCGCCCTGCAGTGCGGGTACCTGCTGCTGTGCGGCCATGGCGGCCAGGTCGAACACGGGGTGCGCGTAGTCGATGCGCCGGATCACCTTGGCCGGGTCAATGTCGCGCACCGGGTTGAGGCTGACGATTACGTCCTGCGCAAAGGGCAGCGGCTGCAGGCGGTTTATCCAGTAGTGCAGGCAAACGCGTGCGTCTTCGGTGTGCTCGTCCTGGGCGCGTTCGTAGTTCCAGGCCGACCAGGCGGCACGCGCGGCGGGCATGACGCTGGTGTCGGTGTGCAGCACCGCCACGTTGGGCTGGTAGCCGATGGCGCCGAGCACGCGCTGCTCGTCGGGCGTGGCATCGTGCAGCAGGCGCAGCGCCTGGTCGCTGTGGGTGGCCAGCACGACACGGTCGAAGAGTTCCTCGCCATGGGTGGTCTGTACCCACACACCGCCGCGCGCGTCGTTAGCGGTTGCGTCATAGCGCACGCCTTGCACCGGGGCATTGAGACGCTTGTCGCCAATCGAATCGGTGATCGCCTGCACGTAATGGCGGGCGCCACCGGTCACGGTCCACCACTGCGGGCGGTTGGTGACCTGCAGCAGGCCATGGTTGTGGCAGAAGCGGACCATGGTGGCTACGGGGAACTCGAGCATCTGGCGTGTGGGGCAACTCCAGATACATGCCATCATGGGCATGAAGTACCACTCGCGGAATGCTTGGCCGAAGCCCTGTTCGTCCAGGAAGGCCCCCAGCGTCTGCGACATCTGGGCATCCGACCCTTCACGGGCCAGGCGTGTGGTGAGCGCGTTGAAGCGCAGCAGGTCGGCCAGCATGCCCCAGAAGCGTGGACTCCAGAGGTTGCTGCGCTGGGCAAACAGGCCGTTCAGGTCGGTGCCGCTCCATAGCAGGGGCTTGCCCGCCGCGCCCGTCGTGGCCTGCACCGAGAACGACATGTCGGACTGGGTGCTGGCCACCCCGAGCTCGCCCAGCAAGGCGATCAGGTTCGGGTAGGTGCGCTCGTTGAACACCAGAAAGCCGGTGTCCACCCCGTGGGTCACCGAACGCCCCTGGACGTCCGGCAAGCGCACGTCCACGGTGTTGGTATGGCCACCGAAGTAGGGGCCGGCTTCGAGCAGGGTGATGTCTGCATGACCACGCAGGGCGTGGGCTGCGCCCAAACCGGCGATGCCGCTTCCGATGATTGCTACCTTGGGTGCCACAGGGTTTCTCCAGACTCGTAAAATAACCGAAACGTATTGAACTAGTCGCTAATGTATGATTTGTGACTAATCAGTTCACGAAATTACCGGAAAGACTATAATTGCATCATGGTTACTGCCCACACCCCCAAGGTTTCGTTCAAGGCACAGATGCTGGCCGCGCGTGAACAGGCCATCATCGATGCCGTGAACCGGCTGCTGGCCGAGAAGGGTTTCGACGCCATGACGGTGGACGAAGTGGCTGCCGCCGTGGGTATTGCCAAGGCCAGCCTGTACAAGCATTTCCCCAGCAAGGAAGACCTGGCCGCCGCCGCCATGGCGCACCTGATGGCCCAGGCCCAGGCCTTTTTGGCCGCGCTGCCAGCCGACAACGCCCCTCTCGACAAGCTGCGCGCCACCGTGGAGTGGACCATGCGCCTCAAGCTGGCGGGCAACATGCCCACACTGCCGAGCCAGAACTCGACGCTGCGTGCCGCGCTCATGGCCCACAAGGGCTACATGGACGGCCTGATGGAAGTGAGCGACGTGCTCGGTGGCTGGATCGAGGAAGCACAGGCGCAAGGCGCCATCAACCCGGCACTGCCCGCCATCGCCGTGCTCTACACCCTGTATGCCCGCGCCTGCGACCCGGTGCTGGAGTTCCTGAAGATGACGGAACTGCACAGTGACGACGAGATCATCGCCATGGTGATGGGCACCTGTTTCGACGGCCTGCGCTCGCGCTGACCGAGCCACGGGGAATCAGCACCGCTACCCGACCAGGTACGGCACCCCACTGAGCAGCACCAGCCCCACACTGAGGTAGTTGCCGCTGCGCGGGTCGAAATCGGTGGCGATCTGCTGCCACGTGCGGCGCATGAGCCAGCGGCCGACCGCCACGTCAAAAGCGGCCATGAACACGGAGAACGCCATGCCCAACGCGGTGAGCCCTGCAGGGGTGTGCACGCCCCAATACGGTGAGAAATAGGCACAAACGGCGGTTGCCAACAGCAGACCGGTACCTACGCTGAGCACCTGTGCCCGTGGCTTGCCCACCCAACGCACCAGATAGCGCATGCGGAAGATACCGTTGAGCATTTCGGTGCAGGCCATGCACAGGCAGCTGAGCAGTCCGAACCACAGGGTTTGCATGGTCCGATGGTAGCGGACGCGGCCCCGCGTGGCTGGAAGGAACGATTAGTGCCACGAATGGTGCCATGGGCTGCAAATCCATAGCAAACTATAGGCATGCTGTCCCCGTCCGACCTCTCGCCTCGGAAGACCCCGACCACCGCACCGTGGTTCGGTCGCGCGTACTACGCCGTGGCGCTGGCACTGATTGGCACCATTGCGGTGGTGGCGGGCTTGGCCATGCAGCAGCTGCGCGACAGCACCGTGGCGCGCATCAACGCCGCCAGCAAGAATACCGCCGCTTCGATCGTGCAGACCATCGACGGCACCTTCTCCATGATCGACGTGGCGTTACTGGCATCGGCGGACGAGATTGCGCGCCAGCTGGCCAGCGGCCATGCCGATCCTGCGTCCATTTCTACCTATCTGGAGACGCAATCCAGCCGCATCCCGCATTTCGCGTATTTCCGCGGCACCGACGCACGCGGTCTGGTCGTCTACGGCAAGGACCTGCCCGCTGCACCCGTTTCACTGGCAGACCGGGAGTTCTTCACCACCCTCAGAGACCATCCCGACTCCGGCCTGTTTGTCGCCAAGCCAGTGCTGGCCCGGATAGCGCAGCGCTATGTGCTGACGCTGGCGCGACGCATCACCACACGCGATGGCCGATTCGCTGGCACGGTGTACGCGTCGATCTACGTCGACGAGCTCCAGAACATGCTCAGCCGGCTCCCTATCGGGGAGCAGGCTTCTGTGGGGCTGCGCGATCGGGACATGGGGCTGATCGCCCGCCATGTCTTTGGCGTAGACGACCCGATCCCGATCGGATCGACCAAGGTGTCGACCCCGTTCACCCAGGCCCTGGCAGACAACCCCAACGAGGGCAGCTACGTCAGCGATGCCACCAGTCTGGATCCGTTCGTCCGTTTCTATTCATACCAGCGAAGCGCGCGCTACGGCTATTTGGTCAACGTCGGCCTGTCGCCGCAAATCGAGCTGGAATCCTGGCGCAGGCAGGCCGGCATCGTCGGGGGCCTGATCGGCACGCTGGCCCTGCTGCTGCTGGTGTTTGCCTACCAGTCAAGCCGTGCGCTGGTGCGCAGGGAGGAATACCTGGAAGGGGTCGCGCGGATGCAGGGCGAGCACCGCGACCTGATGGAGAACCTGCAGACCGGTGTGCTGGTGAATGTGCCCGGTGCGGGCGTGACCTATGCCAACGCCAAAGCCTTGGAGCTTCTGGGCGTTTCGGCAGCGCAACTGTATGGAACCGAAGTGCTGGACCCGCGCTGGCAGCTTGTATCCGAAAACGGTGCCGCCCTGGCCCCCGAAGATTACCCGGCACCACGGGTCATCCGCGACGGGGTGCCGATCCGCGAGGTTGTCGTGGGGGTGAAGATCCCGGAGCGGGCCGGGACGCGCTGGCTTCTGGCCAGTGCCTTCCCCTCGTTTGACGCAGCCGGGAACATTCGCCATGTGGTGGTGAACTTCTACGACACCACCCAGCGCAAGGAGGCCGAAGACCGCTGGAAGTTCGCGCTCGAAGGCTCGGGCGACGGCTTCTGGGACATCGATATGGAGCGCGGGCAGGCCATCTGCTCGCGCCGCTACTACGAGATGCTGGGATATGCCGAGGGCGAAGTTCCCAGCCTGCACAAGGAATGGCTGCAGCATGTGCACCCCGATGACCTGGAGCGCATGCGCAGCGACATTGCCACGCAGCTCGCGTCCCCCCTGGGGACTTTTGCGACCGAGTACCGCATCCGCTGCAAGGATGGAAGCTACAAGTGGATTCTGGCGCGCGGCATGGCCGTGAACCGCGCCGCCGACGGCACGCCCTTGCGCATGGTGGGCTCCAACACCGATATTTCCGAGCTCAAGGCGGCAGAGCAAAAGGCCTGGAACCAGGCCAACTTCGACGCCCTGACCGGCTTGCCGAACCGACGCCTGTTCTATGACCGGCTGGACATGAAGATCCGGCGTGCCGAGCGCACCTCGGAAGTGCTGGCGCTGCTGTTCATCGACCTCGACCAGTTCAAGGAGGTGAACGACACGTTGGGCCACCAGGTGGGCGATGCGCTGCTGGTGGAGGCTGCAACGCGCATCAAGTCCTGCGTGCGGGACTACGACACCGTGGCCCGCTTGGGGGGCGACGAGTTCACCGTCATCATTTCGGACCAGCACAAGCTCGACGACATCGGTCCGATCGCGCAGAAGATCATCGACCAGGTATCCCAGCCGTTCCTGCTGCATGAACACACGCTGTATGTGTCGGCCAGCATCGGCATCGCGCTGTACCCGTCGGATGCGCAGACCGTCAACGAGCTAATCAAGAACGCCGACCAGGCCATGTATGCAGCCAAGGCGGGCGGGCGGCAGCGCTTTTGCTTCTTCACGAAGAACCTGCAGGACTCTGCCGTCGAGCGTATGCATCTGGTGGCCGATTTGCGTGTGGCTCTGGCACAGCGGCAGCTGGAGGTGTTCTACCAGCCCATCGTCGATCTGCGCAGCGGCGAAGTGCGCAAGGCCGAGGCCCTGCTGCGCTGGCACCACCCCACGCGCGGCGCGGTGTCGCCGGCGCAGTTCATCCCCATCGCCGAGGAAGTGGGCGCGATCCATGACATCGGTGACTGGGTGTTTGAAACCGCGGTGACCCAACTGCGCGCGTGGCATGCCCGCTTCGGCCCGCAGTTCCAGATCAGCATCAACAAGTCGCCGGTCCAGTTCGAGGCGCGCGCCCACCGGCCCTCCGGCAGCCACTGGCTGCGTTATCTGGAGGAACAAGGTGTGTCGCCAGAAAGCATCGTCGTGGAGATCACGGAAGGGGTGCTGATGGACGGCCACGCCCACGTGACCGACAAGCTGATCCAGTACCGCGACTGCGGCATCCAGGTGGCGGTGGATGACTTCGGTACCGGTTATTCATCGCTGTCCTACCTGCGCAAGTTCGACATTGACTACCTGAAGATCGACCAGTCGTTCGTGCGCAACCTGCAGCCGGGCTCGTCGGAAATGGCCCTGTGCGAGGGCATCGTTGCCATGGCGCACAGCCTGGGCCTGGCCGTGATCGCCGAAGGCGTGGAGACGGCCGAACAACGCGACATCCTCCAGGCCATGGGCTGCGACTTCGCACAAGGCTACTTCTACGCACGACCGGCACCCGCGGCGGAGTTCGAGCGCTTCCTTTCCGCCCGAGTCACCTGAGTCACTGCGGCCGCTCCACGGGCAAACACCCATGGGCGCGGTGGTCAAGGCGCGGCATCATTGCCCCATGTCTGACCATTTTTCCTTCGACGCCTACACCCCTGCCGAAATTGCCCGACGCATCGAAACCGTGGGCGTGACCAAGGCGCGCATGCCCTTGCTCCCGCTGCTGCTGCTGGGCGTGATGGCAGGTGCCTTCATCGGGCTGGGGGCGCTGTTTTCCTTCATCGTGCGCAGCGACGCCACGCTGGGCCCTGCGGCATCGGCCGTGGGCGGCGGGCTGGTGTTTGCACTGGGCCTGTTGCTGGTAGTCGTGGCAGGCGCGGAGCTGTTCACGGGCAACAACCTGCTGGCCATGGCCTGGGCGGACGGACGCATCAGCACCCACGAGCTACTGCGCAACTGGTTCTGGGTCTGCCTAGCCAACCTGGTCGGCGCGGCCGGGTTGGCGCTGCTGGTATTCCTCAGCGGCCACGCCCAGGCCAATGGCGGTGCTGTCGGGGCTGCGGTGCTGAAGTCGGCCCTGGCCAAGCAGGCGCTACCCTGGGAGCAGGCCTTCGTGCGCGGGCTGCTGTGCAATGTGCTGGTGTGCATGGCGGTGTGGATGGCCATGGCCGGGCGCAGCGTGGTGGACAAGTTCGTGGCCATCGTCCTGCCCATCGCGGCCTTCGTGGCGGCCGGGTTCGAGCACAGCATCGCCAACATGTACATCTTTCCGCTGGCCTGGCTGCTGCAGCACTTTTCCCTGCCAAATCTGACCCTACCCCCCGTGGAAATTGCGCAGACAGCTAGCAATTTGCTAGCTGTCATTGCCGGCAACCTGGTCGGGGGAAGCCTGCTGGTGGGCTTGACCTACCACGTGATCTACCAGCGCAAGCCCGAGACCTGAACGACCCGATTTGGGGCGTCGGCGCCTGGCAGCTCCATATTGGCGCGGATTTTGCTTGGAACTGGTGCGCTGGTGCCTTTCCTTGGTGAGTGGCACGATTTACGCACCAATTTCGATCATTTTTTCGCACGAGGTTCTCTCATGGAAGCACTAAAACAGGGCGCTGACACCCTGTTCATCCTCTTGGGCGCCATCATGGTGTTGGCCATGCACGCCGGTTTCGCATTTCTGGAGCTCGGCACGGTCCGCCGCAAGAACCAGGTGAACGCACTGGTGAAGATTCTGGTGGACTTCTCGGTCTCCACCGTGGTCTATTTCCTGGTGGGCTACAGCGTCGCCTACGGCACCCATTTCTTCGTCGGCGCCGAGGAACTGGCGGCCAAGAATGGCTATGAGCTGGTGAAGTTCTTCTTCCTGCTCACCTTCGCCGCCGCCATTCCGGCCATCATCTCGGGGGGCATTGCCGAGCGCTCCAAGTTCTGGCCGCAGCTCATCGCCACGGCGGTCATCGTGGGCTTCTTCTACCCCTTCTTCGAGGGCATTGCCTGGAACCAGCACTTCGGCGTGCAGGCCTGGCTCAAGGCACTCACCGGTGAGGAATTCCATGACTTTGCCGGCTCCGTGGTGGTGCACGCCGTCGGCGGCTGGATCGCCCTGCCCGCGGTGCTGCTGCTCGGTGCCCGCGCCAACCGCTACCGCAAGGATGGCGGCATGTCGGCCCACCCGCCCTCGAGCATTCCCTTCCTGGCACTGGGTGCCTGGATCCTGACCGTGGGCTGGTTCGGCTTCAACGTGATGAGCGCACAGACCCTGGACAAGATTTCCGGTCTGGTGGCGGTGAACTCGCTCATGGCCATGGTCGGCGGCACCATCACGGCCCTGGTGCTGGGCAAGAATGACCCGGGCTTCGTGCACAACGGCCCCCTGGCCGGTCTGGTGGCCGTCTGTGCCGGCTCCGACCTGATGCACCCACTTGGTGCATTGGCGGTGGGCGCCATCGCAGGCGCCATCTTCGTCTACATGTTCACGTTGACCCAGAACAAGTGGAAAGTGGACGACGTGCTGGGCGTGTGGCCCCTGCACGGCCTGTGCGGTACCTGGGGCGGCATTGCCGCGGGCATTTTCGGCAGCAAGGCACTCGGCGGCCTGGGCGGCGTGAGCCTGGGTGCGCAGCTCATCGGTACCGGCATGGGCGTGGTCTGGGCACTCATTGGCGGCGCTGTGGTCTATGGGGTGCTCAAGGCCACCTTGGGCCTGCGCCTGAGCCAGGAAGAGGAATACGACGGCGCCGACCTGACCATCCACAAGATCAGCGCCACCCCGGACCGCGAGGTCAACTGGTAATCACAGGCTCAGGTCCAGCGCACCGCGCTGGGCTTTGAGCCAGGCATGCAAGGCCTCGCCGTGCAGCGGCTTGCTGCCCAGATAGCCCTGCATGACTTCGCAGCCCAAGGCCACGATGGTGGCCCGCTCGGCCTCGGTTTCCACACCCTCGGCGGTGATGGACAGGCCCATGCCCTTTCCCATCTCGACCATGGCCTTGAACAGGCGCTGCCCCATGGGCGAAGTGTCGATATCCTGCACAAAGCTGCGGTCAATCTTGAGTTCGCTGACCGGCAACTGCTGCAGATAGGCCAGCGATGAATAACCGGTGCCGAAGTCGTCGATCGACAGGTCCAGGCCCATGGCCCGCAAGGCGCGCAACTCGGCAATGCAGGTCTGGGGATCATCCATCAGTCCGCTCTCGACCACTTCCAGACGCAAGCGTGACGACGCCACGCCATGGCGTTCCAGCAGGGCGGCGACCACCGAGCGGAACTCGGCACTGCGCAAGTCGTGGGTGCTGATGTTGACGGCAATGTAGAGGTCGGCGTGGTGCTGACTCCATCGCGCCAGCGTCAGCAGCGCCTGCTCCACCATCCAGCGGGTGAGCATGCCGATGTAGCCGGTCTGTTCGGCAAAGGGGACAAATTCGGCCGGCGACACAAACCCGCGCTGGGGATGGCGCCAGCGCACCAGCGCTTCAGCACCCACAGCACGGCCGCTGTGCAGGTCGAACTTGGGTTGCAGCCACATCTGCAGTTGCGACTCGGACACGGCCTGGCGCAAGTCAGAGATCAGGCTCACATGCCCCAGACGCGCGGCTTCGAGCCCGGGGTCGTACCACAGGTGGTCCAACTTGCCGCGCTTGGCCGCATTCAGTGCCACTTCGGCGTTGCGCAGCAAGGTTTCGACCGACGCCTGGGCACCATCCCGGCCATCAGCCAAGCCTGCCGACAGGTTGGCATCGACGCGGTGGCCGCTGCAGTGCACGGGGGCCGCCATGGCTTCGGTCAGGCGCTCCCACCAGTCCTGCACCACCGCACTGGCGCTCTGTGGCCAGGCCACGGCCAGCGTACCCCCACCAACGCGAACCGCCACGGCGCCTGCCATTCCCGCACTCGACGCAATCTGCTCCTGCACGCGCAGCGCTGCCGCCTGGATCAGGCTGTTGCCGGTCACATAGCCGAGGGTTTCGTTGACAACCTTGAGGCGTGCCAGGTCGAGCATGGCCACGCCATGGACACCACCCGGAACCGGGCAGGGTTCTGCCAGCAGGGCCGCGCGGTTGGGCAAGCCGGTCAGCGTGTCGGTGTGGGCCAGGCGCGTGATTTCGGCTTCGCGGTCGATCACGGCATCCACCATCGCGTTGAGGGCCTGCCCGACGCGATCGGCCTCTTCGGCCTGTGTCGGCGGTACACGGGCGCCGTAATCGCCGCGGGCAATGCGCCGGGCCGCCTGCTCCAGTACCCCCAGTGGCTCGACCACACCGCGCGTGGTGCGGTAGGCCAACCATACCGCCAAGGCAATTGCCAGGACCGAGAGGCCGATGAGCCACCAAGCCACTTGGGCAAACACCGTACGTGCATCGGCAAGGGCGCCTTCGAGGCGTCCCCGTTCCTGGTCGAGCAGCAGGTTCGATGCCTGGAGCATGGTCTTGAGTGCGGGGCGTACGCGCTGATTGAGCACCCGTACCGCCGCTTCCAGGTTGTCGGCCTCCAGCTCATCTGCGGTGGCGATGAACGCTTCGGCATAGGCCTGGCGCGCCTGACGCAGCTGTGCCAGTGCAGCACGTTCCTGGGGATCATCGATGGCTGCCAAGCCTTCCACAATGCCGTCGATGCTGCGGTTGAGCGCATCCACCTGGGCATATTCCTCGACCCGGCTCTCGCGCGGCGCATACATGAGGCGGGCCAAGGCCCCACCAATGCTTTCGGTCTGCAGCGACAGCGCCTGCACCCGCAGCAGGCGCGGCAAATCATTGGTGGCGAAGGTTTCGGTCAGTCGGGTGACCAGGTGGATATGCAGGTTGGCCTTCACCAGGGCGGCCAGCAACACCAGCACGATGAGTCCGAATCCGAGCGAAACCCGCCAGGCAATGCGCCGGGGATGCCAGAGTGTGCGCAGTGTCATGCGGTCGATCCTTCCGTGGTCACGCGCAACAGCATACCGGTCTCGACGGCCAATGGCAGCCAACGGGAAAAATCCAGCGTGGGGGCCGCGGCTTCTGCCGCTGCCAAGACATTGCGTCCGTCCAGCAAGGCCTGCAACAGCACCGACTCGCCCGGCAGCGCCTCTCGCCAGCGGCTGTGCAGGCCCTGGCGCCACACCACCACGTCCTGGGCCACGCCTGCGTGCAACAGTTGCGCCACGTGGGGCAACGTCGGCTCGCCCTGCAGGTGCGCGCCCAGAAGCGATGCAACCGGCCAGGCACTGCAGACACAGGCCGTTCCGGGTACCAGTTCCATGCCCAGCGTGGCCGGATCCTGCGAAGTCAGCAGCTCCAGGGTGGCGCTCTGGGGTTGCGCATCGGCGGCAAATGCAGCGCGGTGCAGGACCCACTCGCAGCGCGCCACGTCGGCCAGATAGGGGTGCTCCGCCAACTGCGGGTCGTCCAGGACGAAGCGCGCCAGCCCCTGCCCCCACAGCGCAACGTCACCCCGCCTGGGCGGATCGGCATGCCACAGTGCCCGTGCCAGATCGGCAAAACTGT
Source organism: Curvibacter sp. APW13 (assembly GCF_032337135.1). NCBI lineage: Bacteria > Pseudomonadati > Pseudomonadota > Betaproteobacteria > Burkholderiales > Comamonadaceae > Curvibacter > Curvibacter sp. APW13. Next base: position 1,291,744 of record NZ_JAVXZZ010000001.1, on the reverse strand, counting down.
CTTCGCCCAACATGTGTGCAATGACCGGGTAGGCCGCGCGCAAGGCCCGCTGGGCCAGCGCGTGGGCATTGGCCTGATAGGCTTTCAAGCCCCTTCCACGCATATCCACTGCGTAGACAGCTAGGTTTTCCATAGCATCTTGCGCTGGCCAGTCGAGCAAGGCCTGCAGCAGGGCCGCCTGTTGCCGGGCCAAATTCTCCATCAGGCCGCCTCCCGCCATGCGTCGTGCTGGATGCGCCGGGCCAGCGCCGCCTCATCGAGCAACACGTCCAGAGCAGGAACATCGGTATCCCACTCGATCAGGGTCGCCACGGGGCCAAAGCGGTGCACGGCATGGGCATACAGCTGCCACACAGGGGTAGCCACCCGGCTGCCGTGGTCGTCGATGAAGATCTCGCCTTCGGCTTCGACCACGTGGCAATGGCCCGCCAGGTGAATCTCCCCCACCGCCGCAGGATCGATCGCATCCAGCCATTCGGTGCAGGCCTGCAGCGGGTTGGCACCGTCACCCAGGCGTGCGGCATTGCAGGCATTGACGTAGATGTTGTTGACGTCGACCAGCAGACCGCAACCGCTGCGCCGCACCAGTGCATTCAGGAACGCGGGCTCGCTCCATGCGCTCTGCCCCTGCGGCGTCTTCCACTGCAGGTAGGCCGACAGGTTCTCCACCAGGAGCGTGCGCCCCAGGCGCTGCTGGACCTGCTGCACGTTGGCACACAGCACGTCCAGCGCGGCATCGGTGAACGGAATCGGGAGCAGGTCAGCGGCATGCACTACCGAGCCGCCCCAGGGCGCCCGCGCAAAGCTGGCGTGGTCACTGACACGGACCGGGTCGACCCGCTCCACGAGCTGTGCCAGCCGATCGAGGTGCCAGGGGTCCACGCCCGCCACGCTGCCCAAGGAGAGGCCGACACCATGCAGACTCACGGGATAGCGCGCGCGCCCCTGCTCCAGGACCGCCAACGCTGCCCCGCCTTCGGCGAAAAAGTTCTCCGAATGCACCTCGACAAAATCGAGCGCGGGCTGGCGTTCCAGCAACTCGCGGTAGTGCGGATGGCGCCAGCCGATGCCGACATGCGGGGTCGCCGCAGGCATGGCCCATCAGCCCTTGATCAGCTTCTTGGCTTCCTCCTGGGTCAGACCCTTGAGATCCTTGCAGGTACCCTTGGCCACGTACTTCCAGTCTTCCTTGCTCATGTCGACCTTGGACTGGCCTGCACAGGAATGGGTTCCCGAGAGGTTGGCGCAGTCGTTCTGCCCGGCCTTGGCAATGCCGTAGCATTTTTCCTTTTCCTGCGCTGTGGCCGGCACGGCGGTGAGCGACAGGGCCATCAGCGAAGCGGCGGTGGTGGCGATCAGGGTACGTTGGTTCATGGTGGTGTTCCTTGTCATGGGTTGAAGCATATACCGCCACCAAAGCCCTGCGGAGGCCATGGTGGTTCGGTGCGCATCAGTCGCACCAGCGGCCGATTTCTTACACACCGCGGCAACACGGACATGACAGGCACACCGCTACACTGTGCGCTCCTTCCAATTCCGTGCACCATGGCCAGTCTCGAACAACAAGTTGCAGACCTGCGGGGCTACCTGCTGGGTTTTGCGCGTCTGCAACTGCGCAACGACGCGTGGGCCGAGGATGCGGTGTCGGAAACCGTGCTGGCGGCGCTGTCCCGTCCCCAGGCCTTCGGCCAGCGATCCCAACTCAAGACCTGGCTGGTGGGCATCCTCAAGCACAAGATCATCGACGCGCTGCGCCACCACGCGCGCGAAGTCTGTGTCGGCTCCGGCGACGCGGACGAGAGCACCGACCCGCTCGAACTCATCGCCTTCACTGCCGACGGGCATTTCCAGGAGCTGCCTTCGGAGTGGGGCAATCCGGAGCAGGACCTGCGCCAACGCCAGTTCCTGGAAGTACTCGAAGCCTGCCAGGCTCGGCTGCCGGCGGTGCAGGGACGGCTGTTCCTGATGCGCGAGTGGCTGGAGCTGTCGAGCGAGGAAATCTGTAAGGAACTGCAGCTGACGCCGACCAACCTGTACGTTCAGTTGCACCGCGCCCGCTTGCGGCTGCGCGAATGCCTGGAGCAGAACTGGTTTCACAAAGAGGCTACCCCATGAGATTCATGCAACGCACCTGCAAAGAGGCGGCCGCGCTGATGGTGGCGCGCGAAGACCGGTCGCTGGGTCTGGCCGACCGACTGGCCCTGCGCATGCATCTGCTGGTCTGCAAGGCCTGTCCGCGGTTCGAGCGCCAGATGCTGACGATGCGCAACAGCATGAAGCAATGGCGCAACTATTCCGAGCCGGACCACTGACTCCGGCAAAACCCTAGTGAAAATATTTCCACCACATTTGCAAAGTCGCGCATAATGGTGTAGTGGTCCTGTGCCTGCATGGGGCCGCAAGTCTGCGGTGCATGGTCAGTTCGCGTATCCCAAAAAGCGTTTTGTGGTTTGTTGGTTGCGGTTTTGGACTCCATCGCGTTATGAGTTATTTTGAGGAGTCCCTCCATGGGCAACAAACTTTACGTGGGCAATCTGCCTTATTCCTTCCGTGACAACGACCTGCAGCAGGCTTTCTCTGCGCACGGCAATGTCACCAGCGCGAAGGTCATGATGGAGCGCGACACCGGCCGTTCCAAGGGCTTCGGCTTCGTGGAAATGGGCAGCGATGCTGAAGCCCAGACCGCCATCAACGCCATGAACGGTCAGCAAATCGGCGGCCGTGGCCTGGTGGTGAATGAAGCCCGTCCCATGGAACCCCGTCCTCCCCGTACCGGCGGCTTTGGTGGCCCCCGCAGCGGTGGCGGTGGTGGTGGCGGCTACGGCGGCGGTGGCCGCAGCGGTGGTGGCGGCTACGGCGGCGGTGGCCGCAGTGGCGGCGGCTACGGCGGTGGCGGTTACTGATCGCTAGCTGTCTGCACAGACACCCACAAAAAAAAAAGGACCTTCGGGTCCTTTTTGTTATTCTGCAGTGCGCCAGCCTTCACGTCGGTGACCGCGGTTTGCGGGGTCGTCCGGCGAACAGCTTGTCGAATGCCCAATTGGGCAGAACGCGCAGGAACTTGGCGACCACACCCATCTGCCACGGAATGACCCGGTAGCTGCTGCCGCGATCGATGGCGTTGTAGGCTGCGTCGGCAAATTGCGACGCTGGCATGAGAAATGGCATGGAGTAGGTATTGCCTTGCGTGAGCGGCGTGTCGATATAGCCCGGCACGATGGTCACCACCTTCACGCCACTGGCTTTCAACTCGCCACGCAGGGATTCGCAAAAGCTGATGACACCGGCCTTGCTCGGGCAATAGGCCCCATGGCCGGGCATGCCACGGATGCCGTGCACACTGGCCACACCCACCAGGGCACCGGTACCGCGCGCCACCATGGCGGCGATGAAAGGGTGGAAGGTAGCCGCCGTGCCCACATTGTTGGTGGCGAAGGTACGTGCCATCACGTCCAGATCTTCGCGATAGCGGATGTCGACGCCGGTACTGAACCCGGCGCATGCAATGACGACATCAGGAATGCCCTGGTCCACGAGGCATTGCTGCCCGGCCTGGACGATGCTGTCGATCACCGAAACATCGGCGCCATAGACTGCCAGGCGGTTCGTATCCAGACCCTGGCTGCGCGCCCAGTCCGTTACAGCCTCGGTGCGGCGCGCCACCAGCGCCAGCCGGTAGCCTGCTTGGTAGTAACGCAAGGCCAAGGCCTGCCCCAAACCGCTGGATGCGCCGGTGATGTATGCCAGGGACGTGCTCATGGTGCTGTGTTCTTTCCTGTACTGCTGCCGTCTCGGGGCACCAGTGTGCCCCGTACACGCCCGTCCAATCGCAGGTTGCGGCCGCGCTGGTCATAGTGCAGCGCATCGGCAGTGAACCGGTCGCCATTGCCCCGCGTCAACTCCACTGGCTGGTCAGAACGCACGGTTTCGTCCTTGAAGTGGGCCAGCAGATATTCGCCGCGGTATTCACTGCGCTCAGACGCGCCACCCTTGGCGTCACCACGACCCTCGCGAACCACCCGGGCCTGCCCCCGCAGCTCGACCTGTGTCTGCGCATCGTCGGTCCACGCCGTATTCGCCGTGGCCGTGGTGGTGTTCCCGGCGCTGTCAATGCTGCGGATGCGCACCTGCTCAATGGCGATGCGCTTGGCGTCCGGGAAATGGGTGGCCTTGTCGCCGGTAACTTCGGTGCGCATACGCCCGCTGGCGTCGAAGGCACGCATGACAAAACCTTCCAGGAAATAGTCGGGCCCCGCAGGTGCGCTGCCCGACACGCCGGCTTCGGCGTCAGGCGCGGGGGTGGTACGAACCAACCAATAGGTGCCCAGCGCCAGTGCGCCCATGAACAACAGTGGCAAGTACAGGAGCACCCGCTCCCACAGGCGATGCATCCAGGTCATGGGTGCCCGTAGCCGCCCAGCAGCTCGACATAGCGTCCACTGGCTGTCAGCAGCAGGTCACATACTTCGCGCACGGCCCCGTGCCCCCCCTGTGCACGTGTGACGTAGTGCGCGCGTGCCGCCACTTCGCAATGCGCATTGGCCGGCGCACAGGCCAATGCGGCTCCGAGCATCATTGGCAAATCCGGCCAATCGTCACCCATGGCCGCCGCATTCGCCCAAGTGCATCCCAGTTGGGCCAGACTGTGCTCGGCGGCCGGGCGCTTGTCTTCGGTTCCATAGTGGGCATGGGTGATGCCCAGCGCCTGCAGACGCACGCGCAGCGGTTGCGAGTCGCGCCCCGTGATCACCACCGGCGTGATGCCACCTTTCTGCAGCATCTTCAGGCCATGGCCATCGAGGGTGTTGAAACGCTTGAGGGTTTCACCGCTTTCGCTGTACAGCAGCCCACCGTCGGTCAGCACGCCGTCCACATCCAGGAACAGCACCCGGATATCTTGCGCTCGCAGCAGCAGCACGGGATCGAACTGGATGATCGGCTGCATCAAATCACCTTGGCCCGCAGCAGATCGTTGATGCTCAGGGCTCCGCGTAGCCGATCCTGCGCGTCCACCACCAGCACACTGGTGATACGGTGCTGCTCCATCAGTTCCGCAGCCTCGACCGCCAGCCGGTCGGCACGGATCGTGCGCGGATTCGCATGCATGACATCGCTGGCATTCTTGCTGCGCAGGTCCACGCCCTGTTCCACCAAGCGGCGCAAGTCACCGTCGGTAAAGATGCCGATGGCCCGCCCGTCGGCATCACACACAATGGCGGCCCCCATGCCCTTGTGACTCATTTCGCGCATCACATCGGAAAACACGGTATCCGGTGCCACACAGGGCAGGGCATCGCCTGTGCGCATGAGGTCACTCACATGGGTCAGCAACTTGCGCCCGAGTGCACCGCCGGGGTGTGAGCGGGCAAAATCTTCGGCCTTGAAGCCCCGCGCATCCAGCAAGGCCACGGCCAAGGCGTCGCCCAGGGCCATCTGGGCCGTGGTACTGGCCGTCGGTGCCAGGTTGAGCGGGCAGGCCTCCTTGTCGACCGCACTGTCCAACCATATGTCTGCGTGCTGGGCCATCGACGACTGACCATTGCCGGTCATGGCGATGAGCGGGACACCCAAGCGCTTGAGCACCGGCAGAATGGCCCCGATCTCCTGCGACTCTCCACTGTTGGAAATCATCAGCACCACATCTTGTGTGGTGACCATGCCGAGGTCCCCGTGGCTGGCCTCGGCGGGATGCACGAACATGGCCGGGGTGCCGGTGGATGCCAAGGTGGCGGCGATCTTGCGCCCGACATGGCCACTCTTGCCCATGCCCATGACGACCACACGACCGGGGGTCGCAAGCACGCGCGCTACCGCGCGGACAAAGGCTTCTCCCGTGCGTGCGCGCAGTCCGGCGACCGCCGCGGCTTCGATGTCGAAGGTTTCGTGGGCGAGGGTGAGGGCACGTTCGCGCTGGACGGCACTGAGGGCCGGGGAAGCAAGGGTCATGCGGGCATTTTATCGGGGGTACCGGGCCTTGCTACCATGTGCCCATGACCGGGCTGGAAATTACCCTGCTGTATCTGCTGGCCGCCGTGCTTGGCGTGGTGGCATGCCGCTTCCTCAAGTTGCCGCCCATGCTGGGGTATCTGGCCGTGGGCGTGCTCATCGGCCCCAATGCCTTGGCCCTGGCGCAAAGTGCCGGTAGCGTGCGCCATCTGGGCGAATTCGGCGTGGTCTTCCTGATGTTCGTGATCGGACTCGAATTCAACCTCCCCAAACTCTGGGCCATCCGCTCGCACGTTTTCGGACTGGGATTCCTGCAGGTAGCTGCCACGATGGTACTGGCCAGCGCGGTGGTTCTTGCGCTGGCGGCATTCACCACCAGTTGGTCCGGTCTCAACTGGAAAACGGCCTTGGCCTTGGCCAGTGCCCTGGCCATGAGCAGCACGGCCATCGTGGTGAAGCTGCTGTCGGAACGGCTGGAACTGGAGTCCGAACACGGCAAGCGGGTCATGGGCGTACTGCTGTTCCAGGATCTGGCCGTGGTCCCCCTGTTGGTGCTCATCCCCGCACTGGGCTCGCCGAGCAGCGACCTCGCCACGGCACTGGGCGTTGCCGCACTGAAAGCCACGCTGTTGGTGGTGATTCTGCTCAAGGGTGGGCCCTTCGTTCTACGGCACTGGTTACGGCTCGTGGCCAAGCGCCAGAGCGAGGAACTGTTCGTGCTGAATCTGCTGCTACTGACGCTGGGCCTTGCTTGGTTGACGGAACTGGCCGGCTTGAGTCTGGCACTCGGGGCCTTCATTGCTGGCATGCTGATTGCCGAAACGGAATTCAAGCACCAGGTGGAGGCCGACATCCGCCCCTTCCATGACGTCTTGCTGGGCTTGTTCTTCATCAGTGTGGGCATGCTGCTCGATTGGCACGCGGTAGTCGACCAGTGGGGATTGGTTCTGGCATTGCTGGTACTTCCGACACTGTTCAAGGCGGCCTTGGTGACGATGCTGGCGCGTGGCCTGGGTGCGTCACCCGGCATTTCCCTGCGCACCGGCTTGTATCTGGCGCAGGCCGGTGAGTTCGGCTTCGTGCTGCTGGCACTGGCACAAGACAGCGCTTTGGTGACGCCTGCGCTGCTCAACCCCATTCTGGCCAGCATGGTGCTGTCGATGCTGGCCACGCCGTTGGTGGTGATGTACTCCAACCGTATCGTGCTGCGCCTGGTTGCCAGCGAGTGGTTGTTGCAGTCGCTGCAGCTGACCACCATCGCACGCCGCTCGATGGACGCGCGTGAACATGTGCTGATCTGCGGCTTCGGGCGTTGCGGGCAGAACCTTGCGCGCATTCTGGAGTCTGAAAAGATCCCCTACTTGGCGTTGGATCTCGACCCCGACCGTGTGCAGCAAGCCGTGCAGGCCGGCCTGTCGGTCGTTTACGGAGACTGCGCCCGACTACAGTCGTTGGTGGCGGCCGGCCTGTCGCGTGCCAGTGCCGTCGTCGTCACCTACCTCGATGCGCCTGAGGCAAGCCTCAAGGTCCTGCGGCACGTGCAGTCGCATGCGCCGCAGGTTCCGGTGATCATCCGCACGCAGGATGACCAGCATCTGGACCGATTCCGCGCTGCGGGTGCCACGGAAGTGGTTCCCGAGTCCATCGAGGGCTCGCTGATGCTCGCCAGCCACGCGCTGGCCTTGGTCGGCGTGCCGATGCGGCGCGTGATTCGCATCGTGCAGGACCAGCGCGATGCGCGCTATGGCCTGCTGCGCGGCTACTTCCACGGTGCCGATGACGACACGGCACTTGAGACACACCAGGAACGCTTGCTCACCGTGGCACTGCCCTCCCATTGGAATGGCAGCGGTGTGCCAATGGACAGTTTTGCGTTGGACGACGTCAGTGTGGTCACGCTACGGCGCGGCGATGGAAGTCATGCCGACTGCACTGGGCAGACCGCGCTGTTTCCTGGCGATACCCTGGTTCTCCGTGGACTGCCCGATGCGCTTGCGCGCGCCGAGCAAACGTTGGTACGCGGTGCCGCTCCCGCCGCGGCCTGAGACAATCGCTGCAACCTGACTCGCGGAAGAAACAGCCATGCACCACCAAAGTGTCAATCAGTATCTCAAGGACCACGTGCGCACCGTGCCCGATTGGCCGGCTCCGGGGGTTCAATTCCGTGACATCACGCCCTTGCTGCAGGACGCCAAGGTGTTTCGCGTACTGATCGATGCCTTCGTGCACCGCTACATGGATCCGCAGCTGCGTCCGGATGTCGTTGCCGGGTTGGATGCCCGCGGCTTCATCCTCGGTGCGGTGGTCGCCTATGAGTTGAACGTTGGGTTTGTACCGATCCGCAAGAAGGGCAAGTTGCCGTTCACGACGGTGGAGGAGACCTACGAACTCGAATATGGGAGCGCCACGGTGGAGCTGCATACCGACGCAGTACGTCCCGGTGATCGCGTTCTGCTGATTGACGACCTGATCGCCACCGGAGGCACGATGATGGCGGGAAAGAAGTTGCTGGAGCGCCAGGGTGCCGTGGTGATGGAGGGCGCAGCCATTGTCGACCTGCCGGAGCTGGGCGGTTCCGAAAAACTGCGCGCGGCGGGACTGTCGCTGTTCACGCTGGTGGACTTTGCGGGCCACTGACTGCTGCCAAATTGATTTGGCAGCGCTGAGGTGACTTTAGAGGTCGCCGTACTGGGTGGTACTCAACGGTGTGGCACGCTCATCGATTTCCGTGGCGGCAAAGCCGTGGTCGTCGAGCTGGGTCTCGGCAAAGCCGGTTGCGTTGCTGGGTGCCAAGGGTCCGGACTGGACCAATTCGCCAGGCCGGGTATGGGGACGTGGTGCCGCCGCCAGGGCCTTCTTGAATGCCTCCACCTCATCCTGCTGGATAGGCTCATAAGGAGAACGCGGAGCCGCAGTTGCGGTGACCGGTGGCCGCGATGCCTGCGGCACCATCTGTTCACTCACACGCCAGTACACAGCAGTCACAAGGATGTCGTGGCGTGCCTTGGCGGTCTGTGCAATCAGGGTTTCGATTTCTCCCATGCGCCCGACCTCACCGGTCTGCAGACGTTGTACGTCCATCATGACCAGGTATTGACGGCCTCGGGAGTCGAGCGACAGGACCTTGAACTTGTAGCTGGATGACAGAACACCCATCTTGTTCATCGATTCACGCACCACGGTGTAGAGCAGCTCGCGCATGGCGTGTCGCTCCTGCTTGCGGCTGCCCGTGGGTGCTGCGGTGGGCGCGGGGCGGGCGGACGGCCCACTGGGCAGGGTGGCATCCAACTGCGTCAGGCCGGACGACGTGCGCGGGGCGGTAACCGGGGATTCCGCCTTGCTTTTTCCAAACCAATTGAACAACGACATGGATCTGGGCTAAGGGTTACAACTGGAAGCCCGCAGTATGCGCTATTTCCCGATGCAAAACCGCGAAAAAATCACGCCCAAAAGGTCATCAGATGTAAATTCGCCGGTGATTTCTCCCAGTGCCACCTGTGCCAAGCGAAGTTCCTCGGCCATCAGGTCCAGGTGCATGGCGGCGGCCTGGAGGTGGGCCGCTGCGGCTTCGGCATGTTGACGCGCCTGTCGCAAGGCCTGCAGGTGCCGCTCCCGGGCCATGAAGCTGCCTGTCTGCGCACCCTGCCAGCCGGCGGCCTGAAGCAGCGCTTGGCGCAGGGATTGCAAGCCTTCGAGGGTTTTGGCAGACAGGCGGATGCCCTCCTTGGTCACCGAAGCACCTCCCGTGTCGACTTTGTTCCACACCTGGAGCACCGGCACAGATTGGGGGCATCTTTCAGCTATAGCCCGCGCAATATCTGCGTCACCAGCTACATATTCAGGAGCATCGCTGCGCGACAGATCACGCAGGAACACGACGGCATCGGCCGTGGCGATGGCGTCCCAGGCCCGGGCAATGCCGATCTGCTCTACGGTGTCGCTGCTGTCGCGCAATCCCGCGGTGTCGATTACGTGGATCGGGACCCCTTCGATCTGGATCGTCTGTTCGACCTTGTCGCGCGTGGTGCCGGCGATGGGCGTGACGATGGCCAACTCCGCACCGGCCAGGGCGTTGAGCAAGGACGACTTTCCGACGTTGGGCTGCCCGGCGATGACCACGCGGATGCCCTCGCGCAACAAGGCCCCCTGCCGGGCATCGCCCAAGACTGCGTCTAGCAGCGCCAGAATGGTCTGTAGCTGGCCTTGGGCATCGGCCTTCTGCAGGAAGTCGATTTCCTCTTCCGGGAAGTCCAGCGTGGCCTCGACCAGCATGCGCAAGTCGATGAGCGCGTCGCGCACGCTGTGTACGCGCTGGGAAAAGACGCCCGTCATCGACTGGCTGGCACTGCGCGCGGCGGCTTCGGTGCTGGCGTCGATCAGGTCGGCGATGGCTTCGGCCTGCGCCAGGTCGAGCTTGTCATTGAGGAAAGCGCGCTCGGAAAACTCTCCGGGTTGCGCCAGCCGCAGTCCCGGCAGCAGCGGCAGTCCCTGTTGACCGGAGGCCGTTGCTGCCAACGCCATGCAACGGGCCAGCACCAACTGCAGCACCACCGGGCCGCCATGGCCTTGCAGTTCCAGCACGTCCTCTCCGGTGAAGGAGTGGGGTCCGGCAAAGTACAGCGCGAGACCCTTGTCGATGACCGAGCCATCGGCATCGGTAAAGGGGAGGTAAGTGGCCTGCCGCGGTGCCAGGGTGCGCCCGAACAAGGCCTGGGCAAAGCCCCGGAGGTCTTTACCGCTGATGCGCACGATTCCCACCGAACCCCTGCCGGGAGCGGTGGCGATGGCGATGATGGGATCGTGCTGCCGGGCTAGCATGGGGGCGCTACCCCCGCGTCACTTGAACTTGGGCAGGTTGAACTGCGGCGGCACACCCATGCGGGTGTTGATGATCCATTGCTGGGCAATCGACAGCACGTTGTTCGTGATCCAGTACAGCACCAGGCCAGACGGGAAGAAGAAGAACATCACGCTGAAGGCCAAGGGCATGAACCACATCATCTTGGCCTGCATCGGGTCCGGCGGAGCCGGGTTCAGGGCAGTCTGCAGCAGCGTGGTGAGGGTCATCACCAAGGGCAGGATGAAGTAGGGATCGGGCGCCGAGAGGTCATGGATCCACCCCAGCCAGGGTGCATTGCGCATTTCCACGCTGGACAGCAGCACCCAGTACAGCGCGATGAACACCGGAATCTGGATCATGATCGGGAAGCAGCCCCCCAGCGGGTTGACCTTTTCCTCGCGGTAGATGCGCATCATCTCCTGCTGCATCTGCTGCGGGTTGTCCTTCAATCGCTCGCGCAGTTCCATGATGCGCGGGTTGACCGCCTTCATCTTGGCCATGCTGGCGTAGGCCTTGGCATTGAGCCAGTAGAAGGCAATTTTCAGCAGCAGCACCAGGGCCACGATGGACCAACCCCAGTTCTGGATAAAGGCATGCAGCTTGTCGAGCAGCCAGTACAGCGGCTTGGCGAGGATGTGGAACAGACCGTAGTCCTTTACCAGTTCCAGGCCCGGGGACAGTGCCTCAAGCATCTTTTCCTCTTGCGGACCGACAAACAACTGGGCCTCCACCGACTGGCTTTGCCCAGGAGCAATCGCTGCCAGCGGTGCAATGGCCGAGACGCGGTAGCAACAATCGGCCACGCTGGATCCGATGTTCAGGCCTTCGACCGACAGGTTGCGCTGCATACCGGCAGGCAGCACCCAGGCACTGGCGAAGTAGTGCTGGACCATCGCGATGTAGCCGTTGTCGGCCGATTTCTCGATGTCCGCCTTGCCCTTCTTGATGTCGGCGAACTCGACCTTCTGGTACTTCTTGGCGTCGGTGTAGACGGCCGGTCCCGTGAAGGTCGAATAGAACGAGGACTCGCCAGCAGGCTTGTTGCCGTCGCGCATGAGTTGCACATACAGCTGCGGGCTGACCGGGGCCGACGACACGTTGACCAGCTCATGCTTGACCGCCATGTCATAGGCGCCACGGCGCAGGGTGTAGGTCTTCACCAGCTTGACCCCGCCCACCGGGGCCGAGGTGAACTGCACCTGCAGGCTGTCAGCACCTTCCTTCAGGCTGCGCTCGCCACTGAACACCATAGGCGTGGTGTGGGTGGGGAAGCCTTCCGGAGCAGCGCTGCCAATCAGGCCCGTCTGCGCCTTGTAGACACGGTCCTTGCTGTCGTTGAGCAGAACGAAATTCTGGCCCTTGTCGTTGGCGTCTGCGTACTTCAGGAACTCGGCGCGGACCAGCGAACCCCCTTCGGTGTCGAAACTCAGCTTGAGCACGTCGGTGCTGACTTCGATCAGCTGGCGCGGCGCCGCAGCGGGTGCAGCGGCGGTCGCAGCGGTAGCTGCACCGGTTGGCGCGGTCGTGGCGACCGGCGCGGCCGGCGGCACGGCCTTGGCATCGGCGGGGGCGGACGCCGCACTCACCTTGGTCGGCTGCTGCGGGAAGAAAGTGGCGGGGCGCCCGTTGTAGACCTGCCAGTTGTCCCACAGCATGACCATGGAAAAACCGAAAACCAGCCACAGAATGGTGCGACGAATATCGTTCATGAAGGTTTCTTTGTCGATTGGGAGAGCAAACGGGAAAAAAGGGCTGGTGGTGCTGCGGGAACCGGATCCGCCCCACCGTCACACCAGGGATGGCAGCGAGCCAATCGCGCCAAAGTGAGGTAGGTTCCAGCTGCTGCGCCATGGCGTTCCAGAGCCCCCAGAGCATAAACGGAACAGGTCGGCTCGAATCGGCAGGCCGATCCCAACCAGGGGCTAAGCAACAAACGGTAGGCCCGCACCAGGCCCATGAGCAGCGCACGCATCATGCGATCACCTCGGCAGGCGCCGGTGCAACGCGCTGCGGTGCGGCGAGCAACTGCAGAAGCTCCTGACGCACTGCGTCCTTCAGGGCATCGGAAGCAGCGCTCGGGTACTCGGTGCGGGGAAAGGCACTGCGCAGGCGCACCACATGTGCGCCCTGCGCCAAGGCATGGGCGCGCTCGGCGCTGATGGCGTAGATCTGGCGCTTGATGAGATTGCGCGTGGCGGCACGGCGGGCCCAGCGCTTGGGAACCATTGCCCCAAGCCAGATGTCCACAGACGAAAAAAGGGCTTGCGCCCTCTTTGCTTCATCAACCCTTGGCGGGTTCGCGGCCGGCGGCAATGCGCAACCGTGCAACGCGAAATGCGCCGTCTTCGACAGAATCCTGCCTCCCAGCGCCGCTTGGTACTGGGGCCGTGTCTTCAATCTCTGCATGGCGCGAACCCGTGGCGGAGGCAGTCGGCAAAACGCGCCTGCTCCTTGCGTGGTGTGGCTAAACGCCCCGACTTAGACGGCCAGACGCTTGCGGCCCTTGGCGCGGCGAGCGTTGATCACGGCACGGCCACCGCGGGTCTTCATGCGCACCAGGAAACCATGGGTACGGGCGCGGCGGGTCTTGGAAGGTTGGTAAGTGCGTTTCATTTGGTATTTTCCTAAACTAATCAGGGCCCGCGTTGGCGGGCTGTGCGTCGCTCAGGACGCACCGGGTTTTCAATCATTCGCCCCGAACGAAAGTCAGGGAAACCCGCAATTATCGCAAAAAATCCCAAGCCCGGCAAGACCTTGGCGCTTTCACCCAATGCAGGGCTTGAAGTCGTCTGGGGATTACCCTGAGCACCCCGGAAATGTGGATAAGCTCTTGATAATTTACAATGGCGGACGCAGCCACTGAAAAACTATCCACAGAATGCTGCCGGTTAGCCCGAGGAAAGCGCCACGTGTCACCCACCCCCCAAATCCAGCCTGAGGCTGGGCAACTGCTTTGGCAGGACTGCGTCGACTTGCTCGCGCAGGAACTGCCAGAACAGCAATTCAACACCTGGATCAAACCGCTCAACGCACAGGTTGCGGACGATTGCTCCAAGGTCACCGTCTTTGTCGCCAACCGCTTCAAGCTGGACTGGCTCCGCGCCCAATACAGCAAGCGCCTGGGCGCGTTGCTGGAACAGGTGTCCGGACGCCCGGTCGAGCTGGAGTTAGCGATTACTCCGCGTGAAGCGCCGGTGCGCACGACCTTGGCTCCGAAGCCAGCACCGCGTGCACATGCGGAAGACAGCGAACCCGCTGAGGGCGACAAAGCCAACGGGGCCCCGCGCAACCGCATCAATACCGCGCTGACTTTTGACACCCTGGTGGAGGGGACGGCCAACCGCATGGCGCGCGCTGCGGCCATGCATGTGGCGCACACGCCGGGCCACCTGTACAACCCGCTGTTCATCTACGGCGGCGTCGGCCTGGGCAAGACCCACCTGATGCACGCCATTGGCAACCGCCTGCTGCAGGACAAGCCCGGGGCCAAGGTTCTCTACATCCATGCAGAGCAGTTTGTCACCGATGTGGTTAAGGCCTACCAGCGCAAGACTTTCGACGAATTCAAGGAGCGCTACCACTCGCTCGATCTGCTGCTGATCGACGATGTGCAGTTCTTCGCCAACAAGGAACGCACGCAGGAAGAGTTCTTCAATGCTTTCGAGGCCCTGCTGGCCAAGAAGAGCCACATCGTGATGACCAGCGACACCTACCCCAAGGGTCTGACCGATATCCACGAGCGTCTGATATCGCGCTTCGACTCGGGCCTGACCGTGGCCATCGAACCTCCCGAACTCGAAATGCGGGTGGCGATCCTGATCAACAAGGCGCAGCAGGAAGGCTCGGAGATGCCCGAGGAGGTCGCTTTCTTCGTGGCCAAGAACGTTCGCTCCAACGTGCGTGAGCTGGAGGGCGCCTTGCGCAAGGTGCTGGCCTACGCCCGTTTCAACCAGAAGGAAGTCTCGATCCAGTTGGCACGGGATGCGCTGCGCGACCTGCTGTCGATCCAGAACCGCCAGATCTCGGTGGAGAACATCCAGAAGACGGTGGCCGACTACTACAAGATCAAGGTCGCCGACATGTACAGCAAGAAGCGCCCGGCCAGCATTGCGCGGCCACGCCAGATTGCCATGTACCTGGCCAAGGAGCTCACCCAGAAGAGCCTGCCCGAAATCGGCGAGATGTTCGGCGGACGCGACCACACCACGGTGCTGCACGCGGTGCGCAAGATCGCCGCGGAACGCCAGCAGATGACCGACCTGAACCAGCAACTGCACGTGCTGGAGCAGACGCTCAAGGGTTAACCCGACCATGCCAAACATGCCCACAAATACCGCAATGTCCGTCTCAGAATTGTCGTCAAAACAAGGGAAAATGGCGGAATTGACCCGAGTACACACCGCGGTGGACGTATCCACCGTCGCCGTATAAACAGCCTTGAGGTAGACATGATTGTTTTGAAAGCCCCCCAGGACAAGGTCCTGTCGGTACTGCAGTCGGTGGCCGGCATCGTCGAACGCCGCCATACCCTGCCCATCCTGGCCAATATCCTGCTGCGCAAGACGGCAGGTGCCCTGCAGTTCACATCCAGCGACCTGGAAATCCAGATCCGAACCACGGCCGAACTCGGTGGCGACACCGGCAACTTCACCACCACGGTGGGCGCCAAGAAGCTCATCGACATCCTGCGCACCATGCCCGCGGACCAGACGGTATCGCTGGAGTCGAGCCAGAACAAGCTGGTGGTGAAGGGGGGCAAGAGCAAGTTCACGCTGCAGACCCTGCCGGCCGAAGACTTTCCGCTGGTGCAGGAGTCGCCCAACTTCGGCCCCTCCTTCAGCATCCCCCAGAAGACCCTCAAGGGCCTGATGGACCAGGTGGCCTTTGCCATGGCCGTCCATGACATCCGTTACTACCTCAACGGCATCCTGTTCGTGGCCGAAGGCGACACCCTGAGCCTGGTGGCCACCGACGGCCACCGCCTGGCTTTTGCCTCGGCCAAGCTCGACGTCGAAGTGCCCAAGCAGGAAGTGATCCTGCCGCGCAAGACCGTGATCGAACTGCAGCGCCTGCTCTCGAACGACGAAGGCGCCATTGAGATGCAGTTTGCCAACAACCAGGCCAAGTTCAGCTTTGACGGCATGGAGTTCGTGACCAAGCTGGTCGAAGGCAAGTTCCCCGACTACAACCGCGTGATCCCACGCAGCCACAAGAACAAGGTGACCCTGGGCCGCGAGCCGTTGCTGCGCACACTGCAGCGCACCGCCATCCTGACCAGCGAAAAGTTCAAGGGCGTGCGCCTGAACCTGGACCCGGGCTCGCTGCGCGTGGCCTCCAACAACGCCGAGCAGGAAGAAGCCGTGGACGAACTCGACATCGACTATGGTGGCGACAGCATCGAGATCGGCTTCAACGTCACCTACCTGATCGACGTGCTGAGCAACATGGGACAAGACATGGTGAGCATCGAACTGTCTGACGGCAACAGCTCTGCGCTCATCACCATCCCCGACAACACCTCCTTCAAGTACGTCGTCATGCCGATGCGGATTTGATGTTGCTTCAATTTACATAGCGCCATACGCACACCCCGCCTAGGCTAGGCGGGGTTTTTGCTTTAAAGCTTTTGCCAAATACCATGACCGAACCGACACTGCCCCCCGAAAACAACCAGCCCGGCGCGAACCAGGACTACGGGTCCGACGCCATTCAGATCCTCGAAGGCCTGGAAGCGGTGCGCAAGCGCCCAGGCATGTACATCGGCGACACCTCCGACGGCACCGGCCTGCACCACCTGGTGTTCGAGGTGGTCGACAACTCCATCGACGAAGCGCTGGCAGGCCACTGCGATGACATCGTGGTCACCATCCACTCCGACAACTCGATCTCCGTCACCGACAACGGCCGCGGCATTCCCACCGGCGTGAAGATGGACGACAAGAACGAACCCAAGCGCTCGGCGGCGGAAATCGCCCTGACCGAACTGCACGCCGGCGGCAAGTTCAACCAGAATTCGTACAAGGTCTCGGGCGGTCTGCACGGCGTGGGTGTGAGCTGCGTGAACGCGCTCTCCAAGTGGCTGCGCCTGACCGTGCGCCGCGATGGCAAGGTGCACCAGATCGAGTTCGCCAAGGGCTTCGTGCAGAACCGTCTGCTGGAAACCGTGGACGGATTTGAAGTCAGCCCCATGAAGGTGCTGGGTGCCACCGAGAAGCGCGGTACCGAGGTGCACTTCCTGCCCGACACCGAAATCTTCCAGCAGAACAACGAGTTCCACTACGACATCCTGGCCAAGCGCCTGCGCGAACTCTCGTTCCTGAACAACGGCGTGCGTATCCGCCTGAAGGACGAGCGCGACGGCCGCGAGGACGACTTCGCCGGCAGCGGCGGTGTCATGGGCTTCGTGCAGTTCATCAACGCCAACAAGAAGGTGCTGCACCCCAACGCCTTCCACGCCACAGGCAGCCGCCCAGCCGACACCTACGGTGGCATCCCCGGCACCGAGATCGGCGTCGAAGTGGCCATGCAATGGAACGATGGCTACAACGAGTCTGTCCTCTGTTTCACCAACAACATCCCGCAACGCGACGGTGGTACCCACCTGACCGGTCTGCGTGCGGCCATGACGCGTGTCATCGGCAAGTACATCGAGCAGAACGAACTGGCCAAGAAGGCCAAGGTCGAGGTCAGCGGCGATGACATGCGCGAAGGCCTGTGCTGCGTGCTGTCGGTCAAGGTTCCCGAGCCCAAGTTCTCCAGCCAGACCAAGGACAAGCTGGTATCGAGCGAAGTGCGCGCCCCGGTAGAAGACATCGTTGCCAAGGCGCTGACCGACTTCCTCGAAGAGCGCCCCAACGACGCCAAGATCCTGTGCGGCAAGATCGTCGAAGCGGCCCGTGCCCGCGAAGCCGCCCGCAAGGCCCGCGAGATGACCCGCCGCAAGGGCGTGCTCGACGGCATGGGCCTGCCCGGCAAGCTGGCCGACTGCCAGGAAAAGGACCCGGCGCTGTGCGAAATCTACATCGTCGAGGGTGACTCCGCCGGCGGCTCCGCCAAGCAGGGCCGCGACCGCAAGTTCCAGGCCATCCTGCCGCTGCGAGGCAAGATCCTGAACGTCGAGAAGGCCCGTTACGACAAGCTGCTCTCCAGCAACGAAATCGTCACGCTCATCACCGCACTGGGCACCGGCATCGGCAAGGCTACTGAGGAAAGCGGCAAGAGCGGCACCGACGACTTCAACATCGACAAGCTGCGCTACCACCGCATCATCATCATGACCGACGCGGACGTGGACGGCGCCCACATCCGTACCCTGCTGCTGACCTTCTTCTACCGCCAGATGCCCGAACTGGTGGAGCGCGGCCATGTGTACATCGCCCAACCCCCGCTGTACAAGGTGAAGAACGGCAAGGAAGAGCTGTACCTGAAGGACGCCGCTGCACTGGACGCCTACCTCACCCGCATTGCGCTGGTGAATGCCAGCGTGCACACCGGCGACGCCCAAGGAACCATCCTCACCGGCGACACCCTGGCCGAGTTGGCACGCAAGCACCAACTGGCCCAAAGCGTGATCGCGCGCCTGCAGAACTTCATGGATGCCGAAGCCCTGCGTGCCATCGCCGACGGCGTGGTACTCAACCTGGACACCGTGGAAGATGCCGAAAAGTCGGCGGCCGCACTGCAGGCCAAGCTGCCCGACGCCGAAGTGGCGGGCGAGTTCGACGCCCGCAGCGACAAGCCCATCCTGCGCATCAGCCGCCGCCACCACGGCAACGTCAAGAGCAGCGTGCTGACCCAGGACTTCGTCCACGGTGCGGACTATGCGGCCCTGGCCGAAGCCGCCAACACCTTCCGCGACCTGCTGTCCGAAGGTGCCCGCGTCACCCGCGGCGAAGGCGAGAAGATGAAGGAAGAGAAGGTCTCCGACTTCCGCCAGGCCATGGCCTGGCTCATCTCGGAAGCCGAGCGCACCACGGCCCGCCAGCGCTACAAAGGTCTGGGTGAAATGAACCCCGAGCAGCTGTGGGAAACCACGATGGATCCGACCGTGCGCCGCCTGCTGCGCGTGCAGATCGACGACGCCATCGAGGCCGACCGCGTGTTCACCATGCTGATGGGCGACGAGGTGGAGCCGCGCCGCGACTTCATTGAGACCAACGCCCTGCGCGCGGGCAACATCGACGTCTGACCCATGCGCCGGACTCCCGGCACCCCCCGCACCCATGCCTGGTTGCAGGTGGGTGGTTCGCTCACGGCGCAACTGCGCCGCTTTGGTTCCGTACGCATCGTGGTGCTGCACGAAGGCCTGCAAGCCTTGTGGCCGCAAGAACGGCGCGACCTGCATGTCGCTTGCGGCTATGTGCGTGAGGTACTGATCCTGGTGAATGAGCGCCCGGCCGTCTGGGCCCGCAGCGCCACCCTGCCCCATGCGGTGAAGGGGCCTTGGCGAGCCTTGGCCAACCTCGGCAGCCGCCCGCTGGCGGAACTGCTGTTCCATGACCGCAGCATTTCCCGCAGTGCCCTGCGCTGCGAGCCCGTGCCCTGCTGCAGCCTTGACGCCGGGCACATCCGTCGCGCCATGGTGCACCTGCCGCAGGGTTTGGCGCGCATCGCACCGCGCTGGGCCCGCAGCTCGGTGTTCTCGCGCCACGGCCTGCCGCTGCGGGTCTATGAGTCGTTTGCTCCTTGGGTGCTGGCCCTGCCCTGCGCCACGGGCCACGCTCACGCACCACGATGAAACGACACCACAGCGCCACCGTGCTGGCCTTGGCAGGCCTGGCCGCCTGCGCACCGGTGCCTCCCATCGACAGCACGACACCGCCCCCAACGCCTTTTGCCACCCAGGCGCCGACCGGCCCCACCGAGCCCCCGGCATCCGCCGCGGTCGAGGCCCGCTTCTCACAGTGGCTGCAGCAGTTCCGCGCCGACGCCTTGCGTGCGGGCATCGACGAAGCCACGCTGGACCGTGCCTTGCCATCGGTTCGCTACGTGCCCCGCGTGGTCGAGCTGGACCGCAGCCAACCCGAGTTCAGCCGCGCCATCTGGGACTATGTCGACAGCATCGTGTCTCCAGCCCGCATTGCCAAGGGGCGCGAGAAGCGCGCGCAGTGGCACAAGGAACTGGACGCGGCCGCAAGCCGCTTCGGCGTGCCGGCCACGGTGTTGCTGGCGGTATGGGGCATGGAAAGCAACTACGGCACCCACTATGGCAACCTGCCGGTGCTGGACGCGCTGGCCACGCTGGCCTTCGACGGCCGACGCGAAGCCTGGGCCCGGGGCGAGCTGCTGCTGGCGCTGCGCATCGTGCAGCGCGGCGACATGGCACCGGAGCAGATGCTGGGCTCCTGGGCCGGGGCCATGGGGCAGACACAGTTCATGCCTTCCATCTACCTGGCCCATGGCATTGATGGGGACGGTGACGGCCGCATCGACATCTGGGGCAGCATGCCCGACGTGTTCCAGTCCACCGCCCAGTTCATTGCCCGCTCGGGCTGGCGGGCACAGGAAGTGTGGGGCACCGAGGTGCAGTTGCCCCCCGACTTCGACCCTGCACGCGCCGACCCGGCGCTGCGCCAAAGCACCGCTGCGTGGGTACTGGAAGGCGTGCGCAGCTTGGACGGCAACGCACTGCCCGCGCTCAGCAACGCGTCGCTGCTGCTGCCCGCAGGGCTGCGCGGGCCCGCCTTTCTGGTGGGGGACAACTACCGGGCCATCCTGCGCTACAACAACGCCACCAGCTACGCCCTGAGCGTGTGCCTGCTGGCCCAGCGCCTCGCAGGTGGCGCGGCAGTGCAGGCCCCCTGGCCACGCGATCTGCGCCCCCTGACCCGCAGTGAGGTGCTGAGCCTGCAAACGGCCCTGAACCGGCGCGGCTTCGACAGCGGCGTGCCCGACGGCACCGTGGGGCCGGCCACGCGCAAGGCGCTGCAGGCCTTCCAGCGCAGCCGTGGCCTGCCTGCCGACGGCTACCCCACGGCGGAGTTGCTGGAACTTTTACAAACCGAACCCTGACCGCTACAGTGCTGCCACCACCTTTCCCACCGAAGCACCCCATGCACCGCCGCATTGCCACCACCGCCCTCCTGCTCGGCAGCCTGTTGCTGCTGCCGGCCTGCACCACGGTCGTCACAGAAACCGCCAAGAAGGCGTTTGAAGACCGCAGCAGCGAGGACCAGGCCACCGACATCCGGATGGCCACCAGCTACTTCAGCGCCTTGCTGGACAAGGACAAAAACCTGGCCCTGGATGTGAGCCTCGATGTGTGGGAGCAGCGCGTGCTCATCACCGGCGCACTGACCGATGCCCGCCAGCGCCAGGAAGTCGAGGCGCTGGTGCGCGCCGACAAGCGCGCCCGCATGGTCTACAACGAGATCCTGCTGGTCTCGAAGGAGGCCCAGAGCCAGCGCCGCGACGCGGCACGCAACAAGTCCACGCCCAAGAAGGAAGGCATTGGCCAGAGCGTCAACGACTTCTGGATCGAGACCAAGATCTCGGCCCAGTTGCTCACCACTCAGGGTGTGACCTCGGTGAACTACCGCTGGCGCTGTGTCTACGGCACGGTCTACGTGATCGGCCGCGCGCTGAGCCGCAACGAGCTCAACACCGTGCTCGGCACCATCCGCGCTACCGAAGGCGTGAAGCAGGTCAAGAGTTTCGTCGACGTGCGTGGCACAGGGCATTGAAGCCACCCGGCCACGCACGAGCCCTCATCCCAGCGCGAGCTCCAGCACTGCACGCGCCTCGCCTCGCTGCACCAGCACCGAGGCCGAGCCCTCACCCGATGCCTGCAGCACCTGGCGGAGTTGACGCACATCCGTTACCAGGGAGCCATTCACTGCGACGATGACGTCGCCCTCGCGCAAGCCGGCCTTGCGCGCCGGGCCGTCGCGCAGCTTCTCGACCAGCAGGCCACCCACCACGTGCGCGGCCTGACGTTCCGCCGCGGTGAGCGGGCGCACGCTCATGCCCAGGCCGCCCTGGGCCGGCGGCGCGTCGGCCGTGGCCACTTTTTCGTCGGCCACGGCACCGATGCGCACCTTGCGGCTTTCCTTCTTTCCGTTGTGCCACAGCGTCATGGGCACTTCGGCACCCGGCGCGGTACCGGCGACCAGCGCAGGCAACTGGCCAGAGGTTTCAATGTCGGTACCGGCGAACGACAGGATCACGTCACCCGGCTGCAAGCCAGCGCGGTGGGCGGCGCTGCCGTTCTCCACCCCCATCACCAGGGCGCCCATGGGTTTGTCCAGCCCCACATTGCGGGCCATGTCGGCATTGAGCTCCTGTACCTGTATGCCCAGGCGACCGCGCTCGACCTTGCCGTGGGCCAGCAGTTGCTTTTCCACCTTCATGGCCACGTCAATGGGGATCGCAAACGACAGGCCCTGGTAACCGCCGCTGCGGCTGTAGATCTGGGAGTTGATGCCGATGACCTCGCCGTTCAGGTTGAACAGCGGCCCGCCCGAGTTGCCGGGGTTGATGGGCACGTCGGTCTGCAGGAAGGGCACATAGCCGTCGTCGGGCAGGGTGCGCGCCTTGGCCGACACGATGCCGGCCGTGACGGTGTTCTCTAGCCCGAAGGGCGAGCCGATGGCCACCACCCATTCGCCCACCTTGCTCCTGCCCGGGTCGCCGATGCGCACCGTGGGCAGGTCCTTGGCATTGATGCGCAATACCGCCACGTCGGTGAGCTTGTCCTGTCCCAGCACCTTGGCCTTGAATTCGCGCCGGTCGGTCAGCTTGACCACCACCTCATCGGCATCGGCCACCACGTGGGCATTGGTCAGCACCACGCCATCGGAGTCGACAATGAAGCCGGAGCCCAGCGCGTGGGTTTCCTCTTCCCCGCCGTTGCCCGGAGGCTGGAAGCGGCGGAAGAACTCATAGAACGGGTCTTGCGGGTCCAACTGCCCGAACGGTGTATTGGCCGCGGTGCGCCGCGCATGGCCGGTCACGCTGATGTTCACCACGGCCGGGCCCTGCTCGGTGGCGATCTGCGAGAAGTCCGGCAGCGCCAATGTCCGCGACGGTGCGGCGGAACTGGCTGTGGTCGGGGCCACAGGCGTTGAGGCCGTCTGACCAGTCTGCAGGAATAGGAAGGCCAAGGTGAACACAACTTTCGCCAGTACGCCAGCAGGCCACCAGCGTTTGGCGATTGATCGGATGTCAAAGTGCATGCATGGGTCCTTTCTTTGGCACCCCCGAAGGGGCAGGCTTGAAGGGATGCATTGCATCCAGACCGCGTAAAGGCAATTCGTAGGCCGTGCAAACTTTTGTGAACCCGCCACTGCACCGGCACTGAAGCGCTGTCAACAGCTCCCCCTGCCGCAGCGTTTACCATGGTGCGGGCGATTGGCCCGTATTCCTTGCAACACCATGAAGCAAACTCTCCAGGCACTTGCAGTTGGCGCCCTGCTGGCCGCTGCACTGTCCACTTCCCACGCCCAAAGCGACGCCTCCGCCGCCAGCCTGCTGTCGGCGCTGCCCATCGCCTCCGTCGTCGCAGAAGCCGGGGCTTCGGCCAAGGATGCGTCCGCACTGCCTGCGGCGTTTTCACTGGCCGGCGCCACACTGAGCATCGTGGCTGTGGAAGCCTCCGCCACAGGGGTGGTGTATGTGCTGGAACGCGCCTCGGACGGCGCCCGCGCCAGCGTGCGCCTGGCCAGCAAGGCAGCCGGTCAGGCATCCATGGCCGTGGGTACAGCCGTCACCGTGAGCACGTTTGCGGCTGGCGTGGTGCTTTCGGCGGCGGGCCAGGTACTGGCCTTCGTGCCCAATGCCGTGGGCCGTGCCCTGCTGCATAACGAAAAGGTGAGCCGGTGAAGCGGCTCATCCGTGCGGTCGGTGTGGCACTGGCCGCCGTGCTGGCCGTGGCGCCGGCCTGGGCCGGGCGCGCCTGTGACGACCCCAAACCGCTGACCGCCCAGACCGTGGAGCGCGCCATGACGCTGGCCTTGCGCACCGCGCAAGCGCTGGACGCCAGCGGCGCCGACGTGGTGCTGCTGGCGCGTGCCGGACAGGACCTGAGCAAATACAAGGTGCGCTATTCCCACCTGGGCTTTGCCTACCGCGAAGTGCTGGCAGACGGCACCAGCGTATGGCGTGTGCTGCACAAGCTCAACCAGTGCGGCACCGCCGAGTCCGCCATCTACAAGCAGGGACTCGGCGAGTTCTTCCTGGATGACCTCTGGCGCTTCGAGGCTGCCTGGGTAACCCCGCGGGCCGAGGTACAGAAGGCGTTGCTGCCGGTACTGCGCGACACGGCGCAGGCGGTGCGACTGCACCTGAAGGCCTACAACATGCTCAGCTACCCCTGGGCCACGCGCTACCAGCAGTCCAACCAATGGGCCATGGAAACCATCGCCATGGCGATGGCCCCGGTGGCCGGTGAGGGCGCCCCTGCACGTGAGAAGGCCCAGGCGTGGTTGCGGCTGCGTGACTACCAACCCGCCGTGCTGCAGCTCGACGCCCTGACGCGCCTGGGCGCACGCGTGACCCGCGCCAACGTGGCCTTTGACGACCACCCGGACGACAAGCGCTACAGCGGTCGCATCGAGACGGTCACAGTGGAATCGGTCTTCGACTGGATGCAACGGGCACAGCTCAGCACCGGACCAGCCCGCGTCCTCGAGTGACGCTGGCGGGCCGGGCGCGCCACAATGCGCCCATGCCCGCTGCCTTCCTCCCCACCATCGCCCCCGCGCGCTGCACGGGCTGCGGGCGCTGTGTGGCGGCGTGCGCTCCGCATGTGCTGAGCCTGCACCCGCAGGGCTGGGTCAAGGTGGCGGCGCTGGACGATGCGGCGGGCTGCACTGGCTGCGCGCAGTGCTACGTGGTGTGCCCCTTCGGTGCCGTGCGCATGCTGCGCGCCGGGCCGGGCGACTCCCCGCAGGACGAAGACAAAATCAGCCGCTAGCCCGCGAAAATACTGCGCACTCAGCTACCAAATTACTAGCGACACTCAGGTCACCGCGCCACGCTGGTGGAACTGCGGCTGGTCCCAGCTGCCGTTGTCCAGGATGTCCTTGAGGATGGCCACGGCGTTCCACACATCTTCGAAGCTGGTGTACAGCGGGGTGAAGCCGAAGCGCATGATGCGCGGCTCGCGGTAGTCAGGGATGACGCCGCGCGCGATGAGCGCCTGCACCACGGCAAAGCCGTGCGGGTGCTCGTAGCTGACCTGGCTGCCGCGACGGGCCGGGTCGGTGGGCGTAATGAGGGTGAGCGGGTGCCCCGCGCACTCCTGCTGCACCAGTTCCATGAACAGGGTGGTCAGGGCCAGGCTCTTGTCGCGCAGCGCGGCCATGCTGGTCTTGGCAAAGACGTCCAGCCCGCACTCCACCATGGCCAGCGAGGTGATGGGCTGGGTGCCGCACAGGTAGCGGGAGATGCCCGCCTTGGCCTCGTAACCCGGCTCCATGGCAAAGGGGCGGGCGTGGCCCCACCAGCCCGACAGCGGCTGCCAGAAACTGTTCTGGTGGCGCGCATGCACCCACAGGAAGGCGGGCGAGCCGGGGCCGCCGTTGAGGTACTTGTAGGTGCAGCCCACGGCGTAGTCGGCATTGGCGCCGTTCAGGTCCACCGGAACCGCACCGGCGGAGTGGGCCAGGTCCCACACCGTCACGGCGCCATGGTGGTGGGCCAATGCGGTGGTGGCGGCCATGTCGTACATGTAGCCGGTCTGGTAGTTCACGTGGGTGAGCATGAGCACGGCCACGTCGTCCTTGAGCGCATGGCCCAACTCCTCGGGCGAATCGATCAGGCGCAACTCGTAGGCTGGCGCTCCGTGGGCTTGCAGTTGCTCGGTCAGGCCCTGGGCAATGTAGAGGTCGGTGGGGAAATTGCGCCGCTCCGAGACGATGACGCGCTTGTGGGGTGCAACTGCCCGTTGCTTGCGCAGCGCCGCAGCCAGCACCTTGAACAGGTTCACCGAGGTGGTGTCGGTCACCACCACTTCACCGTCCTTGGCGCCCACCAGTTGGCCGAGCTGGTTGCCCAGGCGCTGCGGCAGTTCGAACCAGCCCGCCGTGTTCCAGCTGCGGATCAGGCCCACACCCCACTCCTGTTGCACCACCTGCTGGGCGCGCGCCAGGGCGGCCTTGGGTTGGGCGCCGAGCGAGTTGCCGTCGAGGTAGATCACCCCGCCAGGCAGATTGAATTCCTGGCGCAGGGGGGCGAGTGCGTCGCGGGCATCCTGGGCTTGGACGGAGGCAAGGGTGATGGGCATGGAAGGCTCCTGCATTGGCGTCAATGGAGACACACTGTACGCAAGAATCTGCGAAATGTGCTGGCAAGTTGCACCCTGATTCAGGCATTTCATGCATGTTTCTGCGGCCACGAGCCGCAAAATGCAATTATTTCGGCGCCACCGTTGGGCAGCCTAGGCACCTAGCGCCCTGTCGGCACTGGGGCTTGGGATTGGATGCGCACTATTTCCTTAGTCAGCTGCGGAATCAGGGATTCATTGCGCTGGTGCAGGTAGTGGTACACGGGCACCGTCGCGAAGACACCCAATGGCTGCAGTCTTGGCAGCTCCGCGCGGGCCCGGCCGTCCAGGCTGGGAATCACCTCTTCGAGCTGGCCCTTGGGTGCAATGGCCACATCGATGCGCCCCAGAAGAAGCATGCCCAACAGGGACTCGTAGGTGTTGACCAGCGTCAGCCGGTCCTCGCGCACCGAATCCTCCGTCAGTCGGGCCCCTCGACGTGCGCCCACACGAAGCCCCGAGGCGTTGATCCGGTCCCAGCTGTTCATGTCGGTGCGTGTGCCCTGAAGGACGTAGGGCACGTATTCCGTCTGGTTGATCACAATCGGCACCCTGCGCAGGTTCCTGGCCGACTCCTCGATGTGGGGAAGTCGGGCTACCTCGCCATCCACTTCGCCCCGGTCGGCTGCCAGCAGGGAGCGGGCAAAGGGCATGGTTTCGACTTCCAGCTCGAACCCCAGGTTCCGGTAGGCCCGCTGCAGGGTGGCCAGGGGCTTGGCGGTGATGGTCGGAACCCCCTCCATCATGGACAGGCGAATGACTCTGGCCTGTGCCCAGGCGGACGCGCCCTGCCCGAAGGCAGGCGCGCACAGCACTGCACGCAGCACCGTGCGCCTGCTGGCGTGGGGAAGCGCCCCGCCGGTCAAGGCCCGCAACACAGACAGCTGCATGGGCCCGCCCTGCTCAGGCCCCGGCGCGGATGAGGTCCGCGCACTTCTCGCCGATCATGATCGTCGGCGCATTGGTGTTGCCACCGATGAGCGAGGGCATGATGGAGGCGTCGGCCACGCGCAGGCCGGCGATGCCCTTGACGCGCAGTTGCGCATCCACCACTGCCAGGGGGTCACTGTCCGGCCCCATCTTGCAGGTGCCCACCGGGTGGTATTGGGTGTCGGCCCGGTTGCGGATGTCCTGCGCCAGCGCCGCGGTGTCGCCGCTGGGCACGGGGTAGAGCATCTTGCCGCGCACGCTGTCGAAGGGTGCACTTTCCATGATGCGCTGCTGAACCAGACCACCCTGCACCAGCAGATTCAGGTCGCGCTCGTCGCTGAGGAAACGCGGGTCAATGACCGGGGCCTGGCGCGGGTCGGTGCTTCGGATGGCCACGGTGCCACGGCTGTAGGGGCGCAACACGTCCACATGGCAGGAAATGCCGTGGCTCAGGTGGGCCTTGCGGGCGTGGTCGTCCACCAGGGCCACCACGAACACGAGCTGCAGGTCGGGCACGGCCACCGTCGGTGCCGAGCGGAAGAAGGCGCCGGCCGTGGCAATGGTGCTGGTGATCATGCCGCTGCGCTGGCGGCGCCACTCGAACATGGCTTTCACCACATGGGCCATGCCACGCGGCGTGGCACCAAAGGCGCCAGCCGTGCTGGGCACGGTCCAGCTCTGCACGTAGTCGATGTGGTCCTGCAGGTTCTGGCCCACACCCGGCAGTTCGTGCACTGGCGTGACCCCGGCCTTGCGCAGGTCGGCCGCTGCGCCGATGCCGGAGAGCTGCAGCAGCTGCGGCGAGCCGAAGGCCCCGGCGCTGACGATGACTTCACGGCGCGCACGCACGGTGTGCAGCTGGTTGCCCTGGTAGTAGCGCACGCCGGTAGCGCGGCGCCCTTCCAGGGTGATGCGCTCGCTCACCGCGTGGGTAACCACGCGCAGGTTGGGGCGGCCCAGGTTCGGCGTCAGGTAGGCCTTGGCGGCGCTGCAGCGCTCGCCATTCCTGTGCGTCACCTGGTAGAGGAAACTGCCTTCCTGCTCGGCACCGTTGTAGTCCGGGTTCAGCGGGATGCCGTTGCGACGCGCTGCGTCCAGGAACATCTGGCTCAAGGGGCTGTCGAAGCGCGGGTAGGTCACGTTCAGCGGGCCGCCCTGGCCATGGAAATCGTTGTGGATCTGCTCGTTGTGTTCGGCGCGCCTGAACAGCGGCAGCACTGCGTCGTAGCCCCAGCCCGGGTTGCCGAGTTCGGCCCAGTGGTCGTAGTCCCAGCGGTGGCCGCGCACGTAAAGCATGGCATTGATGGAGCTGGAGCCGCCCAACGTCTTGCCGCGCGGCTGGTAGCCCTTGCGGCCATTGAGGCCCGGCTGCGGCACGGTCTCGAAGGCGTAGTTGTTGATCCGGGTGGGCACCATGGCCACCACCCCGGCGGGCGCATGGACCAGCACGCTGTTGTCCGGGCCACCGGCTTCGAGCAGGCACACCGTGGTGCGGGGGTCTTCACTCAGGCGCGCGGCCAGGGTGCACCCGGCCGAACCGGCGCCGACAATCACATAGTCAAATTCCAGGGTTTCCACGCTGCTGTCTCCTTGTGGGCGTGGATTGTTCCGAACGGCCAATGTTTCGTCCAATGCATATTGGGATCAACTTCAATGCCTGAAACTCATGCTGACCGGGCGCCATGGCGCGCCGCATAATGGCAAACACCCCCGCTCTGCACCCACCGCCCCGTGATTGCCCTCGACAGCATTGACCACAAGATCCTCGCCCTGCTGCAGGAAGACGGACGCATCAGCAACCAGGCCCTGGCCGACCAAGTGGCGCTCTCCCCTTCGGCCTGCTTGCGACGCGTGCGCCAACTGGAAGAGGCCGGCGTCATTGCCCGCTACCGCGCCGAGCTCGACCCCCGGGCGCTGGGGCTGGATGTGGACGCGTTCGTGCAGGTGACCATGCGCCAGGAAGTGGAGGGCTGGCACGAGAGCTTCCTGGCCGCGGTGCAGCGCTGGCCCCAGGTGGTCGGTGCCTGGATCGTGACCGGCGAGTGCAACTACATCCTGCGCATCCGGGCCAAGAGCCTCAAGGAGTATTCGCAGTTCGCCATCGAGCACCTGCACAAGGAGCGCGGCGTGAAGGAAATACGCAGCAACATCGTCATGCAGGGCATCAAGAGCGGAGAAACCGTGGTGCCTTCCGCCCTGTTGCCACGCTAGGAGCGACAACCCATGCAATGGCTGGAACACCGCCTGCCGCCGCCCGTGGTGGGGCTGCTCTGTGGCTGGGGCATGTGGCTGGCTGCGCCGGGCTGGTCCTGGGACAGCGTGGGTATGTTGCGCGGCAGTGCCGCTGTGGCCCTGCTGCTGGCCGGTCTGGCACTCGACGCGCTGGGCCTGCTGGCATTCCGGCGCGCGCGCACCACATTCAACCCGCTGCAGCCGCAGCGCACCAGCAGCCTGGTGGTCAGCGGCGTCTACCGCGTCACCCGTAACCCGATGTACCTCGGCATGGCCCTGCAGTTGTCCGGCTGGGCACTGGTACTGGGCAGCCTGCCCGCCTGGGGCGGACCATTGCTGTTCGTCGGCTTCATCACACGCTTCCAGATCGTTCCCGAGGAACGCGTGATGGCCGCCAAATTTGGGCCGGCATTCACGGCCTACTGCACGCAAGTACGGCGCTGGCTATAGCAGCAGGTATTCCCGCAGCGCCGAAGCCGCCAGCCCCAGCGGTGCCAGCACGGCAAAGCCCTGCAGCAGCCGCACGAATACCGGCCCGGCCCGCTGCACTTCCAGGTAACGGCGCAGCAGCACGCGTGCCTTGGCCCAGGCCAGCAGCGCCACCAGCAGGGTCAGCCCCATGCGTGCCAGCCCGGTGTGCGACTGCGCTGCCAGCACCACGCTCACGACCGACAGCACGCACAGCAGCAGCCAAGCCACGGTGGTGGCGGACAGGGCACAGCGTTGCAGCTGGTATTTCATGCGAAGGCGTAGAACAGGGCAAAGATCATGAGCCACACCAGGTCGGTGGCATGCCAGTAGATCGCCAGCGACTGCGGGCCGCGGCAGTCGCCGTCGGCATAGCTGCCGGTGAGCATGCGCAGCAGGGTCCAGGCCATGCCCAGCAGGCCCCAGCTGGCGTGGATGAAGTGGTTGATCGTGAGGTAGTAGTACACCACCACGAAGATGCCAGCCTGGGCGTCCAGCCCCTGGGCCTGGTTCCACTGCCACTCGAAGCCCTTGAGCAGCGGGTAGCACAGCCCGAGCGCGAAGGCTGCCGCCAGCCAACCCGCGGCCTGTCGGCGCCGCCCGGCTTCCAGGTGGTGCAGCATGCGCGTCAGCAGGTAGCCACTGGTGACCATGACCAGGGTGATGAGCAGTCCCCCCAGCGTCCACAGCCGCGCCGCCCCGTCCTGGAATGCCTGCGGCTGGTACCAGCGCGCCGTGAAATAGACCACGAAGAACACCGCGAATTCCAGGCATTCCAGGCAGATGCCCACCCACATGGCCTTGTAGCCCGGGCGTTGCAGGTCCAGTGGAGTGGCAAAGGGAGCCGCGTCGGCCGACACGCTCGCAGCGTCCTGGGCGATAGCTTCGGTCGATGCCATCAGTCAGCCGGGAGGATGCGGGCCGCAGCGGCTGGTGGCGACGATGGCTCGGGGCCCCATGCCTGCCAGTCGTCCCCGAACAGTTCGGCCGGATGCGGCGTGCGGTCGGAGCCATTGCCGCAGCGCATGTCGTTGGCGGCGCAATACTGGTCACAGCCCCAGCAGATGCGCTCGGGGTGGCGGGGTGCCGCAGGAAACTTCTTGACCATGGGCCATTGTCCCGCCCGGGGAGCGGGCAGAACACGATCTGCATCAAGGAAGCCGCTAGTTCCAGGCCGACCTGCGGGTTTCCACACATGACGCGCCGCCGGTGGCAACGCACAATCCTGCGCACATCGCTCCCATCCATGCACTCCCTGCTGTCCTTCCTTGCCCTGGTCTGGCTGCTGCTGGCCCCCATTGCGGCCACCGCCCAGGAACCCCTGGTCGCCCGCCAGGGCGTTCTGGACCTGCGCCGGCATGACTTCAGCACCCAGCCAACCGTGGAGCTGCGCGGCGACTGGGGCTTTTTCTGGCACCAGCTGCGCGACCCGCGGGCGACGGACGCGGCCGCCGTCGCGGCACACGGCGAGTACATGGCCGTACCGGGGTTCTGGAACGACGGCCGCGACCTGCCGCCCTATGGCTTCGCCACCTATGCCCTGACGGTGCTGCTGCCCGAGACTGGCGGACCCGCGCCCCTGCTGGCCCTCAAGGTCTCCAACACCAGCACGGCGTTTCGGCTCTGGGTCGATGGGCGCGAACTGTATGCCAATGGCCAGGTGGGCACCCAGCTGGAAAGCGAGATTCCGCATTGGCAGCCCAACGTCGTCTCGTTCGTGCCCCAGGGCCGCCAGACCACCCTGGTGATGCAGCTGTCCAACTTCCACTACCGCAAGGGCGGTGTGTGGCGGCCGATGGTGCTGGGTCTGGCGCCCGCGGTGCAGAAGGCCTGGTTCGAGCACGACCAGTTCGACATGGCCATGATCGGGGCCCTGCTGGTCATCGCACTGGGGCAGCTGGGCCTGTTCGCGCTGCGGCCATCCGACCGCTCGACCCTGTATTTCGGCCTGTTCTGTGTCCTGATGGTGTTGCGCACAGCCTTTGTCGGTGACCACATCGTGGAACAGCGCTGGAGCAACTTTTCGTTCGAGTGGGCGCGCAAGTTCGAATACCTGGCAGTGAGCATGGGGCCGATGATCCTGTGCTACTTCTTCCGCGACGTGTTCCGCTCCCAGCTCGCATCACGCTGGTCGGCGTGGGTATTCCGCGGGTTGATGGTGGTCAGTGCTGTCTGCACAGCGGCAGTATTGCTGCTGTCGGTGCGCTGGTTCAACCAGTTGGTCAACCTCATGCAGCTCAACCTGCTGGCCTGTGTGGCCTGGAGCCTGGGCGTCATCGTGCGCGCGGCCTGGCACCGGGACCACCGCGCCCACATGGTGCTGCTCAGCGCCGTGGTGTTCGTGGCGGCCGTCATCAACGACATCCTGTATGCGCGCGGCTGGGTCCAGACCGACTACCTGGCCCCCTTGGGCTTTGTCTTTTTCCTGCTGGTGCAGACCTACCTCACGGCGCGCGACTACGCGCTGAGCCACCACAAGACCGCGCTGGCGGAAAGGGCCCAGGCGCGGGGCTTCGGCCTGCTGGCCAACGTGCAGAAGAACGCCGGCATGGGAATCTGGCAGTGGAACCCGGCCACCGACCAGGTGCTGTGGTCAGCCACCGTGTACGACATCGTCGGGCAACCGGTGCCGCAGCATGCCTCTGTGCCCATGGGGTTCGCCGGGGCCATGACCGGCGCCGAGGCCAGCAGGAACATCCACCGCGACGACCTGCCCGGCTACCTGCAGGTGTTCACGGGCTGCATGCGCACGCACCAGTCCGGCGCCACGCACTACCGGCTGCTGCGCCAGGACGGCGAGATCCGGCACCTGTACACCGAGGTCAACGTCGAGCTCGACGCCCAGGGCAAGTTGCTCTACCTGTACGGCTTTGTGCAGGACGTGACCGAGAAGAAGCAGGTCAGCGATGCCTTGGCACGCATGAATGCGGAGCTGGAGGGCCTGGTGGCGCAACGCACGGAAGAGCTGCGCCGCATGAACGCGCAGCTGGTAGACCAGAACGCCCAGCTCGAAGCACTGTCGGTGACCGATCGGCTCACCGGGCTGTTCAACCGCCTGCGCCTGGACCAGGCGCTTGAAGACGAGCTGCACCGCCACCAGCGCTATGGCGTGCCGTTTGCGCTGCTGCTGGTCGATGTGGACCATTTCAAGTCGGTCAACGACACGCATGGGCATGCGGTGGGTGACCAGGTGCTGCAGCAGTTTGCCGACATCCTGCGCCGCGGCACCCGGGCGGTGGACCTGGTCGGCCGCTGGGGTGGCGAGGAGTTCCTGGTGATCTGCCGCGAGACCCAGGAGGCCGGTGCCATGGCCCTGGCCGAGAAGCTGCGCCAGGAAGTGGCCGCGTTTCCGTTCCCCGTGGTGGGGCAGCGCACCGCCAGCTTCGGCGTGACCAGCGTGCACCCCGGCGACACCGTGGCCCGCATGATGGCCCGGGCCGACACGGCCCTGTACCGCGCCAAGGCCCTCGGCCGCAACCGGGTGGAGCTGGAGCAGGCCTAGGCGCCTGGGCTCCCAACGCCGCTGGGCCCGCGCCAGCCCGCCACAGTCGCTATTGATTCAATAGCTGTCTACGCACATTCCACGCGGGTCACAGGCCTATTTGGCACCTGCCATTTGGGGAATGAGGCGGTGGTAGAAGCGGATCGCCTCGGCATAGTTCTTCACGCTCAGGCGCTCGTTGGTACCGTGGAAGCGTTTGAGGTCGTCGGCGTTGGCGCGGATGGGCGAGAACTTGAAGATGTGGTCGCTGATCTCGCCGAAGTGGATCGAGTCGGTACCCGCCACCATCAGGCCCGGGGCCACCACCGCGTCGGGAAACACTTCGCGGATGGTGCGGTTGAGCGTGGCGTACTGCACCGAGCTGGTGGGCGCCACCTTGTAGCTGGAAGCCGGCTTGCCGTGGTCCAGCGCATAGAGCTCGAACTGGCCTTCGGGTGCAGCCACCTTGGAGCGCATGTGGGCCAGCACGTTCTCCTGCGTGTCGCCGGGCAGCAGGCGGAAGTTGACCGTGGCTTCGGCGCGTCCCGGCAGCACGTTGTCCTTGTTGCCGGCATTCACGATGGTCAGAGCCGTGGTAGTGCGCAGCATGGCATTGGTGCTGGCGGCGCTTTCGAGCTTCTTCTGCACCACAGGACCGAACAGCCACAGGTTGGACATCGCCACGCGGCTGAAGCCGCTCATTTCGGGGGCCAGGGTGTCGAACATCTCGTAGGCCACACCCTGCAGGGCGGCGGGCAGCTGCTCGTCGTCCAGACGCTTGAGCGAGGCCGACAGCATGGCGATCGCGCTGGTGCCCTTGAGGGGAGGAACGGAGGAATGGCCGGGAGTGGCCGAGACCTTGAGGACCACCGACATGTAGCCTTTTTCCGCCAGACCCACGAGCGCCGTCGGTTGCTTTACGCCCGGCACCACGCCGTCGAGCACCAAAAGGCCCTCGTCGATGACAAAGTCGAGCGCCACGCCACGCTGCTTGAGCAGTGCGGCAATCTGGGCCGCGCCCTTGGGGCCACCCACCTCTTCGTCGGCACCGAAGGCCAGGTAGATGGTGCGGGGCGGCTGGTAGCCACTGGCCAGCAGCATTTCCACCGCTTCGAGCTGGCTCATGAGGTTGCCCTTGTCGTCCCAGGCGCCACGGCCCCAGACAAAACCTTCCTGTACCGCGCCCGAGAACGGGGCGTGCTTCCAGTCGCCCTCGGTGCCGGGGGCCACCGGCACCACATCCTGGTGCGCCAGCAGCGCGATCGGCTTGGCCTTCGGGTCGGCGCCCTGCCAGGTGTAGAGCAGGCT
Organism: Curvibacter sp. APW13; assembly: GCF_032337135.1. NCBI lineage: Bacteria > Pseudomonadati > Pseudomonadota > Betaproteobacteria > Burkholderiales > Comamonadaceae > Curvibacter > Curvibacter sp. APW13. The sequence goes on along the minus strand of NZ_JAVXZZ010000001.1, from coordinate 1,257,277 downwards.
CAGGCCACCCACCACCTCGCGCTGGAGCGTGGCATGTACCTTGGGGAAGCGCGTCTGCAGCATGGCGTGGAAGGCCTTGAACTGGTCGGCATTGAGCGCGGCGTCCTCGCGCGAGGAGACCGTCTTGAAACGCACCGCCTCGGCCAGCCGCTCGGCCACGGCCTTTTCATCCACCGCCACCGGTGCCAGCGGATCCACCTGCAGCTGGCGCGAGCCCTTGCGGGCGGTGTTGATGCCCACCGCCGCCGCCAGCAGCAGCACCAGGGCCAGCAGGCCCAGCAAGGCTTTCTTGATCACGTCCATCTCCTCGTTGTTGTGCGATGGCCGGATGGTACGGAGCCGAAAATCATGTGTCCAATGCATAATTTCGTCGAAAATCATCGGTTTTTCCGATCATGACCGCCACCATTGCCCAACTGCGCCATTTCATCGCCCTGGCCGAGAGCGGCTCGTTCACCCGCGGTGCCGACAGCACGCGGCGCTCGCAGGCGGCCTTCAGCCGCAGCATTGCGGAGCTGGAATCCAAGCTCGGCGTGGCCCTGATCGAGCGCCAGGGGCACCGCCACAGCCTCACGCCCATCGGCCTGACGGTGCTCGAACACGCGCGCCAGGTGGTGGCCCAGACCGACGAACTGCACCAGGTGGTGCAGCACCACGTGAGCGGCGACGCCGGCCATGTGCGCATCGGGCTGGGGGCCACCCCGGCCGCGCTGCTGACCCTGCCGCTGATGCGCCATGCCCGCGACTACCCGGGTGGCATGAAGATCCGCATCTCGCGCGCCCTGCAGGACCTGCAGTTGCAGGCCCTGCGCGAACGCCAGCTCGACGCGCTGGTGATGGACCTGCGCTCCATTCCCCACGCCAACGGCGACCTGGTGGTGCAGAAACTGTGCGAGCTGCCCACCGGCGTGCTGTGCCGCGCCGGGCACCCGCTGTGCCGCCTGGCCGAGCCCACGCTGGCCGACCTCAAGGCCTACCCGGCCGCCGGCACCGGCGTGAGTTCGAGCGTGGCACGCCACGCGGTGGAGCGTTTCGGCCCGCTGGCGCACCCCGACAGCTTCCTGTCCATCGGCAGTGACGACGTGGAATCCATGCTGCACCTGGCCAGCGAGAGCGATGTGGTGTTCGTCGGCATCGTGGCGCCGGCCCAGGCCCGGCTGCAGGCCGGCACCCTGGTGCAGCTGCCCTTTCCGATGGACGGGCTGGAGTCGCACCTGGCCTGGGTCCAGCGTGCCGCACGCGCCCCCAACCCGGTGCTCGACGACATACTCCGATTGGTATTGCGTACTTTGTCACAGGTGGCACCGCCTGCGCCCTAGCCAAGGCACCACAGTCCGCGCTAGCATGCGGTGTCTACAGCACAGGACCCCGCAGAGGGTCTGCCATCCAGGGAGTTCCAGCATGGGTATTGCGTATTTCCTTGTGGGCATCGGTGCGGGTGCACTGGCCTACTACTTCTATCTGCGCCACCACAAGCGCCAGCAGCGGCGCATTCCACGCCAGTGGCCGCTCAAGGCGCGACCGCTGCTCAACACCACCGAACGCGCCACCTTGGGCTGGGTGCACCGGGTGTTTCCCGACCACCAGATCTTCGTCAAACTGCCGGTGACGCGCTTCACCGCCCCCGACAATCGCAACGAGGCCACCCACTGGTACACCCTGCTCAACGGCGTGTACTGCAGTTATACGGTGTGCACCCCGGAAGGCCGCGCCGTAGGCTGCGTGGACGTGCACAACCCCGCCGTGCTGTCCCTGTCCAACCAGTCCCTCAAGCACGGTCTGCTGTCGCAGTGCGGCATCCGCTACTGGGTGGTGGACCCGGCCAACCTGCCCCATGCGAGCCAGTTGCGCACCGCCTTCCTGGGCGAGGCAGCGGCAAACCTTCAGGCGGCCGATCCGGTGGATCCGCGCGTGCGTGACCAGGCCGAGTCGCTGCAGGCAGCTGTCACGCGCCAGCGCGTGGCACACCGTGAGCGCACCCTGATGACCGACTTCGACCCGACCGAGCTCGCCGACGAGGGGCCCGAGACCCAGATGCCGCCGAGCCGCGTGCCCTCGGGCTGGGAGCACAACTCCTTCGTCACCCCGCTGGACAGCCGTATGGCGGAACTGACCTGACGGACTGGTTGCAAATCCGTCCAAGCCCCAGAATCCATTGCGTATACAGCTATGTTTTCAATAGCGTCTGCTTAACCGAAACAGGTGTGCACGGCGCCGGTGACGCCCCAGTCATCGTCCACCAGCACCATCCAGCCCCACTTGTCGAAGGTGGTGCAGGGGTGCGACAGCCCGAGGCTCACGCGGTCGCCCAGGGCAGGTACGGCACCCTGCGGGTCGAAGCGCAGGTAGGCGTGCTGATCGTTCAGGGCCGTCACCTTCCACTGCGGCGGTACGGCCCCAGCACTTCGCGCACCGCGCGGTGCCCAGCGCTGCGGCAGCGGCATTTCGATGTCGCTGGAAATGTCGCGCCGGCCACAGGTGAGCAGGGCCAGGCCGGGCTCGGGCACGGACTGCACCAGCGACCAGACTTCCAGTGCTGGCTCCAAGGAGCTGGCCAAGCCCTCGCGCTGCTCCACCAACTGCAGGTAGCGCCGGTAGTGGCCCTGGTCGTGGGTGATGTAGCAGCCCGAGCGCAGTACGCCCTGCAGCGGCTTGTGCATGTCCAGGCCCGACAGCAGCGGCATGACCAGGTCGAAGATCGCCGAGCCCCCGGCACTCACCAGGGTCACGTCCCCCGCGATCAGCGCCTGCGTATCACACCAGCGCAGCAAGGCCTGCACCCGTTCGACCAGGGGCGCCACCGCGGCCACGTCGTGGGCGCTGTCGCAGGTACCCAACTGGCCTTCGTAGCATTCGATGCCGCACAGCGCTACCGCCGGGCTGTGGTGCAGCGCCAGCGCCAGGGCCTGCGCCTGCTCCAGCGTGCGGCAGCCGGTGCGGCCGCCCTCAAAGCCCATTTCCAGCAGCACGTCGAACACCCGCGCGCTGCCGCGGCCGTTGCTTCGACGTACGCGCCAATCTTCGATGCAGCCCAGCTGGGCCACCGAGTCCACCAGGAAACAGACCTGCAGCCCGGCGGTGGCGGCCAGCAGGGCGTCGAGCGCGTCGAGGTCAGCGTCGGCCAGCACCTGGTTGGCAATGAGGATACGCCGGGCCCCGGCCGCCACACCGGTCTGCGCCTGCCACACCGTGGCCAGGGTCAGGCCCCAGGCGCCGGCCTCCAGCTGCATGGCAAACAACTCGGGCGACATAGTGGTCTTGCCATGGGGCGCCAGCCAGGCGCCCTTGCGTCGGGCATAGGCCTGCATCCATTGCAGGTTGTGCGCCAAGGCGCTGCGGCGCAACGTGGCCAGGGGGTAGGACAGGTCGTCGGCCAGCACATTCCAGCCTTGTGCAGCAATCTCTTCGCTGGTCAGCGCCGGAGCATGGGCCGGGTAGTTCTTGTGGTGAGCGTCAAAGCGGTAGGGCGTGGTCATGGCGCGATGATAGGCGCCGATAATCGGGCCTTCCCCATTGCACCGCGTCCTGCGTTTCCATGCCCATGTCTACCCTGCTGCGCTCCACCCTGGCTGCCTTGCTGTTCGCCGCGTCGGCCCTGTCGGCCACAGCCAAGGAAGTCGTCATCGACGTGCGTACGCCGCAGGAGTTCGCCAGCGGGCATATCGCGGGCGCCATCAACATCGACCACGCGCTGATCGGCCAGGAAATCGGCAAGGCCAAGGTGTCCAAGGACGACACGGTAATCCTGTACTGCCGCTCGGGCCGCCGCTCGGAACTGGCCCTAGAAACGCTCCGAAAGATGGGCTACAGCAAGGCCCAGAACTATGGCGGCATCGACGAGGCGGCCAAGCGGCTGCAGAAGAAGCCCTGAGCAAATCAGGCTCCAGCCCATGAAAAATGGGCGTAAGCAGCTTCCTTTTTGATAGCAACTGCCGAATTCTTCAGCAGTTGGGCCGACCGTAGTTGATGATGCACAGGTTGCGCAATTGGGTCTGGTCGCGTGTCTGCTGCTTCTGAGCAGCGTATTCCGCCTCCCGCTGACGCTGCGCTTCTTCCTGCTTGGCCTGACGACGGGCGCGCTCCTCCTCCTGCGTCAATTGACGCTGGTATTGCAGCTGCTGGTTGACCGTGTACTGCGTTTGCTGGCTGGCGTACTGCGTGTCGCGGCGCAGCTGGCGCTCGCGCGCTTCGTCTTCGAGTTGCTTGCGGCGCTTGTCCTTTTCTTCCTCGGCCAGGCGCGTCGCTTCTTCGGCCGCCCGCTGGGCTTCGAGTTGCTTGGTCTGCTGTTCCAGCACCAGGGCCTGCTGGCGTTGTGCCTCGCGTTTGTTGGCCCACCATTGGCCCCCGCCCAGCAAGGCAACACACACCAAGGCCAGCGGAGCCAACTTGCGCATCGGGGAGTGCTCTACCGGCTGGACTGTTACGACCACCGGTCGAGCGGCTGCGGAAAGCTTGCGGTCGTGGGCCTGGCGCAATGCGGGGTTGCTGAGCACCTTGTAGGCTTCCTGCACCTGCTCGCGCCGGTTCAACAGGCTCGGATCTGCCACCAGGCGTTCCTTGGTGAAAAAGGCCACGGCCGTCTGGTAAGCGGCTTCGATGTCTTGCGGCGAGGCGTTGCCCGGCACGCCCAATACCATGTAGGCAGACTGCATCCCTGATTTCCTGGTTACTTGTGTACGACAGCAGCGCGCAGTTTACGCAGTATTGGCTCCGCGATCCAGCGCCGCCAGCTCTTCCTCGCTGAACCCGGCTGCACGCCGTGCTACCACATTGAAGGGGCCATGCTGGGCCGGGGCGCGGTAGCGGCTGGCCAACTGCCGTGCGGCATCCACCGGTGCCAGCCCTTGCTGCTGGCACAGCTGCTTGAACCAGCGGTTGCCCACTTCCACGTGGCCGATCTCATCGCGCAGGATGATGTCGAGCACGGCCGCCGACTCCAGGTCACCGGCCTGCGCGAGCTTGGCGCGCATGGGCGGGGTCACGTCCAGGCCGCGCGCCTCAAGGGTGCGTGGCACCAGCGCCAGCCGTGCCAGCAGGTCGTCCTTGGTCTTTTCGGCCATTTCCCACAGTCCGTTGTGGGCCGGGAAGTCGCCGTAGTCATGGCCCAGGGTCTGCAGACGCGCCCGCAGCAGACGGAAGTGGTAGGCCTCTTCCTGCGCAATGCGCAGCCACTCGCGGTAGAACAACTCGGGCATGCCGGCAAAGCGCCAGACGATGTCCAGCGCCAGGTCGATGGCGTTGAATTCGATGTGGGCAATCGCGTGCAGCAGGGTGGCACGGCCCTCGGCACTGGCGAGCCCGCGCTTGCGCAGTTCCGCCGGTGGCACCAGCACGGGCGCCGGGGGTCGCCCGGGCAGCTTGTCGCCCGGGGCGACCAAGGACTCGGCGCAATCGAGGGGTGCGTTCCAATCCAGCGCCTCGGTGGCCAGCAACTTGCCTTCCAGGGAGGGGATCAGCAGGGTCTGGAGGGCAAGGGGGCGCAGCATGGTGGACAGGACAGGGGCGAGGACAGGGCCGCAGTGTGCCACCAAGTCGCCCGTACACTCCGTGCCACCCAACGCAGCCGAATATCACCATGCTCAAGCACACCATCACCCGCATCAACGCCCAGCCCCAGTGGTCCGACGCCGTGGTGCACGGCCACACCGCCTACTTTGTGGAAGTGCCCGAGAGCGGAACCGACATCGAAAGCCAGACCCGCGCCCTGCTGGCACAGGCCGATGCCACGCTGACCAAGGTCGGTTCGGACAAGAGCCGACTGCTCATGGCCACGATCTACCTCAAGCACATGGCCGACCGGGCAGCCTTCAATGCCCTGTGGGCTGCGTGGCTGCCCGAAGGCTGTGCCCCGGCCCGCGTGTGCGTTTGCGCCGAAATGGCCAGCCCGGACTACCTGCTGGAAATTGCCTTCACGGCGGCGTCGCCGCTGTAGCGGGTAGCTGCCCCACGCGCACACAGTTGCGGCCGTCGGCCTTGGCCTGGTACAGGGCCTCGTCGGCACAGGAGATCAGGATATCGGGGTCGGCCAGCCCGGCGCTCAGTCCCACGCTGACGGTGATGCCGATCAGCTTGCCGGGCGCCACCTCCACGCGCTCATGCGCTACCGCCTGGCGCAGGGCCTCGGCCAATTGCTGCGCCCCCGCGCTGTCGGTGGCGGGCAGCAGCACCAGAAACTCCTCGCCACCGAAGCGGGCAGCCAGATCATGGGCCCGCAGGCGCTTGCGCAGCACCGCCCCCACGCGCACAAGCACGGCATCACCTGCCGGGTGGCCATAGGTGTCGTTGACTTCCTTGAAGCGGTCGACATCGACCATGAGCAGACCCAGCGGCTGCTGCGCACGCAGGGCGGCCGAATGGGCCCGGGCCAGCGCATCGAGGGCGTGGCGGCGGTTGGGCAGGCCGGTGAGCGCATCTGCCATCGCCAGCTGCAGGTTGCGCAGAACCTGGTGCTCCAGCGCCATGACGAGGGTGCCGGTGGCCATGAACACCGCGCCAGCCAGCAGAACGATGACCGTGAACAGGGACAGGAGCCAGGTCCGGTCGAGCCCACCCCAGGGGTCAGGCAGCCAGGCCAGCGCCAGGGCGCGCAGCAGGAAGGTACCCATGCACCCGAACACGCCCGCAACCAGGAACCAGTAGCCCACACCGCGATCAGCGGAACGGTACTGCAGCAGGGTCCAGACCAGAATGCCGGCCTGCGCCACCAGCAGCAGGCCCACACCGATCTGGCGCGGTGACGTGGCATACAGGAACAGCAGCGAAACCAGACCCACCAGCAGCACCGGAGCCCAGCGCAGCAGCATCGGGAACCGGCGATCGAGCATGCCCAGCAGGCCGCTGGCGTACTCGCTCAGGGCCAGGCTCAGGCACATATTGCCCACCAGCACGGCCAGGGGCTCGCCCAGGTGCACCCGGAACCGGAACAGGACGAATGCGAGCAGGGAAAAGCCCAGGGCGCGGGCCGTGGGAACCAGGCGCAGCACTGGATTGCGCAGGGCCGCCGCCGCCATGACCGTTGCCATGGCCGCCGTCAGGATGATGGCGGCCAGGTAGAAAGTGGGAAGATGCAGTTCCACGGCAGTCTCGGAGATGGCGTGAGGGGCAGTATGCCACCGGCCAGTGCCCCGTGGGTGCACGCCGCTGCGCTATGCTCGGCGTGGCCTGCGCCACTGCTGCCATGAACCTTCCCTTGCCTGTCTTGCTGACCGGTTTGCCGCCCCTGGTCGGACCGGACACGCGCCTGCTGATCCTGGGCAGCTTCCCCGGAGGCCGCTCGCTGCAGCTGCAACAGTACTACGCCCACCCGCAAAACCAGTTCTGGAAGATTCTGCAAGCCATCTGGCCCGAAAGCCCAGATGCGCTGTGCGTTGAAAGCTATGAACAGCGTAGCAACTGGCTGCTGGCGCGCGGCCTGGGCCTGTGGGACGTATACGCCGCTTGCGAGCGCGCAGGCAGCCTGGACAGCGCCATCCGCAATGCCACGCCCAACGACATCGCCGCCCTGCAGTTGCCCCAACTGCGTGCCATCGCCCACAACGGTGGCGAGAGCTTCAAGCACGCCCGCCACACCCGCAGCCTGGGGGTGCGGGTGTACCGCTTGCCCAGCACCAGCCCGGCCAATGCCAGCTGGAGCTTCGAACGCAAACTCGCCGCGTGGCGGGCCGTGATGCAGGAGTGCGGCCTGGTTTGAACCTAAAATAGGCGTTTTGCCCGCACCCAATCTGCGCAAGCAGCTATCAAATCCGCAGCATGACTACCGCCACCGCCGCCCGCCTGACCACCCACGACACCACCCGCATCGACGATGTGCGCATCGGCGCGGTGCGCCCGCTCATCACCCCGGCGCTGCTGGAGGAGAAGCTGCCGGTGCCGGCGGCGGCCCAGGCACTGGTGGAAAGCAGCCGTGCTGCGATTTCCGATGTGCTGCACGGCGGCGACGACCGTCTCATCGTGGTGGTCGGGCCCTGCTCCATCCACGACCACGACCAGGCCATGGACTACGCCCGCCAGCTCAAAGTGCAGGCCGACGCCCTGAAGAACGAACTGCTGGTGGTGATGCGGGTGTACTTCGAGAAGCCGCGCACCACCGTGGGCTGGAAGGGCTACATCAACGACCCGCACCTGGACGACAGCTTTGCCATCAACGAAGGGTTGGAAATGGCGCGCCGCCTGGTGCTGGACGTGCTGGAACTGGGCCTGCCCGTGGCCACCGAGTTCCTGGACCTGCTGTCGCCGCAGTTCATCAGCGAGCTGGTGAGCTGGGGCGCCATCGGTGCGCGCACCACCGAGAGCCAGAGCCACCGGCAGCTGGCCAGCGGCCTGTCCTGCCCGGTGGGCTTCAAGAACGGTACCGACGGCGGCATCAAGGTAGCCACCGACGCCATTCTGGCAGCCAAGGCCCCGCACGCCTTCATGGGCATGACCAAGATGGGCCAGGCCGCCATCTTCGAAACCCGCGGCAATGACGACTGCCACGTGATCCTGCGCGGCGGCAAGCAGCCCAACTATTCCAGTGAAGACGTGGACGCGGCCTGCGCCCTGCTCAAGGCCGCGGGCCAGCGCGAGCAGGTGATGATCGACGTGAGCCACGCCAACAGTTCCAAGCAGCATGCGCGCCAGATCGTGGTGGCGGGCGAAGTGGCGGCCCAGATCGCCGCGGGCGACCAGCGCATCACCGGCATCATGATCGAAAGCCACCTCGAAGAGGGCCGCCAGGACATCAAGCCCGGCACACCGCTCAAGCGCGGCGTCTCGGTGACGGATGCCTGTATCAGCATGGCGCAGACCATTCCGGTACTGGAGCAGCTGGCCAGCGCCGTGCGGCAACGCCGCGCCCGCACCTGATACGCACCCTGCAAAGCAAAAAGGCACCTCGCAGAGGTGCCTTTTTTTGTATGCGGAGCAAGTGCCGCGGTATCAGCGGCGGTTGCCGCCGCCGCTGCCCATGGGGGGACGGCCTTCGATGTGGCGGAAGTTGATGCGGCCCTTGGAGAGGTCGTAGGGCGACAGTTCCAGCGAGACGCGGTCACCCGCAAGGATGCGGATGTGGTTCTTGCGCATCTTGCCGGCCGAGTAGGCGATCAGTTGGTGGCCGTTGTCCAGCGTTACGCGAAAGCGGGTGTCGGGCAACACTTCGTTGACCACGCCCATCATCTCGATCAGTTCTTCCTTTGCCATGCTTGTAATTTCCTGTTAGCTCAAAACGTTGCGGTCTGCTTTTGAAGTGGCTGGCGCAATGCAATGCAGAAAATGGCACTGTCTTGCGCTGTCGCCACGTCAAGGTCAATCCGTCAATCTCCCGCGTGAACGGGGCTGTTTTTTCCTAACCTGAGCAACAAGCGACTGGGCACTCAAAGCAACCCGAAACTGTAGCATGTGCAAGGGAAAACCCCAAATTTATTGGCCGAAATACCAATTTGGCGCTGCTTTTTTGCAAATTGGCTCTATTGCGGCAGCGCAAAAGGTCGTTCAATCGCGCCTTCTTCCACCACCTTTGAATCTATCTTGCGTCAATGGCCACCTCCCTCTGCATTCTGAACAACGACACGCTGGACCCCGCTGCAGCGCCTACCTACATCAACTACGGCGTCATGGTGGAAAAGCTATTACGGCAAGCCGGGGCCAGCGACTGGAATGTGGAGGTATTCGATGCCACCGCGCAGCAATACCCGGACAGTTTTGACCGCTTCGATGCGGTGCTGCTGACCGGCAGCAAGTACGACTCGTTTTCCGATGAACCCTGGGTGGTCGAACTGCGCCGGCGCGTACGCACGCTCTTGACCCAGAAGAAGAAACTCGTGGGCATCTGCTTCGGCCACCAGCTCATCGCCTACTGCATGGGCGCCAAGGTAGGCCGCAGCGACAAGGGCTGGGGCACCGGCCGCATGACCTATGAGTGGAAAGAACCCGGTTTTCCGGGTGCCAATGGCCGCACCCAGGTGTCGCTGCTGGCCAGCCACCAGGACCAGGTACTCGAGCTCCCCGCTGGTGCACGCCTCGTGGCCACCAGCGATTTCTGCCCGGTGGCGGCCTATGCCAAGGGCAATGAGGTGTTCTGCGTGCAGGCCCACCCCGAGTTCGTGCCCGACTACAGCAGCTTCCTGATCAAGCGCCGCCGCGGTTCCTGGACCGACGAGAAGGTGGACAAGGCCCTGGCCAGCCTGGAGCAGGGCCACGAAGGCGATGCCATCGCCCGCATGATCATCGCCTTTGTCGAAGGCAGGTCGACCGCCGCCTTGGCCCAGGCGGCCTGATCCAACCTGGAAAAATGCCGTGCTGCCCGCTCAGGGCAGCGTGCGCAGGGCTTCCTGCAAGGTATCAAAGTCCACCGAACGGGCGGCGCCGAAACCCGCCACCTGACGCGCCTGCTGCAGATGCAGGGCCACGAACCGGAAGTCGGGCAACTCCGTCATCGGCTCCGCCTCGGGAAAACGCTGCAGGTAGGCAGCGCGGCAGGCCGCGTACAGGGGGTGTTCGGGCGCCAGGGTCTCGGCACGGGCGCTGAGCGTGACGCGCTGCAACGCATGCACCGGCTCACCCGCCACTTCGGAGCGCATCACCAGCGCCGATACCGCAGGGCTTCGCTCCATGTTGCCGGTATGGGCCGCCAAGCCGCTCACATGCAGCACCAGTAGCCCGGGTTCGATGGCGATCGCGTAGGGCACCATCGAGACAAAGGGCAGGCCCTGGGCGTCGAGCGTGCCCAGCGCCGCGACGCGCTGGGTATGCAGCAGCACGGCCAGTTCTACCGTCAGGCGGGGCAGGTGACTCATGACGACGCCTTTTGCAGGGCGCGCTGGTAGGCGCGCAGTATCCAGTGCACGCTTTTGATGGGGGCATGGCGGACGAAGCCAGGTACCCAGGCCGGCGCCGCCATGGCAAAGCGCGCGGCCCAACGGGTGTAGGGGCGCAGCCACTGCGTGGCCGCCGCCATTTTTTCGCGGTCATTCATGGCACCATGGTAGAGCAGAAACAAAAAGTCCCCGCCTGCGGTAACAGGACGGGGACCGTTCTTTTGCCACGCGCGGCCCGGTAAAGCCTCGGTGTACCGACCCCGGCTTGTGGCCAGCGTGGTGGGTGTGCTGCGATCAACAGATGCAGGAAAGTGTAGTTGGAGGGCCAGGACAGGGAATTGCTAAGTTGCTCCAATATGGCTAATATTTGGCATATTCTGCTAACGCAAAAGCAAAAGGAGACACGCTATGGAACTGGATCGGTATGACCGGCAAATATTGGAGATATTGCAGGCCGAAGGTCGGATCGCCAACCAGGACCTGGCCGAGCGCATTGGCCTGTCGCCCTCCCCCTGCCTGCGCCGGGTGCGTGCGCTGGAGGAGTCGGGCCTGATCCAGGGCTACCGTGCCGTGCTCGACGCCAAGAAGCTGGGTCTGACGCTGATCGCGCTGATCCACATTTCCATGGACAAGCACACGCCCGAGCGCTTTGCCAACTTCGAAGGCACCATCAGCGTGCTGCCCGAGGTGCTGGAGTGCCTGCTCATCACCGGGCAGGACGCCGACTACCAGGTGAAGGTGGCGGTGCGCGACATGGACCACTACCAGACCCTGCTGCTCAACAAGATCACCCGCATCGAAGGGGTGACCGGGGTGCACTCGAGCTTCGTACTGCGCCGCGTGGTCGACAAGACGGCGCTGCCGCTCTGATCGCGGAGCTGCAGCATGTGCATCCTGGCCTGGCACTGGCAACCCGGCGACCCCACCGAGCTGCTGCTGGTGGCCAACCGTGACGAAGCCTACGCGCGCCCGGCGCAGGCCTTGCACCTGTGGCCGGGTGGCCAGGTGCTGGCTGGGCGCGACCTGCATGCCGGTGGCACCTGGATGGGCGTGGGGCGCACGCGGCGCTTTGCCGCCCTGACCAACTACCGCACCGGACAGGCACCGCGCACCGACGTGGCATCGCGCGGCACCCTGGTGAGTGACTTCCTGGAGGGCAGCGCCTCGGCGTCTGACTACCTGGCGAATCTGGCGCCGCGTAGCGGCGACTTCAACCCGTTCAACCTGCTGCTGTGGGATGGTGAGGCTCTGCTGGGGCTCGAAGGGCGCCACGGCCGCATCGTCACGCTGGAGCCCGGCTGGGGCGCGGTGTCCAACGGCGACTTCCACACCCCCTGGCCCAAGGTGAAACGCCTGCTATCGGGCCTGCAGAGCGCCGTCGCTGGCGGACCATGCGACGACGAGGCCCTGCTGCAGCTGCTGGCCGACACCACCGAGGCGGCGCCACACGAACTGCCTGCCACGGGTGTACCCGCCGCAGTGGAGCAGGCCCTGTCATCGATATTCATCCGCACACCGCAGTACGGCACCCGGGCCAGCAGCGTGTTGCGCATGGCGCACAGCAGCGTACGCTTTTGCGAGCAGGTCCATGCACCGGTACAGGCCCAGGTGTGCACCCGCACCAGTCTGGTTTTTGACGCAGAGTGATGAATTGGCCGGAAGCCGGCATAAAAGCTGCGTAGGCAGCTATCGTTAATATAGCAACTGGTAGCAGGCTAGAGTTGCGGTTCAGACACCAGTAGCGGCAGGCTCAGGACGAACCGGGTACCGTGTCCCAGTGTGCTCTCGACGCTGATGTCGCCCTGCAATACCTGGGTCACCAGCCGGTGCACAATGGCCAAGCCCAGTCCGGAGCCGCCTTGGCCGAGCTTGGTGGTGAAAAAGGGATCGAAGATACGCGGCAGGTGCTCGGGAGCAATGCCCTGGCCATCATCACTGCAGGACAGGGTCACCCAACCCGGGCGCGCCACGCTGCCCTGCAGCACTACCTCGCCGCGTTCCCGACCCTCAAAGGCATGGAGCAAGGCATTCATGACCAGGTTGATGACCACCTGCCCCAGGGGACCGGGGTAGCTTTCCATGGCAATGCCCGGTGCAACGTCGAGCCGGATCTGCCAGGGCTTGCCCTTGGCATTCGGCCGCAGCGTATCCACCACCTCGTGCAGCATGCCCGACAGGTCGAAGGATCGCCGCCGCTCGGACGACTGGTCCACTGCCACCTGCTTGAAGCTGTGCACCAGCTCACTGGCACGACGCAGCGAGCGCTGTGCCAGCTCCGCACCCTCGCTGCACTGCTGCACATAGGCCTCCAAGGCCGAACGCCGCAGGTCGCCACGGGCGTACTGCTGGGCAAACTCGCGGCTGAGGTCGGCCAAGGCGCTGGTACTCACCAGGGCATTGCCGATGGGGGTGTTGAGTTCGTGGGCCACCCCTGCAACCAGGCTGCCCAGCGAAGCCAGTTTCTCGGCATGCACCAGTTCGTCCTGGCTGCGCTTGAGCATGTCCAGCGTCTGGCTCAGTTCGGCCGTACGGGCCTGCACCCGCTGTTCCAGTTCGGTATTGAGTCGATGCAGTTCATCGGCGGTGCGCTTGCGCTCGCTCTGGTCCAGGAACACCGCCAGCACCGCGGGCTGGCCATCAAAATCGATGAACTCGGCGTTCAGGATCAGGTCCATGCGCTGGCCACTGCGCGTGGTGACCACCATCTCATGGTTGAGCGACCGGCCGTGTAGGCGCAAGTCCTCGATCCACGTAGCCCGCAGCGCAAGACTCTCCCAGAATCGCAGATCAATCGCGGTTTTTTCCAGCGCGGTCTGCGCATCCCAGCCAAAGGTGCGCTCCCATGCGGCGTTGACGTAGAGGTAGCGACCATCCTCCAGCCGGGTCACGGCAATGGGCAGGGGACTGGAGGCGTTGAGCTTGAAGAAGCGCTGCTCGGAACGGTGCAGTGCCTCTTCTCCAGCGCGCAATTGCGCCACCGTGGCTTCGAGCGACTGGTTCAGGCTTTCGGTCTGCTGCACTTCCTTCCAGTGCACCTGCAGGATGAACAGCAGCACGGCCAGGCTGACCAACAGCACCAGCACCAGGGGCACCGCATAGTTCAGCGGACTGATGTCGACGTGCAGGTCCAGCCACTGCCATTGTTCGGCCACCGCCAGCACCAGCACCAGTGCAATGGAGGCCAGGGCCAACATCACACCCTGGCGTACACCCAATACCCAACCGGCCACCATGAACAAGGCAGGGAGTGCGAACAAGGCGGGCTGATGCACCCCCCCACGCGCGAATGCCTGAAGCGCGATGGTCGTCCACACACCCCAGACATACACGGCCATGGCAGCACGGGGTCTCTGGCGCCTTTGCAGGCTTATGCACAAGGCAGAGATCAGCACCACCCCAGCCGGTGCAATGAAGCGTCGCATGGGGCTGTCCTGCACCAGCATCAGTGCCAGATAAGCCAGGTTCAGCACGGCCGTGGCCCAGTACAGGCGCCCGACGAGGCGCGCACCGGGCAGCAGTGCGCGTTGGGCAAGGGTGTCGGAGTTCACCCAACCCAGTATAGGCAGAGCCCGGCAAAACACAATTGGGCGCTGCCTAGGGCTTCAAACCCTCGGCACGTACGTGGTCTCAGCGACTCTCAGGAAGCTCGATCTTCACCTCCAGGGTTTCCAGGTTGTCCTGGCGACCGGCGATGACCTTGATGTCCTCGGGATTGATCTTGACGTACTTGCTGATCACTGCCACCAGTTCGCGCTGCAGCTCGGGCAGGTAGTCGGGGGCCGAGGCATTGCGCCCGGCACGCTCGTGGGCCAGAAGAATGGACAGGCGCTCCTTGGCGACACTGGCCGTGGACTTCTTCTCGCCCAGGAAAAAGGACAGGAGGGATGCCATGGCTTATTTGCCTCCGAACAGGCGCTTGAGCAGGCCTTGCTTGGGCGCATCGGTGAAACGCATGGGCACGTCCTTGCCCAGGAATCGCTCGATCACGTCCTTGTAGGCCTCGGACACGTCACTGCCCTGCATGTGCACGGCCGGAACACCCTGGTTGGACGCCTGCAGTACCGATTCGCTTTCGGGAATGACACCGATGAGCTTGATGCGCAGGATGTCCTGGATGTCTTCGAGCGACAGCATCTGGCCCGAATCCACACGCGACGGGTTGTAGCGCGTGATCAGCAGGTGTTCCTTGATCGGCTCCGAGCCCTCCATGGCACGCTTGGTCTTGGAGGACAGCATGCCCAGGATGCGGTCGGAGTCGCGCACCGAGGACACCTCGGGGTTGGTGACCACCAGCGCCTCATCGGCAAAATGCATGGCCATCAGAGCCCCGGTTTCGATACCGGCTGGCGAATCGCAGACGATGTAGTCGAAATCCATGGCGGCCAGGTCCTTCAGGACCTTCTCCACGCCATCCTGGGTCAGTGCGTCCTTGTCGCGGGTCTGCGATGCCGCCAGCACGTAGAGGTTGTCGCACTGCTTGTCCTTGATCAGGGCCTGGTTCAGGTTGGCTTCGCCATGGATCACATTGATCAGGTCGTACACCACGCGGCGCTCGCAACCCATGATGAGGTCGAGGTTGCGCAGACCGACGTCGAAGTCGATGACCGCGGTCTTGAAACCCTTGAGGGCCAGGCCGGTTGCAAAGCTGGCGCTGGTGGTGGTCTTGCCGACGCCACCTTTGCCCGAGGTCACCACGATGATTTTTGCCATGAATTGCTTCTCTTTCAGGATTTGAGGGCTTCAAACAACAGTTTTTCCAGGCCACCGTCGGTACTCAGGCGCACCTGGGCGGCTTGGCCGCGCACATCGGCGGGCAGGGGGGTTTCGCTGGTTCGGTAGACACCGGCAATGGACACCAGTTCAGGGTCCAGACTCAACGCGAAGATGCGTGCATTGGCATTGCCGCGTGCGCCGGCCATGGCCTTGCCCCGAAGGGTCGAATAGACATGGATGTTGCCGTCGGCCACCACTTCCGCCCCCTGGTTCACAGGAGCCAGCACGACCAGATCGCCGCCACGGGCATAGACTTTCTGGCCCGAGCGCAGTGGCTTGTCGACCACCATGGTGCCCGGCCCGGGCACTTCACGCACAACCTCGCGGACCACTTCCTGGATCTGCACTGCTTGCGTTTGCGCCGTTTCCTTGGGATGCGGTCGGCGCACTTCGGGTTCGGCCTGGTACAAACCCAGTTCGCGTCCCGCTTGCATCCACGCGTCGCTGGCACCCCGGATTGCCACCGGCATCAGGTTGCATTGGCGCAAGGTCTTGAGCAGGGGGACCAGATCGTCTACCGGGGTATCCGCAGGAAGCGCAGAAAAATCGAGTACCAGCGCATCATGGTCGAAAAAATCGGGACTTTCCCCCTGGGGACCGAATTTGGCCAGCAGGTCCGTCTGCAACTGCTGCCACTGATCGGTATGCACCAGCATGGCCACCAAAGGCAGTTGCGCACTCTTGATTTCAAAGCTGCTGGAGGCAGACGATGAGGTGGCTACGGGGGAGCTCAGTGGCATGAATGGGCGATGCGGGAGGTTCGGTACAACCCCAAATCTTACTTGATCGTGCTTTGGCAATGGACGGATCGCCTGGAGATAGTGAAATGCCCGGATTTGCCCAAAAAGTTGTTCCTGTTATTTCTTTTATTTCTTATTTAAAAGATAGTCGTAGTAGATAGGCTTGGCCAAGTTGTGTGGAAAACGGCAAAATCCCCTTGCAAATCAAAAGCTTGCGGTACTTCCATGGCTGTGGGCGGTTGTGCTTCGCTGCTGTACCGGAAAACTGGATAAGTTCCCACGACGGTAGCGATCTGTGGATAAGTGATCGGTTACCAGAAAGTTGTACACAGCTTTATTCAAGGATGTCTGCGTGATGATGAAACAGGTGGCAAAGGTCGTAGCGTGGTTGTTGGCCACCGTGTTGGCGCTGGTGCTGCTGACGGTGGCTGTATTCTGGGAGCGTGACCGCACGGTGGCAGAACTCGCCCCGCGTTGGGCCCAGGCGCCGTCGCAGATGATCGAGGTCATGGGAATGCAGGTCCACATCCGTGACGAAGGTCCGCGTGACGATCCCATACCCATCGTGCTGCTGCACGGTACCTCCGACAGCCTGCACTGCTGGAATGGCTGGGTGGCGGCCCTGAGTCCGCAGCGTCGGGTGATTCGTTTCGACCTGCCCGCGTTCGGTCTGACCGGACCGCAGCCCGATGGCGACTATTCGATCGCGATGTATGTGCGCTTCGTGTTGGCCGTGATGGACAAGTTGCAGGTGCCACGGGCTGTGGTGGGTGGCAATTCCCTGGGCGGGCAGATCGCCTGGGGCGTGGCCGTGGCGGCACCGCAGCGGGTGGAAAGGCTGATTCTGGTGGATGCTGCCGGCTACCCCTTGCAGCCAAAGTCGGTTCCGATCGGCTTTCAGATTGCACGTCTGCCAGGGGTGCGCAGCCTGATGGAGTATGTGCTGCCGCGCGGCGTCATCGAGTCCAGTGTGCGCAATGTCTATGGTCAGCCGGAGAAGGTCACGCCTGAACTGGTGGACCGCTTCTTCGAGTTGACGCTGCGTGAAGGCAACCGCAAGGCATTGGCGCAGCGCATGGACCAACGCCTGTGGGGCGATCAGGACAAGATCAAGACCATCCGCCAACCCACCCTGATCCTGTGGGGTGCACAGGATCGGCTGGTTCCATTGGAGAATGCGGAAAAGTTCCATGCCGATATTGCAGGCTCGCAGCTGGTGGTCTTCGACGCCCTGGGCCACGTGCCGCACGAGGAGGACCCCCAGGCAACGGCCCTGGCAGTGCGTCGATTCCTGCAACTGAAATAGTGGTGTAACGGCCTGTGGCCCGCGTAAGTGCTGCGTGAAGCGCTCTGAATGTGATAGCGACGACAATGACGGAAAAAAAGCCCTTTGAAATTGCGCGTGAGACGCTCAAGCAGCTCACGGCGCGCAAGCTGGTGCCGACGCCGATGAATTACCAGTCGATCTACAACGAGATCGCCGGCATACCGCAAGTGCAACCTTTTCCGCTGGACACCCTGCGCGACATTGCCCGGGCATTGCCGGCCAAGACGCCGGGGCAGCAGCGCCAGAAAGGCTTGCTGGAGTCGGCCGTGGACCGCATGAACTGGGATGGTGTGAAGACCGCGCTGATGGGCTATGGCGGATTCGCGCCGTCCCAGGATGATGCGGAGGCACCATCGGCGGTGGTGGGTAGCTCTGCGGCGCGGGACACGGCGACGGCACCTGCGTTGACGCCGGAATTCTTCGCCATGATTGCCCGCATGATCGAGTTCGCCAAGCCGGCCTTGGGCGACGACGACGAACGCTTTGTCGTGCAAACCGACGCACTGATCAAGGCGCTGCGCCAGCCCAGTGTGGATGCGGTGGCCGCCAAGCTGATGCTGCGCAATTACAGCGACCGCCTGTCCTTCACGGCGGAAGACCAGGCCGAGATCAAGAAGGGGCTGCTGCAGCTATTGCATCTGGTGTTCGAGAACATTTCGGAACTCAGCGTCGAGGAACAGTGGCTCAAGGGCCAGATCGATGCGCTCAAGAACGCTGCCCAACCACCCTTGAGCCTGCGCCGCCTCGACGATGTGGCGGTGCGACTCAAGGACGTGATCCACAAGCAGAAGGAAGCCAAGGGGCGCATGGTGCAGGCGCAGGAAGACATGCGCCAGATGCTGGCGGTCTTCATCGAACGCCTGTCGGAGCTGACTGCATCCACCGGCAATTTCAGCGGCAAGCTGGAGGAAAGTGCACGGGCCATCGAGTCGGCCAAATCCATCGAAGAGATTGCGCCGGTGCTCAAGGAAGTGGTGAGTGCCACGCGCGCCATGTCGGAGCGGAGCAAGGCTTCAGGGGCTGAATTGGAGGCCATGCGCGAGCGCGCACGCCAGACCGAGGACGAACTGGGCCGTCTGCACCGCGAACTTGACCGCGTGAGCGAGCAGGCGCGCCACGACCCGCTCACCGGCGCGCTCAACCGCAAGGGACTGGACGAAGCGGTGGAAAAGGAACTCTCGACCATGCGGCGCAAGGAGCAGCCGCTGTGCGTGGCCTTGCTGGACATCGACAACTTCAAGAAGCTCAACGACAGCATGGGCCACGACACCGGCGACCAGGCCTTGAAGCACCTGGCCACGGTGGCGCGCGAATGCATGCGCCCGCAGGACACGCTCGCGCGCTATGGCGGTGAGGAGTTTGTCATCCTGTTGCCGGACACGGCACTGGACAACGGCATCGAGGCCATGACCCGACTGCAGCGTGAGCTGACCAAGCGCTTTTTCCTGTCGGGCACGGAAAAGATCCTGATCACCTTCAGCGCCGGGGTGGCGCAGGTGGCAGAAGGTGAAGCGGCGGCCGACGCGATCAGGCGGGCCGACCAGGGCATGTACTTGGCCAAACGGGCCGGAAAGAACAGGGTGGTGGGCGCATGACGTATCTCGTGGTTGGATTGGTGTTGTTCCTGGGGCTGCACTCGGTGCGCATCGTTGCCGACGATTGGCGCAGCCGTGTGCTGCAGTCGCGTGGCGAAGGTGCCTACAAGGGCCTGTATTCGCTGTTGTCGCTGGCCGGGTTTGCCTTGATCGTCTTTGGTTTCGGGGTGGCCCGAGAGACCCCAGTGGTGCTGTGGACCCCACCGCTTGCCTTGCGCCATATCGGCTCGCTGCTGGTTCTGGTGGCCTTCGTGCTGCTGGTGGCAGCCTACGTACCGCGCAATGCCATCAAGGCCCGTGTTGGGCACCCGATGGTGTTGGGTGTGAAGACCTGGGCCCTGGCACACCTGTTGATGACGGGTCGGCTGGAGACCGTCGTCCTGTTCGGCGCCTTCCTGGCTTGGGGCGTACTGGATTTCGTGTCGCTGCGTCGGCGTGACCGGGCAGCCGGTGTGCAGTACCCGGCGTCCAATGCCGGTGCGACGGTGCTGGCACTGGGCGTGGGTGTCGCCGCTTATGCGGTCTTCGCCGTGCTGCTGCACGGACTGCTTATCGGCATCAAACCCTTCTGACCGGGTTTTCCGGTGCTGCGGGTTTCAGTGCCCGCGCTCCAGCCACCACTGGATCAGGATCTTGGCGACGAAGCCGACCATGCCGAAGGACAGGCCCAGGAACATGACGAAGGTGCCGAACTTGCCGACCTTGTTCTTCCAGGCCAGGTTGCCGATGATGAACAGCATGTAGAGCATGAAGGCCGCCAGGCCGAAGCTCATGCCAAAGCCCGCGATTTGTTCTTCGGTGAATCCAAACATGGCGCCGTTCCTCAATCCCGCGCCGGCCATTGGCTGGCGTCCACCAGGGCCCGGTAAGCGTGCCAGCTGGCATGCCCGAGCAGCGGAACCACCACCACCAGGCCCAGCAGGGCGGTCGCAAAGCCGACCAGCGTCAGGACCATGATCAAGGCCGCCCACAGCGCCAGTGTCTGCGGGTTGTCCAGCACGGCTTGCCAGCTGGTCACCACGGCCTGAAAGACGGTCATGCGCCTATCCAGCAGCAATTGCATGGTCACGGCGGTGGAGGCAAATACCGGTGCGGCCATCATGCCGCCCACGGCGAGCCAGAGTTCAAACAGCCAGCCTTGCTGGGCCAGCACCACGTGCTGGACGAAGTCGCTGGGGGTGTGGATGGGGACTGGGCTGGCCAGGGTGATCAGCGCGGCCGAAGTCAGGACCCAGCCGGTGGCCGCGAGCGCCAGTCCGATGCCAAAGCGCACCATGCTCCAGTACTGGGCATCCCAGGCGTGCAGGCGCCCCTTGTGCCAGTTCAGCCAGGTACCCAAGATCAGGGAAAACGTCACGGTCTGGCCCTGCTCCAGGGCGCGGCTGATGGCGTAGAGGCCGGTAGCCAGCACGGGTGCCACCAGCAGAAACCCGGAAAAGGCGCCTGCCAGCAGCCAGAAACGGTTTCCGGCAATGGCGGTGATGACGATGCCGCCCAGGACGAATGCCAGGCCGTGGGCCAGGCTCAGCCAGGGAGCGCGTCGCAGGTCGTGCCAGCCCAGGGCCAGCCATTGCAGGGGTGCAGACGCAGGAAGGGTACGGACCGGGGGCAACGTCGGGTCGGCGTGGGTCATGGGCACAGGCGGTGGTGGAAACGGGGTGCAGTATCCGAAGCGCCATTATTGCACTGCACACAAGACGGTTCTGTGGGACCGGGGCAGAAAAAAGGGCACCCCGGCAAAGGAGTGCCCTCGTGGGCTGGGGTATGCGGCCGTTCAGGGTTTGGCAGTGTTGGGGGCCTTGCCAGCGCCGCCGGCTTGTCCCCGTTCGTGGCCAGCCATGCGCATGTGCTGGTTGTCGAAGACCTTCTTCTGCTCGGCGTTGAGGCTGGCGTAGAAGGTCTTGGTGGCCTGGTCGCGTTTGTCCATTTCAGCCATCATTGCACTGTGCTGCTCGTTGCGCAGGGCCCGCATCTTGTCGATGCGCTCGGGGGTGCTGAGCTTGTCCAGTTCTTCGCGGTTGGGGCGTTGCGGCTTGGACTTGGCGTCCGGCTTCATGGCAGAGACCCAGGCGTTCCAGGCCGGCTCCTGCTCGGGAGTGAGCTTGAGCTGCGCCTTGAGGGCATCGGCGCGCTTGGCCATCATGGCTCCCATCTTGGCCGGGTCGCGCTGGCCCATGCGGCCGGCACCCATGCCCTCCTCGTGCCCACCCATCATGGGTTGCGCGACGGCCGCAAGGGCGGCGGTACCCAGGGCGGTGACCAGAACCAGAGTCTTGAGGGTTTGTTTCATGGCAGTTTCCTTTGCTGTTCAGCCTGGGCGGACATCGCCATCGGCATGGTGGCCAGTGTCTGGCGGCACTGTAAGGGTGTTGCCAAGCGTGGGCAAACGCCGGGTAAAGATGGGACGCCCGAATGGTTGAAAATAGCCGATTACTTCAAGGATGGAATGTGTTCAAGAACGTGATGGTGTACCGGCTGCAGTCCCCGTGGACGACTTCGCAGGCCGATCTCGAGGATGCGCTGCAGGCGGGTCGATTCGCCGAGTGCGGGGCGTCGCAGGAAAAGTCGGTGGGTTGGGTGGAGCCGCGTGGCCATGCCCACGGCCCTTTGGTTGAAGTGGTGGGTGGTCAGTGGATCCTGAAGCTGCAGATCGAGGTCAAGAGCGTGCCCTCGTCGGTGGTCAAGCGCAAGGTGCAGGACGAAGTCGACCGCATCGAGGCCCAGACCGGCCGCAAGCCCGGCAAGAAGGAACGGCGTGACCTGACCGACGACGCCCGCAATGCCTTGCTGCCGATGGCGTTTTCCAAGATCGGCACGACCATGGTCTGGATCAGCCCCCAGGACAATCTGCTGGTGCTGGACTGTGGCAGCACGGCCCGCGCCGACGAGGTCATGACGGCCTTGATCAAGGCAGTGGGCGGGCTGTCGGTGGCGCTCATCAACACCCAGACCTCACCGGCTGCCGCCATGGCGCACTGGTTGCGCGAACGCGAGGCGCCGCAGGGCTTCAGCGTGGACCGCGAGTGCGAACTCAAGGCAGCGGACGAATCCAAGTCGGTGGTGCGCTACACGCGCCACGCGCTCGATACGGATGAGGTGGTACAGCACGTCGAGCAGGGCAAGCTGCCCACGCGGCTGGCGCTGACCTGGAACGAGCGCGTGTCCTTCGTGCTCACGGAAAGCTTGCAGCTCAAGAAGCTGGCGATCCTGGACGTGGTGCTGGAGGAAAACAGCGGCGCTGCCGGTGACGGGCGCGATGACAGTTTCGATGCCGACATCGCCATTGCCACGGGGGAGTTGTCGCCCCTGCTGGACGACCTGCTGGAAGCCTTGGGTGGCGAGGTTCCGCTGGGCCAGACCGCTGGCGCTGCGGCCTAAAACACACAGCGCCCCCACGCTCCACCGCTGCGCGGGTCGCTGCCCCCCGCGGGGGCGTTTTTATCTTGGGATGGCCCTGCAATGAAAAAGCGCCCGACCAGCTTGCACTGGCGGGCGCATCATCCCCTGGTAAGGCAGGATGGAAAGCGTGCTTATTCCTTTTTCATCGCGCAGGTGTTGAACCCGAAGATGGCATAGGGCGGGCACCAGCCGATGGCGCCGGTGGCCAGCGGGACGATGCCCAGCCAACCCCATGCGCCGATGGTGCCGGTGACAGTCAATCCGATCAGCACCAGGCCGATGACGATGCGAAGAACGCGGTCGATGCCGCCGACGTTGGCTTTCATGGTTTACTCCTTGCAGTTGGAATCAATGCGGTGATTGGACACCATGTACTGCCCGAAGTATGTGACCGAAGTCACCCAAGCGCAAGCGCCGGCACGCGATCTCAATAGCGCGGTGCGCGCGGCGCCTGGGGGCGCGCTTCGTTGACGACGATGGAGCGGCCGGAGACCGACAGGCCGTGCAGGCCGGAAATGGCCGCTTGCGCTTCGCTGGCGGACGACATTTCGACAAAGCCAAAGCCCTTGGACTGGCCGGTGTCGCGGTCGGACATGACCTTGGCCGAGACCACGGTGCCGAATTCGGAGAAGTTGGTGTGGAGGTCCGCATCGCGGACGGCATATGCCAGGTTGCCTACGTACAGTTTGCTGCTCATGGTGTGAGCCTTTCAGTAAAGTGCACCCGGTCCCTCATCGAGGCAGGTGCGGGGGAGAGTCGAAGGGTCGTGCGACCCGTTCAACGGGAAAACGTGCGCCGTTTCGGCATGGCACCACCGGTGCGCGGCTCGAGGTGGCGGAAGGTGATGCGGCCCTTGCCCAGGTCATAGGGCGAGAGCTCCAGGGTGACCTTGTCGCCGGCCAGGATGCGGATGTGGTGCTTGCGCATCTTGCCCGCGGTGTAGGCGATCAGTTCATGGCCATTGTCCAAGGTGACGCGATAGCGCGAGTCCGGCAGCACTTCGTCGACCTTGCCGCTCATTTCAATCAGTTCTTCTTTGGCCATGGGGGCTCCTGGGAGTGAATGTGGGAGAGAAGGCGGTCAGGCCGCCAGACCGCTGGGGTGCCGCTGGGCCAACCAGCGCATGCCTTCGTTCACGGCGTAGCGCAGGGCGCTGTCGCGTTCGGAAAACTCGGGCACGAAGCGGTAGATGCGGTCGTGCGTGCCACTGCCGCGGCCGCTGCGGATGGAGACACAGGCCGTGAACTGGCCGTCGTCGGTGGTATGGGTGGAGGGTGAGACAAGGTACTTGCCCACGGAGAATGCTTTTTCTAGGGTGGTAATCATCGTGTGCCAGGGCGACCGGGGTCGTCCTGCAGGTAAAGGGGTAGTCAAACGATCGGCGTGAACGCGGATCGATGCGGCACAGGCCGCTTGCGCTGTGTCCCGGTCAGAAACAAGGAGAAGACCGGAGGGGGGGCTTGCCGCGAGAGGAAATGGAGACTGCCGAGGATGCCGTATCGGGGCGATCTGGGCGGGTGGAGGCCCCGGGTTTGAGGGCGTGCACCGTGTGCAACAGAGGCTGGAGCAAAGGTAAGCAAGTCGCTCGAGCCCGCGCAGTATACCCCGTGGGAGTTTCCCGTGGGGAATTTATTTTTCGGACGCGTCAGCGTGCGAGCGTGGCGGCCAGTGCGCGCAGCGCTGCGCCTTGTGCGATGTGGATGTGTTCGCGTCCCAGCGTGACCCAGCCTTCGCGCTCGAAGCGGCGCAGCACGCGCGTCACCATCTCGCGCACGGTGCCCAGTTCATCGGCCAGGGTCTGGTGGGTGGTGTGGATGTCGCTGCCATGGCCCAGCAAGGCCGCGGCCAGGCGGGCATCGAGCTTGTGGAAGGCCACGGCGTCGATCAGGCTGGTGAGGTCGGCCATGCGTTCGGCAAACAGCCCCAGCACCTCGTTGCGGAAGGCCGGCGTTTCCAGCCAGCGCGCGAAGACGTCGGGCGGGATGACCACGAGCCGGGTGGCCTTGGTGGTGACGCCGCTGGCCGAGAGCGGCTGGGTGCGGAACAGGCTGGCGCTGGAGGCCAGGCACAACTCGCCCGGCACCACCCGGTACAGCTCCAGCGAGCGCCCATCAGCCGAATGGCGCGACACCTTGACCTCGCCGTCGAGCACCAGCGGAAATCCCTGGCAGGCCGCGTTTTCGTTGAAGAGCACTGCACCGGCAGGCACTTCCATGGGCGTGAGCGCCTGCGGCAGGCTGGCGAGCGGGGGCTGTACCTGCGTCAGGGCGGGGTACAGGTCCTGCAGGGCTGCGGGAAGAGTTTCCATCTGGTTTGGAGGCAGTTTTGCTGCGCAGCCGTCGTGTATATTGCGTAGCAAGCTATGAAAAGCAGAGCGCCTTCCTTGCTCAGTCCTGTACCTGGTAGCCTTCTTCGGTGATGGCTTTGGCAATGTCCTGGCGCGGCTTTTCCGTCTCGACCTGCACCTTGTTGGCCGGGCGGTCGATCTGCACCTGGGCCTGCGGATCGATGCGGGTGATCGCCTTGGTGACGGCTTTTTCGCAGTGGCCGCAGGTCATGCCGGTGACGGTAAAGGTCTGGTTCATGGGGATACCCCTGTCAGTAGAAAACACGCCTTACTATATCGGCATTGCGTTCCACCATCCTGACCATGAGCAGCACCGAACAAAGCGGCGACGTGTGTGAAATCGACATCGGTATAGGGGGCATGACCTGTGCCTCCTGCGTGGCACGGGTCGAGCGGGCGCTGGGCAAGGTCGAGGGTGTGCAGTCGGCCAGCGTGAACCTGGCCACCGAATCGGCCCGGGTGGTGGTGCAGGCGTCGGACACGGCGCAGGCCCGCATTGCACGCGCAGTGCGCGATGCCGGCTACGAACCGCGGGCCAAGGATGCGGCGGTGGACGCACCGGACGAAGGGCCCTGGGCCGGCTTTGCACCCGTGGGCCTGGGCCTGGCGCTCTCCCTTCCGCTGGTCGTGCCCATGGTGGGCGACCTGTTCGGCCAGCACTGGATGCTTCCCGCGCTGTGGCAGTTCCTGCTGGCCACGCCGGTGCAGTTCGGCCTGGGCTGGCGCTTCTACAAGGGGGCCTGGCACGCGGTGCGGGCATTCAGCGGCAACATGGATCTGCTGGTGGCCATCGGCACCACGGCCGGCTGGGCACTGTCGGTGTGGCTGTGGATGAACGCCCACGAAGGCCACGCGCCGCACCTGTATTTCGAAGGCTCGGCGGTGGTGGTGACCATGGTGCTGCTGGGCAAGTGGCTGGAAGCCCGGGCCAAGCGCCAGACCACGGCAGCCATCCGCGCGCTGCATGCACTGCGCCCCGAAGTGGCGCACCTGATCGGCCCCGACGGGGAAGTGGATGTGCCCGTGAGTGAGTTGCTGGTGGGCGACCGCGTGGTGGTCAAGCCCGGTGAGCGCATTCCGGCCGACGGCTGGATGCTCGAAGGCCGCACGCAGGTGGACGAGTCCATGCTCACGGGCGAACCCCTGCCCGTGGACAAGCGCGGCTTGCCGATGGACGCGATGGCGGCTCCGCGCGACCCGCTCTCGACCCTGACCGGTGGTTCGATCAACGGCGACGGCCGCCTGGTGATGTACGTGAAGGCGTCCGGCAGCGACACCGTGCTGGCACGCATCATCCGCCTGGTGGAAGACGCGCAGGCGGCCAAGGCGCCGATCCAGCGCCTGGTCGATCAGGTGAGCAGCGTGTTCGTGCCTACCGTGCTGGTCATTGCCCTGGCCACCCTGCTGGGCTGGTGGTGGATGGGAGCCGGTTGGGAAACGGCGCTGATCCGCAGCGTGGCGGTGCTGGTCATTGCCTGTCCCTGCGCCTTGGGCCTGGCCACACCTGCGGCCATCATGGCCGGTACGGGGGTGGCGGCCAAGTACGGCATCCTGATCAAGGACGCGCAGGCGCTAGAGTTGGCGCATAAGGTGCAGATCGTGGCCATGGACAAGACCGGCACCCTGACGGTGGGGCGCCCGCGCCTGACCGCCTTTGAAGTGGCCCCGGGCGTGGATGAAGAGGCCCTGCTGGCCGTGGCCGCCAGCGTGCAGACCGCCAGCACCCACCCGCTGGCCCATGCCGTGGTGCAGGCGGCGCAGGAGAAGCATCTGGTCCTGACCCCCTGCACCGATGTCCAGGCCGTGCAAGGCCGTGGGCTGCAGGCCACGGTGGGAGAACACCGCTTCGTGATGGGCAGCCTGCGCTGGATGCAGGAATTGGGCATGGTGCCTTCACCCCTGTTGCTGCGGGCCAAGGAATTGCAGACTGCCGGCTCCACGGTGTCGGCGCTCGGGCAGCAACGCGATGACAGCGTGGTGCTGCTGGGCCTGCTGGCCTTTGCCGATGTGCCCAAGGAGGGCGCGAGGGAGGCCCTGGCAGCGCTGCATGCACGCGGCATCGGCACCGTGATGATTTCCGGCGACAACCGCGGTGCGGCGCAGGCCATGGCGAAAACGCTGGGTCTGGCGGTCGACCGCGGCGAGGTGGTGGCCGAGGTGCTGCCGGGCGACAAGTCCGCGCTGGTGACGGCGCTGCGCCAGCGCGGCTTGGAGGCGATTCCGCGGGACGGTGTCATCGCGCCCGGCACACTGGGCGCGACCAAGGGTCTGGGCGTGGCTACCAGTTACACGGTGGCCATGGTGGGCGACGGCGTGAACGATGCCCCGGCCCTGGCGGCGGCCGATGTGGGCCTGGCCATGGGCAATGGCACCGACGTGGCCATGCATGCCGCGGGCATCACCCTCATGCGTGGTGACCCACGCCTCTTGGTGGCTGCGCTGGACATTTCGCGGCGCACGGTGAAGAAGATCCGCCAGAACCTGTTCTGGGCTTTCTTCTACAACGCGGCCGGCATTCCGCTGGCGGCGCTGGGTTACCTGAACCCGGTGATCGCCGGGGCAGCGATGGCCATGAGTTCGGTGAGCGTGCTCACCAACGCGCTGCTGCTCAAGCGCTGGAAGCCCGAGGGCGCGGCCGTGGCCGCGGAAAGCAACAAGGCCTGATCCGCTGCCGGACCAGGCCTTTTTAAAGTAATTTCAGCTTGTAGCCCGCGCCAATAGTGCGCAGGCTGCTTCCGAAAATAGAGCAACAGGCTTACTTCAGCAAACCTTCTGCCTTCATGGCGGCCTGCACGGCCGGGCGGGCCGCCACGCGGGCACGGTAGGCCACGAGGTTGGGGTAGACGGACAGGTCCACGCCCACGTACTGCCCCCAGTTGGTGACGGTGAAGAGGTAGCCGTCGGCCACGGTGAACTGGTCGCCCATCAGGTACTGCTTGCCGGCCAGTTCGCCTTCCACCCACTTCAGGCGGTTGTGGATGCGGTCGACGGATGCGGTTTTGGTCGCTTCGGGGGTGCCCGGCACGAACAGGGGCGAGAAGGTCTTGTGCAGCTCGGTACCGATGAAGGTCAGCCATTCCTGCAGCTTGTAGCGTTCATAGGTTCCGTTGGCGGGCGCGAGCTGCTTGGCCGGCACCTGGTCGGCGATGTACTGCACGATGGCCGGACCCTCGTGCAGGCTGCGACCGTCGTCCAGCGTCAGGTAGGGCACGTAGCCGAGCGGGTTGATGGTGTAGAAGTCGGTGCCATCGGGCAGCTTGTGCGTCTTGGTGGGCGCGGGGATGGCTTCGAAGGCCAAACCGGCTTCATGCAGGGCGATGTGGGGAGACAGCGAGCAGGCGCCGGGGGAGTAGTAGAGCTTCATGGGTGGTTCCAGCAGGGTCGATGAAGTCTGCATGCTAGGGTGGGTTGGCAGGCGCATCGTCGCAGGGCGTTGCATGCAGCGTTCAAATTTCTGCACACGGGCCGCTTGCTTGTGTGTACAACGCAGGGCATGTTTCGACGCGTCATCGGAATGCTGGGACTGGTCGCGTGGCTGACCGGGGCTGCGCAGGCAGACCCGCGCTTCTGCGATCGTCCGGTCCGCGTCGCGTTGTTCGAGTACGGGGTGCTGTACCGCAGCGATACCGGGGATGGCATCGACCCCCGCTTGCTCGAGGCACTCGCCAAGCGCACGGGGTGCCAATACGAGTTCGTCGTTCTGCCCCGGGCCCGGATCTGGACCGAACTGGAGCGTGGCAGCCTGGACCTGGCAACGGCTGCCATTCCGACGCCCGAGCGTCGACGGTTTGGCTACATGCTGCCCTATTTCCGCACCCGTAACCTGGCCTTGTTGCGCGATGCACCGGGCAGCCCCTGGCGCTCCATGCAGGCGTTCGAAGCGTCCAGTGGCAAGGTCGGCGTGGTGCGCGGTTTCCGGCATGAGGCTGCGGTGGACGAGTTCCTGGCGCATGTGCGAAGCCAGGAGCGGGTAGTGGAGTCGGCCGATGTGCAGGAGAACTTGCGGCTATTGCAGTCAGGCATTGTCGACTTGGTTTTTGCCCAGCCCGTGGTGTTCCGTTCCTACCTTGGGGACGCAGAGATGGCGGCCTTGCGTTTCCTGGACTGGGTGCCAAAGGACCAAGAGTCGGTTGGGGCGTTCATCCTGTCGCGCAAGAGTTTCCGGCCGGAGCAGGCCCAGGCCTGGGATCAATTGCTGAGCAAGATGATCAAGGATGGCACCGTAGGCAAGATCTACGGCCATTTCCTGCCGGCGGACATGGCGCGGGAATCGGTATTCCGTGGCGAGCGCCCCACGGATTTCTGATTCAGCAAGGATTCCAATCGGATAGGGCTTTTTTCCGCGCAGATACTGCGCAGCCAGCTATCAAGTTCAGAGCATTTGGCAGGTGGCGCGGTACCCAGTGCTGTCCAGCTGGAGCACCAGCAGGCCCGGCCCCAGGCCAGGCACTTCACCGAGCAGCGTGCCGTCAGGTCCCCAGCAGGCGCTGCGCCCGGCGCTGGCATAGGGGCCGGTGGCTGCGCCATGGTTGGCTACCAGCACACACAGGGCGTGCTGCCGGGCCGCCTGTTGCCACAGCGCACTGTCCGCAGCGTAGCCCTGGGGCGAGACCAGCACCCCGGCGGCATAGACCTGGGCACCCGCGTGCGCTGCAGCCTGGGCGTGTGTGGCCTGGTTGCTGTCGAAGCAGATCGCCGAGGCGATCTGCAGCGGGGTGTCGTCCCCACCCGGGAGCGCCTGGACATGGGGGGCAAAGCCTGTGGGGCTGGCTGCGGCGTATTGCTGCTCACTGCCATGCAGGTATTGCTTGCAGTACAGCACCGGTGCGCCGTGCGGATGCAGGGTGAGCGTGGCAATGCAGGGGAGATCCTGCCCGGCCTCCTGCACCGGCAGGCCGACCGTGATGGCCATGCCGTACTGTTGCGCAGCCGTTTGCAGCGGTTCCCATGTGCTGGGTGTGATGTATCGCGCCAGGCTCGCCAGTTGCGGCAGCACGTAGCCGGTGAGCGAAAGCTCGGGAAACACCATCCATTGCACCCCGTGCTCGGAGGCTGCCTGCACCAAGGCGAGGTGATGCTGCAGGTTGGCCGCGATGTCGGCGTCCACAGAGCAACTCTGTGCAGCGGCCAGGGTGAAAGAAGGCATGGTGCTTGAGGGAGAGGGGCAGGAACCGAGATTCTGCCCCACCGCCTGCGCACCGGCAGGCAGAACAGGGCGCTCAGGCCAGGCCGCGGATCAGGTCGGCCGCCTTTTCCCCGATCACCATGCTGGGGGCGTTGGTGTTGCCGGATACCAGGTTGGGCATGATGGAGGCGTCCACCACGCGCAGGTTTTGCACGCCCCTGACGCGCAACTGGGCATCGACCACGGCCATCGGGTCCGAGTCCGGGCCCATCTTGCAGGTGCCTACCGGGTGGTACTCGGTGTCGCAGGTGGCGCGCAGGTAGGCCTCCATGGCCTTGGGGTCCTTGTAGTCGAAGGCCACCAGCGGTTTGCCGCGGAAGCTGTCCATGGCCTTGGCATGGATCACCTCGAAGCCCATCTGCGCCCCTTTGATCGACACCGCCATGTCATCGGGGTGGGTCAGGAAGCCCGGGTCGATGCGCGGTGCCTGGTGCGGGTCGGCGCTCTGCAGCGTGACGCTGCCGCGGCTCTTGGGGCGCATCAGCGTGGTGTGCAGCGTGAAACCGTGGCCGAGGTGCTGGCGGCGGGTGTGGTTGTCCACGATGCTGGGCAGCAGCGCGAACTGGATGTCCGGATGCTCGGTGTTGCCGCAGGTGCTGACGAAACCGTTGGTCTCCGACACCGGGGTCGCGACCCAGCCGGTGCGCTTGGAGCGCCATTCGAAGACCGCCTTAATGAGTTCCCAGGCGCCGCGGATCGAGTTGCCGATGGTGTCCTTCCAGCGCGGGGTGCGGAAGATGATGGAGCTGGTCAGGTGGTCCTGCAGGTTCTGGCCCACACCCGGCAGGTCCTGGAGGACGGTGATGCCGTGCTGTTCCAGGTGCGCCTTGGGGCCGATGCCAGAGAGCATGAGCAGCTGGGGTGAGCCGAAGGCGCCAGCGCTGACGATGACCTCCTTGCGTGCGCGCACCTGCTCGATGGCCCCGTTGCGCTTGACCTCGACGCCCACCGCCTTGAGACCCTCGAACAGCACCTTGCGGGTATGGCTGCCGGTGCGCACGGTCAGGTTCTTGCGGTCGGCATTGGCATGCAGGTAGGCACGGGCCGCATTCCAGCGCTCGCCGTTGTACTGGGTGGCCTGGGTGCGCGAAATGCCGTACTGCTTCTCGCCGTTGTAGTCGGGGTTGATGGGGATGCCCTTTTCCACGCAGGCCTGCATGAAGGCTTCGTTGATGGCACTGGGACTGCGCACGTAGCTCACGTGCAATGGGCCGCTGTTGCCGTGGTATTCGTTGTTGCTGAAGCAGTGGCTGTTTTCGGCGCGCTTGAACAGTGGCAGCAGGTCGGCGTAGCTCCAGCCGGGGTTGCCCAGGGCGGCCCAGCCGTCGTAGTCGTTGCGGTTGCAGCGGGTGTAGACCATGGCGTTGATGGAGCTGGAGCCCCCGAGCACCTTGCCGCGCGGCTGGAAGCCTTGGCGGCCGTTGAAGCCCTTCTGCGGTGTGGTGAAGTAGTGCCAGCTGTTCATCAGCCCCCAGGGCACCATGGCGATGATGCCCAAGGGTGCACGCACGAACACCGAGTGGTCTTCGCCACCGGCTTCGAGCACGCACACCGTGGTGTTCGGGTCTTCGCTCAGGCGTCCGGCCAGGGCGCAGCCGGCGGAGCCGCCACCGACGATCACGTAGTCAAATTCTTGCATGGGTCTCTCTCGGTCAGGGGGGCGCGCCCTCTGTGGGGCGCTCGCAGGCGGGCCGCATGCGCATGCATGCCCGGTCGGATTTACTTGGTCAGGAAGTGCAGGTACTTGGTGGCGAACTTGCCGTAGGGCGGCCACAGGAACTTCACGGCGCTGAACGGTGCCTGGTAGAACACCGGGCGCATCTTGGAGAAGGTGACGAACCCTTCGTAGCCGTGGTAGTGGCCCATGCCGCTGTCGCCCACGCCACCGAAGGGCAGGTCGTGCTGGCCGACGTGGAACAGTCCGTCGTTGACGCTCACGCCGCCGGACATGACGCGGTGCAGCAGGTCGTGCACCAGCGCCTTGTCATTGCTGAAGGGGTACAGCGCCAGCGGGCGCGGACGGGCGTTGATGGCGGCGATGGGCTCCTCGATCGAGTCGTAGGGCAATACTGGCAGTACGGGCCCGAAGATCTCGCGGGTGCGCAGCGAGCAGTTGTCGGGCGCATTGAGCACGATGTGCGGGGCGATCTTGTGGGTGGTCTCATCCCAGGGCTTGCCGGGAATGAGCTGGATCAGCTCGGCGCCGCCAGCACGGGCTTCTTCCATCGCTTCGATCACGCGGTGGAAGGAGCGCTTGTCAATCATCGAAGTGAAGTCCTGGGTGTCGAGCGTGGGGTAGCGGGTGGAGACGATGTCCTTGGCCATCTCCACGAACTCCTTCACCTTGGCACGGGGGATGTAGGCGTAGTCCACGGTGGTGCAGATCTGGCCGGCGTTGAAGCACTTCACAAACAGCAGGCGCTCGGCGGCCTTGCGCAGGTTGAAGTCGTCGCAGACGATGGCGGGCGACTTGCCACCGAGCTCCAGGGTCACGGGTACCAGGTTGGCAGCGGCGGCGGCCATGACGGCGCGGCCGGTCTGGCCCGAGCCCGTGAACAGCAGGTGGTCGAACTTGAGTTTGGAGAACTCGATGCCCACGCCGCCGGTCTCGTCAAAGAAGGCCAGCTTCTCGCGTGGGAAGTAGGCCGGCATCTTCTCGATCAGCAGGGCGGCGAGGTGACGGGAGTTTTCCGACATCTTGACCATGCAGCGGTTGCCGGCCGCCATGGCGGCGATCAGGCCCCCGAAGGCGAGGTTGATGGGGAAGTTCCAGGGCACGATGGAGCCCACCACGCCAAGCGGCTGGGGGATGACGCGGTTGCTCGCGCCAAAGAAGTTGAGCCAGTCGATGCCGCGGCGCTGCGGGCGCATCCAGCTGCGCAGGTGCTTCAAGGTGTGGTCCACGCCGTCGATTACCGAGAAGATTTCGGCGAACAGGGTTTCGTGGCGCGAGCGGTTGCCGTAGTCCTGGTTGATGGCGTCGACGATGGCATCGCGGTAGTCGCGGATGAAGGCCTGCAGTTTCTTCAGGTCGGCACGGCGCTCGGCGTAGCTGGGGTAGGGGTGGGCCAGGTAGGCATCACGCTGAAGCTTGAGCGTGGCTTCGAGTTCATTGCGCACCACATCGATGGGGGTGACGGCGTGCAAGGGGATGGCGGACATGGTGAACCTCACTAAGGGTTAGGGCAGACGATGGCGCGTGACGATACGCACGACCGTGCCGAAGATCAGTCGCGGACATTACACCGCTTGGAGGCAGTAAACTGTTAAAAATTTAACAGTCTAGGGTTTGTACGGAGAATCTTTCGATGCGTGACCCCAGTGCCGAGTTGTTGCAATTGCTGCGGGGCAATCCCTGGTTTGGCGCCTTGCCGGTGTCGGAGCAGATGGCCATGCTGGAGCGTGCCGAGCCGATGCAGCTTGCGCGCGGGGCCCTGCTGTACGGCAAGGGCTCGGTCGATGGCGGTTTTTATGGCCTGGTGCGCGGCGTGGTCAAGATCTCCAGCGTCGGGGCGGACGGGCGCGAGGGCATCCTGGCGCTGATCGAAGCGGGGAATTGGTTCAACGAATCCACCTTGCTGGATGGTCTGCCCAACCCCTATGACGCCACGGCCCTGGAAGCGCTGGAACTTCTGGTGATATCGCCCGAAGGCTTCGGCCAGCTGATGCAGCGTCTGCCCTTTGTGCAGGCCCTGGCCCGGCTGGAGGCCTTGCGGCTGCGCGTGGTGTTCGGCATGGTGGAGGACACCATGGTGCGCAACCTGGGTGCCCGCGTGGCGCGGCGCTTGCTGGTGCTGGCCCACGGTGACGCGACCATGGCCGAGCAGGCCAGGGCTCGGGTGCTGGTGTCACAGGATGCCTTGGCCATGATGCTGGGGGTGACCCGTCCGTCGCTTTGGAAGGCGCTGGGGGCTCTGGTGGATGCGGGTGTGGTGGCCTTGGGCTATGGCCGCATCGACATCCTGGATGTGCCGGCGCTGGAGCGCATTGCCGAGCGCTCCTGAAGCGGCCGTCCTTTCCCCGAGGGTTGTGGGGTAAGAGGCCCCCCGGTAAAATCGCCCCTTCCCCCCTTGATGACGCCGCCCCGTGCCGGGAGCCTGCGTCCACCCCTGCACATGATTTATCCACAACACTTCGACGTCATCGTCGTCGGTGGCGGCCATGCCGGTACCGAAGCTGCCCTGGCCAGCGCGCGCATGGGCTGCAAGACCCTGCTGCTGACCCACAACATCGAAACCCTGGGCCAGATGAGCTGCAACCCGTCCATCGGTGGCATCGGCAAGGGCCATCTGGTGAAGGAAGTGGATGCCTTGGGCGGTGCCATGGCACTGGCCACCGACGAAGCGGGTATCCAGTTCCGCATCCTCAACAGCTCCAAGGGCCCGGCCGTGCGCGCCACCCGTGCCCAGGCCGACCGCGTGCTGTACAAGGCCGCCATCCGCCGCATGCTGGAAAACCAGCCCAACCTGTGGCTGTTCCAGCAGGCGGTGGACGACCTGCTGGTGGAAGGCGAGCGCGTGGTGGGGGCCGTGACGCAGGTAGGCATTGCCTTTCGCTCGACCACCGTGGTGCTGACCGCCGGAACCTTCCTCGACGGCAAGATCCATGTGGGGCTGAACAACTACGCGGCCGGGCGCGCGGGCGACCCGCCGGCCCAGTCCTTGAGCCACCGCCTGAAGGAACTGAAGCTGCCGCAGGGCCGCCTCAAGACCGGCACCCCGCCGCGCATCGATGGTCGCTCCATCGACTTTTCGCAATGCACCGAACAGCCTGGCGACGGTATGCCCGGCGGTGAGCGCCCCGAGTTGGGCGTGCCGGTGTTCAGCTTTCTGGGCAATGCGCAGATGCACCCGCAGCAGATGCCGTGCTGGATCACGCACACCAATGCGCGCACGCACGAGATCATCCGCAGCGGCTTCGACCGCAGCCCCATGTTTACGGGCAAGATCGAAGGGGTGGGGCCGCGCTACTGCCCGAGCGTGGAAGACAAGATCAACCGCTTTGCCGACAAGGAAAGCCACCAGATCTTCCTGGAACCCGAAGGTCTGACCACGCACGAGTACTACCCCAACGGCATTTCCACCAGCCTGCCGTTCGATGTGCAGTACGACCTGGTACGGAGCATGAAGGGGCTGGAGAACGCGCACATCCTGCGCCCTGGCTACGCCATCGAGTACGACTACTTCGACCCGCGTTCGCTCAAGAGCAGTTTCGAGACGCGACAGATCGGCGGCCTGTTCTTCGCCGGACAGATCAACGGCACCACGGGCTACGAAGAGGCGGCGGCGCAGGGCCTGTTTGCCGGCATCAATGCCGCGCTGCAGGTGCGTGCCTTGGGTGGCGAGGCGAGTGAGCGCATGGAAGCGGCGAGTGCCGCAGGCAGCATTACCTACATGGGCGACAGCTGGTTGCCCAGTCGCGACCAGGCTTACCTGGGCGTGCTGGTGGATGATCTGATCACCAAGGGCGTGACCGAACCCTACCGCATGTTCACCAGCCGCGCCGAGTTCCGCCTGCAGCTGCGCGAGGACAATGCCGACGCCCGTCTGACCGAAGCGGGCAGGGCGCTGGGCCTGGTGGACGATGTGCGCTGGGAAACCTATTGCCGCAAGCGCGATGCGGTTTCACGTGAAACAGAGCGCCTGAAATCGATCTGGGTGAACCCGCGCAACCTCGATCAAGCGGAAGCTGAACGGGTGCTCGGCAAGGCCATTGACCACGAATACAACCTCGCCGACCTGTTGCGCCGGCCCGGTGTGACCTACGAAACCCTGGTCGGCATGGAAGGCGGGCGCTTTGTGAATGCCGACTTGCTGCCCGCTGTTTCACGTGAAACCAATCCGGTGCATGAGGAGTCTTTGCGCGCCGAAGTGCAGGAGCAGGTGGAGATTGCGATCAAGTACGCGGGCTACATCGACCGTCAGAAGGGCGAGATCGAGCGTGCGGCGTACTACGAAAATCTGCGTCTGCCGGCGGACCTGGATTACATGCAGGTATCGGCCCTGAGCATCGAGGCGCGCCAGCGTCTGAACAAGCACCGGCCCGAAACCTTGGGTCAGGCCTCGCGCCTGTCGGGCATCACCCCGGCCACCATTTCGCTGCTGCTGATCCATCTGAAGAAGGGCAAGTTCAAGGGCTTTGCCACCGAGGCGGAGACTGCGTGATGGGGCAGGCATTGACTGACCGCATTCTGGAAGCGGGTACCAGACTGGGACTGGACTTGAGCGCGCAGCAGGCGCAAAGCTTGGCCGACTACCTGGTGCTGATCCAGAAATGGACCAAGGTCTATAACCTGACCGCCGTGCGTGACCCCGAGGAGATGCTCACGCACCACCTGTTCGACAGCCTCTCGGTGATCGCGCCCTTGCAGCGACAGTTGGCAGACATGGGCAAAGGCGAGGACGCCCGGTTGCTCGACGTGGGCTCGGGCGCAGGACTCCCGGGCGTGGTGATTGCCATCTGCTGTCCGATGGTCAAGGTGGACTGTGTGGACACGGTGGGCAAGAAGGCGGCGTTCATTCAGCAGGTGGCGGTCAGTCTGGGGCTCAAGAATCTGCGCGGTGTCCATGCGCGGGTGGAGTCGCTGACCGATGGCTACGACGTGGTCAGTTCCCGGGCCTTTGCATCGCTGGTCGATTTCACCACCTGGTCGCGCTCGGCGGTTGGGGAGGGTGGGGTCTGGATGGGGATGAAAGGGAAACACCCTGCGGATGAGCTGGCTGCCTTGCCTTCGTCTGTCGCTGTGTTTCACGTGGAACAGTTGGTGGTGCCGGGGTTGGATGCGGAGCGGTGCATTGTGTGGATGCGGCCGGTTTCGGCATGATTGAATTGCCCTGACAGGGCGAGGCATGTCGGGATGTGCGCCCGACAGCGTGCGGCCGGCCGGGTCTCGCCCCGGCGGGCGATCTACTTTCTTTGCTTCGCCAAAGAAAGTAGCCAAAGAAAGGCGACCCTGCTGTCTGCGTCCCCGGTGCGCCCAGCGCACCGGGGCAACCTGCGGTGCTCAGAATCAACGGGGTCTGGCGAAACTCGCCCTGTGGGCTCAAACAGTCGCCAGCCCTGATCCGTTGCTTCCTCCGCTCCTTGGCGCAGCCAGAAGGGGGTAGGAATACGTGCCATCGCTGCGCTCGGCGGATGCGGAGTGTCAGAACTGAACTATGCTCGTCGGCGTTGAATGGATGAAAGCACCTTCGATGGACGACCTTCTGCACTTGATCCTGGTTTTGCTGCGGTGGCGAGTATTTGTCGCTATTTCGGTTGCGTCCGGAATGGCGATACTGGGGGTGCGTTATGTGCCCTGGCTGAGCGGTTTGCAAGGACTTGTGGTGGTTGCTCTGGGATTGTTTGCGGGGCTTGCTTGGGAATCCCGGACGGAGGGGCAGCCAGTGATAAAGCCGCCGTGGTCACAGGACACAAAGCCGACGGTGGCGATGTTGGCATTCTTCATTGGAGGTTCTTTCTGGGGTGCAATTAGCAGCACGTCGTTCGCCGCAGCAGTGTTTGGAGCAGCTCTTGCAGTGGTGGGTCTTGCTGCTTGGAGTTGGACTGGTGTCGTGCTGCGCAGGAATCTACGAGCCAAATTGGCTTCTCTCTATTCGTTCAGTCTGCTCGCAGGGTACGCCTTTGCCTGGTTCTACTTCCAACACTATGCGAGCGGTGTCTAGCGCAAACTACGAGCGTTCCCGGTATTGCAGGCCGTCATGCGGAGTCGAGTAGCGCAGGGTGGGGCGGAAGAAGAGGCGCGCGCTGTTTGAGCCCGTAGGGCGAGTTTGCGCGCCTCCCGCCCCGCACGAGCAACGCAGTGAGCCCGTAGCGAATGCGAAGGGCCGACGCATCCGGCTCGCCTTCTTTTGCTTCCTTTTCTTGGCGAAGCAAGAAAAGGAAGGCGCCTGCCGGGGCGCGACCCGGCTTGTAACAAGAAATCAAAGCCCAACAAAAAAGCGACACCCCAAAAAGCAAATTCAAGCGAAGAACAAGTGACCCGTTAAACTCCCTTTCCCCGCGCCCTCCGCGCCCCGCCCCCACCACCAGGAAACCCCATGCTCGGCGTCACCGACTACTTCACCTTTGTCGTCACGATCATCGTGTTCCTTGCCATCCCCGGCCCCGGCAATCTGGCCCTGGTGACGTCCACCTCCAAGGGTGGCATCCAGGGCGGGCTGGCGGCGACCTTCGGGGTCATCCTGGGCGACCAGGTGCTGATGTGGTCGGCGGTGGCCGGTGTGGCGGCACTGCTGCATGCCTACCCCGACGCTTTCAATGCCATCCAGTGGCTCGGTGCCGCCTACCTGGCCTGGCTGGGGGTGAAGATGCTGCTGGCCAAGCCCGGCGCGGCGCCGGTGCTCAACATCACTGCCGGCCACTACCTGCGCCAGGCGCTGATGATCACCCTGCTCAACCCCAAGGCCATCCTGTTCTACATGGCCTTCTTTCCGCTGTTCGTCGATCCCGCCACCCAGTTGGGCTTGGTGACCTACGGATTCATGGCAGCCACCATTGCGTTCCTGACTTTCCTGTACGGACTGGGCGCGACCTTGCTGACCTACTTCCTGGCCAACCGCATGCGCGCCAATCCGATGATTGGCCGCGTGCTCGAAAAGCTCGCGGGCATCGCCCTGCTGGGCTTCGGCGTCAAGCTCGCGGTTTCGCGTTAATGGTTTTCTGAAGAGCACTGCAACATGGCAAAAGTATTCTGCGTAGCGAACCAAAAGGGTGGCGTGGGCAAGACCACCACCACCGTGAACCTGGCCGCCGGTCTGGCCAAGATCGGCCAGCGCGTGTTGATGGTGGACCTGGACCCACAGGGCAATGCCACCATGGGCTCGGGTGTGGACAAGCGCAGCATCGAGCTGACCGTGTACGACGTGCTGCTGGAGTCGGCCACTATTGCCGAAGCACGTGTGCAGAGCGACAAGCTGAAAGATGCCGGTTGCAGCTACGACGTGCTCGGCGCCAACCGGGAGCTGGCCGGGGCCGAGGTGGAGCTGGTGGAACTGGAGCGGCGCGAGAAGCGTCTGCGCCAGGCCATCGCCGCGGTGGCGCTGGACTACGACTTCGTGCTCATCGACTGCCCTCCGTCTTTGAGCATGCTCACGCTCAACGGCCTGTGCAGCGCCCACGGCGTCATCGTGCCCATGCAGTGCGAGTACTTTGCGCTCGAAGGGTTGACCGACCTGGTCAACACCATCAAGCAGGTCAAGGCAAACCTCAACGACGACCTGCAGATCATCGGCCTGCTGCGCGTCATGTTCGACCCGCGCATCACGCTGCAGCAGCAGGTCAGCGACCAGCTCAAGGCCCACTTCGGCGACAAGGTGTTCAACACCGTCATCCCGCGCAACGTGCGTCTGGCCGAAGCGCCCAGCTACGGTGTGCCCGGCGTGGCGTTTGACCCGGCGTCCAAGGGCGCGCAATCCTTCGTGGCCTTTGCCGAAGAGATGGTGGAGCGAATCCGCACCATGTAATCGGTGTCAAATTTGCATCTAGCCCTCGTAAACATTGCGCAAGCAGCTATAAATTCAATAGCGAATGACTGATTTTGACCCCACCCGCGTCCTGGTGCTGCCCGGCTGGCAAAGCTCGGGCCCGGCCCACTGGCAAAGCCGTTGGGAAGCGCTGTACGGCTTTGTGCGCGTGGAGCAGCACGACTGGATGCAGCCGCTGCGTGGCGACTGGATCACGCGCCTCGAAGACGTGCTGCTCGGCCAGACCGGCCCCAGCATTCTGGTCGCGCACAGCCTGGGTTGCATGCTCACTGCTGCCTGGGCCAGCGTCACACGCAATCCGCACTTGGTGGCTGGCGCCCTGCTGGTGGCGCCCGGCGACCCCGAGCGCGAAAAGCTGCGCGCTCCATTGCGCTCTTGGTCGCCCGTAGTGCGCCAGCCGCTGCCGTTTCCGAGCATCCTGCTGGGTAGCCACGACGACCCGTACTGCACGTTCGAGCGCGCCCAAGGCTTTGCGCAGAGCTGGGGCAGCAGCTTCGTGGACTACGGTCACCGCGGTCACATCAATGCCGACTCGGGCCTGGGCGACTGGCCCGAGGGGCTGGAATTTCTGAACCAATTGCACAAGGGATAAACCACCATGGTCACCAAGAAACCCAAAGGCCTGGGCATGGGCCTCGAAGCCCTGCTGGGGCCCAAAGTCAAGGATGTGGCACCGGCCGAAACCACGGCGGAAAGCGGCACGCCCAGCACCCTGCTGCTGGCCGACATGGTGGCCGGCGTCTACCAGCCGCGCACGCGCATGGATGAAGGTGCCCTGTACGAGCTGGCCGAGAGCATCAAGGCCCAGGGCATCATGCAGCCCATCCTGGTGCGCAAGCTCGATGAAGCCGATGCGGCCAAGCATCTGGGCGACGGGAAGAAGCGCGCCATCTACGAGATCATTGCCGGGGAACGCCGCTTCCGCGCTGCCAAGCTGGCCGGGCTGGACCGTGTGCCCGTGCTGGTACGCGATGTGCCCAATGAGGCCGCCGCCGCCATGGCGCTGATCGAGAACATCCAGCGCGAAGACCTGAACCCGCTCGAAGAAGCGCAGGGCCTGCAGCGCCTGATCCGCGAATTCGGCCTCACGCACGAGAGCGCCGCGCAGGCCGTGGGCCGCTCGCGCAGTGCCGCCTCCAACCTGCTGCGCCTCTTGAACCTGGCCGACCCGGTGCAGACCATGCTCATGGCCGGCGACATCGACATGGGCCATGCCCGCGCCCTGCTGGCGTTGGACCGCGCCACGCAGATCACCGCCGCCAACCAGATCGCCACCAAGAAGATGTCGGTGCGCGAGGCCGAGAGCCTGGTCAAAAAATTGGGTGCCGAGTTCTCGCTCAAGCCCTCCAAGCCGCCGAAGGAAAAGTCGCGCGACCTCAAGCGTGTGGAAGAGGAACTGTCCGACCTGCTCACCGCGCAGGTGGAAGTGCATGTGAAGAAGCGCGTCAAGCGCCATGGCCGCATGGAAGAAATGGGCGAGGTGGTGATCCAGTTCGGCTCGCTCGATGAACTCAATGGCCTGATCGACCGCCTGAGCGGCCATGCCAGCCGCTAGGCGCTATTGTTTCGATAGCTGTCTGCGCAATGAATACGCGGGCTGGATGCCAATTCTGTCCCTGAACCCAGGTCGCAGCCGGTCCGCGGCAGAATGAACCGACTGCGCACACTGTGGGTCTGGCCCCTGCCCGCCGTGCTGGCATGGCTGGCTTCCTGGGGCCTGTTCAAGACCATGCTGTCCTTGGCGTTGGAGCCGACACTTGCGCTGGGGGCCGCCTGCGCTCTCGGCGTGGTGTGCAGCCTGGCCGGCGACCGCTGGTGGCGGCGCCTCTTCATTGCGGCGGGCTTTCCGCTGTCGCTGGCGTTCAGTGGCGCCCTGCAGCTCCCGGCCTGGGCCTGGTTGCTGCCCCTGCTGCTGTTGCTGCTGGTCTACCCGCTCAACGCCTGGCGCGACGCCCCTCTGTTCCCGACGCCTGCCGACGCGCTGGCCCTGCTGCCGCAGCACGCTCCGCTGCCCGAAGGCGCCCAGGTGCTGGACGCCGGCTGCGGCCTGGGCCACGGCCTGCAGGCGCTGCACCGCGCCTACCCCCAAGCGGCCCTGCATGGGGTGGAGTGGAGCTGGCCGCTGCGCCTGCTGTGTGCCCTGCGCTGCCCGTGGGCGAGTGTCCGCCAGGGCGATATGTGGGCGACGCCCTGGGGTGGGTATGACATGGTCTACCTGTTCCAGCGCCCGGAAAGCATGCCGCGGGCCTGGGACAAGGCGTGCTCCGAGCTGCGCCCGGGGGCCTGGCTGGTCAGCCTGGACTTTGCCGTACCCGACCACACCCCGGTGGCCCACTGGACGGTGGCCGACGGCGGGAAATCCCTGTGGCTGTACCGCGCCCCTTTCCCTACACTCGCGGCACCGCAGACGGACAGGCGCTGACCCAGCGCAGGCAGCCCGGTCTGCAAACTGCGCGTCCGGGACCCGGGCAGCGAGGGCAGACACAGGAAAGAGGTGGTATGCGGGGACGAACGGGGCAGGGAGGTGCGGGCCAATCGGCGTGGTGGCGACGCGCCATCACATGGATGCTGGGTGCCGGGTGGGCGCTTTGCAGCATGGCATCCGCGTCCGCCGGGTTGGCCCTGACGCCCGAACAGGCCCAATGGGTGGCCGCGCACGCGGGTCAGCCGCTGCAGGTCGGATTCGATCCCTACTCCGGCATGGACAGCTTCGCGCTGCGGGGCCGACGGCAGGGTTTCCTGCACCTGCTGCTGGACGACATCAATGCCCAAACCGGGCTGAAGCTGGTGGCCGCGCAGGCCAGTGGCTGGGACGAAGCCTACCGACATTTCGTGCAGGGGCAGACCGATGTCCTGTACGGTGCCAACCCGACGCCGGAGCGCGAGAAGATCATGCGCTTCACCGCGCCAGCCCAGCGCTACCCCTATGTCGTGCTGGCGCGCAAGGACGGCAGCGTCAAGACCCTGGGTGATATCGACGGCAAGGCCATCGGCTTCATCGCCAGTGACTTCGTGCTGCAGGCACTGCCGCAGGCCTACCCCAAGATCCGCTTTGCGCCTGCCATCTTTCCGGATCAGGCCGCTGCATTGCCAGCCTTGCTGGCGGGCCGTGTCGACGCCTTTG
This sequence comes from Curvibacter sp. APW13, assembly GCF_032337135.1. Classification (NCBI taxonomy): domain Bacteria; kingdom Pseudomonadati; phylum Pseudomonadota; class Betaproteobacteria; order Burkholderiales; family Comamonadaceae; genus Curvibacter; species Curvibacter sp. APW13. The sequence continues at coordinate 1,214,509 of NZ_JAVXZZ010000001.1, read as the reverse complement.
TCACCTCGGGTGGCGGCTCGGAGGTGGAGTACGTGGTCGCCCATCCCGAGCTGGCCATCGTCGCGGAGTTGCGCACCATCACCTCCGACATGACCTTGGCGGTGCGCCATGCCGACGCGCCGTTGGCCGGCATCCTGGACCGCTACCTGCAGCAGCGCGGGGCCCACATTGCGGAACTGGCGCGTCAGGCGCGTAGCCTGTTCAACCGCAAGGCCCTGCAGCTGACCGACGCAGAGCTTGCCTGGCTGGAGCGGTCGGGGATCGCCGTGGTGGGCGCTGCCGAAGACTACCTTCCCTTTGATTACCAGAGCCAGGGCCAGTACAAGGGCATTGCCGGGGAGGTGCTCCAGGAGGTCGCCCAGGCAGTGGGCATGCAGTTGCGCGTGGTGTCCGCACCGTTTGCCCGGATCATGGAGGAGGCGCGCGCCGGGCGAATCCACGTGGTCAACATGGCCAAGACCGAAGAGCGCCAGGCCGACTTTCTCTTCCCACGCCCTTTCAGCCCGGAGCGCGACATCATCATCGGTCGTCGCAGCAGCCCGCCGATTCCCGACATCTACGCCCTGGAGGACCAGCGCGTGGCCGTGATCGATGGCTTCTGGCATGAAGAGTACCTGCGGCGCAACCTGCGTCAGCCCAGCATGGTGAAGACGGCAGACATCCTCGAATCGCTGCGCAAGGTGCGCGACGGCGAGGCCGACTACCTGATCGAGAACCCGACCGTGGCCGACTATTACATCAACGGCCTGGGGTACCAGGAGTTGGTCAAGCGGGGCGACACCTCGGGGGACTCATCCTTGTACTTCGGGGTCTCGCGCCAGCAACCCGAGCTGGCCGGGATTCTGGACAAGGTGCTGCCCATGCTGCCGTACGAGCAGATCAAGTACCGTGCGCTGCAATCGGTGCCAGCCGTTCCAAACGAAAGCAATCGCCGCCTGCTGTGGCTGGCAGGGGTGCTGGCCGCTGCTTTGGTGGGTATCGTGGCCCTGACGGCGGTGATCGCGCGCAAGCTGACCCAGGCGCGGCTGCAGAACCAGTTCCTTCGCGAGCGTGAACAGTGGTTGTACACCGATGCCTTGACGGGCTGCCTCAACCGCAACCATTTCAACGCCCACGTGGACGCATTGGAGCAGTGGCTGGTACCGCCAGCAGCCGTCATTGTGGCCGACCTCAACAACCTCAAGCGCACCAATGATGCCCATGGCCACGCCGCAGGCGATGCGCTGTTGTGTGCCTTTGCCGATGCCATGCGCGCCCACTGGCCGCAGGCCCGGCTGTACCGCATGGGCGGGGACGAGTTCCTGATGCTGCTGGCACCGGCCGATGCGGCCGCACTGCAGCAGCAGGTGGACCTGTTCCAGGCCCACTGCGCCCAGTCTGCTGTGGTGCTCCCCGGTGGCACCACCCTGCATCCCAGCGCCGCCATCGGCATCGACTTGCGCGACGCAGGCAGCTCGCTGGACCAGTGCATCGCTCGTGCGGATCAGCAGATGTACGTCGCCAAGCGCCGGCAAAAGAAGCGCAGCACCGATACGCCCTGATGCATTTGTCAGCCGCTGGCTTACGTTGGCGCAGCGACAGTGGCAGAATGGTAGCCATGCACCAAGCGCCCCACCAGGGGCGTCCAGGAGGACGAAGATGAGCAACCCCGTTTCCACTACCGCGCCGGTCTTGCAGGCGCATCAGGTCGTGTTGTTTGCCCTGGCCACGCTGGCTGAGCTGCGCGAGTCCGATACCGAAAGCCACATCCTGCGCGTGCAGCACTATGTGCGTGTGCTGTGTGAACGTCTGAAGGCACGCAATGCCACCCTGGCCGCCACCTTGACCGACGACTATGTGGACATGCTGGTGCTGTGCGTGCCGATCTACGACATGGGAACCGTCGGGGTGCCGGATCGCATCCTGCTCAAACCCGGCAAGCTCACGCCTGACGAGCTCTCCATCATGCGGCAACACACCACCCTGGGCTACGAAGCCATGGTGCGCGCCGAGACCACGCTCAAACTGCATTCGCCCCTGCTGGCCATGGCCAAGGACGTGGCCCTGTGCCACCACGAGAAGTGGAACGGTGCCGGTTACCCCAAGGGTCTGCTGGGGCCGGTCATCCCGCTGGCGGCACGCATCGTGGCCGTGGCCGACGTCTATGACGCGCTGATCTCCAGCAAGGTCTACAAGGACGGTGTGCCCCATGACAAGGCGATGCAGATCATCGCCTCGGAACGTGGCGCTCATTTCGACCCCGATGTGGTCGACGCCTTTGTCGAGGCGCAGGCGCAGTTTGCCGCCATCGCCAGCCGCTATGCCGACACCGAAGCCGACATGCAGCAGAAGATCGAATACATGGCCAATGCCATTGCCGAAGTCGCCGTCCTGTAGTCCCGCACGCTGTCACTGTTCACGATGACGCCTCCGCCGGGCTTTGACATCAAGGACTTCCGCCAACCGGTGGTGACCTCGCTGGGTGTCATCCTGGGCTTTCTGCTTGGATACGTCGGGCAATGGGTATCTGAACCGGGCTTCGCCTTGCGCAATACCAGCGACCACTTGCATTTCTGGGGCACCCTTTTTGCGGCGCTGCTGATGCTGATGGCCCTGTACCGCATGCTGCAGCCGGTTCGCGAGCCAGAGCAGGCCTACCGTTACTACCGCAACACCCTGCGCCTTTACATGTCCGCCATTGCTTTGGCATTGGCGGTGTTTGCGATCCAGGTCTTCCTCTGAACAGAGATCCCCAGGGTGCACCACTGAGCGCCCCGGTCTCTCGGCCTGCGCGCTAGTCGATCTGGCAGCCGGCCATCCCCACCAAGGCATCAAATACCTCGGCCACGAGCGCCGAACGTGGTTCAACCGCTATCCCGGACATCCATACGCTGCCCAGAGGCAGGGAGGCAAATGCCCCCAGACGCACCAGGGCGCCGCTGGCCAGGGCCTCATGTGCCAGCAGCTCCGACACCAGGGCGATGCCGCGGCCGCGCCGGGCCGCGTCGAGCAGCAGGCGGGCGTCGTCGTAGATAGCCGCCTTGGGCAGGTCGCCGAAATGCTGGCGCAGGTAGGGCCCGGCCAGCGGCGAGGTAAGGTCGCTCTCCAGGCACAGCAGGCCCGTCGCTGTCTGGCCCGCTGCCCAGACGTGGGCCATGCCGGGAGTGGCAACTACGCACAGGCGGTCGCGCAGTAGTTCCACCTCGCGCAGGTTGGGTTGGCGCAGCGGGGTGGGTGTGAGGAGAATGTCCAGATCCATCTCGTCCACGTACCGGTACGACTCGTCTATCGACACGATGGGCTTCAGCGAGGGAAATTGCGTCGTCAGCGCGTCCAGGCGCGGCTGCAGCCAGCCGTGCGCCACGGTGGCCGGGCACACGATGGTGACCAGGTCGGGGTCCAGGTAGGTGGCGATGCGGTCCAAGCCACCGCGGATCACCTCGAACGACTGCGCCACGCTTTCGAACAGCAGCCGCCCGGGAATGGTCAGCTCCACCCCGCGCCCCTTGCGCCTGAACAGCGCTTGCCCCACGTGCCGCTCGAGCTGCGCAATCTGGTGGCTGATGGCCGACTGCGACACGCACAACTCGTCCGCGGCGCGCGAATAGTTGCCCAGCCGCGCCGCAGCCTCGAAACCGATGAGCAGCTTCAGCGACGGCAGGCGGGCGTTGGAAACATGAGCCATATTTATTGATTGTCGCAATAAATGTCGCTTTTCAATTACTCTGCTTCAACATACAGTCTTGCGGATCCGTCCTTTTGAAGCCGCCATGACCAAGACACGATTCGATGCCGCCCGCGAGGGCTTTCGCATGCCCGCCGAATGGGAGCCCCAGGCCGCCACCTGGCTGGGCTGGCCCGTGCAGGAAAACCGCGAGGAGCTTTGGGGCCCCCACTACGCCGCCGTGTGCGAGGCCTTTGCCTTGCTGGCACGCACCATTGCCAAATACCAGCGCTGCATCGTCACCGCCTACACCCCGCTGGTGGCCCAGGCCCGAGCGTTGTGTGGCCCCACGGTGGAGGTGCTGCCCTTGGCTGTGGAAGACAACTGGCTGCGCGACTGCGGTGCCATCTTCCTGGTCAACGACGACCGCGTGCAGCAGCTCGCCACGCGCTTTCGCTTCAACGCCTGGGGCGAGAAGTACACGCCCTACGACGGCTGCGCCCAGCTCGCCGTGGACATGGCCCGCCTGGCTGGTGTGCCGCTGCAGAGCAGCGACATGGTGCTCGAAGGCGGCTCGTTCTATTCGGACGGGCAGGGCACCTTGCTCACCACCGAGAGCTGCCTGCTGCATCCCAACCGCAACCCGCACCTGACGCGCGCCGACATCGAAGCCGAGCTGCGCCGCATGCTGGGCGTGACGAAGGTCATCTGGCTGCCCGGCAACCCGGCCGAGGTGGAAACCAACGGCCACGTGGACATCATTGCCTCGTTCATCGCGCCCGGGCGCATCCTGTTCAACGCGGCCGAACCCGACCAGGGCGAGTACTACCGCTGCATGCAGGAAAACCGCCGCGCGCTGGAGCTGGCCACCGACGCGCGGGGCCGACGCTTTGAAATTCTGGAGCTGCCCGTGCCGCGTGGCCACGACACCTGGGGCACCGAACGCTTCTGCGCCAGCTATGCCAACTACGTGCTGGTCAACGGCGCGGTCATTTCCAGCAGCTACGGCGTGGCCAATGACGCCCTGGCGCGCGAGGCCTTTGCCCGGGCTTTCCCCGACCGCTTGGTCGAGCTGCTGCCCCTGGCCGCCATTTCGGTGGGTGGTGGCGGTGCCCATTGCTCCAGCCAGCAGCAACCCATGCTGGGCAATCGCCTGGCCGTGACACCCCGCAATTAAGCCCCCGCCCCCAGTAACGCACGTCAAGACCCGAACCATGACTTCCCGCAACATCACCGTCGCCGCTGTCCAGATGCCTTCGGGCGATTGGGACGCTGCGAAGAACATCGCCCGCGCTGAAGCGCTCATCCGTCAGGCCGCTGCGCAGGGCGCGCAGCTCATCGTCTGCCCCGAGCTCTTCATGCTGCCCTACTTCTGCATCGACCAGAACGCCGACCATTTCGCGCTGGCGCAGCCGTTCGAAGGCAACCCGCAGCTCGCCCACTTTGCCGCATTGGCCGCCGAGCTGGGCGTGGTGCTGCCGGTGGGCTTCTATGAACGCGGGGGCAACGCCACCTACAACTCCGTGGCGGTCATCGATGCCGACGGAACCATCCTGGGCCGCTACCGCAAGACGCACATTCCGGACGGCCCGGGCTACACCGAGAAGTACTACTTCACCCCCGGCGACACCGGTTTCATGGTGTGGGACACGCGCTTCGGGCGCATCGGTGTGGGCATCTGTTGGGACCAGTGGTACCCCGAAACGGCGCGCAGCATGGCGCTCATGGGCGCCGAAGTGCTGTGTTTTCCCACCATCATCGGCTCGGAGCCGCAGGATGCCACGCTCGATTCATCGGGCCACTGGCAGCGCACCATGCAGGGCCACGCCGCGGCCAACATGGTGCCGTTGGTGGCGGCCAACCGCGTGGGCACGGAAACTGGCAAGGGCAGCGGCGTGCCGGGCCATGCACCGCTGACCAGTACCTTATATGGCTCCAGCTTCATTGCCGACCATACGGGTGCCAAGGTGCAGGAAGCCAACCGCATGGACGAGACCATTCTGCTGGCGCAGTTTGACCTCGATGCCATCCGCCGTGCACGGCAGGCCTTCGGCTTCTTCCGCGACCGTCGCCCCGAGATGTATGGCCGCCTGCTCACCAGCGACGGCCAGTTGCGCCGCAGCTGATCCGCGCAGGGGTTACACGCTCCCCGGCTGGCTGTTGGCGAACTTGCTGTCGCCGAAGCGGCTGTCCAGCCCCTTTTCCTGCATCTTGCGCTGCAACTCGGCGTCCTCCAGCTCGCGCCGCCGTGCCGCCTGCTTGCGCTGTTCCTCCTCACGCATTGCCGCCAACTCTTCAGGCGTGGGGTCCTTGTCGAAACTCAGTGTCGGGCCCTCGGCACCGGCGGGTTCACCGCGGTTGCTCTTGAGCTTGATGGCCAGGCGCAGCTCGTTGGCCGAATCGGCATTGCGGATCGCTTCCTCGAAGCCGATGAAGCCCTGGTCGTAGAGCTCGAACAGTGCCCAGTCGAAGGTGCGCATGCCCAGCTCGCGCGACTTGTCCATGATGCTCTTGAGGTCACCGAACTGTCCCTTGAAGATGCGCTCGGCCACCGTGGGCGTATTGAGCAGGATTTCCACCGCCGCCTTGCGGCCCTTGCCGTCCTCGGTGCGCACCAGCCGCTGCGAAACGATGGCGCGCAGGTTGGCCGACAGGTCCATGAGCAGCTGGTTGCGGCGGTCTTCGGGAAAGAAATTGATGATGCGGTCAATGGCCTGGTTGGCACTGTTGGCGTGCAGCGTACCCAGGCACAGGTGCCCTGTCTCGGCAAAGGCAATCGCATGCTCCATGGTCTCGGGGTCGCGGATTTCGCCGATCAGGATCACGTCCGGTGCCTGACGCAGCGTGTTCTTGAGTGCATGGTGCCAGGAGTGCGTGTCGACCCCGACCTCGCGGTGGCTGACCAGCGATTTCTTTGAGACGTGCACATATTCCACCGGGTCTTCCACCGTGATGATGTGCCCGGCCGAGGTGCTGTTGCGGTGGTCGATCATGGCAGCCAGGCTGGTGCTCTTGCCCGAGCCCGTGCCACCCACCACCAGCACCAGCCCGCGCTTGTTCATGATCACGTCCTTGAGCACCGGCGGCAGTGCCAGCTTTTCGAAGTTCGGGATCTCGGAAGCAATGGTGCGCACCACCATGGCCACGTTCTGCTGCTGCACATAGATGTTCACGCGGAAACGCGACACGCCCGGCACGGTGATGGCGAAGTTGCACTCCATCTCCTTGGCGAATTCCTCGCGCTGGCGTTCGTTCATCATGGCGTGGGCCAGCACCCGGGTGACATCGCCCGTGAGCTTCTGCTGCGTCAGCGGCGTCATGCTGCCGTGCGCCTTCATGCTGGGAGGGAAGTCGTGCGCGATGAAGAGGTCCGAGCCGCCTGCTTGGCTCATGGCCGCCAGCAGTTTGTGCATGTAGGCCCGTGCCTGTTCTTCGTTGAGTGTGCTCATGCGGCCGCAGTATCTGCGCGCTGCGTGCCGTGGTCAACAGGCGCGCGCCGAAATCAAGCGCAGTGTCTGTGGCGTCCTGTTGGGGACGCGCCCACGCCGCAATCAGGGTGTCGGACCCTTGCCGCGCAGCTCCGCTTGCAGGGTATCCCAGTAGCCCGCCTGCTCCAGTGGAGTCGCGGCGGGCAGGGTCGGGTTGGGTATGCGGATCACCCTGCGGGCCCGGCGCAGCCCATGCGCCAGTCCAAAGGCTGATGCCTGGCTCAGGTGCTGAAGATCTTTCCGGGGTTGAGGATGCCCAGCGGATCCAGTGCCTGCTTCACCGCGCGCATCATGGCCACCGCGCCAGTGCCGGTCTCTGCCAGCAGGAAGCCCTGCTTGTGCAGGCCCACGCCATGCTCCCCGGTGCAGGTGCCGCCCAGCGCCAGGGCCCGTGAGACCAACTGGTGGTTGAGCTGTTCTGCCAGTGCGCGCTGTGCCGGTTGGGTGGGGTCGATCAGGTAGCCCATGTGGAAGTTGCCGTCGCCGACGTGGCCTACCAGGAAGTAGGGCAGGCCCGCTGCAATCGCCTCGTCCACACTGGCCAAGAGCGCGTCGGCCAGCCTGGAGATCGGCACGCAGGCGTCGGTGGTGATGGCCTTGCACCCGGGCACCGACTGCACGCCCGCAAAGTAGGCATTGTGTCGCGCGGTCCACAGCCGAGTGCGCTCTTCAGGCGTTGCCGCCCAGGCAAATTCGGCACCACCGAACTCCTGGGCGATGGCTTGCACCGTCTCCACCTGCTCCTGCACCCCGGCGGGCGAGCCGTGGAACTCCATGAGCAGCATGGCGCTTTCAGGCAGGGACAGTTTGGAGTGCTGGTTGACCAGGCGCACCGTGGTGGCGTCCAGCAGCTCGCAGCGCGCAATCGGCACGCCGAGCTGGATGATCTGGATGGTGGTGTTGACGGCGTCGGCCAGCGTGGGAAAGCAGCAGGTGGCGGCCATCACGCTTTCGGGCAGCGGGTACAGCTTGACGGTGATCTCGCTCATCACGCCCAGCGTGCCTTCGCTGCCGACCAGCAATCGTGTGAGGTCGTAGCCGGCGGACGACTTCTTGGCCCGGGTGCCGGTGCGGATCACTTCGCCGGCGGCGGTCACCACCTCCAGTGCCAGCACGTTTTCGCGCATGGTGCCGTAGCGCACGGCGTTGGTGCCGGAGGCCCGTGTGGCGCTCATGCCGCCGATGCTGGCATCCGCACCGGGGTCGATGGGGAAGAACAGACCGTGGTCCTTCAACGCCGCATTGAGCTGGGTGCGTGTCACCCCGGGCTGCACGGTGGCAGTGAGGTCTTCGGGGTGGATGGCCAGCACTGCGTTCATGCGGCTCACATCGAGACTGATGCCACCTTCGATGGCCAGCAGGTGGCCTTCGAGCGACGAACCCACGCCGAAAGGAATGACGGGGTAGCGGTGCTGTGCGCACAGGGCCACGCAGTCGGCAATGTCCTGGGTGTTTTCCGCAAACACCACCGCGGCCGGCGGCGGAATGTCGAACGCCGACTCGTCGCGACCGTGCTGTTCACGTACCGCTTGGGCGGCACTGAACTGCGACGCAAAGCGCTCCTGCAAGGCCTGCAGCAAAGCGGTGGGTGCGGGCCGCTGTGTCACAGCGGGCAGCAAGTCTGGCGGCATGGCGGGAGCGTTCATGGCTTCTCCGGGTGGGTGGAACAGACGGTGGCTGACCATGGTAGGGTGCGCGCCCTGCGACTGCCTGACCAGTGTCTGACGGTCATCGCCTCAAAAAACCGTCCAGGACCGGGTCCGTGCGTTGATGAATCCGCATTCTTCATAGGCCCGGCGCAGCGCGCCGTTCTTGGCCTGGGCCGCCAGCGACGGGAATACCTTGGATGCGACCCACTGTCCCTGTGCACTGCGTTTGGAACTGGCCAGATGTCGACTGCCATCGAGTGCCACGGCGATGCCGTCGATGGGCACCAGCGTCTTTCCTTCGAAACGCAGCTCCATCGCGTTGGTCGTGGGCTGGAACGGTGCCAGCAGCACATCGGCCCTGCCGGCGTCCACCACGTCCACCATCTGGCCCCAGGTCTTGATGTCGAAGGCGGGATCGATCCCCAGCTTGCGCAGTGTGGCCCAGTCCAGTGTCCAGCCACTGTTGGACACGAAGCGCAAGCCGCGCAGTTGCCCGATGCCGCGCACACGCAAGGCTGCTTCGTTGCGTGGCGAGGTGTAGACGCCGACCACAAATGACCCCTTCGGAATCATGGCCGCGGATATGGTCACGCTGCCGCTGCCCAGTGTTTCCAGGTCGGCCAGCCAGGCGCTGGTGCCGATCACGTCGATGTTCCCATCCCGCACTTCGGCCAGCAGGCGCTCGTAGCTGTTGATGCGCACCAGCTGCACATCCGGAGCCTGGGGCTGGCGCTTGACCTCGCGCAGCAGCCAGGCCAGCTCCATCACATCGCGCCGACTGTTCGCTCCATCAAAGTGCTCGAGGCTGGCGACATCGCGCGACTGCAGGAAGCGCAGGAAATCGTCCACCACATCGCCCGGCACGCCCACGCGCAAGGTGCCTGCTGCATGCAGCGGGTCGGCCATGCACGCAGCCAGCGCGGCCATTACCAGGCTACGTCGGTGCAGCATGGGGTTTGCAATCGGGGGGGCGATCTCTGGGGGCATAGGTGTCGGGGCACAATCCGATCCTTCGCATTTTGAACCAAGGATGAGGCCATGGGAAACCGCCTATCGCAAATCGCCACGCGCACCGGGGACGACGGCACCACCGGCCTGGGAGACAACACCCGGGTTTCCAAGAACAGCCTGCGCGTGCACGCCATGGGCGATGTGGACGAGCTCAACTCCCACATCGGCGTACTGCTGTGCGAGGACATGCCCGAAACGGTCCGCAGCCTGCTGGTGGAGGTGCAGCACCAGTTGTTCAACCTCGGCGGCGAACTGTCCATACCGGGCTACGAGCTGCTCAAGGCCGAAGCCTTGCTGGTGCTGGACCAGGCGCTGGAGGACCACAACGCCACCTTGCCGCGGCTGCAGGAGTTCATCCTGCCCGCAGGCACGCGGGCGGCGTCGCTGGCCCACGTGTGCCGCACGGTGGCGCGCCGGGCCGAGCGCGCGGTGGTGGCCCTGGGCGCGCAGGATGCGCTCAAGGACACGCCGCGCCAGTACCTGAATCGCCTCTCCGACCTGATGTTCGTGTTGGCCCGTGTGCTCAACCGCCACCGCACCGACGGCAGCACCGGTGACGACGTCTACTGGAAGAGCGAGCGACTCATGGCCCAGTCGTGACAGACTGCGCGAATACGGCCTGGTTCTTGCCCTGGGCTTTGGCGCGGTAAAGGGCCGCGTCGGCCGACTTCATCAGGGTTGCCGTGTCATGGCCGTCGGGTCCGAAACTGGCAACTCCGGCACTGGCCGAGACCGCCACAGACACTGCGTCATACGGCTGCGAGAGCGCTTCGATGATCCGTTGGGTGGTGGCAGGCATGGTGCCGGTCTCCGCGTGCTGAAGCAGCACCATGAATTCATCGCCGCCGAGCCGAGCGGCGATGTCGCCACTGCGGATGGATGCTGCAATGCGCCGTGCCGCCTCACGCAGCACCGCATCACCCGCATCGTGCCCGTGCCGGTCATTGACCTGCTTGAATCCATCGAGATCCAATGCGACCAGGCTGAAGCTGCCTCCGTGGCGTGTGGCCACGGCGCACTGCCGGTCGGTCATTTCGAAGAACAGGGTGCGGTTGGCCAGGTCGGTCAATGGGTCGTGGTGCGCCAGGTAGCTGATCTGGCGCATGGCCTGCGCCGACTGCAGGATCGCCAGGGCTACCGCATCGGCTTCCTTGAGCAGCAGGTGGGGAATCTCGATCTCGATGCCTTGCGCCGACTGCAGCGCGGCGCGGTTGAGCTCGTCGACCGATCGGATCACCTTGTGGCCGACCCACAGGGCGATCACCACTCCGAGCGCAATCGCCAGGAGGGCTCCGGACCCGAGTCGCCACAGGTTGTTCGCCTGGGCATCGTCGATCAGGCTGCGTGGTGCGCCCACCACCACACTCCAGTCGCCGACGCTGAGGTGTGTGAATCCCGTGACCACTGCCTTGCCGTCCTTGGTCGTTGCAAACATGGTTCCTTCGCGTTGCGACGCTGTCGCTGCACGAATCTCCGGGGTCGCTAGTTGTCCGATGAATCGCGCTGCCTCATGGGAGCGGGCCGCGATCACTCCCTTCGAATCCAGGATGGCAATCAGCCATCCCTCCGGCAATTCCTGGCGAGACAGCAGCTTGCTGAGCTGTAGCGTTGAAATGCCTGCCCTCAGGCTGTAGGGGGGACGCCCCTCCGGTACTACCGCCAGCGCCAGTGCCACCGTGGGTTTGCCTGTCACCGCTCCGGTGAAGACGTCGGTCAGCGCCGTCCGGCCATGGACTTGCAGGTCCACGAGCTGTGCCGGTTCGCCATGTGTCGGCAGGGGGCGCCCCAGAGGCTGCAGCGTGTTCATGACTTGCCGTCCCCGTGCATCCGACAGCACGACGTTGCTGTGGATGCCCGTCCCAAGCGAAGCATTGGCCTGCTCGTAGAAGGCGCGCATATCGCCCGATTGCAAGGCTTTAGAGGTCGACAGGACGCGCAGCCCCCCGGCCAGGGACGACAGCTCGCGGTCCAGTTCCGATGCCACCCTGCGGGCAATCAAGGAAGTGCGGGTTTCGACGATTTCACGGTTGAGCTGGTAGTTCTGGTAGACCAGGGCCATTCCCGCCAGCACGAGCGGAGCAACGCAGAGGCTCACCAGCAGCAGCAAGCTGCCTCGCAGGGAAATCCTCGGTAATGCGGCGAGCCTGTTAGGCATGGTGTCTGGCGGTGTACCGCGCCTCCTTGTGGCAATCAGTATCGGCGAAAGCCAGCCAATGCTCTAGCGAGAGCGGGATTTCCTTGCGGTTCGTGGCACTTTTTGCGAATCCCGTTTAGCATGCCCCATGCTCGGGGTCTGGTACCCCGGGGTGCTGTCACACCTGTCCGCTGGAGAAGAGATGCGTTCTGCTCCCAACGAAGATCTCGACACGTGGCGTGGGCGTTTGCTTGCGCGCTTGCTCCTGGTCGTATGCCTTGCCGGATGGCTCGTAGGGGTTCCGAGCATAGTGTTGGCGATCTACGAGAACCTGTGGCTTCTGGTGGTCGCCGACTCCATTGCGTTGGCCTGGGTCAGCGTGCTGTGCCTGCGACGTGACCGCGATCCGGTCGCCAACAGCGTGCAACTGCTCATGCTGCTGTACGGGTTGGGACTCGCGCTGCTCGCCACCATCGGTCACGTCAGCCAGATCTACCTGATGGCGCTGCCGGTGCTGGCCGTGCTGCTGCTGTCGATGCGCGCTGCGCTGGTGTGCCTGGCGCTCAACGGCGTGACCTTGCTGGCTGCGGGCTACTTCCTGCCGCTCGATGCGGGAACCACCCTGTTCAGTGACGCCCCCTTGCTGCGTTGGGCAGCGATCACACTCAACTTCCTGCTCATTGACACCGCCCTGACGGCTGCCTGCGCCTTTCTGCTGCAAGGCATGGAAGGCGTGCTGCGCCAGCAGCGAGCGGATGCCGCGAAGCTGGAGTTCTTTGCATTGCACGACGCCCTGACAGGTTTGGCCAACCGGCGCCTGCTGCACGACCGCATTGCCCAGGCGCTGGCACAGGCTGACCGAGACAAGCTGCTGGTCGGGGTCGCCTTGCTCGATCTGGACCATTTCAAGAACGTCAACGACAGCCGTGGCCATGCCTTGGGGGATGCCCTGATCCGTTCGGTGGCTGAGCGCCTGCAGGGGGCGATGCGATCAGGTGACACGGTGGCGCGTCTGGGGGGTGACGAGTTCGTGGTCCTGCTTCCCGACGTGCACAGCGAAACGGAAATGCTGACTGCAGTCGAGCGCTTGCTGCAGTGTGTCGGTGGCACCTATCGGGTGGAACAGGAGACCTTGCATGTCAGCGCCAGCATCGGGGTCGCGGTGTATCCCCGCGATGGGCCGGACGCCGATACCCTGCTGCAAAACGCCGATACCGCGATGTACCGCGCCAAGGATGGTGGGCGCAACCGGCTTCAATTCTTCCAGTCCGAAATGAACGCCCGGCTGATGGCGCGCATGGAGCTGGAGGCGGCATTGCGGGGTGCCGTGGAGCGCAATGAGCTGGTGCTCCATTTCCAACCCCGTGTCGATGCCCGCGACGGGCGCTGCCGCAGTGCCGAGGCGCTGGTGCGCTGGCAGCATCCAAAGTGGGGGCTGGTCAGCCCGGTGCGCTTCATTCCGGTGGCCGAAGACAGTGGACTCATCGTGCCCATCGGTGCCTGGATCCTGGCCACGGCTGCAGCACAACTCGGGGAATGGCAGCAGCGCTTCCCGGCGCTGCGCCTGAGCGTGAACCTGTCGGCCCGCGAATTTCGCCACCAGGCACTGGCCGAGCGCATCGAAGCCGCGGCGAAACTGGTGGCGGCGGGCAGTCTCGAGCTGGAGGTGACGGAGAGCCTGGTCATGCACAACCTCCAGACGGCGCAGGAATTGCTCGGAAGGGTGCGTGCCTTGGGAGTGACGGTGGCGCTTGACGACTTCGGCACCGGCTTTTCCAGCCTGGCCTACCTGAAGGACCTGCCCTTGGATGTCCTCAAGATCGACCAGTCGTTCGTGCGTAGCCTGGAGAACGATCCCCAGAACCGGGCCATCGTCAAGACCATCGTGGAGCTGGCCAAGAACCTGCAGATGGCCACGGTGGCCGAGGGCGTCGAGACCGAAGGCCAGGCCACCGTGCTGCGGGCGCTGGCGGTTGACGAACTCCAGGGCTACCGCTTTGCCCGCCCGCTACCGGCGGCGGAATTCGAGGCCTGGCTGGCGCAGCATTACCCGGCGTCGGCGTGACAGGCACAGGCCTCGCCGTGCGCCGCATGCACCAGCTCCTGCAGGATGCCGCACTCGCTGCCCGCATGGGGTGAGGTGCAGCGGCGGCGCAGTGCCAGCAACTGCTTTTCCAGCGCCCGCATGCTCTGCAGCCGCGCCCGCACCCGCGCCAACTGGGTGTCCACGAGCCGGTTGACGTCGCTGCAGTCGTCGGGCCGGGCATGGGCCAGGTCCAGCAGCACCGCCACATCGGCCAGCGGCATGTCCAGGGCCCGGCAATGGCGGATGAAGGCCAGCCGCTCCAGGTGTTGCGCCCCGTAGTCGCGGTAGCCGTTGTCGCGCCGCGGCGGGCTCGGCAGCAGGCCCTGCTTTTCGTAGAAACGGATGGTCTCGGTGTCCACCCCGGCAGCGCGGGACAGTTCCTTGATTTGCATGGCGGCATTCCTGCAAGACAGTGCGAAGGGCTTGACACTGTAGCGGCTCCAGGGTTTCCAATGCAGGCATCGAAAGGAAAAACCATGGCGGCCCATTGCTGTGAACACGAAACGCCCAGTCCCTCCCGCATCGCCAAGCTGGGCCGCTACCGCCGCGTGCTCTGGATCGCCCTGCTGGTCAACGCCGCCATGTTCCTGGTGGAGGTCATGGCCGGGGCGAGCGCGGATTCGCTCTCGCTGTTGGCCGACGCTATCGACTTTGCGGGGGATGCCCTGAACTACGGCGTGTCGCTGGCGGTGCTGGCTTCTGCTTTGGCCTGGCGCGCGCGTGCGGCCTTGCTCAAGGCGGCCGCCATGGTGGGCTTTGGCCTGTTTGTGCTGCTGCGGGCCGTGTGGTCGCTCTGGAGCGGTGCCGTGCCCGACCCCGCCACCATGGGCGTGGTGGCCCTGCTTGCCCTGCTGGCCAACGTGTCGGTGGCCTGGATGCTCTATGCCTTCCGCGAGGGAGACGCCAACATGCGCAGCGTGTGGCTGTGCTCGCGCAATGATGCCATCGGCAACCTGGCCGTGATGGCGGCGGCCCTGGGCGTGTTCGGTACCGGCCGGGCCTGGCCCGACCTGGGCGTGGCTGCACTCATGGCGGCGCTGGCACTGCAAGGCGGTTGGCAGGTGTGGCGCCAGGCGCGCCAGGAACTCAAGGCTCGTCCGCAGCCTTGAACAGATCCGCCAGGCTGGGCTGGGCTGCAGGAGCCGTCGTACCCGCCACGTCTACTGGGTGGGCATGGGCGTACTCTTCGGCGATGCGGTCTTCCCAGAAAGTGGTCGGGTTGGGCGCGGCGCACAGGCGGCGGAACACCTCGGCCGGTACCGCCGTGTAGGCCTTGCGCTGGCCGTTGTCCCACTGCAGCTGCAAGAAGCCGATGCTGGCGTCGAAGTCGGCGCGCCGGATGCGGCCGCTGGTGAAGGTCTTGGTTTGCATGCGGGGCTCCTGGGAAGCGAGGTCTACTCCAGGGCTGGATTCTGGCGCAAGTGTTCCACCGCCCAGTCGATGAAGGCACGCACCCTCTGCGGCGGGTTGCGTCCCTCGCGGTGCACCACATGCACGGGTAGCGGTGCCGGTTCAAAGGCGGTCAGCACGGTCTTGAGCCGGCCCTGGCGCAAGGCGTCGGCCACCTGGTAGGACAGCAGTCGCGTCAGGCCCAGCCCCGCCTCAGCCGCCTGCACGGCGGAGTCGTTGGTGGTGGTGATCAGGCGCGGTTGCAGGCGCAGCAGGCGGGGCTGCCCGTGCTCCACCAGGCGCCATTCGGCCTGTGGCGTGACGCTGTTGGCGGAGATGATGGTGTGCGTGGCCAGCTCGTCGGGCAACAGTGGAATGCCGGCTTGGGTCAGGTAGTCCGGCGCGCCCACGATAACCCGACGCACCTGCCCGACCCGGATCGCCTGCAGGCTCGAATCGGGCAATTCGCCGATGCGGATCGCCACGTCCACGCCCTCGTCCACAAGGTTCACTACCCGATCCAGGAACAGGCAGGAGGCCGTGACCTCCCGGTGCTGCTGCAGGAAGCGGGCCAGCAAGGGCGTGACGAAACGGGCCCCGAACAGCACCGGGGCGGTGACGGTGATGCGCCCGCGCGGTGCGGCGTGCAGCCCAGTGACCGACTCCTGCGCCTCCTGCAGCTCGGCCAGGATGCGGCGGCAGTCCGCGGCGTAGCGCTCGCCAGCCTCGGTCACGCGCACGCTGCGGGTGGTGCGCACCAGCAGGCGCAAGCCCAGGTGGCGCTCCAGCTCGTTCACGCTGCGTGTGACCGCAGGCGCCGAGAGCTTGAGCTGGCGCGCTGCAGCGGCAAAGCTGTGCGCGTCGGCCACGGCGACGAAGACCCGCGCCAAGTGAAACTGGTCCATATTCTTCAGTAATGCTGAATAGTGAATTGCATTTTCAGCGGATTCTCAATTTGCGACAAGCTAAATACAGTTCATTCATTCGCAGCACTGGCCGCGAATCACTTTCCCCAAAACCATTGAACTGAAAAAGGAACGCACCATGTCCCGCCTTTCCATCCCCGCCGTTGAACAATCCCGCCCCGAATCGCAAGTGCTGCTCGCGGCCGTGAAGAGCCAGCTCGGCATGGTTCCGAACCTGATGAAGCTGCTGGGCCACAGCCCCGCCGCGCTGGAAGGCTACCTGGCGCTCAACGGCGCACTGGGCAAGGGTGCCCTGCCGGTCGCGCTGCGCGAGCGCATTGCGCTGGCCGTGGCCGAGTACAACGGTTGCGACTACTGCCTCAGCGCCCACGACTACCTGGGCCGCAACGTGGCCAAGCTCAGCCGCAACGAGCTCGACGCGGCCCGCGACGGCCAGTCCGAAGACGCCGCCACGCACGCTGCCCTGCAGTTTGCGCTGCGCGTGTTGGCCAACCGCGGCCAGGTGTCCGACGCCGAGCTCGCCGCCGTGCGTCTGGCGGGCTTCGATGAAGCGGCCGTGCTCGAAATCGTGGCCCATGTGGCGCTGAACGTGTTGACCAACTTCAGCAACAACGTGGCCCGCACTGCCATCGACTTTCCCGTGGTCCAGTCCCGCCGCGCTGCCTGAACGCAGCCCCTTACCCCTTGCCCTTCGGAGAGCCACCATGAACCTCGACAACGCTGCCGCCGCCCACGCCCTGTGGAAGACCAAACTGCGTGCCGCCATTGCCAAGCACGAGCAGCTCGACGTGGTCACGCTGTCGCGTGACGACTGCTGCGAGCTGGGCCAATGGCTGCATGGCGAGGGCAAGTCGTCCTATGGGCGGCTCGCGGCCCACGGCGACTGCATGCACAAGCACTTGACCTTCCACAGCGAAGTGACCAAGGTCGCCAAGGTGGTCAATGCCGGGCGCTACGACGAAGCCGAACGCATGCTGGGCATGGGCTCGGGCTTTGCCCAGGCATCGAGCGCGCTGAGCGTGGCCTTCCTGAAACTGCGCAAGGAAGCGGGGGTGTGAGCATGCACAGCAACCGGCCCTATCCCAACGACATTGCCTTCACGCCCAGCGTGAAGGCCGTCCAGGCCCGCAAGGGCTCGCGCAGTGCCTATGCCCGCATGGAGCAGGGGCGGGGCTGGCAGACCGCGGTCACGCCTGAGCTGCAGGCTTGGCTGGCGCAGCTCAACAGCTTCTACCTGGCCACCGCCAATGCCCAGGGCCAGCCCTACATCCAGCACCGCGGCGGGCCTGCGGGCTTTTTGAAAGTGCTCGACGCCCACACCCTGGCCTTTGCCGACTTCTCGGGCAACCGCCAGTACATCAGCGCGGGCAACCTGGCGGAGAACCCCCAGGCCTTTCTCTTCACCATGGACTATGCGCGGCGCCGCCGCATCAAGCTCTGGGGTCGGGCGCGCGTGGTCGAGAACGACCCGGCCCTGCTGCAGCGCCTGGCCGACCCGGACTACGAGGGCATGCCGGAACAGGCGGTGGTGTTTGCACTGGAGGCCTGGGACGTGAACTGCCCGCAGCACATTCCGCAGAAGTTCGATGCGGCCGACGTGGAGCGCGCCCTGCGTGCGCGCGATGAACGCATTGCCGCGCTGGAGCAGGAGCTGGTCCGGTACCGTGCGGCGCCGCCATGAAAAAAGGGCCCGATGGGCCCTTGGGGTGCATGCCGATGCGGCTCAGCCCTTGCGGTTGAGCAGCGCGTACAGCAGGATGGCACCGAAAGTGGCGGTACCGATGCCACCGAGCGCGAAGTCGCCGAACTTGAGCGTGAAGTCGCCGGTGCCCAGCACCAGGGTCACGGCGGCCACGATCAGGTTCTTGTTGTCGGCAAAGTCCACCTTGTTCTCGACCCAGATCCGGGCGCCAGCTATGGCGATGAGGCCGAACACCACGATGGACACGCCGCCCATCACCGGCAGCGGAATGGCCTGGATCAGCGCGCCGAACTTGGGGCTGAAGCCCAGCACCAGCGCAATCAGCGCGGCCACCAGGAACATGGCGGTGGAGTAGACCTTGGTGGCGGCCATCACACCGATGTTTTCGGCGTAGGTGGTCACGCCGGTGCCGCCGGCCGAGCCGCTGACCATGGTGGCAATGCCGTCGCCCATGAAGGCGCGGCCCATGTACTGGTCCAGGTTCTTGCCAGTCATGGCGGTCACGGCCTTGATGTGGCCCAGGTTCTCGGCCACCAGGATGATGGCCACGGGGGCGATCATCAGCATGGCCTTGGGGTCGAATACGGGCGAGGCGAAGTTCGGGGTGCCGAACCAGGCTGCAGCAGCCACGCCCGACAGGTCAAACGGTTTGCCCAGGCCCAGGCCGTTGGTCAGGATGGCGTAGATCAGCGTGGCGGCGATCAGGCCCACCAGAATGAGCACGCGCTGCACCAGCCCGCTGGTGAACACCGCCACCAGGCCCACGCAGACGAAGGTGACGGCCTGCATCCAGCTGTCGAAGTTGCTGGCGGCCATGTTCTTCACCGGCACGCTGGCCAGGTTCAGGCCGATGACGGCCACCACGGCACCCGTCACCACCGGGGGCATCATCTTCTCGATCCACTTGGTGCCGATGGCATGCACCAGCGCGCCGATGGCGGTGTAGACCGCGCCGCAGGCAATGATGCCGCCCAGGGCGACGCCGATGTTGGCGTTGGCGCCCTTGCCCGCGTAGGCGGTGGCGCCGATCACTACGCCGATGAAGGCAAAGCTCGAGCCCAGGTAGCTGGGCACCTTGCCGCCGGTCAGGAAGAAGAAGATGAGCGTGCCGATGCCGCTCATCAGGATGGCCAGGTTGGGGTCAAAGCCCATCAGGATGGGGGCCAACACGGTGGCGCCGAACATGGCGATCACGTGCTGCATGCCCATCACGGCGGTCTGTGGCCAGGGCAGGCGCTCGTCGGGGGCAATGACGCCACCCTGCGCCAGTACGTCGGCGGATTTTTCGTTCCAGTCAAACATTCCCATGGGTTCTCCTCAGTTGTGAATCCAGCCGTTCCCGCTTGTGGCGGCCAGGCCGGTGTTGCGAAAGAAATCGGGCATTGGCCCGTATGAATACTGCGTATGCAGCTACTGTTTGTATAGCGACAGCAATCAGGTCTTGTGCGTCAGCACGGCCATGGTGATGCGTGACACGCAGCTCATCTCACCGGCTTCGTTGCGCATGTCGATCTGCCACACCTGGGTGGTGCGCCCGATGTGCACGGCCGTGGCGCGGCCCGTGACCCAGCCACTGCGCACGCCGCGCAGGTGGTTGGCATTGATGTCCAGGCCCACCGCATACTGGCCCATGGGGCAGGCAAAGTTGGCACCCACCGAACCCAGGGTCTCAGCCAGCACCACCGACACGCCGCCGTGCAGCAGGCCGAAGGGCTGGTGGGTACGGTGGTCGACCGGCACCCGGCCTTCGATGTAGTCATCGCCAAAGGCGGTGAGCTCGATGCCCAGGTGGGCGACGGCAGTGTTGGGGCTGCCCGCGTTGAGCAGTTCGAGCGAGATGGGTTTTTGCCAGATGGCCATGCGGGGGTTCTCCTTCCACCCCGCACTATAGTGGCACGCGCCCGTCGCGCTGGCACGCGCGCGACCGCTTCGGCGTGAACCGTCAGCCGGCGGAATGCTCCAGCAGCGCAGGTGTTGAACCAGGCAGGCTGCCTGCGGCATGGCCGTCCACCTGGAACACGGCCACGGCCTGCACCAGGTCATGGGCCTGGTTGCGCAGCCCGCTGGCGGCGGCGGCGATCTGCTCCACCAGGGCTGCATTCTGCTGCGTCACCTGGTCCATCTGGGTGATGGCTTCGCCGATCTGTGCCACGCCGGAGCGCTGCTCGGCACTGGCGCCGCTGATCTCCCCCATCAGCCGGGTCACGCGCTCAATGGCGGTCACCACCTCCTGCATGGTTTCGCCTGCCCGATCCACCAGCGCGCTGCCGGTCTCGACCCGCTCCACGCTGGCCGAAATCAGGGTCTTTATCTCGCGTGCCGCCTCGGCACTGCGTCCGGCCAGCGCCCGCACCTCGGACGCCACCACCGCAAAGCCGCGCCCCTGCTCACCGGCCCGGGCGGCCTCCACCGCAGCGTTTAGCGCCAGGATGTTGGTCTGGAAGGCAATGCCGTCAATCACCGAGATGATGTCCGCGATCTTGCGGCTGGAGTCGTTGATGCCGCGCATGGTGTCCACCACTTCACCGACCACGGCACCGCCGCGCTGGGCCACTTCGCTGGCCTGGTGCGCCAGCGTGTTGGCGGCCTGGGCGTTGTCGGCGTTGTGCACCACGGCGTCGCGCAGTTCCTGCATGGCGGCATTGGTCTCTTCGAGCGCACCGGCCTGGGCTTCGGTGCGGCTGGACAGGTCCATGTTGCCCTGGGCGATCTCGGCGCTGGCTTCCGAAACGTGCTGCGAGCCCGTGCGCACCTCCGTGACCACGCGGGCCAGGCCACCCTGCATCTCGGCCAGGGCCTGCAGCAGCTGGCCCACCTCGTTGTTGCCGCTGGCAGCAATGGGCTCGCGCAGATTGCCCGCCGCCACGTTGCGTGCCACGCCGACGGCCTGGCGCAGCGGTACCGAGATCGAGCGGATGATCCAGAACGCCAGCAATGCGCCTACGCCCAGGACGATGAGCGTGGTACTGAGCAGCATGCCGCGTACCGCGCTGGCGGCGGCCTCGTTGGCTTGCGTGGCTTCTGTGAGTTGCTGCTGCTGCTGTTGCAGCAGGGCATCCATGGCGGCGAAGTACTGCAGCTGGGCCGGGTGCATCTTGTCGATCAGCATGTCCTTGGCTTCGAAGGTCTGGCCAGCCGCGGCCAGCTCGGCGGTCTCGCGCTGCAGCGGCTCGAAAGCCTTGCGCGCCGACTGCACGGTCTGCAGGGCGGCCGTGGCCGCACTGTCGGCAGCGAGCAGGCGCTCGAGCTCGCCGTAGCGGCTGTCGATACGGGTCTGCAGCTTCTTGATGGCCTCGCCTTCGGCCATGATGCGCATCGAGTCGCTCATGAGGATCATGTTGCGCACACTGCTGGCGATGGTCTGCACGTCTTCCTTGATGGCGTTGCCTACCAGCAAGCGCGGAATGCGTACATCGGCCATGTCGCTGGCCGAGGACTTCATCGCGCTCACCTGCACCAGTACCGCGGCCACCATGGCCGCAATCAGCAGGCCCAGGACGGCAAACCCGGCGATCAGCCGGGTCGAAATGCGCAGGTCATCAAGTCGCATGGCGAAGGTCTCCTTGGGTTCGCGGGGGTGCGGCTATCGTCGCAGAGCCCCGGCGAAAGTCAATGCTTAGCGCCGGAACTTGCCGTGCGCGGTGATGATGGACAGGTCGGAAAAATCCAGTCCGGTGTGGTCGGCACTGCTGTAGTCCAGTACCAGCCCTCCCAGATCCACGCGTCCCAGGTTCTCCAGCGCGCTGTGCACACTGGCACGGGTGGGCTTGGGGCCGGCGTGGCGCAGAGCCTCCACCAGCACCTTGGCCGAAGCGAAGCCCTCCAGCACGGCCGGGCTGATCTCGTCCACCCCCTGGGCCTTGGCCAGTTGCGTGGCCTCCTTCACCAGCGCATAGCCTTGGCTGGCGGGCATGACCTGGCTCACCACCACGCCGTGGCCGGCGTCGCCGAGCAGCTTGATGAACCCGGCCGAGGCGTTGTTCGAGAGAGTCACGTATTGGCCACCGATGCCGGCCGCGCGAAACGTGCGGACACCGTCGACCACGGCCGTCCCCGAGCCGATGAGCAGGCTGGCCTGGGGTTCGGTGGCCTTGAGTGCCGCCACCACCGGGGCAAAGTCCGGCTTGCTGCGGTCGAACTTGGCCACGGCCACGGGCTCCAGCTTGGCCTGTCGCAGACCCTTGCGGGCACCTTCCAGACCATCGGCACCGAAACTGTCGTCCACGTGCACGATGGCCACACGCTGCATGCCCAGCGATGCCAGGTGCGCCATCGCACGCTCGGCTTCGCGCTGGTAGGTAGCGCGCACGTTGAAGATGTAGCGTTTGAGCGGCTGGTGCAGCACCATGGCCCCGGTGGAGGGCCCCACCAGCGCCACGTGGTGCTGCTCCAGCACGGCATTGATGGCCTCGGTGTGCGGCGTGCCCCGGCTCATGAACAAGGCCAGCACGCCGCGTTCCTCGACCAGGGTGCGGGCATTGGCCTCGGCCTTCTTCACGTCAAAGGCATCGTCCAGCGTGATCAGCTCGATGCGCTCGCCACCGATGCCCCCTTTGGCGTTCACCTGGTCCAGGTACAGCCGCGCACCGAGCATTGACTCCTGGACCGTGGCCGCCACGATGCCCGTGATTCCCACGGTCTGGCCGATGCGGATCTGTGCCAGTGCCGGTACCAGGGCTGCTGCGAGCCCCAGGCCCAGCAGCCAGCGCCGCGGGCGAAGTGTGCGCAGGATCACTGCACCATGCCCAGCATGCGTGGGAACCACAGGCTCAAACCGGGCCAGTAGGTCACCACCAGCAGGAAGCCCAGCATGGACAGCAGCCACGGCCACACCGCCACGGTGAGCTCGGTGATGCCCATCTTGGTGATGCCCGAGGCCACGTACAGGTTCAGACCCACGGGCGGGTGGCACATGCCCACTTCCATGTTCACCACCATGATGATGCCGAAGTGCACCGGGTCGATGCCCAGCTTCATCGCCACCGGAAACAGGATGGGGGCAAAGATCAGCACGATGGAAGAGGGCTCCATGAAGTTGCCCGCCAGCAGCAGCAGCACGTTCACGGCCAGCAGGAAGGTGATCATGCCCAGGCCATTGCCCAGCATCCAGTCGGCCAGGGCCTGCGGGATGTTCTCGTTGGTCATGATGAAGCTGAACAGCACCGCGTTGGTGATGATGTACAGCAGCATGGCGCTCATGTTGGCCGAGTTCAGCAGCACCTTGGGCACGTCCTTGAGCTTCATGTCCTTGTAGACGAACACGGCCACGAAGAAGGCATACACGGCGCTCATGGCGGCGGCTTCGGTGGGTGTGAACACACCGCTGTAGATGCCGCCCATGACGATGACGATCAGCAGCAGGCCCCAGGCCGAGGCGCGGAAGGCGTTCCAGCGCTCACCCCAGCTGGCCTTGGCCAGGCGCGGGTAGTTGAACTTGCGCGCACGCCAGTAGGTCACACCACCAAGCACACCGGCCAGCGCCAGGCCTGGCACCACACCCGCCATGAACAGGGCGCCCACCGAGGTGTTGGTGGCCACCGAGTACATCACCATCACGATGGAGGGCGGAATCAGGATGCCCAAGGCCCCCGAGGTGGTGATGACACCGGCACCGAACTTGTTCGGAAAGCCTGCCTTCACCATGGCCGGCAGCAGGATGGAGCCGATGGCCACCACCGTGGCCGGGCTGGAGCCCGACACGGCCGCGAACAGCGCACAGGCCAGCACGCCGGCCAGACCCAGGCCCCCGTGCCAGTGGCCCACCATGGCGGAGGCGAAGTTGATCATGCGCCGCGCCACACCGCCGTGCGTGAGGAAGTTGCCGGCCAGGATGAAGAACGGGATCGCCATGATCTCGAACTTTTCGATGCCGGTGAACAGTTTCAAGGCCACCGATTCCAGCGGCACGTTGGTGAAGCCGAACAGGAAGGTCAGGACCGTGAGGCCGAGCGAAATGGAGATGGGCATGCCCGTGAGCATGAGCACCATCAGCAGGATGAAGATGATGGCGGCGTTCATTTCTGGTCACCTCCGCGGGTGGTCTTGTCGGCCGGGTGCAGGTTGTCCTGCATGGCGTAGGGGTTGATGGCTTGTGCTGCGGCTTCGTCGGCGGTTTCTTCCAGACCATCCACGTGGCCGTGGTCGTGGTGCGGCAGTTCGCCGGTGCGGATGAAGCTCAGCGTCACCTGCAGGAAACGGAAGCACATCAGGCTGGTGCCCAGCGGAATGGCGCTGTAGACCATCCAGGTCGGCCACTCCAGGTCGGGAGTCGTGGGCCCTTCGGGAATGCCGTCGACCGACAGGCCGAAGTGCTGGAAGAACCAGTAGTGGGCACCGTTCTCCCACACGAAGCGCGTGCCCAGCGTGGCCACGATGCCCGTGAACAGGGCACCGGCCAGCAGGCCGAAGACGATGAACTTGGCGCGGTTGCGCTCGTCCAGGCGGTTGATGAGCACATCGACCCCCACGTGGATGCCGGTGCGCACGCCGTAGGCGGCACCGAACTTGGCCATCCACACGAACATGATGATGCACAGCTCCTGCGCCCAGGTCATGTTGATCGACAGCAGCCAGTCCTGCAGGCCCGGAATGGCGTAGCCGGCCATATAGCGGTGAATCACCGCCACGAAGATGATGAGGGTCGCTGCCCCCATCAGGAAGGTGACGAACCACTCTTCCAGGTGATCGAGAAATTTCATGGAATGCTCCGTTCTTGAAAAAACGCCACGCGGCCGCGAAGCGGGGCGTGGCGTTCAGCCGTGGCGCAATTACAGGTGGGCCGGGTCGAAGCCGGTGGCCTGGTACACCTCTTTGAGGGTTTCCTTGCCGACGCGGTCACCCATCTTCTCGTGCACCGGAGCCAAGGCCTTCTTCAGTGCTAGGCGTTCTTCCTTGGTCGGGGTATAGACCGTGGTCTTGCCGCTCTTCTTCACGCCGTCCAGGGCCAGGTCGTTCTCTTCCTGGGCGATCTGGTTGGCATAGGCGGTGGCGAGCTTCATGGCCTGGGTCAGCTGGTCGCGCTGGTCGGCAGGCAGGCCGTCCCAGAACTTCTTGTTCACGATCACGGCATAGCCCAGGTAGCCGTGGTTGGTCAGGCTCAGGTGCTTCTGCACCTCGTGCATCTTCTGGGTGTAGAAGTTGGAGATCGGGTTCTCGGTGCCGTCCACCACGCCGGTCTGCAGCGCCTGGTAGGTTTCGCCGAAGGCGATCACCTGCGGAATGCCGCCCAGCGAGCGGATTTCCTCTTCCAGTACCTTGGAGGACTGGATGCGGAACTTCTGGCCCTTGTAATCGGCCACGGTCTTGAGCGGCTTGTTGGCCGAGAAGGACTTGAAGCCGTTGTCCCAGAATGCCAGGCCGGTGATGCCCTTGGGTTCGAGCTTGGCCATCAGGCGCGCGCCCACGGGGCCTTGGGTGACCTTGTGCAGGTCTTCGCGGTCGTCAAAGATGAAGGGCATGTCGAACAGCTCGAATTCCTTCACGCCCAGGGGGCCGAACTTGGCCAGCGAGGGGGCCAGCATCTGCACCGAGCCCATCTGCAGCGCTTCCATCTCTTCCTTGTCCTTGTACAGCGCGCTGTTGGCGTACACCTCGACCTTGACCTTGCCCTTGGTCAGTTCGGCGGCCTTCTTGGCAAAGAACTCGGCGGCCTTGCCCTTGGGGGTGTCCTGGGCCACCACGTGGCTGAACTTGATGATGGTCTGTGCACTGGCTGCAGCAGCACCGAATGCCAGCAGGGCGCAGGCAACGACGTGTTTGACGGGGAACTTCATGGCGAACTCCTTCAGGGTTAATCGATGGAGCCGGACTGTAGAGATTCGGTAACCCCGACGTAACTGTGGCCTTCCACAGCTAGGGTTTACCCGGGTGCGGCGTCAGCTATGCAGGCTGGCACGCAGCGCGCGCATCCATTCGCCACCGATGCGCTTCTCCAGCGTGTCGTAGACCTCACCCACCGCCAGGCGCAGGCGTTCGCGCTGGCTGGCGTCGGGTTGGTGGATGCGGGTGGTGCGGCTGGCGCGCAGCGCCACCAGGGCGTCGTCGTTTTCCTGCTGGGCAATCGTGTTGCCCCAGGCCAGGGCTTCGCGCAGGGCCTCCTGCACCAGCGTGCGTTGGCCGGCGGGCAGGCTGCCCCAGAAGTCGCGGTGCGCCACCACGGCATAGCCCAGGTAGCCATGCTGGGTCAGTGTCAGGTCGGTCTGCACCTCGTGCATGCGCTGTGTCCAGAAGTTCGAGATCGGGTTTTCCGTGCCGTCGACCACACCACTGGCCAAAGCGCGGCGGGTTTCGCCAAAACTGAGGTTCACGGGCTGGGCACCCAGGGCCCGCATCTGGTGGGCGATCACGCGCGAGTCCTGTACCCGCATGCGCAGTCCCCGGTAGTCGTCGGGCGTGAGCAATGGCCGGTTGGCGCTCATGTGCTTGAAGCCGTTGTCGAGAAACCCCAAGCCGACCATGCGCTGGCGTCCGAGCGAGGCCAGCAGGCGATTACCCAGGGCGCCGTCGCACACCTTGCGGATCTGTGTCGCCGATTCGAACAGGAAGGGCAGGCCGAAGGCCTCGAACTCCGGGAACCCGATGCGCCCGAACTTGGACAGTGACGGTGCCAGCATGTCGATCGCACCCATCTGCAGCGCCTGCATCTCATCGGCGTCGCCATAGAGGCTGGAGTTGGCATAGATCGCCACCCGCACGGCGCCGGCGCTGCGCTGCTCCACCAGGTCCTTGAAGCGCTGCAGCGCCAGCCCCTTGGGTGTCTGCTGCGTCACCACGTGCGATAGGCGGATGGTGACCACCCCGGCGGCCCGAACCGGTGGCTGGGCAGCCGGCAGTGCCGCCACCCCCAACGCCTGCAGGACGTGGCGACGTGTGAACGAAGGAGCAAAGCGCGGGGACATGGCCGCTATTATGGAAGCCCTTCCTTGCCCTGCTCGCCACAGCCTGCTTGCCCGCCATGCCGATAGCGTCACCGCCGGACTTCGCCCTGCTGCATGCGCGCAAGCGCCTGGCGCGGGACCGTTCGCGGCCCACGGTGCTGTGGATGATGGGCTCTGCGGTGCTGGTGGTGGCAGCGGTGATGGCCTTGCTGTGGTACCTGAACAATTTCGAGGTGGAGGAGGAGGAGCGGCGTCGCGGCGCCGACGCGCAGTGGCTGGAGCAGACCGTGCAGTTCCATTTCCGCCGCCTGGAAGACGACCTGGAGGCGCTGGCGCAGCGCGCCGTGCTGGAGCGCAACGCGCCTACCGAAGCCCCGGGGCTGGGGGACATTGCCCGCAGTGGCGGACTGCTGTGGCGCCAGAGCGGCGTGGTGCTGGACCACGGCTGGGTTCCGGCCACGGCGGCGCGCAACAGCGCGCCCGGTGCCGCCCTGTGGGCCGTCCACTGGCAACAGCACAGCGCCAATCCGCCGGTGCTGCGCACCCTGCAGGACGTGGTGCGCGGCCTGCGCCGCTCCGGCTATGCAGGGCCGATGCGCGCCGCTGACGGCAGTGCCACCGACATCGTGTGGCTCGCTGTGCCCTATTTCGACGGCGGGCGTTACAGCGGCATGTATGTGGCGGCCATTTCCATGCAGGGTGCCCTGCAAGCCCTGGTGCCAACATGGTTCCTGCGCAACCAGTCGGTGCAGCTGGTGGCAGACGATGTGGACACCCCCGTTGCGCCGCGCCGCTACCGCGCCTTGATGAGCCTGCCGGGTACCGACCTGGTGGTCGAGGTGGTGCCGCAAGGGCCCCAGGCCTCGCCCGTGCCCCGGGTGTTTTTTCTGGTGGCGGTGCTGTTCCTGCTGGGCATGCTGCTGAGCCTGGCAGCACTGCGGCGCGATTTCGTGAAGCGGCTGCAGGTGCAGCGCCAGCTGGAGGCCGAGGTGAGCCTGCGCACGGCCATGGAAAGCTCCGTGACCACGGGCCTGCGCGCCTGGGACATGGAAGGGCGCGTGCTGTACGTGAACGAGGCCTTCTGTGCCATGGTGGGCTACAGCGCCCGAGAGCTCGTGGGCCAGCAGGCTCCGCTGCCCTACTGGCCATCGGACCAGATCGATGAGATGTACCTGACCCACAGCACCGTCATCAGCCAGGGCACCTCGACCCAGGGCATCGAGGTGCAGTTCCAGCACCGTGACGGCCACCGCATCGACGTGCTGATCCACGAAGCGCCGCTCACCGCTGCCGACGGCACCCAGCTGGGCTGGATGAGTTCGGTGGTGGACATCAGCGAGCGCAAGCGGGCCCAGCAGCTGGCCGCCGCGCAGCAGGAAAAGCTCGAAGCCTCGGGGCGGCTGGTGGCCGTGGGCGAGGTGGCCTCGACCCTGGCCCACGAGCTCAACCAGCCACTGGGCGCCTTGTCCAGCTTTGCCAACGGCCTGCTCAACCGCCTGCGCAGCGGCAGCATCACGCCGGCGGAGATCGAGCCCGTGGTGCAGCGCATGGCGGCCCTGGCCGAGCGTGCCGGGGGGGTCATCCAGCGCGTCAACGCCTTCGCACGCAAGCGGGAACTGGAGCTGCAGCGGGTCGACCTGGCCGTGCTGGTGCGCCGCGTGGTGGCCAGCGCGCAGGAGCAGCACAGCGCCCAGGCCAGCCTGCACAGCCCGGTGGCCCCCGTGTGGGTGTTGGCCGATGCGCTGCTGCTGGAGCACCTGGTGGCCAACCTGTGTTCGAATGCCATGGACTGGGCGCTCAAGGGCGCTGGCCGACCGCTGGTGCGGGTGGCGCTGCAGCAGGGTTCCGGCAGCGAGGGCGCGGAGGTGCTGCTCAGCGTGGCCGACTCCGGACCCGGCGTGGCGCTTGAGGACCAGGCCCGCATCTTCAACGCCTTCTACAGCACCAAGGACGGTGGCATGGGCATGGGGCTGGCCATCTGCCGCTCCATCGTTGAGGCCCACCACGGGCGCATCGAGGTCGCGCGCGACAGCGCTTTGGGCGGCGCGCTTTTCACCGTACATTTGCCGCTGGCCACACCCCCGAACCCCACCCTTGCACCATGAGCAGCCCCGAGCGCGTAGACATCCATGTCGTCGATGACGATGCCGACGTGCGCGACGGCCTGGCCTGGCTGTTCGATTCGCGCGGCTACCCGGCGCGCACCTGGGGGGGCGGTGAACCGTTTGTTGCTTTCGCCAAGGAACGGCAAGGTGACTGGGGTCTGGCCGTGGTGCTGCTCGACGTGCGCATGGAGCCGCTTTCCGGTCCCATGACCTTCGAGCAGCTCAAGGGACTGGGCTGCCCCTGGCCGGTGCTGTTCCTCACGGGCCACGGCGACGTGGGCACGGCGGTCGGGCTGGTGAAGAACGGTGCCCACGACTTTCTGGAAAAGCCGTTCCAGGACAACGTGCTGGTGGACCGCATCGAGCAGGCCATGCAGCAGGTGCGCAGCCAGACCGCCAGCGAACGCGAGGCGCAGCGCCTGCGCCAGGCATTGGCCGCCCTGAGCCCGCGCGAGCGCGAAGTGCTCGATGAACTGGTGCAGGGCCACTACAACAAGAACATCGCTGACCATTTGGGCATCACCCCGCGCACGGTGGAATTCCACCGTGCCAACATCTTCGAGAAGATGGGTGTGGATTCGGCCATCGAACTGGCCCACAAGCTGGGCCAGCTCAAACCCCTCTCTGGCCAGGATTGATGCCAAAAATGGGCTGTAGCCCGCTTATATAGTGCGTCAGCAGCTTCCAAAAGTGTAGCGACTGACCCTCTCTCGCAGGAACTACAGCGCCGGCCGCACGCGCTTCCAGCTGAAGGGGCCAAAGGCCTGGGCGCTTTGCGGGGCGTTGACGCTCGGATCCACGCGCAGCTGCAGCCATTCCAGCGGCAGGGTCTCGCCATGGACCACGACGCGGTGGAAGTTGGGCACCTGCTGCTGGACCGGATGCACCTCGTAGGCGTCGGCCGGGCTCTTGCGTGCGTTGGTCATGGCCACCGCACGGGCATCGCTGCAAGGCACGGCCTCGGTGCCCGACTCGACCTCCACCACGCAGCCCGATCCCTTGGCCAGCGGGTTGTCCGAGCGGTAGGTGTGCGAGTCACCCACCACCATGAGCACCGGCAGGCCATAGGCCTTGGCGCCCTCGGCAATCCTGTCCACGTAAGGCCGGTAGCCGCTCACGTGGGCCACGCCGCTGTCGGCTTCGTCCACATTCCACAGGTCGGCCTGGGTCAGGATCACCACGCCCACGTCGCCAGCCGTCGAGGCCCGGTTGAATGCCGTCTCGATCCAGCGCAGCGTGGCCGCGGTGCGGGTGGCGACCTCGTTTTTCTGCGCCGCGCCCATGCTCGGCGTTCCATACCAGGGGTCGGTGCCGTTGTTGGAGCCGCCGGGGATGTTCAGCGTGACGAAGAGCACCCCGCCACGCTCCCACCACACGTTTTCCACGAAGGCCTTGTCGGCGGGGTAGGCCGGGTTGAATTCCTGCGCCTGGGAATGCACCGCCATGGGTTGGCCCAGCGTCTGGCCGGGTCGGGCGAAGAACAGCGAACGCACCAGGTCCAGGTTGGCCACCGGGTTGCCGCGGGCGTAATCCACGGGCTGCCCTTGGGAATCCACCACATAGTCAATCTGGCCGGTGGCCTTGTTGTAGCTGCCACCGCCTTCCTTGACCTTGTGGCAATCCATCCACTCGTTGTCACCGGGGGTGTAGACCAGCGGCTTGCGCAATGCCTGCCAGTGGCCAAGGATGGTGCGGTTGTAGGCCTCGGTGCAGTACTGCTTGCCGGCGTGGGTGTCGCCGATGTGGGCGACCAGGGAGACTTCAGGCGCCTGGTCCAGCGCGGCCAGGAAGCGTGGATGGGCTTCGAGCTGCCTGGTGTCCGTGGGTGACTTGCCGTAGGGCACGTCGCCGATGATGGCAAGGCTGAACGAAGCTGGGTCTGCGCTAACAAGGGGCGATGGGCTGCAGCCAGACAAGGATGCGTCCAGCGCAATCAGCAGAAAGAGCGCGCGCAAGGGAGTGGAGGTCATGAAAAAAACCCAGGCAAAGGTGGCGAATCGCAGGGAGCGGACGAATCCCCCCATTCGACCAGGGCATTGTGACCCGGGTGTGACATGGAAGAGGGGCTGTGCTCTTGCAGCCATAGTGTGGGTTGTACCTGAGACGGTAGCGAACTGGCTGGCTAGCGGGGGTCTGGCGCGGGCACGTCGGCGTGGCTTGCAATGCTGTGTGCTGCGTGGGTGTCGGAAGCCAACCTCGCACCCGGAACCATGGGCCGTGACAGAAGGGCTCCCCTCTGTTAACGTCGTGCCATAGCGGCTGTGGCTGGCCGTGCATGGGGGCTGGCGAATGCGACTTCGCACCACACTGATCAGCTTTGTTTCGGCGGTCATGGTCATCTCGGGCCTGGGAATGACTTGGGTTTTTCGCTACCACCTGGCGCAGGAAGCGGCGGCTGCGGACCGTTCTGGCGCGGCAAAGGACATGGATCGCCTGCTGTTGGCGTTGAACCAGCAAGTGGCCGAACTCAATGTCGTGCTGGGGTCATGGTCGAATTTCACTGCCTTCTACGAACACGCACGCAAGCCCAGTGCTGTGTTCCGGGCCGATGACCTCAGTCCCGAGTCGCTCGCGTCCGGCGGATTGGATTGGCTCAACCTGTTGGATGCTGAGGGTACGGTGGTGGAACACAGCGAAGTTCCCCAGCCGGACGGCACGACCCCGGTAAGGGCAGCCTATGCCGACCCGGTCATTGCCGAAACGGCGCGCGTGGGGCTGCGCGACATGGTGCGCCGACGCAGCGGTTGTGCTGTGCTGGGCGCAGGTACCCGCCTGGCGATCGGCTGCTACAAGCCCCTGCTGCCATCGGATGGAAAGGGTACGCCGCGCGGCACCGTGTTTGTCGGGCGATGGCTATCGGACGAGATGCTGGCGAGAGTGCGTGCGCAGACTGGATTGCAGTTCGAGATCACTGCCCGACCACAGGGAAATGCCGAGCCGCGCGACCTGAATCACACCGACGGCAAGTTTGTGGCTTCCGCACTGGTTTGGACCGAGATTGAGGACCGCATCCATGTGGACTCCAAGGTCCTCGGCATGCATGGGCGCCACATTGCCGACCTCCATATGGATTGGCCGCGTGAGTCGCCGAAGCGCATGCAGTCCATGCTGCAACTGGTGACGCTGGCCATGGCGGGCCTGATCACCGTCACTGCCCTGGGATTGATCTATGTCTGCGATTCGCTACTCATTCGTCGACTAGAGGGAATGCGGCGAGACCTCGGCCGCATTCTCGAAGACGAGCAATGGGATGGTCGTGTGCGCACGGTGCGCAATGACGAACTGACTGACCTGTCGCACTACATCAACAACATGCTCGACATCATCCGAGCCAAGATCGCATTGGTGCAGGAGCAGTCGCTGACAGACCCGTTGACGGGCCTGCCGAACCGGCGCCGATTTGACATGCGCATGGAAAGCACGCTGTCGCAGTTCCGTCGCGACGGACGCCCTGCCGCGCTGGTGCTTTTCGATATCGACTATTTCAAGAAGTTCAATGACACCTACGGGCATCCCAAGGGCGACGATGTCCTGGTGGGTTTCGCCGGGTGCCTGCGCCAGGCCGCGCGCCGCCCCGTGGACCTACCGGCACGCCTGGGCGGTGAGGAGTTCGCGGTGCTGATGCCGCTGACGGATGTGGAGGGTGCCCGCCACTGTGCGGAACGCGCACGTTCGGCGCTGCAGGAGCTGGCCATCGAACACACGGGCAACGAAGGCCTGGGCGTGGTGACGGTCAGCGCCGGGCTGGCACTGGTCCGGGCTGGCGATACCGCAGGGACCCTGTATTCCCGCGCCGATGCTGCGCTCTATGCCGCCAAGCGCGAGGGGCGCAACCGGCTCAGCGAGCAGTAACCGGCGCCGACCTCAGTGTGCAGCCTTGGGTGCCAGGGCGTCCTGACGCCACTGCCCTGGTGTGCGGCCTGTCCAGCGTTTGAAGGCGCGGTGGAACACGGCCGCTTCGGCAAAGCCCAGGGACTGGGCAATGTCGGTGAAGTTGCGCTGGGTCTGTCCCACGGCCTGGCAGGCCAATTGGCGGCGCGCCTGGTCCACCAGGGCGCTGAAGTGCACGCTTTCGTGCTGCAGTCGTCGTGCGAGGGTGCGTGGTGTCAGTCCAAAGGCCTGCGCAGCCTGCTCGCGGGTCGGCACGCCGCCTTGCAGTTGCGCGGCTATCCACTGGCGCAGTGGCTCGACCACATTGCCCGAGGTGCTGAGCGCCGCCAGTCGAGCCTGGGCGTACTGGCGGTGCACGCTGGCGAGCTGGGCATCGGCCTGGGGCAGCGGCCGGTCCAGCAGTTCGTTGGCCAGCAGCAGGCCCGAGAACGCCTGTTCGAATTCCACCGGGCAATGCAGGGAACTGCGGTAGCCCGTGAGTGGCCCGACCGCGGCATGGCTGAACTGCGCACGCAGCGGCGTGGCCGCCGTGCCTGTCACCCATCTGCAAAAGTTCACCACGGCAGCCAGCACGGCTTCAAGCTGATGCGGGCTGAATGCCAGCACGCCTTGGCGCGGGTGGTAGACCACCCAACTGGCAGTCTCCCCGGCGATCAGCTGGAAGCGTCCGCCGTCCGAGATCAGGCGCTGGAATTGCTGCACACTGCCGATGGCTTCGCGCAGCGTAGGCGCAGACTGCAGGATGTAGCTGACCACATTGAAGCTGGCCGGTCCCACCACGGCCCCGGCCTGAAGGCCAAAGCTGGGGTCCTGGGTGCAGCGCACCGCGGCGTGCCATAGCCGGGTGATGTGGTCTATGGGCCAACGCTCGCGCTCCAGCTCATTCGCTTCAATGCCAGCCGCCGCAAGCACGGCCGCGCGCGGCGCGCCGAGGCGCTCGGCGGCGTCGAGCACGGTGTTCACCCAGCTCATGGAGACGGTGGCCTGCAAAGTCAATTGGAGTGTCCCGCAAAGTCAATCTGCCGCACTGTAACGGCTTCTACGATGCGGTCAAGCGCACAGGGCGAACGGGTACCTGCGCAGAAATACAACCCCAGGAGACATGGCACATGGATTGGAAGAAATTGCTTTTGGCAACAGCCTTGGCGGCATCCGCGTTGGCCGCGCTGGCCGAACCGCGCCGGGTCGAATCCGCAGTGTTCGAGCTGCAGCAGACCGTGGCCGGACAGCCCTTGCAGCTCAATGGCGCCGGGGTGCGCAAGAAGCTGTTCATCAAGGTCTATGCCGCTGCGCTGTACACCCCCAAGCCCATCCGCCAGGTGGCGCAGGTGTGGGACAGCCCCGGCCCCAAGCGCCTGCGGGTGGTGGCCTTGCGCGAGATCGACGCATCCAGCCTGGGCAAGGCCATGTCGCAGACCATGTCCGACAACCTGCCCAAGGAGCGCATGGGCCCGTGCATTCCCGGGCTGATCAAGCTAGGTGACGTGTTTGCAGAGAAGAAGCGACTGGCAGCCGGCGAAAGCTTCTCGCTGGACGACATACCGGGTCAGGGCACGGTGGTGAGCATCAACGAACAGCAGGTTGCTGTCATCGAAGGCAGTGCTTTTTTCGGCTGCCTGATGTACAACTACTTCGGCGAGCGCCCCGCGGACGCCGCACTCAAACAAGCCTTGCTGGAGCCCGATGCGGGCGCGACGGCCAAATAAGACAACGAGGAGACACGCGTGCAATCGCAAGCCATTCAATCGGACCTGGTGGTCGCCGGGGGCGGCCTGGCCGGCATCGTCACCGCCCTGGAAGCCCTGCGCGCAGGCCAGCGCGTCACCATCGTCGACCGCGACACCCCGGAACGCTTCGGCGGCCTGGCCCTGTGGGCCTTTGGCGGCATGGCGCTGGTGGGCACGCCGCTGCAGGCGCGCATGAAGATTCCCGACACCCCGGAGGTGGCTCTGCGCGACTGGCTGCGCTTTGGCGAGATGGACCCCGAAGACACCTACCCGCAGCAGTGGGCCCGCTACTACGTGGAGCACTCGCGCGCCCAGGTGTACGACTGGCTGATCCAGGAAGGTGTGTCCTTCATGCCGGCCGTGAACTGGGTCGAGCGCGGCATGCAGGGTGACGGCAACAGTGTGCCGCGCTACCACATCGTCTGGGGCACCTCGCGTGAACTCACGCGCCGCATGATTGCCCAGCTGCGCGCCGCCGACCGTGGTGGGCGGCTGACTGTGCTGCATGGCCACCGTGTCACGGCGCTGGACGTGCAGGGCGGGCAGACGCACGGCGCGGTGGCGGTGAACGAGGCCACGGGCGCCGAAGTGCGCTTGCAGGCCCCGGTGGTGGTGCTGGCCATGGGTGGCATCAACGGTGGCCACGCCGAGACCCGCGCCAACTGGCCGAAAGACCGCCCCCAGCCCGCCACCCTACTCAACGGCGCGCACCCATTTGCCGACGGCAAGCTGCACCACCTGGCCGCAGGGTTCGGCGCACAGATTACCCACGCGGGCGAGATGTGGAACTACGCCGCCGGTTTTCCGCACCCGTTTCCGCACTTCGAGGGCCATGGCCTCTCCACCATTCCCTGCAAGTCCGCGCTGTGGCTTAACCACAAGGGCGAGCGCATCGGGCCCGAGCCCTTGGTCACGGGCTTCGACACGCATTGGCTGTGCCAGCGTGTCGCTGCGCAGGAAAAGCCCTGGACCTGGCACCTGCTGAACTGGCGCATCGCGGCCAAGGAATTTGCCATTTCGGGCGCGGAACACAACCAGCGCATCCGCGACAAGCAGTTCCCGCTGTTCCTCAAGGAAACCCTGCTCGGCAACCACCGGCTGGTGAAACAGATGGCCGCCGAGAGCCGCCACTTCCTGGTGGACGACACACTCGCGGGGTTGGCGGCCAAGATGAACGCGCTGACCTGCTCGCATGACGTGCGCCCCGACGTGCTGCAGGCCACGGCCGACGCGTTCGATGCCAATTTTGCGAATGGCATGAAGCTGGCCAACGACGACCAGATCCGCCGCATCCTGCACGCCCGCCAGTGGGGGCCAGACAAGTTGCGCACCTGCAAGCCCGCACCATTGCAGCAGCCGGGTGCCGGGCCGTTCATCGCCATCCAGATGCAGCTCATCACGCGCAAGAGCCTGGGCGGCCTGCGTACCGACCTGCAAAGCCGCGTGCTCGACGGCGCGGGCCAGCCGATTGCCGGCCTGTACTGCGTGGGCGAAGCGGCGGGGTTTGGTGGCGGCGGTGCCAGTGGCAAACGTTCGCTGGAAGGCACCTTCCTGCCGGGTTGCATCCTCACCGGCCGCGCCGCGGCACGGCACATCACGTCTGGGCGCTAAGCGATCCTTCAAATACAACAACGAGGAGATTCCGTGCAAGGTGACATCGTCTCAAGCGTGCTGCTGCCGCTGATCCTGGGCTTCATCATGTTCTCGCTCGGCCTGGGCCTGACCCCAGCCGACTTCCGACGCATCCTGGCGCAGCCGCGGGCCCTACTGGTGGGGGTGGTATGCCACTTCGTGCTATTGCCGCTGGTGTGCTACGCCATGCTCGTCACGCTGGGCATCACCGGCGTGTTCGCCGTGGGTTTCATGATCCTGGCGGCATGCCCCACGGGCACTACATCCAACCTGCTGACCTACCTGGCGCGCGGTGACGTGGCCCTGGCGCTGAGCTTCACGGCCATTGCCAGCGTGCTCACCATCTTCACCTTGCCGATTCTGGTCACCTGGTCACTGGGCCAATTCATGGGTGCCGCACGGGCGGTGGACGTTCCTGTGGGCCAGATGATGGGACAGGTGGCTTTGGTGCTGGGCATTCCGGTGTCCCTGGGCATGCTGGTGCGCCACCGCTGGAACGACTGGGCGCTGCGCTTTGAGCCCCGCGCCACGCGCATTGCCACCGGCTTCTTCATCCTCATCGTGGTGCTCGCAGTGGTGAAGAACTGGAGCCTGTTGCGCGACAACTTTGCCACTCTTGCCCCGTTCGCCGTCGTGCTCAACGTGACCATGCTGGCGATCGGCTTTGCGGTAGCCTGGCTTGCAAGGCTCTCGCGCAGCCAGTCGGTCACGCTGGGCATCGAGACCGCGGTGCAGAACGCAGCCCTGGCCCTGGTGATCGCCAGCTCGGTGCTCAAGGAGGACGCCATGGCCATTCCCGGTGCGCTCTACGGTGTGCTCATGTATGCCGGTGGTCTGGTGTTTGCCCTGACCATGCGCCGCTTCACGCGCGCTGCCTGAAAGGACACGCCCATGGGCCTGCACTACCCTGCTACCGCTGCCGACTACCGCCTGCTTGCGCAGCAGCGGCTGCCGCGTTTCCTGTTCGACTACATCGACGGCGGGGCCACCGACGAGCTGACGCTCGCAGCCAACACCGCCGACTGGGCCCGGGTGCCCATCCGCCAGCGCGTGCTGGTGAATGTGGACGGGGTCGATACCGGCACCGCCTTGCTCGGCCAGACCTGCAGCATGCCGCTGGCCCTGGCCCCAGTGGGGCTGGCGGGCATGTTCGCGCGCCGGGGCGAAGTGCAGGCCGCACGCGCAGCGCAGGCGGCCGGTGTGCCCTTCACGCTCTCGAACGTAGGTATCTGTTCCGCCGCCGAAGTGAATGCCGCCACCACCGTGCCCTGCTGGTTTCAGCTCTACATGCTGCGCGACCGCGGGGTGGTGCGCGCGCTGCTCGACCGCGCCTGGGCCGCCGGGTGCCGCACCCTGGTGTTCACGGTGGATCTGCCTGCCTTGGGCATGCGCCACCGCGACACGCGCAACGGTCTGTCGGCCACCGGTGCGCGACCGAAGCTACTGCGCGCCACGCAGGTGCTCTCGCGCCCGCGCTGGCTGTGGGACGTGGCGGTGAAGGGCAAGCCACACAACTTCGCCAATGTGGCCGACGCGGTGCCGGGTGGGCAGGACTTCAATGCCGTCAAGGCCTGGGTCGATACCCAGTTCGACCCCAGCGTGACCTGGGACGACCTGGCCTGGCTGCGCGATTACTGGAAGGGCCGTCTGGTGCTCAAGGGCATCCTCGACGCCGACGATGCCCGCCGCGCTGCGGGCGTGGGTGCCGACGCCCTGGTCGTGTCCAACCACGGCGGACGCCAGCTCGACGGCGTGGCGTCCACGGCCTCCAAGCTGCCCGCCATCGTGCAGGCCGTGGGGGCGCAGACCCCCGTGCTGGTGGACGGCGGCATACGCAGTGGCGGCGACGTGTTCAAGGCCCTGGCCTTGGGCGCGCAGGGCGTGCTCATCGGCCGCCCCTGGGTCTGGGCCCTGGCCGCCGAAGGCGAGGCCGGCGTGCATACCCTGTTGAGGCGCTGGCAGCGCGAGCTGCAACTGGCCATGACCCTGGCCGGCGTGACCCGCGTGGCCGACATCGGCCCCCAGCATCTGGAGCGCTGAGCGTTCCGCACCGAATGGAAGAACAAAGGAGAACCCCATGGCAGCAATGAACGGCGCACAAGCCCTGATGAAGACGCTGGTCGATTCCGGCGTCGAGGTCTGTTTCACCAACCCCGGCACCAGCGAAATGCATTTCGTCGCCGCGCTCGACTCCGAGCCCAAGATGCGCGCCGTGCTGGCCCTGTTCGAAGGCGTGGCCACAGGCGCCGCCGACGGCTACGCCCGCATGGCCGACAAGCCCGCTGCCACCCTGCTGCACCTGGGCTGCGGCCTGGGCAACGGCTTGGCCAACCTGCACAACGCGCGCAAGGGCAAGGTGCCCATCGTCAACATCGTGGGCGACCACGCCACCTACCACACGCAGTACGACGCCCAGCTGCAGAGCGACATCGAGACCGTGGCGCGCAACGTGTCGCCGGGCTTCATGCGCACCTCCCAGGCCACCGCCGATCTGGGCCGCGACACCGCCGAGGCCGTGGCCGCTGCCAAGGGGCTGCCGGGCCAGGTGGCCACCCTCATCCTGCCTGCCGACGTGTCCTGGGGCGAAGGGGGCGTGGCCAGCGCGCCCATTGCACCGCCCCAGCCCGCCGTGGCCGATGACGCCACCGTGGCCGCCATTGCGCAGGCTGTGCGCTCGGGCGAAAAGGCCGCATTGCTGCTGGGTGGCCGCGCGCTGCGCGAACCCAGCCTGCTGGCCGCCGCGCGCATTGCGGCCCAGTGCGGCGTGACCCTGTTTGCCGAGGTGTTCCCCACCCGCCTGGAGCGCGGTGCGGGCCTGCCTGCGGTGGAGCGCATTGCCTACATGGCCGAGATGGCCGGGGTGCAGCTGGCCGATGTGCGCCACCTCATCCTCGTCGATGCGAAGGCGCCGGTCTCCTTCTTCGCCTACCCCGGCAAGAAGAGCTACCTGGTGCCCGACACCTGCACCGTCCACACCCTGGCCAGCCCGGTGCAGGACACGGCGGGCAGCCTGCAAAAGCTGGCGCAGGCGCTGGGTGCCGCCAACACGGCGCCGGTGCTGCAGGCAGCCCATCGCCCCGACCGCCCCAAGGGCAAGCTCAACGCCCCCAAGGTCTGCAAGGCCGTGGCCCACCTCATGCCCGCGCGAACCATCCTGATCGATGAAGCCATCACCTCGGGCCTGATGCTCAATGTGATGACCCAAGGCGCACCGCGGCATGACCTCATCACCCTCACGGGCGGGGCCATCGGTCAGGGCCTGCCCAACGCCGTCGGTGCCGCCGTGGCCTGCCCGGACCGCCCGGTCATCGCCCTCATTGGCGACGGCACGGCCATGTACACCATCCAGGCGCTGTGGACGATGGCGCGCGAGGGTCTGAATGTGACCGCCATCATCTTCAACAACGCGTCCTACTCGGTGCTCAACGTGGAGCTGGAGCGTGTGGGCGCCGAAGAAGCGGGCCCCAAGGCCAAGTCGCAGCTCGACCTGCACGGCCCGGTGCTCAACTTCGCCCAACTGGCCCAGGGCATGGGCGTGCACGCGGTGCGCACCGACGAGGCCGAGGGTTTTTGCAAGGCGCTGGAGTACGCGCTGTCGCACCCCGGTCCCCACCTCATCGAGACGGTGGTGCCCGAGTCGCTCAACGCCACCAAGCGCAAGGTGCTGCCGTGGCTCTTGCGCTCGCTGCCCAATCTGCCCAAGCCCGTGGCCCGTGCGCTGAAGAAGAAGATCGCTCCCTGACGGGCCTGGGTGCCAAATTGGCACCTGACCCGCATGGAATGTGCGTGAGCAGCTATTGAATTCGTAGCGCCTGAACGCGGGTTATTGAACCCGGTGCTCAGCGCGCCGGGCTGATCGACAGCACCGGGGCGTTCATCGGCGGGCTGGTTTCCGAGAGCGAGAACAGGATCATCAGGAAGGTGAACAGGCGCTTGGTCTGCTCATCCTCGTCGTCGATCCAGAACCAGTAGTCCTTGTACTGGATGGCCGCGTAGTGGTCCTTCGGCGCTGTCTTGCCGGAGCGGATGCTCACCATGGGTCGGTAATGGGAAGGGGGCGAACCGTTCGTGGCTGTGCGCCCAAACTCATCCATGCTGCGGGCCTTGCGCAGGTGTTCCGGCGGTATGTCCACCCCGAGCCCCATTTCCTGCATCAGCTCGAACATGGAGCGGGTATTGATAGCCAGCTCGCGGTCGTTGCGCGGCAATTCGCCTTGCGTCAGCGTGAATTGAGAGGCGCCGGGGTTCAGGCCCAGCAGCTCGCGCAGCGTGCGCAGGTCTTCCGCCGCCTGCGGCACGGTACTGCGGTGCAAGACCATGAACACGCCTTCACGCCCCTCTTCCTGGCGTACCCGAAAGCCCACGGCCGATGAGCGCTGCATGCGTGCCAGCACCTGCTGCAGGGCCACGAACTCGGGGTCGGCGGGCGCGCCCATGCGGGAGCCTTGCAAACCGTTCACCGTGGTGACGGTGGTGGGCCAGACCAGATCGATGGGCCAGCCGGCCTGCACCAGCAGCAGCACCGAGGTGGGTGGAAGGGGCTCCAGCAGGCGCTTGCTGAATCGCTCGCCGCTGATGGGCGAGAAGGTGACGGTGGGGGCACTGGTCCAGGTTCCGCCGGCGCCGAAGTCCAGCTTGGAGTCGGCTGGCGTGTTCGCCGCCGTGGCGCCCGCTTGGATGCGGGTGGACAGGGAGTCGGAGGTCACCACGGCCGACACGTCCAGAAACGCCGGGGCGTCGTTGTAGCGCAGCCGCACCACGTTCATCAGCGCCTGGCGCTTCCAGGACTCGGCCACTTCCTGCCCATACCCGAAGCGCGCCGCGCCGAGTTGGGCGGTAGGTACCTGCGCGCAGCCGCCCAGCAGTGCCAGGCACAGGCCGCCCAGCCAGACTCGTGGAGAAAACATGTCGATCCGAAATCCTCTTCAAATGAACCGCCGGACCCGGCGTGGTTCACGGCACCAGTGACAGGAACAGGAAGGCCGCAAAGATCACCAGATGCACCGCGCCCAGCATCAGGTTGGCCCGACCTGCTCCGATCGTGATGGTACTGACAATGCATGCCAGGGTGAGCAACACCAGATCCTTGGGTTCCAGACCCAGCACCAGGGGCAGGTCAAACCAAATGGAGGCCACCACCACCACGGGGATGGTCAGGCCGATGCTGGCCAGTGCCGAGCCCAGCGCAAGGTTCATGCTGGTCTGCAGCCGGTTGGCCCAGGCGGCCCGCAAGGCCGCTACGGTTTCGGGCAGGAGAACCAACAGGGCGATGGCGATGCCCACCACCGAGGGTGGCGCACCGGCTTGCGCCAGCTCCTGCTCGATGCGCGGGGACAAGGTCTTGGCCAGGCCCACCACGGCCACCAGGGCCAGCAAGAGCAAGCCAAAGCTGGCCCAGGTCACCCCCAGGCTGGGCGGGGCCGCATGGGCGTCTTCCCCCTCGCTGCCTGGTGGTGGCAGGAAGTAGTCGCGGTGGCGCACGGTCTGCACAAAGATGAAGACAGCCCACAGGCCAAAGGACGCCAGCGCCGTGAACCACAACTGCGAAGGGGAGTACAGGCCCACAGGCGCCGAGGTGGTGAACACCGGCAACACCAGCACCATGGCTGCCATGGTGATGAGGGCCGCCAGGGCGGGCTCCGCCCCCTGGGTGCGAAAGGTCTGCTCGTGGTGTCGCCACGCATTCAGCACCAGGCTTCCCCCCATCACGCCGGTGCAGATGATCATGACGGTGGCGTACACGGAGTCCCGCGCCAGCGCCGCCTTGGAAGGGCCGCCTGCAAGCATAATGGAAACGATCAAGGCCACCTCGATCACCGTGATGGCGATGGCCAGCACCAGGGTGGCGTAGGGCTCACCCACCCGCAGGGCCACCACTTCCGCGTGGTGGACCGCGGCAATCACGGCACCGATCAGGCCCAGGGAGCAGAACGTGGCCAGCACGGCACTGGGTGGGAGGGTCCAGGCTGCCACCAGCAGGGCGATTGCCAGTACGGGGACCAGTGTGGGCCAATGTCGCATCAACTTCCTCCATGTCGGGCGGCACGCCAGCGGGGCGTGTTTCGAGTATGGCATGGCAGGCCAGGTGC
The DNA here is from genome assembly GCF_032337135.1 of Curvibacter sp. APW13. Lineage (NCBI taxonomy): Bacteria > Pseudomonadati > Pseudomonadota > Betaproteobacteria > Burkholderiales > Comamonadaceae > Curvibacter > Curvibacter sp. APW13. Next base: position 1,172,161 of record NZ_JAVXZZ010000001.1, on the reverse strand, counting down.
AGGTCTGCCCCGGCACGGATGCGGTCAGGCCCGGCGCATTACCAGCGTGCGAGTCGGGCCAGCAGGTCGGCCTTCACATCGGCATTGGCAAAGCTGGCCTCGATGGAGGTGCGGGCCACGGCGCGCAGCACCGCGTCGTTCCAGCCATAGTGCTGCTGGGCGCGGGCATATTCGCCCGGCAGGGTGGCGCCGAGCAGGCTGGGGTCGTCGGTGGCCAGTGACACCGGAATGCCGGCCTGGCGCAGCCGCTCCAGCGGGTGGGCGTCCAGGTCGGGGTAGACCTTCAGGACGACGTTGGACGTGGGGCAGATGCCCAGCGGAATCTGGCGCTGCACCAGCAGGTCCACCACCGCGGCGTCTTCGATGGCTCGGCCGCCGTGGTCGATGCGGTCCGCCTGCAGCAGTTCCACCGCGTCGCGCACACCTTCCGGCCCGCTGGACTCGCCCGCATGCACGGTGCGGCGCAGTCCCGCGGCCTTGGCCTGGGCAAAGGCGCTGGCAAAGCGCGGCCCGGTGCGCCCGGCAGCGGCCTCGTTGCCGTCCACCGACAAGGCCACCACACGCGGGTGGCGCAGACGGGTGAGCAGTTCCACCAGCTCCACAGCCTCGCCTTCAGTTTGCGTGCGCAGCAGGCTCACGCACAGGCCCACGGGCGGCAGGCCGTCCTGCTCAGCCTCGCGAAAGCCGGCGTCCAAGGCGTCGAGCATGGCCGGCAACTGGCCGTGCCAGGCATGCCAGTGGGTGGGGTTGAAGATCAGGTCGGCATAGCCGGTGCCGTCACGCGCCAGGCGTTCGCAGAACTCGCGTGCCAGTTGCGCCAGACGCTCCGGTGTGTTGGCCAGGCCGCTGGCAAAGTCCAGGAACTGCAGGAAGTTCGCCAGGCCGGCAAACTCGAACAGGCGCTCTACCGGGCGCGGCAGATCCACTTTCGCCTGCGCCGCCCAGGCGGCCAGGGTTTCGGGGGCAAAGGTGCCTTCCAGGTGGACGTGGATTTCGGCCTTGGGCAAGGCATTCAGGCGGGCGAGTGTGGTCATGGAGGTCGGGACGCAAGGGTGACAGTGCAGTATCGACGCTCTGGGCACTGCTTGCCATACTGCCTGCACGATAGGCGCCATAGCGCTTGCCGACACCCGTGCCTGCCTTGAATGGAGTAGCCATGCCACACATCGACCCCACCCGCGAGAGCTTCAGCCAACTGTTCGTGAACACCGCCCCCGACAAGCCGGTGACCATGCTCAACCTGCTGCGTTTCCGCGACGAGGCGCAGTACCCCGCCGGCAAGATTGAACCCGCCTGCAGCGGACGCGAAGCCTATGCCCGCTACTCGGCCAATGCCTTGAAATCGGTGGCGGCCGCCGGTGGGCAGGTGGTGTGGCAGGGCCAGGCCCGCCACGCCCTGGTAGCGCCGGAAGGCGAACGCTGGGACGCCGTGCTGCTGGTGCAGTACCCCAGCGCCGCCGCCTTCATGGACATGGTGCGCTCCCCCGCCTACCAGGCCTTCGTGCACCACCGTACCGCGGCGCTCGAAGAGGCGCGGCTGATCGCCATGCAGCAGTAGGCACAGCCGTCCAGATTCGCTTTGGGTGCCGAGACATAATCCGGCGCAGCGCGAGGGCAGCCCGAGGCGGTACCCGCGCAATGACCAGGGAGTGAATCAAGTATGACGACCGACTACACGGCGGCCATCGAGGCACCGCCGTCAACCACCACCACGCCTACCGCGCCGTCCGTGCATCGCTTGGACGTGCGCTTTACGGGTTCAGGCAGCGAGTACTTCCGCATCTGGATCGTCAACGTGCTGCTGCTGCTCGTGACGCTGGGACTGTACTGGCCCTGGGCCAAAGCGCGGCGCCTGCGCTACTTCTATGCCAATACCGTGGTCGGTGGGCACCCGCTGGTGTTCCATGGTCAGGGGGGGGCGATGTTCAAAGGATATGCCCTGGTGATGGCATTCTTGGTGGTGTCGTCGATTGCCCAGAAAACGGGGGATACCGCGGGGGCCGTTCCAACAGTGCTCCTCGGCATCTTGGCCCCGTGGTTGCTGTTCGTGACGGCACGCTTCCGATTGGGAAATACCAGTTGGATGGGGGTACGTTTCAGTTTCCAAGGAAGTGCACAAGCCGCTTATGTGGCACTGGTTCCAATTTCGCTGTTTGGCGCCGGACTCTTTTACTTGAGCGGTGCAATCGTTGATCACTATGCTGCGTATTTCAATGGGGTCAAAGCGGTACTCGAGTTTGAGATATGGCTGTGGCTGGCGCTTGGGCTGCTTCTGATGCCAGCCTGGTTTTTCCAGGTCAAGAAATACCTTCACGAAAACTACGCGTGGGGAGGCTTGGAAATGCGGATGGCAGCCTCCATGGGGGACTTCTATCGCTCGCTGATTGGATTTGCGATCGTGGTGGCTCTTTGGGTTGTTGCTCTGGTTGCCATGGCAAAGGCTGACTGGAAGCTCCTGTTCGGGCTGGGTTTATTGGCCTTGATACCCACCATGTGGTTGTATCCGCCCGTTCTGATGCACAACTTTGTTTGGTCGCGAACCAGAGCGTTTGGGGTTTCCATCGACGCACATTTGCGCACACGTTCAATTGCTAAGCGCTATGCACTCAATGCCTTGTTGTTGCCATTGACCTTGGGACTGTACTGGCCCTTTGCGATGATCGCTTTGGCGCGCTTGAAGTTGGAGTCCATCGCGGTTTTCACCGACTCCGATCCGGCTGAAATGGTGGCCCAGGCGACATCCCGCGCAGGTGGTGCTGTGGGTGAGGCAGCTGCGGATTTGCTGGACGTGGATTTCGGTCTGTAAGCAACCATGCCCCAGTCTCCCCACGCCTTGCCGGCCCTGTATTTCGACGGCCGCCAGGCCCGTCCGCACCCTGTGGAGCTGTGGCTGCGCGATGGCGTGCTGCATGTGCGCGGCGAGGGTGTGGCGCTGCAGGTGCCAGAGCGCTCCATCGAATGGCCCGAGCGAACGCGCCATGGCGGGCGTACCGCTACCTTTGCCGAGGGTGGCATGGTGCAGGCGCTGGACGCCGGTGAGTGGGATGCCTGGGTGCAGGCCAGTGGCCGACAGGAAGGCTGGGTGGTGCGTGCGCAGCAGAACTGGCGTTCGGTCGCAGCCTTCAGCGTGGTGCTGGTGGCTCTGCTGGTGGCCTTGCAGCAGTGGGGGCTGCCCTGGGCCGCGCAGGGGCTCGCACGCCTGGTCCCTGCCAGCGTGGAGGCCGCAGTGGGAGAAAGCACCTTGTCCACGCTCGACGCCCAGTTGATGGAACCGAGTGCCATGGACGCCACCCAGCAAGCGCGGCTGCAGGATGCGCTGCGTCAGGTGCTGCCGCCTGCAAGCCCAGGGGAGTCGCCGGCCTGGCAAGTGGTGTTTCGCAAGAGCCGCATCGGCCCGAATGCCCTGGCACTGCCAGGAGGCACCATCATCGTGACCGATGAACTGGTGGAGCTGGTGGACCAGGACGTGTCTGTGCTGGCGGGTGTGGCGGCACACGAGTGGGGCCATGTGCGCCACCAGCACGGCATGCGCATGCTGCTGCAGGCCACGGTGCTGGGGGCGGTGTGGACGGTGATGTTCGGCGACACCAGCGGCCTGCTGGCCTCGGTGCCGTTGCTGCTGGGGCAGGCCCAGTATTCGCGCCAGGCGGAACGCGAGGCCGATGAGGCTGCCGTGCAAGTGCTGCGCCGGGCGAAGATTTCGCCTGACGTGATGGTGCGCTTCTTTGACAAGCTCGCCGCTCACCGCAAGCGCCAGGACCAGGCAGGCCAGGATGACTGGGGTTCACGCATCGGCATCGCATTTTCTTCCCACCCGTCGGACGCGGAGCGGGTGGCCTTTTTCCAGGCGGCTGCAGCCCAGCCACTACCATCGACCCCATGAAAACCACGTATCTCTTTGTCGCCATTCTTGTCTGCAACGTACTCGCCATCGCGTTGGGTGGGCGGGGTACCAAAACTGCGCTGGCCGGTGTGTCGGCGGCACTGGCGGGCTACGGCGTGTTTCGTCTGTTGGGGTGAGCGCGGATTGCCAGGGCACCGGTTCTGGAGTTGAATCCTGACCCATGCCCGGCTCGCAGCTGTTTTTCCCATGGTCTTCGCGGTTCAGCGCCGCTTTGCGGCTGGCGTGCCGGCTTGCCCAGCGCTGGGGCCTGCTCTGTCTGCTGGGCTGCTTGCAGCTAGTGGCCGTGAGCGCACAGGCGCAGTCCATCGACTTGACCGGCGACGATGGGCAGCGAACGGTCACGCGCCAATTCACCTACGTTATCGATGCCGGCGCCCGGTGGGACATGGCGCATGTGCGGGCGCTGCCTGCGTCGGCGTGGCGCGGCATTGACCGCGACGCACTGAACCTGGGCTTCAGTGACGACGCGGTGTGGCTCCAGTCCACGCTGCGCAACCGGGCCGACCACCGCGTCACGGTGGTGCTGAGCGACACCAACGCACCCAGCGACGAGGTCGATTTCTACGTGCTGCGCTCCGATGGCCGGGTGGAGCACGCCCAGGCCGGTGACCGGCGGCCGTTTTCGGTCCGCCAGGTCGATGACATCCATGGGGGCATCCGTCTGGAGCTGGCGGTTACCGAGCAGGTGCGTGTGCTGCTGCGCGTGCGCAGCCCCGGTGGTGCGCTCATCGTGCCGGTGATGCTGACGCCGCAGGCGGTCTACAGCGAGCATGTGCAATGGGTGCAACTGCTGCATGGCGGCATGCTGGGCATCATGGGCATCCTGTTCATCTACAACCTGGTCATCCTGTTTGCGCTGCGCGACCGCGCCTACCTGCTGTACGTGCTTTACCTGCCCAGTGCCTACTTTGCGCAGACGGCGCTCAACGGCATCGGCATGCAGCACTACTACCCCAACACGCCCTGGCTGGCCAATGAAGGGGTGTTCCTGGCCGGGGCTGCGGCCTGGCTCTTCATCCTGCAGTTCACCCGCGAGTTCCTTCAGACCGCACAGCGCATGCCGCGCGTGGACACCGCCCTGCGCGTGGGCCTGGTCGTGGCGGCCAGCCATGCCGTGGTCTGGCTGGTGCTGCCCATGCACCTGGCGCAGACCTGGGCCGGCACGGTGACGCTGTTGCTGACCACCCTGTGCGCGGGTGTAGGCTTGGTCTCGCTGCGCCACGTGCCGCAGCAGGGGCTGTTCTACCTGGCGGGCCAGGGCGCCTCGTGGGTTGGCATGCTGGTGTTCATGGGTGCCATCGGTGGCGCCCTGACCTTCACCGCTACCACCTTCAATGCCATGGCGATCGGCATCGTGGCCGATTGCGTCATGCTATCGCTGGGCTTGGCCCACCGCGTGCGGCTGCTGCGGGAGGACAAGCTGCGTGCCGAAGCGGCGCACCTTGCGCTGATGCAACAACGCCAGGAAGAGCTCGAAGCCCTCGTGGCCGAGCGCACGCGCGACCTGCAGGCTGCCAAGGAGGAGGCGGAGCGCCTGTCGCTCACCGATGCCCTGACGGGGCTGGCGAACCGGCGCGCCTTCATGCTGCAGGCGCGGGCCGAAGCCCAGCGTGCCAACCGTACCCGTGCGCCTTTGGCCTTGTTGCTGCTGGACCTGGATTGGTTCAAGGTGGTCAACGACACCCATGGCCATGCGGTGGGTGACCGCCTGCTGCAGGCGGTGGCTCAGGCCACGCGGGCTACGGCGCGCGATGGTCACGACCTGGCTGCCCGCACGGGCGGGGAAGAATTCTGCTTCCTGTTGCCCCATACCTCACTGGTCGAGGCGCAGGCGGTGGCGAAGCGCCTGGCCGAAGTCGTGCAGGCCGTGCAGCTGGAGCCCCTGCGCAGTCCGCCCACGTTCAGTGCTGGCCTGGCGATGTGGCGTGGCTTCGATGCCTCGGACGCCAACCTGGACGATTGGCTGCAGCGAGCCGACCGCGCCTTGTACCGTGCCAAGGCACTGGGACGCAATCGTACGGAACTCGATGGCGAGGGCAGTGGGCCTGGCCTTTAGATCACCAGCGCCGGGTCTTCCTGCACAAACACACGGGCCTTGCGTGGGGTGGCTACCACGTCGTCGCCCTCGGCCAAGCCGAGCGCCTTGAACTCCTGCGCGCCCAGGTGCGCCTCCAGAAGGTCCTTGGCACCGGAGGCCTGTCCGCCATGGGGTTCGAGCTCCAGGCGGGCAATGGGCCCGACCACGATGGCGCGGACCAGCTTGGCGGCAATGCCCTGGTGGGGCTGGCCCGCGGTGTAGCGGGTGATGGCCAGATCGTGCGGGCGCACGTAGGCCATGGCCCGGGCGTCCTGGGTCTGGCCATGCTCAGGCGCGCTCAGGCGCACGCCGTGGTGGTCTTCGCCGATCTGCATTTCGCCTTCGTGGGCGCGGCCGTGGAACAGGTTTACGTCACCCAGGAAACCGTAGACGAAGGGGCTGGCCGGGTGGTCCCACACCTGCTGCGGTGTGCCGACCTGTTCGACCACGCCGCTATTCATCAGCACCACGCGGTCGGCCACTTCCAGGGCTTCTTCCTGGTCGTGGGTGACGAAGATGCTGGTCACGTGCAGTTCGTCGTGCAGGCGGCGCAACCAGCGGCGCAGCTCCTTGCGCACCTTGGCGTCGAGCGCGCCAAAGGGCTCGTCGAGCAGCAGCACCTTGGGCTCCACGGCGAGTGCGCGGGCCAGGGCAATGCGCTGGCGCTGGCCGCCCGAGAGCTGGGACGGGAAGCGGTCGGCCAGCCAGTCGAGCTGCACCAGCTTCAGCAGGTCCATGACCTTCTGTTTGATGGCGGCTTCACTGGGGCGCGTGGCCTTGGGGCGCATGCGCAGGCCAAAGGCCACGTTGTCGAACACGCTCATGTGGCGGAACAGCGCGTAGTGCTGGAACACGAAGCCCACGTTGCGCTCGCGCACGTGCACGTCTGTGGTGTCCTCACCGCTGAACAGGATGCTTCCCTGGTCGGCGGTTTCCAGGCCGGCAATGATGCGCAACAGCGTGGTCTTGCCGCAACCCGAGGGGCCCAGCAGGGCGATCAGTTCGCCGGACTCGATATCCAGGGTCACGTCCTTCAGTGCGTGGAAGTCACCGAAGGCTTTGCTGACGTTACGGATGGCAATACTCATGGGGTGCTCACTTCACACGCTGGCCACCGCAGGGGCCGCGAGGGGTTTTTCCGGGGGCAGGTTGGATGCGGCCTTTTCGGCGCGCTCGAACTGCCATTCGACGAAGGACTTGATGACCAGGGTGACCAGCGCCAGCAGCGCCAAGAGGGACGCCACGGCAAACGCCGCCACCGACTGGTATTCGTTGTAGAGGATTTCCACGTGCAGCGGCATGGTGTTGGTCTGGCCGCGGATGTGGCCCGACACCACCGACACGGCGCCGAACTCGCCCATGGCGCGGGCGTTGCACAGGATGACGCCGTAGATCAGCCCCCACTTGATGTTGGGCAGGGTCACATGCCAGAAGGTCTGCCAGCCGCTGGCACCCAGCACCTGCGCGGCCTGCTCTTCTTCGGTGCCCTGGGCCTGCATCAGCGGGATCAGTTCGCGGGCGATGAAGGGAAAGGTCACGAAGATGGTGGCCAGCACGATGCCGGGCACGGCGAAGATGATCTTGATGTCATGGGCCTGCAGCCATGGGCCGAACCAGCCGTGGGCCCCGAACAGCAGCACGTAGATCAGGCCGGACACCACGGGCGACACCGAGAAGGGCAAGTCCACCAGCGTGGTCAGGAAGGCCTTGCCCTTGAACTCGTACTTGGCAATGGCCCAGGCCGCGGCCACGCCGAACACCAGGTTCAGCGGCACCGCAATGGCGGCTACCAGCAGGGTCAGGCGAATGGCGGACCACGCGTCGGGCTCCTTGAGTGCCTCGACAAAGGCTTCTCCACCTTTGCGCAGCGCCTCGGTGAACACAGCGGCCAGCGGCAGTACCAGGAAGAGGAACATGAACCCCAGGGCGATGCCGATGAGGGTCCACTTCACCCATGCCGGCTCGGTGGTGCCGGCACGGGCGGAACGTTTCTTGGTGGCGGTGTTGCTCATAGGAAAACCTCCGTGCTGCGCACTGCGGCGCCATTCGCCTTGGGAGCGGCCCGGCGGCTCATGTGGGCATCCCCGAGCGTTTGCGCTGCCAGCTTTGCAGCGCGTTGATGACCAGCAGCATGAGGAAGGAGAAGAACAGCATCACGCTGGCCACGGCGGTGGCACCGGCGTAGTCGTATTGCTCCAGCTTGCCGATGATGATGAGCGGCGTGATCTCCGACACCATGGGCATGTTGCCGGCAATGAAGATGACCGAACCGTACTCGCCCATGCCACGCGCGAAGGCCATGGCAAAGCCGGTGAGCAGTGCTGGCGCAATGGTGGGGAAAATGACATGGCGAAAGGTCTGCCAGCGCGTGGCACCGAGGCTGGTGGCGGCTTCTTCCAGTTCCTTCTCGGCATCTTCAAGCACCGGCTGCACCGTGCGCACCACGAAGGGCAGGCCGATGAAGATGAGGGCGATGACCACGCCGTTGGGGTTGAAGGCGAGCTGGATGCCATGCGGCTCCAGCAGGCTGCCGATCCAGCCATTGCCTGCCAGCAGCGCAGTGAGGGAAATGCCGGCCACGGCGGTGGGCAGCGCAAAGGGCAGGTCGACCAGGGCGTCCACGATTTTCTTGCCCGGAAAGCGGTAGCGCACCAGCACCCAGGCCACCAGCAGGCCGGCAACCGCATTGACCAGCGCCGCCAGGAAGGAGGCACCGAAGGTCAGCCGGTACGAGGCCAGCACGCGCGGGCTGGCTACCGCGGCCACGAACTGGTCCCAGGTGAGCGTGAAGGTCTTGAACAGCAGGGCCGACAAGGGCAGCAGCACGATCAGGCCCAGGTAGAACAGCGTGTAGCCGAGCGTGAGGTGAAAGCCCGGCAGCACGCGCTTGGCCGCACGCTTGGGCGCGCGCTGAGGGGCAGAGATAACCGCAGACACCATTTACTTGACCGTATAGAGCTTGTCGAACTGGCCGCCGTCGTTGAAGTGCACTTTCTGTGCTTCGGCAAACGAGCCGAAGTAGTCTTCCGCCTTGAACAGCGTGATCGGCTTGAAGGTGCTGGCGTACTTCTTGAGGATCGCTTCCTTGGTCGGACGGATGGCGTGCTGGGCCGCGATTTCCTGGGCTTCGTCGGTGTAGAGGAAGTTCAGGTAGGCCTTGGCGGCATCGGCGGTGCCTTTCTTGGCCACGGTGCGCTCGACCACGGCGACCGGGTTCTCGGCCAGGATGGAGACGCTGGGGTGGATGGCGTCGACCTTGTTGGCGCCGAACTCGCGGTCCACCGACACCACTTCAGACTCGAACGTGATCAACACGTCGCCGATGTTGCGCTGCAGGAAGATGCTGGTGGCGTCGCGTCCGCCCTTGGCCAGCACGGGCACGTTCTTGTAGAGCTTGGTCACATAATCCAGGGCCTGGGCGTCGGTGCCACCTTTCTTGCGCACCTGGCCCCAGGCGGCGAGGTAGGCCATGCGGCCGTTGCCACCGGTCTTGGGGTTCACCACCACCACCTGGATGCCAGGCTTGATGAGGTCATCCCAGTCCTTGATGCCTTTGGGGTTGCCGTTGCGCACCAGGAACAACATGGTGGAGCTGGTGGGCGAAGCGGCGTGGGGGAACTTGGTGCGCCAGTCCTTGGCCACCACGCCGTTGCCGGCCAGGAAGTCGATGTCGGTGGTGGTGTTCATGGTCACCACGTCGGCCTCCAGGCCATCATTCACGGCACGCGCCTGGGCGCTGGAGCCGGCATGGCTCTGGTCCACCTTGATGTCCTTGCCCGTGGTCTTCTTGTAGTTGGCCACGAACGCGGTGTTGATGTCCTTGTAGAACTCGCGCGCCACGTCGTAGGACACGTTCAGCAGCGCGGTCTGCGCTGCTACCAGATTGCTAGCGGTCAGCGCAAGTGCGGCGAGGGCCAGATGGGTTTTTTGCTTGAAATTCATACGGCGATCTCCTGCAGTTGGAAGGGGTAACTCGGGATGGAGGTGGGGCTTTGTAGGGCAGTTCCGGTAGGCCCGTCTGCCATGAGGGATTGCAGCAGGGCCAAGCCCAGCGGCCACGGGCCATGGCCCGATTCGATATTGATGTGTCCGGCGTTGTTCAGGCGCACCAGTTCACTGCCCCAGGCACGGGCGTAGGCACCTGCGGTGCGCACGGGGCAGTAGGGGTCATTGGTGCTGGCCACGAGGATATTCGGGTAAGGCAGGCGCTGGTAGGGAACGGGCGCAAAGTCGACTAGTGCGCCACGGCGCTCCGGGTCCGCCGGCGCCACCAGCAGCGCACCCTGGATGCGGGCGGCGGCCTCGGGAGGCAGGTGCACGGTGGTGATGCAGCCCAGGCTGTGGGCGGCAATGACTACCGGCCCGTCGACGGAAAGAATTTGCTGTGCCAGTGCACCAACCCAGGCATTCCGCTTGGGAGCTTCCCAGTCGTCCTGCACCGTGCGCAGGGCACCCGGAACCGACTCGGCCCACAGGCTTTGCCAGTGGCCAGGCGCCGAGTCGCGCCAGCCGGGGACGATGATGAGGGTGGGTGGGTTGGACATAAGGTCTGCATTGTTGGCAATGCGCCTTAAAACACAAACTACTTAATTTTTCTTTGTTTATATGCTTTTGTGCATATTGAGGCGCTGGCTGCTCCGATACAGTCGTGGCACACCTTCACGAACACGCTTGCCGACCCATGCCCACCTCCACCAGCCGCGCAGTGCCGTTCCTGTTTGTTGTGCTGTGGTCCACCGGTTTCATTGGTGCCCGACTGGGCTTGCCCCACATTGAGCCGCTGGCTTTCCTGACGATCCGCTACGTGCTGGTACTGGCCCTCATGGTCGTCATCTCGCTGGTCGCTCGGGCGCCTTGGCCTGCGACCACCGGGGCATGGGGGCACATCGGCGTTGCGGGTCTGCTGGTCCATGGCGTCTACCTGGGTGGGGTGTTCATTGCCATTGGCCACGGGTTGCCCGCAGGTGTTGCCAGCCTGGTGGTGGGGGTACAGCCATTGCTCACGGCGGTTGGGGCCGGCTGGCTTCTTGGAGCACGTGTCAGTCCGCGCCAGTGGCTGGGATTGGTGCTCGGCTTCGTTGGCGTCACCTTGGTCGTATTGGGCAAACTGGGCAGCGAATTTTCTGCGTGGGCCCTGGTGCCCGCGATAGTGGCGCTGTTGGGTATCACGGCCGGCACCCTGTACCAGAAGCGCTATTGCCCCGCCTTTGATTGGCGCACGGGGGCGGTCGCGCAGTTCCTTCCCACAGCGCTTGTCACCGGGTTGGCAGCCGCCGGCCTGGAGAGCGGTCGTATTGACTGGACTGGTGAACTGGTCTTCGCCTTGGGTTGGTTGGTTCTGGTGCTGTCGGTGGGCGCGGTCAGTTTGCTCAACTGGCTGATCCGGCACAGCAATGCCGTGAACGTGGCCAGTCTGTTCTATCTGGTGCCACCCTGCACGGCCTTGCTGGCCTGGTTGCTGTTTGGCAGCTCTTTTTCCGGCGTCGCCCTGATCGGACTGGGACTGGCCGTGTGGGGTGTGTACCTCGCACGCCAGTAGCAGCAAGAACCAGCAACGCGGACCGCTGCGACACTGCCAGTGTCTAGAGCTTGGCGATGGACACTTCGGTCGACTTGACCAGCGCGACCACGTCGGAGCCGACCTTCAGTTCGAGCTGGTCGACCGAGCGCGTGGTGATGACCGAGGTGACGATGCCCCAGGGGGTTTCGACGTCGATCTCGGAGACAACGTCGCCACGGATGATTTCCTTGACCTTGCCTTTGAACTGGTTGCGAACGTTGATGGCTTGAATGGACATGGTGTTACTCCTTGAAAAGTCCGTTGTGAAAGGGTTGGGTTGGCTTCAGATAGCCCAGCGCAGGCCGTGGGCAGGTGCCCCGGGCCAGAGCGGGTCGGGTTGGGCGGGTTCGGCTTCGGGCTTTTGCAGCACGCGGTCCAGAATGCGCTGCTCCAGCGCCGCAAAAGCGACAGTCCCATGCACGCGGGGGCGTGGCAGGTTGATGGCTTCGTCCAGCGCAATGCGTCCGTCTTCGATCAGCACCACGCGGTCGGCCAGGGCCACCGCCTCGTGCACGTCGTGGGTGACCAGCAAGGCGGTGAAGCTGTGGGTGCGCCACAGACCTTCGATCAGGCGGTGCATCTCGATGCGGGTCAGTGCATCGAGTGCCCCCAAAGGTTCGTCGAGCAGCAACAGGCTGGGCTGGTGTACGAGGGCACGCGCCAGGGCCACGCGCTGGCGTTGACCACCCGAGAGTCGCGCCGGCCACTCACCACCCCGCTCACCCAGTCCCACCTGCTCCAGCACTCGGCTGGCGGCGGCAAGCTGCTCCTTCTGCAGGCCCAAGGCCACGTTGTCATGAACCCGGCGCCAGGGCAGCAGACGCGAGTCCTGGAACATGATGCGGGTGCTGTTTTGCAGCCCGGTCAGCGGTTGGCCGTCCAGCAGGATCTGCCCGGCGCTGGCCTGTTCCAGTCCGGCCACCAGGCGCAAGAGCGTGCTCTTGCCGCAACCGCTGCGTCCGACGATGGCCACGAACTGCCCGGGCTCTATGTGCAGCGCCGTGTTGTGAAGCACCGTGCGGGCGCCATAGCGCTTGGACAGCCCTTCGATGGTCAGGGCAACTCCACCGGCAGTTGTCGCCGCGTCGTTTGTCTTGTTGGTCATTTTGGCCTCTAGCCCTTGTATATATTGCGTAACCAGCTATAAAAACCGTAGCGGCTGTAAGGTGTCATTCAGTGGGTGCTTTGGTAGCCGGGATGCCAGCGCAGCCAGTAGCGTTCGAGCAGGCGGGCAAACCCGTCGGCCAACTTGCCCAGCAGCGCATAGAGCAGGATGCCTACCAGCACGATGTCGGTTTGCAGGAACTCGCGGGCGTTCATGGTCAGGTAGCCGATGCCGGCCTGGGCCGAAATGGTTTCGGCCACGATCAGGATCACCCACATGAGCCCGAGCGAAAAACGCAGGCCCACCAGGATGCTCGACAGCGCCCCCGGCAGCACGATCTGCCAGTACAACTGCCAGCGGTTCAGCCCGTAGCTGCGTCCCATTTCAATCAGCCCCGGGTCGACGCTGCGGATGCCGTGAAAGGTGTTCAGATAGATTGGAAAGAACACGGCCACGGCAATCAGGAACAGCTTGGCCGACTCGTCAATGCCGAACCACAGGATGACCAATGGGATCATGGCCAGCGCAGGGATATTGCGAATCATCTGGATGGTGGAGTCCAGCAGGGTCTCCAGCGTGCGCACCGAGCCGGTGAGCAGGCCCAGTACCAAGCCCAGGCCGCCACCAATGGCCAGACCGGTCAGGGCTCGTCCCGTACTGACTTTGACGTGCTTCCACAGTTCACCGGACGCCGCGAGGTCGTTGGCGGCCCGCAGCACGTCCAGCGGCGCCGGCAGCACGCGCTGTGAGAGCCAGCCCAGGCTGGACGACAGTTGCCACAGCACCAGCAGGGCGACCGGAACCAGCCAGGGCAGCAATTGGCGCCCTATCGCAGCCAGAAACCGCAGAAAAACTGCAGACTCCGCCGCGGACACGGGCAGGTAGCCGAGGTCCAGTGCAGCTGCGGCGCTGCCGGGCGTTACCAAAGGCGTGTCGCCAGGAGGTGTGTGACGCATGATGGCTCCCGGTCAGCTTTGGGCGGCCCGCAGTGGCGCGGGGCGATGGGCATTCGCCACCGTTTCGCCAAAGGGGCTCACCAGGTTGGGGTTGTGCTGGCGTGAGGGTGCCTGGATGCCCACGTGCGGGAACACCAGTTCGGCAAAGCGGTAGGCCTCCTCCAGGTGGGGGTAGCCCGATAGCACAAAGGTGTCGGCTCCGATGTCCTGGTATTCCTTGAGGCGGCGGGCAATGGTCTCGCCGTCACCCACCAAGGCGGTGCCCGCACCGCCGCGCACCAGGCCCACTCCCGCCCACAGGTTGGGGCTGATTTCGAGCTTGCTGCGGCTGCCGCCGTGCAGTGCGCGCATGCGGCGCTGGCCCTCCGAATCCATGGAAGACAGTGCCGACTGGGCTTTCGCAATGGTCTCGTCGTCCAGGTACTTGATCAGGTCTTCGGCTGCCGCCCACGCTTGGGTCTCGGTCTCGCGCGGGATGACATGCAGGCGCACGCCGAACTTCACCTTGCGGCCCTGGGCTTCGGCACGGCGTCGCACGTCGGCAAACTTCTTTTCCACCTCGGCCGGGGGTTCGCCCCAAGTGAGGTACAGCTCCACCTTCTCGGCAGCGAGGTCGTGGGCGGCATCGCTGGAGCCGCCGAAGTACAGCGGTGGGTACGGCTTTTGTACCGGTGGGAAGAGCAGCTTGGCACCTTTGACCTTGATGTGCTTGCCCTCATAGGTCACTTCCTGTCCTTGCATCAGGCCGGTCCACACGTCCAGGAATTCCCGGGCGTGCTCGTAGCGTTCGTCGTGGCTCAGGAAGGTGCCATCGGCTTCGAGGTCGCTGGCGTCGCCACCGGCGACCACGTTCACCAGCAAGCGTCCGTCACTGAGGCGGTCGAGCGTGGCGGCCTGGCGGGCCTGCACGGTGGGCGAAATGGTGGTGGGGCGCAGGGCCACCAGGAACTTCAGGCGTTGCGTCACCGGAATCAGGCTGGCAGCGACGATCCACGAGTCTTCGCAGGAGCGGCCGGTGGGGATCAGCACACCGCCGTAGCCCAACTCGTCGGCTGCCTGTGCAATCTGCTTGAGGTAGTGGTGGTTGACGGCGCGGGCGCCCTGTTGGGTGCCGAGGTAGTGGCCGTCGCCATGGATGGGGAGGAACCAGAAGATGTTCATAGTGCGAATCCTTTCAAGTGGAGGCGGGGCAATACACTGTGGTGGCGGCTCGGGTTGCGGAAGTGGGGGCGCGGGAACACGGCAGTGGCATCGCGTTGTGCTGGCAAGCGCCATAGAAAGGCGGTGGTTGCGATGACCTGGTTGGCGCGCAGCCGCAGCGCGAGTGACGAAGTGGGTGGCATGCGCATGGCGTACCTTTCTTGGGCGTGTGTGCGTCAGCCCAGATTGACCGGCGCGGCGTGCAGCAGGTTGAGCTTTTTCGGAATCAGCTTGAGCTCGAAGAAGGTGTCGGCAATGGCCTGCTGTTCGGCCAGGATGGCGCTGTTCACCGGCGCGGTGCCGTAGGCCGCGCGGCTCAGGTAAAGCTCGGTGATGCTCTTATCCAAGCCCAACACTTTCGAAAGTTCAGCGGCGGCTTCCTTCTGGTTCTTGGAAGCCCATGTGTCGATGGCGTTGATCTCTTCGATGGCGATCTTGAGCACGTCGGTGTTCTTGGTGGCGAATTCACGCGAGGTGAAGTAGTAGCCTCGGTTGTTCACGACGCCCTTGGCATCCACCAGCAGGCGCGCATCGAGCGTCTTCTGCGCAGCGGCCAGGAACGGGTCCCAGATGATCCAGGCGTCGATGGCACCCTTCTCGAAAGCGGCGCGGGCGTCGGGTGGCGGCAGGTGGATGTGCTGCACGTCGTTGTACTGCAGGCCCTGCTTCTGCAGCAGCTTGGCCAGGAAGTACTGCACGTTGGAGCCCTTGTTGTAGGCCACGCGTTTGCCCTTGAGGTCGGTCACGGTCTTGATGGGCGAGTCTTTGGGCACCACGATGGCTTCGAGCTGTGGGCGCGGCACGGTGGCCCCGGCGTACACCAGCGGTGCACCGGCGGCCTGGGCAAAGATGGGTGGGGCTTCGCCGACATCGCCAAAGTCGATGGAGCCGACGTTGAGCGCTTCGAGTTGCACCGGGCCGGCGTTGAACTCGGTCCAGGTCACGCTCACACCCAGCGGCGCCAGGCGCTTTTCCAGCGTGCCGCGGGCCTTGAGGATGGAGAGCCAGCCTTTCTGGTGGCCGACGCGCAAGACGCGGGGGGTAGCTTGGGCCTGTGCCAGTGGCGTACCCAGCAAGGTGCCGGTGGCCAGCGAAGCGGTGAGGGTCTGGGCCAGCAATTGGCGGCGATTGAGTGTGAAGCGTGTCATGGTGTGTCTTTCTGTTCGGATCAAAAACGTTGGGCAAAGCCTTCCCCCGCAAGCCACCGATGGCCTGAAGTCGTGGGGAGGGAAGTGGGACGGGTGCCCGCTGCGCGCAGGGGCAGGTGGCAATGCGCTTACACGCTACATCGCACCTGCGAGAACGGCACCGGGGCAAAGCGGGCTGCCACGCTGGGAACCTTGCGATAGACCTCGGCAATCAGCGTGTTGGTGCTGTCATCGATGCGGCGGCTGATGTCGGCATGCAGTTGTGTTCCACCGTCCGGCAGGATGACGACCTGGGCGTCGATGGCGTACACGCCGGGCAGGATGTGGTCGGCCCCCAGCGATTGCAGTACCGGACGCAAGGCATAGTCCAGCGCCAGCATGTGGTTGGGGCTGCCACCGGTGGCCAGGGGCAGCACGTGCTTGCCTTTGAGCGCTGTCTGCGGCAGCAGGTCCAGGAACACCTTGAGCACACCGCTGTAGGCGGCCTTGTAAACGGGGGTGGACACCACGATGGCTTCGGCCCGGGCGACCTGATCGATGGCGGCGGACACGGTCGGGTGCGACACGTTGGCCAGCAGCAATGCCTGGGGCGAGAGATCGCGAATGAACAGCTTGTCGGTCGCGATGCCGCGCAGCTTGAGACGCTGCTCCACTTCACCGAGCAAGGCAGCGGAACGTGAATGTTCCGAGGGGCTTCCGGCAACGAGCAAGACAGACATGGTGGTTCCTCCCTGAATGGTGTGACAGCCGTGGCTTATTTCTTGGTGTAGATCTGGTCGAAGCTGGCGCCGTCGGCAAAGTGCTCCTTGTCGGCCTTCTCCCAGCCGCCGAACGCCTCGTCGATGGTGAAGAGCTTGATCTTGGCGAACTGCTTGGCGTACTTGGCCTGCGCCTTGCTTGATACCGCCGGGCGGTAGAAGTTCTTGCCCGCAATGTCCTGGCCTTCTTCGGTGTACAGGTACTGCAGGTAGGCTTCGGCCACGGCACGCGTGCCCTTCTTGTCCACGTTCTTGTCGACCACGGACACGGCAGGCTCGGCCAAGATAGAGATCGATGGTGCGACCACGTCAAACTTGCTGCCGAACTCCTTTTCCAGCAGGTAAGCCTCGTTTTCCCAGGCGATCAGCACGTCGCCCTGGTTGCGCTGGGCAAAGGTGATGGTAGAGCCGCGGGCACCGGTGTCGAGCACGGGTACGTTGGCAAACAGTTTGTTCACGAACTCCTTGGCCTTGGCATCGTTGCCGTACTTGCGCTTGGCAAACTCCCAGGCGGCCAGGTAGTTCCAGCGCGCGCCGCCGCTGGTCTTGGGGTTGGGCGTGATGACCTTCACGTCGGGGCGGATCAGGTCGTCCCAGTCCTTGATGTTCTTGGGGTTGCCTTCGCGCACGGCCAGCACGATGGTGCTGGTGTACGGAGAGGCGTTGTGGGGAAGACGCTTTTGCCAGTCGGGGGCGATCCAGCCGCCGTTTTTCACGATGGCGTTGGTGTCACCGGCCAGCGCCAGGGTCACCACGTCGGCGTCCAGGCCGTCGATGACCGAGCGGGCTTGTTTGCCCGAGCCGCCGTGGCTTTGCTTGATGGTCACGTCCTGGCCGGTCTTGCCCTTCCAGTATTTGGCAAAGGCCTGATTGAACTCCACGTACAACTCGCGGGTTGGGTCATAGGACACGTTGAGCAGGGTGACCGCCTGCTGGGCCAGGGCGCTGACCGAGGCCGCGGCCAGGGTGGTAGCCAGGGCGGCGCCAAAGGCCAGTGTCAGGAAAGGGCGGCGGCGGGTGCCTTGGGCAGTTGTGGGCTGATAGGCCATGAAGAACTCCAGAAATGCAACGCAACAGTGCGATGGAAGGCATTCTGGAAGTTCATCGTTAAAACAGGAACTACTGAATTTTTGTTTCTAAATTACTTATTTATCTTTGGCGTCATTGAATGGGCTTCGTCCACAGGGCTCAGGCGGCGGGCTGGTGCAGTAACTCGGCGGCTGTGGGGGTGGCCCCGCCACGACCGAGTACTTCCTGGCAGAGTGGTAGAAAGCGCGCTTCTTCGTCCGTGGCGTGGTCGCCGTAGTCCAGCGCCAGTTCCTGGATCAGTCCGTCAATGGCCGCATTTCCGCGCCCTTCCAGCAGTTCCTTGAGCAGGTTTTCCAGCCGTGTCCAGAGGGCTTCGATGCGCCGGTGCTCTCCGGTCAGTTTGGCGATCATGGTGTCAAGGTACTCGCGCTCGGCCCCGTCGGCGGACTGGGCCAATACCAGCGGAAATAGCCGCTGTTCCTCGGCCTGGTGATGGGCAAAGACGGTGCGCTCGAAGAACTGCATGGACCGCAGTGCAAGTGCGCGCGCATCGTCGGTCAAGGGTAGGTTGGTTCCCAGACCGGACAGGTGGAACAGGTGCGCAATGATGTCGCCATGCGTTTGTGAGATGCCCATCAGGAAGGGATGAGAGGAGGCCGCGTGCGTCATGTCTGTGGCTGGGAAACGCCGAAGGCCAGATTGTGCTCCCGCTAGACCATTCCATGCCAGCGGCGCAGGTTAACGGCCGAAGAGCTGACCGCGCGCGGTGTCGGTGATGGCGACCACGCAGGGGTGGGTGATGCGCCGCTCCACCGAAACGGCGAAGAATTCTTCACCCAGTTCGTCACTGCGCCCCAACAATTCCACGCCGTACTGGGTCATGGTGTCGGCCTCCAGCGCGGTAGGCGCCAGGAACACACCGCGTCCTTCGCGACCGAAGGCCGACATGAGGGCCCCGTCGTCAAACTCACCCACGATGCGGGGCTGCAACTGGTGCAGCGTGAGCCAGGCTTCAAGCTGCGGGCGCAAGCTGGCCTGGGCACCGGGAATCAGCATGGGCGCGCCGTGCAGGCACGCAGGGAAGTCAGCGCCAAGTTTCGAGCGCAGAGTCGAAGCGCAGAAGAAAGACATGCCCGAACGGCCCAGGGGGTGATTGAATGCGCGCACGCTGAGCTTCTTGCCCATGGGCTCATCGGCCAGCACCAGATCCAGCCGGTTCAATGCCAGCTGTGCCAGCAACTCGGGAAACTTGCCTTCCTGACAGATCAAGCGCACCGGAACATCCATCGACAAGGCGGGTTCCAGCAGGCGGTAGGCAACTGACTTGGCCACGGAGTCGGCCACGCCAACCCGGAAATCGAGCACCCGCTCCCGCATCGCGTCGCGTTGCAACGCGTCTTCGAGTTCGGCGCCCAGGGAAAAGATCTGGTCGGCATAACCCAGTGCTACCCGACCGGCCTCGGTGAGCTCCAGATTGCGCCCACGCTTGCGGAACAGGGCCCGCCCGAGCCGCTCTTCCAGCAGCTTGATCTGCCCCGACAGCGTTTGCGGTGTGGTGTGCAGCTGTTCCCCAGCCCGCAGGATGCCGCCGGATTTGGCAGCCACCCAGAAGTAATGCAGGTGCTTGAAATTCATGCGTTCCCCTCAGGCGCAAGGTCGTGTTGCCCGAGATACTTCGAGAAATACGAAGTGAAATTTTCAAAAATACGAATTTACGCGAAGCATTATGACCCCTATATTTATGGTTCCTTTATTGCATTTACTCGAAAGGAGTAACCCCATGCGACTCAGTACCCGTGGACGTTTTGCCATCACTGCGATGATCGACCTGGCCTTGCGCGAAGGCGGACAACCCACGCCGCTGATCGAACTGGCCCAGCGCCACGCCATCTCGCTCTCGTACCTGGAACAGGTCTTCGCCAAGCTGCGCCAGCATGGCCTGGTTCAGAGCACACGCGGTCCGGGTGGTGGCTATAGCCTGGGTTTCCGCGG
Organism: Curvibacter sp. APW13; assembly: GCF_032337135.1. Lineage (NCBI taxonomy): Bacteria > Pseudomonadati > Pseudomonadota > Betaproteobacteria > Burkholderiales > Comamonadaceae > Curvibacter > Curvibacter sp. APW13. The sequence continues at coordinate 1,152,432 of NZ_JAVXZZ010000001.1, read as the reverse complement.
TGACGAAATCACCGTGGCCGACATCGTGCTCGCCATCGAGGAAGACGACGTGCTGGCCCTGGGCAACGGCCAGGCCGGGCAGAGCGAGCTGGCGCAGGACATGACCCGTTCGCTGTGGGCCTCATTGCATACCGCAGTCATGGCCCACATGAAGACCATTACGCTGAAATCCCTGGCTGCCGAACAGAAAGCGCGGGGGGTGCAGGTGCCGCAACGCAAGGCGCGTCGCAAGGGTGTGCTGCTCAAGCCTCAGCTCACTCCCCAGCGTGGCTTCATTCCCAACTCGGTGTTTGCCCTGGGCCAGTCAGCCTGGGCCAAGGGATAAGCGCCGTTGCCCTTTCGGTCAGCGTTCGCCCGTCAAACGGCGGGTCAGGCGCGATCGCACCGCTTTCAGGGGCGTGGCCTGTGCGCTTTCACGAATGCGGCAAAGGCATCCTTGGGCAGGGCTGCCGACCAGTGGTAGCCTTGCCCGAACTCGCAGCCGAACTGCTGCAGGCGCTCCAGCATGGGCAGCGTCTCCACGCCTTCGGCGACCACCTCCAGGTCCAGGCAATGGGCCATCTCAATGATGGCGCGCACGATCCCCTCCTCGTGCGGGCTGTCGACCATCTTGCGCACGAAGGACTGGTCGATCTTCAGCCGATGCACTGAAAACCGCTGCAGGTACCCGAGGTTGGAATAGCCGGTGCCGAAGTCGTCGATGGCGAACTTAACCCCTAATCCGTGCAGGCGCTGCAAGACCTCGCTCACGTGCTGGGCGTCTGCGACCAGCAGCGACTCCGTCAGCTCCAGTTCCAGTGCGCTTCCTGGCAAGCTGCATTGGGTGAGCGCATTGGTCACTTCGCGTTCGATGTCGTCTCGGCGGAACTGCAGGGGGGAGACGTTGACTGCCACCACGAGGTCGTCCAGACCTTGCTGGCGCCAGGCGAGCAGATCCTCGCAGGCACGGTTCAGCACCCAAGCGCCGACCTCGTTGATGAGGCCGGTGCGTTCGGCCACGGGAATGAACTTGGCGGGTGGGATGAAGCCCAGTGCAGGATGCTTCCAGCGCAGCAGGGCTTCAGCCCCGACGACGGCACCGCTGCGCAGGTCGAACTGTGGCTGGTAGTGCACCTGCAGCTCCCCATTGCCCAGTGCGGCACGCAGCCCGGAAGCCAGATGCAGGTGTTCGACGACGCTCTCGTTCATCGTGGCATCGAAGAACCGGAACGCATTGCGGCCCGCGTCCTTGGCCCGGTACATGGCAAGGTCCGCATTCTTGAGCAGGCTGTCGCGGTCGGTGCCGTCGCGCGGGAACAAGGCAATACCCATCGACGCGGTGGCCATTACATCCAACCCATTGATGGAAAAGGCTGTTCCCAGATGCTGCATCACTTTGGTGGCTGCAAATGTCACTGCCTCCTCGTCGCGCAGGTCCCCCATCAGCAGCAGGAACTCATCGCCCGCCAGGCGCGCTACCGTGTCGGATTCCCGTACGCAACCTCGCAAACGGTCAGCGACCATGCACAGCAATGCATCACCAGCAGCGTGGCCGAGTGAATCATTGACGGTCTTGAAGTTGTCCAGGTCCAGAAACATGACCGCCGCCATGCTTTGGCTGCGGCGAGCCTGCAGCAGAAGCTGTTCAAGCCGATCCTTGGCCAATGTCCGGTTCGGCAGGTCGGTGAGCGTGTCGCGGTGCGCCAGCACCTCGATCTTCTGGTGGGAGTCCAGCAGCGCCTGCTTTTCGGATTCCAGCTGCGCCAAGGCCTTGCGCAGATCCGAAGCCAGCAGCCAGACAAAGAAACCAGTGACCGATAGGATGGCCAGAAGGATGACCAAACGCCCCAAAGTCAGGTGGTCGGGAACGGAGCGCGCCAATCCATTGGCATCCAGCGCATAGATACCGATGAAGCTTGCGAGGATCAGGGCCAGCAGGCTCAGAAAGCTACGACGCGAGCCGAACATGCTGGCGAAGATCAGCAAGCCCGGGAAGGCCAAGACAGCTTCGTCAAACAGCCCCTCGCTGGTCAGCATCAGGGCGCACAGCATGGCCATGAGGGTGGCCAGCATGACGGCCGTTGCGCGTGAAAGGCGTTTGTGGGAATTGAGGCGGTAGGACCAGCCCAACAGCCCCAGGGCAACGAGTTCCAGGCCAATGTTCAGCCAGGCTCCTTTCCCGATGCTGATCAGAAGGACAGCGCAGACCGCCGCAACGATGGCCAGAATGATCTGTCGCAGGCGGCGCTGCTGCAGTTGCAATGCGCCGGTTGTCGCTGAGAGGGCCTGGGGCACAGGGCTGATGACTGGCATGGCGCGGTATCGGGTAGAAGGAGTCCAATCAGGCAGAGAGCGCGTAGGACACGAGGTATGCTTGGCGCTGTCCACACGATGCCACATCGGGCGATGCTTGTGAAGGGTAGATTGCGCGCATGGAATGGGAACCACTCCTTTCGGGCCTGGCTTTGTTGCTGGCGTTGGCCATGAAACCCTGGCGCCTGTTGGCGCGTGGTGAGTTGCTGACGCCACTGTTGGCCGTGTTGGTGCTCTTGCCTTGGCTTTGGGCCATGCCGCGCATGCACGCCATGCCCATCCCTCTGCAATGGTCTGGAGCCTGTCTGGTACAGCTGAGTCTTGGGTGGCCGCTGGCCATCCCTGTGCTGTGTGCCGTAACCGCCTTGTCTGGCCTGTGGGTAGCAGCACCCAGTGAAATGCTGGTGGCGCAAGCGTTCTGGCAGGGCATCCTGCCGGCGACGCTGGCAATGGGCTGGGGTGCGCTGCTGCGTCGGCTGGCTCCTCCCAACATTTTTGTCTACACACTCGGACGCGCATTCCTGGGTACGGTGCTCAGCTTGTTCGTGGCGCGCTTGCTTGCCCAATACGCAGGCAATGGCCTACCCGAGGAAGCTGACAGTGTGGTAGCGATAGCGCATTGGTTGGTTGCTTGGGGAGACGGTTTCATGACCGGCCTGGTGTGTGCCATTGCCGTGGCGTATGCACCAGGCTGGTTGGTCACTTGGTCGGATCGGCGCTACCTGCAGCGTCCCTAGAGCCGTTGTCACCTCCAAACTCGGCGACAATTCCGAGTGAATATCAGGGTAAATACCGATTTTCATACTCCAAGCAGTATCATTCTGGACTCCATCCGCCCCGTGCGGTGCTTCAGCAAAGGACTTTCGCGTGAGCCAACCCGGACCCAACGGACACAAAGTCATTCCCATCCAAGCGGAACCCAGTGGCAGCGCGCCACCCCAGTTCGACCCCGGGCGCAAGCTCTACCCGCGCAGTGTGCAAGGCCTGTTCGCGCGCTGGCGCTGGGGCATGGTGTTTCTGACCCAGCTGGTGTTCTATGGCGTTCCCTGGCTGCAATGGGGCGAGCGACAGGCGGTGCTGTTTGACCTGGAAACCCGCCGCTTCTTCCTGTTCGGACTGGTGCTGTACCCGCAGGACCTGATCTACCTCACCGGATTGCTGGTGATCAGCGCGCTGGCCCTGTTCCTTTTCACCGCCGTGGCAGGACGCCTGTGGTGCGGATACAGCTGCCCGCAGACGGTGTACAGCGAGATCTTCATGTGGATCGAGCGCAAGACCGAGGGCGACCGTGCCGCGCGCATGCGGCTGGACAGCGGACCGTGGAACCTCAACAAGGTATGGCGCAAGTCCGCCAAGCAGTTCCTGTGGGTCGCCGTGGCTTTCTGGACCGGCTTCACCTTTGTCGGCTACTTCACCCCGATCCAGGTCTTGGCGCGCGAATTCATCGCCACCAACCTCGGGCCCTGGGAAACCTTCTGGGTCTTCTTCTATGGCTTTGCCACCTACGGCAATGCAGGGTTCCTGCGCGAGCGCATCTGCATCCACATGTGTCCCTATGCGCGCTTCCAGAGCGCCATGTTTGATCGCGATACCTTGATCGTGACCTACGACCAGGAGCGCGGCGAGCCCCGTGGTGCGCGCTCCAAGAAGGCGGACCCCGCCAAGCTCGAACTCGGCGACTGTGTCGACTGCACGCTGTGCGTGCAGGTTTGCCCCACGGGCATCGATATCCGCAACGGCCTGCAGTACCAATGCATTGGGTGCGGTGCCTGTATCGATGTCTGCGATACCGTGATGGACAAGGTTGGCTACAGCAAGGGTCTGATCCGCTACTCGACGGAAAACGCCATCGAACACCACTGGAGCAGCCGCGAAGTGCTGGCCCATGTGATGCGGCCGCGTGTGCTGGTGTACAGCGGCATCATCCTGGCCATCACGTTGGCGATGCTGTTGTCACTGAGCCTGCGCACGCCCTTCAAGGTGGACGTGGTTCGCGATCGCGGCGTCATGGCGCGCATTGCCGAGGGTGGGCTGTACGAAAACGTGTACCGCATCCAGATCATGAATGCGAGCGAGAAGACCCAGCATTACACCCTGACGGCCAGTGGCATCCCCGGGTTGCGCGTCAATCCCGCCACCCCGATCGAAGTCAAACCCGCCGAGTCGCGCTGGGTGGTGGTGCAACTGCAGGCATCTCCCGACGCTACACCACCGGGAACCACCAAGGTGGTCATCGATGTGGCCCTCGATGGTACCGAGCACAAGGTCACCGAGAAAACCGTATTCATGGCGCCGCGATAGCGGTACGCGAGGGCCTGCGCGGCCAGCGCTTTGGTGCCCCGGCAGTGGGCGGAGATCAGGAGGCGGAATGGCCCAGGTAGGCCTTGCTGATCACGCCATGCTGGAATTCGAGGACCGGCTGAGGTGGGCTGAAGAGGTAGCCTTGGTACACGTGGCAGCCTTGCTGGGCCAGGAAGTAGCGCTGTTCCAGTGTCTCCACCCCTTCTGCAATCACCGTCAGCCCCAGGCTTCGGCCCAGCACCACGACCATGCGTGCGATGGCCGCATCGTTGGCATCGTCGAACACCCCGCGAACGAAGCTCTTGTCGATTTTCAGTGCGTCCAGCGGCAAGCGCTTGAGGTACGCCAGGGAGGAGTAGCCGGTTCCGAAGTCGTCCAACGCGAACCCCACGCCCCAGCTTTGCAACTCGGACATCTTGCGGGCCACTTCATCGATGTCGCCCACCAGCGTGCTCTCGGTGAGCTCGATCTTGAGCCGGGCGGGGTGGGCGCCCGTGGACTCCAGTGTCTGGCGCACATGGGAGACGAAACCGCTCTGCATGAACTGCTTCGCGCTGACGTTGACGGCGACCGTCAGATGGCCGAAATCCGGATGCCCCTCCCAGGCCGCCAGTTGCCGGCAGGCGGTTTCGATCACCCACTGGCCCAGCGGCACGATCAGTCCAGTTTCCTCGGCCAGCGGGATGAAATCCACGGGCGACACCATGCCGCGCTGCGGATGGCGCCAGCGCACCAGGGCCTCGCACCCCACGATGCGCAAACTGCCGTCGGCGCGTGACTGGACTTGCGGCTGGTAGAACAGCACCATCTGCTGAAGCTCGATCGCCGATCGCAGGTCGGCCTCCAGGGCCACCCGGTTGGTGACGGCTGCCTGCATCTGTGGGTCGAAAAAGCGCAGCGTGTTGCGCCCCGCCGCCTTGCTCTGGTACATGGCCACGTCGGCACGCTTGAGGGGCTCCTCGATGCTTTCCATGCGGTCGCCAAACAGGGTGACGCCGATGCTGGGCGTGCTGCGGTGCGTATGGCCGCGCAGCACGTAGGACCGACCCAAGGCCTGCAGCACCTTTTCCCCGACCGATTCGGCCTGGGTGGCGGCCTCGATGGTGTCGCTGGCCAGGTCTTCAAGCATGACCACGAATTCGTCACCGCCGAGGCGGGCCACGGTATCGCCCTCGCGCACGCAGCCCTTGAGCCGCTCGGCCACCTGTTGCAGTAGCAGGTCACCGATGTCGTGGCCCATGGTGTCGTTGAGTGTCTTGAAGTTGTCCAGGTCGACGAACAGCAGGGCACCCATGCGCGGATGGCGCGCGCAGGTGGCGAGCGCGACTTCCAGACGGTCCATCAGCAGGCGGCGGTTCGGCAGGCTGGTCAGCGGGTCGTAGAACGCTAGGCTGCGGATCTGCTCCTCGGCGGCCTTGCGCTGGGTGATGTCGTTCATCGACACCACGAAGTGGGTCACGTGCTGGTCTTCGTCGCGCACTGCGGTGACCTGCAGCCAGGCCGGAAACACTTCGCCGTTCTTGCGCCGGTCCCAGACCTCGCCCTGCCAGCGGCTCATGCGCAGCAGGGCTTCGTTCATGTCCACATAGAAGCTCGCTGGCATCCGACCGGAACCAAGCAGCTTGCTGGGCATCTGCCCCACTGCTTCCTGGGCGCTGTACCCCGTCACCTGGGAAAACGCGGAATTGACGCGCAGAATGACCCAGTTGGCATCGCAGACCATGTGGGGCTCCTGCGATTCGAACGCAATCGCCGCCACGCGCAACTCGGCCTGGGCCGCGCGCGTGGCAGTCACATCCTGCCCACTGGACAGGAGGCCGTTGGGACGCCCGTCGCGGTCACGCAGCAGCACCGTGTTCCAGACCATCAGCCGTGTCTGGCCGCGGGCATCGACGATGGGGCTTTCGGTGCGGGATTCCGGTGCCAGCGCATCATGCATTGCCTGCTGGAACTGTGAGCGTCGCTGCTCGCGCTGCTCGCTTGCAATGAAATGCAGGAACCAGTCCATGCCCAGCAACTGGGCGGCAGGGTATCCCAGCAGCTCGGCGCCCTTGCGGTTGACCATCGAGATGCGGCCCTGCGCATCCAGGGCCAGCAGCATGATGCCCGCCACGTCCAGGTATCCCTTCGCGCGGTCGCGCTCATTCTCCAACTCCGCAGTCCGTTCGGCCACCTGCTGTTCCAGCCGCTTGTTCGATGCCTGGAATGACATGGCAAGGCGGTTGAATGCGTTGGACAGCGTGACGATTTCGAGGTTGTCATGCGGCCGGATTGGGAGCCGCAGTGCCAGCTCGCCACCCGCCAGCCGATCGAAAGCCGCGCTGACGTCCAACAGACGCCGCGTCGCCAGGCGCGCCGTGAGCCACAGCACGAATCCGATGAACAAACCCGAAGCTACCAGGAACCCGATACTGCGGATCAGCCGTGCGCCCGCAACCGCATGAATGTCCGTCATCGGTGTCAGCTGCATCAGGGTCCAGTGGTGGGTGCCCCCCAGCGCCACCGTCCGGTAGACCGTGAGATAACCATCGCCATTGGCCAAGGTTCGCACCAGGCTACCCTCGAAGCCCTGGCTGACTTCGGAGTCGATGCGCAAACCGTCCATGCTGTCATTGCGTGCGGGTACCGACGCCAGCAGTCGCTGCTGTGCATCGAACAACAGGGTCTGGCCATTGCCTGCGGCCTGTGCCGTGGCAAATTCGAAGATTCCTTCCAGCATGTCCTGGACCTCGGCGTGGGCCACCACCAGACCGGCGGGTGCCTTGGAGCCCTCACTGTGCACTGCCGGTACCTGGCGCACCCAGGCCAGGGCAGGCTTTCCAGTCGGGCTCGTATGGGGCACGATCAACTCCACCACGCCCGGGCGCCGGGCGGGCTGCAGCAGATTCGCGTCACCGAACAGCGTGCTCAACTCGTGCGGGTTGGTGCTGGCCAGTACCGTTCCGTTGTCCGCACGCACGATGCGTACGCTCTGGAAATCGTTGGGGTGGGCGTTGATCCACTGTTCGAGGATGTTTTGTGCGGCCTGGGGGGGGGCCGAAGGGCTCCGTGAACTCAGGGCCTGTGACAGCGCATCGTTCTGTACCAGTGCGCGTACCTCGCTGCGGCGGCGATCCAGGCCCTGCTTGAGCAGGCTGCGCAGGAAGTCGGAACGCATCTCCAGTTGTTGCTGAACTTCGAATTGGCGCTGCGCCACCGCACCGCCTTCTTCCGTCCAGGGCAGCCCATACCACCACAGCGCGAACATGGCCAGGATGCAGGCCGACAGCAGCGCGCCGAAATACAGCGACAAGCGGGTCGAGTAGGCGCTGTGCATGGGTGTCAGGGGCGGTAGTCGAATCGGGTCAGCTGGAAATGGCGGGCATTGGACATCACCTGGCTCAGCCCGTCGTAGCCCAGCGCCGCCTCGACCTGGGTCCAGCTGGCCTGCACCGGCAGCTTGCCCAGGCGCCGCAGGAACTCGAATTCCGCCTTCAGGCGTGGTGGCCCGCCGTCGTCGACGAGCACCGGGGCCGAGGGTACATCGAGCAGTTCTCGGCGCACGATGGCGCGCACCTGGGCGGTTGTCAGTGCCGGTGCGGCGCCGGAGAAGCGCTCGCTGTCTGCCACCGCCCAGCGCGCAGCCTGTTCAAGGTTCGGTTGCGAGGCGCGCATCCATTCCAATGCGCGCACAAAGGCGGCAATCAGCTGCTGGGCAGCCTGTGGCGACCGGCGCACAAAGGCGCGTGACAGCACGAAGTAGTCGGAACTTGCACCGCGGAAGACGACATGGTTGCGCGGGTTGCGGTTGAGGGCGATGGTGAGAAAGGGCTCCCAGGCAGCGAAGGCATCGACCACACCGTCTTCCAGTGCCTTGGGCATGTCCACGACCCCCATGGGCACCAGTTCCACCTGCTGCTCGGTGAGACCGGCGGCCGCCAGACCCTGCAACACGGTGAGGTGGGCGCTGGAAGCCTCGACCACAGCGATGCGCTTGCCCGCCAGTGCACGCATCGCCATGTTGTCGCGGGCGATCAGGGCGGTGCTGGTTTGCTTGACCAGGCCGACCACCCAGGCCTGCCCGGAGGCAGTGGCCATGAGGGTGGGCATGTCGCCCAGCAAGGCCGCGTCCAGTCGCTGGTCTGCCAGCAGGGTCAGCATGTCGGCCCCGCGGCGAAAACCCGGACTTCGCAGGGTCGTGCCGAGTTCGGACAAGGCCGCCTGCAATACGTGGTCTCGGCGCATGACGGCGCTGACTACCCCCGAGGGGAACCCGCTGGGCTGGGTTCCGACATCGATCTCCGGTGATCCTGGGCGCAAACCGTACTGGTCAAAATAGTCGGCATGGGTAGCCTGCAGCGTACCCATCAGTGCCATGCCGATCATCCAGCGCCGGCGCTGGGGCAGCGCGGGGTCATGCAGGGCATATGGAGACGGGTGGATCAGCATGCAGTAAGGCAATTCGCTATGCAGGTCTCAATCCTGCGGATGGGCTATGGTAGCGCGATGCGCGGACTCGACGCGGTTACGCCCATGGGCCTTGGCCTGGTACAGCGCGGCATCGGCCCGGGAAACCACGGTTTGCGCAGTCTTGTCGCTGAAGCTGACTTCGGCGACACCCAGGCTGGCCGTGATGGCGATCGCACCTTGCGGTGTTGCAATGGGATCGCCACCGATGCGTTTTCGGATTCGGCCTGCATGGATCAGCGCCCCATCGACGTCATTCATGGGCAGCAGCAGCAGGAACTCCTCGCCACCCATGCGCGCCAGCGTGTCGGTGCCGCGAACGCTCTGGCGCAGGCGCTGAGCGACCTCGCGCAGCACCGCGTCTCCGGCGGCATGCCCATAGGTGTCATTGACGCGCTTGAAGTGGTCCAGGTCCAGCATGATCACCGCGTATGTCTGCCCGCTGCGCAGGAAGCGGGCATGTTCCTCGGCCAGCCGCTCCATCACGATGCGGCGGTTGTACAGGCCGGTTAGCTGATCGGTGGATGACAGGTTTTCCAGGCGGCTGATCAGTGAACCGAGGACGAGGTTGTAAAGCGAAAAATTGAACATCCCCAGGAAGACGAGGAATAGCAGTGAGATGACGATGTCAAAAGTGCTGCCGGTATCGAGTTCTACGATTCCAGTGATGTCGCTGTAGGTAATGACAGCGGCGCGTACCACGAAAGCCATAAGCGTGAGCACGACCGGCAGGGCCAAAGCCACCACCACGCCGCGTTCCAGTGCAAATCGTTTGCGCAAGCGCAGCATGAAGTCCTGGACGAGCAACGACAGCGGCAGGAAGGCGGCCACGGTAAACATCCAGGTACGCAGCACCATGGTGTCGGGAAGCGCATGGCGTACGATTTCTATCAGTACGACAATGCCGCCCGCGATCCAGAGCGGGCCGTTGCGCAAGGGTTCGCGTGCAAACAGCGCCATGCCCTGGTGCAGACAGGAGAAGGCACCGATGATGGCCGAGTTGACCAGCAGGTCCAGTACGCCCAGCAGTGGGGCCGGGCGCAGGAACAGCAGGGTGGTGCCCATCGCGCTCAGGAACCAACCGGCAGCCCAGCGTACGCTGACTTGGGGGTAGAGATGGAATGTGGCTGCAAAAACCGCCCAGGCGGTGCCGTACAAGGCCAGCTGCACGGACAGTGCGGCCATCATCACATTCATGGCAGGGTCTCCTCGCGCGCTGCATTCGCGTCGCAGTTTGAGCCCATTGTGCGGGTTGTGGTGGTCGGACGCAATGCCTCGCAGGGCCTGGGTGCATCGAAGACAACAGGAGCAGCCGGCGCCCTTGTTGCCGGTCCTCAACCGCCGAGCTGTTCCCAGCGCTCCAGAGCCAGCAGCAGCTCCTCGTCGATGGCGGCAGCACGCTCGCTCATGGCGACCGCCTGGGCGTTGTCGCGTGCGAACAGGCTGCCATCGGCGAGCTGGTCGTGGATATGCTTTTGCTCGGTTTCCAGCGCAGCAATGCGGCTGGGCAGCTCGTCGAGCTCGCGCTGCTCCTTGTAGCTCAGCTTGCGTGCCTTGGTGGCCGTCGGTACTGGCGCAATGGCCGCGACTTGCTCCTGTTTTGCTAGCTGTTCACGCCCATTTTGCGCAGGCTGCGGGTTGTTTTTGCCCCTGGATGCGGCCAAGGTGGCGGCGCGGTCGCGCTGCACCAGCCAGTCGGTCACGCCGCCTTCGTACTCGCGCCACTCGCCCGGGCCCTCGTAGGCAATGGTGCTGGTGACCACGTTGTCCATGAAGCTGCGGTCGTGGCTCACCAGGAACACGGTGCCGTCGTAGTTCTGCAGCAACTCTTCCAGCAATTCGAGCGTGTCGATGTCCAGGTCGTTGGTGGGTTCGTCCAGCACCAGCACGTTGGCCGGGCGGGCGAACAGGCGTGCCAGCAGCAGGCGGTTGCGTTCGCCACCGCTCAAGGAGCGCACCGGTGAGTTGGCCCGCGCCGGGGAGAACAGGAAGTCGCCCAGGTAGCTCTTGACGTGCTGGCGGCGGTTGCCGATCTCGATCCATTCCGAACCAGGGCTGATGAAGTCTTCGAGCGTGGCATCCAGGTTCAGCGCGGCGCGCATCTGGTCAAAGTAGGCCACCGTCACGTTGGCACCCAGGCGCACCGTGCCCCAGGGGCTGTGGCCGGGTTCGGGGGCGGGGGCGTTGGCGGGGGCCGGGTCGGGTTGCAGTTCGCCCAGGATGAGTTTCAGCAGTGTGGTCTTGCCGGCACCGTTGGGACCCAGCAGGCCGATCTTGTCGCCACGCAGGATGGTGGCGGTGAAGTCGCGCACGATGGTGCGGCCATCGGAAAAGGTCTTGCTCACGTGCGTGAGTTCGGACACCAGCTTGCCACTCTTGTCGCCCGTCACCACGTCCATCTTGACGCTGCCCTGCACCGTGCGCCGTGCCGCGTGCTCGGCGCGCAACTTGGAAAGCCGCTCGATGCGGGCCTGGGCACGGGTGCGCCGGGCTTCCACGCCCTTGCGGATCCACACCTCTTCCTGGGCCAGCAGCTTGTCCGCCTTGGCGTTGATGACGGCCTCCTGCGCCAGCTGTTCGGCCTTCTGCGCCACGTAGGCGGCAAAGTTGCCGGGGTAGGAGAGGAGCTTGCCGCGGTCGAGTTCCACGATGCGGGTGGCCACGGCATCCAGGAAGGAGCGGTCGTGGGTGATGGTGATGATGGAGCCCTTGAATTCCTTGAGCAGGCCCTCCAACCACTCGATGCTGTCCAGGTCCAGGTGGTTGGTGGGCTCGTCCAGCAGCAGCACGTCGGGCTGGGCCACCAGCGCCTGGGCCAGGGCCACGCGCTTCTTGGTGCCGCCCGAGAGGGTCTTGACGATGGCCTCGGGGTTCAGGTGCAGGCGCTGCAGCGTCTCGGAGACGCGCTGTTCCCAGTTCCAGCCGTCCAGCGCCTCGATCTCGCTCTGCATCGCGTCGAGATCGCCCTCGCCTGAGCAATACTGCTCAATCAGGGTCTGAACCCTCGCCAAACCTGCGCTGACAGCTACGAAAATAGTAGCGTCTGCATCGAGCTGCGGCTCCTGTGCCACGTGCGCGATGCGGATTCCGTTCTGCACCTGCAGCGTGCCGTCGTCGGGTTTTTCCATGCCGCCCAGGATCTTGAGCATGCTGGATTTTCCCGCGCCGTTGCGCCCGATCAGGCCCACGCGCTCCTGCGTTTCGAGGGAAAAGTCGGCGTGGTCGAGCAGGGGAACGTGCCCGAAAGCGAGCTGGGCGTCGGTGAGGGTGATGAGTGCCATGGAAATCCTGTGAAGGCAGGGATTATCCGGGATGCCCCGGGGTCGCCTGGACGTACCGGCGCGGGTACCATCGGCCCATGGTCTGGTCTCTTCCCATGCCCCTGTGGCGTTGGCTGGCGTTGGCGGTACTGGTGTGTACGCCCATGCTGTCCCGCGCCGACGGTTTTGCCTGGGACATCGAAGGGCTGCCCACCCATTCCCTGGGGCGGCAGATCCAGTTGTTGCGTGACTACGGCGGAACCTGGACGGTAGTCGACGCGCAGCAGCGCTTTGCGGACCTGAACCCACCGGCTCCGCGGGACGAGGTTCTGAGCCTGGGCATTGGATCCCCCACCGTCTGGCTGCGGCTGCCACTGCACAACGCGCAGCCTGAGAGTGTGCGCCGCCATTTGCTGCTGGGGACCACCTGGCTTGATAGTGCGGATGTCTACCTGGTACGGGCCGGGCAGGTGATGCGCAAGTTCCATCTGGGCGACGAGGGGCCCTATGCCTACGGCGTCGTACCGGGTTTCGGCTTTACCTGGGAGCTTGACTTGCCACCGCAACGCAGCGAACTGCTGGTGCGGGTGCAGTCGATGGACCCCTTGGTTCTGCCGCTGCAGTTGCTGGATGCGCAGGCCTTGGCCGAGCAGCGGGATCGGGTGCAGTACAGCTATGAACTCATGTTCGGCGCGCTGTTCGCGCTGATGCTCTACAACCTGGCCCTGTTTCTGGTGGTGCGCAATCCACTGCATGGCCGCTACGCCCTGTACGTGGGCAGCATGCTGGTGATGTGCATTGCCTACACAGGAAAGGGGCTGAGCGCGTGGTGGCCCGACAGCCCAGGTTTCCAGCGCTACTTCATTCTCTGCACGATGGTGGCTTTCAACATGGCAGGTCTGAATTTCGCGGTCCACCTTCTGCGCTTCAGGCAGCAACATCCGCACTGGGGGCGGGCCCTGCTGGCCGCCCAATGGGCCACGGCGGGGGTGATGGGGTACCTGGTACTGGCGGACTGGCACCTATGGGCGGTGTGGTGGGCCTTTCTGGTGTTCCTGGCCTGCATGCTGATACTGTTTGCGTTTGGCGTATGGGCCTTGCGTACCCGCCAGCCCTACGGGAAGATTTTCTTTGCGGCTGTCAGCATCAGCATGGCCGGTGCGGCTTCCGCATGGCTGTCTGTGGTGGGTGTGCTGGGTTACACCACCCTGCAGTTCCGCGCCATGGAAGCCGGGTTTCTGCTCGATGCTGCCTTGCTCGCCATCGCCTTGGGGCGGACCACTGCAGCCAGACCGGAGCAAGCCGTCGGCACGCCGCACCCGTAACCCAGGGCGCGGCCTGCGCACTGCAGCGGCTATGCAGATCAGCCCAGCAGGCTGTCGGGGTTGACGTAGGTGTAGCCCAGGTCGCGCGCCACTGCGGCGTAGGTCACCTTGCCTTCACACACGTTGAGCCCGTTCTTCAGGTGCTCGTTGTCCCGCAGGGCGGCTTTCCAGCCCTTGTCGGCCAGGGCAACGGCGTGGCCGATGGTGGCGTTGTTCAGCGCGAAGGTCGAGGTGCGGGCCACGGCCCCAGGCATGTTCGCCACGCAGTAGTGCACCACGCCGTCGACCACAAAGGTGGGTTCGGCATGGGTGGTGGCGTGCGAGGTCTCGAAGCAGCCACCCTGGTCAATGGCCACGTCCACCACCACGGCGCCCTTCTTCATGCGCGCAATCATGGCGCGGGTCACGAGCTTGGGTGCGGCAGCGCCAGGGATGAGCACGCCACCGACCACCAGATCGGCATCCAGCACGGCTTCCTCGACGCTGTGGGTGGTCGAATACACGGTGCTGATGCGGTTGCCGAAGACCAGGTCGAGTTGGCGCAGGCGGTCCACGTTCTTGTCCAGCACCGTGACACGGGCGCCGACGCCCACCGCCATCTGCAGGGCATGCGTGCCCACCACGCCAGCGCCGAGGATGACCACATGCGCTGCCGGTACGCCCGGCACACCGCCCAGCAGCACGCCCATGCCACCCTTGGACTTTTCCAGGTGCGCGGCACCGGCCTGGATTGCCATGCGGCCGGCCACCTCGCTCATGGGCGCCAGCAGCGGTAGGCCGCCACCAACCCCGGTGATGGTCTCGTAGGCAATGCAGACAGCGCCGGACTTCACCAGCGCTGCGGTCTGCTCGGGGTCGGGTGCCAGGTGCAGGTAGGTGTAGAGGATCTGGCCCGGGCGCAGCATGGCGCATTCCTGCGGCTGGGGTTCCTTCACCTTGACGATCATGTCGGCCTTGGCAAACACCTCGGCGGCGTCGGCGGCCTGGGTGGCGCCCGCCGCCAGGTACTGCTCGTCGGACAGGCCGATGGCGGCACCGGCACCTTGCTGCACCAGCACGCCGTGGCCGCGGCTGGTGAGTTCACGCACGCTGGCCGGGGTCAGGCCAACGCGGTATTCGTGGTTCTTGATTTCCTTGGGGCATCCGATCAGCATGGGGGGTCTCCTGGTGAATGGGTTGAGGTGCAGCGCAGTGTGCGCCTGCCCCCAGGGGTTTGAAAAGCTGGATTACCAAGTCTGCGTTTGCATTAGCAATCCTGATGCCGCGCCATGCGATCATTGCCCCTGCCATGACGTCCCCCCACCATCCACCGATTGCCGTGCTCCCTGACGAAGTGCAACTCGATGCCGTGCGCGCCCAGGGTGCCGGGGGCCAGAACGTCAACAAGGTGTCCACCGCGATCCACCTGCGATTCGATGTGGCTGCGTCGAGCTTGCCCGACGAGGTGAAGCAGCGCTTGCTGCACCGGCGCGACCAGCGCCTGAGCAAGGACGGTGTGTTCGTGCTCAAGGCCCAGCGCTACCGCACCCAGGAAGCCAACCGCCAGGACGCCATGGCGCGCTTGCTGGCGTGGGTGGCTGAGGGCGCGCAGGTGCCGGTGCTGCGCAAGGCCACCCGGCCCACGCGCGCCTCGCGCCAGCGGCGGCTGGAGGGTAAGTTGCAGCGCTCCGAACTCAAGGTCCGCCGCAGTCGTGTTTACCTGTAGGCCTTCAGGATGGCATCGATGCGCCCCGACTTGCGCAGCTCCTCGATTGCCCCCAGCAGGCGCGGTGCGGCAATGCTGGTGTTGCGCGGAACGGCGCAGTACACATCGGCGCTGTCGATGACCAGGCGCCAGGGCGCCAACTGGTGGTGCGGCACCTGGCGCTTGTACCAGTCCAGTGCGATGGATTTGGCGACACCGTAGGGGGTGCGGTCGGCCGTCATCTTGAGCAGGACCTTCTCCTCGTCCACCGAATCGTCGCGCTTGAGGTCGCCGCGCAATAGCAAGGGCTCCAGCGTGGGGTAGCTGTAGCCCAGCACGGTGCTGATGGCGGTGCCGCGTTCGATGTCCTGCACCGAGCGGAGTTCAGCCGTTCCCGTGTGCCCGAACAGCACGTCCTGGATCGGAAACAGCGGCTTGCTCCAATCGTAGGAATCGGGCGTGGACGTCCACTTCGGGTTGAAGTAGCAGCGCAGGTCGACTTCGCCGTTCACCACGGCACCGTCGATACGCTTGCGCGGCAGCACCACGGGCACCAGGGTCAGCCCCGCCTTCTGTGCTATGGCCTTGTACAGGTCGAATAAGATGCCGCCATGGATTCGGTCGCCCTGCACGTCGCCAAATGGCATGTTCCAGGCGGTGCTGACGGAGGCGCGCAGCAGGTCCTGGGCGGATGCATGGCACCAGGCGAGCGCCAGCATGGTGGCCAGGATGCGGGAGACGAGTGGACGCTGCACCATGGGGCGCACGGTAGCACCAGCGCCGCGCCAACGCAAGCCCGCTCGGTTCCGCCAGAAGGGCAGTCAGGGTTGGCCAGCGGCCACGCGGTTGCGCCCCTGCTGCTTGGCCTGGTAGAGCGCTTTGTCGGCGGCCTGGTACAGCGTGTCGAAACCCACGGCAGCATCGGGATCGGTGCTGGCCATGCCGATGCTGACCGTCACGTGGATGGCCCCGGAGTCCCACGAAGCCGGGTTGCCTTCGAAGCGCTGCCGCAACTTCTCGGCCAAGGCCAAGGCGTCCACTGCGTTGGTGTCGGGCAGCAACACCATGAATTCTTCGCCGCCCAGCCGACCGACCAGGTCGGTGTTGCGCACCGTTCCCGTGAGCAATGACGCCACGTGGCGCAGCACCGCATCGCCTGCCGGGTGGCCCCAGGAATCGTTGACCTGCTTGAAATGGTCCAGGTCCAGCAGCAGGATGGCGGTGGTACTGTCTGCGCGCCGCGCCCGGGCCAATTCGCGTTGCGACAACTCGACAAACGTTGCCCGGTTGTACAGGCCAGTCAAACCGTCCAGCCGCGTGAGCTTTTCCAGAGCGGCATTGGCCTGTGCGAGCTGGGCGTGCTGGCGGGTGATGATGGTGAACTTGCGCCACAGCACGATGGACAAGGACAAGCCGAGGACGCAGGCGGTAATGCCGTTGAGCCGGTTGGACAGCAGCTGTGCTGGGGCGCTCGCTTGCAGGCCCAGGCCAAGATAGAAGAGGCCGTACGTGACCAGGTACAGCGCAGTGGCTGATGCGGGACGCAGATACACCACGAGGCCGGTGGCCAGGCTGGCGATGAGAAACGGGGTGATGCTGGGTGTCACCCACTGGTCGATAACCACCACACTGACTGCAAACCCCAGACCGAGCGCCATGACCACCGCCGGGAACACCCGAATGGCACCTGCGCTTGGGGTCCGGACGATGCGGTGGGCGACAGCACTGGCTACCAGCATGAGCACGCCCATGACGGCGTGTGCCACCATCAGGGACCACTGCCATTGCACCGTCACATCGTCGGCGGTATTGGAGCGCCAGGCGAGGTAAAAGATGCCGACGTGTACCGCATTGAGCAGCGCAACAATGGGGCACAGCAGCCGCAGCCGCAGCACGCTCACCCGGGCGGCTTTGGGCGCTACCGCGTCACTTTCCCGTGCCCATTTGCGCAGCAGGAGCCGTAAACGTGCGGCGAAATGAAGGAGAGTGGTCGATGCAGCCATGCAATGGGCGTTGTGCCCTACTGGAGCACTGACGCCATCATACGCAAGGACAACCCGTCACGCCCCCACGGGGCATTCACCGAGCCTTAGCGGCTGCTGGGGAAACTGAACACCGCACCTTCGCGCACGCCGGCGGAAGGCCAGCGCTGGGTGATGGTCTTGCGCTTGGTGTAGAAGCGCACGGCGTCGGGGTGGTCGGTGTGATTACGTTTTTGGTCCACGGGAACCAGGGTCAGTCAGGCCACCATAGCAATGGAACGGTAGAGGATGGAGTGCCACCGCCAGGAAAACGCTCGTTCTGCCTCTAGCCGAACGCAAGCTTCCAGGTGCCGCTGACCGTGTCACAAAGGGTTTCTGCTGAAAGCACCTCGGTCACACAACTTCCCGTGACCAACTGCAGTGGGCAGGTTAGGTTGCGCAGCAAGACCTGCCCAACGTAAATGCAAAGCGGCTTCAAATCAGAGTGGCCTGAGCCCTCTGAACCCTTGGTAAATACCGTCGTTTTAATCCATGCGTGACGCACGAACTACAGCCCGCTGGGTGTGCTCGGTCAGGTAGTCCAGAAACACCCGGGTGCGCTGCGGCAGAAATTTGCGTGTGGGCAGGGCGGCGTACATCACCAGCTCGCCCAGCATCCACTGGGGTAGCACATGAACCAGAGTTCCCTTGGCCAGGTGTGCTGCAACCAGTTCCAGCGAGGCACCGGTGATGCCCGCACCGTCCAGCGCAGCTTGGAGCAGGGTGTCGACGTGGTTCGAGCGCAGTAGGGGCCGCACGGCAAAAGCTTCCGGGGGTGTGGCCGCGTCAATGCGCTGCAGCCGCGCGATGGGCGGGAGCATGGTGTCAGCGTGCAGCTGCAGGAATCGGTGCCGTTGCAGGTCCTGTGGGGACTGGGGGCTGCCGTGTGCGCGCAGGTACTGCGGGGACGCCACCAAAATGGCGCGTGCACTGACGATCTTTCGCGCAATGATGTCGCCATCAAAATTGGCGGGTGCACCGAAGATGGTGAGGTCGTAGTCTTCGATCGGGGGACTCTTGAATGCGCGAACCTGCAAGTCGAGCAGGATGTCCGGGTAGCGTTGCGCGAACCCTGCGACCAGGGGCGCCAGCACATGGGTGGCCAGGACCGGTTGTGCCAAGACGCGCAGTGTGCCGCGTGCCTGCTGGGTCAGGGTACTGGCCAGCGCTTCCGCATCGTCGATGTCCTGCAGGATGCCGTGCAGCCGGGCCAGGTATTGCTCACCGGCGTCGGTGAGAGAGAGCTTGCGCGTGCTGCGTTGCAGCAGCCGCGTGCCCAGGTGCTCTTCCAGGTCCGCCACCAGCCGTGTGACTACGGCGGGGGACAGATCGAGCGCCCGCGCTGCTGCGGAAAAGCTGCCTTCGGCGAGAACGCGCTCGAACACGCGCATGGACAAGAGTCGATCCATAGACCACCTCGCAGGAATTCAAGAGGGTGTTTATTGCTAATTTGGCAATAAACATGTGCTACTGACGCTATTTATCGTCATCCGAAGAAATTTTACAGTTCATTCCATCGACGAGACGGAACCTTAAACGCCCCATCGATACTGCCACCGGCGGCAGCGTTGCCACCTGGCGGGATCTTCAACTTGAAAGGAATCTCATCATGAACAAGACAATCGCATCTTCCATCGTTATCGCTTTCGCCGTGCTGGCTGGTGGCCAAGCCATGGCTGCCAATATCGATCCCACGACCGGTGTGAACATCGACAACCTGCGTGCCGCCATGAGCGCCCGCAGCGACGTGACCCGCGCCCAAGTCAAGGCTGCAGCCATCGCCGATCGCGCCGCGCACCAGAATGATGTGGTGGACGTGACAACGGGGACCAGCATTTCCGAACTGCGCAAGACCATGGCGCAACCCGTGGTGAAGACCCGTCAGCAAGTGCGCGCAGAGGGTGTTGAAGCCCGCCGAGTTGCTTCTGCACCGTCCCCCCTGGTTGGCCTGGTGCTGTAAAGACGCACAGGAACCCGCGCGGGTTCTTTGCAATCGACAATGAAAAAACACCGCCGAGGCGGTGTTTTTTCATTTTGAAGCCGGGTGCGAAAGCGCCCGTTCTTGATCACGCAACGGATTCGGACTCAGCGACTGCTGGGGAAGCTGAACACCGCACCTTCGCGCACACCGGCCGAGGGCCAGCGCTGGGTGATGGTCTTGCGCTTGGTGTAGAAGCGCACGGCGTCGGGGCCGTAGGCGTGCAAGTCGCCGAACAGGCTGCGCTTCCAGCCGCCGAACGAGTGGTAGGCCACCGGCACGGGCAGGGGCACGTTGACGCCGACCATGCCGACCAGGATGTTGTCGGTGAAGTAGCGGGCCGCTTCACCGTCGCGGGTGAAGATGCAGGTGCCGTTGCCGTATTCGTGGGCGTCGATCAGGTCCATGGCTTCCTGCAGGGTCTTCACGCGCACTACGCCGAGCACGGGGCCGAAGATCTCTTCCTGGTAGATCTTCATGCCAGGTTTGACGTTGTCGAACAGGCAAGGGCCGAGAAAGTAGCCGTCCTCATGGCCAGCGACCTTCAGGCCACGCCCGTCCACCACCAGTGTGGCACCTTCTGCCACGCCCTGGTCCACATAGCCCTTGACCTTCTCGAAGTGCGGCTTGGTCACCAGCGGGCCCATGTCCATGCCAGGGGCGGTGCCGGGGCCGACCTTCATCTTGGCGATCTCAGTCTTAATGCCAGCCACCACGGCGTCGCCGGCGGCGTCGCCCACGGCAACGACCAGGGGGATGGCCATGCAGCGCTCGCCGCAGGAGCCAAAGGCCGCGCCCATCAGGGCCGAGACGGCATTGCCGATGTCGGCGTCGGGCATGACCACCGCGTGGTTCTTGGCGCCGCCCAGAGCCTGCACGCGCTTGCCGTGCTTGCAGCCTTCGGAATAGATGTACTCGGCGATCGGCGTGGAACCCACGAAGCTGATGGCCTTGACGCGCGGGTCGCGCAGCAGTGTGTCCACGGCTTCCTTGTCGCCGTTGACCACGTTGAGCACGCCCGGGGGCAGACCGGCTTCCAGCGCCAGTTCGACCAGGCGCATGGTGGAGCTGGGGTCGCGCTCGGAGGGCTTCAATACGAAGGTGTTGCCGCAGGCCACGGCCATGGGCCACATCCAGCACGGCACCATGACGGGGAAGTTGAAGGGAGTGATGCCGGCGCACACGCCCAGGGCCTGGAACTCGCTCCAGGAGTCGATGGCGGGGCCGACGTTCTTGCTGTGCTCGCCCTTGAGCAGTTCGGGGGCGTAGCTGGCGTATTCCACGTTCTCGATGCCGCGCTGCAGTTCGCCCAGGGCGTCGGCCAGCACCTTGCCGTGTTCGGCGGTGATGAGCGCGCAGAGTTCATCGGCGTGCTTTTCCAGCAGCACTTTCAGGTTGCTCATGACGCGGGCGCGCTTGAGCGGGGGGGTGTTGCGCCAGGCGGGGTAGGCTGCTTCGGCGTTGGCAATGGCCTGCTCCACGGTCAGCTTGTCGGCCAGCAGCACGCGCTTTTCGGCCTTGCCCGTGGCGGGGTTGAACACGTCCTGGCTGCGGCTGCCGCCTTGGGACGCTTTGCCGCCAATGATGTGGCCGATGGTGGGAAGGGTGGTAGTGCTCATGGTTGGCTCAGTTCTTGGAATGAAATCGGGTTTCTGCCCGCATGGAACATGCGTAAGCAGCTATGAATTGAATAGCGTCTGCGAAAGTTGTCCGCTCGCGTGGAGGTGGCCCAGGGCGCGCTCCACATACAGGTCCTTCTCGCCCACGGGGGCGAAGTAGTGCAGCACCTCGCGGGCAGCGTCCAGCCCTTTGAGTCGCGCGATCAGCCAGGCACTCAGGTACTGGGCGGACAGGCAGCCACCCGCAGTGGCCACGTTGCCCTGGGCCACGAAGGGCTGGTTCACCACGTTCACGCCCGCGGCCTGCACCCAGGGTTTGCTGGTGAGGTCGGTGCAGGCGGCCAGGTTGGCCGTGTGGCCCAGCTTGGCCAGCAGGAAGGTGCCCGAGCACTGTGCTGCCAGCAGTTGGCGCGCAGGGTCCAGGTGCAGCTGGTCCATGATGGCGGCGTCGGCCGCGACTTCGCGGGTTTTCATGCCGCTGCCGATCAGCACCGCGTCCGCACTGCAAGCCTCTGCGAGGCCACAATGGGCGTTGATGGTGAGGCCGTTCATGGAGGTCACGCGTGGCGTGGCGCTGGCAATGCTCACGCGCCAATCCTGGTCGCCCAGCAGCCGCAGGCGGCCGAGCATGCCGAAGGCGATCAGCGAGTCGAGCTCGTTGAAGCCGTCGAAGGTCAGGATGGCGATGTGCACAGCGGGGCTCGAACTCAGGCGATGGCGCGCAGGGTTTCGCCCAGGGCGTTGACCATGCCGTCTATCTGCTCGCGGGTGCTGATGAAGGGCGGTGCCAGCTGGATGGTGTCGCCACCGAAGCGCACGTAGTAGCCCTTGTCCAGCATGGCCATGGCGATCTGGTAGGGGCGCTTGGCGGGCTCGCCGGGCACGGGCGCAATCGTCAGGCCAGCAGCCAGACCGAAGTTGCGCACGTCGGCCAGGTGCGGGCTGCCCTTGAGGCTGTGCACGGCGTTCTCGAAGTGGGGCGCCAGCTCCTTCACGCGCTCGACCATGTTCTCGCGCACCAGGATGTCCAGCGTGGCCAGGCCCACGGCGCAGGCCACTGGGTGGGCCGAGTAGGTGTAGCCGTGGGCGAACTCTAGCATGTACTCGGGGCCGCCAGCGGCCATGAAGGTGTCGTAGATGTCCTTGCTGGTCATCACGGCGCCCAGCGGCTGCGAACCGTTGGTGATCTGCTTGGCGAAGTTGGCGATGTCCGGGGTCACGCCGAAGGCCTCGGCACCGGTGTAGGCGCCGGCGCGGCCGAAACCGGTGATGACTTCATCAAAAATCAGCAGGATGTTGTTGGCGGTGCAGATCTCGCGCAGGCGCTGTAGGTAGCCCACGGGCGGGATCACCACACCGGCGGAGCCGCTGAAGGGCTCGACGATGACGGCGGCAATGTTGGAGGCGTCGTGCAGGTTGATGACGCGCAGCAGGTCATCGGCCAGCTCGGCACCGGTGGCGGGTTGGCCGCGGTGGAAGGAGCCGTTGGCAGGTTGGGTGTGGGCGATGTGGTCCGCCTGCACGCCCTGGCCGTAGGTCTTGCGGTTGCCGACGATGCCGCCAACCGAAATGCCGCCGAAGTTCACGCCGTGGTAACCCTTCTCGCGGCCCACCAGCAGGGTCTTGCTGGCCTGACCCTTGGTGCGCCAGTAGGCGCGGGCGATCTTGAGCGAGGTGTCGGCCGACTCGGACCCGGAACCGGTGAAGAACACGTGGTCCAGTCCGGCGGGGGTCAACTCTTTGAGCTTGTTGGCCAACTGGAAGGACAGGGGGTGTGCGAACTGGAAGGCGGGCGAGTAGTCCAGCGTGGCCATCTGGCGCGCAGCGGCTTCGGTGATCTCGGCGCGGGCATGACCCAGGCCGCTGCACCACAGGCCGGAGAGCCCGTCGAAAATCTTGCGACCGGTGGAATCGGTGTAGTAGCAACCTTGGGCGCTCACCAGCATGCGCTGGCCATTGCCTGCAGCGTGGGCCTTGAAGTCGCGGTTGCCGGTGAACGGCATCCAGTGCGCGTCCATGGAGGCGGGGGTGGCGGAAAAGGCGTCGGTGCTGACGGTGACCGGCGTGGTCGGCATGTCATTGGCTTTCATGAAAGGTCTCCAAGTGGTATGCCTGCATTGTGGAGAGTCCGGTTACTCTTATAAAGTCTCAAATATCACTATTTGTTTGAGAAAAAATGAAAGTAATGCCGCTTTCCTCACGGGTGGGTGGCTGTCCGGAGACCTGTCATGAAAACCAAATCCAAGGCCGTTCTGGGCCAGATCAGCGACATGGACCTGCGCCTGTTGCGCGTGTTCCGCGCCGTGGTCGACTGCGGCGGCATGGCCGCGGCCGAGCTGGAGCTCAACATCGGCACCAGCACCGTGAGCCGCCACATCAAGGACCTGGAAACGCGTCTGGGGCTGACCCTGTGTCGCCGCGGCCGGGCCGGGTTCGCACTTACGGCCGAGGGCGAGCAGATCTACGCCCAGACCACGGCCCTGCTGGCCGCAACCGACGCCTTCCGGGCCGGAGTGGATGAAATCCACCAGCGCATGGGTGGGCAGCTGCACCTGGCGGTGTTCGACAAGACCGCCACCAACCCCGCCAGCCGCATCCACAAGGCCTTGGCCGACTTCACCCGCCAGGCACCGTCCGTGGCGCTGAACCTGCACGTGGCCACGCTCAACGCCATCGAGCGCGGCGTGCTCGACGGCAGCTGGCAGATCGGCATCATCCCCGGCCACCGAAGTTCTGAGCTGCTGCGCTACGACCGCCTGTTCGACGAGAAGATGTACATGTACTGTGGCTCCGGCCACCCGCTGTACCGCGCGGCGGTGGACACCGTGGACTGGTCCGACCTGCGCGGCTACCGCTTCGCCGGGTTGGGCTACCACTCGCCCAACATGGAACTGGCCCAGCGCGAGCGCATGACCCGCGCCGCTACCGGCTTCGACCAGGAATCCATCGCCACCCTGATCCTCAGCGGCGAGTTCCTGGGCTTCCTGCCCGACCACTACGCCGCGCACTTCGTGCACATGGGGCTCATGCGACCCATCAACCCGGGCACCCTGGGCTACCGCTGCGAGTTCTTCGCCATCACCCGCAAAAGCCCGCAGCCGTCTCGGGCGACGCGGGCGCTGCTGCAGGCGCTGGTGAAGGCGCATGGGGGGTGAATCGGTTTTTATTTCCAGTCGTGTGGCGGTATGGGGCATTCGGAGACTTTGCCTTGGCAGGCGGTTTCCTCAACTTCCCCACTCACCCCCCGCCCTCTCGCCCCGCCGGGCGAGAGGGAGCCTGAACAGCCGATTTGGCCGACACGGTAAACAAGGGATGTGCACGCGCCATGGGTACGTGGGCGCTGTGCAGGTGGGGAAGGTGCTTGTGTAGCTATGAATTTGGTAGCTTCTTGCGCTGTGTGTACCTGGGCTACAGGCCAATTTGGCACAAAGCCGTGTCCCAACGCCAATCGGCGCGTGCACTCCCTTCGTTTGCACACGCGGCCAAATGTGGCTGTTAGCTCCCTCTCGCCCGGCGGGGCGAGAGGGCGGGGGGTGAGTGGGGGTTGTGAGGAAGCCGCCTGCAAGGCAAAGCCACCGAACCACCACCAGCGCAACACGAAACCGCAGCAAACCCCCAAAACAAAAAGAGCACCCGAAGGTGCCCTCTCTGTCATTCCAGACCAAGACGGAAAATCAGGCCGCCTTGAGCTTGCCCGCCGGGCTCCACACCTTCTGCGGCACCGGGCCGTAGAAGTTGAAAGCCATATCAGGACGGTGGCCGCAGATGAGTTCCGCCATGGCCTTGCCGGAGCCTGCGCCGTGGGTCCAGCCCAGGGTGCCGTGGCCGGCGTTGACCCACAGTTTGCCGACCTTGGTCTTGCCGATGTACGGGATGTTGGTCGGGGTGGCCGGGCGCAGGCCGGTCCAGAACTGCGGGTCGCCGCCCTGCTCGGGCAGGCGGGTGTCGCACACGCCGGGTAGCACCTCTTCCACGCGGCGGGCCAGCATGTGGCAACGGGCGCGGGCCAGGGGGGTGTCCAGCGACAGGTCATAGCCACCGACTTCAATGGTGCCGGCGATGCGCAGCGTATCGCCCAGGCGGCTCATGGCGCATTTCACGCTGTCGTCCAGCATGGACACCATGGGGGCCAGTTCGGGGCGCAGGATCTTGAAGGTGGCGCTGTAGCCCTTGCCGGGGTAGATGGGCAGGCGCACGCCCACGCTGTTCAGCAAGGGAGCGGAATACGAACCCATGGCTACGACATAGTGGTCGGCGTTCAGGGTGCGGCTCAGCCCGGTGTCGCGGTCGCGAACCTGGACCGACTGCACGGTGCCGCCCTGCTCCAAGAGCTGCACCACGTCGTGCTTCCACAGGAACTGGGCGCCGCGGGCCTGGCAGCGCTTGACCAGTTCCTGGGTGAACACGCGGGCGTCGCCGGATTCGTCGCTGGCGGTGTAGGTGCCGCCGACGATCTTGTCACCGATCTGGCGCAGGGCTGGCTCGATGTTGAGCAGTTCTTCTCGGCTCACCACGCGGCGGTTCACGCCGTACTTGCCCATCAGCGCAGCAGCGCTGGCGGCCGAGGCGAAGGATTTCTCGTCCACGTAGTAGTGGGCGATGCCCTTTTCCAGGCGGTTGTATTCGATGCCGGTAGCAGCCACGATGTCCTTGAGCGCGGCGTGGCTGTAGGAACCCAGCGCCACCAGCTGCTGCACATTGCGTTCGAAGGCAGCGTCGTTGCAGTTGGCCAGGAACTCCAAGCCCCAGCTGTACTGGGCAAAGCCCTTGCCGAACGGATTCTGCGGGCGGAACAGCAGCGGGGCTTCCTTGCTGAACATCCACTTCAGGGCTTTCCAGGGCGCTTCGCGGTTGGCCCACGGCTCGCAGTAGCTCACCGAAATCTGGGCCGCATTGGCAAAGCTGGTTTCCAGCGCTGCGTCGGCCTGGCGGTCGACGACAATGACTTCGTGCCCGCTCTCAAGCAGGTGCCAGGCTGTGGTTGCGCCGATGATGCCAGCGCCAAGGACGATGATTTTCATGGGGCGCGAGTGTGCGGGAGCGCCCTTGAAAACAAAAGCAAAATGAACTTGTTTACAAATTCATTAGCAAGTCTAATAATTTGTGCCCATGCGCAATTTCGATACCGATGCCCTGGAATGCCTGGCCGCCATCGTGGAAGAAGGCGGCTTCGAGCGCGCCGCCGTGCGCCTGTCCATCACGCAGTCTGCGGTGTCGCAGCGCCTGCGCGCGCTGGAAGCCCAGGTGGGCACGGTGCTGCTGGTGCGCAGCCGCCCGGTCAAGCCCACTAGCGCAGGGCGCTTGCTCATCAAGCACGCCATGCAGATGCGCCTGCTGCGTGCCGATCTGGAAACCGACCTGCATGAACTGACGCCAGGCAGCAGTTCCGACAAGGAAGAGGAGCGCGTGGCGATCGCCATCAACGCCGACAGCATTGCCACCTGGGCCTTGCCGGCCCTGAGTTCTGTAGTGCAGGACGGAATCCCGCTGGAGATCATCACCGACGACCAGGACTTCACCCACGAGTGGCTACGCGAGGGGCAAGTGCTGGGCTGCGTCACCACCGTGGACAACGCGCTGCGTGGCTGCAAGGTCGAATTCCTGGGGGCCATGGACTATGTGGCAGTGGCGTCCCCGGATTACGCCAGAAAGCAGTGCCCGCAGGGGCTCACGGCCCACAACTTCCGCCAGATTGCCTTCGTGGCCTTCAACCGCAAGGATGACCTGCAGGCCGAATTCGTGTCACAGGCCCTGGGGCTCAAGCGCGTGAGCCTGAAGCAGCGTTTCGTCCCCAGCTCCGAGGGCCAGGTACGCGCCGTATGCGATGGTTGGGGCGCCAGTGTGTTGCCACGGCTGCTGGTGCAGGGCCGCATAGACCAAGGCACGCTGGTGGACCTGTGTCCGGGCACACACACGCGCGTTCCCCTGTACTGGCACTGCTGGAACCTGCATTCCGCCGTCATCGACCGCTTGTCCCGTGCCTTGCAAGAAGGAGCGCAGGTCAGCCTACACCGGGACTCGGGGCCGTCGCGCCGAAGCGCTGCCAAGACGAGCGTGACCAAGTAGGCCCCCTGCTTCTGCCAGCATAGGCGCTGGCGCCACCGAAAGCCTGGGCGTCCTCAGCGCACCAGCAGCACCGGCACCTTGCAGTGGGCCAGCACTTGCGTGGTGACGGAACCCATCACGAGGTTGGCCAGGGCGCTATGCCCATGGGACCCCATTACCAGAAGGTCAAAGCCGCCGTCCTCGGCCAGCTTGGCAATCTCCTGCCCCGCATGGCCCACCTTCCAGGCTGACTTGGCGTTGATGCCATGCCGGGTCAGGAACTTCGCCACCGGCGCTAGGATCTTCTCGCATTCGTCGGCGTAATAGGCCTGCACCACTTCCTTGCCCACGGCGGCGCGGGCCCGGGGTGGCAGCGCAGCCTGAACGGTGAACAGGGTGTAGTCATGCTGCGGCGAGAGCAGCGCTTCATGCGTGCTCAGGTAGGCCAGCATCTTCTTGCTGTAGGGGCTGCCGTCAACGGCCAGCAGGATCTTCATAGTTGGGTCCTCCTGCGAACAGTGTAGGCAAATCGTCCATATCAATAAGCAAATTGGGGCGATGGTGCTGCTGCTCGCCCTTGCGCCTATAGCCCAGCGGATTGGCGACCACGCGGCAGCCGCGGTGCACGTAGTCGCTGGGCGCGTGCAGGTGTCCATGCAGCCACAGCCGGGCGTGATGCAGCAGTTCGTCCAGCTCGTTGCAGAAACCCGCCGTGCCGGGAGTTCGGCCGTAGCGTGGGTCGGCGCTGTGCAGGCTCGGGGCAAAGTGCGTGACTACCACGGTCGGACCGTCAAAGGGTGCCTGCAACGCGCTGCGCAGCCACTGCTGACAGCTGAGCGCCTGCTCGCGTATTCCTTCAGCCAACCACGGCAAGCCTGCGCGCGTGGTTCCGGTCTTCTGCAGGTAGTAGTTTGCAGCCCGGAATGCCTTAGTCCGAGCCTTTTCATCACCGCCCAGTGCGTCAAAGTCGGTCCACAGGGTTGTGCCGACGAAACGCACCCCGTCAATCACCAGTGTTTCGCGTTCCAGCCAGTGGATCCCCAAAGCTCTGCAGGTTGAGCGCAGGCGTGCATGCGCTTCGTCGAAGTCCATGCCGTCGTATTCGTGGTTGCCGGGTACGAACAGCACCGGTGTCGGCCAGCCGTTCAAAGGGCTGAAATGCTCCAGTCCGAAGTGCATGCCCGCCAGGCGTGATCCCGCCTGGTACGAGCCGATATCGCCGGCCAGTACCAGCACGTCGGCGTCGGGGAGCGCTGCACTGCGCCAGTCGGGGTGCGTTTCCAGGTGCAGGTCGGAAAGCAGTTGGATCTTCATGCCAGGAACGCCTTGTCTGCCAGGGCCGCAATCAGGTCGCGCAGCCAGGCATGGGCCCCCGAACCCTGGTGGCGCGGGTGCCAGACCGCATCGACCTGGATCGGTGGTACCCGGAAGGGCAGCTCGCGGATCAGCAACTGGTCGGCAAATCCGGTCACGCCGACAAAGCGTCGCGGCAGCACCGCGAGCAGGTCTGACTGCACGGCCACGCGCCCTGCGGTGAAGAACTGGTTCACGGTCAGCACCACGCGGCGCGACTTCTGCAGCGAGGCCAATGCCTCGTCAACGAAGCCGTAGGCCCGCCCGGAAAAGCTCACCAGCATGTGCCGGGCGGCGCAGTAGTGTTCCAGCGTCAGCTCCTGACGGGCCAGCGGGTGCCCGTGGCGCATCACGCACACGTAGTCGCCTTCGAAAAGTCGCTGGTGCATGAACGGCACGCTGCCATCGGCAGCCGAGCGGTCACCCAGGTCGGCCACCAACGCAGGGAAGTGGCCGATGGCCAAATCTGCCTGCCCGTCCTGCAGCATCTTGCGTGGGTCGCGCGTCGTCAGCGGCACCACCCGCAGCGACACGCCCGGCGCTTGGGCGGCGATGGCTTCCACCAGCGGCGGCATCAGCTCGGCGGCCGTGGAGTCGGCCAAGGTCAGCACAAAGGTGGAGTGCGCCAACGATGGATCGAACACGCTCGGTGCGAGGGAGTCCTGCAGCGTGTCCAGCACGCTGCGCACGGCAGGCCACAGGGCCAAGGCACGTCCAGTTGGGACCAGTGCCCGCCCCTGGCGCACCAGCAGTTCATCACCCAGGGCCTCACGCAGGCGCCGCACTGCATTGCTGACGGCGGGTTGGGTCAGGGACAACTGCTGTGCGGCCCGTGTCAGGTTGCGTTCATTCATGACCGCGTCGAACACTTTCAGCAGGTTCAGGTCAAAGTTGCGCAGCACTGGGGAGAATCATGCATAAGTTTTGTGAATAGTTTAAATCACCAAACTAAAGTAGACCAGCATTAGTAAAAACCCTAGGATACGACCCATACCCCAAACCAAGAGAAATGCCATGCACTTTACCCAAGAGCTCGCCATGACCCGTTTTGTCCCGGCCTTCACCCCCCGTCAGGAATACAACCCTACCGTCAGTGCCAACGCCTCTCCCGTGTGGGGCTCCGTCGCCGCACGCACCCGCACCGCTTCCGGCATCGTGCTGGCAGTCGGCATTGCCGCCACTTTGGCCATCGCCCACCAGGTGATCGACTCCTGGCTCGACAGCGATTCCCTGCTCGCATGGGTGAGTCTGTGGATGGCCGTGTTTGTCCTGCTGGCCCTGTTTGCCCCCGCGCTGCGCCGTGCCAGTGCGGCCTTGGTGCGCAAAGCGTCCGCCGCCATGCGCGCCAGCCGCCAGCGTGCCCAGGAAGCCCAACTGTGGGAACTGGCCGGTCACGATCCCCGTATCCTGACCGAGATCCGTTGCGCCCAGGCCCGCGCCGGCGATTGAGTTCGGGACGGATTGCGCCAACAAAAAAGCCACCTTCGGGTGGCTTTTTTGTTGCTTGGGCGGCAATGGCGCGGCAGGCATAGCCCACCGCGATTGCTCGTCAGGCCGTCAGGGCAGCGCGCAGCTTGTCCTTGGTGGCGACCAGTTCCTGGGGCAGGTGGTAGGACAGCATGGTGAACAGCTCGTCGTGCAACTTGAACTCCTCGGACCAAGCGGCCTTGTCCAGGCTGGTGACAGTCGCAAACTGCTCAGCGCTGAATTCCAGACCGTTCCAGTTGATCTCGCTGTAGGCCGGTGCCACGCCGAAACCGGTGTCCACGCCCTTGGCCGTGCCTTCGATGCGGTCGATCATCCACTTCAGCACGCGCATGTTTTCGCCATAGCCGGGCCAGACGAACTTGCCATCGGCACCCTTGCGGAACCAGTTCACGCAGTAGATCGGGGGCACCTTGGCGCCGCTGGCCTGCAGCTTGGCGCCGAGGTTGAGCCAGTGCTGGAAGTAGTCGCTCATGTTGTAGCCCATGAAGGGCAGCATGGCGAAGGGGTCGCGGCGCACCACGCCCTGGGCGCCGAAGGCGGCGGCCGTGGTCTCGGAGCCCATGGTGGCAGCCATGTACACACCTTCCACCCAGTTACGGGCTTCGGTGACCAACGGCACGGTGGTGGAGCGGCGGCCGCCGAAGATGAAGGCGTCAATCTTCACGCCGGCGGGGTTGTCCCACTCGCTGTCCAGCGCGGGGTTGTTGGTGGCGGCCACGGTGAAGCGGGCGTTGGGGTGGGCGGCCTTGGCACCGGTTTCGCGGGCAATGGCGGGCGTCCAATCCTTGCCTTGCCAGTCGATCAGGTGGTCGGGGTTGTGGCCGTCCTTCTCCATGCCTTCCCACCATACGTCGCCGTCGTCGGTCAGGGCGACGTTGGTGAAGATCACATCCTTGTCCAGGCTGTGCATACAGTTGGGGTTGGTCAGGGTGTTGGTGCCGGGAGCCACGCCGAAGTAGCCGGCTTCGGGGTTGATGGCGCGCAGGCTGCCGTCGGCTTGCGGCTTGACCCAGGCAATGTCGTCGCCGATGGTGGTGACTTTCCAGCCGTTGAAGCCAGCCGGGGGCACCAACATGGAGAAGTTTGTCTTGCCGCAGGCGCTGGGGAAGGCCGCCGCCACGTGGTACTTCTTGCCTTCGGGGGAGGTCACACCCAGGATCAGCATGTGCTCGGCCAACCAACCCTGGTCGCGGCCCATGGTGGAAGCGATGCGCAAGGCCAGGCACTTCTTGCCCAGCAGCGCGTTGCCACCGTAGCCGGAACCGTAGGACCAGATTTCGCGGGTCTCGGGGTAGTGGACAATGTATTTGGTCTTTGGGTTGCAGGGCCAGCTGGTGGTGTCCTTCTGGCCAGCGGCCAGGGGGGCACCGACGGTGTGCAGGCAGGGTACGAATTCGCCGTCGGTGCCGAGCACGTCGAACACCGCCTTGCCCATGCGGGTCATCAGGCGCTGGTTCACCGCCACGTAGGCGCTGTCCGACAGTTCGATGCCAATGTGGGCGATCGGGCTGCCCAGCGGGCCCATGGAAAAAGGCACCACATACATGGTTCGGCCAGCCATGCAACCGTCAAACAGGGGCTGCAGGGTAGCGCGCATTTCTGCGGGGGCCATCCAGTTGTTGGTGGGGCCGGCGTCTTCCTTCTTTTCCGAGCAGATGAAGGTGCGGTCTTCCACGCGGGCCACGTCCGAAGGATCGGAGCAGGCCAGGAAGGAGTTGGGACGCTTGGCCGGGTTCAATTTCTTGAACGTGCCTGCGTCGACGAGTTGCTGGCACAGGCGGTCGTATTCTTCCTTGGAGCCGTCGCACCAGTGAATGGCGGCGGGCTTGCACAGGGCCACCATATCGGCGAC
The DNA here is from genome assembly GCF_032337135.1 of Curvibacter sp. APW13. Classification (NCBI taxonomy): domain Bacteria; kingdom Pseudomonadati; phylum Pseudomonadota; class Betaproteobacteria; order Burkholderiales; family Comamonadaceae; genus Curvibacter; species Curvibacter sp. APW13. The sequence goes on along the minus strand of NZ_JAVXZZ010000001.1, from coordinate 1,120,768 downwards.
CCAGGCGATGACCTTGGCGTTCTTGACATAGCTGGGCGTGTTCAGCGGCAGGCCCTGCATTACGGGTGAGTTCATGGGAAAGCTCCTAAGTTTGAAAACGTCTTTTCCAAGCGGGCTGGCGGACCAACGCGGATTGGAGAAGAGGTCTCGGGAGACTTGCTGCGATGCAGCACACTGCGGGAGTGCAATTTTAAAAAGGCGTACCGCGGTTACATCGCCATTACCAACGATAGTTATGCAAAACAAGCATGGGGTTATTCCATTGGGTATGGTCCGCGGGGCTCTTCCCATGGGTCCTTGAATCCGCTATCGTGCATTTCCGAACAGGTTCCACCGGAGGCAGCAGATGGTGCGACGCTTGGTTTCCGTTCCCTTGGACGGGCACTGGATTCCCACCCCGGGCTTGCAGGAAGCGCCGGTGCTGGAACTGATGTGCTCGCGTTTCGTGCTGCTGCTCGCGGTCGGCCCCGGCGTGGCATTCAATCTGCGCCGCGACATCATGGGGCTCGTCGCGGTGGTCGGACGCCATCTGGTGTGGCCCCAGGCCCCGCTTGGGCGCCTGCGCAGCTTTCTGGCATCCCGCTGCCGAAACAATGATCTCTGGCGGGGTCAGCAGGAGCTCGACGACACTGAATTCCTCGTGCGCTTTGGGCAGTGGAAGGGCAGCTACGACGAATCCACCCTCTTCTATTTCCTCGACGATTTCGCCAAGGACCACGCCAAGGAGCTGATGGCGGTGTTGTCCTGCACGGCACAGTGGCTGGAGCGTGCACTCAAGAAGCAGTCGACCCTGGTGGAAAAGAACATCAATGCGCTCGCTGGGGTGCTGCAGCTCAACAAGGCCGAACGCGCCTTGCTGCTGTACGGCACTCTGGCGCGGTACCAGCGCGACATGCGCAGCGTGCTGGTGGAGTTCAAGGTCAGCAGCGCCCAGCAGGCCTATCAGGCGCTGGCCGAGGTGGCCGGTGTCAGCGCCCAGGAGCTGGGCGAAGCCATGCGGGCCGGTTCCCGGCTGGAGCGCACCGGGCTGCTGGAAAACCTCATCCTGGAACACAACATCACGGATCTTGCCGACCTGATGAAGGTCAGCGAAAAGCTACCACCAGTGCTGTTGCGGGAATACCAGGACCCGGCCGACCTCATGGCGGTTTTCACGCGCCGCGCGGTGCGTAGCGCGTTGTCGCCGGATCATTTCTCCTTCGTCGAGCAGGATGTGCAGGCGCTCCAATCCTTGCTGCGCCACGCTGTGCAGCGCAAGGCAGTGGGCGTCAACGTGCTCATCTACGGTCCACCCGGGACCGGCAAGACCGAGCTGGCGCGGGTACTGGCCCAGAGTTGCGGCATGGACCTGTACGAAGTGGAATATGCCGACCGCGACGGCAACGCCCTCAGCGGCCGCGATCGCTACCGTTCGCTGCAGATCGCGCAGGTTTTCCTGCGCAGCAGCGCCAATGCCGTGCTGCTGTTTGACGAAGTGGAGGATGTCTTTCCCCGCCCGGTCACCGTCTTGCACGGCGTCGGTGATGGGCGCACGGCCGGTGGAACCAGTGTGAGCGGGAAGGCCTGGGTCAATCAGGTGCTGGAGGCCAACGTGGTCCCGACCCTCTGGGTCACCAACCACATCGACCACATCGACCCGGCCTATCGGCGCCGCTTTGCCTACCACCTGGAACTGCGCACCCCGCCACCCAAGTCCCGCCAGCGGTTGGTCGAGTCCGCGGTGGGTACATTGCCGGTGTCAAAGGCTTATTGCGAGCAACTGGTGCAGCGCAAGGCGCTGACTGTGGCCCACATCCAAACGGCGGCGCGCTTTGCCCAGCTGGCTGCCGGTGCCGATGCCAGTGGAGAGGCCATCGAAGCCTTGATGGAGCGTCAGTTGGCGAACGCTGCTGTCGCCCTCGGACAGGAACTCGGCGCGGGCCCGATGGGCGCTGAGGCGATCGCCTACGACCTTGACATGCTGCATCTGGAAAGCCGCTATTCCATGCCGCAGTTGCTCGGCGCGTTGCGGGTGCGGCCCCATGCCAGCCTGTGCTTCCATGGCCCCCCAGGCAGCGGCAAGAGCGCCCTGGCGCGTCACCTGGCACAGCAGCTGGGTCGTTCCCTGACTGTGCGACGCGCCAGCGACCTGTTGGGCAAGTATGTCGGAGAAACCGAACAGGCTCTGGCCGCCATGTTCCGCGAGGCGCAGGCGCAGGGGGCCATTCTCCTGCTCGATGAGGCCGACAGTTTCCTGTTGGACCGGCGTGGTGCCCGGCACCAGTTCGAAGTCACGGAGGTCAATGAATTGCTTCAGTGCATGGAGCAGTTTGCGGGCACCTTTATCTGTACCACCAACCAGGTGGAGCGCTTGGACGCTGCTGCACTGCGACGGTTCCAGTTCAAGATCGGATTTCTGTCCTTGACGCCAACGCAACGACGGCATCTTTTTGTGCGTGATGCCTGCCAGGGAGATGAGGCAGCACTATCGGATGCGATGGCACAGCGACTGGCGGCGCTTGATCAGCTTTGCCTGGGCGACTTTGCGGCAGTTAGCGCCCAGGCGCAGGTGCTGGGTTTGGCCTGGACCCCGCTCGAATACCTGGAGCAGCTGGAGGCGGAGCACCGAGTCAAGCCTGAAGTGCGGGAACACCGCTCCGTGGGCTTTCTTCCGCACTGACGCCGTTGCCCTGTGCGGGCCGTTACCACCAGTTGAGAACGTCTTCGGCAAAACCGGCCATGCGCGCGACCTGCACCACCTCTCCGGTGTCCAGCACCACCCGCCCGCTGTAATGCCCAAACACCTGGTGCTGCTCGGAACGGATCAGGCCCAGGTGGGTGTGGGATTTCCGGTCCAGCGCGGGTGCGAAACTCATCTCGAAGCGTCCGTCGGAACTGCTGAAACGCCACGGCTCCAGGTAGTTGCGCGGGTTGTAGTGGAACTCGACCTCGGCCAGCTTGTGGGCGATACCGTCCCAGAACAGGGTGTTTTCGGAGGCCGGTGTGCGGTCGGTGAATCCATAACCGATGTTCCAACCTAGCCGGTGGCCTTCGTGCCACCCCGAGGCCGACCCCCAATACCAGCGGTTGCGGTAGGTCCAGTGTCCGCGTCCCCAGTCCAACGCGCCGAAATCGCGCTCGGGATTCCAGGTGTAGCCGGTCTTGTCTATCTGCATGTGACCCTCAGCGGGGAGGTGGTTGATCTTGCGGTTGTAGTAGAAGGCGCGGGGATTCTCCTGCCATGCGGTGGCAATGTTCATGCTCTGCAGGTCCGCTGCCTGGCGCAACACCACTTCGCCTTCCAGGCCCTGGTCGCCCCGCGCGTTGCGTAGCCTGGATGCGCGAAAGCGCAGGTGCCGGGCACCCGGGCGGTAGTCGAAGTCCAGGGCCAGGTCGCGGTTTGCCCACTGCACCCGCCCGCTGTTACTGTCCGGGCCGAGACCCAGGCGACCCATAGGGAACGGAATCAGCGCGTCCACTTGGTGGAAGAACCGGGACTCCATATCCACATAACAGACGGCAGCCAGACCCAAATAGCCCAAGTCGGCCAGCGTCAGGGTCAGCGCGAATCGGCCGTCGTCCCCGAACAGGCTGTAGTAGTCCCACTCCTTGATGCGCCAGCGCGGTGCACGGATGGCCTGGCGCTCGTAGTTCCAGTACGGTTGTCGGGCCCAGCCGGGGCGAACCAGCTGCCCGTGAGCGTCCAGCAGTGGCAGCGGTGCGTTGATTTCCTGTTGCAAGCGTCGTTCTCCCATGGGAAATTTGCACCACCGTGGTGCAAAAAGAGTCTGCTGTACCTCGACGGTAACTTTTTTCACAAAAATGTGTCAACCGCATCCCGGGATGGTGCGTCATACGCCCAGACACCGCTCCCGAAGCCGTTGGACTCCGGGCCGATTGATGAACCAGATGATGGGATTTATGCGCAAAGACACGATCAAAGTTCCCGAAAAAGGTACTTACAAAGGTCAACAGTTTGGATATTGGTCCGACGAATTCCGCCAAAGCCACGAAGACCACTCTGCCTATATCGCGCTGAATTTCGCCGGTGTGCTCGAAGCCTGCCGCAACAAGTTCAACCGCTTGGTGCAGAAGCACAGCGCCCACCTGCAGAATGCCCAGGATGCCCAACGGCACTCCCGCGCCATCGCCCGACTGCAGGCCACCATGTCTGGCGCTGCCGTTTCGTACGAAAGCTGCTTCCGCCGTCATTGAGCGGTGATATAGCCATCATGGGTGTCACCAAGGTGATAGCGAGCCCACAGTGGGCAAGTCGCCCGGCTTGCAGGACAGACGGAAGCACTGTCAGTGAGCTATGAAATCAATAGCTGTCGAGCAAATGAAATCAATGCTCGGCAGCCAATTTCCACCCAACCCGCCAGTGCGCGGGTATTTTTTTGCCCAAATTAGAGTGGTGTCCCAAGAGTAGTGCTGCTGCAGCGCGCAAGAGACGCACAAGCCAGTGAATTCCCCTAAACTGAGCCGAGTATTTCTATTCCTAAGGAAGCCGCCCGCATGCCACGTCGCAGCCACGTTGCCCGCCACCAACATGAAGGCCCCCCGTTGTCCCTGCATTCGCTGATGGAGGCGCGGGCATTTGCCGAGTTCGCCGCACTGCCGGCCACCTTGCCCCTGCTGCTGAACGCGCCGCGCGGGGACGGTCACCCGGTACTGCTGGTACCCGGTTTCATGGCCTCCGACGCGACCCTGTTTGTGCTCAAGACCTTCCTTCAGCGCAAGGGCTATGACGTCCACACCTGGGGACTGGGGCGCAATGTGGGGTTCCGCAGCAAGCTCACCACCGCGCTGCCGCAGAAAATTCGCTACCTGCACCACACCACGGGCAAGAAGGTCAGCCTGGTGGGCTGGAGCCTCGGCGGCGTGTTTGCCCTGTACGGCGCGCAGCATGCGCCCGAGTGTGTGCGCAACATCATCACCCTGGGTAGCCCCGTCACCATTGACGCCAATGGCAACCAGTCGCCGCCCCTGGTGCGCGCGCTGTACCGGCTGGTTTCGCACCGCCTGGGGGCCTCGGCCCACATGATGCAACCCCGCGCCAAGGCCCTGCGCGAGCGTCGTCGCCCGGCCATTCCGACCAGCTGTTTCTATTCACTCACCGATGGCGTGGTCCCGCCGCAGGAGGCCACGGTCGACGGCGACCCGCGCCTGCACGAAAACGTGCGTGTGCCCGGCAGCCACTGCGGGCTGGTTTTCAATGGCATCGTGCTGGCCATGATTGCGGAGCGCCTGTCACAGCCGGAAGACGGCTGGAAGCCGTTTGCGCCCACAGGCATGCTCGATACCGTGCTGGACTGGACCTCGGGCCCGGCATCGTTGGCCACCTACCCGGCCACCATCTGACACGTAGCAATACCCATGCGACAACTCAGCGAACACGACGCGGCCTACATCTACTCGGACAGTGCCCACGCCAACTCCAACGTGACCCTGGTCCACATCTATGACCAGTCCACGGCGCCGGGGGGGGTGGTCCGTTTCAAGCAGATCCTGTCCCATGTCGAGAGTCGGCTCGACCGGATGCCCCTGTTCCGCCAGAAGATCGTGCAGGTGCCGCTCAACCTCGACTACCCCTACTGGGTCGAGGACGACAACTTCCAGCTCGAGTACCACGTCCGCCACATCGCGCTGCCCAAACCCGGTGACTGGCGCCAGTTCTGTATCCAGAGCTCACGCATCCATGCCCGGCCACTGGACCTGAGCCGCCCGCTGTGGGAGATGTACGTGATCGAGGGCTTGGACAGTTTCCTCGACCTGCCCCAAGGCAGCTTTGCCATCCTGCTCAAGATTCACCACGCGGCGATCGACGTTGAGCATGGCAACGAAATCACCCGCCTGCTGCACGACCTGACCCCCGAAGTGCACCCGGCACCACCGACTGCCCCCTGGTTCCCGGAGGACCCACCGGGCGACCTGACGCTGCTGTGGCGAGCCGGGTTCCACATGGCGTCCTGGCCGCTGCGCTTGTGGCGCCCGGTCGGCAAGGCCTGGCAGGCCTTCCGCGCCACCGCAGAAGCGGTGTCGCGCGAACTGCGGGGGGTGCCGCCAGCGTTTCCCATGACACGCTTCAACACCGAGGTGTCCTCGCAACGGGTGTTCGAAACCCGCCGTTTCGCGCTCGATGAGTTCAAGCAAATCCGAACGTTGGTGGCTGACTCCACCGTCCATGACGTGGTCCTGGCCGTGTGTGCCGGAGGCTTGCGGGCCTACCTCGAGATCCAGGACGAGCTGCCCAAGGACGATCTGGTAGCCGCCGTGCCGGTGGCCGTACAGAGCGAACGTGTGGCCGGTCAAGCCGGTCCGCGCCTTTCCTGGGTGCGTCTGGGGCTGGCGACGGGCATCGAAGACCCGGTGGAGCGCTTGGCCCATATCCAGCAGGCCAGTCAGGCATCGAGCACGATGGTGCACGCCCTGAGTGCGCGCGAGCTCACCAGTCTGGCCGAGCAGGTGCCATCGATGGCCTTTGCCGCTACCAGCAAGATGCTGCGCTCGGCGGCCGTGGTGTCGGGCGAATGGGCGCCGCTGGCCAACTGCGCCATTACCAACATTCCCGGCTCGCGCGAGCCGCTGTACCTGCTGGGTGCGCGCCTGACCTACCTGTCGGCCATCATGCCTGTGCACGACGGCATGGGCCTGGTCTTCTCGGTGACCGGTTACGGCAACACCATCGTGGTCTCCTTCACGGCCTGTGCCGAGCAGGTGCCCGACCCGGAGGTGCTGGCCCAGTGCATCCGCAACAGCTTTCAGGAATACCTGGCGCTGGCGCGCAAGGTCGTGGTGGCTGCACCGGCGAAACGCGCGACACCGTCCCGGCGTCCGGCTGGTGCCAGCAAGCGCCCGGCGCGGGTAGTCGCCCCGCGCCGTTCACGCGCCACAGCCACGGGCGCTTCCTCCAATCCAACCTGATCGCGGTCGGTCAGGCGCCAGCAGCGGCCTTGCTGCGGCGCGATGGCGCCTTGGCAGCCACGGTCGAGGCCATCTTGCGTGCGGGGGCCCGGCGTTTTGCCGCCACGGGGGCGTCGGAACGCTGTTCCAGCCAGTTGGCAGCGCGCTCCCACACCGCGCGCTGGGAGCTCGAGCCCAGGATCACCCCCATGTGTCCGCCGGGGGCGACCTCGAAGCGCTTGTCGGTGGAGCCGACCACGTCAAGCACATGCTCCGCGGTACTGGCACCCACCAGCACATCCTTGGATCCTGCGAATACGTACATGGGTGCCTGGATGCGGCTGAACTGCGACACGCGGTCGCGCTCCAGCACGAACTCGCCCTTGGCCATCTGGTTGTGCATGGCCACTTTGGTGAACATGTCGCCGACCATGCCGATGGGGTAGGCCAGCATGTGGTTGAGGTAGTCGCTCGTGGTCGAGTGCGACTCTACGAACTCACGATCCCACAGATTGACCAGCAAGTCCCAATAGGTGGTGATGGACCCGATGGGGTCGGTCAGCTTGAACGCCAGTGCCGTCACCCAACCCGGTGCGTGGAAGGACTCGGGGTTGAGCTTGTTCAGGCGGAAGTCGGTGTAGTGGGCGATGAACTTCGCCGGCGTATTGATGATGCGCGACACCCCGGCAATCAGGCCGCCACCGCGCATGTCGATGGGACTGGCCACGGTGACGATGGACCGGATGCCCTGGGTGTCGGGCAACCCGGCATGGATCAGCGCTAGCAAGCCGCCCATGCACCAGCCCATCAGGTTTACATCCTGCTGGCCACTGTGCTCGCGCACCGCCTGTAGCGCCTCGGCCATCAGCCGGTCGGCATAGTCGCGCATGCTCAAGGCGGCATGGCGCCGCTCCGGTGTGCCCCAGTCGATCAGGTAGGTACGGAAACCCCGTGCCGCCATGTAGCGCACCAGGCTGCGGTTGGGCATCAGGTCAAAGGTCTCGGTGGTCACGCCGAGGGGCGGCACCAGCACCAGCGGAATCCCCAGTTTCTTCTTGTTCACGGCCAATAGGCTGCCGTCGGCCAGTGGGATCTCCTCGTCGGCCAGGTCGTAGTAGCGTACCGACATCGGGTCACCGGTGTGGATCACGGTGTAGGGCGTCTTGCCGGACTTGACCAGGCTTTCCTTGTTGAACAGCCAGTCGAACGCATTCACGGCAGCGCTGGCTGCGCGCTCGTTGATCTCGGAACTCTTGTCCATCCAGCGTTTGAGGGCGTCGTTCATGGCGGTGATGCAGGTGGGGTCAGGGGAGGGCGCGGAAAGCGCCGGATGATACGGGGCACCCCCCGATTTTGTTAGGTGTTGGTCACCACGCGCAACACTTGTGCGCCGTATGCTTCCAGCTTCTTGGCACCCAGTCCGCTGATGCCCTGCAGTTCATCGAGCGTCTGCGGGAAGCGCTCGGCAATGGCCGCCAGCGTGGCGTCGTGGAAGATCACGTAGGCCGGCAGGTTGTGCTCCTTGGCCACTTCGGCGCGCCAGGCCTTGAGGGCGGCGTAGCGCAGCAGGGCTTCGCTGTCGAGCTGTACCGGGGCCTTGGCCACGGCGGCCAAGCGGGCCGGGCGCTTGCTGCGGCTGGGGGCTTCGGTGGCGGTCTCGCGCAGTTCCACCAGGCGCTCGCCCTTCAGGATGGGGCGCGCTACCGGGGTGAGCTCCAGCGTGTTGTAGATGCCGGCGTCCACGGCCAGCGCACCGATGGCGATGAGCTCGCGCAGCACGCCGCGCAACTGCACTTCCGAGTAGTCGGCGCCCAGCCCGAAGGTGCTCAGGCTCTGGTGGCCGTACTGTTCCACCTTTTCGGTGGCCTTGCCGCGCACGATGTCGATCAGGTGCTGCGAGCCGAAGTGCTTGCCGCTGGACTGCTGGATGCGGTACACCGTGGACAGCAGCTTGCGCGCCGCGTCGGTGCCGTCCCAGATCTCGGGCGGGTGCAGGCAGTTGTCGCAGTTGTTGCAGCGCAGTTTGCGGTACGTGCCTTCCTCGGTGTCGATGGCGCGGCCCAGCTGTTCGATGCTGGGCGGCGCGTGGCCGTAGGTCTCGCCGAAGTAGGCCAGCAGGCGTACGCGGCGGCAGTCGCTGGTCTGGGCCAGGCCCAGGAGGGCGTCGAGCTTGCCGCGCATCACGGCCTTGAACTCGTCGCTGGCCGGGCTCTCGTCGATCATGCGGCGCTGGTTCACCATGTCCTGCAGCCCGTACACCATCCAGGCTGTGGCGGGCAGACCGTCGCGTCCCGCGCGCCCCGTTTCCTGGTAGTAGCCCTCGATGTTCTTGGGCAGGTCCACGTGGGCCACAAAGCGCACGTCGGGCTTGTCGATGCCCATGCCGAAGGCAATGGTGGCCACCATGACGATGCCCTCCTCGCGCACGAAGCGGTCCTGGTGCGTCTGGCGCAGCTCCTTGTCAAGGCCGGCGTGGTAGGGCAGGGCGGGAATGCCGGCATCGACCAGGGCTTCCGCCAGGGCTTCGACCTTCTTGCGGCTCTGGCAGTAGACGATGCCGGCGTCGCCCGCGTGTTCGTTCTGGATGAAGCGCAGCAGCTGCTGGGTGCCGTCACGCTTTTCGAGCAACCGGTACTGGATGTTGGGACGGTCGAAGCTGCTCACGAACGCCCGCGCGTCCTGCAGCTGCAGTTGCTGCACGATGTCGGCCCGGGTCAGGGCGTCGGCCGTGGCGGTCAGCGCCATGCGTGGCACGCCCGGGTAGCGCTCGTGCAGCAGGGCCAGCGCCCGGTACTCGGGGCGGAAGTCGTGGCCCCACTGGCTCACGCAGTGGGCTTCGTCGATGGCGAACAGGCTCAAGCGCCCGCGTTCGTAGAGGGCGTCGAGTTGGGCCAGGAAGCGTGGTGTGGTGATGCGCTCGGGCGCGGCGTAGACCAGTGTGTATTCGGAACGGACCAGCTTCTGCTCGACCGCCCAGGCTTCCGACGCCTCCAGCGTGGAGTTCAGGAACGTGGCTTCCACCCCGGCCTCAAGCAGGGCGCCCACCTGGTCGTGCATCAGCGCGATCAGTGGCGACACCACCACCGTGACGCCATGCCCGGCGCGTTGGCGGGCAATGGCCGGAATCTGGTAGCACAGCGACTTGCCCCCGCCGGTAGGCATGAGCACCAGGGCGTCGCCCCCGGCCACCACATGGTCGACGATGGCCTCCTGCGGTCCGCGGAAGGCGTCGTAGCCGAACACCTCGTGCAGGATGGCGCGGGGTGCGGTCGATGGAGCGGAATCTGTCGCTATCAAATCAGGAGCTGCTTGCGCAATGAATACGGGGGCTGAAGGCCAATTTGGCGCCCAGACTGGCGTGGAGGGCCAGTCTGGGTACCCCTATTGTCGCCGCTGGCGCCTCCCCAATTGCCCCTGGACGGACGCCCGAGGTGCATCCTTGTTTTAAAATAGCCCACTCTCAAGGAGCGTTGCAGCCAGTGCGAACCAGGGGTTCCGGTGGTCAGGCTTGAGATTCTTAACGGCGCTCGGACACCTTTGCACAGGAGAGCCGACCCCATGAAACCCCTTGTCTACACCCGCGCCCAGGCCCTGCCCGGCATTCTGGCGTCGCGCATCGCCATCCTCGACGGTGCCATGGGCACCATGATCCAACGCTTCAAGCTCGGCGAAGCCCAGTACCGTGGCGCGGGCTACACCGGCCCCGGCAACCAGGGCAACCGCTTTACCGACTTCCCGCGCGACCTCAAGGGCAACAACGAGCTGCTGAGCCTGACGCGCCCTGACGTCATTTCCGACATCCACGAGCGCTACCTGGCCGCTGGCGCCGACCTGATCGAGACCAACACCTTCGGTGCCACCCGCATTGCCCAGGAAGACTACGGCATGGCGGATCTGGCGTTCGAGATGAACGTGGCCTCGGCCAAACTGGCCCGCGCTGCCTGCGACAAGTACTCCACCCCCGAAAAACCCCGCTTCGTGGCCGGCGCCCTGGGCCCCACGCCCAAGACTGCCAGCATCAGCCCCGATGTGAACGACCCGGGCGCGCGCAACGTCAGCTTCGAGGAACTGCGCGCCTCCTACTACGAGCAGACCAAGGGGCTGGTCGAGGGCGGTGCCGATGTGTTGCTGGTGGAAACCATCTTCGACACGCTCAACGCCAAGGCGGCGCTGTTTGCCATTGATGAGTTCTTCGAGGACAGCGGCGAGTGCCTGCCGATCCTGATTTCGGGCACCGTGACCGACGCCTCCGGGCGCATCCTGTCCGGCCAGACCGTCACCGCCTTCTGGCACAGCGTGCGCCATGCGCGCCCGCTGTCCATCGGCCTGAACTGTGCCTTGGGTGCCACGCTGATGCGCCCCTACATCCAGGAACTGAACCGCGCGGCGCCCGACACCTTCATCAGCTGCTACCCCAACGCCGGTCTGCCCAACCCCATGAGCGACACCGGCTTTGACGAGACGCCCGATATCACCGCGCGTCTGGTGCGCGAATTCGCCGCCGAAGGCCTGGTCAACATCGTGGGCGGCTGCTGCGGCACCACGCCCGACCACATCGGTGCCATTTGCGCCGCCGTGCAGCCGCTGGCCACCCGCAAGCGCCCGCAAGTGTTCTACCCGGAAGCGGCTTGATTGCCATGAGTACGCCTATGAAACCCCACGCCCTTCCCCCCATGATGCTCTCCGGCCTGGAGCCGGTGTTCATCGGCCAGACCGGTGCCGACGATGCGCCGCGTGCCACCTTCGTGAACGTGGGCGAGCGCACCAACGTCACCGGCTCCAAGGCCTTTGCCCGCATGATCCTCAACGGCCAGTTCGAGGAAGCGCTGGCCGTGGCGCGACAGCAGGTGGAAAACGGCGCCCAGGTCATCGACATCAACATGGACGAGGCCATGCTCGACAGCCAGGCCGCCATGGTGCGTTTCCTGAACCTGATCGCCTCCGAGCCCGACATCGCCCGCGTGCCCATCATGATCGACAGCTCCAAGTGGAGCGTCATCGAAGCCGGCCTGCGCTGCGTGCAGGGCAAGGCCATCGTCAACTCGATTTCCATGAAGGAAGGCCTCGACGAGTTCAAGCGCCAGGCCAAGCTGCTGCGCCGCTACGGGGCCGCCGCGGTGGTCATGGCCTTTGACGAAAAGGGCCAGGCCGACACCTTTGCCCGCAAGATCGAAATCTGCGAGCGGGCCTACCGCGTGCTGGTGGATGAGGTGGACTTTCCGCCCGAAGACATCATCTTCGACCCCAACATCTTCGCCATTGCCACCGGCATCGAAGAACACAACAACTACGCGGTGGACTTCATCGAGGCCACGCGCTGGATCAAGCAGCACCTGCCCGGTGCCAAGGTGTCGGGCGGCGTGAGCAACGTGTCCTTCAGCTTCCGTGGCAACGACCCGGTGCGTGAGGCCATCCATACCGTGTTCCTCTACCACGCCATCCAGGCGGGCATGGACATGGGCATCGTCAACGCCGGCATGGTGGGCGTGTACGACGACCTGGAACCCACCCTGCGTGAACGTGTGGAAGACGTGGTGCTCAACCGCCGCCCCGACGCAGGCGAGCGCCTGGTGGAGATTGCCGAGAACGCCAAGGGCGCGGCCAAGGACGAGAGCAAGAAGCTGGAATGGCGTGGCACACCCGAAGCCCCCGTTGCGGTGGCGCAGCGCCTGAGTCACGCGCTGGTGCATGGCATCACCGACTTCATCACCCAGGACACCGAAGAGGCCTACCGCGAGATCCTGGCCAAGGGCGGACGCCCGCTGCATGTGATCGAAGGCCCGCTCATGGACGGTATGAACGTGGTGGGCGATCTGTTCGGCCAAGGCAAGATGTTCCTGCCGCAGGTGGTCAAGAGCGCGCGCGTGATGAAGAGCGCCGTGGCGCATCTGGTGCCCTACATCGAGGAAGAGAAGCGCCAGCTCGAAGCCGCGGGCGCCGATGTGAAGAGTAAAGGCAAGATCGTGATTGCCACGGTCAAGGGTGACGTGCATGACATCGGCAAGAACATTGTCACCGTGGTCCTGCAGTGCAACAACTTCGACGTGGTGAACATGGGCGTGATGGTGCCGGCCCACGAAATCCTAGCCAAGGCCAAGGAGGAAGGGGCGGACATCATCGGCCTGTCGGGCCTCATCACCCCCAGCCTGGAAGAGATGCAGTACGTGGCAGCCGAGATGGAGAAGGACGACTACTTCCGCTCGCGCCAGATCCCGCTGCTCATCGGTGGCGCCACCTGCAGCCGTGTGCACACGGCGGTGAAGATTGCCCCGAACTACAGCGGCCCCGTGGTCTACGTGCCCGATGCCTCGCGCAGCGTCGCGGTGGCGCAGGGTCTCCTGGGCGATGGCCGAGACACATTCGTGGCCGAGCTGAACACCGACTACGACAAGGTGCGCCAGCAGCACGCCAACAAGAAGGCCACGCCCTTGTGGCCCCTCGCCAAGGCACGTGCCAACAAGACGCCTATCGACTGGGCGGCCTACCAGCCCTCCGTGCCCAAATTCACGGGGCGGCGCGTGTTCAAGAACTACGACCTGGCCGAGATCGCGCAATACATCGACTGGGGTCCGTTCTTCCAGACCTGGGATCTGGCCGGCGCTTACCCGGCCATCCTGGCCGATGCGGTGGTGGGCGAGCAGGCCCGCAAGGTGTTTGCCGACGCCCAGACCATGCTCAAGAAGGTCATCGAGGGCCGCTGGCTCACCGCCAATGCCGTGCTGGGCCTGTACCCGGCCAACCGCGTGGGCGACGATGACATCGCCTTCTGGGCCGACGAGTCGCGCCAGAAGCCCGTGCTCACCTGGCACGGCCTGCGCCAGCAGACCGAGAAGCAGGCCGAGGACGATGGCAGCTACCGCCCCAGCCGCTGCCTGGCCGACTTCGTGGCCCCCAGTGGCGCAGACTACGCCGGCATGTTTGCCGTGACGGCCGGCATCGGGGCCGACAAGCGCGAGCAGGCCTTTGCAGCCGCGCACGACGACTACAGCGCCATCATGCTCAAGGCCCTGGCGGACCGCCTGGCCGAAGCCTTTGCCGAACTGCTGCACAAGAAGGTGCGCACCGACCTGTGGGGCTATGCCGCCCAGGAAGCATTGGACAACGATGCCCTGATCGCCGAGCGCTACCAGGGCATCCGCCCAGCACCCGGCTACCCGGCCTGCCCCGACCACAGCGTCAAGAAAGACCTGTTTGCCGTGCTGCAGTGCGAAGAGATCGGCATGGGGCTGACCGAGAGCATGGCCATGACGCCGGCTGCCAGCGTGAGCGGCTTCTACCTGGCCCACCCGGAGGCAACCTACTTCAATGTCGGCAAGGTGGGCGATGACCAGGTGCAGGACATGGCCGCGCGCCGCGGCATGGACGTGGCTGCCCTGCAGCGTTTCCTGGCACCGAACCTGTAAAGCAAGGGGTTTACGGCGGGTTACAAGCGTAAAGCCGGTTTCGTCATCGGCTGCGCCGTGGCGGCGTTAAGGTGGGGACTGATTAGTGAACTTCGGGGTTCAGTCCCCCGCTTTGCAAGGAAACCCGCCATGTCCGCTGTGCTCAATGCTCCTGTTGCCACCACTGCAACGCCTTCGTCTCCCTGGCTCTGGTTTGTTGCCGGCGTCATGGGTACTGCCGGTCTGGGCGCTGGTGGCGCTGCGCTCTATTTGAGCCAGCACGACAAGGCGGCTGCACCTGCCGCCGTTGTGGCCAGCGCGCCGACCACCGAGGCTGTGCCCGCGGCGGCGCCAACCCTAGCCCAGTCCAAGCCCGCGCTCGACTCCAGTACCAAGACAAAACAGGCCGGAGTCCGCACGCATACTGTGCAGTCAGCTACGAAAAATGTAGCAACGCGTGCACCATTGGAAGAATCCCAATCGGCCCCTGCACCGGCACGCCCGGTGGCGATGCCGACGCAGCCGGTGTGGGAACAAGCGCCCGCACGGGTGGCCTGCGCCCACTGCGGTACGGTCGAGTCGGTCACACCCATTGCGGCGGAGGGCAAACCCAGCGGCATGGGTGCCGTGGCAGGCGCCGTGCTCGGCGGCCTGCTGGGCAACCAGTTTGGTGGCGGCGACGGCAAGACCCTGGCCACCATCGGCGGCGTGCTCGGCGGTGCCTACGCCGGCAACACGGTCGAGAAGCGCATGAACCAGCAGACCAGTTACCGGGTGCTGGTGCGCATGGACGACGGCAGCACCCGCAGCATCGAGCTCAGCAACCCCAGCTACGGCGTCGGTTCACGTGTCAGCGTGCAGGGCAACGTGCTGTCACCGGCCCATGGCGCCGCTGCCCAGGGCGCCTGAGCCCGCGATCGATTGCCATCCGTTTCCCGGCAGGCCGGTCCCCACGTGGACAGGCCTGCGTGCTATTATTTTTGCCATTCGCAAAGGAATAGCGCATGAATACAGCCACGGGACAGCCTCCCGCCGACGCGCCCCGGCCACCTTCTGGCCGACCGGAGAAGATTCGATTGGGTGACGTGCTGGTGCAGCAGCGCCTGATTTCCCAGGAACAACTGCAGCAGACGCTGGAACTGCAGCGCACCACCGGCAAGAAGGTTGGGCGCTTGCTCATCGAAACCGGCGTCATCACCGAAGAGCTGTTGGCCAACGGGCTGGCACGCCAGCTGCGCATTCCCTTCGTCAACCTCAAGTCCTTCCCGTTCAAGCCTGAAGTCGTGAAGCTGCTGCCCGAAACGGCGGCGCGGCGCTTCAAGGCCCTGGTATTGGAAGACCGCGGCGACACGGTGCTGGTGGCCCTCGGCGACCCCTTGGACCTGTTTGCCTACGACGAGTTGACGCGCATTCTCAAGCGCAACATCGCCATTGCGGCAGTGCCCGAAAGCCAACTGACCGCCACCTTTGACCGCCTGTACCGCCGCACCGAGGAAATCGCCGGCCTGACCCGCGCGCTGGAAAAGGACCTCAGTGACGCGGTGGACTTCGGAGAACTGACCGCCAGCGTCGGTGCCGAAGGCGCCCCGGTGGTGCGTCTGCTGCAAAGCCTGTTCGAGGATGCGACCCAGGTGGGGGCATCCGACGTGCACATCGAACCGCTGGAGAGCAGCCTGCAGGTACGGGTACGGGTTGATGGTGTGCTGCAGGTGCAGACCCAGGCCGACAAGCGCATCGGCGCCGCCTTGGCGCAGCGTCTGAAGCTGATGGCAGGCCTCGACATTTCGGAAAAGCGCCTGCCCCAGGACGGACGCTTCTCGGTGCGCGTGAAGGACATGACGGTGGACGTGCGTATGTCCACCTTGCCTACCGTGTATGGCGAGGCGGTGGTGATGCGCCTGCTCAACCAGGGCGCGGCGATGAAGAAGCTCGACCAGATCGGCATGCCGCCGGAGATGCTCAAGCGCTTCCGCGAAATCATCCACCGCACCACCGGCATGATCCTGGTGACTGGCCCCACGGGTTCCGGCAAGACCACCACGCTCTATGCGGCACTGGCCGAAGTGGATGCGGCCGAGCACAAGGTCATCACGGTGGAAGACCCGGTGGAGTACCGCCTGCCCGGCATCACCCAGGTGCAGGTCAATGACAAGATCGAACTCACCTTTTCGAAGGTGTTGCGCGCCTGCCTGCGCCAGGACCCGGACGTAATTCTCGTCGGGGAAATGCGCGACACCGAAACGGCCGAGATCGGCCTGCGTGCCGCCATCACCGGGCATATGGTGTTGTCCACGCTGCACACCCGCAATGCGGCCAGTACCCCCTTTCGCCTGCTGGACATGGGAACGCCTCCGTTCATGGTGGCCACCTCGCTGCAGGCCGTCATCGCCCAGCGCCTGGTGCGCCTGATCTGCAACGAGTGCAAGGCCCCACACCACCCGACACCCCAGGAACAGGGCTGGCTCACCAGCATGATCGACGCGGGCATGGAGGGGTTTGCACCGAAGCGTGGCATGGGCTGCTCGGCCTGCAACGGCACCGGCTACGCCGGGCGCCAGGGTGTATACGAACTGCTGGAGATGGATGCCGAACTGACCCAGGCCGCATCGCGGGCCGAGCCGGGTGCCTTCCTGCGCCTGGCGGGCGAGCGCATGAAGGGCCAGACCATGGCCCACCATGCCCTGGCGCTGGTGCGCGCAGGCCGTACCACCGTGGCCGAGGCCATGCGCATCGGCCTCGATGCCGACGACCTGGAGGACTAGGCTGAATGGCACGCTACGAATGGCGCGGACGCAACAGCCGGGGTGAGGCGGTCACAGGCGTGCTGGAAGCCATGACCGAGGGCGGTGTGGCGGACCAGCTCAAGGCCATGGGCGTGGCGCCGGTGTTCATCGGCGTGGCCAAGGAAAAGGCGGATGAAGCGCAGAAGGAAGGCCTGCTGGCCCGCCTGAACCGCAAGCCCGTGGTTACCGATGACCTGCTGATCTTCTCGCGCCAGATGTACACCCTGAACAAGGCGGGCGTTCCCATCCTGCGCGCCTTTGCCGGGCTGGAGGCCTCGGCCACCAAACCGGCCATGGTGGACATGCTGCGCGACATCCGCTCCAGCCTCGACCAGGGGCGCGAACTGTCGGCCGCGCTGTCGCGTTTTGTGGATCTGTTCGGGGCCTTCTATATTTCCATGGTCAAGGTGGGCGAGATAACCGGACGCCTGACCGAGGTGTTCCTGCGCTTGACCGAGCACATGGAGTTCGAGCGCGACGTGAAGGAGCGCATCAAGCAGGCGGTGCGCTACCCCATCTTCGTGCTGGTCGCGATGGCCATCGCCATCGTGGTGCTGAACATCTTCGTGATCCCCGTCTTTGCCAAGGTGTTCGCAGGCTTCAAGACGGAACTACCGCTCATCACGCGCGGCCTGCTGGCCTTCTCTGCATGGATGATTGCCTGGTGGCCGGCCTTGATTGTGGGGGGCATCGCTGCCTGGTTTGGCACCAAGAGTTTTCTCAAGACCGACAAGGGGCGTTACTGGTGGGATGCGAAGAAACTGACCCTGCCCATCGTCGGTGAAATCATCCAGAAGGCCACCCTGGCGCGATTTGCCCGCAGCTTTGCGCTCTCCAACCAAAGTGGGGTACCGCTGGTACAGGGGCTCACGGTGGTGGCGCAGACGGTGGACAACGCCTTCATCGGTGCACGCATCGAGCAGATGCGCGACGGCATCGAGCGTGGCGAAAGCATTTCACGCTGTGCCGCCACCACCGGGGTGTTCACTCCCGTGGTGCTGCAGATGATCCAGGTCGGTGAGGAAACGGGTGAACTCGATTCGCTGCTGTTCGAGATCGCCGAAATGTACGAACGCGACACCGACTACGCCATCAAGGGCTTGTCGGCATCGATCGAACCCCTGCTGCTCGCGGTTATTGGCGTACTGGTGCTGCTGCTGGCGTTGGGGGTCTTCCTGCCGATGTGGAACATGGGGCAGGCCGCCATGGGCAAGGGAGGCGGCTAGGCCATGGCCCGCACCGTTTCGGTCGGCGGGGGACGCATGGTCGAATGGGCCATCCTGGCGCTGGTGGTATTGGGTTTCGTCTGGGTCTTTGGCCTGTATGCCAGCCGGGTTCACGGCCAGGCCGAGCGCGCCGCGGTCATGACCACGCTTGGCACCATGCGTACGGCCATGGTGCTGGAACACCTGCAAGTGCAGGTGCGCGGACAGGCGTCGGCCGCGCCGGAGTCCAGTGCCAATCCCTTCACGGCGATGGGCGCGTTTCCACCGAACTACGCCGGAGAAGTGCAAGGCCGCGACCTGAGCCAGGTGGCGCCAGGGCAGTGGGCGTTTGACGGTCAGTGCCGCTGCATCGGCTACAAGCCGCTGTATGCAACCGGGCTGGAGTCCAAGGATGGGCTCGATGCCCTGTGGTTCCAAAGTCGGGCTCAGGCGGGGGTAGGGACGCTGGTGCCGCTGGACCGTTACGTCTGGCTCGGAATGGCAGTGGAGTAAAGTGAAGCGAGCGTGGTTTTTGTGTGGAACAACAGGCACTTATGCACAAAACCTCGCACACAACCTGCAGAGTTTTCTCTAGAATTTGTAGCACTTCGCTACGTTGACGTTGGTGGCCCGACAGTCCGGCCAATTTTTTGAACGAAAGGTAAGCAATATGAAACGTACCCAACAAGGCTTTACGCTGATCGAGCTCGTGATGGTGATCGTCATCCTCGGCGTCCTGGCGGCCGTGGCCGTTCCCAAGTTTGTGGATCTCAGCTCCGATGCCAAAACCGCCGCATTGGAAGGGGTCGCTGGCGGCATTACCTCGGCCAGTTCGGTGAACTACGCGGCGCGCAGCGTTACCACCGGCAATGGATCCGCAACGGCCAACGTTGCATGCCAGACCGCCGCAGGCAACATTCTTCAAGGTGGTTTGCCAACCGGCTATACGCTGTCCGGCACCGTGAGCGCTACCGTTGGTACGGCCACTGCCTGCACGTTGACGCAAACGTCGACCAACGCCACTGCGACTGCAACGATCATTTCTATCAACTAAAGCGCTTTTCCGAGGCGTCTAACAAGGGCACTCAGGTGCCCTTTTCTACGTCCGCCCGCAGTGAAGCGGGCACTTGTTGCAGGTAGTTCTCCCGCTGCGCAGGTGGCAATACGTCCAGCCCCTGCCGGAAGGCCTCGACCGCTGCTGTGCGGTTGTGTACCGCCGGGTCGGCGTAGACCATTCCCATCCTGAAGTGGCCGTCGGCGGCCTGCTCGGGCCAGAGCCGATTGCGGTGCCGTAGCGCGGACAGGGCCAATGGCCAGTCGTGGGTCTTCAGTCCCAGTGCGTAGATCGACTGCAGCAGTTTCACGTCGACCAAACCGTCAGCGAGCCATGCCTGGGCGCGAGCCCGTGCAGTGTCGTCCCGGCCGGTATTGGCCAATACCACCAGTTCGGTATTGCGGATTGCCGGCTGAGCCGGCCGCAGCGCTTGCAGTTTGGCCAGCGCGGCATCCGCCCCCTGGCGGTCACCGAGTTGGGCGCGTGCCAAGGCCAGGCCTTCGAGCAGTGCGGGAACATGCGGCCGTGACGCGACCACGCTCTCCAGGATCCAGATCGCCTCGGGCCACTGGGAGTGCGCCATCAGCACTTCCGAAATCATCGGACTGAGCTTGCGGTAGTGGGGGTTGGCCTGGATGCCGAGTGTGGCCTCGTGGTGGATGTGGTCCACCAGATCGTGGACCGTGGCGGTGCTGGTCTTTGGGGTTTTGGCCAGTTGTTGCGTGTAGTCCAACGCCCGCAGCAGGTGATACTCGGCGCGGCCGGCCAGCATCGTGAGCCAGACTGCTGCGAGCAGGCCCAACGAGAAAACTGCGACACCCCCTGCATAGGTTCGTTTGCCTAGGCTCCCCAGGACGGGGTATGCAACGGGTGAAAACAGCATTCCGAGCAGCACGGCGAAGAGCATGCCGCCCCCCGCAAGCCGCAGTGGGAAGCCGAACAATGAAACGGTAGCCAGACCGATCAGGGCGGCAAGCAGCGCATAGCGTTGCGGATCTTGTGGCAGCGGCGGAGTCGGTGCCGCGCGTTGCAGACAAGCAGCAAGAAGGAATGCCAACGACAGGCCGCCAACGACCAGACCATATTCGCTCAGCAACTGCAGGATATCGCTGTGGGCGTAGTAGTCGAGTTCCAGCATCGTGTCAGGATCCTGGTAGCGAGGCACCTCCACCTCCCAGGCACCCGCTCCCACGCCTGTCCACGGCTTGTCCTGCAACATCCGCACGCTTGCCTTCCACATGGCGACCCGCATGTTGAATGAACTCTTCGGCGGTTCCAACTCTGAGGAAACACTCTGGGCCCGTGCAAACACGTGGTCCCACAGCTTGTCGTTGTGGCTGGGGAGCTGGGAATAGCGGCTCGACGGTATGCTTCCGAGCACGACCACGCACAAGGCCGTGGTGAGCAAGGATGCACGCCCGGCGCGATCCGGCAAGGCTAGCTTGTGGACGCGACGCCAGGCTAGCCAGGCGACAGCGCAACATGCGTAGACCAGCAAGGCCAGCAGTGCCGAACGGGTACCGGTCATCAGGACTGCAATGGTTCCGGGCACCGGTAGTAGTCCGGAAACGCCGACGCTCCAGACTGAGCGATGTTTCCATGCCAAGTAGAAAGAGAGCGGCAGCGTCGTCACGATGTACTCGGCCGCGAAATTCCGGTTGTAGAACGTGGCGGCGGGTGGTGCCCCCTGGGGGAAGGGTGTCAGGCCAGTCCAGACATACACCATGATCCACAGGGAAGCCGCCACTGCGCCCCAATGGATTGCCCAGAAGGCTCGCGATTGCCGTGGCCCGGCGAAGACGTTCAGGGACAGGAACACCAGCGCGCCGATGAGCAGCCAACGCAATGACTCGACTGCACTCAGGTAGGCGTGACCCCAGACGGAGCTGCACAGGGCATACAGGCAAAGGGTCACCGGAATCAGGACAATCCAGTGCCAGGCAAGCGCACGTGGCTGTATGCATCGCGCCATGAAGAAAAGCAGACCGGCAGCGAGGACGCCAAAGGCAGCCACCGCGGACTTCAGGGTGTCCTGTAGCAGGTAGTCATGCGGGACACCCACAGCGGGAACGAGGAACAGTGTGGCGGCCAGGATACCGGCAGACCAATCGTTGCTGAGGGTTGGGATGGGGCGGGAGTTCACATGCGCATCATAGGAGGCCCTGCACTGTATGCTTGGACAGAGCGCTGTCCTACAATAGGACGGCTTCCATGTTGGGCGGTTTGCTACCAATCAAATAGCAACAATTGCTGACCATATGTCGAGTGAAATTCGAAATGCAGGTGCCAAGTCTACGGTTGGGCGTCGTCAGCGTGGATCCGTGGGTCAGTACGGCTTCACGCTCATCGAACTCATCATGGTGTTGGTGCTTCTGGGCATCCTCGCGGCCTACGCAGCGCCACGCATCTTCAATCGATCGGACTTTGACGCCCGTGGCATGGAGGACGTGACGCTGTCCTATCTGCGCTATGCCCAGAAGACCGCTATTGCGCAGCGGCGTACGGTGTGCCTGTCAATTACCAGCAGTGGTATCAGCCTTTCCATTGCCGCCACAGCTGCCACATCCTCCTGTTCGACGGCGCTGAATGGGCCGGACGGAAAGGCTGCCCTGGCTGTTTCCGGTGTCAGCTATGCCACCCGCCCGCCAGCCAATTTCAGTTTTGATGGCTTGGGGCAACCGATTGACACCAGCGGCGCTGCCCTCGCCACCGTGCAGACTTTCACGGTGACTGGGGGAGGCCGCACGATTACCGTGGAAGCCGCCACCGGGTATGTGCATGACTAAACGCACCGCCCAGGGCTTCACCCTCATCGAGGTCATCATCTTCATCGTGGTGGTGGCTTCCGGGCTGGCTGGTATCTTGCTGGTGAGCAACACGGTGGTGGCCTCATCGGCTGACCCCATGGTGCGCAAGCAGGCCCTGGCGGTGGCGGAATCCATGCTGGAGGAGATCACGCTCAAGGAGTATTGCGACCCCGATACCGCCACGTTGGCGCCGCCCGCCGCACCGGTATGCCCGGCAGCCCGGGTAGCTGCCGACCAGGAGGCAAGCCGCAACCTCTGGGACGATGTGGACGACTACAACGGCTACAGCACTGCTGGCGGTATCGTGGATGTGACGGGGGCCACAGTCCCGGGGTTGAGTACGTACAACGTGGCTGTTTCTGTGGCCGCACCCGCCACTGTGACAGGAGGCGGCGCGACGGTGCTCAAGGCCGTGACGGTGACCGTGACCTGGAGCGGTGGCTCGGTTGTGCTGGTCGGCTACAAGGGGAACTACTGAGCATGCGCAAGCTTCGAGGCTTTACCCTGGTCGAACTCGTCATGGTCATTGTGATCCTGGGAGTGATCGGCGGCATGGTGGCGGTGTTCATGCGCGGGCCCATCGATGCCTACTTTGCCAGCGCGCGCCGCGCCGGGCTGACCGATGTGGCGGACACCACGGTGCGCCGTATGGGGCGGGACATCCGCAAGGCGCTGCCCAATAGCGTGCGCACGCCTACCAACCAGTGCATTGAATTCATTCCGACCAAAACCGGCGGGCGCTACCGTGCGCAGGGCACCGGTTTCCTGAATTTTGCCGCCAGTACCACCAGTTTCAATGAATTGGGCGACAACACGGCACGCCCCAGTGACCAGCAGATTGCGGTAAATGACGTTGTGGTGGTGTACAACCTGGGCATCGCCGGTTCGGACGCCTATGCGCAGGACAACACGGCGGTTGTTGATACTCCGGCGCCGACGGTTTCCGGTACGCCTGCTGAAACCACCATCACCATCGTCGCCAAGAAATTTCCACTGGAGTCCGGCAGCAACCGATTCCACGTCGTTCCGGCGGGCGAGCAGGTGGTCGGATTCGTGTGCACCGGTGGGCAGCTGCTGCGCTACACCACGGGTCTGCCGTATGCCGCGCCAGCCTCCTGTCCGCGGTCGGGCGCCACGACCTCGGTCTTGGCAAAGAACATTTCGGCCTGCAACTTCAGCTACACCGGCTCCGACCTGCAACGCAATGCCCTGGTACGCATGAGCCTGCAGTTGACGGACAGTGGGGAAACTGTCAGTCTCCAGCACGAGGTGCACGTCAACAACACGCCATGAAGCCAACGCGTCATCAGAAGGGGTTTGCCGCCGTGGCCGCCGTTTTCCTGGTGGTGGTGCTGGCCGCACTCGGGGGCTACATGGTGAGCTTTTCCAATACCCAGCAGCTCACGTCGGCACAGGATACCGTGGGTTCGCGGGCCTACTGGGCGGCGCGGGCCGGGCTGGAATGGGGTGTCAGTGCGGGTGCTGCCGCATCGGCCTGTCCGGCGGCGTCGACAACGTTGACCATCCAGGGCATTTCCGTGGCAGTGGTCTGTACGGCTACTGCCTACACAGAAGGCGGCGCCACAATCAACATCCTGCGCTTCACTGCGGTAGCTTCCCTGGGCGCGGCGGGAACCCAGGGTTACGTCGAGCGCAGCGTGTCGGCCAGCATGGAGCGATGACCATGGCATTTCTACGATCGAGTCTGGGCCTCTTGCTGCTGTTGTTTGCCACCCTGGGTCATGCCGCCAGCTATACCCTGCCGGCCCAACTGTCCTCCATCTGCGGTGGTACCGTCAGTGGCAGTGGCACGTCCTACCAGTGTTCCGGCAGCATCTCCCTGGGTAACAACGATGTCGTTACCCTCAGCTCGAACCTGAGCCTGACCGTCACAGGCAACATGGCCTTGTCCAACAACGTCACGATCAACGCCAGCGGCACCTACACGCTCACTCTCAACATCGCAGGGAACTTTGCATCGGGCACCGACCCTGTCATCGTCGGCAATATCAGCACGGGCGGTTCCACCGTCATCGGCGTGAACGGAAATATCACCGGCAACATTACCGCTGCGGGGTCGGTGGACCTGGGAAACAATGCCGTGGTAACCGGCAATGTCACGGGCAGCAGCATCACGTTCGGTAACTCCAGCACCATGGTAAATGGTGTTTGTACACCGACCTACACGCAGTGCAGCGGCTTGACCCTCACCAAGGTAGCCGATTCGTCTGCCGGTCAGTTGAACTCGGTGGTCAGCTTCACCATCAAGGCCAAGAACAGTAGCAGCAGTGCCCTCAGCAACGTCACGATCACTGATGCACTTCCCGCATCAATGTCGTATTCCGCATCGGCTCCCACGTTGGGGAGTGTTGCTGTTACCGGGCAGACGGTCACATGGACCATCACCTCGCTGCCAGCTGGAGCGACGGCACAACTCAGCCTGGCTGTCACCTTGCTGACCCAAGGCACGCAGACCAATACCGTTACCGCGCCCAATGCGCCATCAGCGAGTGCCAGCGTCCTCGTATTGGGGGGCGCAGTGACTCACTACCGGATGGATGAGGCAGTGGGGACATGGAACGGATCCACCGGGGAAGTGCTCGATTCGGGTTCTACAGGCTTGCATGGCAAGAGGGTGCTGACCGGGGCCAGCAGCACAACCAACACAGTGGTCCCGAGTCCGACCATTGCAAGCCAGAAGTCTTCGGTCAGCGGTAGCTTTTGCAATGCGGGGCGTTTTGATGGCAACGCTGTCGTGCAGGTGCCCACCAGTCCCCTGTTCAACTACACGACCAAATTCTCCGCGTCGGCGTGGATCTACATGACTGGCTATCCTGCTTCCGGCGGGCTCTACAGCGTTCTCTCAAACGACGTGAACTATGAGTTCCACATCAATTCAAGTGGCAAGTTGTACTGGTGGTGGAACAATGGTCAGAACATCACCTCCTCCAGCTCCATCCCACTCAATACCTGGACCCATGTGGCGATCACCTTCAGTTCCGCGACCGGAGCAGGGCGTCAGAAAATCTATATCAATGGAGTGCAGGATGCGACGTCGGGTAGCTGGACCGGAACCTTGCAGCAGAACAGTTGCAACTTCTATGTTGGTGGAGACGTTGCAACCGGTTCCTGTTCTGTCATCAGCAGCCGCAATTTCCAGGGCTACATTGACGAGACCAAGCTCTACAACTACGAGCTTAGTGCGTCCGAAGTGCAGGCCGACATGAATCTGGGACGCAACTGCTCGGGCACCTTCGATCACATCCAGATCGAGCATGACGGGGCGGCGTCCACCTGCACTCCTGAGTCGGTCACGCTCAAGGCATGTCTCAATGCGGCATGCACCAGTCTCTATTCAGGCGCTGTTACGGTGCGGCTGACGCCTTCGGGGTGGACCAGTGGCGACACCTTTACGTTTTCTGGTGGGACGACGACACGAACCCTTAGCCAGAGTAGTGCTGGAACGGTCGTTCTGGGTGTGGGCAGCGTAAGCCCGACACCCGATGCCAGTGCAAGTTGTTACAACAGCAGTACCAACACCAACAGTTGTTCTCTTACCTACACGTCGGCCTCCTGTGCGTTTGATGCGGTTGAAGTGGGTGCCAATCCGAAGACCAACCTCTACACCAAGCTTGCCGGAACGGCGTTCAGTGTGGACATCGTCGCGGTGAACGGAACTTCGGTCGATACCACCAGCAGCGCAGCTTTGACCGTGGATCTGGTGGACACCACCTCCAGCGCCTGCCCAACAGGTACTGGCCTGACGAGCACCCAAAGTGTCACATTGGCCAGTGGGCGCAAATCGGCGTCATTTACCTATGCCGGTGCTGCCAAGAATGTACGGGTACGGATGCAGCAGGGGAGTGGCACACCGGCCTGCTCCACGGACAATTTCGCCATTCGGCCCACTGCATTTACTGTCAGCTCTTCCAATGCGAATGCGGATTCCACGGGAGCCAATGGAACAGCAGCACCAAAGATCAAGGCCGGAGCCGCCTTCACACTCACTGCCGACACCGGTACCGTCGGATATGGCGGTACGCCCACGTTGGACACTACGAAGGCATCTGCCCATAGTGGTGCCGAGCAGACCGGTACCCTGGCAGGAAGCTTTACCGCTGCGGCGGCTTCAGCCAGCGGCAATGGCGCCAGCGGAACGGCCTTTACCTACTCGGAGGTGGGATATTTTCGGTTGGCAGCTGACGGCGTGGTGGACAGCACTTTCACTGCGGTTGACAGTGCTGCAAGTGACTGCATTGCCGGCTCCTCGTCCAACACCTTGTCGGGCGGCAAGTATGGCTGCAACATTGGCAGCACGCAAAGCAGCTACTTCGGTCGTTTTATCCCCGACCATTTCATTACTTCGGTAACCGCGGGCTGTGGCGCGTTCACGTACGCAGGGCAGCCGCTGGGGCTGACCGTCACTGCGCAGAACGCTGCGAACGCCACAACGCAAAACTACAGTGGTTCGACCTGGGCCAAGTCGGTCACCGTAAGCGATTCCGGCAGTGGTCCGACCGCCATTGCGTGTGTCAGCGGTTCTTCCTGTACCGGCGCCCCCGTGTGGACCAACGCCACACTGTTGGCTTCGACCTTTTCCAAAGGTGTTGCTACCCCCGCAGCGTCAGCGAGTCCCGCCTATGCATACCAAAATACAGCTGTGGGTGCAACGAGTAGCTATGCCATGGCTGCCCCCTATACGCTGGGTGTGCGGGCACTCGACACCGATGCCGTGACCTCCAGCGGCTTTTCCGAGGGCAGCACGGTGATTCGCAGCGGGCGTGTTCGCATGCGTAACGCCTACGGTTCGGAGCGCTTGAGCACAGGACTTTCGGTGCCTGTCGCGTTCGAGTATTACGATGCTCCAGCAGTGGCGACAGCGGGATGGCGGACTGGAACAGATACCTGCACCACCGTTGCGTCCAGCCAATTTGCCTTTGTCTATCCAGTGGACACGAAAAATGGTCTGGCGGCTTGTCGAACGGCGGGAGGGTCGGTAGGCGCCAAGCCAACACCCAATTTGGGATTGGTGCAGCCAGTCGGAAACGTCACCGGCTGGGTGGATGTAACGCTGAACCTGGGTAGTGCTGCAGCTGGCAGCACTTGCACTACATCTAACGCAGCCACCGGGTACAGTGCCAGCGCCGCAACAGCTGGCGTGCCCTGGCTGCAGTACCCTTGGGGGGGCGCAGCCAACACCAACCCTTCGGCCCGTGCCACATTCGGTGTCTACAAGAGCCCGCTCATCTACCGCCGCGAAAACTACTGATGATTTTGGCCGCCTGCCCCCGTCTTTATTGCGCAACCAGCTATGAATATGTGAGCGACTTGGTGAATAATGTGCCAATGTATACAAATGTGAAGGGTCACGGTTCGGTTATCCACAAGGAGTGGGCGTGAGCGTGCGCTGGCCATGGCGTCGCCCTTCCTCCAGTGCCCGCTTGGTCGTGTCCTGGGCAGACGGTGTACTCAGCTATGTCGTGGCAAAGCCATTGGGCGGTGAGCGCTTCGAAATCAAGGCCGCAGGCGTCGAGCGCCGCGGTGATGACGCACTGGAAGCCTTTGCGGCACGGCTGGCAGCGCTGGGTCTGAAGGGTCTGGCCGCGCAGGCGATGCTGCGCCCGGCGCAGTACCAGTTCCTGCAGATCGACGCACCGCAAGTCCCCCCGGAAGAGATGCGGGCCGCCGCACGCTACCAGATCAAGGATCTGGTGACCGCACACATCGATGACATCACGCTGGATGTGCTCAAGGTCGGAGACGGCCAGTACAAGGCGGGTGAACTGCTGTTCGTGGTTGCTGCTGCCAATGCGGTGGTGCGTGAACTGCTCGACCTCAGCGACGCCATGCAATGGGATGTGCGCGTGGTCGACGTGCAGGAAACCGCGCAGCGCAATCTGCAGCAGTTGCTGGCCCGTACCGAAGGCCGCGCCGAGCGCGCCGATGCCTTGCTGACCATGGCCGATGACCGCCAGGGTCTGCTCACCATCAGTGCCAACGACGAACTGTTTTTCACCCGTCGGCTGGACCTGCCTGTGGGCTTCATGGCCATGTCCTGGGGCGACTCGGGGGCCGCACCCGTTGCGGAACAGGCCTATGTGCCGGTAGGCGAATACGTTCCGGACTACGCCGTCGGTGGCGAGGCCTTCGGGGCCGACTATTCGGCGGGCATGGTGGACTACTCCGCTACGGGCCAGGGTGCCCACCAGCGCGTGGTGGTGGAGCTGCAGCGTTCACTGGACCTGTGGGACCGCACCTGGCGCGATTTGCCCTTGCAAGGCTTGCGCGTGGCCGCGGGCGAGCGCTCGGCGGAAATGGTCCAATGGCTGGCGCGCGAGCTGGGCATGGTGGTGCAGGCGATCGACTTGTCGGCCCAGTTTCCGGGTTGGGCGGCATTGCCTGCGGGTGAGCGCATGGAGTGTTGGCCGTTGCTGGGACTGCTCTTGCGCACGGAAACACGGACACTCTGAGCATGGCCCAGCAGATCAACCTTTGCGCCCCCATTCTGCTGACGCAGAAGAAGTACTTTTCGGCCCACACCATGGCCGCGAGTCTGGGGGTTTTTGTGGTGCTGGGGGCCGTGCTGGCCGGCACCTGGGCCTGGAACCTGGGGAGTGCGGCACGCCAGTACACCCAGACCATGGAGTCTCAGGCCCGGGACATTGACAACTTGAAGAGCGCATTGGAGCGCATCAAAGCCGCCGCACAGCCGGTGGATCCCGGCCTGACGCATCAGCTTGAAGACCGCAGGGCCCATCTGGAGCAGCGCAAGGCCTTGCTGGCCGCATTGCAGGATGGGGCGTCGGAGCCCGGCAACGGCTACGCGGCGCGGCTGCAATTCCTTGCCAGCAGCACACCCGCGTCGGTGTGGATCAATGGGGTGACCATGTCGGCGGGCTTGTTCAGGGTATCGGGCTACACGCTGGAGCCTGCCGCCCTCAACGACTGGGTGGCACGCATGGCCACACACCCGCTGCTGCAGGGCTTGCAGTTGTCGCAGGTGCAGGTGAAGGCCATAGCACCGGCTGCAGTTGCGCCGGTGTCGCCCGCAGCGCCAACGGCGCCGCCGTTGCAGCCCGCAGCGGTGGGTCGCAAGCTGTGGTCCTTTGAACTCGGAAGCACGCGCCCGATGAGCGTGCCCAAGACGAACGATGTGGAGCGCAAACCATGAAAGCCCAGCTGTTGCAATGGGCCGCCAAGGTCGATACCCTGAGCCTGCGCGAGCGTGCCATTCTGTTTCTGGCCGTGATGGCCGTCTTGCTTGCGCTGGTGGACACCCTGGTGCTCACGCCATCCCAAACCCAGTTCAAGGCGGTGCAGCAACGCTACGCAGCCCAAGGGGCCGAAATCAACCGTCTGCGGGCCGAGTTGGTCGCTGCGGGCAAGCCGGTGGACCTGAACCAGGCCGTACGCGAGGGCATTGCCGCGGTGGAGCGTGACATCGCCTCGGTGAATCAAGAGATCCAGGCCCAATTGGCCCAGACGGGCACGGGACGTGCCCTGGAGCCGGTATTGGTGCAGTTCCTGCGTCGCCAGCCCAACCTGAGCCTGCTGGGTACCCAGACGCTTGCGGGTGATGCAGGCAGCGTTGGCGGCACGAGCGTTCCGGGGCTGACCCGTCAGGGCCTGGAACTGCGCATCGCGGGGCCCTACCTGGAGCTGATGCGCTATGTACAGACCCTGGAGACTGCCTTGCCGCATCTGCGTTGGGGCAGTATGCAGATCAAGGCCGAGCAGCAGCCCCCGGAAATGGTGCTGCAGGTCTACGTGCTGGGGGTGACACCATGAGGCGCTTGTTCAATGCGCTGTCGGCCTGTGCGTGGCTGGCACTGGCTTGCGCTGCGCAGGCGCAGGGGCCCGTGCCCACGCCTGCCTTGCGTGACCCCACGGTGGCGCCCGCGGCGGCCGGGCTAGACGGTGCTGCGGCCGACGGGGCCACCATGCAGACTTCACCGGTCGGCACCGGCAATGTGGTGGTGCGCGGCGGCAAGCCCTACCTGGTCGTGGGATCGCGACTGGTGGCTCCGGGCCAGACGGTGGACAACTACAAGCTCGAACGCATCACGGAAACCGAGATCTGGCTGCGGGATGCGAGCGGCCTGACCAAGCAGCCGCGATTTGCCGGTGTGCAGCGCAGTGTGGCCAGTGCGCGTTGCGGAACGACAGCACCTACCAAGTCCCCATCAACCCGCAAGAAAAAGCCCCGTACTGGCGCGACTTCACCACCGGAATCCCGATCTTCACCGGATGCTGGCGCGGCGCCGCGTCCCAACCGCGAAAATGATGCCCATGACTGCTAACTTCGAATTGCTGGAGACCAGCACGCGACCCTTGCGTGCCTTGGCCATCGCGACCGCCGTGGTGGCCAGCCTGTTGTCGGGTTGTGCGGCGGATCGCCCCATGCGTACGCCCGATGTCAGTGCTGCCATCAAGGCCGAAATGGCCCCTGCCAAGCCTGCACCGAAGGCGATACCTGCTGCGGTGAGTGAATCACTGGCCGAACCCGTCAGCCCGCCCACGGCCAGTGCCGAGCCGCGCATCGACCTGCTCATCAACAACGCCCAGGTGCGCGACGTGTTCTTGGCCATCGTGGCCGACACGCGCTACAGCATGCTCATGCATCCGGATGTCAAGGGCACGCTCTCCGTCACTCTGCGCGGTGTCACCGTCAAGGAAGCCCTCGACGCCATTCGCGATGTCTATGGTTACGACTACAAGATGGAGGGCCGGCGCATCACCGTCTATCCGCCGACACTGCAGACGCGCGTGTTCACCGTCAATTACCCGAATTCCCAACGCGTCGGCGCCAGCGATTTGCGGGTGTCGTCGGGTGGATCGGCAGGCTCGGGTGCAAGCAATGGCACGGCATCGAACGCCACCAGTGGCGCATCCAGCCAGGGTCAGCAGCAAAGCAGCAGTGTCTCCACCAGTTCACGAACCGACTTCTGGACCGAAATGGCCGCGGCAGTGCGCACCATGGTTGGCAATGCCGAGGGACGAACAGTCATCGCCAGCCCGCATGCCGGTATCCTGATGGTGCGCGCCATGCCTGATGAGTTGCGTCAGGTAGAGAAGTTCCTGAAGGCAGCGCAAATCGCGGTGGAGCGCCAGGTCATGCTGGAAGCCAAGATCATCTCGGTCGAGTTGCGCGATGGCTACCAGAGTGGTGTGAACTGGGCTGCCATGGGCACCAGTGTCGACGGCACCACGGGCATTGGCGTGTTTGGCTCGGGTGTCAGCGGGGGCAGCTACCCCTCGGGTACCAACGTCATCAATGACGTGGTGAGCGCCCCGTCGATGGCGGCTGGTGGTGGACTGTTCGGTCTGGCCCTGGCGGCAACGCAATTCCAGGCGGTGCTCGGCTTCCTGGAAACCCAGGGTGATGTACAGACCCTGTCAAGCCCGCGCGTGGCGACGCTCAACAACCAGAAGGCCGTGCTCAAGGTCGGTACCGATGAGCTGTATGTGACAAACATCTCGGGCGGCACCGCCAGCACGTCCAGCACCACGACCAGCGGCAACAGCACCACCATGCCTACCGTCACGCTGACACCGTTCTTCTCCGGCATTTCTCTGGACGTGACGCCGCAGGTGGATGAGGGCAGCACCATTACCCTGCACATCCACCCCTCTGTCACCACGGTCACGGAGAAGAGCAAGCAGATCGACCTCGGGACCGTGGGCAATTACAAGCTGCCGCTGGCCTCCAGCAGCGTCAATGAAACCGATACGCTGGTTCGCATCCAGGACGGTGCCATCGTGGCCATCGGCGGCCTGATGCAGATGGAGTCGACCCGCAGCTCCTCGGGCGTGCCCGGCACGACCGACAAGGCATTCTCATGGCTGTTCGGCAACAAGGCAGCTACCGGGCGCAAGCGCGAAGTGATTGTTTTGATCAAACCCACCATCATCCGTTCCCAAAGCGATTGGGAAGCGCAGACGGATCGTGCCCGTGCCGCCATCCAGGACATGGATGCGGCCCGCGTGCGGGTGATCGAAATGGGCCAACCCAGCCCGGCCCAGTGATGTATCTGGGCCACTTCGGCTTGCGGGAGGCCCCGTTCTCCATCACCCCGGACACGGATTTCTTCTTTGCCCACGAGGGGGCGCAGGCTTCCCTCAACACGCTGCTGGTGGCGCTGCGCAGTGGCGAAGGCTTCATCAAGGTCGTGGGTGAGCTCGGCTGTGGCAAGACCGTGCTGTGTCGCCAGTTGCTGCGCCTGTTGCAGGACGAATGTGTGACGGCCTACATCCCCAACCCCGACATGGGGCCGGACGACCTGATCATGGCCCTGCTGCATGAACTCTCCATCGAGGTTCCGACGCCCGCCACCCGGCATGCGATTCAGGAGGCCTTGCGTGCGGCCCTGGTGCAGCATGCTTCCCAAGGGCGGCGGGTGGTGGTGTGCATCGACGAAGCCCAGGCGATTCCGCTGCGGTCCATCGAGAGCCTGCGCCTGCTCTCGAACCTGGAAACCGAAAAGCGCAAGCTGATCCAACTGGTCCTGCTGGGGCAGCCCGACCTGGATACCAAGCTGGAGCGTCCGGAGATACGCCAGTTGCTGCAACGCATCACCTTCTCGGAGTACCTGGGCCCGATGGCCGCACAACGGGTTCCCGCCTACCTGGCCCACCGCCTGCGCTGTGCCGCGCTGGACGATTCCACCGAGGTGGAGGTATTTGACCGCGCTGCAGCCCAGCTGTTGGCACGCTACAGCGGCGGAACCCCGCGCCTGATCAACGTGCTGGCCCACAAGTGCCTCATGCTGGCTTATGGTGAAGCAAGCCACCGCGTCCAGGCGCGTCATGTGCACCTGGCCGCACGCGACACCCCGGCCGTGGCACCCTTGCCGCCCTGGTGGCGGCGCTGGTGGCCGCGGAGTGCGTCGCGCCGTGGACGTGCACGTGGTGTGGACGATTCGTTCGGAGCGGGGATGTCATGAGTGTGATCAACCAGATGCTGCGTGATCTGGACCAGCGCGGGCAAGGCCTTGAAGGCAGCGCCGGCGCACCAGGGGTCCGGAGTGTCACGGGCGCAACGCTGACCACACCGCCGCTACCGCAAAAAGGAGGGCGCAGGTGGCTGTTGCCGGTGCTGTTCGCGGTCGTGATGGCTGTGGGTGCGGCATGGTATCTGCAGGTGTTTGATGCCTTGCTGTACGGCTCGGCTCCAGTGCATCGTGCGTCTGCACCTGACCCAATGGCTGTGGCATCGGCACCGAGTGTCCTGGCCCTTGCGCCACCGGCCGTGCCGAATCCAAGCCCATCGCCTGTGGCGGAATTGCCCAGTGGAGCGGTGCAGTTGCGTCTGGACGCCGCACTGGACCACGTGCCGCGTATGGCGCCTGAGCCACGCAACAGTGCAGTCGTCGCGGCTCCTGCGGCGCCCTTGGTGCAGGCGAGCGCACCGCGTGCCAATCCAGTGGTTGTGCCCTCCGTTGAGGTGCGCGCTGCACCCGCACCCAGCGCGGAACGCCCGGCGCCCGCCCTTGCGGGCGCAGCGTCGGCACCCGTGACCAACCCGGAAACGGCCAATGCCGGCCCCCGCCAGTTGGCGGCAGCCCGCGACGCCTTGGCCCAGGCCCAGTCGCTGTGGGCCCAGGGCAGCCAGACCGCAGCCCTGGAGTTGCTGCGCGATGCGCTGCCGCTGGCCGATCGCCATGCCAACGTGGTGGGGATGGAAAGCGTGCTGGTCGCCATGGTCCGTGAACAGGCGCGCATGCAGCTGGCCCTGGGGCAGGTGCAGGCGGCCTACGACATGCTGCTCGCGCATGAAAGCCGAACGAGGCAGGCGCCCGAGGTCTGGGCCCTGCGCGGCAACGCCGCCCAGCGACTGGGGTTGCACGCTGACAGTGTGCAGGCCTACATGCAGGCCTTGCAGAGTCGTCCCACCGAGCAGCGCTGGCTCCTGGGGCTGGCGGTGTCGCTGGCAGCCATGGGCCAGACCCAGGCGGCCACCGACGTGGTGGAGCGCGCGCGCGCCGAAGGTCCGATTGCCCGGGACATTGCCAACTACCTGCGCCAGATGGGTGTGACTTTGCGTTAATCTGGCCTGTAGCCCGCGAATACATTGCGCAAGCAGCTACCAAAACAATAGCAGTGGCAGCGTTGTGACGCGTGCGACAATGGTCGCATGGAACTTCTGGTTGTGACGCTGGCCTCGCTGCTGGCCGGTTTTATCGATTCGATCGTGGGCGGCGGCGGGCTGGTTCTGGTCCCGGCCTTGTTTGCTACCTTTCCCCATGCCGCACCGGCAACGCTGTTTGGTACCAACAAGGGTGCGTCGGTCTGGGGCACTTCCATGGCCACGCTGCAATACGCGCGTCGTGTGCAGATGCCTTGGCATGCCCTGGCCCCAGCCGCTGCCGCGTGTTTCGTGGCATCCATGGGTGGCGCCTGGCTGGTGACCGTGGTGTCGCCACACTACCTGCGCAAGGCGCTGCCGCTGGTGCTGCTTCTGGTGCTGGCTTACACGCTGGCCAAGAAGGAGTTGGGGCGTTCCCATGCGCCGCGCTTTGCCGGTCGGCAGGAAGCCCTGGTGGCCAGCGGAATCGCTGTGGCCATCGGGTTCTACGACGGCTTCTTCGGTCCCGGCACGGGCAGCTTTTTCGTCTTTCTGCTGGTGCGCTTGCTCGGCTACGACTTCCTGCACGCCTCGGCCGGCGCCAAGCTGCTCAACACCGCATCGAACCTGGCTGCCATTGTCCTGTTTGCCTACAAGGGCCATGTGTGGTGGCATTTCGTGGTCGCCATGGCGCTGGCCAATGTACTGGGCAGTTTTGCCGGTACCCACCTGGCCCTGAAGCACGGCGCTGGCTTCGTGCGCGGGGTGTTCATCGTGGTGGTCAGCAGCCTGATCGCCAAGACCAGTTGGGACGCTTTCCTGCGCTGAAGCCTTGGTTCAGGGTGCTTCCGGGCGGCGGCGCGGCACGTAGGCGCTGCGCAGGGTCTCCTGCGTCGGTTCGGCCGACGCAGCGCTGGTGGAAGGCCAGGCGACTTCTGCGGCAGAGCGCTGCTTGCCCACCGGGGCTGTGGCTTGCCCCTTGCTCACCAAGGCCATGTCCTCTTCGCTCGGGTACAGCCCCAGCAGCCAGTAGTCGAACACCCGCCGGGCGATGGGGGCTGCCGAAGCCGAACCAAAGCCAGCGTTCTCCACGATCGCCGCCAGCGCAATGCGGGGCGCATCGGCCGGGGCGAAGGCAACATAGAGCGAATGGTCGCGCTTGTGCTCTTCCATCGTGGCCGCATTGTACTTCTGGTTGGCCCCGAGGCTGACGGCCTGTGCCGTACCGGTTTTGCCTCCGCTGAGGTAGGGCGCGCCGGCAAACACGCGGGTCGATGTGCCACCCTGGGTCACGCCGATCATCGCGTTGCGGATCACTTCCAGGTGCTCCGGCTTGAAGTCCAGGCGCACCGGCTCGGGTGGCTGCACGGTGGTGCGGGACTTGGTGGAGGCGTCCTGCACCCCCAGCACCAGATGGGGCTTGTGCTGCACGCCGTTGTTGACGATGGTGGACAAGGCCTGCGCCATCTGCAGCATGGTGAAGTTGTTGTAGCCCTGGCCGATGCCCAGCGAAATGGTCTCGCCCGCGTACCACTTGCGTTGCTCCGGACGCTTGTAGTAGTTGCGTTTCCATTCCTGGCTCGGCAGCACGCCCGTGACCTCGCCCTTGATGTCGATGCCCGTGATTTGGCCAAAACCCAGTGGCTTCATGAAATCGTGGATGGTGTCCACGCCCATTTCGTTGGCCAAGGTGTAGAAGTACACATTGCTCGACTCGACAATCGCGCGGCGCATGTCCATCGCGCCGCCTTTTTCATTTTCGGGGCTGCCGAAACGGTGGCCACCGAACATGAAGAAGCCGGGGTCATTGATGATTGTGCTCGCCGATCGGGTGCCGGTGGTCAGCGCACCCAAGGCCATGAAGGGCTTGTAGGTCGAGCCCGGCGGATACGTGCCGCGCAGGGCGCGGTTGAGCAAGGGCTTGTCCGGTGACTCGTTCAGGGCCTGCCAGTTTTCCTGGTCAATGCCCTCGACGAACAGGTTGGAGTCGAAGGTGGGTTTCGACACGAAGGCCAGCACCTCGCCGTTGCGTGGGTCCAAGGCCACCAGCGCACCGCGGCGCTGGCCGTAGATGTCTTCGATCAGCTTTTGCAGCTTGATGTCGATCGACAGGATGACGGTGTTGCCGGGGGTAGAGGGGTTGCTGGCGAGCTTGCGCACGGCACGGCCTCCGGCCGAGGTCTCCACCTGTTCGACACCGGTGATGCCGTGCAGTTCGGTCTCGTAGCTCTGTTCCACGCCGAGCTTGCCGATGTATTCGGTGCCGCGGTAATTGCCGGCGTCCTCCTGGTCGGCAATCTTTTCCTTTTCGGCCCGGTTGATGCGGCCGATGTAGCCGATCACATGGCTGGCCAGCTCGCCGTGCGGGTAGCTGCGAAACAGCCGGGCCTTGATCTCCACACCCGGAAAACGGAACCGCTGGGCCGCGAAGCGGGCCACCTCGGTGTCGGTCAGCCGGGTGCGGATGGGGACCGATTCGAAGCTCTTGGTTTCTTCCATGAGCTTCTTGAAGCGGCGCCGGTCTCGCGGCGTGATGTCGAGTACCGCGGAGAGGTCTTCGATGGTGCGCTCGACACCACTCTCGGTCTTGGAAGGCGTGATCTCCAGGGTATAGGCGGAGTAGTTCGACGCCAGCACGATGCCATTGCGGTCGGTGATCAGCCCGCGGTTGGGAACGATCGGGACGATCGAGGTGCGGTTGTTCTCGGCCTGTGCACGCAACTCGTCGTGGCGCCAGATCTGCAGGTACAGCAGGCGCAGCACCAGCAGCCCGAAGCACACCAGCACCACGCCGCTGATGACCAGCACCCGCGAGCGGAAGCGCGACAGGTCCGCCTCGACATTGCGCAGTTCTGTCATGCAGCGACGTCCCGATACTTACAGCGGGCGCACTTCATCGGGGTCCGGGGCGCGGCGTTGCGGCATCAGCAGCAGGGCGGATGCCAGCGGCCACAAGAGCGCTTCGAGTACAGGGGCAAGCACCAGCGACCAACCCGGAAAGGCGCTGCCGCTGAGCATGCGCATGGCCAGCGAAATGGCATGGGCGGCCGCAAACAGGGGGAAGATCTGCAAGGCCTGCGAATGCACGGGAAACCACAGCAGGCGACGGTGCAACGTGATGGCAAAGAAGCTCAGCACCGTATAGGACAGGGCATGCTGGCCCAGCAGCGAGCCTTGGTGTGCGTCCATGAGCAAGCCGAAGAAGAAGGCCGCGCCGATGCTCACACGCAGTCGCTGGTGCACGGTCCAGAACACCAGTGCCAAGGCGAGCAGGTCCGGTACCCAGGCGGCTCGGCCCCACAGCGCCATGTTCAGCAGCATGTTCAATACCAGTGCCACCAGCAGCGAAGCCCAGATGAACGCCGGATTGGCTGGCAGCAGCAATTGCTGCCCCTGGCGCATGATCATTTGCCTCCCCCTTTCTTGACCGGAGTCGGATCGGGTTCGGGGCGCGGCGGAATCTGGGCCGATACCGGCTCCAGCACCAGCACGTGGTTGGTGCCCGATACCCGTCCAATGGGAGTGAGGTAGATACGCGCGAACACAGTGTCGACCCGGCGTTCCACCTTGGATACCCGGGCTACCGGCAGCCCCGGGGGGTAGATTCCATCGACGCCGCTGGTGTTGAGGATGTCGCCCTCGGAGACGTCGGCATTGGCGGCCATGTAGCGCAGTTCCATGCCGTGGGTGGTGCTGGACATGTCGCCAAATGCCACACCACGCGCCCCGGTGCGCACGTTGAGCACGGGAATCGAATGGTCGCGGTCAATCACCAGGGTGACCTCGCTGACCAGGGGGTAGATGCGTGTCACCTGACCCACCACGCCAGACTCGTCCAGTACGGGCGAGCCCAAGGCGATGCCCTGGGTCATGCCCTTGTCGATGATGACCTTGCGCGTGAACGGGTCGGCCGCGTCATAGAGTACCTGGGCCGCGAGGGACTGCGCGTGGGTGCGCCCGCGCAGGTCCAGCAACTTTCGCAGTCGCTCGTTTTCGAGCGTGAGTTGCTCCACCTGGTTCGCGCGCGCCGACATGCTGGCTAGCTTGAAATGGGCCTGCGCCTCTTTCTCCTGGGCCGCGGTGAGCGACTCCATGTAGGCGGTCGCAACACTGGCGCCGCGCGCCGGAAGCATGGCCACCCACTGCACCGGGTAGAGTGCCGTGGCCAGCGCGGTGCGCAGGGGCTGCATCACACCGAAGCGGGCGTCTGCCACCATCAGGAAGATGGCCAAGGCGCTGTACACCGCGAGCTTGGACTGCGCGGAGGGACCTTGGCGGAAGAAGGGCGGGGGTTGTCTGTCCAGCGTACCCAGAGGCATCGCGGACTCCGCGGATTATTCGTTGGTGAAGATGGAGCCCAGGCGCTCCATTTGCTCCAGCGCGATGCCGCAGCCGCGCACCACACAGGTCAACGGGTCTTCGGCCACCAGCACCGGCAGACCGGTTTCTTCGGCCAGCAGGCGGTCCAGGTCACGCAGCAGGGCACCACCGCCGGTCAGCATCATGCCGCGGTCGGCGATGTCGGCACCGAGTTCGGGCGGGGTTTGCTCCAGCGCGTTCTTCACGGCCGATACGATGTTGTTGAGCGGGTCGGTCAGTGCTTCGAGGATTTCGTTGCTGGAGATGGTGAAGCTGCGGGGCACGCCTTCGGACAGGTTGCGGCCACGCACTTCCATTTCCTTGACTTCGGAGCCGGGGAAGGCCGAACCGATTTCCTTCTTGATCGCTTCCGCGGTGGGCTCGCCGATCAACATGCCGTAGTTGCGGCGGATGTAGTTGATGATGGCTTCGTCGAACTTGTCGCCACCCACGCGCACGCTGCCCTTGAACACCATGCCCCCGAGCGAGATCACGCCGACTTCGGTGGTGCCGCCACCGATGTCCACCACCATGGAGCCACTGGCTTCGGCCACCGGCAGACCAGCACCGATGGCGGCAGCCATGGGTTCTTCGATGAGATACACGTCGCTGGCGCCAGCGCCCAGGGCCGACTCGCGGATGGCACGGCGTTCCACCTGGGTGGAGCCACAGGGAACGCAGATGATGATGCGCGGGCTGCCCTTGAATACGCTACGCGGACCCATCACCATCTTGATGAACTGCTTGAGCATCTGCTCAGTGACGGTGAAGTCGGCGATCACACCATCCTTCATGGGGCGAATGGCCTCGATGTTGCCCGGCACCTTGCCCAGCATCGCCTTGGCTTCGCGGCCCACGGCCTGGATGGTCTTCTTGCCCTGGGGGCCGCCTTCGTGGCGGATGGAAACGACGGAAGGTTCGTCCAGCACGATGCCCTTGTCGCGGACATAGATCAGGGTATTTGCGGTACCCAGGTCAATCGCCATGTCGGTCGAAAAATACTGGCGAAAAGCTCCAAACATCGGTGTTCCTCTCGGGCATGGTGTGCGCTTCGGCCCACCATCGCCCCCTGTGTCAATGAAAAGTGTCAGTTTCGTGTCAGACGGACGCAGTGAGCCCAATGCGACACAAAGGCAGGATAATAACCGATTGCCCTGGAATCGCCCCCCTAAAGCGCCGTGTTTACACAGTGTTGCAGGCTGATTCCCACCATTGAACCGAAACCCGTACACCATGTCCCTCACGTCCAACGACATCCAGCGCCTGGCCAATCTGGCCCGGCTGGAGCTCGAAAGCACCCAGAGCGAAGCCCTGTTGGGCCAGATGAATGCCTTCTTCGACATCGTGGAGCAAATGCGCGCGGTCGACACTTCCGGGGTCGAG
The DNA here is from genome assembly GCF_032337135.1 of Curvibacter sp. APW13. Lineage (NCBI taxonomy): Bacteria > Pseudomonadati > Pseudomonadota > Betaproteobacteria > Burkholderiales > Comamonadaceae > Curvibacter > Curvibacter sp. APW13. The sequence goes on along the minus strand of NZ_JAVXZZ010000001.1, from coordinate 1,080,849 downwards.
CCCCTGTCGCACCCGGTGGCCACCGTCATGGACGTGGCCCTGCGCCTGCGCGACGATGCCGTGAGCGAGTCCAACCAGCGCGACGCCAACCAACAAAGTGCGCCGGCCGTGGAACAGGGCCTGTTCCTGGTGCCCAAAGTGATCGAATGATTGTGTGACCCAACGATGATGCAAACCCCATCCTCCTCTCCCCTGCACGACCTGGGCGTGCATGAACTCAAGCAGGCCCTGGCGGCCAAGCAGGTCTCCGCAGTGGAAGTCGCTCAGCATTTCCTGAACCGGGCCCAGGCTCACCTTGATTTGGGTGCCTTTGTGGCGGTCAACCCTGAGGTCACGCTGGCCCAGGCCCGCGCCGCCGATGTGCGCATCGCCAACGGCACTGCCGGTGCCCTGGAAGGCGTGCCGTTGGCGCACAAGGACATCTTCGTCACGAAGGACTTCCCCACCACCGCTGGCTCGCGCATATTGCAGGGCTACCGCTCGCCCTTCGACGCCACCGTGGTTGCTAAGCTGGCCGCGCAAGGCATGGTGACCCTGGGCAAGCTCAACTGCGACGAGTTCGCCATGGGCTCCAGCAACGAAAACACCGCTGTGCCCGCCGTCGGCCACAGCGCAGTGGAGCCGGTGCGCAACCCCTGGGACAAGTCCCGCGTTCCCGGCGGCTCGTCCGGCGGCAGCGCCGTGGCCGTGGCCGCGCGACTGGCCCCGGCCGCCACCGGCACCGACACCGGTGGCTCGATTCGCCAACCGGCGTCGTTCTGCGGCATCACCGGCATCAAGCCCACCTACGGTCGCGCTTCGCGTTACGGCATGGTGGCCTTTGCCTCCAGCCTGGACCAAGCCGGACCCATGGCGCACTCGGCGCAAGACTGTGCCTTGTTGCTGTCTGCCCTGTGTGGCCCGGATCCGGACCGGGATTCCACCTCGCTCGATGTGCCCGCAGAAGACTACACGCGGACATTGAACGACGCCATCGCCGGATTGCGCATCGGCGTGCCCAAGGAGTTCTTCGGCGAGGGTCTGTCCGATGATGTTCGCGCCGCCGTGGATGGTGCACTCAAGCAGTACGAGAAGCTCGGCGCCAAGCTGGTGCCCATCACCCTGCCGCGCACCGAATTGTCGATCCCGGTCTACTACATCATCGCCCCGGCCGAGGCCAGCTCGAATCTCTCCCGCTTCGACGGCGTGAAGTTCGGCCACCGTGCCAAGGACTACGCCGACCTGGCCGACATGTACAAGAAGACCCGCGCCGAAGGCTTCGGTGACGAGGTCAAGCGCCGCATCATGATCGGCACCTATGTGCTCTCGCACGGCTACTACGACGCCTACTACCTGCAGGCGCAGAAGATCCGTCGCATGATTGCCGACGACTTCCAGAATGCCTTCAAGGACTGCGACCTGATCGCCGGCCCCGTGGCCCCCACCGTGGCCTGGCAGTTGGGCGCGCACAAGGACCCGCTGGCCGACTACCTGGCCGACATCTTCACGCTGCCAGGCTCGCTCGCTGGTTTGCCCGGCATGAGCATTCCGGTCGGATTCGGCGCCGGTGGCATGCCGGTGGGCATGCAGTTGCTGGGCAACTACCTTCAGGAGTCGCGCCTTCTGAACGCCGCACATGCTTTCCAGCAAGCCACCGACTTCCACACCGCCCGCCCCGCAGGAATCTGACCATGACCAGCAAGACAAGCAGCCCCCTGGTGCAGGGCTATGAAGTGGTGATCGGCTTCGAAACCCACGCCCAGCTCTCCACCCAATCCAAGATCTTTTCGCGCGCCGCCACCGCCTTCGGTGCCGAGCCCAACACCCAGGCCTGCGCCGTGGACCTGGCTCTGCCGGGTACGTTGCCGGTGATGAACAAGGGCGCGGTTGAGCGTGCCATCGAATTCGGTTTGGCGGTGAATGCCCATGTGGCGCAGAAAAGCATCTTTGCCCGCAAGAACTATTTCTACCCGGACCTGCCCAAGGGCTACCAGATCAGCCAGTTCGAGATTCCCGTGGTGCAGGGTGGTGAGGTGAGTTTCTTCCTTGGCGACGAGAAGAAGACCGTGCGCCTGGTGCGCGCCCACCTGGAGGAAGACGCGGGCAAGTCGCTGCACGAGGACTTCATTGGCCAGAGTGGCATTGACCTCAACCGCGCCGGTACGCCCCTGCTGGAAATCGTGACCGAGCCGGACATCCGCTCCAGTGCCGAGGCCGTGGCCTATGCCAAGGAACTGCACAAGATCGTGACCTGGATCGGCATCTGCGACGGCAACATGCAGGAAGGCTCGTTCCGCTGCGACGCCAACGTCTCGGTGCGCAAGCCGGGGCAGCCCTTGGGTACGCGGCGCGAGATCAAGAATCTGAACAGCTTCAAGTTCATGCAGCAGGCCATCGACTATGAAGTGCGCTGGCAGATCGAACAGATCGAGGACGGCCACGAGATTCAGCAGGCCACCGTGCTGTTTAACCCCGATACCGGCGAGACCCGCGCCATGCGCACCAAGGAAGACGCTGCCGACTACCGCTACTTCCCCGACCCGGACCTGCCGCCGCTATGTATTTCGGAGCAATGGATAGAGCAAGTGCGAGGGCAGATGGCCGAATTGCCGCGCGTGATGGCGGCGCGCTTCGTGGCCGACTACGGCCTGCCGGAATACGACGCGACGCAACTGACGCAGAGCAAGGCCATTGCCGCCTACTTCGAAGCCACTGCCAAGGCCTGTGGCCAAGCCAAACTGGCCAGCAACTGGATCATGGGTGAGGTGTCACGGCGCCTGAACACGGAGGACCGCGCCATCGAGACGGCACCGGTGCAACCCGTACAGTTGGCCGCCGTCATTGCCCGCATCGTTGACAACACGATTTCCAACAATGCGGCCAAGCAGGTGTTCGATGCGCTGTGGACTGGCGACGGTGCCGATGTCGATGCCATCATCGAGGCCAAGGGTCTCAAGCAGATGAACGACACTGGCGCCCTGGAAGCCATCGTCGACGAGGTCATCGCGGCCAATGCCAAGAACGTGGCTGAATTCCAGGCTGGCAACGAGAAGGCGCTCAACGCCTTGGTGGGTCAGATCATGAAGGCCAGCAAGGGCAAGGCGAACCCGCAGCAGGTCAATGAACTGTTGCGGCGCAAGCTCGCAGGATAAAAAGGGCGCCACTGGCGCCCTTTTTATGGGGGTTATGGTCTCCGCTATTGCTGCCCGGCCGCCCACAGCGGCTTGAGCCGGGTCAGTTCTTCATCGAAACGGGAATTGATGCGGCGGATTTCCGCCTCCTGCTCGCCGATGAAGCGCTTCTGCACGGCCATGCTCTGCTGGGTTTCTTCCACTTGACGGCGCAGGTACAAGGGTGCCTTCGCAGGGTCCTTCTTGTAGAACTCCATTTCCTGGTCGAGGCGGCTTTGCTGGCTTGCCAATTCATCGATGCGCCCCTTGGCAGCCTTGATCACGGTTTCAACACCCGTGATGGCTTCATTGCGTTCCTTGTCATGGGTCGCCTTGTTGGGGTAACGGGCCAGCAGTGCACGGTTTCGCCGCTTTTCGTCGGCTGCCTTGGCCTGTTCTTCGGCCTCCCGTTTGGTCTTCTGCTCCAACTCGGCGCGCTCCTGGGCCGTCAGCGAGGGACCCACCTTGGCCTTCACCGTGCCGCTGGGGTTGAGTACCTTTTGCTCCCGGTCGATGCATTCAAGGATGGGGCGGTCCGAAGTGAGCTTGCGCCCCTTCGCATCGACACAGGTGTACACCCCCGGAATCACCGGGCCAGTCGTACCTTGGGCGGCAGCCACGCCAGCAATGGCAAGGGTCAGGGCCGTCACGCACGTGCGATGTGCCAATTGCATAGGGTCTTATTCCACTCCGTAGCGTTGCCGGTACGCCAGCACGCGTTGATGATGTTCTGCGCTATCGCCTCCGCTGCGCTGCGCCAGATACTGCATCAAATCCGATAGCTTGGCAATCGCGCAAACCTGCATCTTCAGGGTGTTCTGCACATACTGCACGGCACTGTAGGGCACATCGATGGTGCTGCCATCGGCTTGTTTCTCGGTCGCCATCTCCTGGCGATCGAGGGCAATGGCCACGGCATGGGCCCGGGCGCCCGCCTTTTCGATCAGGGCGATCGATTCGCGCACGGCCGTACCGGCCGACATGACATCGTCGACCACCAGTACCCTGCCCTGCAGGGGCGCGCCGACCAGGGTGCCGCCTTCGCCGTGGTCCTTGGCCTCCTTGCGGTTGTAGGCAAAGGGCACGTTGCGGCCGCGCCGCGCCAGTTCGATGGCCACCGCCGCACCCAGCGGAATGCCCTTGTAGGCCGGGCCGAAGATCATGTCGAACTCGATGCCGCTGGCTAGGATGCGCTGGGCATAGAATTCGGCCAAACGCAGCAGCTTGGCGCCGTCGTCAAACAGCCCGGCGTTGAAGAAGTAGGGGCTCATGCGCCCGGCCTTGGTCTTGAATTCGCCAAAGCGCAGCACGCCACACTCCAAGGCAAACGCCACAAATTCCTGGGCCACTGCGTCCTGATTCGACATGGGGAAATCCTTGTTCAAGTTAACCAGCCTCAACCTCAACGGCATCCGTTCTGCCACTTCCAAAGGGCTTGAAGCCTGGCTCGCAAAAGAGCGACCCGATTGTATTTGCGTGCAGGAAGTAAAGGCCCAGGCGCCCGACGTTGCGGGAAAGTTCGAGTCGCTGGCGGGCCTGAAGGGGCATTTCCATTTTGCCCAGAAGAAGGGCTATTCGGGCGTGGCGGTCTACACCCGCCACGAGCCCAGCGACGTGGTGGTGGGCTTTGGTGACGCCGAATTCGATGACGAGGGCCGCTATGTGGAGCTGCGCTTCGACACGCCTGCCGTGAAGCGCTCCATCCTGAGCATCTACTTCCCCAGCGGTTCGTCCGGCGAGGACCGCCAGCAGGCGAAGTTCCGTTTTCTGGACCGCATCTACCCGCACCTGATGGCCCTCAAGGCCCAGCGCGACTTCGTGGTCTGCAGCGACGTGAATATCGCCCACAAGGAGGCGGACCTGAAGAACTGGAAGAGCAACCAGAAGAACAGTGGCTTCCTGCCGGAGGAGCGCGCCTGGATGACGAAGTTCTTGTCAGAAGGCGGCATGGTCGACGTCTACCGCCAGTTGTATCCCGATACGACGGATGCCTGCTACACATGGTGGAGCAACCGCGGGCAGGCCTATGCCAAGAACGTAGGCTGGCGGCTGGACTACCACCTGGCCACCCCGGCCATTGCGGGGCAGGCCCGCAGTGTGTCCATTTACAAGGACGAGAAGTTTTCAGACCACGCCCCCGTTACAGTGGCCTACGAGCACTTGGTCTAGGGAAACGCTACAAACCGCGTCTCGAAGGTTCTGGTGGTGCTGTCGATGATGCGGTAGCGCATGCGGTCGGTGTCCATCTGCGTGGCGGTGCTGGAGCTGGCGTCCAGTGCCAATGGAATGCCGTAACGCTGGGCCTCGGCGCTGAAGTCCAGTCCGAAATGCTGGTGGCCGAAGAGCAGGATGTCGGTGCGGTCGCGTAGGCATTGCATCAGCGAGTAGGCGTCCTTCAGGCGCCTGAAGCGCCGGGTGTTCCAACCGAACAGCTCCTTCCAGTAGGCCCGGTCGCCCACGTCGGCGCGCACCATGGGGGCGTCGATGAAGGGGTGGTGGTGCAGGTAGACGATGACCGTGCGCGTGCGCACCTCCGCAGAATCGAGCATGGCGCTCAAGCGCGCACGCTGGGCGCCGCCCAAATAGCCTTCGGCCATCCAGCGCTCCCACCAGCCCATCTCCGCGGCATTCGAGTCCAGGCCAATGAAGGCGCAGTCCTCCACCAAGCGCAATACCGGGAACGTAGCGGGTGTGTCACCGAACAGGAAGGGCGCCAGCGTCTGGCGGTACTGCGCCGCCCACTCGGGGTCCACATGGAGCGAGTCGCCGTAGTCGTGGTTGCCCGGCGCGAGCAGGACGCGCCACCCGGCATCGGCCATGCCTTGCAGCAGATCCCGCCCCACCATCATTTCGGACGAGTGGCCGTGGTTGATCAGATCGCCGGTGTGCACGAGCACGTGGGTCTGCGGGTTGCAATGCTGGCGCATGTCGTTCAGCAGCGCCTGCATGCGGCGCAGGTTGTCATCGCGCCCGATGTGGGTATCGCTAAGGTGGATGATTCTCATGGCGTGGGCGGCAAACTGGGGGTGAAATTGCCTGCGAAGTGCAGGAAGTCCTCGGCCGACATGGGGCGCGCGAAATGGTAGCCCTGACCGAATTCGCAGCCGCGGGCCCGCAGCCAGAGCGCGGTTGCGCTGTCTTCTATGCCTTCCGCAACGACCGAGAGTCGCAGGTTGTGGGCCAGGTCCAGGGTGGATGCCACGATGGCCTGATCGCCGGGGTTGTCGAGCAGGTTGCGAACAAAGCCCTGGTCGATCTTCAGCTCATCGATGGGCAGGTTTTTCAGGTACGACAGGGAAGAATACCCGGTGCCGAAATCGTCGATGGACAGGCGAAACCCCAGGGAGTGCAGGTGGCGCACCACCTCCATGGCCCGCTCGGGCGAGTCCATGAAGCAACTCTCGGTAATCTCCAGATTCACGTGCCGCGGTGCCAGCCCCGTGTCTTGCAGGCTCTGCTGCAGTACGGAAATCAACTCCGGGTCCAGCAGGTTCATGGCCGAAAGGTTGATGGAGACATCGAGCGGCCGCCCCATGGCGTGCCAGGACGCACAGTGGCGCAGACATTCGCCAATGAGCCAGCGCGTCAGGGGCCGGATCAGCCCGGACTCTTCCGCCACGGGAATGAACGTGACGGGCGGTACCATCGACTGGCTGACCGGGTCCCACCAGCGTGCCAAGGCCTCAGCACCATGGAGTTGCCCCGTGTGCAGGTCGATTTGTGGCTGGAAATGGACCTGGAGATGGCCGAGCTGCAGGGCATCGCGCAGGCGGCCAAACAGCAGGTGGTGGCGCACAAAGGTCTTTTCCAGATCCTCGTTGTAGAGCGACCAGGATTGGTCGCTGCGATAGGCCTGCAGCATGGCCTGCTCGGCGCGGTGCAGGAGCCGGTCGGCGCTGGCGGCATGTTCCGGGAAAACGGCCAGACCCACGGTGAATTCCAGAAACAGCGAATAACCCTGCACCTGGATCGAGATCGGGTGCTCCAGCAAGAACTGCTGGAGTTGCGCTGGCTGCACATGGGGCTGGTGCAGCGGGTAGATGACCGCGAACTCGTCGCGCCGGGTGCGTGCCAGGGTGCCGCGCTCACCACAGAGCCCCTGCAGCTGTGCTGACACCTCCCGCACCAGTTGGTCGCCCCCTTCGGCGCCAAGGACGTTGCACAACTCGAACATGCGCTCGAGTCGCATCACGCACACCACGACCGCGCGGTTCTGCGTGCGCGCCTGGTCAATGGCTGCCCCCAGCTGCTGTACCAGCAGCAGCTGGTTGGGCAGTCCGGTCAGGGTGTCGTGGGTTGCCAGGTATTCCATCTGGGCCAGCAGGGCCTTGGCATCGGCGGTCTTTTCCTCCACCCGCTGCTGCAGCTTGTCTTCAAACTGGCTGCGGGCACGGTTGAATGCCGCCGCTACCAAGGTGTAGAACACGAAGGACAGGACAAACTGGGTGGCCACCACGCTGCTGTGCTGGTGTGCCCAAGGCAGGTGCCGCTGGATGCCCGTGAAGTACAGCGTCATCGCACCGATCATGGCCAGGCAGTACAGCCAGCCATTGCGCTGACCACCGATGAAGAACCCCAGGAAGGGCACCATGCCGACCCAGAACAACCCCGTGCCTTCGATGCCGCCGAAGATGAGCAGTGCAAAGGAGAAACCCATCGAGGCCAGCACCACCAGCACTTCGGCCAGGCCTACCCAGTGCGGCCAGCGGCTGGCTACCACGGCAGGCACCAACAGGACCAGAACCACCGCCAATTCGGCCTGGCCCAGCACTTCCATGCCGGGGGTGGCCATGTTGAACGCCGAGAACAGGATGCCAAAGAACACCCCCAGTGCCGATGCTGCCCGCACATGACCGGCGCGCTCTTCAAAGCCCGCCAGCTCGCGCACGCCCAGGCCCAGCACCTCGTTGGTGCCCTGGAGGAGGGCGTGCAGGCCCCACTTCATGACGGCAAGGGCCCCAGATGGCCTGGGCGTTGGGCGCTTTCCCGGTCTTCCCAGACGCGCTGGAGCTTGCCCTCGGTGCACAGGTCGTAGAAATCGTCCGGGATGATGGTGGTGCGCTTGAGCACGGCAAGGTGCGGGTTCCAGGTGCCCAGGGGATAGAGCGCATGCGCCCGTGGCGCCAGTTGCAGCTTCTCGCGCACGCCTTGCAGGCAGTAGTACACCAGTTCCGAGCAACTGAAGCGGTGGAAATGGGTGGTGTCGCTGCTGTCGAAGTCGTACTTCTCCCCGATCTTCGACAGCGCCCGTGCGATCGCATCGGCCACGGCTTGTGGCTGGTCGAAGCCGGTATCGCCCCGCAGGCGCAGCACCGTCAGGTAATCGCAGCGAGTGAAGGTCAGGATGTCTTCGGTATGAACCCCCTTGGACATCGAGTGGATCACCATGTGGGAGCCGGTCTCGAAAAACTGGTGGTAATCCTGCCCCCGCAGGCCGGGCTCCTGTGCAAAGCGCTTCTCCACTTCAGCGCGTTCCTCCTCGCCGATGGGGCCGACGTACAGGGCCGCATGGGTAAACCAGCCCGGTTTGAATCCGGTGTCGGAGCAGCGCGACGCCCGCCGAATGAAGGCACCGTCGATGTAGCCGTCGTAGCCGCGCAGCAGGATGTCACCCGGCTGCAGGTCGGCCAGAACCTTGCGCAGGTCACGCCCACCGATGCGATAGCTGCGCGGATTCTCGACCAGGTAGACCGAGGGCAATCCAATGCCCACCATGGGGCCCGGCGTGATGGTTCCGAAGCGCTTGAGGGTGCCGAACCAGGCCAGGAAGCCGCTTTGCCAGGGGTTGGGGTCACCGGGGGTTCGGCGCAGGTACACCCCGAGGACCAGCGCCAGGCCCAGACCCGCCCCCACCCACTGCACGACGGAGGGGCAGTCGCGCACCAGGTAGTACAGCCCGACCGGAAACAGCACGCACCACAGCGCGTAGGCGAAATACAGGGAGCGCAAAACTGCGAGCAAAATAGGCCACAGGATTTTCATCGTCTGCGTCACTCCCTGGTGAGTTCTTGGTGGGTGCTCCCTTTATACAAGAATCAGCTTTCGTCTGTTTTATCAACTTTGGTAGAAATGCTCCAATATTGCACCATCCCAGTCACCGCCTTTGCCCAGAATGCCTCGATCGTCTGGTGTGACGAAACCTTGGAGGCGGCTGTGGTCGATCCCGGTGGCGATCTGCCGAACCTGCAGGCCGAAGTACAGCGCCGTGGTCTGCATCTGACACAGATCCTGCTGACCCACGCCCACATCGACCACGCTGGGGGCACGGGTGAACTGGCCCAGGCGCTGCACCTGCCCATCGTCGGCCCCCACCCGGGAGATCAGTTCTGGATCGATGGCCTGCCGCAGCAAAGCGCGATGTTCGGGTTCCCCCCGGCACTGCCGTTCACGCCCACGCGCTGGTTGCACGATGGCGACACCGTGGCCGTGGGCCATAGCACCCTGCAGGTACGCCATTGCCCGGGCCATACACCGGGGCACGTGGTGTTCTTCTCGCCCGAGGCGCGTCGGGTCTTCGTCGGTGACGTGCTGTTTGCAGGCTCCATCGGGCGCACCGACTTCCCCCAGGGCAACCATGCCCAACTGCTTGCCAGCATCCGCGAGCGCCTGTGGCCCATGGGTGATGATGTGGTGTTCATCCCCGGCCACGGGCCCGAGAGCACGCTGGGGGAAGAGCGGCGCTTCAACCCCTACGTTGGCAGCCTGGCTGCAGGTTAGGGTTTGGTCGATGGCGCTGTGTCGGCACGGCGCGCTGGCGGGAGGTTGGCAATGGCCCGGTTGGATGGTTCATGAGACGTCATGGCATCGAGCGTCTTTCCTCTCCTGTCCGCTTTGCAGCAGCACACCGCTATCAAAGGCAATGTGGGGCCACAGGGCAGAGCAGGATGGGAACCCCCACTGGGGCTTGCATTGACCGGATACCCGATCTATTCTTTGTCCCAGCGTTTGCCGGCTGCGTTGCCTGCCAACGCGATGGCTGCGGGGCCAGCGTGTGGCATGCCGGCTTGTGCGGTTGCATCGGATTGCTGGAAGAAAGGAGTGCACCATGTCCCACTTTCCTGCCATCGAACACCACGGTGTCTGTGCCTCGGTCTCTACCGAGCGGGCGCCCACTGGCCGCTGGAAGGCCTGGGTGCATCTGGAGCGCGGGGCAGACTTTGCCCGACTCAAGGGCCACGAGAGCACGGCACAGCGCGTGCCCAACGATTTTCCCAGTGAGGAAAACGCCGTGCTCAGTGCCTACGCCTACGTGCGTCAGCGCATTGACCAGGGGCTTTACAACGAATGAGGCCGCCTCTCCGGGCGGTATCTGCGTGAGCTGCTCCTGAATCAGGAGCGTCTGGGCGCTATCGGCCGCGTGCGCGCTGGTACAGCGGCTCCACCTTGGGCAGGTTGTCCTGGATCTCGCGGATGCGGGTGCTGCTGGATGGGTGGGTGGAAAGCCACTGCGGAGGCGCGTTCTTGTTCACGGTGGCCATCTTCTGCCACAGGCTGATGCCGGCGCGCGGGTTGAAGCCGGCGCGGGCGGCCAGCTCCATGCCCACCAGGTCGGCCTCGGATTCGTCCTCGCGGCTGAATTCCAGCGTGAGTAGCTGCGCTCCATAGTGCGTTACGGTCTGCCCCAGCTGGCCCAGGCCCAGCACCTGCGACAGCAGGTTGGTGCCGATGTTGGTGGCGGCGTTCTTGCCCATGCGCTCCCGTGCATGTTCGCGCAGCGCGTGGGCAATCTCATGGCCCATCACCATCGCGACTTCGTCGTCGGTGAGCTTGAGCTTGTCCAGGATGCCGGTGTAGAAGGCGATCTTGCCGCCAGGCATGCAGAACGCGTTGACCTGGGAGGAACCCAGCAGGTTCACCTCCCAGCGCCACTGGGTGGCGCGCGGGTTCCATGCGGCGGCGAAGGGAATGATCTTGCGTGCGATGCCCTGCAGTCGCCGCAGCTGCGGGTGGTCGGGCAGCGCCAGCGCATTCTTGTCGCGCGCCTGCCCCAGCAGTTGGTGGTACTGCTGTGCGGCCGACTGCTCCAGTTGCTCGGCCGAAATGAACTTGGTGAAGACCGAATTCTTGCCCACGTCCACGCCTTCACGCTCGGAGGCGGACAAGGCGGCTCCGCTGCCCAGGATGAGCAGCAGGGACACGAACACGGCGGGCAAGAGTCGGTTGTTGCGCATGGGGGCCAGCGGAAAAACAATGGTGCGTTACATGGGGGTGTGTGCGGGCACTGCAAGCTCGGGTGCATGCTCCCCAGCCCGCTATTATTGGTCCATGACCGCCACCCCCACGCCCGAAGTGTCCGCGCCGCGCTGGACCGATACCCTCAAGGTCTACCTCGAGCCCGCCTCGCTGCGCATGCTGGCCCTCGGCTTCTCTGCCGGACTGCCTTTCCTGCTGGTGTTCGGTACCCTGAGCTTCTGGTTGCGCGAGGCGGGGGTGGACCGCAGCACCATTGGCCACATGAGCTGGGTGGGCATCGCCTTCGGCTTCAAGTGGGCCTGGGCCCCGCTGGTGGACCGGCTGCCGCTGCCGCTGCTGCACCGGCTGCTGGGGCGGCGGCGCAGCTGGCTGCTGCTGGCGCAAATGTGCATTGCCACGGCGCTGGTCACCATGGCGCTGACCGACCCGCGCCAGTCGCTCACGCCGGTGGTGTGGTGCGCAATCGCGCTGGCGTTTGCCAGTGCCACGCAGGACATTGCGCTCGACGCCTTCCGTATCGAGTCGGGCGACAGCGCCCACCAGGCGGCCCTCTCGGCGACCTACATGGCGGGCTACCGCCTGGCCATGATCTGGGCCGGGGCCGGGGCCCTGTGGATCGCCGCCGCGTCCGAGGTGCCCAGTGCCGACACCTACCAGTACAGCGCCTGGCGCAGTGCCTACCTCGCCATGGCGCTGAGCACGCTGCCGGGCATGCTCACCGTGCTGTGGTCGCGCGAACCGGCCCCCAAGGAGCTGCCGCCAGCCCGCAATGCGGCTGAATGGCTGCAGGGGGCGCTGGTCGACCCGTTTGCCGACTTCCTGCGTCGCTACCGCTGGCAAGCGGTGCTCATTCTGGCGCTCATCGCCACCTACCGCATCAGTGACGTGGTCATGGGCATCATGGCCAACCCCTTCTATGTGGACATGGGCTACACCAAGGCCGAGGTGGCCACCGTCACCAAGGTCTACGGCGTCATCATGACCCTGGTGGGGGCGTTCGTGGGTGGTGCCCTGGCGCTGCGGCTGGGCGTCATGCGCGTGCTCATGCTCGGGGCCGTGCTCAGCGCCACCAGCAACCTGTTGTTCGCCTGGCTCGGTACCCAGGGGCATGCCCTGCCGGCGCTGGTGGCGGTCATATCGGCCGACAACTTCTCCAGTGGCATTGCCACGGCCGCCTTCGTGGCCTACCTGTCGTCGCTCACCAATGTCAGTTACTCCGCCACCCAGTACGCGCTGTTCAGCTCCATGATGGTGCTGCTGCCGAAGTTCGTGGCCGGGTTTTCGGGTGATTTCGTCAACGCCTTCGGCTACGGCACCTTCTTCACTGCCACCGCCTGCCTGGGCGCACCGGTGCTGCTGCTGGTGGGCCTGGCTTCCAGGGTGAAAACGGCGCCTGGCCCTTGAATATATTGCGTGAACAGCTACCAAAATGGTAACAACTCGCTGGCGCTGGTTTACCTTTCTTTACCTCGACGACGCCGGTGCGTCATGCACGGTGCAGGTCCCTGGCCTACACTTTGAGCATGAACGACACCCTGCTCATGATCGAGGACGACGTCCGCCTGGCGGACATGGTGGGCCAGTACCTGGGCCGCAACGGTTTCACGGTGCAGCATGCCGCCGACGGGCACAGCGGCCTGGCCCGATTGGGCGAGGGCACGCCCCCAGCCCTGGTGGTGCTGGACCTCATGCTGCCCGACATGGACGGCCTGGAGATCTGCCGCCGGGTGCGCGCGCTGCCCGGTGCCGCCGCCACCACGCCCATCCTCATGCTCACCGCCAAGGGCGATGCCATGGACCGCATCATCGGTCTGGAGATGGGGGCCGACGACTACCTGCCCAAGCCGTTTGAGCCACGTGAACTGCTGGCGCGCATCCGCGCGATTCTGCGCCGGCGCACCGAACCCGTGGCCCAGGTGGCTGCGGACAAGTCGGTGCTGCAGTTCGGCAGCCTGCGCATTGACCGCGATGCGCGGGTGGTGTCGGTGGCCGAACAGCCCTGCACCCTGACCTCCTACCAGTTCGACCTGCTGGTGGCGCTGGCCGAGCGCGCCGGGCGCGTGCTCACGCGCGACCAGATCATGGAGGCCGTGCGCGGCCGCGAGCTCGATGCCTTCGACCGCTCCATCGACGTGCACATGGGGCGCATCCGTGCCGCCATCGAGGCCGACCCCAAGGACCCCAAGCGCATACTGACCGTGCGCGGCGTGGGCTACGTGTTTGCCAAGCAGCAGGATTGAGATGGCGCCCCCACGCTCCGCCGCTTCGCGGGTCGCTGCCCCCCAAGGGGGCGCAGCCCGTCTTGGGGCGGCCCGGCGACGGGCTCCTTACTGAGGTGACCATGTTTCTGCAGAAGCTCTACGTCCGCATCTGGCTTGCCGTGGTCGGTACCGTGGCGGTGCTGACACTGCTGGTGGGCTTTGTGTGGCGCATGGCCGCCGAGCCTCCGCTGCGTGAAGTGGTGGTGCGTGACGCACAGGGCCAGGTCATTGGTGCCGGGCAGCGCCAGCCCGGTCCGCCGCCCTGGATGCGTCCGGGTGAAGGCCTGGGGCGTCCGACCCCGCCCGTGTCAGCGCCAGAGGGCGAAGCCCCGACGCCACGCGGGCCCGAATTCGTGGTGCTGATGCACGATGGCCAGACCCTGCACATGCACCTGCCGCGCCCACCACGCAACGGCTGGCTGGCGCCCATGGGCTTTGCCTGGACGCTGGGCTTGGTCGCGCTGGCGGTGGCGCTGGCCACCTACCCCATCGTGCGCCGACTGACGCGCAACCTGGAGCAACTGCAGCGTGGAGTGCAACGGCTGGGGGAGGGTGACCTGAAGGTGCGGGTGCCGGTGCAGGGGCGCGACGAAGTGGCCTTCCTGGCCCAGCGCTTCAACCACTCGGCCGAACGCATCGAAGCCCTGGTGCAGGCCCAGGCCAACGTGCTGGCCTCGCAGAAGGCGCTGCTGGCCAATGCCTCGCACGAACTGCGTTCGCCGCTGGCACGCATCCGCATGGGGCTCGAACTGCTGGGCAGCGGGCCGGGCGATGCCGGTAGCCAGGCCCTGCATGACGAACTCGTGCGCAACATTGCCGAGCTGGACAGTCTGGTGGACGAACTGCTGCTCGCCAGCCGATTGGATGCCCAGCAGACCGACCTGGGAACCGTTGAAGTGGTCGACATGGTTGCACTGGTGGCCGAAGAGTGTGCCCGCGCCAGCGTGGTGTTGGACGTGGCCCCCGACACTGTGGCGAGCGTACAGGGGGTCGCGGTGCTGCTGCGCCGCATGGTGCGCAACCTGCTGCAAAGCGCTCAGCGTGTCGCCCATGCTGGGTCTGCCGAAGCGCGGCTGCGGCTGGACGGCACCAGCGTGTGCCTGGCGGTACGCGACCCCAGTCTGCAGCTGGCGCCCGGCCAACTGGAGCAGCCGTTTCAGCCGTTCTGGCGCGCGCCCGGTGCCTCCGAGCGTGATGGGGGGGTGGGGTTGGCCCTGGCCCTGGTGCGGGCCATCGCCATGCGCTTCGGCGGCGTGGCCACTGCCCGTATTGCGGCTGAGGGTGGTGCCTGGCTGGAAGTGCGCCTTCCAGTACGCGCGACGACCTGAAGCAGGGGCGTAGACCCCAATTTCCCATCATGCGAAATGATGAATGCTTAAGGCCCAATTCAGTTTTCAAAATCCCCCGAACGGGGGATACCGACTCCGTGCTACAGCTTTTACAGTTCATCCAACTGCTGTCACAGTACACAAGGATAGGAAGCCAAGCCCGCCACAGGGATCGCTTTTCAGGAATCCAACGACGTTCCTTCGGGAACTTTACAAGCCACCCCGCAACGGGTGGCTTTTTTTTGTCCAAAATCGGCGCCACCACGACCTCGCTTGCATCGCATGATCTCCAGCCAGTCCCTCAGCTACGCCTACCCGCGCACCCCGCCACTGCAGTTTCCGGATGTGGACGTGCCCCAAGGCGCGGTGCTGTTGCTGTCAGGCCCCTCGGGCAGCGGCAAGTCCACTTGGCTGTCGCTGGTGGCGGGGCTGGTGGCCCCCTCGGCGGGACACCTGCAGGTGGCCGGGCAGGACATGGGAGCGCTGTCGCAATTGGCGGCCGACGCCTGGCGCGCCCGCCACCTGGGGTTCCTGCCGCAGAAGCTGCACCTCAGCAGCGCGCTGACGGTGCAGGAGAACCTGGCGCTGGCCTACTGGGCGGCGGGCCTCCCGGTCGATTCGGCACGCATTGCCCAGTGTCTGGATGAACTCGGCATTGCCGCGCTGGCCGCACGCAAGCCAGCCCAGCTGTCGGGCGGTCAGGCGCAGCGTGTGGCGTTGGCGCGCAGCGTACTGCACCACCCGCAGGTGCTGCTGGCCGATGAACCCACGGCCAGCCTGGATGACGAGGCCGCGGCCGATGCGGTATCCCTTCTGGAAGGCACGGCGCACGCCCACGGCGCGACCCTGGTGATTGCCACCCACGACCGCCGGGTGGAGGCCCTGCTGCAGACACGGCTGGGCGCCAAAAATGACGCCACGCCCGCAAACATATTGCGTGTCCAGCTATCAAAACAAGAGCGCCTACAGGCGGTGGAGGTGTCGGCATGAGCACCTTGCTGTGGGCCTGGCGCTACCTGTGGGCACGGCCCCTGGGCGCGGCGCTGAACGTACTGTTGCTGGCGCTGGGCCTGGGCTCCATCACCTTCCTGCTGCTCG
The DNA here is from genome assembly GCF_032337135.1 of Curvibacter sp. APW13. Taxonomy (NCBI): domain Bacteria; kingdom Pseudomonadati; phylum Pseudomonadota; class Betaproteobacteria; order Burkholderiales; family Comamonadaceae; genus Curvibacter; species Curvibacter sp. APW13. The sequence continues at coordinate 1,064,820 of NZ_JAVXZZ010000001.1, read as the reverse complement.
TGGGTGCGCAGTTGTCCAAGGCCTTTGACCGCGACCTCGCAGGCATCGATGTGGTGGTGGGTGCCAAGGGCAGCCCCATGCAGCTCATCCTCAGCGGCGTGCTGCATGTGGATGTGCCGCCCGGCAATATCCCGCTCAAGGCCGTGCGTGAGCTGGAAAAGCACCCCATGGTCGCCAGCATCATCCCCCTGAGCCTGGGCGACAGCCTGCAGGGCTTCCGCATCGTGGGTACCTCGGCGGCTTATGCCGCGCACTATGGCGCCACGTTGGGCCAGGGCCGGGCCTGGAATGCCCCGATGGAGGTCGTGCTCGGCGCCACCGTGGCACGCAAGCTGGGTCTGCGCTTGGGCGACACCTTCCTTGGAAGCCACGGACTCGGCGGCGGAGGGCACATGCATGGCGACAACCCCTACACCGTGGTCGGCATCCTGCAGCCCAGCGGCAGTGTCATCGACCGCCTGGTGCTGACCGACACCGCATCGGTGTGGAAGGTGCACGAGGACATGACGGCCATGGACGACGAGGACCGGGCCGTGATGGAAGACGAGCGCGAAATCACCATGGCGCTGGTGAAATACAAGACCCCCATGGCGGCGCTGAGCTTTCCGCGCTTCGTGAATACCAGCACCGAAATGCAGGCGGCCGCGCCGGCGCTGGAGATCACCCGGCTGCTGAGCATGCTGGGCCTGGGCACGGACGTGCTGCGCGCCTTTGCTGCCGTGCTGCTGCTCACGGCCGGCCTGTCGGTCTTCATCGCCCTGTGGTCGGCGGTGCGCGAACGCCAGGCCGACCTGGCGGTGCTGCGCATGCTCGGTGCGGCTCCGGCCAAGGTGGCGGCACTGCTGCTGTGCGAGGCGGTGTGGCTCGCCGTGGTGGCCACGGCACTGGGGCTGGCATTGGGCCAGGGCTTTGCATGGGCACTGGGCTGGTTCCTGCAGCTCGACAACTCGCTGCTCATTGGCGGTATCCTGTGGCCCGCCACGCTGGCCGTGGTGCCCGTGCTGGCGCTGGGCGTGTCCCTGGTGTCAGCCCTGCTGCCCACCTGGGCCGCCTACCGTGTCAGCGTCCTGGAACTCCTGCAATCAAGGTAATGTCATGCAAAAACAGCTTCTCGCCCTCGTCATCATTGCGTCAGCAGCTACGCTTTCCATAGCGGCCGAATCCGACAAGGAGCGCAAGGAAGACATCGCCAAGCACCGCGCCATCGCCGCCGCCCACGAAGCCGCGGCCAAGTGCCTGGAGGCGGGCAAGAAGGAAGAGGTATGCATCAAGGAACTGCAGGACAGCTGCAAAGGCCTGGCGATTGGCAAGTTCTGCGGGATGAAGCACCAGCATTGAGTTGGGGCGCTTTGGGGCGAAAGCAGACCTTCAATCAATAATTTTCGACTCGCACTTGAGTTCAATATGCATCAGCACCTGTTCTTGCACTACCTGAACAGCACCATCTGCCAGACCATTTGTCGATACCTGTTAGTCGCTTGCGGGCTATTGGTGGGGTTCAGCTCCTTTGCAGAGAGCAGTGGTCGAATTGACTCTGGGACAGGTTCTCGTTTTGGTGATAGTTGGCAAGAGGAGGTACTGCTGGAGGACGGACGCATCATCGTTGTCGACCGGTCGCAGTCCTACGGCGGCGGGCACGAAATCGGGCAGAGATCTCCCGTACGAGACATGACGATTACATTCACCCTGCCAAGTTCGGGCAGGCGTATTTCATGGTTCAGCGAGTACAGCGAAGACGTGGGGAGGGCCAATTTCACGCTGGCTGCACTGCACCTCTTGAAGGACACCCCGTATGTCGTGGCGCTGCCGAATTTGTGTCAGTCCTATAACAAATGGGGCAGACCCAATCCACCGTATGTAGTCTTCATAAACCGAGGCAGTGCATGGGAACGTATCCCACTGGCAGAACTTCCGATGGAGTTCAAAGCCATTAATTTGGTAGTTGAAAGTTTCGGTAACTCAACGGACTTAGCACGCCTTGGCAAAGTCAGCTCAGAGAACGTAAAGCAACTCAATGAGCAGCTGAAACAGCCTGAGTATCGAAGAATTTTGCGGGAGCCAATCGGTGGTAGCGGCGAATGGTGCGAGGAAACCTTTCCTAACGGTAAGGGGCGAGCACTAGGCGCAGGGTGGTTCAGATTAAACAAAGACTTGCCTGGATGTATGAAGGTCTGCCAGCAATACGAGTACGGTGCAGCAGAGTGCCCGTGTAATAAATTCTTCAAGGAGAACTAAGTCTTGAAGCATCAGATTGACCGCTTCCAGCCTGAAGCTGTCGTCCCCTCCCACTCCTTTGCAACAAAAAAGCCCGCTCAAGAGCGGGCTTCGTTTTTCAAGCAGCGGGCGCCGTGATCAGCGCTGGGCCTTGAAGTTGGTGAACACGCGGGTCTGCACCTTGCGGATGTTCTGGGGCAGCGCGTCCGGGGCCACCATGGTCTTCATCGCGGCGCCGTCCAGGAAGATGGTCTTGTTTTCGGCCACTTCCTTCTTCACGAACTTGAGCGACGCGGCATTGGGGTTGGCATAGAACACCTTGTTGGTGAGCGATGCGTGTACTTCGGGGCGCAGGATGTAGTTGATGAACAGGTGGGCGTTCTCCACGTTCTTGGCATCCTTGGGGATGGCCATGCTGTCGAAGAACAGGGTGGCGCCGGTCTTGGGCACCAGGGCCTCGATCACCACGGGGTTCTTGCCCTTGGCCTTGGCAGCGCGATCCTTGGCGATGTTGATGTCACCCGAGAAACCCATTACCACGCAGGTCGCGCCCGAGGCCATTTCCTCGATGTAGCCGGAAGACGAGAAGCGAGTCACATAGGGGCGGATGGCCTTGAGCACTTCGGCGGCAGCCTCGTAGTCCTTGGGATCCTTGCTGAAGGGGTTCTTGCCTGCATACAGCAGGGCAGCGGGCACGGCTTCGGAGGCCGAGTCCAGCACGCTCACACCGCACTTCTTGAACTTGCTCACGTAATCGGGCTTGAACAGCAGGTCCCAGGCGTTGTCGGGCATGGGGGTCGAGCCCAGGGCTTCCTTGACCTTGTTGACGTTGATGCCGATGGTGACGTAGCCCCACAGCCAGTCCACCAGGTATTCGTTGCCCGGGTCGACCTTGGCCATCTGTTCGAGCACGCCCTTGTCCAGGTTGCCCCAGTTGGTCAGCTTGGACTTGTCGAGCTTCTGCAGCAGGCCGCCCTCGATCTGGGTCTTGGCGAAGTGGGCGCCGGGCACCACGATGTCATAACCGGTCTTGCCGGCCACCAGCTTGGCGTGCAGGATCTCGTTGTTGTCGTAGTTGTCGTAGCGGACCTTGATGCCGGTTTCCTTCTCGAAGTTCTTGATCGTGTCTTCGGCGATGTAGTCCGACCAGTTGTAGATGTTGAGGACCTTGGCGGGGTCGGCAGCGTGGGCGCCGAAAGTGGCGAGCACGGCGGTGCTTGCCAGTGCCAGGGAAACACCGAGTTTCTTCAAACGATGGGCCATTGCGATCAATCCTTCTGAGGACGGAAATAAAAAGGGGAGGAGGTTGCCGCCACGCGGCAACGCAAAATGATACCGCAGCAGGTGCCATTTAGGCGGAATTCGGCAGAACCAATGCCGCTGCTCGCCGGTGCGCCTCAGGCGGTGCTCTGCAGCAGGGCCAGCACGCGGGCGGGCTGAATGTCGTCCAGGCAGCGGGTATGGCCGAAGGGGCACTCGCGCTTGAAGCACGGGGCGCAATCCAGCGCGGGCTGGTAGCTGCGGTCGTCCTTGAGCCAGACCACCTGGGCCAAGGGGCTGTGGGGCGGCGTGTGCTCGGGGCTCGACGAGCCGAACAGCGCCACCTGGCGCACGCCCAGGGCGGCAGCCACATGCATGAGGCCGGAGTCGTTGCTGATCACCGAGCGTGCCGCGGCAATCACGTTCATGGCCTGGTCGAGCGAGGTCTTGCCCGCCAGGTTGGTGCATTGGCCCGGCATGGGGCCGTTCACCGCGGCGGCAATCTGGGCGCAGACCTCGGCGTCCTTGCCGGAGCCCAGCAGCACCGAGGGGAGGGGCAGCGACCGGATCAGCGCTGCAAAATGGCTGGCCGGCCAGCGCTTGGCCGGCCCGTATTCGGCCCCCGGTGCCACAACGAAGTAGCCGTTGCGGCGCAAGTTCAGCGTGGCCAGCGTGCCGATGACCTGCTCCACCGTCAACTGCATGCGCGGTTGGCGATCCACCTCCGGGGCGGCGCCGGCCAAGGCCGCATAGAAATCGACCATGGGCAGGCTGCGCGTCGGGTTGGGCAGCCGCTCGGTCAGCACCCCAATGCGTGATTCACCGACATAGCCGATGCGCCGTGGAATGCCTGCCCACCAGGGCACCAGGGCACTCTTGAAGGAATTGGGGCAGACGTAGGCGGCCTCGAAACGCCCCTTGAACTGGCGCGCCACCGCACGGCGTGCACCCCACTGCAGTCCGCCATGGGCGAACGGGACCTCGACCACTTCGTACACCGCCGCCATGGCGCGGTAGACCGGGGCGACCCAGGGCAGAGCCGCCACGGTGACCGTGTCGCCGCGCGCCTGCAGGCGGCGCAGCAGCGGCTCGGTCATGATGGCGTCACCGATCCACTGCGGGGCAATGACGAGACTGCGCTGCGCTGGAGCAGCCACTGGCGAGGGCTGTTCAGCGATGACGGGTGTGTCCACTGCTTAGTGGTGTGCAGCGACCGTCTCGCCGGCCTTGAGCTTGTATTCGGTGCCGCAGTAGGGGCAACTGGCGTGGCCGTGGCGCGCCACATTCAGGAACACCTTGGGGTGGGTGTCCCAGGTTTTCATGGATGCCAATGGGCTGGGGCAGTACACCCCGCCTTCGCGGTTGAGGTCTTTGGCCGACAGTTCGATGGTGTTGGACGACATGGTGCGCTCCCTTTTCGGATTTCAGGCAGCCACGGGCGTGAGCCAGTGGGCGTATTTCGGATTGCGGCCGTTGACGATGTCAAAGAAGGCCGTCTGGATCTTCTCGGTGATGGGGCCGCGGCTGCCGGCACCGAGGGTGATGCGGTCGAGTTCGCGGATGGGCGTCACTTCGGCGGCGGTGCCGGTGAAGAAGGCTTCGTCGCAGATGTAGACCTCGTCGCGGGTGATGCGCTTTTGCACCACCTCCAGGCCCAGGTCCTTGGCAATGTGGAACACGGTGTTGCGGGTGATGCCGTTCAGGGCACCGGCCGACAGGTCGGGGGTGTAGATGACGCCGTTCTTGATGACGAACAGGTTCTCGCCTGCGCCTTCGGACACGAAACCGGCGCTGTCGAGCAGCATGGCTTCGTCGTAGCCGTCGTCGGTCGCTTCCATATTGGCCAAGATGGAGTTGGTGTAGTTGCTCACCGCCTTGGCCTGCGTCATGGTGATGTTGACGTGGTGGCGGGTGTAGGAGCTGGTCTTGACGCGGATGCCGCGCTTGAGGCCTTCTTCACCCAGGTACGCGCCCCAGGCCCAGGCTGCCACCATCACGTGAATGGTGTTGCCCTTGGGGCTCACGCCCAGCTTCTTGTCGCCGATCCAGGTGAGCGGGCGCAGGTAGCAGCTCTCCAGCTTGTTCTCGCGCACCACGGCCTTCTGGGCTTCGTTCACCTGCTCCTTGGTAAAGGGGATATTCATGCGCAGGATCTTGGCGCTGTTGAACAGGCGCTCGGTGTGCTCTTCGAGGCGGAAGATGGCGGTGCCGTTGGCGGTGTTGTAGGCACGCACGCCTTCGAAGGCGCCGCAACCGTAGTGCAGGGTATGGGAGAGCACGTGGATCTTGGCGTCGCGCCAGTCCACCATCTGGCCGTCCATCCAGATTTTGCCGTCGCGGTCAGACATGGAAGTGGGAAGCACGCTCATCGGGGGGTCCTCAAAAATGGTGGTCCGGGCGCCGGGCGGTGCCGCAGCGCAAAACCACGATTTTACGGCGCCGGCCAGGCGATGCGAACGCGCAGTCCGCCGAGGGTGTCGGAGTGCTGCACCTGCACCTCGGCCCCCTGCACCTGGGCAATGCGGCGTACGATGGACCAGCCCAGTCCACTGCCGGCCTGCCCGCTTCCCAGCACGCGGAAGAAGCGCTCGCCCAGGCGCGCGCGTTCGGCCTCGCTCAGGCCCGGGCCGCTGTCGTCCACCGTGAAGCAGGTGCTGCCGTGCTCCACGCCGACGCGGACATGCACCTCGGCACCGTCGGGGCTGTAGCGCAGCGCGTTGTCGACCAGATTGCGCACCAGAACGCCGGCCAGCGCTTCGTTGACCGGCGCCGCGCTGGCGTTCGGTGCGTCGAGCTCCAGGTTTTGTCTGCGAGCCAGTGCGGTGGGGGCCAGTTCGGCCACGATGCGGCGCGACAGCTGCGCGATGTCGCAGGGGGTGCTTGCGGCGAGCGGCTGGCCTTCGAGACGGGCCAGCGTCAGCAGTTGCTCCACCAGGCGTGTGGCGCGGTCGCAGCCGGCCAGGGTGTTCTGCAGCGCGTGGGTGCGCGCATCGTCATCGTCCGTGGCACCCAAGGCCACCTGGGCCTGCATGCGGATCGCCGCAATCGGGGTACGCAGTTCGTGGGCTGCATCCGCCGTGAAGCGGCGCTCCGATTCGAGCATGCGTGCCATGCGCTCCAGCAGGTCGTTCAATGCTTCGACCAGCGGTCGCATCTCGGCGGGGAGGTCGTTCAGGTGCACCGGCGCCAGTGACTGGGGCTGGCGATCGTGCAGTGAATCGCGCAGTGTGCGCAGTGGCCCCAAGCCGCGCCGGACCGCCCACCACAAGGCCAATGCCAGCAACGGAAGTGATGCCGCCAGCGGCAGCAGCACGCCGCGCGCCACGGTATTCAGTATGTGTTCCCGCTCGGTCAGGCGTTCGGCGACCAGCACCCGCACATCGGGTTCGGCACCAGCGGTCACATAGATGCGCCATTGCCGACCCTGGGGATCGGCCACCGTCTCAAAGCCATGATCGCGGGCACTCAGGGGCGTTGCCGGCGCATTGGAAGAATGCAGCGTGAGTTCGCCGGAATGGAACACCTGGAACGCCACGCGGTTCTCATGCTTGGTTCTTGCCGGGTAGAGGTGCTGGTCATCGTCGCCTTCGGCCTGGCTCTCCTGGGCCACCAGCAGGGCGGCGGACTGGGCCAGGTGGGCATCGAGCAGTTCGTTGATTTCCTCGCCGGTGTCGAACCAGACGATGGCGGCGGTGGCGCCCCAGACCTGGGCCACCACCGCCAGTGCACTGAGCAGCAGTCGGGCCTGCAGTGAGCGGGTGGCGCTCAAGTGCCGCCTCCCACAGGCATGGTGTATCCGACACCGCGCACGGTGATGATGGCATCGCTGCCCAGCTTCTTGCGCAGGTGGTGAATGTGGACTTCGATGGCATTGCTTTCCACCTCAAATCCCCAGCTGTACATCTGCTGCTCCAGCTGTTCACGTGTCAGCACGCGCCCGGCATTGCGCATCAGTGCATGCAGCAGGTCGAATTCACGCTGTGACAGGCTGGCGGTGGTGTCCTGGTGGCGCACCTGTCGGGTGCTCGGGTCGAGCGTGACCTCGCCCACGCGCAGCACGGTTTCGGCATGGCCGTGGGCGCGGCGGATCAGTGCGCGCAGCCGCGCGCCGAGTTCGTGCAGGTCCACCGGCTTGACTACGTAGTCGTCGGCACCGGTGTCCAGGCCGGCCACGCGGTCGGCAATGGCATCCCGCGCGGTGAGCACCAGCACCGGTGTCTTGCAGCCCTGCGCACGCAGGCTCTGCAGGATGTCGATGCCGTCGCGCCCGGGCAGCCCCAGATCCAGTACCACGGCGGCAAACTCGGCGCTGCGGACCTCGCGCTCGGCAGCGAGTCCGTCCCGCACCCAGTCCACGGCAAAGCCCTGCTGGCGCAGTCCGGCCCGCAGTCCGTCGCCCAGGATCGGATCGTCTTCAGCCAACAGTACGCGCATGGTTTCGGTGCTCCATGGTGGGCCATGATGGCACAGTCGCCACCGCGGTAGGGGCGGTGGGGACCGATGCGGCGGCATTTTCCGGGGTCGGTGCGTTGCGCCACTGGTTGACCCAGAAGCCCAGCACCACCGCCAGCAGGATGGCTGCGAGCCAGCCGTAGCTGCGCGCAATGCCTTGCGAAGGCGCACCTGGCTTGCGGCCCGTGAACATGGCGCGCACCAGGTTCTCGCGGTGCAGGCGGCTCGACACCACCACACCGGCCACATGCACGCCAACCAGCAGCAGCATGCCGTTGCCCAGCACTTCGTGCAGCTCCTCGATCCAGTTGCCGCCGATCTCGTTGTAGTTGGCCCAGCCGCTGAAGGTCAGTGCGCCGCCGGCCAGCAGGATCAGCACGATGGCCCAGGCACCGGCTGGGTTGTGGCCCAGGTGGTGTTCGGGTGCACGGCTGCGCAGCGACTGCAGGTAGCCCATGACTGCACCAGGGCCACGCACGAACTGGGCAAAGCGGGCATAGCGGGTGCCCACCAGGCCCCACAGCACGCGAAAGGCAATCAGCCCCGCCATGGTGTAGCCCAGGGTGATGTGCACCAGTTGCCAGCGCTCGCTCTCCGCGCTGAGGTAGGCGCCGGCAAAGCACAGCACCAGCAACCAGTGGAAGACGCGCACCGGGGCATCCCAGACGCGAATGGAAGTGGTTTCAATGGACATCGTGTTCTCCGGTGGCAGTCCGGCGCGCTCAACGCGGAATGCGGACCTCATGTTCGTTGTAGTTGCCCTTGGCGGCGTTGGGGTGGCAAGCGCTGCAGTTGGCGGGGCTGCCTACCGATGCGCGCTTGAACGCATCGGCAGGCACTTCACCCGGCCGGTGCTGTCGCTGGAACCAGGCGGACTTGGTGATGCGGTCCTGCGGCGGCTCTTCGCTGGCGCGCCGGCCGCTGCCGGCATTGGCTTGCACCCACTGCCCGATTTCCTTCGTGGTGGCGGGGTCGAGCGAGGCATCGGTTCCGAAGTGCTTGCCCAGATTGCCCATGAGGCGCTGCCAGGACGCTGCCGGCAGCAATGCTGGTGCATAGGGAGTGTGGCAGGAGCCGCATTCGGCCTGGAACTTGGGGTTGTCGGTGGTCATGCGGCCGCCACCATCCGCCAGGGCCAGGGTGGTGGCGAGGCTCAGAACTGTCCATGTGCATGCAGTGCGAAAGAACATGGTGTGCTCCTTATTTCTTCAGACTGATCAGCCAGGCCAGCACATCGGCCTTCTCGCCGGGTGTGCATTCGCGGCCGACCACGTCGTTGCAGTTGCGGCGGAACCACTTCTCGGTCTTGGCGCTGTCGGTGAAGCGCTCGGCATTGGCGGCGGGGGCCAACGGGGTGATGTGCTTGCCGGTGGCAGCATGCTTGCCGTCACCCGTGGGGGTGGCGGTATGGCAGCTGGAGCAGCTCCAGTCCTTGCCGTGCTTGGTGGTGAAGAACTCCTGTCCGCGCGCGGCGCTGGCACTACTGCCCGCCTGGCTGCTGTAGCCGGCAAGCATCTCGGTGGGCGTGGCGGCCCAGGCATTGGTGAAGGCGAGGCCAGCGAACAGGGCGCTGGCACACAGGGTGGCAATCCGGGTCATCGTGGGTTCCTCCATGGGTGTCGATTCCATGGGGCGAACAGTACGTGGCCCGCATTAAGTGCGTCTTAACGACGCGTAGTCACTGCAGTCCGCGCACGATCTCCATGGCCTGGTCGATGCGCTCCACGCAGTGGAGGGTGAGCCCCTCGATGGGCTTCTTGGGTGCATTGGCCTTGGGAACGATGGCCACTTCGAAGCCGAGCTTGGCCGCTTCCTTCAGACGCTCCTGCCCGCGCGGGGCGGGGCGCACTTCGCCCGCCAGCCCCACTTCGCCGAACGCGATGAAGCCCTTGGGCAGCGGCTTGCCGCGCAGGCTCGACGTGATGGAGAGCATGACGGCCAGGTCGGCAGCTGGCTCGCTGATGCGCACACCGCCCACGGCGTTGACGAATACGTCCTGATCCTGGCAGGCGACACCGGCATGGCGGTGCAGTACGGCCAGCAGCATGGCCAGGCGGTCGCGCTCCAGGCCCACGGAGAGTCGCCGCGGGCTGGGGCCGCCACCGTCAACCAGGGCCTGGATTTCGACCAGCATGGGGCGGCTGCCTTCCAGCGTGACCATGACGCAGCTGCCGGGCACGGGTTCGGCGTGCTGGCTCAGGAAGATGGCACTGGGGTTGGACACGCCCTTGAGCCCCTTTTCGGTCATGGCAAAGACGCCGATCTCGTTGACGGCACCGAAGCGGTTCTTGATGGCGCGGATCAGCCGGAACGGGCTGTGGGTGTCGCCTTCGAAGTACAGCACCGTGTCCACCATGTGCTCCAGCACGCGCGGGCCGGCCAGCGCGCCCTCCTTGGTGACGTGACCGACCAGCACGATGGCGGTACCGCTGGCCTTGGCCGCGCGCGTGAGGTGGGCCGCACACTCGCGCACCTGGGCCACCGAGCCCGGGGCCGAGGTGAGCTGGTCCGAATAGACGGTCTGGATCGAGTCGATGACGGCCACCTGGGGCCGCTTGGCGTCGAGGGTGGCGAGGATCTTTTCGAGCTGGATTTCGGCCAGCACCGGCACCTGGCTGTGGTCCAGCCCCAGGCGACGGGCGCGCAGCGCCACCTGGGCGCCTGACTCTTCACCGGTGACGTAGAGCGTTTGCTGCCCACTGCGTTGCAAGGCGTCTACCGCCTGCAGCAGCAAGGTGGACTTGCCGATGCCTGGGTCACCGCCGATGAGCACCACCCCGCCTTCGACGATGCCGCCGCCCAAGACCCGGTCCAGTTCCTCGTGGCCTGTGGGCGTGCGGTCGACTTCGGCCGCCTCGATGTCGGAAAGCAGCGTGACCTCCGCGGTCTGCGCCAGCGCAGCAAAGCGGTTCTTGCCGCCGGACTCGGGCGCATTGACCGACTCGATCAGCGTGTTCCAGGCTTGGCAGTGCGGGCACTTGCCCAGCCACTTGGGGCTGGTGCCACCGCATTCGTTGCAGACAAAAATGGTTTTTTCTTTGGCCATGCTGCATGATACTGGATAAAAAACCAGTAGATCAAGGCAGGATTGACTGACAGTCGCTACAAGTTTGGTAGCTACTTGCGCAGTATTTTCGCTGGCTGGTGCCCTATTTGGCTTCCAATGCCGGGAGTCGCTCACGAACCCGGCGTATTTTCTCCAGGTTCACACTGACCTTGATGCTGTCGCAGCTGAGCGGCGCCGCGATCTGGTTTTCGGGCTTGGCGGTGTCGAGTGCCTGGTAGCGCAGCACGGGCATGCCTTCCTTGTCGATGATCGGCACCACCCAAGGGGTGTTGGCGCGTGCGCCGCGACGGATGGACACCGCAGTCAGACCGTTTTCCAGGCGCAGGTAGGTTCCCGGCGGGTAGAAACCCACGGCCTGCGCCATGGCCGAGCCGACCCCCAGGTTGTCGCCTTCGGCGCCGAGCACCATGTCCTTGACCGCGCCGACGGGAGACAAGGCAGCGCGCGTCTTGCGCGCGGCCATCTTGGCCACGAACACGTCGGCCATGGTCAGCACGCGGCGGCTGGCCACAGTGCGCTCCAGGCCTTGGTTGTCCGGGTCGCCGTGGTGCCAGCGCACGATGTCCAGGTGGGTTTCGTCATCCACGCCGAACCCCTTCAGGATGTCGACGCTGATCTGGGGGTGGTTGCGGATGAGTTCGCGCTGCCAATCGGTGGGCGGGTTGTTCTGCAGTGCCAGACTGTCCTGGTCGCGAGCCATGCCGATGTTCATGGTCAGCGCGGCAGACATCAGCAGCTGCGCGTGGGCGTCTGACATGCCGAGCTTCTTGGCCGTCAGGTGGCAGATGCTTCCACACAGCAGGGCGTGGGTGGCGCTGTAGCCGATCTGGCTGTCCGCCAGCATCTGGAACATGCAGAACAGGCTGTCGTCCACATCGTCGCGCAGCAGGCCCAGGGCCTTCTTCTCGATACCTGCCAGACGCGACAGCGGATTGATCGCCAGCCCGCCCTGGTACAGGATGCCGCGCAGCACTTCCTGCAGGTCCGGCCAGCCGCCGCTGATGGCCTTGGCCACCACATAGTCGGCTTCCTTGATCTCGGTGGGCATGCCCAGCTTGGCGATCTGGTCCACCGACATGCCGTCGCGCAGGGCGGTGTGCACCATGCGTTCGTAGGCCCGCTGCCAGGCGATGCCCTCGTCGTAGGTGGTGGATGCGTTGAACTCGGCAAGGCGATCCCGGTGCTGCTCCGACAGGATGGGGTTGCCCTTCTTCAGCAGCAGCTGGCCGGAGTTGCTCCACACAGTGACCGGCAGGGGCTGGCCGATCTGGAGCATGGCAATGGGTATGGGCAGGTATTTCACGTCGTCACCACGGGTACACGTTGGGCCAGAGCACACATCAGCTCGTACCCCAGTGTACTGGCCTGGGCGGCGACTTCGTCAATGCTGAGCAGTGCGCCGTTGTCGGCACGACCCCACAGCGTGACCGTGCTGCCCCAGCCCGCATCGGGCAGGTCGGTCAGGTCCACCGCCAGCATGTCCATGCTGACCCGGCCGAGCGTGCGGCTGCGCACGCCGTCCACCAGCACCGGCGTGCCAGTCGGGCAGATGCGGGGGTAGCCGTCGGCGTAGCCGCAGGCCACGGTGCCGACGCGCATGGGGGCAGGGGCGGTGAAGCTGGAGCCGTAGCCCAGCGTTTCCCCGGCTTGCAGCTGCTGGATGCCGATGACCTTGGCCGCCAGGGTCATGGCAGGCTCCAGCTTCCACTGTGTCGCCGTGTGCTCGGGAAAGTCGGGTGCGCTGCCGTACATGGCAATGCCCGGGCGCACCCAGTCGCTGGTGCGCAGTGCGTCGTAGTGGGCTGTGTGGCGCAGCGTCGCGGCGCTGTTGGACAGTGAACGCTCACCAGGCAGGTCGCGCGTGGCCTGCTCGAAGGCGGCCACCTGCGCTGCAATGCCGATGCCGCCGTCGGCGTCGGAAAAGTGGGTGACCAGTGAAATCTCGTCGACCTGCGGCAGCGCATTGAGTCGGCTCCAGGCGGCGCGGTATTGGTCCGGGCGGAAGCCCAGGCGGTTCATGCCGGAGTTCATCTTCAGGAACACGCGGTGTGGCTCGTTGGTCTTGTGGGCGGCGAGCATGTCGATCTGTTCGTCGCAGTGCACGGTATGCCACAGCCCCAGGCGCGAGCACAGTTCCAGGTCACGCTGTTCGAACACGCCTTCGAGCAGCAGGATGGGGCCGCGCCAACCCAGGGTGCGCACGCGCTGGGCCTCTTCCAGGTCCAGCAGGGCAAAGCCGTCGGCACCACGCAAGGCTTCGAATACGCGCTCGATGCCGTGGCCGTAGGCGTTGGCCTTGACCACGGCCCAGACCTTGGCGTCGCCCGCGACGTGGCGCAGGGTGCGCAGGTTGGACCGCAAGGCGTCGAGATGGATGGTGGCCTGAATGGGACGGGGCATGGCAGACAGTGAAAAGGACGATGGAAACCCCCGAGTGTGCCAGCAATGGCATCGTGACCAGGTGCCGCTGACAGGCTTGGAAACGGGTCTGCCCTGCCTTGATTGGGGCCAAATGGTCCGGAAGTCAAATGCTATACACTGGCGCGCGCCGAGGCTGCGGCGATACTGTTGGATGTGTCCGCAAGCCGCGTCAACGTTGACCCATGGATGTATTTCAAACTTTGATGCCCATCTTCACGGAATACGGCTACCTCGCCGTTTTCGTGATGCTTCTGATCTGTGGGTTCGGCGTACCGGTACCGGAAGACGTCACACTGGTAACCGGCGGCGTCATTGCCGGCTTGGGCCATGCCGACGTGCATACCATGTTCGCTGTGGGCATGGCCGGGGTGCTGGTGGGCGACGGCACCATGTTTGGATTGGGGCGGCTGTACGGTCCCCGCATCATCAAATTGCCGGGCTTTCGGCGGGTGCTCACCCCCGAGCGATTTGCCAGCGCGCAGGACGCCTTCCACAAATATGGCAAGTGGGTCATGTTCGTGGCCCGTTTTCTGCCCGGCCTGCGTACACCGGTGTTCTTCACGGCGGGCATGAGCCACCGCGTCAGCTTTGCCACCTGGTTGCTGATGGATGGCTGCGCAGCCCTCATCAGCGTGCCGATCTGGGTCTACCTGGGCTATTTCGGTGCCCAGAACTGGGACTGGATGTTCGGCATCCTGCGCCAGTTCCAGCATGGCATCTTCGGCCTGCTGGCGTTGGGCGGCGCGTGGCTGGCCTGGCGCTGGTGGAAAAGCCGCAAGGCTTCCTGAGGCCGGTCAGGGCGCCGCGGGTGGCGCGTGCATCGTTGCGCCTTCGACGACCTGGTTGCGACCACCGGTCTTGGCCCGGTAAAGGGCCTGATCGGCCTGGGCATACAAGGCTTCGATGGTGCATGCCTGGTGTGCTGGCAGGCAACTCACCCCGATGCTGGCCGTGATGTCGATCTGCTGTCCTTCAAAAAGGACCGGAGTGGTTTCGATCGACGCGCGGATCTTTTCGGCGACGGCCACGGTCCCGATGGCGCCAGTGCCCGGCAGCAGCACGATGAACTCTTCCCCCCCGATGCGGGCAGCAATGTCCGAGTCCCGCAACTGGGTCCGGAGCAGGGTGGCAAAGTGGCGCAATACAGCATCGCCCGCAGGGTGGCCATGGCGGTCGTTGACCCGCTTGAAATGGTCCAGATCCGCCACCAGAATGCCGGTCTCGCACGGATACCGCAGTGCCCGGCTGAGTTCGTGCTCCGCCTCCTGCATGAATGCACGGCGATTGCGCAGTCCGGTCAATGGATCGTGGGTGGCCAGGTAGGACAACTCCTCCTGTTTTTTCTGCAGCGTCGCATTGCTCTGGGTCAGTTGCCGGCGCAGCAATGCGGCGTGCACGTACTGGCGCCACATGACGATCGAGGCGGCGAGGCTCATGACCGTCCCGCCGAAACTGTGGCTGCGGGCCATTTCCAGCATGGCCGGATCGGTTTGGGTGAGTGCCAGGGCCTGGTACATGATGAAATAGGCACCGACAAAAAGCAGTGTGGCGGCAAACGGGCGAAGCAAGGCCAGCATCGCGACCATCAGGCTGACCATGACATAGTTGGTGGTATTGCTGCCAACCCACTGGTCGGCGACCGAGAGTGCGGTGCCGAAAGCCAATGCCCACCCTGCGACCAGCAGTTGCGCAACGCGGGCGTGGATCGGGGGTATTTCAGGCCGGCGCGTCAGGTAATGACACCAGATCCAGCTCAACAACATCCCCAGCGCGCAGACCGCGTGGATCCATCCGATGGTGCTGTTGTAGCGCTTCAGCAGTTCGCTTGCTGCGCGCGGTAGCAGGAACCAGAAATAGGCCATGTAACCGAGGTTGACGGCGACCGTGAGAGCCGCAAAGATGCGGAATCGCCGTAACCCCTCTGCCGTCGCCTCGGGCTGCACCTGCGCGCTGTCAACCAGCACGCCATGCATCCAATCCTGAAGCTGGCGAAGGGAGTTGTACATGGGTGTGGAGGGTCGGGCACGGGGTGTGGCGAGCTTGCCACGGGAGCGGCGCGAGCATAAACCGCATTTACCCGTAGTCAGCCATGGCAATGCAAATGGGGCACAGTCTGGCTCCGAACTCACTCTTACTCGAAAACCATGACCACGATCTACGACTTCGAAGCCCAGCAGATCAACGGCAAGTCCATTGCCCTCGACAAGTTCAAGGGCAAGGCCATGCTCATCGTGAACACGGCCAGTGCCTGTGGTTTCACGCCCCAATTTGCGGGACTGGAGGAATTGCACAAGACCTATGGACCGAAGGGTCTGGTGGTGCTGGGCTTCCCCTGCAACCAGTTCGGGGCGCAGGACAGTGGAACGAACGACGAAATCGCCGATTTCTGCCAGGTCAACTACGGTGTTTCGTTCACCATGATGGAGAAGATCGACGTCAACGGCTCCAGCGCCCATCCACTCTACCAGTGGCTGTGCAGCGAAGCGCCCGGACTGCTCGGTTCGAAGTCGATCAAGTGGAACTTCACCAAGTTCCTGATCGCCAAGGACGGTACGGTGCTCAAGCGCTACGCCCCGACCGACACACCGCAGAGCTTGGCGCAGGATATCGAGGCGGCGCTGGCGAGCTGAGCCGAGCCGACCGACGCGATGCGGCACCGGGAAATGCCGCATTGGCGTCGGGGATCGAACCCGCTAGACTCTGCGTGCTAGGTGCTGAGCCCAAGGCGCCTGCCCGCCCGCCTGCGCGCTCAGGCCAACGTCTAGGAGTGGGAGCGTGAAAAGCCGAATCAGCCAATCAGTGGGATATATCGGGCGATGTGCCAGCGTCGGTGTGGTGGCATGCGCAGCCGGTCTGAGTTGCCACGCGGCCGGCTGGGAGGCGCTGGGGTTCAGCCTGGATTCCGGAGTGGTGTATGACGACAACGTCACGCGCGGCAAAGTCGACTCGGACCGGCTGGCCGACAGTGCGATGACGCTGTCCGTCAGCAATGGCGCGGTGGTGTGGTTGGCTCCCCATTACCGGCTGGTGCTGAACGGATCCGTTGGCGGGCAGAGTTTTCAGAACTATGGCAAGCTCAGTCACCTGGACGTCACCGCGGACGGAGAGCTCCAATACCGCGCCAGCGCGGACTACATGGCCCCCACGTTGGGATTGTTTGCCAAGGCCGCCTATGAAGACTATGGCAGCTTTGCACGGGACGGTGCGCGCTACGCTGTCGGCGTTTCCTTGCGCCAAGCCGTGACCGACCGAATCAGTGCTTTTGCTGCACTCACGGCCCACGCACGGCGGACCCAAAGCGCGGTATTCAGTGGCAATGAAGCCTCCTTGCGCATGAATCTCGACTACAGCCTGAGTGCAAGGCAGACGCTCTACTTCGGCGCTGAGTACCGTGATGGAGACATTGTGTCGACGGGCCGGTCCTCGCTGGAGAACATCACCATTGCCAAGGTGATGGTGTCCGACGATGCGTTCGAGGGCAAGAGCATGTTCAGCTATCGCATGCCTGGCAAGACGGCCATGCTGAACCTGGGCTACAACCATGCGCTGGGTCCGCAGGGGGCGGTGGACATTGCCTGGCGCTATATAGAAGCAACACCCGATGCGCGCCCATCCTGGGCCACATCACCTCGAAGCTACACCAGCAACCAGGTGTTTGCGAATTTCCTTTACCGATTCTGAGGTGGACGCCATGGCACGTTTCTTCACCGGATGGGGAGTGGTGCTCGGGATGTTGGCACTGTCCCTGGCAGGCTGTGGCGGTGGTGGATCCTCCGCCGATGTGGTTCCGGGTGAAAAGGGCGGTGTGACGGCAACCACTGGTCCGGACAGCTTCCTGTTGTTTCCCAATCCGCAAAAGCAGGACGATGGAACGCTGCAGACCAATACCGTCGATTACGCGCTGGCCTATTACCAGGCCGTAGACCCGAACAATGAGCGCACGACCCTGGCAGCCTTCAAGGCCAAGAACAAGATCGGGCAGTCCTTGGGAACCGATGAACGCGAGGTATCGGTCATCTTCGGAGACCAGCGGGATCTGGGCTATGGGCGCAAGATGACCGGGCGCATGAACAACGACGGCACCATTGCCTTCGTGGTCGAGAACTACCTGGTGGGAGGCTACGGGCCCTACTCGTCACTCAACCTCGAAGCGGCCATCGTTGGCGAAAGCAAATGGCATTTGGGAACCAACGGCATCGAATTCAGCGTCGTGCAACCCGGAACCGCCAACCCCTCGGGCACGCTCATCGCCACGCCCACCGTCAAGTTTCTCAAGTTCTTCACCTTCGACCCGGTGACTGGGGCACGACTCAACATGATCAACCTCGATGGTCGTGGCGAGAAGGCCATGCCCACCGTGTGCATCAGCTGCCATGGCGGGCGGGCGGAACCGCTGACACCGGCCACGGCGCCTGCGGTGCGCGGATGGTTCGGCCGCATGATGCACGTGGGCAGCGTGGCGGACCGGACGTCCAGTGCACTGGGCGGGGTGCGTGGCGACACCGGCGCCCAGGCACACGCTTTCGAGCCCGCGTCGTTCGACTTTTCCACCGTGGCGGGCTATCGGCGCGCCGACTTGACCGAGCGTATCCGTGAGCTCAACAAGATGGTTCTGTGCACCTACGTGCGCCCTGCAGGTACGGCCGTGTCAGCACCGCAGGACAACTGCCCCAATGCCAGCTTCCAGCGCCGAGAGGGCAATTACATGGAGTACGACGGGACGGCGGTGGAGGCGCTGAAGAACATCTATGCAGGGGCCGACCTGCTGGCAGGCTCGGAACTGGCCACCGAGACCTTCGTTCCCGGGGGGTGGGCCGGTCAGACCGCGCTGTACCAGAACTCGGTCTCCAAGGCCTGCCGGGTATGCCATGAATTGCGGGGCATCTACAACCAGAACGACCTGGATTTCCAGTCCTACGCCAAGTTCAACGGTTACTCCGATCGCATCAGGGCCCATGTGCAGGACCGTGGAAACATGCCGCTGGCCAAGCTCATTTACGACAAGTTCTGGTCCGACTCCAGCATCTATGGGCCGATGCAGACCTTCCTCGGCAGCACCAACAAGCCGGGTCGACCGATTGCGGATCCAGGGCCCAACCGGCTGGTCAAGGCGACGAGCATTGCATTGTCCGGGGCCATGAGCCTGTATTCCACGGGCTACCAGTGGTCCGTGTTTTCATCATCACCGGCCGGGGCTACGCTGAGCAATGCCAGCACATCTTCGCCGACACTGACCGTGCCGGGCAGCGGAACCTATGAGGTGGATCTGGTCACCACCAATGCCACCGCGACCAGCGCATCTGCCAGGGTGAAGATTGTGGTGGACACCACCTTGACCTGGGATCCGACTGCGCTTCGGTTTGCAGATATCAAGTCGATCTTGCAAGGTAGCGGTGGATGTACCGGTTGCCATACCCCTGGCGGTGGCCAACCCATTGCCTACACCAATATCGACCGCAACGGCGATGGCTCGGTCGATGCGACCGACGACCGGTGGTTCTACAACGAAGTGCGCGGTCGCATCAACTTCACGGATTGGGCAGCCAGTCCTCTGCTGCGCAAGCCTACCGGGAACCACCATGGCGGTGGACAGATCTACGACGCCAGTTTGGCCCCGGGTAACGCTTCCCGTGTCGATCTGGACAAGTTCATTGCCTGGATCCTGAACGGGGCGCCCTACAACTGAGGTGGCCCTTGCCCACCGGGCTCAGTAGTTGCGGCGGGGCCCCGAATACGCATCCTTGGCAAACACGAAGGGCGTGGTGCGCCCTACGATGGCCTCGATCAGGGCCAGTTCCAGGTCGGTATGGTTCTTGAAAGGTGCGTTGCGGATGTTGCTTCCGGCGGCGCCGTCTTTGACGATGTAGAGCGGGCGGTCGTGGTGCGAAGCCGTGACCGACTCCTTGCTCTGCGGGTCGTCGGTAGCCTGCACTTCCGTTGCGCCATAGCAGGTGCAGAAGTAGGAGCGGTCCGCTTCGGATTCGACGTAGAAGCCGGTGCCACGGATGCCGATGGTGGCCGTGGCGGTGGTCACTTTCATGGGGGAATTGCGCGACACGGACAGCAGCTTGCCGGTAAGCAGGCGCAAGCCGGCTGTGATGAAGCCACCGATGGCGCTGTCGCTACTGGACGGCTGGCTTTCAAGGGTGAGTCGGCTGTCGCTGCGCACGATCATTGCATGCGTGCCCACTGCGAAGATAAGTTCGCTGTTGCGGCCGGTCTGGATCGTGTCGCCGGGTTTGATGGGTGTCTGCTGGTTGGCGGGCTGGTTGTTGACCTGTACCTCGCCCTGGAGCCGGTAGATCGATTGCCCAGGGGGGAGCGGACCGGGCTTGCTGCCCAGAATGCTCTGGGCCCAAGCCGACGGAGCGGCAGTTCCCACCACACCCATGGCTAGCGCGCGAATCAGCCATTGTCGGCGGGGATCGTCCAGGTCTTGGTGGAGAAACATGCGGCACCTCTCAGACAGTATGTCAGTGCCGGATTATGGCGTTCAGCCCAAGGCTTCGTCCAACACTTCCACCCAATGACGCACTGGCGTGGGGGTACCGCTCTGCAGATGGGTAATGCAGCCGATGTTGGCGCTGATGACCACTTCCTGCGCAGCCGGTGCCAGGTTGCCGAGCTTGCGGTCGCGCAACTGGGTGGCAAGTTCGGGGTTGAGCACCGAATAGGTGCCTGCCGAGCCGCAGCACAGGTGGGACTCGCGCGCGGCTACGCGTACCGAAAAGCCCAGCGCAGCTAGGTGCTGTTCGACGCCGCCGCGCAGCTTCTGGCCATGCTGCAGCGTGCAGGGCGGATGGAACACCAGGGCTGGCGCTTCGGCTGTGCGCACGCGGCCTTGGAGTGCCGGGACCATGCCGGGCAGCAGCTCGCTCAGGTCGCGGGTCAGGGCGCTGATGCGTGCGGCCTTGTCGGCATAGGCCGGGTCGTGGCGCAAGGTATGGCCGTACTCCTTCACCGTCACGCCGCAGCCCGAGGCATTCATCACGATGGCTTCGACGCCCTGTTCGACCCAGGGCCACCAGGCGTCGATGTTGGCACGCATCTCGTCCATGCCACCCATCTGGTCGTTGAGATGGAACTTCACCGCCCCGCAGCACCCGGCCTTGGGTACGCGCAGCACCTCGATCCCCGCCGCGTCGAGCACGCGCGCCGTGGCGGTGTTGATGTTGGGTGCCATGGAAGGCTGGGCGCAGCCTTCCAGCATCAGCACCTTGCGCGCGTGCTGTCTCTGGGGCCAGGCACCCGCGTCGCGTCGCGCCGGCACCTTGGCCTTCAGCGTCTGTGGCAACAGTCCGCGCACGGCCTGACCCATGCGCATGGCCGGACCAAACAGGGGCGAGGGCAGGCCTTCCTTCAAGGCCCAGCGCACGGCCCGCTCGCCGGCCGGGCGCGGCACCTTGGCATCGACCAGCTTGCGGCCGATGTCCACCAGGTGCCCGTAGTCCACGCCGCTGGGGCACGTGCTTTCGCAGTTGCGGCAGGTCAGGCAGCGGTCCAGGTGCAGTTGCGTGGCCCGGGTGGGCTCGGCGCCTTCGAGCACCTGCTTGATGAGGTAGATGCGGCCGCGTGGGCCGTCAAGCTCGTCGCCGAGCAGCTGGTAGGTGGGGCAGGTAGCGGTGCAGAAACCGCAGTGCACGCACTTGCGCAGGATGGCTTCGGCAGCCTCGCCGTCGGCGGTGTGGGCGTATTCGGGACTGAGCGTGGTTTGCATGGTGGTGGTTCGTCCGGTGCGCTCAGAAGTCGGCGTACAGCCGATGCGGGTTGAAGATGCCGTGCGGGTCAAACGCCGACTTGACCCGGCGTGCAATCGCCACCGCGGCCGAGTTCTCAGTGTCAAATTGCCCCTTTGCCCGCGTGGAATGTGCGCTGTCAGCTACAAAAACAGAAGCGGAACCATTGCACTGGCGTGCTGCAGCCTGCAGCCTCCCGGCAGCATCGGGCGGTGCCCAGCACCAGCGCAAGCCACCCTGCCATTCCACCAGTTGGGGCCAGGGCAGGTCCAGCACCGGGGCAGTCTGTGGCAGGCTCAGGCGCCACAGCACCGCGTCGGGGCTGGGGCGGGTGAAGAAGGGTAGCGACTGGTTGCGCAGGTGTTCCCAGTCGGGACCAGCCACGGCGTTGTCCATGCGTTGGCCCGGCAGCTCGGCCAGCATCTGGGTGCAAGCCGCATCCACCGCGGCGCTGGCCCCTCGCAGGCGCACGAACAACAGCTCGGGCTGGCCTGGCGCCGTGTCGTCCCGCACCCAGCAGCTGGCGTTCAGCGGCAGCGGCTGGGCACCCCAGCGGTGCAACTGCTCCAGTGCGCTCGCCTGGTCGGCCTGGAACACCAGCGAGGCCTCGGCCGCGGGAAGTGGCAGCACCTTGAGGGACACCTCGGTGATCAGGCCCAGCGTACCCAGGGACCCTGCCATCAGGCGCGACACGTCATACCCGGCCACGTTCTTGATCACCTGGCCGCCGAAGGTCAGGTGCTCTCCGAGGCCATTGACCATCTGCACGCCCAGCACGTAGTCGCGCACGCTGCCCGCCGTGGCACGGGCCGGACCGGCCAGGCCGGCCGCAACCATGCCACCCACCGTAGCCTGGGCGTCCGGTGATGACCAGGCGAAATGCGGCGGCTCGAACGGCAGGTACTGGCCTTGCGCGTGCAGGGTGGCTTCCAGTTCGGCCAGCGGCGTTCCTGCTGCAACCGTCACGACCAGTTCACTCGGTTCGTAGGCCCGGATGCCACACAGGCCGCGGGTGTCCAGCACCTCACCCACCAGGCTGTTGCCATGGAAGTCCTTGCTGCCACCGCCGCGCAGGCGCAAGGGCGTGCGCGTCTGGCTGGCGTGGCGGATGCGGTCGATGAGTGCGTTCAGATGCGGATCCATGGCTGCAGATCGTAGCGGCTGTCGCTGCGCTGTGCCGTGAAGAAATTGCACAGGTGCCGTGAAAAAGTCTGGCACCGGGAGTTTGTCCGGCGGCACAGCAAGT
This sequence comes from Curvibacter sp. APW13, assembly GCF_032337135.1. NCBI lineage: Bacteria > Pseudomonadati > Pseudomonadota > Betaproteobacteria > Burkholderiales > Comamonadaceae > Curvibacter > Curvibacter sp. APW13. Next base: position 1,042,424 of record NZ_JAVXZZ010000001.1, on the reverse strand, counting down.
CGCAGGGCACTGCGTCACAATCGCTGCATGCCCATCGGAATCCTCTACGCCGCCAGTGCCTACACCGCCTGGGGGCTGTTCCCCCTGTTCTTCAAGCAGATTGCCTCGGTCGATGCGGTCGAGGTGGTGATGCACCGCACGGTCTGGTCCATGGTCTTCGTCGTGCTGGTGCTGTCGCTGCGCCGCCACTGGGGCTGGTTGTCGGCGGCGCTGCGCAGCCCGCGGGTGCTGGCCACCTTTGCAGCCTCGGCCACGCTGCTGGCCTGCAACTGGGTGGTCTATGTCTGGGCGGTGGCGAACGACCACGTACTCGATGCCTCGCTGGGCTACTTCATCCTGCCGTTGGTCAACGTGGCCATGGGTTACGCGGTACTGCGCGAGCGCCCGCGCCGCGGTCAGTGGTTTGCCGTGGGCGTGGCGGCCTGTGGTGTGTTGTGGCTCACCTGGCAAGGGGGGCGCATGCCCTGGGTGGCACTGGTGCTGGCCCTCACCTTCGGTGTGTATGGCCTGGTGCGCAAGCTGGCGCCGCTCGCTGCCCTGGAGGGGCTGACGCTGGAGACGCTGTTGCTGGCACCCTTTGCGGCGGGTGTGTTGCTGTACTGGGCGGAGCACGGGCAGGGCGTGTTGGCGACGCCGGTGTCGCCGCTGTGGGGCTGGCTGCTGCTGGCCGGGCCCATCACGGCGATTCCGCTGTGGCTGTTTGCAGCCGGCGCGCGGCGGGTGCCGCTGTCCACCATGGGCGTGCTGCAGTACATCTCGCCCAGCCTGCAGCTGCTGCTGGGCGTGGCCTTGTACGGCGAACCTTTCGGTGGTGCACGGGTGCTGGGCTTCTGCCTGATCTGGCTGGCGCTGGCGATCTATTCGCTGGAGGGCTGGTGGTGGTCGCGTGCGCAGCTGGCCGCGACGGACATCAGCGCAACGGGGAAGTGAGCCAATGATGCAATACCGTGACACTGCCAGCGCGACCACCCGACTGCCCCAGGCCTGGGCCGATCAGGGTGCCGAGGTGTGGGAGCGCGCCGTGGAGCTGCTGGTGGCAGCACAGTCCCGCTTCGGTCTGGAGGCCGGCCAGGCCGCCATTGTCCTGTCCTACATGCACCCCTTTGCCATCGAGGAGGGGGTGGAGTTCATCCAGCAGGGCGACACCAGCAACTGCGACTTCATGGCCTTCATCGTCGATGGCGATGTCACCGTGGAAACGATCACGGTCAGCCGCACGCAGCCGATGACGGTGACGGTCCTGGGGCCGGGCAGCATCCATGGCGAACTGGCCCTGTTCGACGGGGCGCCGCGTTCGGCATCGTGCACGGCGTGCACCCCGGTGCTGGCGGCCATCCTGACGCGCGCTGGCCTGGGGCGACTGCTGCAGGAGCATCCGGCCATCTGCGCGCGGTTCACCATGGCGTTGGCCGCAGGCATCGGACAGCGGCTGCGCGACAACACCGACAAGCTCAAGCGCTACGCCATGATGGCGCGCGCCATGCAGGAGGAAATCGAACGCCTGACACCCGACCGCTGAGCGGTCGGTGTGTCAGTGGTGGTGGCCGTGGGCGCCGTGGGCGTGGCCGTGGGCCACTTCCTCGGCTGAGGCCGCACGCACGTCGGTGACCTTGATCCAGAACTTCAGGTCCATGCCGGCAAACGGGTGGTTGGCGTCGAGCAGCACCACCGGGCCCTTGATCTTGACCACGCGGTAGTGCTGTTCGTTGCCCGCGTCGTCGGTGCCCTGCAGGTAGCCGCCGACCTTCACGCCCGGGGGAAATTCGCTCTTGGGGATGGTGCGGCACAGGGCCTCGTCACGCACGCCGAAGGCGTCTGCCGCAGCCAGGTTCAAGGTCGTGGTGAATCCCTTTTCCTGCCCTTGCAGTGCTTCCTCGATCTTGGCCAGGGTGTTGCCGTGGCCGCCGTGCAGGTAGGACGTGGGTTCCTTGGGGGCTTCGAGCACGGCGCCCCTGGCGTCGCTGACTTTGAACTGGATGGTGACGACGGTGTCTTTGTCGATTTTCATGGTCTTGGAGTGCAGTGGTGGTTATTCCGCGTGGTACTGGTCCGGGTTCTTGCCCTGGATCGGTGCGTAGAAGGCCTTGATGGTCACCATGTCGGCTTCCAGGTCGCCGCTGGGCACCAGTAGAGGCCCCAGCCCCAGGCGCTTGGTGCCGAAGTCCAGGTAGGACAGGATGATGGGCACGCCCGCGGTCTGGGCGATATGGTAGAAGCCCGTCTTCCAGTAGCGCACCTTGGAGCGTGTGCCTTCGGGCGGCACCACCAGCTGCATCGGGCGGGTGGATTCCTGGAGGGCCCGTGCGGATTCGGCCACCAGGTTGTTGCTCTGCGCGCGGCGTACGGGAATGCCGCCCAGCCACATCATGATGCGCCGGAAAGGCGGCTTGAAGATCTCTTCCTTGCCCATCCAGTAGACGTCCAGGCGAAAAACGAAGGCGGCCATCAGCGTGAAGGGCAGGTCCCAGTTGCTGGTGTGGGGGGCTGCGATGAACACGCTCACGCGGGCGTTCTCGGGCAGGCTGCCTTCCACCTTCCAGCCGGTCAGCTTGAGGTAGGCCAGCGAGAGCCAGCGCATCACCGGTCGGATGACGGGCGTGGAAAAAATGGTCTTGTGCATAAGCTAGTGCGCCGCGGGCGACGCATCGTGGTCGTGGTCCGGGCGGTGGGCCGGGTCCACGTGGGTCATGAGGTTGAGCACGCGGTGGCGCTGCATCACGGCGGCGCGAGCGGCCACGGCAATGTTGTGCCCGGCCTCCACCGTGAGGGTGGCGTCCACTTCGATGTGGGCGTCCACCACGATCATGTCCCCCATTTTACGGGTTCGCACGTCATGCACCCCGGCCACGCCTGGGGTCGCCATCAGGGTCGCGCGGATGGCCTGCACTTCTTCCTCGTCCACGGCCCGGTCCATGAGGTCGTGGATCGCATCCCAGCCGAACTCCCAGCCCATCTTGCCCACCATGAAGCCCACGATGAGGGCGGCAATCGGGTCGAGCAGCGGAAAACCGGCCATGTTGCCGACCAGACCGATGGCCACGACGAGGCTGGAGGCGGCGTCCGAGCGGGCGTGCCAGGCATTGGCCACCAGCAGGCTGGACTTGACGCGCTTGGCCACGCCCAGCATGTAGCGGAACAGAAGTTCCTTGCTCACCAGCGCTGCCAGCGCCACCCACAGCGCGATGCTGTGCACCGTGCCGATGGATTCGGGCGACTCGAGCTTCCTCAACGCAGCCCAGACCATGCCCACGCCGACCGAAAGCAGGATGGCACCGAGCACCAGGTTGGCGGCGGTCTCGAAGCGCTGGTGGCCGTAGGGGTGGTCTTCGTCGGCGTCCTTCTGGCTGTGGTGGCTGGCCAGCAGCACCACAAAGTCCGACACCAGGTCCGAGAGCGAATGGATGCCGTCGGCGATCAGGGCCTGCGACTTGGCCAGCACGCCCACCACCACCTGCAGCGTGGCCATGACCACGTTCACGCCCACGCTCACCCAGGTGCTGCGCTGGGCCGCGGCGGCACGCTCGGCAGCGCTGTGGCTGGCGTGTTCGGAGTCGTCGTCGATCTCGAAATTCATGGTGCGAAAGGGCAAAGTTCAAAGAACGGCAGCCTAGCCGGGCTGCCTTAGTGTTTCCTTAGCCCAGGTGCTTGCCGGCAATGCCGGCCAGTTGCATCATGCCCACGCTGTCGGCGCCGAACACGGCACGCAGCTTGTCGTCGGCGCGGATCACGCGCTTGTCTTTGGGGTCCTGCAGATTGTGGGTCTTGATGTAGTCCCACAGCTTCTTCATCACCTCGGTGCGTGCCACCGGTTCGGCGCCGATCACGGCCGCAAGTGCAGCGCTCGGCACCTTGCCGCTGGCGGCGGTGGTCTTGCGTGGCGCCTTGGCCTTGGGTGCTGCAGCCTTCTTGGAAGGTGCTTTTTTGGCTGCAGCCCGCGTGGAAGCTGCGCTGCCAGCTCCTGTTTTGGTAGCGGCTGCCTTGCGTGGCGGGAACTTGCTGGGTGCGAATTCGAAGTTCACCTTGCCGGCCTCGGCGTCCCAGGCCAACATGGCCTTGAAGTTGCGTCGGGTGCGCATGGAAACGAACTTCTCCAGCATGTCGGTCTTGCCGGTGGCCAGCAGCTTTTGCATCTGTTCGCGTTCGATGGGCTGCTGCAGGATGATCTGGCCGCTCTTGAAGTCGCAGCTCGGTGTGGCCTGGGCGTGCGTGGGCACCGACCGCTCGCAGACGTAGTTCTTGCCGTGCTCGTACACCGCACCCCCACACTTGGGGCAGGCGCCCAAGGATTCCTGGGCGCTGAAGTCCACCAGCTCGCCCGACTCCTCGTCGGACTTGTCGTCACCGAAATCGAATTCGAGCTTGTAGTTCTTGGTGTCCTCGTCGAACTTGAGCACGATCTCGGCCACGAAGGGCCAGCCGGCCTTGGAGCGGAAACCGTCCAGCGGGCCGATGTGCTTGTTCTTCAGGAAGGCTTCCACCTCGGGCAATTCAAACGTGCGTCCGCCGGGCGACTTGCCGAACGAGAAGCCACAGCCATCTTCCGCGCCGCTCTTTCCCGTGCAGCTGAAGCGGCGGTAGTTTTCCTTCACCAGGCCACCGCAGTTGGGGCAGGGCGTGGCAAGCGTGGCGTAGTCGCCGGGCACGGTATCGCGGTCGTACTCTTTGGCCTTGCGCACCATGCGCTCGGTCATGGCGGCGATCTCGGCCATGAAGGCGGCGCGGCTGAGCTTGCCGTGCTCCATCTGTGCGAGCTTGTATTCCCACTCGCCGGTGAGTTCGGGCTTGCTCAGGTCCTCGATGTCCAGGCCGCGCAAGAGCGTCATGAGCTGGAAGGCCTTGGCTGTGGGAATGAGCTCGCGCCCTTCGCGCAGCATGTACTTCTCGGTGATCAGGCCTTCGATGATGGCGGCGCGGGTGGCTGGCGTGCCCAGGCCCTTTTCCTGCATGGCCTCGCGCAGTTCATCGTCCTCCACCCATTTGCCCGCGCCTTCCATGGCGCCCAGCAGCGTGGCTTCGGAGTAGCGGGCCGGAGGCTTGGTCTTGAGGCCGCGGGCTTCCACCGGGTCGCCGTGCACCTTCTCGCCCGGCTGCACGGGCACCAGGTTCTGGCCCTTGTCGCCATCCTTGGCATCTTCGACTTCGGCCGCGGCTTCCTTGCCGTAGATGGCCAGCCAACCGGGGGTCATCAGCACCTTGCCTTCGGTCTTGAAGCTGTGTCCGGCTGCGGTGGTGATGCGCGTGGTGACCTGGTATTCGGCGCTGGGGAAGAACACCGCCAGGAAGCGGCGCACCACCAGGTCGTAAAGCTTCTGTTCGGCGTCCGACAGGCCCGAGGGGGCCTGCAGTGTGGGGATGATGGCAAAGTGGTCGCTGACCTTGCTGTTGTCGAACACGCGCTTGGTCGGTTTCACGTAGCCCTTGTCCAGGCCGGTCTGGGCAAAAGGCGCCAGATGCCGCATGCCGGAGTCGGCCAGCATGCCGAAGGTGTCCTTCACCACGCCCAGGTAGTCTTCGGGCAGGTGGCGTGAGTCGGTACGCGGGTAGGTCAGGGCCTTGTGGCGTTCGTACAGGCTCTGCGCCAGCGCCAGCGTGGTCTTGGCCGAGAAGCCGAACTTGCCGTTGGCCTCGCGCTGCAGGCTGGTCAGGTCAAAGAGGCCCGGCGAGGCCTGCGTGGTGGGCTTGCTCTCTTCCGTCACCGTGGCGGGCTGACCCTGCACGGCTTGGGCAATGGAGGCGGCCTCGGCGGCGGACCAGACGCGGTCGGCCTTCTTCTCGGCGTCCTCGGCATCCTTCTTCCAGGCTGGGTTGAACCACTTGCCCGGGTACTGACCCGCCTGGGCGTGGAAGGTGGCATGCACTTCCCAGAAATCGCGGCTGACGAACTTGCGGATCAGCTCCTCGCGCTCCACCACAACGGCCAGCGTCGGTGTCTGCACGCGGCCCACGGTGGTCAGGAAGAATCCACCGTCGCGCGAGTTGAAGGCGGTCATGGCGCGGGTGCCGTTGATGCCCACCAGCCAGTCGGCCTCGGAGCGGCAGCGCGCGGCGTCGGCCAGCGGCTGCATCTGCTTGTCGGTGCGCAGGTTCTCGAAGCCCTCGCGGATGGCCTGCGGCGTCATGCTCTGCAGCCACAGGCGCGAGACCGGCTTGGCCAGCGGCTTGGCGCCACCCGCGTACTGCTCGATCAGGCGAAAGATCAGTTCCCCCTCGCGGCCCGCGTCGCAGGCGTTGATGAGGGCGCCCACATCCTTGCGCTTGGCCAGCTTCACCACCGCATTGAGGCGGCTCTTGGTCTTGTCCACCGGCTTGAGGTCAAAGTGCGGCGGGATGACGGGCAGGTGGGCAAAGCTCCACTTGCCGCGCTTGACGTCGTGGCTTTCCGGGGCCTGGATCTCGACCAGGTGGCCGACCGCGCTGGTCACCACATAGCGCTCGTTCTCGAAATGGTCCTCGTGCTTCTCGAACTTGCCGACCGTGGGGGTGAGGGCGCGCACGATGTCCTGCGCCACCGAAGGCTTTTCCGCGATCACCAGTGTCTTAGTTGCTGTGTTGTTCATCTGACTACAATTCCCTTCACGCGTGTGTGCGCGCTCGCGCGCCCTGGCGTGTACACGCGGGCGCACCTGCACGCCCATACGATTGACCATACCAAACTTTCCCGCTCCCGTGCCTGATACCCCCTCTAAATCCGCTCAACGCCGCATCCAGGCCCGTCGCTCGGGTGTCCATGGCAAGGGTGTCTTTGCACTGCAGGACATTGCCGAAGGCGAAACCATCATCGAGTACGTGGGCGAAGTCATCAGCTGGGAAGAAGCGCAGGATCGCCACCCGCACAACCCTGCCGACCCCAACCACACCTTCTACTTCTCGCTCGAAGACGGGCGCGTCATCGATGCCCTGCACGGCGGCAACTCCTCGCGCTGGATCAACCACTCCTGCGACGGCAACTGCGAAGCCGATGAGGTGGATGGGCGGGTGTTCATCAAGGCCTTGCGCAACATTGCCGCAGGCGAAGAGTTGTTCTACGACTACGGGCTGGTCATCGAGGAACGCTACACCAAGAAACTCAAGGCCGAATACCCCTGCTGGTGTGGTGCAGCCAATTGCCGTGGCACCTTGCTGGCGCCCAAGCGGGGCTGGCGTCGCTGATGGCTCCGCTGTCCCTGCAGGCGGCGGCCGAATCGGTCTGGGAGGCGGTATCCCCGCTGCTGCCCGGCTTTACGGTGGAGGTCGTCCCGGAAATCGACTCCACCAATACCGAACTGATGCGCCGTGCCCGTGCCGGGCGCTGCGAGCCGGTGCTGCTGGTGGCCGAGCGCCAGGTGCAAGGGCGTGGCCGCCTGGGGCGCCAATGGGACAGCGTGGCTGCGCAGCAGGGCGCCGCACTGACGTTTTCGCTGGGACTGGAACTCACACCGGCGGACTGGTCCGGGCTGTCGCTGGCCGTGGGTCTCGGTGTGGCCGAGGCCCTGCACCCGGAGATCCGCATCAAGTGGCCCAATGACCTGCTGTGGCAGGGGCGCAAGCTGGCCGGGATCCTGATCGAGACCGCCACCGTGGGCACGCAGCGCTATGCGGTGGTCGGTGTGGGCATCAACGTGGAGCCGCGCTCGGGCGATGGCCTGCGCACGGCTCCGGCCTGGCTGCAGGAGCTGCGCGCCGACTGGAGCGCAGCCGAAGCCCTGAAGATGGTGGTGCCCCTGCTGGTTCGTCGGCTGCAGACCTGCTGTGCCGAGGGGTTCGGTCCGTTGCGCGCGCCCTACCATGCCCGTGACGCGCTGTACGGTCAGGAGGTGCTGTGCAGCGATGGGGTCACTGGTCAGGCACGAGGCGTTGATGCCCAGGGCGCATTGCTGGTGATGACGCCGCAGGGCCTGCAGAAGATCAACAGTTCCGAGGTCAGCGTACGTGCGCAGACCCCCATGGCTTAGGAGGTGGAGTCGGCATGACACGATGGATCGTTGCGGGCTTGGTGCTGGCCAATGCCTTGTTCTTCGTCTGGAGTCAGGGGTATCTGGCGATGTATGGCTTTGCACCGGCGGTGCAGAGTGAGCCGCAGCGTCTGCAGCAGCAGATTCATCCCGAAGCCCTGGTGGTGCTCGATGCACCCAGCCTGAAGAAGGCCGAAGCGCAGGCGGCGGAGGATGCCAAGCCGCGCGAATGCCTAGTGCTGGGGCCGTATGACGATGCCCAGGCCACCGCCTTGCGTGCGGCCTTGCAAGGCAGCACCGTGCCCGCCGATGCCTGGCAGTTTCAGAGCCAAACCATTCCCGAGCGCTGGGTGGTCTACATCGGCAAGTTCGCCAACGAGCAGGCACTGCAGAAGAAGCGCGCTGAACTTGGCACCCTCAACGTCAAGTCGGACCCGGTGAGTGCGCCGCATCTGGTGCCGGGCCTGTCGCTGGGACGCTTCGACACCGAAGCCGAGGCACTGCAGGACCTGGAGCGTCTGCGCAAGAATGGCGTGCGCACGGCCAGGGTGCTGCAGGAGCGCGAAGCGAGCCAGAGCGCACAGCTCAAGCTGCCTGCCGCCACCGACAGTGTGCGTGCGCAAGTGCTGGCGCTGGGCGAGGTGCTGGCTGGCAAGCAGCCTCACCGCTGCGACTAGGGCAGCCGCCGCTCAGCCCGGGCGCGGAGCGAACCGCACCGTGAAACAGGCTCCCGGGGGGCTCTGCCCCGGCCGGGCGTCTTCCACTATGACCGTGGCGTGGTGCTGGCGCGCGATTTCCGCCACGATGGGCAGGCCCAGTCCCGAACCATCCGCTTCGTTGCCCAGCGCACGGTAGAAGGGCTGGAACACCAGGTCGCGCTCGGCCGCAGGAATGCCATTGCCCGAATCTTCCACCTGCAGCGCCAGCACCTTGCTGAACGGGTCGATCAGCACCCGCGTGGTGATGACACCCGGGCGTTGCTCCGTGGAAGGCGTGTAGTTGATGGCGTTGTCCACCAGATTGCGGATCATTTCCTTGAGCAGGGTCGGGTTGCCGGCAATGCTGCCGCCGGGTGCACCCGGGTCCACGCCCTCGTAGCCCACGTCGATGCCCTTGTCGATGGCGCGCGGCGCGCAGTCGCGCATCACGTCCAGCGTCAGCTTGGCTAGGTCACAGGGTTGCTGGGCCAGTACGGCACCGCTGCTCTCGGCCCGGGCCAGGGCCAGCAACTGGTTCACGGTGTGGGTGGCGCGGATGCTGGCGCGACCGATCTGGCGCAGCGACTGCTTCAGGTCGTCGGCGCTGGCCCCTTCGCGCTGGGCCAGGTCGGCCTGCATGCGCAAGCCTGCCAGGGGTGTCTTCAGCTGGTGTGCAGCGTCGGCCAGGAAGCGTTTTTGCGTGGCGATCGACTCCTTCAGGCGCGTGAGCAGATCGTTGACCGATGCGACCAGCGGCGCCACCTCCATCGGTACCGCCTGGGTGTCCAGTGGGCTCAGGTCGTCCGGAGCCCGGGCGCGGATGCGTTCTTCCAGGCGGTTGAGCGGCTTGATGGCCTGCACCAGGGCCAGCCAGACCAGCAGCACGGCCAGCGGCAGGATCACGAACTGCGGCAGCATCACGCCCTTGACGATCTCGGTGGCCAGTTGCGAGCGCTTGTCGAGCGACTCGGCCACCTGCACCAGGGCCGGGCGCTGCCCCATGCCTTCGAGCCGGACCCAGATGTAGGCGATCTTCATCGCCTCGCCCTGGTACTCGTCGTCGCGCAGGCGGATTTCGCCGCTGACGATCTTTTCTTCGGGCGATGGCCCCGGCAGCCAGCGCTCGCCACTGAGGAACTCGCCATCGGTACCCAGCACCTGGTAGTACATGGCGTCGGCATCGTCGGCGCGCAACAGGGCGCGGGCCGACAGGGGCAGGGTGAAGTGCGCCTTGCCGTGGACCACGCTGATCTGCTGCGCCAGGGCGCCGACGTTGTACTCCAGCGTGCGGTCAAAGGGCTTGCCGGCGATGCTCTGGGCCACCAGCCAGGTCAACACCAGGCTCACGGGCCACAGCAGCAGCAGCGGTGTCAGCATCCAGTCCAGGATTTCCCCGAACAGGCTGCGCTGCTCGCGCTGGAAGATTTTCACTGGCGGCGTCCTGTGGCCGGGTCTTGGGTGCCGAATTGGCCTCTAGCCCAGGTGGATTGTGCGCAGGCAGCTACAAAATGCATAGCGTCTGGGTCAGGACGGAATCTTTTCCAGGCAGTAGCCCAGGCCGCGCACGGTGGCAATGCGGATCGGGCCCTTCTCGATCTTCTTGCGCAGGCGGTGGATGTAGACCTCGATGGCGTTGTTGCTGACCTCTTCGCCCCATTCGCACAGGCGCTCCACCAGCTGGTCCTTGCTGACCAGGCGACCGGCGCGCTGCAGCAGCACTTCCAGCAGGCCCAGTTCGCGGGCGGAGAGTTCGACCATCTTGCCGTCGATGGTGGCGACGCGCCCAGCCTGGTCATAGACCAGCGGGCCGTGCTTGATGGTGGCGCTGGTGGCGCCCATGCCGCGGCGCACCAGGGCGCGCACCCGGGCTTCGAGCTCCTGCAGGGAAAAGGGTTTGGCCATGTAGTCGTCGGCCCCGTAGTCCAGGCCCTTTACGCGTTCTTCCACGCTGTCGGCGGCGGTCAGGATGAGCACTGGCAGGGAAGAGCCACGCCCACGCAGGCGCTTGAGCACCTCCAGTCCGTGCATCTTGGGCAGCCCCAGGTCGAGGATCAGCAGGTCGAATTCGGTGTTGGTCATCAGCGCCGCATCGGCTTCGCTGCCACTGGCCACATGGTCCACCGCGGCGCCGGCGACGCGCAGGGCGCGCAGCAAGCCGTCGGCCAGGACCTGGTCATCTTCCGCAATCAGTATGCGCATGGACTCGTCTCCTTTGCTTCCATTCTAGGCGTCGATTCTGGCTTTTGGCTTGCGTCGGCGTGGCTGCGGTTCATTGGCCGACGTAGGCTTCGAGCCCGAGGCTGATCACGGTGCACACCTCGTCGCCGACGGCGGTGCGCATCTCCGCTTCGGCCTGGGCGGTGGCCTGTGCGCAGGCTTCCAGCCAGGCCAGGCCCGTGGCGGTAAATCGGATCGTGCGCGCTCGGGCATCGCCCGGATGTGCCTGTCGCTCGACCAGCCCCCAGGCCTCGCACTGGGTCACCAGCGCGCCCATGGCCTGCTTGGTCATGCCGGCGGCGGCGGCCAGGTCCACCAGGCGCATGCCCTGGGGGGCCAGGTGGCGGGTGATGTGCAGGATGGCGGCACCTACCTGGGCCTGCGTTGCCAGCCGCGACAGGCCCAGGGGGACCAATGGGTTGGCCGCCATCAGGGCGAGCACGCGCGCCTCGTAGCGCTGGTGCGCCAGGCGCAGCCAGTGGCCGGGGTGGGTGCTGCGCCAAAGCGCAGAGGGTTCCGTCATTTCCAAATGGTAATGCAAACTGACTAAAGAACGGATTGCATGCCGGCAAGTCCTGGATAAACTACTGTTCAAACATCCAGCCTGTAATTAAATGCAGGCCATTGAAACCCACACCACCAGGAGCTTGAACATGGACGCACCCGTCAAACCCGCCGCCAACGCCGAAAAAGCAAAGGCTCTGCAAGTCGCCCTCGCCCAGATCGAGAAACAGTTCGGCAAGGGCACCATCATGCGCCTGGGCGAAGGCGAGGTCATCGAGGACATCCAGGTGGTGTCGACCGGTTCGCTGGGGCTGGACATCGCCCTGGGCGTGGGCGGCCTGCCGCGTGGCCGCGTGGTCGAAATCTACGGCCCGGAATCCTCGGGCAAGACCACGCTGACGCTGCAGGTGATTGCCGAAATGCAGAAGCAGGGCGGCCAATGCGCGTTTGTCGATGCCGAACACGCTCTGGACGTGCAGTACGCCCAGAAACTTGGTGTCAACCTGCAGGATCTGCTGATCAGCCAGCCCGATACCGGCGAGCAGGCGCTGGAAATCGTCGATAGCCTGGTGCGCTCGGGCGCTGTGGACCTCATCATCGTGGACTCGGTGGCGGCGCTGACGCCCAAGGCCGAGCTGGAGGGTGAGATGGGCGACGCCCTGCCCGGCCTGCAGGCCCGCCTGATGAGCCAGGCCCTGCGCAAGCTCACCGCCCACATCAAGAAGACCAACTGCATGGTCATCTTCATCAACCAGATCCGCATGAAGATCGGTGTGATGTTCGGTTCGCCTGAGACCACCACCGGCGGCAACGCGCTCAAGTTCTACGCCTCGGTGCGCCTGGACATCCGCCGCACCGGCACCATCAAGAAGGGCGAGGACTCGATCGGCAACGAAACCAAGGTCAAGGTGGTCAAGAACAAGGTCAGCCCACCGTTCAAGACGGCAGAGTTCGACATCCTGTTCGGCGAAGGCATCAGCCGCCATGGCGAAATCATCGACATGGGTGTGGCCAACGGCATCCTGGAAAAGTCCGGGGCCTGGTACGCCTACAAGGGCGAGAAGATCGGCCAGGGGCGCGACAACGCCCGCGAGTTCCTGCGCGAGAACCCCGACCTGTCGGTGGAAATCGAGAACAAGGTGCGCGAGGCCCTGGGCATCCCCCTGCTGCCGACGCAGGCCGAAGTCTGAAGAAAAAAATTCCCGTAGCCCCCATGAATGTTGCGTAATAAGCTATCGAAAGAGTAGCAATTGCGTACCGCGTCCGCACCAACCCTGCTGGGCCGCGCATTGCGCTGGCTCAGCGCTCGCGAGTACACGCGCGCCGAACTGGCCCAGCGACTGGGACCGTTCGAAGAAGCGCCGGGCCAGGTCCAGACCGTGCTCGATACGCTGGAACAGAAGGGCTTTCTCAGCGACGCGCGTGCAGCACAGTCGCTGGTGCACCGGCGCCAGGGCAAGCTCGGTAGCGCCCGCATCGGTCAGGAGTTGCGCCAGAAGGGAGTGGCTCCCGAGTTGCTGCGGGACACGCTGGAGTCACTGCGCGCGACCGAACGGGAGCGGGCACAGGCCGTTTGGATACAGAAGTTCGGTGTGCCAGCTACCGACCGGGCGGGGCAGATGCGCCAGATGCGCTTTCTGGCGGCCCGTGGGTTTGCGACCGAGACCATCCGCCAGGTGGTACCACGCCCCACCGGGGTGGCTGCCCTGGATACGGACGATGTGGAGTGAGGGGTTTTAGCCAGCGACGATGCCCACGCCAAGCCCGTAAGCGCCGACTGGAGTAGGACGGGACTACAGGCCCAGCATCAATTCGATGTTCTGCACTGCCGCACCGCTGGCGCCTTTGCCCAGGTTGTCCAGGCGTGCGACCAGCACCGCATGGGCGAATCCGTCGGCCGCAGCGTCGTTGGCAAACACCCGCAATTCCAGGCGGTTGGTATTGGCCAGCGCTACCGCGTCGAGCTTGCCGTCGGGGTTGGCCTGCTCGACCGAAACCCACTGGGACCCGGCGTAGTGCCGCGCCAGTGCGTCGTGCAGGTCGCGGGCGGTGGGCCGCCCCGGCAGGGTGTCCAGGTGCAGCGGCAGTTGTACCAGCATGCCCTGGGCAAAATTACCCACCGACGGAATGAACAGCGGGCGCCGGGTCAGGCCGGTGTAGCGCATGATCTCGGGAATGTGCTTGTGCTTGAGGCCCAGGGCGTACAACTCGAAGGGCGCGGCCTGGCCAGCCTCGTAGGCCTCGATCATGGTGCGCCCGCCACCGCTGTAGCCACTGACCGAAGGTAGCGACACCGGGAAATCGGCCGGAATCAGGCTGGCATCCACCAGGGGGCGCAGCAGCGCGATGGCTCCGGTGGCGTAGCAGCCCGGGTTGGAGACCCGGCGGGCCTGAACCACGGCGTCACGCTGCGAGGCAGACAGTTCGGGAAAACCGTAGACCCAGGCCGGGTCGGTGCGGTGAGCGGTCGAGGCATCCACGATGCGCGGGCCGCGCTCACCGTTCTCCTGCTCGATTGAGTCGACCATGGCCACGGATTCGCGGGCAGCATCGTCGTGCAGGCACAGCACCACCAGGTCCGCCTGCGCCATCAAGGCTTTCTTGGCCTGCGGGTCCTTGCGCAGCGCGGGGTCGATGCGCAGCATTTCCACGCTGGGCATGGTCGCCAGCCGCTCGCGGATCTGCAGTCCGGTGGTACCGGCTTCGCCGTCGATGAAGATCTTTTTCGGGGATTGCATACAATATTTCCGATGCCGCGGTGCAAAATGCTGCGCTGCCGCAAACTGCACGGTCCGTTGGCGAAATGAAAAGTTAGCGTCAACTTGGGATGATACAGTCCGGCCTGTTGTATCGCGTCGTTGGCGGGCCTGCAAGACGGGTCGGCCTGCATTCCTCCCCCCATTCCTGAGAGAAAGCTCATGAAGATTCACGAATACCAAGGCAAGGAAATCTTGCGTCAGTTCGGCGTGCCGGTGCCCCGCGGCATTCCTGCATTCACCGTGCAGGAAGCCGTTGAAGCAGCCCAGAAACTGGGTGGCCCCGTGTGGGTGGTCAAGGCCCAGATCCACGCCGGTGGCCGTGGCAAGGGTGGTGGTGTGAAGGTGGCCAAGTCCATCGACGACGTGAAAGCCCGTGCGACCGACATCCTGGGCATGCAGCTCAAGACGCACCAGACCGGCCCCGAAGGCCAGAAGGTCCGTCGCCTCTACATTGAAGACGGTGCCGACATCCAGAAGGAATACTACCTGTCCGTGGTGACCGATCGCGCGACCCAGAAGGTGGCCTTCATCGCTTCCTCCGAAGGCGGCATGGACATCGAGGAAGTGGCGCACAGCACCCCCGAGAAGATCATCACCCTGTTCGTGGATCCGGCCACCGGTCTGACCCAGGCCCAGGGCGAACAGCTGGCCAAGGGTGTCGGCATGCCTGCCGAATCGACGGCCCAGTTCATCGACGTGTGCCAGAAGCTCTACAAGTGCTACATGGAAACCGACGCGTCGTTGGTCGAGATCAACCCCCTGAACCGCGACAGCAAGGGCAACATCATCGCCCTGGACGCCAAGTTCAACTTCGACTCCAACGCCCTGTTCCGCCACCCCGAAATCGTGGCCCTGCGTGACCTGGACGAAGAAGATCCCGCGGAAATCGAAGCCTCCAAGTTCGATCTGGCCTACATTTCCCTGGACGGCAACATCGGCTGCCTGGTGAACGGTGCCGGTCTGGCCATGGCCACCATGGACACCATCAAGCTGTTCGGTGCCGAACCCGCCAACTTCCTCGACGTGGGCGGCGGTGCCACCCCCGAGAAGGTGACTGAAGCCTTCAAGATCATGCTCAAGAACCCCAAGGTCAAGGCCATCCTGGTCAACATCTTCGGCGGCATCATGAAGTGCGACACCATTGCCACTGGCGTGATCACCGCCTGCAAGGCCGTGAACCTGAACGTGCCGCTGGTGGTGCGCATGAAGGGCACCAACGAAGAGCTGGGCAAGAAGATGCTGGCCGAGTCGGGCCTGCCCATCATCAGCGCAGACAGCATGGCCGAAGCGGCCCAGAAAATTGTGGCAGCGGTCAAGTAAGGCGGAGCACGAAACATGTCTATCTTCATCAACAAAGACACCAAAGTCATCACCCAGGGCATCACCGGCAAGACCGGCCAGTTCCACACCGAAAAGTGCCAGGAATACGCCAATGGCAAGAACTGCTTCGTGGCTGGCGTGAACCCCAAGAAGGCCGGTGAGTCGATCTTCAACATTCCGATCTACTCGTCCGTCAAGGAAGCTGCCGGTGCTACCGGCGCCACCGTGTCCGTGATCTACGTGCCGCCCGCAGGCGCTGCAGCGGCCATCTGGGAGGCTGTGGAAGCCGACCTGGACCTGGCGATCTGCATCACCGAAGGCATCCCGGTGCGCGACATGCTGGAAGTGCGCAACAAGATGAAGGCCAAGGAAGCCGCGGGTGGCAAGAAGACCCTGCTGCTGGGCCCCAACTGCCCCGGCCTGATTACGCCCGACGAGATCAAGATCGGCATCATGCCTGGACACATCCACCGCAAGGGTCGCATCGGCGTGGTGTCCCGTTCCGGTACGCTGACCTATGAAGCCGTGGCACAGCTGACCGAAATCGGTTTGGGCCAATCCTCGGCCGTCGGTATCGGTGGCGACCCCATCAACGGTCTGAAGCACATCGACGTGATGAAGGCCTTCAACGACGATCCCGACACCGACGCCGTGATCATGATCGGTGAAATCGGTGGTCCGGACGAAGCCGAAGCTGCCCGCTGGTGCAAGGCCAACATGAAGAAGCCCATCGTCGGCTTCATCGCTGGCGTGACCGCACCTCCCGGAAAGCGCATGGGCCACGCGGGCGCCCTGATCTCAGGTGGTGCCGACACGGCCGACGCCAAGCTGGCGGTGATGGAAGAGTGCGGTTTCAAGGTTACGCGCAATCCGTCCGAAATGGGCAAGCTGCTCAAGGCATTGCTGTAATCTCCAAGGCCCCTGCTCCGGGGCGATGAACCGAAGACCGAATGGATCCGTAGCGGGCCATTCGGTGTTTTTGTTTGTGGGGTGGGCAATACACGTGCTGGCACGGCGGGCAGCAGGAACAGAGCCAAGTGTGCGTTTTTGCCGGAGACAATCGCTAATACCCTTGCTTGAAGCCATCCGCTCTGCTAACGTGGCTACACAAGGCTTGATTCGTGCCATGGCTTGGCGCGCGCGAAACATTCAAATTCCAACGGGAAGCGCAATTGGCAAAACGTAAATCCCTCTCCGAGATCTGGCGCACCGACTGGTTCGCGGGCGTGCTCATTGTGCTCGTCGCATTCGTGCTGCATGCCAGCACCGACCTGATTGGGACACTCGAGCGGCGTTTCTATGACTTTGCCAGTACCAGCAACAGCCGACAACCATCCGAACGTATCGCGGTCATCGCCATCGACGACCAGAGCATCGCCAATATCGGGCGCTGGCCATGGCCGCGCGACGTACACGCGAAGCTCATTGACATGCTGGCCGCCGCCAAGGCCAAGACGATTGTGCACACGGTACTCTTCCTGGAGCCCCAGGCAGATCCCGGTCTGGTGTTCATCCGCAAGATGCGCGAGGTACTGGGTGCGACCGCGGAACCCGGAGGAAGCAATGAAGCGCTGGGTCGGGTCATCGCCGAGGCGGAGACCGCCCTGGAAACCGACGCCAGTCTCGCCAGCAGCATGCGCAATGCCGGCACGGTGCTGCTGCCTTCAGTGTATGCACTGGGAATTCCGCAGGGTAAGCCAGACGCAGACCTTCCGCCCTATGCAGCCAAGAATACCTTGCCCGAGTCCAATGGTTATTCACTTCCCGCGGTGCGCGGACAACAGCCGATCGCCATCCTGGGTGATGTTGCTGCGGGAATAGGCCATCTGAACCAGGTCCGTGATGCGGTCGATGGCGTTGTCCGATCCGAACCGCTTCTGGTCAACTACTACGGTAGTGCGGTGCCATCACTGGCCTTGCTGACAGCCTGGAAGAGCCTGAACCTGGCTTCGAGCGACATTCAACTGATTGGCAACGATGCAATCCAGCTGGGGCGTTTGCGCGTCAAGACCGATGACGCGGCACTAATGCTGCCTCAGTTCTACCGAGGTAAGGATGGGCGCCCGGCATTTGCGATCGATTCCTTCTATGACGTGGTCACGGGCAAGATTCCAGCGTCGAAATATGCCGACAAGATCGTGATCATTGGTGCCACTGCGGCCGGTGTGGGGGAGCAGTTTGCGGTTCCAGGCAACCCGGCAGTCTCTCCGGCAGAGATGCTGGCACATGTCACTTCCAGCATCCTGAGCGAGCATTTCATTGTGCAGCCGCATTGGGGCGACTGGGCCATGCTGGGGGCACTGCTGGTGGTCGCGGTCTATACCATCGCAATCCTGCCGCGCCTATCAGCCGCCGTCGCTGCCGGGGTGACGGCGCTGCTGTTTGTCGTGCTCGTGGGTGGGGAATTTGGCCTGCTGGCGGCCGCTGGCACTTGGCTTAAGCTGGTATTTCCGGCGGTTGTATTGCTGCTGGGTCATCTGGCGCTGACCACCAAGCGCTTCCTGGTGACCGAGGCCGGCAAGGTGAAGTCGGACGAAGAGTCGGCCGAAACCAATCGCATGATGGGCCTGGCGCTGCAGGGGCAGGGCCAACTGGACATGGCTTTCGACCGTTTCCGCCGCGTTCCCATGGGTGATGCGGTCATGGGAAACCTCTACAACCTGGCGCTGGACTTCGAGCGCAAGCGTCAGTTCAACAAGGCGCAGGCCGTGTACGAGCATATGGCGGCCTACGACAAGGACTACAAGGACATCGCAGCCAAGCTCAGTCGCGCCAAGAACCTGTCGGAAACAGTCATGCTGGGTGGTGGTGCGGGGCATCCCGGTGGCACCGTGCTGCTGGATGGCGGGGCCGTCGAAAAGCCCATGTTGGGCCGCTACCAGGTCGAAAAGGAACTGGGCAAGGGCGCCATGGGCGTGGTCTACCTCGGCAAGGATCCCAAGATTGGCCGGGTAGTGGCCATCAAGACCATGGCATTGAGCCAGGAGTTCGAGGGGGAGGAGCTCTCCGATGCCCGCGAACGCTTCTTCCGCGAGGCGGAGACGGCCGGGCGGCTGCAGCACCAGAACATCGTCACCATCTTCGATGCCGGCGAAGAGCATGATCTGGCCTACATCGCCATGGAGTTCCTCAAGGGGCGCGATCTCACCGAGTATTGCAAGGGCGACCATCTGTTGCCTGTCGATACGGTGCTGAGCGTGGTGGCGAGGGTGGCTGAGGCATTGGCCTATGCCCACTCGCACAACGTGGTGCACCGGGACATCAAACCGGCCAACATCATGTATGAGCGGGAAACCGATACCGTGAAGGTGACCGACTTCGGTATCGCACGCATCACCGATTCGAGCAAGACCAAGACCGGGTTGGTGCTGGGTACGCCGAGCTTCATGTCTCCCGAGCAATTGGCGGGCAAGCGGGTGGATGGACGCAGCGACCTGTACTCACTTGGTGTCATGCTGTACCAGCTTTTGGCCGGTGTGTTGCCCTTCCGTGGGGACTCGATGGCTGAGTTGATGTTCAAGATCGCCAATGAGCCCACGCCGGACATTCGCAAGGTACGCCCGGAGTTGCCCATGGACCTGACGGTGGTGTTGGGCCGCGCGATGACCAAGGCACCGGAGGAGCGCTACCAGGACGGTCTTGCGTTTGCCAAGGATCTTCGTGCTATTTTGTCGGGCTTGGCAAACAAGCCGTCTGAAACCGCCAACGAGGCTTCTGCTGTGCCATCGGCTCGGCCCGACTTTGAGGCGACGGTGCCGGCAATGCCCAGTGACTTTGAAAGCACGCTTCCCGCCAAGGCCTCGCCCCAGACCTTCGACAAAACCAGTGTGCAGCCTGCACGTAGCGGCGGCTCCGATATCGAGATTTAAGGATTCATGCAATACACATTTCTGGCCAAGACCGACCCAGGGCGTGCACGAGCCAACAACGAAGACTCGGTGGCGATCGACCCTGCGACCCAGACCATGGTTCTGGCGGATGGCATGGGTGGCTACAACGCAGGCGAAATCGCCAGTGGCATGGCTACGGCCTTCATCAAATCCGAAATGGGACGTTGGCTTTCCGAGGCCGGCCATGCCGCAACCCAGCGGGAGGTCCGGCGGGCGATGGAAATTTGCGTCGAAAACGCCAACCTGTCCATTTTCAACGCGGCCAATGCCAACGCCGCGTATGCCGGCATGGGGACCACCTTGGTCGTCGGTGTCTTTCGGCAGGACAAGCTATTGTTGGGACACATCGGTGACAGCCGTTGCTATCGCCTGCGCGATGGGGTTCTTCAACAGATTACCAAGGACCATTCGCTGCTGCAGGAGCAGATCGATGCGGGGCTGATCTCGCCCGAGCAGGCTGCACATTCAACCATCAAGAACCTCGTGACGCGTGCCGTAGGGGTGGACGAAGTGGTCTTGCTGGAAGTCAATGAACATGCGGTGCAGGCGGGTGATTTGTACCTCGTATGCTCCGACGGCTTGTCGGACATGGTCGACGACGCGTCTATCGCTAGAATTGTCTGCACCGATCGTGAATTGGATCACAAGGCAGGCGACCTGATCGAGGCCGCGAATGCCAATGGCGGACGGGACAATATTTCGGTCATACTCGTCGAGGTGGCTGAGCCCAGCGGCCGCCGGGGTCTGTTATCGCGCATATTAGGGAAGCCATGACAATGCACAATCCAACACATATATCTACTGCAAGGAGCCGGGCATGCCAAAGGTGATTGTTTCCATTGATGAGGTGGTCATCAAGGAAGTGCAGTTGACCAAAGACCGCACCACCTTGGGCCGCCGACCGTACAACGACATCGTCATCGACAACCTGGCCATCAGTGGTGAACATGCCGTGTTTCTCCTGGCAGGAGGCCAGGTGACGGTGGAGGACCTCAATAGCACCAATGGCACGTACCTCAATGGTCGGGCCATCAAAAAACAGCAGCTCAATGATGGGGACAGCATTGAGGTGGGAAAGTACAAGGTCAAGTTCGTTGGCGATGGCGCCACGGATAACTTCGACAAGACCATGGTTGTCCGTGCTCGCCCGGCTGTACAGGCCGCCCCTGTGACTGAAGCTGCACCGTCCGGCTACTCCACCCAGGCTGGTGACTCCACTGGGCTTGGGGCTGGGCAAGCTTCCATCAAAGTGATGTCGGGCGGAGCGGCGGGGCGCGAAGTGCCTTTGACCAAGGTGGTCACCACCATTGGCAAGCCTGGGGTGGCGGTGGCAGCGATCACGCGCAGGCAGCAGGGCTTCGTGGTCCATCATGTTGAAGGTGCGGGAAACCCGACCCTCAACGGGGCGCCCATTTCTTCAACGCCATTGGCGCTCAAGAACGGCGACCTGATTGAGCTCGCGGGTACCCAGATGCAGTTTGTGCTGACCTGACAAGGCCAGGCAAGGAGTCATGTCCATGGTGCCGACACCACACGCCGGATAAGTCATGCCATCGCTAATGCGGCACTGGCAGCGCATGGCAGTGACTTTACTGCCGCTGGTGTTCGCTTTGATGCATGCGACGGGTGTTCTGCACCTGCCCGTGTTGCAGCGGCTGGATGACATCATCTACGACGCGCGTCTGCGGGCCACCGCCCCAGGCACCGAAGACTCCAGGGTGGTCATCGTCGATATCGACGAGCGAAGTCTTGCCGAGGTCGGGCGCTGGCCATGGGGTCGGCATCGGCTTGCCTCATTGGTGGACGAGCTTTTCGAACGTCAGCACATCGCAGCGCTGGGGTTTGACGTGGTGTTTGCGGAGCCGGATGACAGTTCCGGTTTGTCCCGATTGACCGAGTTGGCACGCAACGAATTCAAGGACAACACAGCCTTTCAAGATCGTCTGCGGCAGTTGCAGCCAAGTCTTGACCACGACGCGCTGTTTGCGCGGGCCTTGCAGGGGCGCCCCGTGGTTTTGGGCTACTACCTTACCAGTGATCGCGATGGGCGCAAATCGGGGGTGCTGCCCGCTGCGGTTTTCGACAAGTCTGCCTTGCAGGGCAGGGTTTCTCGCAGCACGGTATGGAATGGCTATGGTGCCAATATCGAGGGCTTGGCCAAGGCGGCCATGCTCTCTGGACATTTCAATCCGATTTCCGATGGCGATGGCGTGATCCGTTCGCTGCCGTTGGTCGGGGAGCTTGAGGGGCGTTACTACGAGTCGCTGAGCCTGTCCCTGTTTCGGTTGTTGACAGGCATGCCGTCCGTGGCACCCGGTATTGCAAACGACAAGCTGTTGTCCAAGCAGATGCAATCGGTGGATCGCATTGTGCTGAAGCAGGGCAGCAGTGTGATGAATATTCCTGTCGACGATCGCCTGACCACGCTGATCCCTTACCGCGGCAAGGGCGGCCCGCAAGGCGGTT
This sequence comes from Curvibacter sp. APW13, assembly GCF_032337135.1. Taxonomy (NCBI): domain Bacteria; kingdom Pseudomonadati; phylum Pseudomonadota; class Betaproteobacteria; order Burkholderiales; family Comamonadaceae; genus Curvibacter; species Curvibacter sp. APW13. The sequence goes on along the minus strand of NZ_JAVXZZ010000001.1, from coordinate 1,020,639 downwards.
CGTTCCGGTATATCTCGGCCGTCGATGTATTGACATCGAAATTGCCTCCCGACAGCCTCAAAGGCAAGGTCATCATCGTCGGGACCACGGCCCCAGGACTGTGGGACCAGCGGGCCACCCCTGTGGGCGAGGCCTACCCCGGCGTCGAAGCCCATGCCAACATGCTCACGGGTCTGATGGATGGAAGGCTGGCCGTTCGGCCGGACTATGCCATGGGGTACGAAGTGGTGCTGCTCCTGATTGCCGGGATCGGATTGGCCGTGTGCCTCCCGCTTTTGTCTGCCGTTCGGGCTGTGGCTCTGAGTGCAGCGGCGCTTGTGCTGCTGGCCGCCCTGAACTTCTACTTGTACATGGCGCAAGGACTGGTCTTGCCGGTCGCCGGATCGTTGGTGATGGCCGTGACGGCATTTGCGTTGAACATGAGCTATGGGTATTTCGTGGAGAGTCGCTCGAAGCGTGAGCTGGCCCAATTGTTCGGGACCTATGTCCCTCCCGAATTGGTCGATGAAATGGTCAAGGATCCGGACAGCTATTCCATGCAGGCGGCCAACCGCGAGCTCACGGTCATGTTTTGTGACATGCGCGGCTTCACCAAGATGTCGGAAACGATGGAGCCACTGCAGTTGCAGCAGTTGCTCAACGAGGTGTTTTCACGTCTGACGGGCATTATTCGGGGTAACCGCGGCACCATCGACAAGTACATGGGCGATTGCGTCATGGCCTTCTGGGGAGCTCCCGTTGAGATTTCTGCACATGCCAGCCTGGCGGTCAAGTCAGCCCTTGAAATGGCCAATGCGGTGAGAGACATCAATGCAGAGCATCGAACCAAGGGGCTGCCGGAGATCGGCGTTGGCATTGGCTTGAACACCGGTAGCATGTGTGTCGGAGACATGGGTTCCAACATTCGGCGTGCCTATACCGTCGTGGGTGATGCGGTCAACCTGGGTTCACGCCTGGAAGGCCTTTCCAAGGCCTATGGGGTCGACATCGTGGTCAGCGAGTCGACGCGCAAACTGGCGTCGGAGTATGCATGGCAGGAACTCGATCGCGTACGGGTCAAGGGCAAGGACATTGCCGTAGCGATCTTCTGGCCGGTCGGTCCTGCCGACCGCATTCCCAGCGAAACGGCGGCCGAGCTCAAATCCTGGGGGCAGTTGCTCAAGGCGTACCGGGCCCAAGATTGGGATCAGGCAGATGTTGTTCTGTTGAACCTGACTCGAGCGAATCCAAAGAAGTACCTGTACCAGCTGTACAGTGAACGCATCGCCACGATGCGGAATCTGCCGTTTGACCCGAGCTGGGACGGTGCAACCAATTTCGAAACCAAATGAGGTAAGGCAGTGAAGATCCGCGTATTGGGTTGCTCGGGTGCCATTGCCAAAGACTGCAAGACCACCTCGTTTCTGGTGGACAGCGAATTGCTGATCGACGCCGGCACCGGTGTGGGTGACCTGGACTTGGAAGAAATGCGCAAGGTCGACTATGTGCTGCTTACGCATGCCCACCTGGACCATGTCGCTGCGTTGCCGCTGATGGTCGATGCATGTGCCGCCAAGCGTGACAGACCGCTCAAGGTGTTTGCCTTGCCAGGCACGATCTCAGCTTTGCGTGCCCACATTTTCAACAATGTGATCTGGCCGGACTTCAGTTGTATCCCCACTCCGCAGAACCCGTTCATCACCTTTCATGAGGTCGCAGTCGGGCAGTCCCTGCAGTTCGGCGACAAATACGTCGAAGTGCTGCCCGCAGTGCATACCGTCCCGGCCTGCGGCTATGCCGTTACGGTGGGTACCGGATGCTGGGTGTTTTCGGGTGACACCGAGCGCAATCCTGCCTTCTGGCACCGTGTCAATCAACTGAACGTCGCCATGCTGGTCATCGAGACAGCGTTCAGCAACAGGGAAAAGGAGTTGGCGCAAAAGGCTTTGCATCTGTCTCCAATGGTGCTGGCCAAGGAGTTGGACAATATTCCCAAGGGCCAGCGCTACCCGATCTACATCATGCACACCAAACCCGCTGAGACCGAACAGATCATGGCCGAGATCCAGCGCTTCGATCAAACCATGCCTTTCGGTCCGAACGTCACGCACGATATTCGTTGGTTGCGCGCAGGGCAGGAGCTGGAGATATGAGCGCAATGGAGTCGGTCACCGCAGTACCTTCCTCGCAGGAGCAGGCATTCTTCGAGTCCCAGAAGCTGCCTTCCAAAAGCCGGGGTGTTACCTTCGAAGCACTGTTTTATCGGCAGCTGCATCAGGTCACAGCACGCATTCACGAAACCGAGAACCTGGACCAGATCATGCTGGATGCAAGCCAGGATATCTGTCGTCTGCTCAATGCTGATCGTCTGACCCTGTATGCGGTCAGTGAAGACCGTACCGCCATCGTCTCCAAGATCAAGACCGGGCTCAACAGCAGTCGAGAGCTCAAGCTGCCGATTTCGCCGCAAAGCTTGGCGGGGTATGCGGCTTTCAGCAAGAAGGCGCTGAACCTGCCGGATGTCTATGACGATGATGCGCTCAAGCGCATTCATCCGGCGCTGACCTTTCTGAAGGAAGTCGACCGTCGCTCGGGCTACCGCACCAAGCAGATGTTGGTGGCCCCCATCTTGGACGGCGACACGCTGCACGGGGTGCTACAGGTCATCAACAGCAAGAGTGACGAGCCCTTCGGTGCGCTGGAACTCGACGGCGTGGCCGAACTCTGCAAAACTTTGGCTACGGCCATTCGGCAGCGGAATCGACGGGATGACTCTGCGGCCAAACAGCGTGCCACCAAATACGATGGGCTGGTCGCCGACGGCTTGCTGACCGATGACGAGTTGAAGACCTGTGTCCAGCAGGCGCGCGAGCAGGGCGTATCGGTCGAACACCTGCTGATGGCGGAATACAAGATCAAGCCCCTGCAGATTGGGCCGTCGCTCGCCAAGTTTTTCGGGGTGCCCTATGAACCGTTCAGCGCCAGCCGTCTGCGCACGGAAATGCTGCACGGGCCCCTCAAGCGCGAGTTCATCGAAGAGCAGGGCTGGATTCCGTTGGAGGAAACACCGGACGGTCTGGTGATCATGTGCATGGATCCCGAGGCCGTGCGTGGCGCCCGCGTCGTTCCCCAGGTCTTTCCCAAGATCAGCCGTTTCTCCTACCGGGTGACGACCCAAACCGAGTTCCAGGAAACGCTGGTTCAGCTCTTCGGCGGCGCCGACACCACCACCATCGATGACATGCTCTCGGGCATGGAAAGTGCGCCGCTGGACGACTCCACCGACGAAAGCGCGCTGGAATCCGCTGCCGCCGACAACGAACTGGTCAAGTTCGTCAACAAGATCATCATCGACGCCTACAACCTGAAAGCGTCGGACATCCACATTGAACCCATGCCGGGCAAGCTCAAGACCGGCATCCGTCTGCGCATCGATGGCGGACTGCAACCCTACGTGGAAGTCCCAGCCCATTTCCGCCAGGCGCTGGTCACACGCCTCAAGATCATGTGCGATCTGGATATTTCCGAACGCCGCAAGCCGCAGGATGGCAAGATCAAGTTCAAGAAATACGGCCCGCTGGACATTGAACTGCGGGTGGCGACGATTCCGTCGGCCGGCGGCATGGAAGACGTGGTGATGCGTATTCTGGCGGCGGGGGAGCCCATACCACTGGAAAAGCTGGGGCTGACGCCCGTGAACAAGACCCGGCTAGAGGCGACGGTCAGCAAACCTTATGGCTTGTTTTATGTCTGCGGGCCGACCGGCTCGGGTAAGACCACCACCTTGCACTCCATATTGAAGTTCCTCAATACGCCGGATACCAAGATATGGACTGCTGAAGATCCGGTGGAAATTACCCAGAAGGGTCTGCGCCAGGTGCAGATCAACAAGAAAGCTGGTATTGATTTCGCGTTGGTGATGCGTGCCTTCCTGCGTGCGGACCCGGACATCATCATGGTGGGTGAATCGCGCGACAAGGAAACAGTGTCCATGGGGGTGGAAGCATCTCTCACCGGCCATTTGGTGTTTTCCACCTTGCACACCAATTCGGCCCCGGAATCCATTACCCGTCTGATGGATATGGGCATGGACCCGTTCAATTTCGCCGATGCTTTGCTGGGAATCCTGGCGCAGCGCCTGGCCAAACGGCTGTGCGACTGCAAGCAATCCTATGAGCCCGACGCTGAAGAATTGCGCCTGTTTGTTCTGGAATACGCCGAGGAATTGCGCCATTCAAAGGCCTGGCGCGAGGATGCGGAGCGAGAAAAGAAGAAGTTGGTAGACGAGTGGAAAGCTACCTATGGCGAAAACGGCACGCTGCGCTTCTACAGGGCTGTGGGCTGCGACAAGTGCGGAGGGTCGGGTTACAAGGGCCGGGTGGGCTTGCACGAGTTGTTGGTGGCCGACGATGGCGTCAAAAAGCTCATCCAAGAGCGAGCCCGCGTCGCCGAACTCTTTGCCGCTGCCGTCGAAGGCGGAATGCGGACGCTGAAGATGGACGGAATGGAAAAGATCATGATGGGGCTGACGGATATCAAGATGGTGCGACAGGTTTGTATCAAGTAAACCGGGCGAGTGACAAATTTGTCAAACTGCGACTGATTCTTTGCTTTAGGCAGGTGGCACACATCTTGCTGAAGTAGCCACTCATTTTTCTTAGGAGTTTCAAATGAAGCGTTCCATCCAAAAGGGTTTTACTCTGATCGAATTGATGATCGTTGTGGCGATCATCGGTATCTTGGCTGCTGTTGCATTGCCTGCGTACCAAGACTACACAGTGCGTGCAAAGATGTCGGAAGTTGTTTTGGCTGCGTCACAATGCCGCACCTCTATTACCGAAGTCATCCAGTCTGCATCCGGCAGTATGCCCGCTGACGATGGATTTGGATGCGAGGCCTCAAATGCGGCATCTTCGCCTAGCAAGTATGTTGCCACCATCCAGACCAAAGGCGACGGGGCAGATTTTCCGGGTACCATCATTGTGACGGCACAAGGTATTGCTCAGCTTGGTACAGGTACAGTTCTCTCTGTTGTTCCAAAATCCCAAACAAATGGTGCAGTTTCCATTGGTGGTACAGTCTACAAGTGGGTTTGTGGCGACACAACAAACTCAACCCCGACAACTATTAATGCAAAATATCTCCCGGGTTCCTGCCGCGGAACAAATTAAAGAATTACTGATTTAATAAATGAGCGCCTCTACGAGGCGCTTTTTTTATGGCTAATATTTTCTTGATATTTGCCGGCATTTCATGGCTGGCGGTTCTTTTTGTCAGTGATCACTACCTCCCATGGGTAAGTTGGCACAGCGAGTTGTTAGTGTTTGTAAGCGCATGCCTTGCATTATGCGCCGTGGCGTTCCGTACAGGAATGCGCGGGACCGTTGAACTGCCGAGCACAATATCTATTGTCGGACTATTCATGCTACTTGTCGTCGGACAGGCCCTTGTTGGTTGGCTTCCAGCCATGGGGGATCTGTGGGTAGCCCTGGCATATGCAGGTCTATTTATTGCTGGGCTGATTGTGGGCTCCACATTTTGGGACGAACAAAAGACATCAATCGAAGCTAGGTTCAGTGCGACAGTAATTTTTGCGAGTTTACTCGTCGGTACTGCAACGATATTCGCAATAGAGGCAATGGTTCAGTCAATGAATTTATGGGAGGGTGCCTATTGGCTCGCGGGAAAAGTAGCGATGCGTCGTCCAGGGGGCAATTTATCGCAACCCAATCATTTGGCAACCATCTTAATGCTAGGCGTTGCAGCTAATTTGTATTTGCAAATTAGGAGAGTAATAGGATTTGCAACTGGCGCGGTATCGCTCATGCCGATCGTTCTGGGCCTTGTTTTAACGGAATCAAGAACAGGCTTACTTGAATTACTTTGTCTTTCAGCTTGGGGATTGTATTCCAACAAAAAATCAAAAGCGCATTGGCTGCATTTCACATGGGTCATTCCTGTGACATTCATTGGGTATCGAGTATGGCCATCGATCTGGGCACGGATACAGATGCGTGAAGAATCAGTTACAGGAATAAATGTGACGTCAAGCGGGCGATTCGAGTTATGGGGCCAGACGCTCGAAATGATTGGCAGTAAACCGTGGCTGGGATGGGGTTTCGGAAGGTACTCTGAAGCGCAGCACTCCATCGCACCAAACCACGCAGATGTATTGCCGGCTACATATTCGCATAACATAGTTTTGGATATGGTGGTTTGGTTTGGAGTGCCATTAGGGTTGTTTTTATGCGGAGTTGGTTTTTATTGGCTCTTTCAGCAGCATAAAAAAAGAGACAAACCGGAAAACTGGTTTCTTATTGCAACAGTAGGGACTGTTGGCATTCACTCAATGTTGGAATACCCACATGCTTACGCCTATTTTCTGTTTCCTGTGTCAATTGCGATCGGAGGGTTGAGCAATGTCGGACCAGGCTTCCGAAGCAAGGCGTGGGTTATTTTGGGTGGTGCGATGCTTTGGGGCGGGCTATTAACAGTTTCTGCTTTTGAATATCTGCAGCTTGAGGAAGATTTGCGGATTGCGAGGTTTCATTCTGCGCGGGTTGGAAATGTGCCGGCTGGATATGAGAGGAAGCAAGTCATAATACTAACGCAGCTTAAAGATGTAGTGGATGTCGTGTGGATGATTCCTCAGCGAGGAATGACCGAAGCGGATATCGACAAAGCTCATCGAGCAGCTAGTCTTTATCCATGGCGAGCAATAATATCGAAATATATTGAAATTCTTGCACTAAATGGACGTGAGGCTGAATCTCTCCATGAAATGGCGGTCCTGCGGGCTTATTTCGGAGATGGCGCAGAAGCTCAGGTTCTTAAAAGAATCCAGGAACATTCGGACGCGTATTGACGCTGGCGCGCATTTGAGGCGCCGAGCTATACCTCTTCTTTGCGGACAGTCAAGACTGAAAGTTAATCATTCAAGTCGCCAAAAAACTCCCCGACTTCCCCCCGTGCTTCTCAATCAACTTCACATCATTGATGACCATGCCACGGTCCACCGATTTGCACATGTCATAGATGGTGAGCAGGGCCACCTGCACGGCTGTCAGCGCTTCCATTTCGACCCCGGTTGGGCCTACTGTCTCCACGGTGGCGGCGCATACGACACAGGGCGCAGCGCCGGATACCGCGTCACGAACTTCAAAGTCAACGGCAACACGGGTCAGCGCCAGCGGATGGCACAGCGGGATCAGGTCGCTGGTCTTCTTGGCCGCCATGATGCCCGCCAGACGGGCCACTCCCAACACGTCGCCTTTCTTGGCGCTGCCGGAGGCGATCAGGGCCAGCGTGCTGGTCTGCATGTCGATGCGGCCGCGCGCCACCCCAATACGTTGGGTGGCCGCCTTCGCGGCTACATCGACCATGTGGGCCTGTCCTTGGGCGTCGAAATGGGTCAGTGTTGTCATGTTGCTGAAATTGTTTACAGTTCGCCGTCCGCCATCGCGGACCGCTTTACACAGTGTTCAAGTTGAACGTGCATCATACGACCATGATTTCATCCCCCCCCGCATTCTGGAAAGACAAGCTCCAAGCCAGCGGCCTCCATTTTTCTTTGAGCGTGCTGGTCGCGGCACTGTCGGCCCTGCTGGTGTTCGTGCTGTGGTACCCCTATCCCTATCGCGAAATTTCGGGGGGGCGCGAGCTGTTCCTGCTGGTGGTGACGGTGGATGTCATCATGGGCCCGCTGATTACCTTGGCCATTTTTGACCGACGCAAACCCTGGGCCGAACTGCGGCGCGATTTGTTCGTCGTGGTGCTGCTGCAGTTGTCGGCACTGGGCTACGGCCTGTGGACGGTGGCCATGGCCCGGCCAGTGCACATGGTGTTCGAAATCGACCGCTTCCGCATCGTCCATGCGATCGATATTCCGGACGAATTGCTGTCAAAGACGCCAGAGGGCATCACGGCTCGTCCCTACACCGGCCCCACCCTGCTGGGTCTACGCCCGTTCAAGGATGGGCAGGAAGAAATGGATGCGACCTTTGCAGCCTTGCAGGGCGTCAACCTCGGGGCGCGCCCGGATCTGTGGCAAAGTTTTGATGCGTCGCGCCAGGATGTGCTGCGCATAGCCAAGCCGGTGGGTCAGCTGCGCCAGCGTTTCCCGGACCAGTCGGCTGCCATCGACGCTGCGCTTGCGGGCAAAGGTGCAGCGGCAGACGCTGCCCAGTACCTGCCGCTGGCCGGCCGCAAAGACTTCTGGACCGTGATGGTCGATGGCCGCAATGGCGATATCCTGGGCTTCCTCCCCCTGGACTCCTTTTGAGCATAATGTTGAAGCGTTTTCGGCTCCCAGCCCTGACGCGCATTGCGCAAGCAGCTATGCTTTGTATAGCGCTTGGAGCGCCTTTGGGCATGCAGGCCCAGAACACGTCCGCAGGTATGAACCTGCCCAACCTGGGCGATGGCACCGAAATGACACCAGCCGCAGAGCGGCACCTGGGCGACCGCGTGGCGCGCGAGCTGTTTCGCGACCCGGACTACATCGACGACCCCATTCTGCTCGATTACGTCCAGACCATCTGGACGCGGCTCATGGACGCGGCCCGGCGCCGCGGCGAACTTCAGCCCGAACTCGACGAGGCCTATGCCTGGCAAATCCTCATGGGCAAAGACCGCAGCATCAATGCTTTCGCCTTGCCCGGCGCCTATTTCGGTATCCACCTGGGTTTGATTGCCGCTGTCAGCAGCCGCGATGAATTGGCGGCCGTCATGGGCCACGAGCTGAGTCACGTGACCCAGCGCCACATTGCAAGGCTGATGGCGCGCCAGGGGGCGCAGGCCCCTTGGCTCATGGCCGCCATGATTCTGGGGGCCCTGGCTGCCAGCGGCAACCCGCAAGGTGCCACCGCCGTGATTGCCGGCGGGCAGGCGGTGGCGGCGCAGAGTCAACTCAACTTCTCGCGCGACATGGAGCGCGAGGCTGACCGGGTCGGCTTCGGTGTGGCGGTCGAGGCTGGCTTTGCGCCCTTGGGTTTTGTTCGCATGTTCGAAAGGCTGCAGCATGCGACGCGGCTCAGCGACAACGGCAGCTTTCCCTACTTGCGCAGCCACCCCTTGTCCACCGAACGCATCGCCGATGCCCAGGGACGGGTGGGCGTGACAGCGCCAAGGGCCGATCTCGAAGACGCCGAGGCATTGCTGATGGCGGCGCGCGCCAAAGTCCTGTCGGATTCGTCGGTGGACGCCTTGCAAGGCTGGCAACTCAGCGTTGTCGACGCCACGGGCATGGCGCGCCGGACGCCCGCACGGCAAGCTGCACAATGGTATGGCGCGGCTTTGGCGGCGACCAAGTCCCGCCAGCCCGCACTGGCTCAACGAGCATTGGCCGCCCTGCGTTCACTGGCACCTGGGCAGTCGGGCCTGGAGCGGCAAATCCGCCTGCTGGCAGCCGAAATGGCATTGGAAGGGCTGACTGCCACACCTGCCGACGCCCTGGCACAACTGGCCCCGTTGGGAAATGCACGTTCCGTCCTGCTCCTGCGTGCCCGTGCACAGATCGCCACGGGTCAGGGTGCAGTAGCCGCACAGGCGCTACAGCTCTGGTTGGCCGCCCACCCCCAGGATGCGACTGCATGGCGACAACTGGCCGCTGCCAACCATGCGTCGCAGCGTGTCGTGGCCGCGGTGCGCGCCGAGGCCGAGGCCGATGCTGCACAGATGGACTATGGGGCCGCGGTACAACGCCTGAAGTCTGCACAGGAGTTGGCAAGACAACGCCAGCGTAGTGACGAACATTTTGAGGCGTCCATCGTAGACACCCGCCTGCGCCAGTTGGAGCAGCTAGTGCGCGAACAGGCGCTCGAGCGCTGAGTTGATGACGATACCCATGCAGCTGTAGACCAGCGAGCCCAGCAGCGCCGCACCGAAGTCGGTCACAACAAACCCATCCAGCAGGCTCGCTGCGGCCCAGAACATCAAGGCATTGATGACAAAAAGGAACAGTCCCATGCTCAGGATGGTGACCGGCAAGGTCAGCAGCACGAGCAAGGGGCGCAGCAAGGCGTTGAGCAAGCCGATGACCAGGGCCGCCAGCATGGCCTGACCGAAACTCTGTACCTGAACACCGGAATACAGGTGCGCTAGCGCCAGCAGCGCGCAGGCACTCAGGAGCCATTTTGCGAAGATCTTCATGGCTCCAGCATAGCACTTGCCTCAGTGGGCGGGATCTGTGGAATCCTTGCGTTTGCGCCAGCGTGCGGCCAGCAGCACCCCGGCTACCGCGACCCCATACATCGTCCATCGCAGGGCCGTCTGTGCCGGGCTCAGGCCCTCGGAAGCCGAGCCGAAGACACTGCGCAGCAGCGGCTCTCCGACCACCATCTTGGCGGCGGTAAAAGCCAGCACGGCGGAGCCCAGCTCAATGATCACGGGGAAGCGCTCCACCAATTTGAGCACCACGCTGCTGCCGAATACGACGATGGGAATACTGAGCAACAATCCAAAGACGACCAGGTCGAAGGCACCGTGGGCCGCACCGGCTACCCCCAGTACGTTGTCCACGCCCATCAGGGCGTCGGCAACAATGATGGTCTTCATTGCCCCCCAGAATGTGGTGGCAGCCGGACCATGGGCATCGCCATCCGTATCGTCCACCAGCAGCTGGTAGGCGATCCACAGCAACCCCAACCCGCCGACCAGCAAGAGCCCCGGGATCTTGAGCAGCCACACCACGCCGACGGTCATGGTGGAACGCACGATCACTGCGCCGACCGTGCCCCAGACAATGGCCTTGGTCTTGACGCTCGCGGGCAAGTTGCGCGCCGCCAGCGCAATGACGATGGCATTGTCGCCAGCCAACACCAGGTCGATGAGAACGATGGCCAGCAGCGCCGACCACCAAGGGGCAGAAAGGAATTCCATGCTACGTTCCAGAAAATAGGTTTCAAGGGCAGGCTGGAATCGCGTCGGACAGTGCAAGTGAAGACAGATGCAAGCACGCCTCGATGCGGCCACCACCGGCCTGCAATCGAAGGTCTTGCTCAATGCGGGGCTAGGCACCACACCTTGCAAGCCGGAAGCCGGAAGCTTCGTATTGACGACTTGCAAAACGCCGCTGAGAGACAGCGGCAGGGAGCTACTCCCCTTCTTGCGGACAATTAGACCATAGGCAAAATTGGCCTTTTCCAGGTTGGGGTTAGTGGGTTCGCCCCGGTTTCGTTAACATCGGATGACTCTCAAAAAGGGGAGTAGCGCGGTCGCAGGCGGAAACCAACGCCGTAGCGTCCGGGCATGTTCCGTCAATACGTCCTGGTCGTGGTGAGCACGTTCGGGGCCGGGGCATGCCAAGGGTTGACCTCCCGCAAGACCTTTTAGAGCGGATATGTCCGTTGGGCTGTCCGGACCGCCGGGGTGGCGGCCGGCGCCCGGTTTCACGAAAGGTACTTTTAGCATGCAAACTGTTGCACCCCTGTGGCTTTGGGCCACCTTTGTCGGCATCGTCCTGGTGTCGCTGTTCATCGATTTCGTCGTCCTCAAGAAGCAAGGCGCCCACGAGATCGGCGTCAAGGAAGCGTTGAACTGGTCCATCATCTGGATCGCTTTGTCGTTCCTGTTCAACGGCCTGTTCTGGTGGGCGGTGAAAGACACCACTGGCTCGACCGAGCTGGCCAACACGAAGTCGCTTGAGTTTCTTACCGGATACCTGATCGAAAAATCGCTGGCGGTGGACAACATCTTCGTGTTCCTGATGGTGTTCACCTACTTTGCCGTTCCCCCTGCCTTCCAGAAACGCGTGCTCATGATCGGCATCATCGGTGCCATCGTGTTGCGCACCATCATGATCCTGGTTGGCGGCTGGCTACTGGCGCAGTTCCATTGGATCCTCTACGTATTCGGCGCGTTCCTCATCATCACCGGCATCAAGATGTGGTGGGCGGCCGGGCAGGAGCCCAGCCTGGACGACAACCCGGCGCTGAAGTTGCTGCGCAAGGTCTTGCCGGTCAGTCGCAATTTCGATGGCGAGAAGTTCTTCACGGTTGAAAACGGCAAGAAGATCGCGACGCCGCTGTTCATGGTCATCTGCCTGGTGGCGCTCACCGACGTCATCTTCGCGGTGGACTCGATCCCGGCCATTTTTGCCATCACCAGCGATCCGTTCATCGTGCTCACCAGCAATGTGTTCGCCATCCTGGGCTTGCGCGCCATGTATTTCCTGCTGGCTGCGGTGGCCAACAAGTTCCACTTGCTCAACTATGGCCTGGCCGTGATTCTGGTCTTCATCGGAACCAAGATGTGTCTGATCGATATCTACAAGATTCCGGTCGGCGTATCGTTGGGTGTGGTGGTTGGCATTCTGGCGCTCACGATGCTGCTCAGCGTGCGGTCTGCACCTGCGGACGCCCCGCGCGGCTGATGCCATTGTTGGCTGGATAACTTCATAATGGCGGCCCCGCGGCGGGGCCGCGTCGTCTCCACCTGCTGCCTTGGCCCTCATCCACGTTACCGATATCGAAGACACCATCAACTTCTGGCGCGGCCGCACCGACGTTCCTGTGGGTGCTGCCTTGTCGCCGGAGTTGGATGCGCTGGCCCGTGTCTATGCCGAAATGGCTTTGCGTCGCGAAGATGCCGTGGATGAGTCACGCTTGGATGGTCCGGCCCGGGCTGCCTGGATGGCCTGGTATGCCACCACGCCGGATACGCCCTGCATCGCGATCTGCTCGACAGCGCAAGGCGACGCACAGTGCAAAGGGTGCGGACGCAGTTTTGAAGAGGTGCAGCACTGGCTTTCCATGACCCCGGCGGAAAAACGCTGGGTCTGGGCCCGCATCCGCCGCGAAGGGACTGCCTGGCGGTTCACCCGCTATGCCGAGCGAGCCATGGAGTCGGCCCCTGGCTTGCTATCCAATTCGTAGCTTTCTGCGCAGTCTTTGTGCGGGTTCTGGCTGGAAATGGCAGTTATTTCCAGCGCAACGGCTCGATTGCGATGCTGTGGTTGGTGTCGGATAATGTCAGCGCGCCTTCCTGGATCGTGGCTTGCAGCTGCATGCTGCGTTGGGCCAAGGCCACCAGTGCCTGGGAGGCCTCGGTGGGAATGCGCCATACCTGCAGCTTGTCCAGTCGCGATAGCTTGGTCTCGATGCCTTTCCACCAGACTTCGGCCGGGTGCGCATAGCAGTAGAGCACCACGGCATCCGCCTTGTTGCAGGCCTTGGCGATGGGCTTTTCCTCGGGTTGGCCGACTTCGATCCACAGGCGCTTGGCGCCGGTGAAGTCGGTCAACGAAACATCCGGGTCTTCCGGGTCGGACAGGCCGGCTCCAAATGCCAGCGTACCGTCGCCGTTGCACAGGTCCTGCAGTTGGTGGGCGTTCATTGCCAAGGCAGCCAGGCGCACCATCATGCGTTCGTCGGTCTCGCTCGGGTGCCGCGCCAGGGTCAGGGCGTGATCGGCGTAGTAGCCGTGGTCAATGTCGGCAATTTGCAGCGTGGCTTTGTAGATCGTGGATTTGAGTGCCATAAAGAATCGTGTTGCTATCAAAAACAAAGCGCCTCACGCCCTTCTTTCAAGGGCTGGAGGCGCTTTTTGCCTTCAATTCCGGTCTCAGGCGCGTCGGGCCAGCTCAGCGGCTTTGCCGGTGTAGCTGCCGGGCGTCATGGCCAGCAGCCGGTCTTTCTCGCCCTGGGGAATGTCGAGTGCCGCGATGAACCCGCGCATCATCTCGGCCGTCATGGCCTCGCCGCGGGTGAATTTTTTCAATTGCTCGTATGGCTGGGGCAGGCCGTAGCGGCGCATCACGGTCTGGATTGGCTCCGCCAGCACTTCCCAGGCGCTGTCCAGGTCGGCAGCCAGGGCGGCTTCGTTGATCTCCAGCTTGTTCAGGCCCGTGAGCAGTGACTGGTAGGCCAGCACGGCATAACCCATGGCCACGCCCATGTTGCGCAGCACCGTGGAGTCGGTCAGGTCGCGCTGCCAGCGGCTGATGGGCAGCTTCTCGCTCAGGTGACGCAAGAGCGCGTTGGCCAAGCCCAGGTTGCCTTCGGCGTTCTCGAAGTCGATCGGGTTGACCTTGTGCGGCATGGTGGATGAACCCACCTCGCCGTCCTTGAGCTTTTGCTTGAAGTAGCCCACCGACACGTAGCCCCAGACGTCGCGTGCCCAGTCGATCAGGATCGTGTTGGTGCGGGCGATGGCATCGAACAGTTCGGCCATGTAGTCATGGGGTTCGATCTGGATGCTGTAGGGCTGGAAGGTCAGGCCCAGGCCCAGCGGCTCGGGGGTTTCCACCACTTTCTTGGCAAAGGCTTCCCAGTCGTAGTCGGGCCAGGCCGACAGGTGGGCGTTGTAGTTGCCCACGGCGCCGTTCATCTTGGCCAGGATCTTGACGGCGGCAATGCGGTCGCAGGCGGCCTGCAGGCGCACCACCACGTTGGCAATCTCCTTGCCCACGGTGGTGGGGCTGGCGGTCTGGCCATGGGTGCGGCTGAGCATGGGCACGTCGGCGTAGGTGCGTGCCATCTCGCGCAGCTTGAGCAGCACGCGGTCCAGGGCCGGCAGCAGCACAACGTCGCGCCCGGCGCGCAACTGCAGCGCGTGGCTGGTGTTGTTGATATCTTCGCTGGTGCAGGCAAAGTGCACGAACTCCTGGGCGGCCACCAGCTCGGGACGGGCTTCGAACTTGGACTTGATCCAGTATTCCACCGCCTTGACGTCGTGGTTGGTGGTCTTCTCGATCGCCTTGATGGCCTCACCGTCCGCTTCCGAGAAGTTCTTCACCAGGCCCAGCAAGTAAGTGCGCGCTCCGGGGGAGAGTGGCTTGAATTCTGCGAAACCGGCGTCGCTCAGGGCGATGAACCAGGCGACTTCAACCTGGACGCGGCGGTGCATGTAGCCTTGCTCGCTCATGATGGGGCGCAAGGCGGAAAGCTTGGCGGCGTAGCGGCCATCCAAGGGCGAAAGGGCAGAAATGGCGGAGAAGGTCATCCCCGAATTGTAGGCCGTGCCACTTTCGCCACGGTTTTTCCCTGATAGCCAAGGCGTCAGGCATTGCTGTATAGAATCAAACCCAACTTAGGGACAGCACTGCAACATGAAACTGATCGGATCGCTCACCAGCCCTTATGTGCGCAAGGTGCGTATCGTGATGGCCGAGAAAAAACTCGACTACGCCTTCATCCAGGAAGATGTCTGGTCGCAGGACACCACCATCAGCCAATCGAATCCCCTGGGCAAGGTGCCTTGCCTGATCATGGAGGGTGGGGAAGCCCTGTTTGACTCGCGTGTCATCGTCGAGTACCTCGACACACTCTCACCGGTGGGAAAGCTGATTCCTGCCGTGGGCCGAGAACGTGCCGAAGTCAAGACTTGGGAGGCCTTGGCCGACGGAGTGCTTGATGCCGCCATTGCCGCCCGCCTGGAAGCCACCTGGGCCGGGCGTACCAAGGCCCAGCGTAGCAAGGCCTGGATCGACCGCAACATGGAAAAAGTCCAGGCGGCGTTGCAGGCCATGTCCAAAGGGCTGGGTGACAAGGCCTATTGCACCGGCATCCACATGAGCCTGGCCGACATCGCTGTCGGCGTTGCTCTGGGCTACCTGGATTTCCGTTTCCCGGAATTGGCATGGCGCGAGCAGCACGCCAATCTGGCCAAACTGCACGAGAAGCTGGCGCTGCGGACCAGCTTCGCCGAGACCTTACCCCCCGTCTGATTTGCTGGGTCCCCCTAGGGGGCCATGCGCACCGGGATGGCGCCGGGCAAGGTCAGTGCCAGCATGCGGTTCAGGTAGAGTCGCACCCGCACCTCGCGATAGGCCACACTCGATGCCACGCGGTGTTCACGCTGGCTGGTGTCGCGGATGGTGTGCTCCACCGTGGGCATGCCCTGGCGGTTGAGCAGCACGGCCGCCTTGGGCATGGTGGTATTGGCGCCCCGACGAACCACCACCGCCGTTTCGTCGTTGACCAGGCGTACAAACGTGCCAGGGGGATAGACGCCCACGGCCTTGATGAGCGCGGCACCGGCCTCATCGACCTGGCGGTTCTCGTCAAAATAGCAGGACTGCATGGCCGAGGCAGGTGCGATAGGGTGGCGAGACGCCCGTGGGGCCAGTTTGGCGGCAAACATGTCGGCACGCTGTATCAACCGGGTCATGCGCTCGGACGGGCTGCGGGTCGACAGTGGTCCGGGGATCTGCTGGTGGTGATTGCGCACCACGTCCAGCCAGTCCTGTGAATCGATGCCAAGACGTTCGAGTGCATGGACCGAACGCTGGGCGTGCTCGTCGATGATTTTGCGTTGGGCAGCCGTGGGCGGCTCCTTCTGCAGGGCGAGCTGATCCTGAACCTGCGACATGCCGATGTTCATGGTCAGCGCTGCGCGGCACAGCACGTCGACTTCGTGTTGCGGCCACTTGAGGACGTCACGGGCAGCCAGTTGGCACATGGTGGCCACCAGCATGCCGTGCGTGGCGCTGTACATGCGGCTGTCACTGGCGGAGAGGTACATCAGTGCGAACAGGGTGCCGTCCGCCATGTCCTGGCAGTTCTGCTGCAACTGGGCCGACAGCTTGTCGAGCCTCTGCAAGAAATATTCGGGCTGCGACTCCAGTGCCAGGGCATTGGCCTGGAACTGCAGATCCAGCCAGTCCAGCCGCTCCGGCGGCTCCTCGAAACGCTCGACGTCCCGGCTGAGACTGAGTTTGGTGCTGGCAATCTCACCAATCGCCTTGTCTTCGCGCACCATGGTCTGCAAGCGCTCGACATAGGCCTTGTGGTGTGCCTCGGAATCGGCCACGTCGATGAACAGACCGCCGTTGCGACCTGAGTATTCCAGCAGGTCTTCGCGGGACGGCACGACGTAGCCGCGCTTCGCGATCAACACCCCGTCCTTGTCCATCAAAGGGAAGGGCAAGGGATGTGCGATGCGGATCGAATCGACGCTGATGGGAACCAGTTGCATAGAGGGGGGCCATTATGGGGCAGTACCGCATGCCCGTAGGGGGAGAAAAGGGCACTGTTAGCATTGCACCATGACCGATATCGCCCAAGCCCCTGCATTCCTGAGCAAAATCCACGCCCGTCAAACGCTGGCCCAGCCGTTGGCCGGACTGCCGCGTCCCTGGGTGTTCACCAATGGGGTCTTCGACGTCCTGCATCGGGGGCATGTGGAGTACCTGGCCCGGGCCCGTGCACTGGGGGCAAGCCTGATCGTGGCCCTCAACACGGATGCTTCGGCCAGGCGCCTGGGCAAAGGTCCGGACCGACCGCTGAATCGGGATACCGACCGCGCGATTGTCATGGCGGCATTGGAGGCGGTGAGTCTCGTGACCTGGTTCGACGAGGACACACCGCTGGAATTGATCGGCGAGATTCGTCCCGACCTCATCGTCAAGGGGGGCGACTACGACATGCAGACGCTTCCTGAAACCGCTCTGGTGCAGAGCTGGGGTGGGCGGGCGCTGGCCCTCCCTTTCGTTTCCGGTTTTTCGACTACACGCCTGGTGGAAAAGATTCGCGCAGCGGCCTGACCATCACGCCGCGGGCGCGACGCTCGCGCCATGCGGTGTCACTATGCCCCTTGCTCGCAGTAGCGATTGCGCGCTGGGGGCCGCGATCACGGGTGAAACAGGTGTTGCCACAAGGCCAAGCCAGCATCCCGCTCCACTTGCACCGAGTCGTAGGCGCGCTGCGTAGGTTCTTCGTTCAGTCGTGCCTGGTGCTGGATGTGGCGCAGGCTGCGGTAGGCGTCTGCCGCCTGCGTTCCCAGTGGCGCGGGTAATAGCCCGCAGCGCTCGGCGCGTTGCAGCAGCGCAATGTTTCCCGCATTGGCCAGCAATTCCGGGTGTTCGCCACCCCAGCCCAACACCAGGAACTGGACCGCAAACTCGACATCGACCATGCCGCCCGGGCTGTGCTTGACGTCAAATTGCTCCGGCGGCACGGCGTTGCCTGCGCGCATCTTGTCGCGCATGCTGGCGATCTCCTGTCGCAGCGCATCGCGGTCGCGGGTGGTGGCGATCACGGACTGGCGTACCTGCTCGAAACGTTGCTGCAGCGATGCGTCGCCCAGCACACAGCGTGCACGCGTCATGGCCTGGTGTTCCCAGGTCCATGCGGTGTTGCTGCCACGCTGCTGCTGGTAGTTGGCGTAGGCCTCGAAACTGGTCACCAGCAAGCCGGAGCCCCCATTGGGGCGCAGCGCGGTATCGATCTCGTACAGGTCACCTTCGCCAGTCTTGACCGTCAGCCAGTTGATCAGCTTGCGCACCAGTGCGGCATAGATTTCGGCTGCGTTCTCGTGTGGGTCGTCGTAGACAAAGACCAAGTCCAGGTCGCTGCCATAGCCCAGTTCCTTGCCGCCGAGCTTGCCGTAGGCAATGATGCCGAAACTCGCCTCGTCCTGGTGGCGTTGCTTGAGCTTGCACCAGCACCAGCGTGTAGTGATCCGCAGCACGCAATCGGCCAAGGCGGACAGGTCGTCGGCCACCTGCTCCACGGAAAGGCGACCCTCAACGTCACGGGCCAGGGTGCGGAAGACTTCCGCATGGTGGGCCCGACGCAGCAGGTTGAGCAGGCTTTCGTCATCGTCCTGGCCGCCACCGGCCAGCGACTGGCGGCGGAACTCCAGCTCGCGTTCGAACTCGGCCGGGTCGAAGCGCTCTTCCAGAATGGCGTTTCCCGCTAGTTCATCAATGACCCCGGGGTGCTTGAGCAGGTAGCGTGCCGGCCAGCGCGCCGCAGCCAGCATGTCCAGCAGGCGCTCGTGCACCACCGGGCGCTCAAGCAGCAAGGCCAGGTAGCTTTCGCGCCGCAGCAGGGGCTCCATCCAGTCGGCAAACCGCAGGGCGCCTTCTTCGCTCACGCGCCCCTGCGCCATCCACTGGCCGGTGCGCTGCAATAGCCGCGCCAGCTTGTTGCGTGACCCCTCGCGCAGCGCCAGCATGCGCGGGTTGTCGCGCCATGCAGCTACGCGTTCGCGCAACCTGCCATCGAGCTGTTGCAGCAGGGCGTCGAAATCGCTCGATCCGGGCAAGGAGGGGGTTGTGTTCGTTTGGCAGCCCTGGCACTCCTTCTGCGGTCCGCCCAGCAAGGCATCAAATTCCTGAGCGACCAATTCCCGCACCGTCGTGAGTTCGCACAGGAAAGCGGCCGTGTCGGCAAATCCCAGCGTGTCGGCGATCCAGGCCAAGTCGGCATCGTCGGTCGGCAATACGTGGGTCTGCTGGTCGTCCAGGTACTGGATGCGGTGTTCCAGGCGCCGCAACAGCTCGTAGGCCTTGGCCAACGCCTGTGACGTCGCGGCTGGCATCAGGTTGGCGGCCGTCAGCCGTTGCAAGGCGCTGAGGGTGGGACGGGTACGCAGCTCCGGAAACTGCCCGCCACGCACGACCTGTAGTAGCTGTACCGTGAACTCGATTTCACGGATGCCCCCACGGGATAGCTTCACGTCATTGGCGCGCTCCGGGTGCCCGGCACTGCGCTGCGCTGCATGGTCGCGGATCTGCCGGTGCAGTACCCGCAGCGAATCGAATACGTTGTAGTCCAGGTAGCGGCGAAATACAAAGGGGATGATGGCTTGACGCATGGACTGCGCACATTGGGACGCCTTGGCCGATTCCGGAGCGACGACACGGCTCTTGAGCCAGGCAAAACGCTCCCATTCGCGCCCCTGGACATGGAAATACTCTTCCAATCCACCGAGAGAAATGGCGGCCGGCCCAGAGTTTCCATTGGGTCGCAGGGCCAGATCGACACGGAACACGAAGCCGTGGTCGGTGGTATCGCCCACGAGTGCGTAGATGGCCCGCACCATCTTGCCGAAGTACTCCTGGTTCGAGATGCGCCGCCGGCCCGTGGCGTCACCGGTGGTTTGGCCGTCGTGGTCGTAGACGTAGATCAGGTCAATGTCGCTGGACACGTTGAGCTCGCGGGCACCGAACTTGCCCATGCCCACGATGCACAGCTGCGCCGGCACGCCTTGCTCGGTCATCGGAATGCCGTGCGCTTCTCTCAGCAGGCTTTCGCTTTCCTGCCAGGCTTGGTCGAGTGCAAATTCGGCCAGCAGGGTGACCGTGGTCGTCACATCGGCCAGGCTGGCCTGCTGGCTGCAGTCCAGGCTGACCAGGCGCTCCATGACCAGGTGCCTGGTGGTGCGCAAGGCGGTGGCGGTATCGTTGCCGCGCCCCCGCAACGCGTCGAAGGTCTGCTGCATGGCGGCGCGGTCTGGCACTCCCGGGGCCAGCAGCGCCAGCTGCTCGGAATAGCGGCGACGCACACGCTGGGCAAAACGGGAGCCTTGGGCCGGGTCGGGCTGGGTATTGCGGGTCATAATTCCTGAAGTAGATTCCCAGACACGATGATTGAACCGACGCCGACGCCCTCACCCCTGCTGCGTGCAGGGGCATTCCTTGCGCGGTGGTTGTTGCGCCTGTTGTTCGTAGCGTGGGCTGGCTTGCTGCTCGCCTGGGGGGCCTTGCATGCAGTGATTGTGCCGCGAATCGATACCTGGCGTCCGTGGCTGGAGGCGCGCGCTTCCCAGGCTCTGGGAAGTCCCGTGCGGATCGGCGCCATCGAAGCGCGTTCCACCGGCGTGATTCCGGCGCTGGAGATGCAGAACGTGCAGTTGCTCGATGCACGAGGCGGCGTGGCCCTGTCGCTGCCGCGCGTGCAGGTGGCCGTTTCGCCGCGCTCGCTGATCGGATTGGGTTTTGAGCAACTGCACATCGAGAATCCCGAACTCGAAATCCGGCGCGATCCGCAAGGGCGGCTGTTCGTCGCGGGACTGGCCTTGGCGACGCAAGGCGAGGAGGACTCCCCGTGGGCCGACTGGGTTTTCTCCCAGCCCGAAGTGGCCATCGTGGGGGGGAAGGTGCGGTGGATTGACGAGCTGCGACAGACCCCCGCGATCACGCTCGACGAGGTCAATCTGGTGGTGCGCAATCGCTTGCTCGGTCATGCCCTGCGCCTGGATGCCACGCCGCCGTCCAGTTGGGGGGCGCGCTGGAGTGTGATGGGACGTTTCAGCCAGCCCCTGCTGACCACCCATCCCGGGCGCTGGCAGGCCTGGAAGGGGCAGGTCTATGCTGCGATTGAACAGGTGGATCTCGCGGCCCTGCGTCCCTATGCACAGTGGACGGGTGATGTCATGCAGGGCCAGGGCGTGCTGCGGGCATGGTTGGACGTCAACCAGTCGCGCATCGACGGGGTCACGGTCGACGTGGCCCTGCGCCAACTGAAGGCACGCCTGGCACCGGAGCTGGAACCACTGGGGTTTGATTGGGTGGCTGGCCGGCTGGGCCTGAACCGGCGCGGGGAGTCGGTGGAATACTTCACGCAGGGGCTTGAGTTCGACACGGCCGATGGCTTGCATTGGCCCGGAGGCAATGTGCGGTGGACCCACGTGGCTGGAGCCAAGCCTGGGCAAGCTGCCAAGGGCAGTGTCCAGGCGGACCGCCTCGATTTGGCCGCGCTCGCAGAGATCGCGGGCCGCCTTCCGTTGGAGGCGACTGTGCGCGAACGACTCCGGTCAGCCGCGCCGCGCGGTCTGGTCGAGCGTGTGCAGGCCGAATGGCAAGGTTCTTGGCCGCAGGTGCAATCGTTTACCGCCCAGGGGCGCGTCAAGGGCCTGACGATGGCGGCGCAGGCCAGGGAAGGAGGCGCTATCCCCGGTCTGGTCAATGCGGACCTGGAGTTTGATGTCAGCCCAAACGCGGGCAAGGTTCATGTGGACATGCAACAGGGTGCGCTGCTGACGCCGGGTGTGTTCGAGGAGTCCACGTTGGTGCTCGACCGTCTGCAAGGCGATGTCCAGTGGAAACTGGATGCCGAGGCGATCCAGGTGCAGGTGCGCAAGCTGGAGTTTGCCAACGCCGATGCCGCCGGGGAGCTGGATGCGGATTGGCATACCGGGTCTGGCGCACAGCGTTTCCCGGGCCTGCTGGACTTGCGCGGCACCCTGAACCGCGCCAAGGGCGAAAGTGTGCACCGCTACATCCCCCGCGTGGTTGAACCCCTGGTGCGCGAGTACCTGCGCACGTCCATCCAGTCGGCCGAAGCCAGCAATGTGCGCTTCAAGGTCAAGGGGGCGCTCGAGCATTTCCCCTTCCTCGACCCACGCCAGGGGGAGTTTCGGGTCTCGGCGGACGTCCGCCAGGCCGTCTACGACTATGCCCCGGCGATGGTGCTGCCCAAGAATACCCCGCCTTGGCCTCTTCTGCGCGGCCTGTCTTGTGCCTTGCTGATCGACAAGGGGCAGCTGGCACTCAAAGACATCCGCGCCGGCATCGATGGCGTGCCTGGCCTGCAGTTGTCCAAGGCCGAGGCCATCATTACCGACCTGTACACCAAACCGAGCCTGCAGGTGGCGCTGGACGCCCGGTTGCCCTTGCAGGAAGGGTTTGCCTTTCTCAAGGCCTCGGCCATCAGCGGGCTGACCGAGCACTTTCTTGATGGTGCCAGCGGCAGTGGTGCGGTGGACCTGCGTCTGCGGCTGGGGGTTCCGCTGACGGGAGCGGTGCATCCGCTAGTACAGGGCAGCGTGCAGCTGTCGGGCAATGAGGTGGCCCTGACCCCGAGCATTCCGCGCCTGTCGCGTGTGCGCGGCACGGTGGCGTTCAGCGACAGTGGTTTCTCGGTGACGGGGGGGCAGGCGCGGGCGCTTGGGGGCGATGCGCGCATTGAGGGCGGCTTGTCGGGATTGGGGGGGGCGCCCGTACCCAAGGGCGCGCCAAGCCTGTTGCGCATTGCCGGTACGGCCAGTGCCGAGGGGCTGCGCCAAGCTGCAGAGCTGGGGGCCGTGGCGCGCCTGGCGCAGTATGCCCAAGGCAGTACCCCCTATGTGGTGCAGGTGGGGCTACGCGCCGGGCGGCCAGAACTGCAGATCCAGAGCAGTCTCGTGGGGCTGGCCGTGAACCTGCCGGCACCCCTGACCAAAGGCGCGGAGCAGGCCATGCCCCTGCGCATCGACAGCCGGGCCGTGCCCGGGGCCAGTGCCTCTTCGCCGACGCTGGAGCAATGGCAGATCGAGTTGGACAAGCTCGCCTCCCTGACCTACGTGCTCGACAACGGTGGACCACAGGCCCAAGTGGTACGCGGCGCATTGGCGCTGGGGCTGGCGAGTGACGAGTCCGCGCCCCTGCCAGCGCAAGGGGTCCTGGCCAACCTGCAGTTCGGTGTGCTGGACGCCGACGCCTGGGGCGAGGTGCTGGCGGCCAGTGCCGGCAGCGAGGGTGGCAATGCCTCGGCGCGCGTCACGCAGGCGGCCAACGCATGGCAGGGCTACCTTCCTACCCATCTGGCCCTGCGCGCCCGCACGCTTTCGGTAGGTGGGCACAAGTTCCACAACCTGGTGGTCGGGGGGGCGCGTGAAGGTGCCTTGTGGCGGGCCAATCTGGATGCCAATGAGATGAGCGGTTACGTCGAGTACCGCCAACCCGGCCCTGCCTTTGCTGGGCGGCTCTATGCACGGCTGGCGCGCCTGGCGGTGGCGACCAGCGACGCACAGGATGTGGAAAACCTGCTCGACAGCCAGCCCGCGAGCATTCCGGCGCTCGATGTGGTGGTGGAAGACTTCGATCTGCGCGGACGCAAATTGGGGCGTCTGGATATTGATGCCGTGAACCTGGGGGCCACCGGTGCGCGGGAGTGGCGTCTCAACCGCTTCAACCTGGCCATGCCGGAGGCCACGCTGACCGCCCAGGGCAACTGGGCGGCGGTGGCGGGGGCACCGGTGTCCAGCGGCGCGCGCAGTGTCAAGGAGCGCCGTCGCACGGTCATGAACTTCAAGCTCGACGTGGCCGATGCGGGCGAGTTGTTGGGGCGCTTTGGCATGAAGGACGTGATCCGCAAGGGACAGGGCAAGCTCGAAGGGCAGATCGCCTGGGCCGGTTCGCCCATCACGCTCGATTACGCCAGCATGACCGGTGGCGCCAACCTGAATCTCGAGAATGGCCAGTTCCTCAAGGCCGATCCGGGGCTGGCCAAGTTGCTGGGGGTGCTGAGCCTGCAGGCCCTGCCGCGGCGCCTCACGCTGGACTTCCGCGACGTATTCAGCGAAGGCTTCTCTTTCGACTTCATCCGCGGCGACGTGACCATTGCCCAAGGCATTGCGCGCACCAACAACCTGCAGATGAAGGGTGTCAATGCGGCGGTGCTGATGGAGGGGCAGGCAGACATCGAGCGCGAGACCCAGTCGCTGCGCGTGGTGGTGGTGCCCGAAATCAATGCCGGTAGCGCATCGCTGCTGGCCTCGGTCATCAATCCGGTGGTCGGTCTGACCACCTTCCTGGCGCAGTGGGTGCTGCGCCGTCCGCTGGCCGACGCCACCACCCAGGAATTCCTCATCGAGGGCAGCTGGGCCGACCCCAAGGTGACCCGGGTGTCGAGCCGCACGGCGCCCGATGCTGACAAGAAACCCACCAACCCCAAGGAGTCTGTGAAATGAAAACTGCCATGTTGCAAATGGTGTCGGTGGCCGCGGTGCAGGACAACCTGCGCGTTGCAGCGGAACTGGTAGCACAGGCGGCGCAACAAGGCGCTGAACTGGTCGTTCTGCCCGAATACTTCTGCCTCATCGGACTGCGCGACGAGGACAAGCTGGCGATTCAGGAGCCCACCGGCTCCGGGCCCTTGCAGACCTTCCTGGCCGATACGGCGCGCCAGCATGGCGTCTGGCTGGTAGGGGGCACGATTCCCCTGACCGCGCAGGCCCCTGGCCGCGTGTTCAACAGCACCCTGGTGTTCGACCCGCAGGGGAAATGCGTGGCCCGCTACGACAAGATGCACCTGTTCCGCTTCGACAATGGTCGCGAAAGCTATGACGAGTCGCGTGTTCTGGAAGAAGGCGCCACGCCCAGTCTGTTTGCGCTGCCGTCGCGCGACGGGCATGTCTGGCAGGTGGGTTTGAGCGTGTGCTATGACCTGCGCTTCCCCGAGTTTTACCGGCACTATGCGGCGCAGGGCGCTGATTTGCTGCTGGTGCCGGCCGCGTTCACCTACACCACCGGCCAGGCCCATTGGGAAACCCTGCTGCGTGCACGCGCGGTCGAGAACCTGGCCTATGTCGGCGCCTCGGCCCAGGGCGGTGTGCACCCCAGTGGGCGGCGGACCTGGGGTCACTCGATGCTGATCGACCCCTGGGGCGCGGTGCTGGCGCAGCGCCCGGAGGGCGCGGGGGTGGTGTTGGCCGAGCTCGATGCCCAGCGCGTTACCAGCTGCCGCGCCCAGCTGCCTGCGTTGCAGCACCGACGGCTCGGCCAATGATTGCAGTCGCTATGAAAAGTGAAGCGTATTACGCAATGTTTTTGCGGGCTGCAGTCGAATTTGGCATGAAAAGCGAAGGTTTGCGGCAGATCGTGCGGCGCATGGCGCTGCTGCTGTCGGCGGCCCTGTTTGCCGCGTGTGCCTCGGCACCGCCCCCGGTGCAGCGTCCACCGATGCCGCGTGCGCCGGAGACTACCGCCCCAGCGGCTTCTGCTCGGCCCGCTGGTGCGGGCGCGGTCATGACACAGGCGCAGGCCCGCTGGGTGGCGGCTGACTGGTCGGAGCTGCCGGGCTGGCAGGACGATCGCCTGTTTGAGTTCTGGAATGCCTGGCTCAAGGGCTGCGAGAGACCCCCTGCGGCCTGGGTGGCCCTGTGCCCGCAGGTGCGCCGACTGAGCATCGCTGACGAGGCCGAGCAGCGCCGCTGGATGCTGGAGCGCCTGCAGCCCTACCGCGTCGAGAGTCTGCAAGGGGAGAGTCGTGGCTTGCTGACGGCCTATTTCGAGCCTACGCTGGACGCCCAGCGCGAGCCGGGCCCCGGCTTTACCGTGCCCGTCTATGCCGTACCTGCGGGGCTGGCGTCGCGCAAGCCCTGGTTCAGCCGCCAGGAAATCGATACCTTGCCGGCAGCCCAAGCAGCGCTGGCTGACAAGGTACTGATGTACTTGGCTGATCCGGTAGACGCCTTGCTGCTGCAGATCCAGGGTTCGGGACGTGTGCGCTTGGCCCAAGCCGACGGCAGCGTGCGTACTGTACGTTTGGCCTATGCCGGCTCCAACGACCAGCCCTACCGCAGTGTCGGGCGCTGGCTGCTCGACCAGGGGCTGATCAAGGACGCTTCCTGGCCCGGAATCCGTGCCTGGCTGGCGCAGAATCCACAGCGGCAGCAGGAATTGCTGTGGAGCAATCCGCGGGTGGTGTTCTTCAGGGAAGAGGCCCTGTCGGATCTGGATGCGGCGTTCGGACCTCGCGGCGCCCAGGGGGTGGCCCTGACCCCGGGCCGCTCGATTGCGGTGGATCCAGCAGCCATCCCCTATGGCACGCCGGTCTGGCTGGCCAGCGAGGGACCGATGCAGCCATTGCAGAAGCTGGTGATGGCGCAGGACACCGGCAGTGCGATCACCGGCGCGGTGCGGGCCGATTATTTCGTTGGGTGGGGGGCGGACGCAGGCGCTTTGGCGGGGCGGCTAAGGCAAACCCTACAAATGTGGATTTTGTGGCCGAAGTAGGACAGATCACGTTACCATGTGCAGCACGTCGTCAGCCACTGGCGCTCCTTTGAGGGACTATCCATGAGCAAAGAACTACGCGAAATCGATGAGCGGACCAACCTGGCCAGCAACAGCATGTTTGAACTGCTGCTGTTCCGGCTCGGCGAGGCCCCGGGCGGGGGCGGGCGGCGCGAACTCTTTGGCATCAACGTCTTCAAGGTTCGTGAAATCCTGGTCATGCCGGAGATCACCGTCATGGTCAATGCACCGCAGCACGTCATGGGCATTGCCAACGTGCGCGGTCAGATGATTCCGGTCATCAACCTTGCAGCCATTACCGGTTGCAACCCCACCAAGGGACTGGGGATCCTGCTGGTGACCGAGTTTGCCCGCACCACCCAGGCCTTTGCGGTCGAAGAAGTGAATGAAATCGTGCGCCTGGGCTGGAAGCATGTGCTCTCGGCCGAAAACAACGGGGGTGGGCTGGTGACCAGCATTGCGCGCCTGGATGGCGATGCCGAAAACACCCGCCTGGCGCAGGTGCTGGACGTGGAGCAGATCCTGCGCGACGTCTTCCCCGAACAGCACCAGGTGGTCAAGGACGGCGAAGAGGTGCACCAGGTGCGCCTGCCACCCGGCACCGTGGTACTGGCCGCTGACGATTCCGCGGTGGCGCGCATGATGATCGAGGAAGGCCTCAAGGCCATGGGCATTCCCTACATCATGACCAAGACAGGCAAGGAAGCCTGGGAAAAGTTGCAGTCCCTGTCCGAGGACGCCAAGAAGGAAGGCAAGACGATTCGTGACAAGGTGGCGCTGGTGCTTACGGATTTGGAAATGCCCGAGATGGATGGCTTCACCCTGACGCGCAACATCAAGCAGGACGGGCGCTTCAACCAGATCCCGGTGGTGATTCACTCCTCCCTCACAGGTACCACCAACGAAGGCCATGTGCGTTCGGTGGGGGCGGATGCCTATATTGCCAAGTTCCACGCCGAAGAAATGAGCAGCACCTTGCGTGATGTGCTGCTGCATCGGCGCTAAGCGCAGTGCTCGTGCACCGCTTGGATGCCCCGTCCTGCGGGGCTTTTTTCATTGCGATCGAAGGTGGGCCAGCGGCAGGGCCGAACTGGGTTTGATTTCTCCCAGTGAAAAACTGGTCCGCAAGTCCTTCACATTGGGCAGGTTGATGAGGACGTCTCGCGCGAACTGGCTAAAGGTCTGCAGGTCCTGGCTCACGACCTGCAACTCGAAGGTGCCCGTCCCGCTGATGTAGTGGCAGCTCACCACCTCGGGAATGGTTCGCAAGGTTTCCTCCAGCGCTCGCAGTACATCACCCGCATTGCGGTCGGCATCGAGCCGCACGAAGGCCAGAACTCCCAGGCCCACCTTGAGCCGGTCGATCTCTGCGTGGTAGCCCTTGATGTACCCAGCCTCCTCGAGCGCTCGCACCCGGCGCCAGCAGGGTGCGGCACTCAGCCCCACGCGCTGCGCCAGTTCGGCATTGCTCAAACGCCCGTCGTTTTGCAGATGTTCGAGGATGGCGATGTCGAATTTATCCAATGTCATCATGTTTTTCTCTAATTCAGAAAGAAGTTTTCTTTTTGGGTGCATTGTCCGGCAAAAAAAGAAAACACTTATCGGTACGTGCGGCATACACTCATTCCTCCCCTAGAGCCAGCCGTCTACCGTGACCATGGGGGTCACCTGGAGCTGAACGGGAAACATGGAGACCGCACATGAATGCACCACTGAGCCCCGAGACCTCCGCAGCACTGCAGGGTGCCTCGCGCCAGGCGACACTCGACGACAAGTATTCGTTGGAGCAGGGGCGAGCCTTCATGAGTGGCGTGCAGGCGCTGGTGCGTCTGCCCATGATGCAGCGCACGCGCGATCAGCGTGCCGGGCTCAATACGGCCGGGTTCATCAGTGGCTACCGCGGTTCTCCCTTGGGTGGATATGACCAGGCCTTGGTTGCGGCCAAGAAACACCTCGACGCCCATCACATCGTGTTCCAGCCTGGTGTGAATGAGGAGTTGGGTGCCACCGCGGTATGGGGTACCCAGCAGCTGGATCTGTTTCCGGAGAAGAGAAAGTACGACGGAGTCTTCGGCATCTGGTACGGCAAGGGCCCGGGGGTGGACCGCTGCTCCGACGTGTTCAAGCATGCCAACATGGCGGGTACGGCGCGGCATGGTGGCGTGATCGCGATTGCCGGCGACGACCACATCAGCAAGAGTTCCACGGCGGCCCACCAAAGCGACCACAATTTCAAGGCCTGTGGGCTGCCGGTGTTCTTCCCCTCGGATGTCCAGGGCATTCTCGACATGGGCTTGCATGCGCTGGCCATGAGCCGTTTCTCGGGCGTCTGGGCCGGTGTGAAGACGATCCAGGAAGTGGTGGAGTCGTCTTCATCCGTGGAGGTGGATCCCGATCGCGTCAAGATCGTGTTGCCCGAGGACTTCCTGATGCCACCGGGTGGGTTGCACATCCGCTGGCCCGACTCGCCCTTGGAGCAGGAAGCGCGTCTCATGGACTACAAGTGGTACGCCGCGCTGGCCTATGTGCGTGCCAACAAACTCAACTACAACGTGGTTGCCACCCCGCAGGACCGCTTCGGCATCATCGCCAGCGGCAAGGCCTTCAATGACACGCGGCAGGCCTTGATCGACCTGGGGTTGGACGATGCCACCTGCCGCCAACTGGGCATTCGGGTGCACAAAGTCAACGTGGTGTGGCCCTTGGAGGCCACCATCACCCGCGATTTCGCCCAGGGCTTGCAGGAAATCCTGGTGGTCGAGGAAAAGCGACAGGTCATCGAGTACCAGCTGAAGGAAGAGTTGTACAACTGGCGCAGCGATGTGCGTCCCCACGTGCTGGGCAAGTTCGACGAACCCGAGGGCGACGGCTCCGGCGGCGAGTGGAGTCGCCCGAACCCGAGCGACAACTGGCTGTTGCGGGCCAAGGCCGACCTCACGCCGGCCATCATTGCCAAGGCCATCGCCAAGCGCCTGAACAAGCTGGGTGTGCCGCCCGATGTGGCTCAGCGCATGCAGGCACGCATTGCCGTCATCGAAGCCAAGGAGCGGGCGGCGCTCGAAGTCAGTGCTGCTCCCGCCAATGACCGTACACCCTGGTTCTGCAGCGGCTGCCCGCACAACACCAGCACCCGCGTTCCTGAGGGGTCCCGCGCCGTTGCAGGCATCGGCTGCCACTACATGACGGTATGGATGGACCGCAGCACGGCGACCTTCACCCAGATGGGGGGGGAAGGCGTGACCTGGGTGGGCCAGCAGCCCTTCACGCAAGAGAAGCACATCTTCGCGAACCTTGGAGACGGTACGTACTTCCACAGTGGCTTGCTGGCCATTCGCCAGAGCATTGCAGCGGGCGTCAACATCACCTACAAGGTGCTGTACAACGACGCCGTGGCCATGACCGGCGGTCAGCGCGTGGGTGAGCGCGCCGAAGGGCATACCGTGCTGCAGATCATGAACAGCCTGAAGTCCGAAGGGGTGTCGGCCTTGTGCATCGTGACCGACGACCCATCCAAATACGACGGCGTGCCCCTGGCGGAGGGGGTGGAGGTATACCACCGCGACGAACTCGATCGCATCCAGCGCCAGTTCCGTGAATACGCCGGCACATCGGCCATCATCTATGACCAGACCTGCGCCACGGAAAAACGCCGCCGGCGCAAGCGCGGCACCATGGCGGAGCCGGATCAGCGCGTCGTCATCAATGAGCTGGTCTGTGAAGGCTGTGGCGACTGCGGCGTGCAATCCAATTGCTTGAGCATTGAGCCGGTGGAAACGCCGTATGGGCGCAAGCGCACCATCAACCAGAGCAGCTGCAACAAGGACTTCTCCTGCGTGAAGGGGTTTTGCCCCAGTTTTGTCACCGTCAAAGGCGGCGCCCTGAAGAAGCCCCAGCGGTCCGGCAAGGGGCAGCTCGATGGACTTCCGCCGCTGCCGTCACCATCGCTTCCCTCGGCTGCATCGCCCTGGGGCATCGTGGTGGGGGGTGTTGGTGGCACCGGTGTCATCACCATTGGCCAGGTGCTGGGTATGGCCGCACACCTCGAAGGCAAGGGCGTCGTCACCCAGGACGCCGGAGGCTTGGCACAGAAAGGTGGCGCGACCTGGAGCCACGTGCAGATCGCCGACGCGCCGCAAGCGATCCACACCACCAAGGTCGATACCGCCAAGGCCGACCTGATCATTGGCTGTGACGCCATCGTGGCGGCCAACAAGGCGACGCTGGCGGCCATGCAGTCCGGGCGGACCTACGTGGCGCTGAACAGCCACCACACCCCCACGGCGGCCTTCGTGCGCAACACCGAATGGCAGTTTCCGTCCGAGAGTTGTGAGCAGGCCATCCAGGCCGCAGTCGGGAGCGAGGCCTTGGGTGTGCTTGATGCCGAGGCTGTGGCGCTGCAGGTGCTGGGGGATGCGATCTACGCCAACCCGGTGTTGTTGGGGTATGCATGGCAGAAGGGGCGTATCCCGTTGCGGGAGGAATCCATCCTGCGCGCCATGGAGCTCAACGGCGTGCAAGTGGCCAACAACCAGGCTGCTTTCCAGTGGGGGCGTCATTGCGCACAGCAGCCGCAACTCGTGCCCGCCATGGCCCAGGCCCAGCAAGCGATCCAGTGGGTGAAGAAGCCCACTTTGGCCGAGCTGATCGCCCAGCGTAGTGCGTTTCTGGAGGCCTACCAGAATGCCTCTTATGCGCAGGACTACGTGACGTTTGTCGAGGGTGTGCGCCAGGCCGAAGCGGCGCTGGGCAAGGCGGGGTTGGCAGATGCCGTGGCACGCAACCTGTTCAAGCTCATGGCCTACAAGGACGAATACGAAGTCGCACGGTTGCATACCCACGCTGCGTTCACCCAACGACTGGCGTCCCAGTTCGAAGGCGAATTCCAACTGCAATACCACTTGGCGCCGCCGCTGTTTGCTCGCCGCGATGCGCAGGGGCATGTGCGCAAGTCGGCCTATGGCGGCTGGATGCGGCCGGTGTTTTCCGCCCTGGCTGCCTGCAAAGGCTTGCGCGGAACCGCCTTGGACGTGTTTGGCTATACCGAGGAACGGCGTCAGGAACGCGCCTTGATTGCGCAGTACCGAGCCGACCTCACGCGCTTGCTGCCGAAGATTCAGGATCCCGCAGCATTTGAGGTGGCTCTCGGGCTTGCCCGGTTGCCCGAGTCCATCCGCGGGTTTGGGCACGTGAAGGCACAAGCGATGGCTGCCGCGGCCTTGAAGCGGCAGACCCTTCTGGCGAGCCTGCCACGCTGATAGTGCATGGCACCCCTGAACGCGGGCGGGTTTGCGTCCAACAGCCCTGACTGGCGTGGGTTTGTTGGTCCCATCGGGCGTCCAGGGGGGCAATTACAATAACCGGTTGCCCGCTGGGTCGGCGTCGCGCCTTTTTTTGGCGCGGGGCTGGCCTTGGCGCTCGTATTTCGCCATTTCTGGAGTGCGTCCGTGTTTATTTCTTCCGCATACGCCCAAACTGCCGCTGCTGCCGGTGCAGAGGCCCCTTCCACCCTGATGAGCATTCTGCCCCTGGTGCTGATGTTCGTGGTGCTGTACTTCGTGATGATTCGTCCGCAGATGAAGAAGCAGAAGGAACACAAGACCATGATCGATGCCCTGGCCAAGGGCGACGAGGTGGTGACGGCCGGCGGCGTGCTGGGTAAAGTCAGCAAGCTCGGTGAGCACTATGTCGGTCTGGAAGTGGCCAACGGCGTGGACATCCAGATCCAGCGCAGCGCTGTGGTCCAGGTACTGCCCAAGGGCTCGATCAAGTAATCAACGAATCAAAGCGCGATCATGAACCGTTACGCGGTGTGGAAGTACGCGATCATTGTGGTCGCGCTGGTGGTGGGGGCCTTGTATACCCTGCCGAATTTCTTTGGTGAGGCACCGGCCGTGCAGGTTTCCAGCGGCAAGGCCACGGTTAAGGTGGATGCGGCAGTGATGGCCAAGGTCGAGGCGGCGTTGGGCGCCGCAGGTCTCAAGGCCGACGTGCTGTCGCTCGATGGCATGTCCATCAAGGCACGCTTTGGCGATGCCGACACCCAACTCAAGGCCAAGGACGCCGTGCAGAAGGCACTCAATCCCGATCCGGCCGATCCCTCCTATGTGGTGGCCCTGAACCTGCTGTCGCGCTCGCCCCAATGGCTAACCTCCCTGCATGCCTTCCCGATGTACCTGGGGCTGGACCTGCGCGGTGGCGTGCACTTCATGCTGCAGGTCGACATGCAGGCTGCGCTGAGCAAGAAGGCTGAGTCCCTCAGTGGCGATATCCGGTCGGTGATGCGCGAGAAGAACGTTCGCCACGGTGGCATCAGCCGCAATGGTCAGGCCATCGAGATCCGTCTGCGTGATGCAGCGACCGCCGAGGCTGCCAGCCGCATTCTGAAAGACCAGTTCCCCGACCTGGAAACCACCCAGACCACCGATGGCGCCGACATCAAGCTGGTCTCGACCATCAAACCGGCCGCAGCCCGAACGGTGCAGGAGCAGGCGCTCAAGCAGAACATCACGACCCTGCACAACCGGATCAACGAATTGGGTGTGGCCGAGCCGGTGATCCAGCAGCAGGGCCTGGACCGCATCGTGGTGCAGTTGCCGGGCGTGCAGGACACTGCCAAGGCCAAGGACATCCTGGGGCGCACCGCTACGCTGGAAATCCGCATGGTCGAGGACAGTGCCGAAGCGCGTGCCGCCGAAGTGGGGTCCGGCCCGGTGCCTTTTGGTACCGAACGCTACCTGGAGCGTGGTGGCCAGGCAGTGATCGTCAAGAAGCAGGTTATCCTGACCGGTGAGAACCTGACCGATGCCCAGCCTGGTTTTGACCAGCAGACCCAGGAGGCGGCGGTGCATCTGACCCTCGACTCGAAAGGGGCACGGATTTTCCGTGACGTGACGCGGGAGAGCGTGGGCAAGCGCATGGCGATCCTGCTGTTCGAAAAGGGCAAGGGCGAAGTCGTTACCGCCCCGGTCATCCGCTCTGAAATCGGCGGCGGACGGGTGCAGATTTCCGGCCGCATGACCACTGCAGAAGCGGCCGATACTGCGCTGCTGCTGCGCGCCGGTTCGCTCGCAGCACCGATGGAAATCATTGAGGAGCGCACCATTGGTCCCAGCCTGGGTGCGGAGAACATTGCCAAGGGCTTCAACAGCGTGACCTGGGGCTTCGTGGCGGTATCCATCTTCATGTGCGTTTACTACATGCTGTTTGGTGTGATATCGAGCGTGGCTCTGGCAGTGAATCTGCTGCTGCTGGTCGCAGTGCTGTCCATGCTGCAGGCGACCCTGACCCTGCCGGGCATGGCGGCCATGGCGCTGGTGCTGGGTATGGCCATTGACTCGAACGTGCTGATCAATGAGCGCATCCGGGAAGAACTGCGCAGTGGCGCCTCCCCCCAGGCGGCGATATACGCCGGTTACGACCGTGCCTGGGCGACGATCTTGGACTCGAACGTGACCACCCTGATTGCGGGTCTGGCGTTGCTGGCCTTCGGTTCGGGTCCCGTGCGCGGATTCGCCGTGGTGCACTGTCTGGGCATTCTCACGAGCATGTTCTCTGGCGTGTTTTTCTCGCGCGGGCTGGTCAACCTCTGGTATGGCCGGCAGAAGAAGCTCAAGTCCGTGTCGATCGGTACCGTCTGGAAACCTGCTTCCGAAGCGGATGCAACGAACTAAAGCGAGAAGCGATCATGGAATTCTTCAAAATCCGCCGCGACATTCCGTTCATGCGCCATGCATTGGTCTTCAATGCCGTGTCGCTGGTGACGTTCCTGGCCGCGGTTTTTTTCCTCTTTTCCCGCGGTCTGCACCTGTCGGTGGAGTTCACGGGTGGGACCCTGATGGAGGTCAGCTACAGCCACCCTGCTGATCTTGCCAACATCCGTGACGCCATCGGAAAGCTCGGTTTTTCAGATGTGCAAGTGCAGAACTTCGGTACTGCACAGGATGTGCTGATACGCATGCCGGTGCAAAAAGGCAGCAATTCCAGTCAGCAAAGCGAACGTGTCCTGGCGGAACTGAAGCAGGCCGATCCAAGCGCCAATCTGCGTCGCGTCGAATTCGTCGGCCCCCAAGTGGGTGACGAGTTGGCGGCCGATGGTCTCAAGGCGCTGGCTTTCGTCGTAGTAGGCATCATGGTCTACTTGGCCATTCGTTTCGAATGGAAGTACGCCGTGGCGGGCATCATTGCCAACCTGCACGACGTCATCATCATCCTGGGCTTCTTTGCCTTCTTCCAGTGGGAGTTCTCGCTGCCCGTGCTGGCAGCTGTGCTGGCCGTGCTGGGTTACTCAGTCAATGAGTCGGTGGTGATCTTTGACCGGATTCGTGAGAATTTCCGCCGCTACCGCAAGATGGATACGGTGCAGATCATCGACAACGCGATCACCTCAACCATCAGCCGTACTATCATTACCCACGGCAGTACCCAGTTGATGGTATTGTCTATGCTGCTGTTCGGCGGGGCTACCTTGCACTACTTTGCATTGGCTCTGACGATCGGCATTCTGTTTGGCATTTATTCGTCGGTCTTTGTGGCGGCAGCCATTGCCATGTGGTTAGGCATCCGCCGTGAAGATCTGATCAAGGGAACAGGAAAAAAAGAAGAGGACCCGAGCGACCCGAATGCGGGGGCGGTGGTCTGAAAGGACGTCAACAACCATGGCAGTGCAACCCAGTCAGGCCCAGCTTCAGCTCGCGCGCAGTGTGCGTGAGCGGTTTTTGGCTGAGCTGGGCAAGGCCATGGTGGACATCGCAGGGGCCGTGCTGGAGCGTCTGACGGCTTTGATGGAAGAACCCAGCAACGCGCGCGAAGCGCAGACACGCCGCGATGTCTGGATGGCCTACAAGCGCTGCCGCCCGGTTTGGCAGGACAACACGACCAAGGCCTGGCGCGAAGAGCTGCAATCGTCCACCGGCAAGAAGAAGGATCTGGGCAGCCTGGATGCGGCGGGTCTTGAGCTGGTCGGGACCGAGGTATTCGAGAACAAGATCCTCGCGTCGCGCATGGTCATGGCCGTGATGGAAAAGGTCAATGCCGATTTCGACGATTTGCGTCTGCGCGTGAAGTTTCTCGAAGGGGCCGAGGATCTGGCTGACTTCGATATCCTGCGTCCCGATGTGCCTGTGCTCAAGATGGTCGAGCAATGGGGCGTCTCTGGAATGCCTGCCGATTCTTGGCCCATGGTCAGTGACGTAGTGCAGGGTATTTTGGTGGCGTCGCTGAAGACCGCCTACAAGAATGGCAATGCGCTCTTGATTCAGCAGGGAGTCATGCCCACGATCGAATTCAAGGATCGGATTCGCGGACCACGCATCGAACGCCGCGCTCAGCCGCCGGTGGCAGCGCCACAGGCATCGCCCGATGGGGCTCCCTCGCAGCCGGACGGCTACGGCGGGTATGCGAATGCTCCGATGGGCGGTGGTGTCTCACAAGGCTATGGAGTACAGGGTGGCGCTCTTGCTGGGTGGGGTGCAGGGCCGGCGAACGCGGGGGCAATGGGCTACGGCGCCCAGGGTGCACCTGCAGCACCCTCTGGTGGATTCTTCAGCCGGCCCGCAACCGGCGCGCCTGCCGGGGGCGGCGGAGATTCCGTTCCGACCACGGATTCCCAGCCATTCTGGCGGCAGGGGGGGGCTGGCTCCAACAGTGCCGCTCCCAGCTACTATGGCGCTGACGCCGGCCACGGTCTGGCGCAGCCCCTGGCGCGTGCGCGGGCTCGGGCGCAAGGTGTCATAGGGCAAATCCGACGCTTCTTCATCAACCAGGGGGGCGGCGACATTGTGGCGGCTCCTGGGGCGCAAGCGGTCATGGTGCCTTCCCCCGCCTTGATGCAAGCCATTGCCCAGCAACCGCTGGGGCCTGTGATGCAGAACATTGGGGCCAGTTTTGTCGACTACAGCCCTGTGGGGATGGCGCAGGTGGCCACCGAGCTGCGCGAAAAGACCACTGAGCTCAAGAAAAAGGCGGAGACAAAAGGGGAAAAGGCGACGATTGAGATCGTGGCCCTGATGTTTCAGGCGATCCTTGCCGAGGACCGCATTCCGCCAGGCATCCGGGTCTGGATCGCTCGTTTGCAGATGCCGGTGTTGCGGATTGCGCTGGAAGACGCGGACTTTCTGGGGACGACGACCCATCCGGCACGGATGCTGATCGATCGCATGGGTTCCGTGGTGCTTGGTTTTGATGCCGCCGGTGGGCACGGGACTGCCATGGAGGTGGAAATCAAGCGAATCGTGCAGGTCATTGAGCAGTACCCGGAGACCGGCAAGAAGGTCTACCAAGTGGTGTATGACGAATTCCAGAAGTTCCTGGAGAAGTTCCTCACCGAAAAGGGCGCACCCAAGCAGGTCATGAGCGTGGCGCAGCAGGTGGAGCAGAAGGAAACCCTGGCCATCCAGTTCACCATCGAAATGCGTAACCTGTTGCGTGACATGCCGGTGCGCGATGAAATTCGCTCCTTCCTGTTCAAGGTCTGGGCGGAGGTACTGGCCGTCGCTGCTGTACGCAGAGGCCCCAAGCACGCCGATACCATCACGCTGAAGAAGACGGCCAGTGACCTGATTTGGTCAGCCAGCGCCAAACCCAACCGCACCGATCGTGCGAAGGTGATCCAGGAGCTTCCCAATCTGCTGCTGCGCCTGCGATCGGGAATGACATTGCTCGGTGTGCCACCATCCGAGCAGGATGCCCACATCAAGTCGGTTAGCGATACCTTGCAGGATGCATTTCTCTCGAAGACCCAAGCGATCGAGCAGGGCAAGATCGATGCCCTCGCGCAGCGATTGGGCAACCTGGAAGAGTTCATCAGCGAAGATGGCGTGGGCGATTTGCCGCTGGATGCGGAAAGCATCGAAATGATGCTTGGGATGGATGCGTCCGGTCTGGAGGTCATCACCAATGGTGGCTCCAAACCTACCGCCGCGATGATGGCTTGGGCGCAAGAGTTGCAGGTGGGTAGCTGGTATACGCTGGACCACAACAAGCAGAAAATTTCGTTGCAGCTGGTCTGGCGCAGTGAACGCAAACACCTGAATCTGTTCGCGGCGGTGACCGGTCGGGCATTCCTGATCCAGGCCGGGCGCTTGGCAGCTTATCTGCAGGCTGGACTGCTGGAGCCGCAGGAAGACGAGGCGTTGACCGTGCGTGCGACACGGGACGCGCTCAACAAGCTAGAGGCCAACCCGGAACGTGTGAGCAGTTGACGGCGTGCCGGATCGTTGGCGGTAAACCCGTCAATGCGCGAGTCGCTCTTCAGCGTTGTCGCAGAGCTCGTCCAGCAACAATGCGTCCGGTACCTGGTTGAAGCTCCAGAACACCATCAACACGATCAGCTTGAAGTCATCCAGGGATACGGGGGACCCAGGGGCCGCCATGCTGCGGTCGACGATGACTTCGCGCATGGCCGTGCTCAGGACACCACAGGATTCCAGAAAACTCAGAAAACCGATGCTGCGCGAACCGAGTTTCCGATATTCAGAAGGCAAATAGACACGCAGGCTCCAGGGATGGGGGGGGCGCAACGCCTGCTGGTGTTGTGCCGCATCCTTCGCGCACGACAGCCCGGAGATCCAACGCACCGCGTCGCGGATCTCATCGGAATCAAAGCCGACCGCACTGAGTTTGCGTTGCAGGCTATGGACTTCTGGACAGAAGTCACCTGCTGCATAGTTCTGGTAAACAAAGGCAAGCACGTCAAACATGGGGTCACTATAGCGCCGAAGCGGAGAGCAAACGGCCCTGGTCGGAACTGCGGCGCTTTTCCGGCGATCAAGCCGACCTTGCCGTCAGGCGCGGTGGATGCGCTCAAAGCTACCGCCAGGAAGCCTTGCCACCAATGCGAGCAACTCCAGCTCCATCAGGCGCACCTGCAAATCGGGTATGGGCCAGCCAGTTCGTG
The DNA here is from genome assembly GCF_032337135.1 of Curvibacter sp. APW13. Taxonomy (NCBI): domain Bacteria; kingdom Pseudomonadati; phylum Pseudomonadota; class Betaproteobacteria; order Burkholderiales; family Comamonadaceae; genus Curvibacter; species Curvibacter sp. APW13. Next base: position 982,303 of record NZ_JAVXZZ010000001.1, on the reverse strand, counting down.
CCTGCAGTTGGTCCAGGTTGGAGGGCTCATGCCCCAGCGCCGCCAGGACTGGACAGTCGGATCGGTCAACGCCGCAGTCAGCCTTCTGTGCGACTGCAGGCGGCGCAGGTACGGCCGACCAATGTCGAAATTCCTCGAAGATGTCCTGCGTCGTTTCCACCAGCTTGGCGCCTTGGCGTATGAGAGCATGGCAGCCTTTGGACAAGGGGGAATGGATGGGCCCGGGGATCGCAAATACCTCCTTGCCCTGCTCGGCACTCAGACGGGCGGTGATCAGCGAGCCGGACTGAAGGGCCGCCTCGACCACCAGTGTGCCTTCTGCCAGACCGCAAAGGATGCGGTTGCGTTGCGGGAAGTGGTGGGGGAGCGGTGGCGTGCCCAAGGGGTATTCGCTGAGCAGGATACCTCGCTGCGCAATGCGCCGGGCCAGATCCCGGTGGCGGGCGGGATAGACGCGGTCCAGACCCGTGCCGACCACCGCAATGGTGTTCACTCCCGGGCGTGCGGCGCAAAGCGCGCCTTCATGGGCCGCGCCATCAATCCCCAACGCCAAACCCGACACGACGACCACATCCTGTGACGCCAATTCAAGAGCAAACTGATGGGCATTGCGACTGCCCTGGGGGGTGGGGTTGCGACTCCCGACGATCGCCAGCGCATGGCGCCTCCAGAGGGCAGGATGCCAACTGTCGACCGGCCCCATGCCATACAGCAGCAGGGGCGGGTCGGGAATCTCCAGAAGTGCCGGAGGGTATAAGGGGTCGCCAAGTGACATGATCCGGCAGGTCCCCATGCCAGACTCCAGCCATTGCCAAGTCCTGTCAAGCAGCTCCGGAAGTGAGGGTTGGGGCGCCAGCAGCGCATCCGCCAGATCTGCTCCGAGCACCTGAGTCAGGGCCCTGTGATCCTGTCGAAATACCTCGGAAGGCAATCCGAGGGTTGCAAGAATCCTGTGCGCTGATGACGGGCCGATGCCTTGCGCGCTGCTCAGACGCAGCCAGTCGCGCAGCTCCTCGCGATCCACGGTGTCAAGGGGAAGGGCTGGTCAGGCGGTCCCCGACGCGGACGCCGTCGGTAATCTCGAGGATCAGTGCGTACGACATACGGTCAAAGGTCTTGAACACCATCAGCAACCCCGTGCGCTCATTGGGCAGCTTCATCAGAGTGCGCGAAGGGTCGGTCTTGTCCACAGCCCGTGCCCCGTCCTTGAGTATGGCGAATACATGCCCAGACTCCACGCCATCGCGTTGCCCGCGGTTGATCGACACCACCTGATTCTGCGACGCGTTCACCACCGCGCTGCCATAGACGGACATGATGCGTCCGGTCATGTCACGGGGCACGGCGCGCGGGGTGTAGGTCACCAGCGCGCGTGGCGGTTCGGGCAGCAGGCGGTCGCTGATGCGCATCTCGCCCTTTGCTCCGACGATGTCGATCGTCGCAGGTACGACGGCCGACTTGGGGTCGCCGCTGGACTCGCGAACTTCGCTGGAACCTTCAGCGCGTGCCAGCACGGCTTTGCCGACATACTGTGCCTCGTAACCCAGAACTTCACCGCTGTCCGGGTCTTTCATGGGGGTGGCGTCACGGAACACGCGGAATTCCGAACCAACGGCTTCCGGCAGCAAGCCAGCGCCACGGGCATAGGCGCGGTCGCCACGGCTCAGGAGTACCCGGTTTTCCTGCGTGGCAACGATGCGTGGGGCACTTTGCAAGGTTTCAGCATCCAGGATCATGGGTTCGGCCAAGAACGCTTCGATGACGCTGGACTTGAGCGTTGGCAAAGCGTTCGCCGCAAGGGGTTCGATACGCGTGCGGGGCGACACCCGAACCGTCTCGGTGTCGTCGGACGTAGCGACGGGGTTGGCCAAGCGCAGTCGGGCAACACCATCCTTGCGTTCCAGCAGCAGTACCTGCCCTGGGTAGATGCGGTGAGGATTCTTAATGTCAGAGAGGTTCATGCCCCATAGCTCCGGCCAACGCCATGGGCTCTTGAGGTACATGCTTGAAATAGCCCACAGCGTGTCACCGGACTTGATGGTGTAGCTGTCGGGTGCATTGGCCGCCAATTCACTCAAGGGGACACCGCGCTGTGCCACTTCGTTCGCCGTAGCGCGCTGCGCATTGGTAATCGGGTAGTTCTGCGCGTCGGCCGGGGCTGTCCCTGCCACAGCTGCGGCAGCGATGGCGGCGGCAATGGCGCTGTGCAGGGCGGTGGATTTCGCCGTCATAGAAGTCGTCATGGGGGCTTATGGTTCCAGGGTGTGACTTGACAATTTACGCGCGATTGTGCGCCCAAGCCCTTGATTCGGCAACGTTTTTAGAATGATGTGCATGTGAGAAAAGGTAAAAGTGGCGAAAATACCCACTTGCAACCGAATGAGACCATGGCATTACTCCCGATTCTTTGTTATCCAGACCCCCGCCTGACCAAGGTTGCCAAGCCAGTCGTGCAGGTGGATGCACGCATCCAAACCCTGGTAGCTGACATGCTGGAAACCATGTACGACGCCAAGGGGATTGGACTAGCAGCGACGCAGATAGACGTGCATGAGCGCGTCATCGTGATCGATGTGTCCGAGGAGCGTGATCAACCATTGGTGCTGATCAATCCGGAACTGGTTTGGACCAGTGAGGCCACGCATCTGAACGAGGAGGGCTGTCTGTCGGTGCCGGGTATCTACGATGGCGTGGTCAGGCACGACGAAGTGAAGGTGCAGGCGCTCAATGCCAAGGGCGAAACCCATACCGTCCAGGCGGATGGCTTGCTGGCGGTCTGCATCCAGCACGAAATGGATCACCTGATGGGCAAGGTGTTTGTCGAATACCTCTCTCCACTCAAGCGCAACCGCATCAAAACCAAGATGATCAAGGCCCAGCGCGAGGCCCTTCGGTGAAGGTGATCTTTGCCGGCACCCCGGAGTTCGCCCGCGTTGCCTTGGAGAAAATTCACCAGGCAGGTCACGATATCGCACTGGTACTGACGCAGCCCGATCGGCCTGCCGGCCGCGGCATGAAGCTGCAGGCGTCAGCCGTGAAGCAGTATGCGTTGGCCCATGCCTTGTCCGTGTCCCAGCCTCGCAGCCTGCGGCTCGACGGCAAGTTCCCAGACGACGCGGCGCAGGCGCGCCAGGCGATTGAAGCGGCACAGGCGGATGTCATGGTGGTGGCTGCCTACGGCCTGATCCTGCCCCAGTGGGTGCTCGATGCCATGGAGCGGCCGGGCAAGCATGGCTGCATCAATATCCATGGCTCGCTGCTGCCGCGTTGGCGTGGCGCAGCGCCGATCCACCGTGCCATCGAAGCCGGCGACGCTGAGACCGGAGTGACCATCATGCAGATGGACGCGGGCTTGGACACGGGGGACATGCTCTTGCGCCAGAGCCTGGCGATCGAGCCCAGCGATACCACCGCCAGCCTGCATGACAAAGTTGCCGCCCTCGGGGCCGACATGGTGGTCCGGGCCTTGGCCCAGGCCGGGACGTGGATCCGGGTAAAGCAACCCAGCACCGGCGTGACCTACGCGCACAAGGTCGAAAAGCAGGAAGCTGCGATCGATTGGACCCAAGATGCCGCCACGATCGTGCGCAAGGTCCGGGCGTTTGATCCCTTCCCCTGCGCCACGGCTCAGATGGACACGGAGGTCATCAAAGTGTGGGCGGCGCAGCACGATCCCGGTCAATTGCCACCGGTTGGCGCCACACCAGGCCAGATTTTGGCGCTATCCCGCGAAGGTATTGTGGTAGCAGCTATGAATTCCGTAGCGACGCTGGTGGAGTTGCAACGTGCCGGCGGGAAACGCCTGGGGGCCGCAGAATTCCTGCGCGGTTTCCCATTGGAGGTCGGCATGTGCTTTTCCCCGCACCAGGTGGGAACCTGACGCGTGTTCTTCCTGCCCGGACTCAGGCGGCACCCGGCCTTTGCGGCCGGTGCCAAGGACATGGCGGCGGTGGCGCCGGGTATCGCCGCCTGGGGTCTGATGACCGGGGTTGCGATGGTCAAGTCCGGTATGGGCGTATGGCTATCCCTGGCCATGGCCCTTACCGTGTTTGCGGGCAGCTCCCAGCTGGCTGCCATTCCCCTGATCATGGGCGGTGCTCCCGTATGGGTGATCCTGGCGACTGCCTTCTGTGTGAACCTGCGTTTCGTGGTGTTCAGTGCCCACATGCGTCACTACGTGATGCACCTGCCACGCTGGCAGCGTCTGGTAACCGGGTATTTCACGGCTGATCTCACGTACGTGCTGTTTGTGAAGCACTTTCCGACTCCGGGGCATGGCGAAGAAGACCGCAAGGCGCAGATGGCTTACCTGGCCGGCAACGGTTCGGTGAACTGGGCTAGCTGGACTGTCTGCAGTGTCATCGGCATCGTGTTGGCCAACCTCATTCCCACCGCGTGGGGGCTGGGTTTTGCGGGGGTGCTGGCCCTGGTGGGCATGCTGTGTTCGCTGGCAACCACACGGCTGCGCTGGATATCGGCAGCTGTCGCCGGTGCGGCGGCCGTTGCGGTTTTTGCCTTGCCTCTCAAGCTCAACATACTGGTCGCCATCGGGTCGGCGGTTCTGGCTTGTCTGGCGCTGGAGCATTTCCGGCGGGACCGCGTGACGACGGAAGGATAGGCCAATGGACTCCTCGGACCTGCACACGCTGCTGACCATTCTGGCCATGGCCTGTGTCACCGTCATCTCGCGCTCCTTCTTTTTCATCAGCGAACGAGAATGGAAGCTGCCCGAATGGGCCAACCGTGGGCTGCAGTACGCACCGATCGCCGCACTGTCCGCCGTCGTCGTGCCCGAAGTCCTGATGGCCCACGGCGCGGTCATCCACACCTGGCAGGATGCCCGCATTTACGCCGTGGGCGCAGGTGTGGCGTATTTCGCATGGAGGCGGGGTTCGGGGCAGGCAGTGCTGGGCACCATCCTTTCGGGCATGGCGGTGTACTTGCCCCTGCACATTGGTCTCGGCTGGTAGCTTGCCGAGGCTGTTCGGGCGTGCAAGGCGCCGGGCCGTGCGCTTTTACAATTCCCGGCAATCTGCATTCCAACTACCGAAGGCTGTCCATGAACGTCATCCGTTTCTCTGACCTGTGTGCACAAGGCAAAGTCGCTGGCAAGCGCGTTTTCATCCGTGCTGACCTGAACGTACCGCAAGATGATGCGGGCAACATCACCGAGGACACCCGCATCCGGGCCAGCGTTCCCGCCATCCAGATGGCCTTGGCCGCAGGCGCTGCGGTCATGGTCACCTCGCACCTCGGCCGTCCGACGGAAGGCGAGTTCAAGCCCGAAGACTCGTTGGCACCGGTGGCCAAACGCATGGGCGAGCTGTTGGGGCGAGAAGTCCCACTGCTGGCCAACTGGGTCGATGGCGTGCAGGTAGCACCTGGGCAGCTGGTACTGCTCGAGAACTGCCGCGTCAACAAGGGGGAAAAGAAGTGCAACGAAGAGCTGAGCAAGAAGATGGCCGCACTGTGCGACATCTTCGTGCACGATGCCTTCGGGACTGCCCACCGCGCCGAAGGCACCACCTACGGTATCGCCCAGTTCGCGCCGGTTGCCTGTGCCGGTCCGCTGCTGGCAGCCGAGATCGACGCCATCAGCAAGGCGCTGGCCAATCCGAAGCGCCCCTTGGCCGCCATCGTGGCCGGGTCCAAGGTGTCGACCAAGCTCACCATCCTGCAAAGCCTGGCCAAGAATGTGGACCAGCTCATTGTTGGCGGTGGCATTGCCAATACCTTCATGCTGGCGGCCGGTTTGAAGATCGGGAAAAGCCTGGCCGAGGCCGACCTCGTCGGTGAAGCCAAGGCCGTGATCGAGGCCATGAAGGCCCGTGGCGCCGAGGTGCCGATTCCTACCGACGTGGTCTGCGCCAAGACCTTTGCCGCCGATGCGCCTGCCACCGTCAAGAAAGCCAACGAGGTTGCCGATGACGACCTGATCCTGGACATCGGCCCCGAGACCGCAGCCAAGCTGGCCGCTCAGCTCAAGGTGGCCGGTACCATCGTCTGGAATGGCCCCGTGGGTGTGTTTGAGTTCGCAGCCTTCGAGAACGGCACCAAGGTGGTGGCCCAGGCCATTGCAGAATCTCCGGCCTTTTCCATTGCCGGCGGTGGCGACACCCTGGCCGCCATCGCCAAATACGGCATTGAGAAGCAAGTGGGCTACATCTCCACCGGTGGTGGTGCCTTCCTTGAGGTGTTGGAAGGCAAGACCCTGCCAGCCTTCGAAATACTGCAGAAGCGCGCTCAGAGCTGATGCGGCACGGGAGAACCCCAGTGCACCCATTGCGTGGGTTGCTCTGAAAGTTGTAGCTATCTACCCCGGATGCTCCGGGGTATTTGCCAGATTTAGTGAGGCTGTCAGGTGAATTGCCAGGCCCCCCATGCCTGTGGTTCCATTGCGTTCTCTGGCGGGGAGTCTCCGTGTTGCGAGAGTGCCGAAGCCGCCAATCACAGGGGAGATGCATGGGCGGCATTTGCATGCAGCGCCAGGTGCCTCAACTCCTTCGGATGCGCGGGGTATCTGGCAGCCTCGTGTGGTCTTGGCGCTGCGATTCCGGAAGGAAACGGCCCGGGGTAGCTCCATGGTCTGGCGGCAGATGGAAATGCAGTGCCACAAGACCCGTGGCCAGTCGGTGCGAAGAATCCTCAGACGCTGCAGCACCGCTGGCATTTTCCACGACGGCTCCAGCCCCCACCGTCCGCTGGAGTCTCACAACTTTCAGCCGAAACGTGCTGGTCCTAGCGGGGCGTTGGCTGCCACGGCCCCTGCCACGCGGTTTCGCCGCAGTGACAAATGCGCGGGAGTCTGGGACCAACTGCCGATACCCAAATGGTGAATTCGGTAATACCATGTTACAAAGAACTCTCGTTTCGGCGTTTCATGAAAAATACACCAACAGCAAATGACGATGGAGTGGCCCGGGCGAAAGTGCAATTGTGTGCTTCCGTCATACCGGTCTGGGTGCGGCATCTTGCAGAGTCCCGTTTGCAGTCCGAGCAGGCTGTGTCGCAGATGCTGCAGGCCTTTTCCGACATTGACCCCCACATCAACCGAGCGGAACGCCAGGCACTGGAAATCACCCAAGCACTGTCCCAGGCCGATGGCGGGATCACCAAATTGACGGCGGCTTGCGAGCGCACACTGGCACCTGTGCTGGCGGATCCTGGGTTGTCCCAAGCGTCGGCGCAGGCCATACGCACCGCACTGGGCTTGGTGCAGAGCGCGGTAGAGGCGCTGGAGCAAATTGCCAAGCCGTTCTCCCACGAAACCCAAATGGTCGCGGCGCAGGTCGAGCGCATGTATATTGCGTTCCAGTTTCAGGATCGCATCAGTCAGATGATGGCGCTGTTGGAGAGCGATATTGACCGCATGCAACACACCTTGCAGGACCAATCTACAGGCGTGCCTCGGTCCGAAGAGTGGCTTGCGCAGTTGGCATCGCAATACGCCATGAAAGAGCAACGCGAGAACCATGATGGTGCGCGCGATGGTGCTGTGGGGAATGAAGAAACGACTTTTTTCTGATGAGGGCGAAATGACAAAGACAGTAATGATCGTCGACGACTCTGCAAGCTTGCGCCAAGTGGTCAAGATGGCGCTCACGGGCGCGGGCTACAACGTCATCGAGGCGGGCGACGGCAAAGCTGCCTTGGCTCTGCTGGATGGGCGACAGGTCAACATGGTGGTTTGCGACGTCAACATGCCGAACATGAATGGCATCGAGTTTGTCAAAGAGGCGAAAAAACTCGCAGCCTACAAATTCATGCCGATCCTCATGCTGACCACCGAAAGCCAGGAATCCAAGAAGGAAGAAGGCAAGGCGGCCGGAGCCAAGGCTTGGATGGTCAAGCCTTTTTCTCCGACCCAGCTGGTTTCTGCTGTTGGCAAGCTGTGCGCATAGGCCATCGTCACTTACACACGGTGGTGCACGCCCGACAGGGCGGTTGATTGGTGACAGAGCAGGAGTCTCCCATGGGCAAGAAGTTTGATCTCCCCTCCGAGTGGAATATCTACACTGCGCTCGAATCGCGTGACGCCCTATTGGCGTGGGCGGCAGAGCAAGGCGCCAAAGGGCATGACAGGCTGGAAATATCCGCGGCGCAAGTGGCGGAAATCGATGGCGCCGGATTGCAGTTGCTGGCAGCGTTGGGCAACCAGGAAATCTCATGGAGGCTGGTTGACGCCAGTGAGGTGTTCATCGACGCATGCAAAACCTTGGGGTTCAAGCAGTGGCTTGAGTCCTTGGATTCCCAACAGGCTGGAGTGTGACCATGGCTGCCACAAGCGACGCAGATCGGGACTTCATAGCGCAGGCGATGCCTGCCTTCATCAGCGAGGCTGCCGAACAAATCGAGGCCATCGAAGCGCTGCTGCTTGAGTTGGAGGAGCAGCCAGACAACCGGGAATTGCTCGACTCCTTGTTCCGCTGTGCCCATACGGTCAAGGGCTCGGCGGGCATTTTCGGGCTGTCGCGGGTGGTGGACTTTACGCACCATGTGGAAACCCTGCTGGACAAGATGCGGGACGGCGACGTGGCGCTCACCCCCGACATCAACACGCTGCTGCTGCAGTGCAATGACCAGATCAAGTACCTCGTTGACACTGCACTCGATGAAGCGGCGGACACGCAGGACCAGAAGGATCTGCGCGCCGACCTGATCGTGCAACTCACGGCCTTGAGCAGCGGAACATCGGCGGTGGCACCCACCGCACAGACCAGCGCGCCGGAGGCCGCAGACGTGCCGTCGAACAGCGGGCCAGCGGTATGGACCATCTCTGCCCGGTTCGGACCGGATACCTTCCGCAATGGTATGGATCCCCTGTCCATTGCACGTTACCTCGGTGGCCTGGGTAATGTGGTCGCCATGAAATGTGGAATCGACACGGTTCCTCCGCTGGTCAACATCAACCCCGAGAGCTGCTATCTGAGCTTTGTGATGGAGCTGGAGTCCGCGGCAAGCCGGGACGACATTGAGGGTGCGTTCAGTTTCGTCATGGACGATTGCGAACTCGATGTCCAAGCACCAGAAACACCGGGGCAGAAGTTGGCGCGTGCCATCGAATCCATTCCTGAGACGCCGCGTCTGGGCGACATGCTGGTCCAAGTGGGGGCCGTGACGCCGGACAAGCTGGCACAAGTCTTGTCCACCCAGGAACATACAGCGGGCATGCCATCGGTACCGAAGGCCAAGATCGGCGACCTTTTGGAGGCCCAGGCAGGGGTCCCTGCCGAGGCAGTGCAGGCAGCCCTGGGTAAGCAGCAGAAGATCAAGGAAGCCGTCACCGCCACCGAAGAGCGGTACATCCGCGTGCAGGCGGATCGCCTGGATGCAGTCATCAATCTGCTGGGTGAGCTGGTGATCGCTGGCGCGGGAGCCACCATGCTGGCGCGTGAAAGTCGGCAAATCAATCTGCTGGAAGCCAACCTGCACATGAACAGCCTCATCGAAGAAATTCGAAATGGCACCCTGGGATTGCGCATGGTTCCTGTGGGGGAGACCTTCAGCCGCTTCCGTCGGGTTGTGCGGGACACCGCAGCAAGTCTGGGCAAGGAGGTCAATTTCGAGATCGTTGGCGGAGACGCCGAGCTCGACAAATCCATGGTCGAAAAGATCGCGGACCCGCTCATGCACCTGGTGCGGAATTCCCTCGACCATGGTCTGGAACCTCCACAGGAGCGCGTGGCCGCGGGCAAGTCACCGCAGGGTAAGCTGGTGCTCAGTGCCCAGCATGAAACCGGCGCCATCCTGATTCGCATTGAAGACGATGGGCGCGGCATCAACCGAGATCGCGTGCTGCAGCGTGCCTGGAACAAGGGTCTGATCGAAGCTGGTGTGGTGCCCAGTGACGACGTCATCAACATGATGATCTTCGAGCCGGGGTTCTCTACCGCCGAGCAGGTAACCAATCTGTCGGGCCGGGGTGTTGGTATGGATGTCGTCAAGCGCAACATCGAGAGTCTGCGCGGCTCCATCAAACTGCTCAGCAATCCCGGCCACGGCCTGATCGTTGATATCCGTCTGCCTCTGACCTTGGCCATCATCGATGGCTTCATGGTCGGGGTGGGGCGGTCCAAGTTCGTGCTTCCACTGGAAACCGTCGTGGAGGTGATTGAGGCAGCTGGACGCAATGTGCGTGTCGATGCCAGCGGACGCCATTGTCTGGAGCTGCGTGGCGCCATGCTGCCGGTGGTGCGGCTGCGTTCTCTCTATGGTGTCGAGACCCAACACACCGATCGCGTGAGCGTGGTCGTGGTCAATTCCGACAAGGGGCAGTATGGGATTGAAGTTGAGGTGCTGCTCGGGCAGCAGCAAACAGTGATCAAACCACTGGGAAGGCTGTTCAAGTCGGTACGCGGGATATCCGGCTCCAGCATCCTGGGCAGTGGTGAAGTGGCGCTGATCCTCGACGTGAACTCGCTGGGTGAACTGGTGACAAGCACGAAACATCACCACGGTGTGTCGGCCTGATTCGGCAAGGCGTTTTCAATTAATCGAAGGGGAGACCTATGGCAGCCAAAAACACATCTTTGTGGACCCGATTGGTTCATGGTGCTCAACTGGAGCAGCGCATCGCCGAGCTGGAAGCGGAACTCAAGGTCCGTACCGACATCATGAACATGACCAGTATCGTGTCGGAAGCGGACAAGAAGGGCGATATCCTGAGCATCAACCAGAAGTTCCTGGATGTCTCTAAATACAGTCGCGAGGAACTGATCGGACACCCGCACAACACGACGCGGCACCCTGACATGCCCAAGGAGGTGTTCAAGCAAATGTGGTCCACGATTGGGCATGGTGAGATCTTCCGTGGCGTGGTGAAGAACCGTGCCAAGGATGGAACGCCGTATTACGTGGATGCCGTGATCGCTCCCATATTGGGTGAAAACGGTAAGCCCATGAAGTACCTCGGCGTGCGGTACGACATCACCGAAACGGAGTTGGAGCGGCACAATGCGCGCGGCATCCTCAATGCTCTGGATGCCTCGTATGCCTTCATTGAGTTCGACCTGCAGGGCAATATCCTGAAGGCGAACAAGAACTTCTGTTCGGCTACTGGATACGAGGAACGCGAAATCAAGGGGCAGCACCACCGTATCTTCTGTGACGCCCAATTGGTGGCATCGCCAGAGTATGCGCAGTTCTGGCGCGACCTCGCGGGTGGCCAGATCCAGCAAGGTGTTTTCGAGCGCCGAACCAAGGCCGGCAAGCGCCTGTGCTTGCAGGCAACCTATGCACCGATCACTGACGAAATGGGCCGGGTGGTCAAAGTCATCAAGATCGCGACCGATGTCACGGAGGAGGTGCTGGCCAATGAAATGTTGCGCCAAGCAGTGGTCGAGGCGCAAGGGGTCACGCAATCGGCCATGCGCGGGGATCTGACGCGGCGCATCTCCTTGGAAGGAAAGTCGGGCCCGGTTGGCGAGCTGTGCGTCGGCATTAACAGCATGCTGGAAACCACTGCGCAGATTTTTTCCGATGTGGCCCGTGTCTTTGGTGCTTTGGCCAAAGGTGACTTGGGGCAGCGGGTGGAACGCCACTACGAGGGCAGTTTCGGTCAACTCAAGGAAGACGCCAACGCCACCTCCGAAATCATGGCGCGCGCCATTCAGGACGTTGTGCGGGTATTTTCTGGTCTTGCTGCAGGTGATTTGACACAGCGTATCGAGCACGACTCGGGAGGTGTATTCAGCCAATTGAAAGAAGATGCCAATGCCAGTTGCAGCAACCTGGCGCGGGTGCTGGGCGAAGTACGTGCTGCAGCCGACGCGCTCACGGGCGCGGCCAACCAGGTATCGGCCACGGCCCAGTCCTTGAGTCAGGCTGCCAGCGAACAGGCCGCCAGCGTGGAAGAGACGACATCGCAAATGGAAACCATGAGTGCCTCGATCAGCCAGAACAGCGACAACGCCAAGGTCACCGACGGCATGGCCACTAAGACCAGCAAGGAAGCGGTGGAAGGCGGTGCAGCGGTCACCCAAACGGTGGGGGCCATGAAGCAGATTGCCGCCAAGATCGGCATCGTCGACGACATCGCCTACCAGACCAACCTGCTGGCGCTCAACGCGGCCATCGAGGCGGCGAGAGCGGGAGAGCATGGCAAAGGCTTTGCCGTGGTGGCGGCGGAGGTGCGCAAGCTGGCCGAGCGCAGCCAGGAAGCGGCCAAGGAAATTGGGGAGTTGGCGGGCAACTCGGTGACCACGGCGGAGCGTGCGGGCAAGCTGCTCGACGAGATCGTGCCCAGCATCCAGAAGACCAGCGAGCTGGTGCAGGAGATTGCTGCTGCCAGTGCCGAGCAAAGCGAAAGCGTGGTGCAGATTGGTGGGGCGATGGGGCAACTCTCCAAGGCCACGCAGCAGAACGCCAGTGCCTCGGAACAGTTGGCTGCCACGAGCGAGGAGCTCAGCGGGCAAGCACAGCAACTGCAGGATTCAGTGGGGTTTTTCACTTTGTCCGACGACAGGGCGCCCAGCCCTTCGCGCCTGCCCCGCCCCAATGGCGAGTTGTTCGGCTCCCGCATGGTGCCGATTGCTACAAGCAGCAGGCTGGCCTCTGGCAATTTCAAGCCCTATTAGGACGTTTAGGAAAGGTGCACCATGAGCATTGAAGCAGGTACGCTGGAAGATTCACTGGGCCGGTCTGGACCGACACAGCAATTCCTCACCTTCAGTCTCAGCGACGAAGTCTTTGCGATGGATATCCGCACGGTCCGGGAAATCATCCAGCACGCCAACATGACTGTGGTTCCGCTGATGCCAGATTTCGTGCGTGGCGTCATCAATCTCCGGGGCGCGGTGGTGCCCGTGATCGATCTTCAGTCGCGTTTTGGTCGGGACAACTCGCGCATGGGAAAGAAAACCTGCATTGTCATCTTTGATGCCAGCAATCAAGGCGAGAAGCAGGAGTTGGGTTTGATGGTGGATGCGGTCAGTGAGGTCATTGATATCGCGGACCACAACGTCGAGCCGCCCCCTACGTTCGGAACCTCGATTGCGCGCGAGTTCCTTCGTGGAATGGGGAAGGTTGAAGGTGACTTCATCCCGATCATCGATACCGACAAAGCGCTCAGCCTGGATGAAATGGCATCCATCGTGGAGCGCCATAACCGCTAACGAATCGCACCATCCCAAGCATCTTCTTGACTGATTACCTCATGAGCCTACTTCAGCCCTCCATCCGCACACGCATATTGCTTGGGTTTGCGCTGCCCGTGCTAGTTTTCTTGGTTTTCACTGTCTGGCTCAATGGGCAGTTGGGTGAAATGAAGCGCGTCGTCAAGGAAGCTTCCGACGAAAGTGTCGAACACGCTGTGCTGGCCATGGCCATGGACAAGCAGGTGGTGCAGATTCAGCAATTCTTGAGCGACGTCTCCGCGACGCGTGGCAAGGATGGGCTCGATGACGGTTTTGAAAAAGCGGAAAAGAACTACGAAGCGCTCATTGCGGCTTTGGGCACGCTGGAAAAGCATTTTGTGGAAATTAACGAAACTGAGGACTTGAGGGCGATTCGGGAGCTACGCCCGAAGGTGGACACGTATTACCAGGCGGGCGTCACCATGGCCAAGGCGTATGTGGCGGGTGGCCCCGACGCCGGAAACAAGCTGATGGGGGGCTTCGACCAGGCCAGCGAAGACCTGCAGAAGGCCATGGCACCGTTTGTGAAAACCCAAGTGGCACAGATGAAGGCTGGCTTGGGGTCTTCGCAAGAACGCAGTGACAAGATCAATCAAACTGCCATGTACATCGCGGGTGGTGCAGTTCTTTTGTCGATCGTGGTGGGCCTTCTCATTACAGTGAGTATCACGGCGCCGTTGAACCGTGCTTTGGATACCGCGCGCAAGGTGGCGGGAGGTGATTTAGAAACCGAAATCGAAACCAACGCCAGCGAAATTGGCCAATTGATGGCGCCATTGATAGTGATCCTTGGCAAACTCAAAGAAGCCAATGAGGCCAATGCCTACAACCTGCGGCTGCGCACCGCGCTGGAAGCGGTGAGCGGCAATGTGATGATTGCCGATGCAGACCACAACATCATGTTCATGAACAAGTCGGTGACCGAAATGCTGCGGCAGGCCGAGCAGGACATCCAGAAAGAGCTGCCCAACTTCCAGGTCGTCAAGGTCATGGGCAGTAACATCGACATCTTCCACAAGAACCCGGCACACCAGCGCGAAATACTTTCCAGGTTGCGCCAGGCCCATCGGGCGACGATCAAGATCGGAGGAAGGACGTTTGGCCTGATCGCCACGCCCATCATGGCAGATGGTGGTGGTCGTGCGGGCACGGTGGTGGAGTGGCAGGATAGAACTGCAGAGCTGGCGGCACGTGAGCTCGAAATGAAACTCCTGAGCGAGAACACACGCATCCGCAATGCGTTGGACAAGTGCAGTACCAATGTCATGATTGCCGATGCGGAGAACACCATCATCTACATGAATGAGGCCGTGACGGCGATGATGCAACGCAACGAAAGTGAGTTGCGCAAGTCCTTGCCGCAATTCGATGCGAGGAAGCTGATTGGCGAGAGCATCGACGTATTCCACAAGAACCCTGCCCACCAGCGCGGATTGTTGGCCACATTGAAGGGAACCTACAGAACCAAGATTCAGGTTGGTGCCTTGCATTTCAGCCTCGCTGCCAGCCCGATTCTCAATGCGGAGGGCGTGCGGCTCGGTACTGTCGTGGAGTGGGCAGACCGCACCGCCGAGGTCGGCATCGAAAACGAGGTGGCTGCACTGGTCCATGCGGCATCTGAAGGCGAATTCGGTATTCGACTCGACAGGGAAGGCAAGGAAGGGTTCTTTGCAACGCTTTCCGATGGTATGAACCAATTGATGGATACCAGCGAACGTGGACTCAATGAGGTTGCCGAGGTACTGGCAGCATTTGCCGACGGTAACCTGACGCGGCGGATGGCGGGCGATTACCAGGGCCTGTTCGGCAAGGTCAAGGACAGCGCGAATGCGACGGCGGAGAACCTTGCGCGGGTGCTGGGGGAAGTGCGCTCGGCGGCCGACGCGCTCACGGGCGCAGCCAACCAGGTATCAGCCACGGCCCAGTCCTTGAGCCAGGCTGCCAGCGAACAGGCCGCCAGCGTGGAGGAAACCACGGCCCAGATCGACACCATGAGTGCCTCGATCAGCCAGAACAGCGACAACGCCAAGGTCACCGACGGCATGGCCACCAAGACCAGCAAGGAAGCGGTGGAAGGCGGTGCAGCGGTGACCCAGACGGTGGGGGCGATGAAACAGATCGCCGCCAAGATCGGCATCGTCGACGACATTGCCTACCAGACCAACCTGCTGGCGCTCAATGCGGCCATCGAGGCGGCGAGGGCGGGAGAGCATGGCAAGGGCTTTGCGGTAGTGGCAGCCGAAGTGCGCAAGCTGGCCGAGCGCAGCCAGGAAGCGGCCAAGGAAATTGGGGAGTTGGCGGGCAACTCGGTGACCACGGCGGAGCGTGCGGGCAAGCTGCTCGACGAGATCGTGCCCAGCATCCAGAAGACCAGCGAGCTGGTGCAGGAGATTGCGGCGGCCAGTGCCGAGCAAAGCGAGAGCGTGGTGCAGATCGGTGGGGCGATGGGGCAGCTGAGCAAGGCCACACAACAGAACGCCAGTGCCTCGGAGCAGTTGGCAGCGACGAGCGAGGAGCTCAGTGGGCAGGCCGAGCAGCTACAGCAGAGCATCGCGTTCTTCCATATCGGTGCGAGCGAGCCTGTTGCGTCGCCGGGTGTTGACCGACGTCAAGGATCGCGCCAACAGCAGGTGCTAACTTTGGGCGCAGGACTGGCTCCGGCCCCTGTGCGGGGAGGTCGTGGCAACTTCAAGCCCTATTGACGTGAAGGAAAGGCGCCGCCATGAAGTACCGAGTGACACCGACGCAGAATGAACGCGTCATGCGGGAGGATGATTTCATCATCTCCAAGACCGACCTCAAAGGGCGCATCACTTACGGCAACCGCATCTTCATTGAGTTCTCTGGCTATACCGAACAAGAGCTCATTGGGTCTTCACACAACATCATTCGACACCCGGACATGCCGCGTGGGGTCTTCAAGCTGCTGTGGGACACGGTGTCACAAGGCAATGAGATCTTCGCTTACGTGAAGAACATGTCCAAGGATGGCAGTTTCTACTGGGTATTTGCCAACGTCACCCCCAATCGTGATCTGCAGGGTCATATAGAAGGTTTCTTCTCGGCCCGTCGCCAGCCTCGGCGTGGCGCCATCGGTGCGGTGTCCGACTTGTACCGTGCCATGCTCGATGAGGAACTGCGTGCCGGGCCGCGTGACGCCTGCGATGCCTCACTGGCGCTGGTTCAGAACATCCTGAAGGACAAAGGAGTGAGCTATGAGCAGTTCGTCCTCTCGCTCTGAAGCGCTGCGCTACGGAGCCGCATTGGCGGCGCTGCTGCTGGCGGGTTTGGCACTGCAGTGGTGGAGCGGTAAGCTGGACTGGATTGGTGGTGCAGTCAATCTGGCCGCTCTCTGTGTCTTGGTGCTTTGGATCCGATCACAGCGTGAGAATGAACGGCAACTGTCACAAATCCAGTCGATCGCCCAGGATGTGGCCAAGGGCACGTTTGCCCGACGGATTACCCATATTCCCCCGAAAAGTCACTTTCATGACCTGTGCTGGGACGTCAATGACATGCTGGACCAGCTGGAGGCCTGCTTTCGGGAACAGGCTACCGCACTGCACCACGCCAGCGAAGGCAAGTATTTCCGCAGAGCGCAAGCAGTGGGCCTGCATGGATCTTTCCGCCAGTCATTGGACGGTACCAACCAGTCCTTGGCGAATATGGAGGAGAAGGTGCTGCAGGAGGCCCGCGCCGCAGCAGAAAAACAGGCACAGCAGGAGCGCGAATTGCGTGTGGCAGGCGAGAACCTGCGCATCCGCAATGCCCTGGACAAATGCAGCACCAACGTGATGATTGCCGACGCCGACAACACCATCATCTACATGAACGAGACGGTGACGAGCATGATGCAGCGCAACGAGGCCGAGCTGCGCAAGGTGCTCCCGCATTTCAATGCACGCCAGCTCATCGGGCAGAACATCGACGTGTTCCACAAGAACCCCTCGCACCAGCGCGGCATGCTGGCTGCACTACAGACGACCTACCGTACCCAGATTCAAGTCGGCACCCTGTACTTCTCGCTTGCCGCAAGCCCGATCGTCAACGCGCAGGGCGTGCGCCTGGGAACCGTCGTGGAATGGGCCGACCGCACGGACGAAGTCCACGCGGAGCACGAACTCCAAGGACTGGTGCAGGCCGCGGCGCAGGGGGAGTTCAGTACACGCTTGGGTACCGAGGGCAAAACCGGCTTTTTTGCGACGCTGGCCGAAGGCATGAACCATGTCATGGAAAACAGTGAACAGGGCCTGAGCGACATTGCACAGCTGATCGAGAGTTTCTCGCGCGGTGATCTGACCCAACGGATTGAGCGCAACTACCAGGGCCTGTTCGGCAAGGTCAAGGACAGCGCGAATGCGACGGCGGAGAACCTTGCGCGGGTGCTGGGGGAAGTGCGCTCGGCGGCCGACGCGCTCACGGGCGCGGCCAACCAGGTATCGGCCACGGCGCAATCCTTGAGCCAGGCCGCCAGCGAACAGGCCGCCAGCGTGGAGGAAACCACGGCCCAGATCGACACCATGAGTGCCTCGATCAGCCAGAACAGCGACAACGCCAAGGTCACCGACGGCATGGCCACCAAGACCAGCAAGGAAGCAGTGGAAGGCGGTGCAGCGGTGACACAGACGGTGGGGGCCATGAAGCAGATTGCCGCCAAGATCGGCATCGTCGACGACATTGCCTACCAGACCAACCTGCTGGCGCTCAATGCGGCCATCGAGGCGGCGAGAGCGGGAGAGCATGGCAAAGGCTTTGCGGTAGTGGCGGCGGAGGTGCGCAAGCTGGCCGAGCGCAGCCAGGAAGCGGCCAAGGAAATTGGCGAACTGGCGGGCAACTCGGTGACCACGGCGGAGCGTGCGGGCAAGCTGCTCGACGAGATCGTGCCCAGCATCCAGAAGACCAGCGAGCTGGTGCAGGAGATTGCTGCGGCCAGTGCCGAGCAAAGCGAAAGCGTGGTGCAGATTGGTGGGGCGATGGGGCAACTCTCCAAGGCCACACAACAGAACGCCAGTGCCTCGGAGCAGTTGGCAGCCACGAGCGAGGAGCTCAGCGGGCAGGCCGAGCAGCTGCAGCAGAGCATCGCGTTCTTCCAAATCGGTGACGATCGCCAGACAGTCATTCCGAGCCGCCACGATGTGCGTACAGAGCGGCGCAGCATTCCGCGCCTGGGAACGGACTTTCGTGCCCACGCGCCGTCCGCGGCGCGCGGCAACTTCAAGCCATATTGATTTGGCCCCGGATCAAATCACCTCAAGCCATCAACATTGGGTAGTCCCATGAAGTCATCGCAGTCCGAAATCGAAGAGCGCACACGCCTGGCGGGTACCAACAAGTTCGAATTGCTCTTGTTCCGCTTGGGCGAAGCACCGCAGTCGGGGCAGAGAGAGTTGTTTGGCATCAACGTCTTCAAGGTGCGTGAAGTCCTTGTGATGCCACCAGTGACGGAACTGGCCAATGCCCATGAGCACATGATGGGCGTGGCCAACATTCGCGGTCAACTGATTCCCGTCATCAATCTGCCCGCTGTCGTGGGGTGCAAGCCGAGCAAGGGTCTCGGCATTCTGATGGTGACTGAATTTGGCCGCACCGTGCAGGCATTTGCCGTGGAGGACGTGCGTGAAATCGTACGCCTGGATTGGGATCAGGTGCTGCCTGCCGAAGGCAGCCACGCCGGTGCACTGATCACCAGCCTGGCCCGGCTCGATGGTGCCAAGTCCGATTCAAGATTGGCACAGGTGCTCGATGTGGAGCAGATACTGCGCAATGTGATGCCCGAGGCAGAGAAGCAGGAAATCAACAAGGAGGCCGTAGGGCCTGCTCTGCAACTCCCGCCTGGGACCATCATCCTTGCGGCCGACGATTCCGCCGTCGCGCGGTCGGTCATCGAGCTCGGTTTGCAGGCCATGGGCGCGAAGTACGAAATGGTGAAGTCGGGCAAAGAGGCGTGGGAGCGGTTGGTTGCCATCCACAACGAGGCGCAGGCTCAGGGGCAGACCGCCCGGGACAGGATTGCCGTGGTGCTTTCGGATCTGGAAATGCCGGAAATGGATGGTTTCACGCTGACCCGGTTGATCAAGCAGGATTCCCGCTTCAAGAACGTTCCGGTCGTGATTCATTCCAGCTTGACCGGAACCACGAATGAGAACCACGTCAAGACCGTGGGTGCGGACGCGTATGTGGCCAAGTTCGTCCCGCGCGAATTGGCCGATACGATACGCCGGGTGTTGCCGGCAACGCGCCATTAATGCATGTCAACGCTGCCATTCAGTGACCGTGAGTTCCGCGCCATTGCGGATCTCATGTACGAAGCCGCAGGGCTGGCCTTCAATGACTCGAAGAAATCCTTGATCCATTCGCGCCTGACCCCAAGGATCCAGAAACTCGGTCTGAGTGGGTTTGCCGAGTACGTGCGCATCCTTCAGGACGAGACCCAGGGCGCTGAGTTCCAGATGGCGGTGGATCTGCTCACCACCAACGAGACCTATTTCTTCCGGGAACCCAAGCATTACGAGCTCTTGCAGCAGGAACTGGCCGCCTATGGTCCGGGGAAAACCGTCAACGTCTGGAGTGCTGCGGCCTCGTTCGGCGATGAGGCCTACAGCACGGCCATGCTCTTGTTCGATTTGCAGACGCGCGGACAGATCGGTTCGGGGTGGTCGATCCTGGCCACGGACATCAGCCATCGTGTGTTGCTCGCCGCCAAAGAGGGCATTTATCCGGAGGACCGATTGCGTGCGGTCACGCCCGAACGCCTGAGGCGCTATTGCTTGCGGGGCGAGGGGCCGTCGCAAGGGCAGGTTATGGTGCAGGAGAAGGTTCGGCAAAAGGTCAGCTTCGGGCAATTGAACCTGTGCAAGCCCTTCGAAGGGATCGGCCCCTTTGATGTGGTCTTCTTGCGCAATGTGCTGATCTATTTCGATCCGCCAACCAAGACCGACGTGGTGGACCGGGTACTGGCAACGCTCAAGCCGGGCGGGCTGTTTTTCCTCGGCACCGCCGAGGGGCGGGTGCCATGCAAAACCCCCATTGCTCCGGTGATACCTGGCGCCTACCGCAAGCTGCCGTGAGGCAGATGCGACACAATAGCCTCATGGTCGCTGCTCCCAAATCTCGTCACATGCCTCAGTCACCGAGGGTGCAGGCGAAATCTGGACATTCGGTTGCGGCCAAGTCTATAGAACTGATGCCTGGTGACGTGGCGTTTGCGACGGCGGGGGACGAAATGAAGACCTTGCTGGGTTCGTGCGTGAGCATCATACTGACCGACCCGCGACGCACCGTTGGTTCCATGTGCCATATCGTGCATGTCGGCACACCCAACCAAGAGAACCGCCACAATACGGCCTTTGGTCTGGTGGCGATGGAGGCGATGTTTGCCAAACTGCTTGCGGTAGGCATTCCGGCGCAGCGTTGCGAAGCCTATGTCTACGGTGGTGGGAACATGTTCCCGGACATCGTGAATGAACGCTCTGTGGGGGATCGCAACGCGCAATGGGCCCTGGATTTTCTGGCTGACCATGGCATTGCGGTGGTTGAAAGCGCTCTGGGCGGAACCGGTTACCGCAAGGTGTCCTGGCGGGTGGGGCGTTCGTCACCAACCGTGGTCAATGCTTCCAATGAAGTAGGTGATATCCAATGACGGTGAAAGTCTTTGTGGTTGATGATTCAGCCGTCGTTCGCCAGGCACTGGCCCATATGCTTGCGGGCAATGCG
The DNA here is from genome assembly GCF_032337135.1 of Curvibacter sp. APW13. Classification (NCBI taxonomy): domain Bacteria; kingdom Pseudomonadati; phylum Pseudomonadota; class Betaproteobacteria; order Burkholderiales; family Comamonadaceae; genus Curvibacter; species Curvibacter sp. APW13. The sequence continues at coordinate 961,457 of NZ_JAVXZZ010000001.1, read as the reverse complement.
GAGGTCGAACTCATCGGGAGCGCTCCCAACCCGCTACTTGCCATGGAAGCAATTCGCAAGAATCCGCCCGATGTGATGCTGCTGGATATTGAAATGCCGGGCATGGATGGGTTGACCTTCCTGCGCCAGACCATGGCCAGCAATCCGATACCGACGGTGATCTGTTCCACTTTGTCCACGGAAGGCAGCAAGGTGGCGCTCGAAGCCCTTTCAGCGGGTGCGGTTGCGGTGTTGGCCAAGCCCAAGCTGGGGTTGAAGCAACACCTGGAGGATTCGCGTCGCGAAATGATCCAGACGCTGAAAACTGCAGCCCGCTCGAAGCCGCGCAATCGTACCGCCGTGCCGGCTTCCGCTGCCAAGGCGTCCGTCGCTGCGACCGCACCGGTCAGTCATGTGCATGCATTTGCAATGAACAAGCCGGTGGTCATTGGCAGTTCGACCGGAGGAACCCAGGCTCTGGAGCTGATACTGACCAGTTTGCCCGCCGACGCGCCCGGGATCGCAATCACCCAACACATGCCCGAGCGCTTTACGGCCATGTATGCGACACGGCTTGATGGTATCTGTGCCATGAAGGTCCGGGAAGCCAAGGATGGAGACCGTCTGGAGCGGGGCACCGTGCTGATTGCACCGGGAGGGCTGCACATGCAATTGCGCAAGGCCCATGGCCAGTACTTTGTGCACGTTGCCGACGGCCCTCCGGTGAATCGGCACAAGCCCTCGGTCGACGTCCTGTTCAGGTCTGCGGCCGAGTGCGCAGGGCGCGACGCGCTGGGCATCATCCTGACGGGCATGGGCGATGATGGCGCGCGCGGCATGAAGGTGCTGCACGACGGCGGGGCGCGCTGCATAGCCCAGAACGAGGAAACATGCGTGGTATTCGGCATGCCCAAGGAAGCGATCAAGCTGCAGGCGGTGGATGAAATCCTGCCGCTGGAACAGGTTGCTCGCGCCATCCTGCAATTCGATTCGCGCGCGTGACGGGTGCATTTTGCTAGCAATACGCTAGCGGTCTACGCAATGTATTCGGGGGCCTGGGCCAGAAAAGGTCCTTAGTTCTGGGGCTCGGCGGCGCACACCTGGCCGCGGCCAAGGTGTTTGGCCCGGTACAGCTGGGCATCGGCCTGCGACACGAGATCCGACGCGGTTCCACTGCCGATCGGCGGTTTGCAGGCGGCGCCGATGCTGACGGTGACCACCTTGGCAGTGTCGGAACTGCTGTGCGGTATGCCGAGTGCGCGCACCGATTGTTCCAGTGTCTTGGCCAGGGTAATCGCGTCCACCAGGGGTGTTTCCGGAAGGATGCAGGCAAATTCCTCTCCGCCATAGCGAGCCACCACGTCGGCTGGCCGACGAAGTACGTGGCGGATTTCCGTCGCCACACTGCGCAGGCAGTCGTCACCCGCGAGGTGGCCATAGGTGTCGTTGTAACGCTTGAAAAAGTCGACATCGATCATCAGGACACTCAGTGGGGTTCCACTGCGTTGCGAACGGCTCCATTCCGTTTCGATCTGCTGATCGAAATAGCGTCGGTTGAACACGCCCAGCAAACCATCCAGGAACACCATCTTGCGCAGCAAGTCACTCTGCTGCTTGAGGGTCACATGGGTGCGCACGCGTGCGCGAACGACGGCGGGGACGACGGGTTTGGTGATGAAGTCCACCGCACCCAATTCGAGCCCCTGCGATTCCTGGTCTGAATCTGTGTGCGCGGTGACAAAAATGATCGGAATGTCGCGCGTCTCGGTGTCGGCCTTGAGCTGGCGGCACACCTCATGCCCGTCCATCCCGGGCATCACGATGTCGAGCAGGACCAGATCGGGTGGGTTGGTCTTGCAGAGTTTGATGGCCTGCGGACCGCTGGTTGCCATGAACACCTGGTATTCACCCGCGAAAAGCTGATGCATTACCTGGATGTTGATGGGTTGGTCGTCCACCACCAACAGCTTGGGCTTGGCCGCAGGGGTGTCTGGCAGGGCGGAGGACAGGGCGAAGGAGTTCATGCAGGGGGCGTGGTTGCCGTGGCAATGATTATCACCGCACAGCGAGGAGGGGCAATGGGGTAAGCCCGAACCCGTGGGAGGGTACCGAACCGTTTGGGAACCCTGATGTAACGCCATCCGTGCAACAATGGCCGCTGAGCTTTCTGGAGACATCGTACATGACACGCCGCGCTACGAAAATTGTTGCAACCCTTGGGCCCGCATCCAGTGACCCTGCCTTGCTGGAGCACATGATCCGGGCGGGTGTCAATGTGGTTCGCCTGAATTTCAGCCATGGCAAGGCGCAGGATCACATTGACCGCGCGCAGCTGGTGCGCGAGGCGGCGACACGCGCGGGGCGCGAGGTCGCGATCATGGCGGACCTGCAGGGGCCCAAGATCCGGGTCGGCAAGTTTGCAGAGGGCAAGGTGCAGCTCGAGCCCGGGGCCAAGTTCGTACTCGATGCATCGCGGACCGAGCTGGGGGACATTGCCGGCGTGGGTCTGGACTACAAGGAACTGCCGCGTGACGTAAAACCTGGCGACACACTGCTGCTCAATGACGGACTCATCGTTCTGACGGTCGATGCTGTGCGCGGCGAGCAGGTATTCACCACGGTGAAGCTTGGTGGCGAGTTGTCGAACAACAAGGGCATCAACAAGCAAGGTGGTGGCCTCACCGCCCCCGCGCTGACGGCCAAGGATATGGACGACATCAAGACCGCCATGAGCTTCCAGGCCGACTACGTCGCCGTGAGCTTTCCCAAGAACGCGACCGACATGGAAATGGCCCGGCAGTTGTGCAATGTGGCGGCTGCCGGCTACAACCACAAGCCGGGCTTGATTGCCAAGATCGAGCGGGCCGAGGCGATTCCGAAGCTCGAGGAAATCATGAAGGCCAGCGACGGGATCATGGTGGCGCGTGGGGACCTGGCCGTGGAAGTGGGCAATGCCGCGGTGCCTGCGCTGCAAAAACGCATGATCAAACTCGCGCGCGAGATGGACAAGGTGGTGATCACCGCGACCCAGATGATGGAGTCGATGATCACCAACCCGGTGCCGACCCGTGCCGAGGTGAGTGACGTGGCCAATGCCGTGCTCGATGGTACCGATGCCGTGATGCTCAGTGCCGAAACGGCCGCGGGCAAGTATCCACTGGAGACGGTGGTCGAGATGGCGCAGATCTGCGTCGCAGCAGAGTCAGGCGAGCATGTCCGACTGGATGCCGACTTCACGGGCAAGACGTTCACGCGCATTGACCAGTCGATTGCGATGGGAGCGCTGTTCACGGCGCACCACTTGGGCGCCAAGGCCATTGTGGCCCTGACGGACAGCGGTTCAACCGCGCTGTGGATGAGCCGCCACCTGATCCATGTGCCGATCTACGCCCTGACCCCAAAGGTGGCGACCCAGCGCAAGCTCACCCTGTACCGCAATGTGCGTCCCTTGTTGATGGACACCAGTGCGGACCGCGACACGGCGCTGGCCGATGCCGAGGCGCACCTGAAGAAGCGCGGCATCGTGCAAACCGGGGATGTGTACGCCATCACCTGCGGCGAGCCCATGGGTTCGCCCGGTGGAACCAACATGCTCAAGATTTGTGCCGTGGGCTGAGGCACGCACTCCAGACTACGGGTTTCCCCCGGGGTAAAATTCGCGCCAAGCATGCAGTTACCAGGCGGTTACCAACCGCCGGCACACCGGTTTTTTCACTTCCTCGGGGATTCTCATGGCACTCGTATCGATGCGCGAACTGCTGGACCACGCCGCTGCCAATGGCTACGGCATTCCAGCCTTCAATGTCAACAACCTGGAACAGGTGCAGGCCGTGATGGCGGCGGCCGACGAAGTCGGTGCGCCCGTGATCCTGCAAGCCAGCGCCGGTGCGCGCAAGTACGCGGGCGAGCCCTTCATCAAGCACCTGATCCAGGCCGCTGCCGAGATGTACCCCCATATCCCGCTGGTGATGCACCAGGACCATGGCACCAGCCCCAAGGTGTGCTCCGGCGCCATTGACCTCGGCTTCGGCTCCGTCATGATGGACGGTTCGCTGATGGAAGACGGCAAGACCCCGGCAAGCTTTGACTACAACGTGGACGTGACCCGCCGCGTGGTCGAGATGGCGCACAAGGTCGGCGTTACCGTGGAAGGCGAGCTCGGTTGCTTGGGCAACCTCGAAACCGGTGATGCCGGTGAGGAAGACGGTATCGGTGCCGAAGGCAAGCTCGACCACAGCCAGATGCTGACCGACCCCGAAGAGGCTGCACAGTTCGTGAAGGCTACCCAACTCGACGCGCTGGCCATTGCCATTGGCACCAGCCACGGCGCCTACAAGTTCAGCCGTCCGCCCACGGGCGACATCCTGGCCATCAGCCGCGTGAAGGAAATCCACGCCCGCATCCCCAACACCCACCTGGTGATGCATGGCTCCAGCTCGGTGCCCCAGGACCTGCTCGCGATCATCAACCAGTATGGCGGCAAGATGAAGGAAACCTACGGCGTGCCGGTCAAGGAAATCCAGGAAGCCATCAAGTACGGTGTGCGCAAGATCAACATCGACACCGACATCCGCCTGGCCATGACCGGCGCGGTGCGCAAGTTCCTGGCCGAGAACCCCGACAAGTTCGACGCCCGCGAGTGGCTCAAGCCGGCCCGCGCCGCGGCCCAGGCCATCTGCAAGCAGCGTTACCTGGAGTTCGGATGCGAAGGCCAGGGCGCCAAGATCAAGGGCGATAGCCTGTCCGTCATGGCCGGCAAGTACGCCAGCGGTGCATTGGCCCAGGTGGTCCAGTAATCCAGTCTGCCCCGGATTGGCGATAATCCAAGGCTCTGCCGCGCTGATGCGGGCAGGGCCTTTTTTCTGAAGCATCCCCATGAGCACCGCACTGCACACTTCCGCCCTTTCCCTCCCCCTGCTGGCCCGCGGCAAAGTCCGTGACAACTACGCGGTGGGCGACGACCGCATCCTGATGGTGGCCAGCGACCGCCTGAGCGCGTTCGACGTCATCATGGGCGAACCGATTCCGGGCAAGGGCGCGCTGCTGACGCAGATGGCGCTGTTCTGGTTCGACAAGCTCGGCCCCAAGGGCGCGAACCTGTGCCCGATCCACCTGACCGGTGACGCTCCCGAAAGCGTGGTGCAGCCGCACGAGGTGCCGCAGGTGCAAGGGCGCTCCATGCTGGTCAAGCGCCTGAAGCCCATTCCAGTCGAAGCTGTGGTGCGTGGCTACCTGGCCGGTAGCGGTTGGAAGGAATACCAGGAGAGCCAGTCGGTGTGCGGCGTGCCGCTGCCCTCGGGCCTGAAGAACGCCAGCAAGCTGCCCGAGCCCATCTACACACCAGCCGCCAAGGCTGCGGTGGGTGACCACGACGAGAACATCACCTTCGAGAAGACGGTGGAGATGATTGGCCTGGATCTGGCTACCCGCATCCGCGACATCAGCATCGCCATCTACAAGACGGCAGCCGAGTACGCACTCACCAAGGGCATCATCATTGCCGACACCAAGTTCGAGTTCGGTCTGGACAAGGACGGCACGCTCACGCTGATGGACGAAGTGCTCACACCCGATTCCTCGCGCTACTGGCCGGTGGAAAGCTATGCCGAAGGAAGCAACCCGCCTTCGTACGACAAGCAGTTCGTGCGCGACTGGCTGGAGCAGGCGGTGGTCGACGGTAAGCCCTGGAACAAGACGCCACCGGCTCCGCGCGTGCCCAACGACGTGATCGCCAAGACCGCGGCCAAGTACCAGGAAGCCCTGCAGCGCCTGACGGCCTGAGGTTTTCAAGGTTGATAGGATTGCTATTGACCTGATAGCAATCCCTGCCGATACTTCGGACATGGGAATGCCCGATGCCAACACCGTCAACTCCACCGCGTCTTCGGCGCGGTTCCTGACTGCGCCTTTGCCCGATCTGGCGGCTTGGGTGCGCCACTTCGAACAGACTGAAATCCCCATCCTGGAGGAGTCGGCCAAACGGTTGGAAGAGCTGCGGCAGCTCGATGAGGAGGACAAGGTGGATGCCGGCATGTTGGCCGAACTCATCGAGTCCGACCCCTTCTTTTCCGTGAAGGTCATGGCCTTTGTGGCCACGAAGCGTCGGCATACCGATTCCACCGAAACCGAGACCATCACCAGTGCCCTGGTGATGATCGGGGTGTCGCCATTCTTCCGGGCCTTTGGCCCCCAGCCGACGGTGGAGGCCTTGCTGGCCGACCAGCCGCAGGCGCTGGCCGGGGTGCAACGCCTGTTGCTGCGTGCCGCGCGGGCCGCGCACTTTGCGACCGCATTTGCGATCCACCGGCGCGACCACGATGTGACCGTGATCCGGCAGGCGGCTTTCATCCACGACTTCGCGGAGCTGCTGATGTGGTGCCATGCCCCGGCCCTGGAGCTGGACATCCAGGCCAAGCAAAAGGAAAACCCGACGCTGCGTTCGGCACCGTTGCAGCGTTTCGTGTTCCATATCGAACTGCAGGACCTGCGCCATGCGCTGATGAAGCTATGGCGCCTGCCCGAACTGCTGGTGCGCATCAGTGACGAACGGCATGCCGACCACCCCATGGTGCGTAACGTGGTGCTGGCTGTGCGCATTGCCCGGCATACGCAGAACGGTTGGGACAACGCGGCGTTGCCCGACGATTTTCACGACATCGCCGAGCTGCTCAACGTGTCGGAGCGGGCGGCACGGGGGTTTGTCTACAAGGTCGACCAGGGCCGATTGCAGGGCAACACGGCCTGAAGCACGCGTCGCTTCAGTTCAGGGCCATGCTCAGCTTGCGGCGGTAGCTCGACACCAGCTGGGCCTGCGGATCTTCCTCTGCGGCGACCTTGCCTGTGAGTTCAATCCCACCGGCACTCTTGCCCGGTGTGGCTGCCGCGGCCTTGGGCTTCGGCGGTGTCAGCAGCTCCAGAATCGCCACGAAGGTCTTGCGCGGCAGCTCGTTGTTCCAGGCCTTGTCGCGCATGATGATTTCGAGCAGCTCGTCCATGGCCTGGTTCCAGTGCCCAGCCACCAGCAGCACGCGGGCCTTGGCGAATCGGGCGTCGAAGTCGCGCTTGTTGGCTGCAATCAACTCGTCAAATTGGGCTGGAGCCCAGGCGCCACGTGCGTCAGAAGCTACGAATTGAATAGCGGCGAGGAAGTGGCCCAGAGCCTCGAAGCGCAGCTGGCGCGGAATCTGCGCCAGTGCCGGCTCCAGCGCCGCCTGGGCTTCGTCGAGCAGGTTGTTCTCGATCAGCAGCTTGACGTAATCGTAGCGGGCGTCGTCGTTGCCGGGGTTCAGGGTCAGCGCCTCGTGCAGCTTGTTGAGCGCCGCCTGGCTGTCACCCGCCGCCACCAGGGCCTGGGCGTCTTCGGCATCGGCTTCGGCTTCAAGTTCGGCCTCGGAGGGCAGGTGCTTGTCCAGGAACTCGCGGATCTTGCTTTCGGGCACAGCACCCATGAAGCCGTCCACCGGTTTGCCGCCGATCATCAGGACGCAGGTCGGGATGGAGCGGATGCCGAAGGCCTGGGCCAGTTGCTGCTCCTGGTCGGAGTCGATCTTGGCCAGAATGAAGCGGCCACCGTAGGCTTCTTCCACCTTTTCCAGCAGCGGGCCCAGCGTCTTGCACGGTCCGCACCAGGGGGCCCAGAAGTCCACCAGCACAGGCGTGGTGAACGAGGCCTCGACGACTTCGGCTTCAAAGTTTTGGATGGTGACGTTGATCATGCGGGGCTACCTGACGGTAAAAAAGTAAAATTCAAGGCTCAACTCTCTGGCTCCCTGGTCCGCGCTCGCGGCGCACCCTGGGGCAGCCTCACTCACAGCTATGAGCAAAATTCAAGTCGGCGTGGTCATGGGCTCCAACTCGGACTGGGACACCATGCAGCACGCAGTGCAGATTCTCCAACAGTTTGGCATCCGTTTCGAAGCCAAGGTGGTCTCGGCCCACCGCATGCCCGACGACATGTTTGCGTACGCCGAAGCGGCCGCCGAGCGGGGTCTCAAGGCCATCATCGCCGGTGCCGGTGGCGCAGCCCACCTGCCGGGCATGCTGGCCGCCAAGACCACCGTGCCGGTGCTGGGTGTGCCGGTGCAGAGCAAGGCGCTGTCGGGGGTGGACTCGCTGCACAGCATCGTGCAGATGCCCAAGGGCATTCCTGTGGCGACCTTCGCCATCGGCAACGCCGGCGCTGCCAACGCGGCCCTCTTTGCCGTGGCCTTGCTGGCCAACGAAAACCCCGACCTGCGCCTGGAACTCGACGCTTTCCGCCGCGACCAAACCGAAGCCGCCCGCGCCATGACCCTGCCCGTAACGGGAAGCCCGCTGTGAGCGACGCCCAGACCTTCGTCCCCTCCACCCGCGAGACCACCCTGGGCGTGATGGGTGGTGGCCAGCTGGGCCGCATGTTCGTGCACGCTGCCCAACGCCTGGGCTACTTCACTGCCGTGCTCGATGCCGACCCGGTGAGCCCCGCCGGCCGCGTGAGCCACCACCACATCCGCACCGGCTATACCGACCCCGAGGGGCTGGCCCAGCTGGCCGCCGTGTCGTGCGCCATCACCACCGAATTCGAGAACGTGCCCGCAGCGGCCCTGGCCACGCTGGCCCAAGCCCGCCCGGTCGCCCCCGCTGCCGCTGCCGTGGCGATTGCCCAGGACCGTGCCCAGGAGAAGGCCCACTTCCTGCGCTGTGGCGTGCCCGTGGCACCGCATGCCGTCATCGAGACCGAAGCGCAGTTGGCAGCGGTCATGGACGACCTCCTGCCCGGCATCCTCAAGACCGCCCGCATGGGCTACGACGGCAAGGGTCAGGTACGCGTGGCCACCCGTTCTGAGCTGGCAGCGGCGTGGGCGGACCTGCAGCGCGTGCCCTGCGTGCTGGAGAAGATGCTTCCGCTGGCGCTTGAATGCTCGGTCATCGTCGCCCGGGGGGCCGACGGCACCTGCGTGAACCTGCCGGTGCAGCGCAACCTGCACCGCGGCGGTATCCTGGCCGTGACCGAAGTTTTTGAAGGAAATATAGACCCCGCCCTCGCCGAACGTGCGGTCGCAGCTACCAAATCCGTAGCGGCTGGCCTGGACTACGTCGGCGTGCTGTGTGTCGAGTTCTTCGTGCTGGAGCCGTCGTCCCCCGAGGCGAAAGCGTTGGGCGGCCTGGTGGTGAACGAAATGGCGCCGCGCCCGCACAACAGCGGCCACTACAGCATCGAGGCCTGTGACGTGTCGCAGTTCGAGCTGCAGGTGCGCACCATGGCCGGCCTGCCGCTCACGCAGCCGCGCCAGCACAGCCCCTCCATCATGCTCAACCTGCTGGGCGACCTGTGGCCTGCCAGTGGTGAGCCGGACTGGGCCGCCGTGCTGGCCCTGCCCGGCACCCACCTGCACCTGTACGGCAAGGCCAAGGCTGCACCGGGGCGCAAGATGGGGCACCTGACCATCACCGCAGCCACCGTCGAAGGCGCCCGCGCAACGGCTCTGAAAGCCTGTGGCGTGCTTGGCATCGTGGCGTTCTGAAGTCGAGCCCCGCCTGCCATGATCCTGCCTGCCGGTGACACTGCTGCTGCTATGCAATCCGTAGCGGCTTGTGCAGATATAGCGCGGGCTGGCGGCTTATTTGGCATGCCTACCGAGACGGTGTACGGCTTGGCCGCCGATGCCGACAACGCCCAGGCTGTGGCACAGATCTTCGCCACCAAGGGCCGCCCCGCCGACCACCCGCTGATCGTGCACCTGGCAGCGCGCAGCCACGACGACGGCGTGCATGCCGACGCAACCCTGCGCGAAGGCGTGGACCACTACTGCCCCGCGGTTCCCGATTTCGCCCGCGCGCTCATGACCGCGTTCTGGCCCGGGCCGCTGACGCTGATCGTGCCGCGCCGAGCGGGCGTGGGCGCGGCGGCGGCGGGCGGGCAGGACAGCATCGGACTGCGTTGCCCGGCACACCCGCTGGCCCAGGCGGTGCTGTCCGCACTGCGTTCACCTGCTTCCGGGCAGTCTGTGGTCTGGGGCCTCGCTGCGCCCAGCGCCAACAGGTTCGGCCGTGTCAGCCCCACGCTGGCGAGCCATGTGGAAGAAGAGTTCGAAGGCCGCATTGCGGTGCTGGATGGCGGCGCCTGTGACGTTGGGATCGAGTCCACCATCATCGACTGCACCCGCGGCGAACCGGTGCTGCTGCGCCCCGGTGCGATCACGGCGGAGCAGGTGTGGGCCGCCTGCGGACGCAAGCTGCTATCGAAGGATGAGCTGCCGGCGCACAGCGCACCGGGGCCACGGGCCTCAGGTACGCTGGAGTCGCATTACGCACCCAGCGCCAGGGTGCGGCTGATGGATGCCGCTTCCATGCAATCTGCGCTCGATGGGCAAGATGCCACGACTGCAGTGCGGATTGCGGTCTATGCCCGCAGCAGCGTTCATGCCCCTGCCAGCGTGTTCGTGCAGCCCATGCCTGCTGTCGCCGCCGATGCGGCCCACGAACTCTTCGCCATGCTGCGGGCCCTGGACGCGCGGGGCGTAGGTGAAATTTGGGTCGAAACACCTCCAGTGGACAGTGGCTGGGATGGCGTGCGTGACCGCCTGCAGCGCGCAGCGGCCTAGATCCCCGCGACCGCCGCGGCGCAGCGCCTGCAGCGCTTGCAGAAATTTCTGCTTTTCCCCACAATTTTTCCAGTCCTTGGAATGGAGTGTGTGGAAATGGAGCTGTTCGAAACCATTCACCAGCAGTCGCAGGCCATGCGGCTGCCGCTGTGGGGTGTGAGCCTGACCGCGGTGCCTTGCCCGAACACGCCTGTATTGCTTGCTTTGCACTGGTTCGGCTTTGCGTCGGCCGGCGTGTCGCCCCGGGAAGCATCGGTTCCAGTACCGGGCTCGGCGCTGCAGATCAACGATCCATGGCAGAACATGGCCCAACTCGACGACGGCATGTTGGATGCAGCTTGGCGCCTGGGCGCGTGGGACTTGCTGCGGCAGGAGCGCCGCTCGTGCAGTACGGCGGGTGCATCAGAGCGTGAAGCCCTGGACTGCCGCCAGGCCTTTGCCGACGACTCCTTGCACGAAGATCCAGACGCCCTGATGGTGCGTGACGCTCCGGATCGAGAGGAACTCATGCGACTGGGCGAGCGTGTGGGCTATGTGCGCTGGTACTTTCGCCCGGTGCGCGATGGGATCTGGAACGGTATCGCCCTCGACGAGACATTGGGGAGCGATGGTGGCCGAGAGCCACCCTGCCCGGTGGGCGTGCAGCCTGCAGTCGGGACGCGGCTGCAGGAGACACGCTACCGACTGGGGCGTCAGACGCGCATCTACCTCGGGTGAGGGTGGCGTAGCTGCGTGTTCAGGGGTGCCAATGGCCACCCCTTGAATTTCTTTCTGGCGCTCCTATTTCATCGAACGTCGCCTCGCCATGGGGCGGCGCACTTACCTTTAATCTGATTTTGAACAGGAGATTTCTCTATGGAAATTCGTCCCCTTTACGACCGGATTATCGTTAAGCGGGTGGACAGCCAGCGACAGACGGCATCCGGCATCGTCATTCCGGATTCGGCCGCCGAAAAGCCTGAGCAGGGCGACGTGATCGCCGTCGGTACCGGGCGCTTGTTGCAGGATGGCTCGGTGCGGCCCCTGCAGGTGCAGAAGGGCGAGCGCGTGCTCTTCGGCAAGTATGCGGGGCAGGTGGTCAAGGTCGATGACCAGGAATTGCTGGTGTTGAAGGAAGAGGATGTTCTGGGCGTCATCGAAGGCGTCAATGTCAGCAACCTCAAGAAAGCCGCCTGAAAACCACAGAACCAAGCAACAGGAGATTGAACATGGCAGTCAAAGAAGTCCAATTCCATGATTCCGCACGTGCCCGCATCCTCAAGGGCGTCAATGTGCTGGCCGATGCCGTCAAGGTCACATTGGGCCCCAAAGGCCGCAACGTGGTCATCGAGAAGAGCTTCGGGTCGCCCGTGATCACCAAGGACGGTGTGAGCGTGGCCAAGGAGATTGAGCTGGCCGACAAGTTCGAGAACATGGGGGCGCAGATGGTCAAGCAGGTGGCCTCCAAGACCGCCGACATCGCCGGGGACGGCACGACGACAGCGACCGTACTGGCGCAGGCCATCGTGAAGGAGGGCATGAAGTACGTCACGGCCGGCATGAACCCGATGGACCTCAAGCGCGGCATCGACCAGGCCACCGAAGCCGTGGTGGCGGAGCTCAAGAAGCTGTCCAAGCCGTGCGCGACCAACAAGGAGATCGCGCAGGTTGCAGCCCTGTCGGCCAATTCGGACACTGCTATCGGCGACATCATCGCGCAGGCGATGGCCAAGGTGGGCAAGGAAGGCGTCATCACCGTGGAAGACGGCAAGAGCCTGAGCAATGAGCTCGATGTCGTCGAGGGCATGCAGTTTGACCGCGGTTACATCAGCCCCTACTTCATCAACACACCGTCGAAGCAGAGTTGTGTGCTCGACGACCCACTGATCCTCTTGCACGACAAGAAGATCTCCAACATCCGCGACCTGCTGCCGGTGCTGGAAGAAGTGGCCAAGGCCGGCAAACCCCTGCTGATCGTGGCCGAAGACCTGGAAGGCGAGGCGCTGGCGACCCTGGTGGTCAACAGCATGCGCGGCATCCTCAAGGTGGCTGCGGTCAAGGCGCCGGGCTTCGGCGACCGGCGCAAGGCCATGCTCGAGGACATTGCCATCCTTACCGGTGGCACCGTCATTGCCGAGGAAACCGGCAAGCAGCTGGAAAAGACCACGATTGCCGACCTCGGTCGCGCCAAGCGTGTCGAGATCCACAAGGAAACCACCACCATCATCGACGGTGCCGGCGACCAGGCCAAGATCAAGGCACGGGTGGCCAACATCCAGGCGGAGATCGAGAACACCACTTCCGACTACGACCGCGAGAAGCTGCAGGAGCGTGTGGCGAAGCTGGCCGGCGGTGTGGCCGTGATCAAGGTCGGTGCTGCCACCGAGGTCGAGATGAAGGAGAAGAAGGATCGCGTGGACGATGCGCTGCATGCCACCCGGGCTGCAGTCGAAGAGGGTATCGTTCCCGGCGGTGGTGTGGCGCTGTTGCGCGCCCGCGAGGCCGTCAAGTCCTTGCAGGGCGCCAACCATGACCAGACGGCGGGCATCAAGATCGTGCTGCGCGCCATCGAGGAGCCGCTGCGTGCCATCACGGCCAATGCGGGTGACGAGCCCTCGGTGGTGGTGGACAAGGTGCTGGCCGGCAAGGGGGCCTGGGGCTACAACGCGGCCAACGGGCAGTATGGTGACCTGATCGCCATGGGTGTGATCGACCCGACCAAGGTGACCCGCTCTGCCTTGCAGCATGCGGCCTCGGTGGCAGGGCTGATCCTGACCACTGACGCCAGCATTGCGGAGGCGCCCAAGGAGCAGAAGCCTGCGCCGATGCCGGCGGACATGGAGTACTGATACCGTGACCAAGGGCGGGGCGGTCGATGCGCCGCCCCGTCCCTGAAGACTCCATGAAATCCGATTGCTCATCGTCGATTCACGCTGGATTCTCGGCCGGGGCTTTGGTTGGATACGCTCCTTTCGTCGATCGGCAGGCGTTCCAGCGCTTGGACGCATGGTTCCGCGGCGACCTGGCCCTGACGCGACAGGAAGCCCATCATTTGCTGGACCGGGCCCTGGAGGCGGGGTACCTTGCGGGACGCAAGGCCGAGCATGTCGCGGCCATCAAGGCCCTGGCAGTCGGCCCCTCGGACAGGCCTGCGCAATCTTGCCACCTGCTCCCCGACGGCTGAGGCTTGGACAGGGGGCGCTGGCCGCTTCCCATGTCCGTTGACGCGCAGGGGTGCCGCAACGCGTCTCAGCGCGCAGGGCCCTTGCCGCGGCGTGCTTGCGACTGCAGCTGCTCCAGCGCCAGCAGCAGGCTAGTGCGGTGTTCGCGGGCCACCTGCTGCCAGTGCAACCCCGAGATCGCCCCCTCCAGTGCCCACAGCAGATTGAGCGACGCGCGTGGGTTGGTTTGACGTACCTTGATGTAGGCAGCAACGGAACCCAGGTGGCGCAGGGTTTGCATGCTGTCGATGCCCGCCGCTGCCAGCATGTCGGCGGATTTCGGCCCCAGTCCCGCAGCCTGTGCCAGCTTCTGTCCTGCAGGATCGGTGCTTGGCAAGTCGGCGGTGCTTCTTCGGTCCATCGTGCTTCAGGGCCGATCAGTACCCGAAGGCTTGTCCTCGTGGTAGCGCAGTTTCATGATGAGGATGGCCAACGCCAGTGATAACGTGATCGCATTGGCAATCACGATCGGCATTTCGCCCAGCATCCACCCATAGACCAGCCACAGCGCCACGCCGGTGGTGAAGGCCGAGTACATGCCCAGCGAGATGCCGCGCACGTCCTTGGTGCGGAAGGTATGCAGTGCCTGCGGTATGAAGCTGGCGGTGGTGAGGGTGGCGGCCAGGAAGCCGAAGATGTCGGTGAGTTGCATGGGCTTGGCTATTGGTCGCGTGCCGCCCATTCCACCAGGGCTTCGAGGGCGGGTCGCGCGGCGATGGCGTTGGGGTGATTCACCAAGGCTACCAGCACATAGCGCTTGCCGCTGGCGCCCAGCACAAAACCCCCGAGGGCAGTGACGTCGCGCAGGCTGCCGGTCTTGAGGTGGGCACTGCCCTGGGCGCGGTTCTTCATGCGCTTCAGGGTGCCGTCCACGCCCGAGATCGGCAGCGAGGCCATCAGCTCGGGCATCCAGGGCGACGCAAACCCCAGCTGCAGCAGGCGGGCCAGGGCATGGGCGCTGATGCGTTCACGCCGGGACAAGCCCGAGCCGTTCTCCAGTTCCGGCGCGGCCACCCCGGGCAGGCGGCTTTGCCACCACTGGCCCACGGCCTGCTGCGAGCGTGCAAAGCTGGCGCTGCCCTGCAGGGCGACACCTTCGCTCTCGGGGGCGGCATCGCTCGCGGCGCGACCCAGCGTCAGGAACAGCTGCTGGGCCATGACGTTGTTGCTGTACTTGTTGATGTCGCGCACGATCAGCGCCAGCGGCTCCGACCCGGCCTCAAATGCGGGCTTGGCCGCCGGGTTGCCCAGCGTGCCGAAGCGCACAATGCCCTGCAGCTTGCCACCCATGTACTGCCACAGGCCCTGCACCGCGCGCAGGCTGTAGCTGGCGGGGTCGGCGTAGGCAACCGGCCAGGTGCGCTCGCCGCAGCTGGCCGGGTACGCGCCGCCGAAGCGGATGCGGGTGGGGTCGGCAAAGTCGGCTTTGAGGCTGGCGCGATAGTCGCTGCAGTCGTTGCCCTTGTCGCCATTGCGCAGCAGCGGCACGGTGGCGGGTAGCTGCACTCCGGCCAGTGGCGGGTCGTACTGCACCCGGGCCACCCCGGTCTCGAGGTCTGGCGTGAAGGTCATGACCAAGGCCTTGTAGTTCAGCAGCAGGGCGTCGGGCGTGGCGTTGTAGGGCCGCAGCGGTTCGCCATCGAACTGCGAGGGGTCCACCGGGGCCACCTCGAACGCACTCCTGTCGAGCACGATGTCGCCTGCCACGGTCTGAATGCCCAGGCCCTGCACCCTGCGCAGCAGCAGCCAGATCCGCTCCAGCACCAGCTTGGGGTCGCCCTGACCCTTGATGACGAGGTTGCCCTGCAGCACACCATCGCGTACCGGGCCCTCCAGGTACACCGGGGTCTTCCACTGGTAGGTCGGGCCCAGCAGGTCCAGCGCGGCCGAGGTCGTCACCAGCTTCATGACCGACGCAGGGTTCATGGGGATGCCGGCGCGGTGGGCCAGGCGCGCGTTGCCGTTGCCCTGCACTTCGGTCACCAGCATGGCGACGCTCTCTGGCGGGACCTTGGCCCGGGCCAGTGCGGCCTGCACCTCGGCGGGTAGCGGTTGGGCGCCGACCACGAGGGCGGTCCAGACCAGACCAGCGGCCATCGCCGAGCGCAGGCAGAACAGACGGTAGCGGCTGGGGCGGAAGAACATGGCAAATCCGGTGGCAGAAAGAAAAAGCGCCCCGAAGGGCGCATCGTGGCACGTGGATTGTGCCGTTGTTTGGAGGCGGTCACCGTGGCCAGCCCCCGAGGGGCGGCCGTCAGGCCTTGCCAGCAGCTTTCTGCAGGATCACGTAGAGCTGGTCCTTGAGGGCCAGCTTTTCCTTCTTCAGGGTTTCGATTTCCACCGGGCTACCCGCCTCGACGTGGCTTTCCATGTTCTTGATCTTCTGGTCCAGTTCGTTGTGCTTGTCGAACAGGCGGGTGAAGTGGTGGTCGTTGTTCTTCAGTTGCGTAATCAGTTCGCGGTGCTCGGGAAACATGCTGCAATCACTCCATGGTCGTGTGGGAACAGCTGCCCATTATCCTCCTGCCGTGCCGCGATAATGGTTTGTCGTCCCGAGCGTCGCGAGAAAGCCACTGCGAGGGTGTGCAGCTGTCCGGTGGGGTGGTCGGGCGCTATTGAAATGAAAGCGCATTGCACAATGAATATGCGGGCTACGGCCTGATTTGATCAGTAAATGAAGCTATTGGCGTTTGATACCAGCACCGAAGTGCTCTCCATCGGCGTGGCCGCCGGGGGGGGCGTCCATGTGCATACCGGCGCGGGCGGGGCACAGGCCTCGTTCGGCCTGATTGCCGGCGTGCAGTCGCTGTTGGCGCAGGCCGGGCTGGCGATGGCGCAACTCGACGCCGTGGTGTTCGGTGCCGGCCCCGGCTCCTTCACCGGCCTGCGCACCGCCTGTGCGGTGGCACAGGGCCTGGCCCTGGGGGCAGACCTGCCGGTACTGCCCGTGAACTCCCTGCTGGCGGTGGCCGAAGACGCGCGCCTGCAGCACGCGCCCAACGTGCCCGAATTCGTGGTGCTGTCCCTGCTGGACGCCCGCATGGACGAGGTCTACGCCGCGCCGTGGCGCTGGGATGGGGTTGACTGGCATGCCGAGGGCGAGATCCAGCTGTGTGCACCGCAGTCGGTCGTGGTGCCGGAGTCGGTGCAGTGTCTGGCCGGCAACGTGTTTCCCGTCTATCCAGGGCGGGTGGAGTCTGCCCTGGCGGGACGTAGCCTGCCCTGCGTCGCGGCCTTGCCCAGTGCCCGTGCCCTGCTGCAGTTGGCGCCAGGCCTGCTGCACCAGGGGCAGGCGGTGCCACCGGAGCAGGCCTTGCCGCTGTACGTGCGCGACAAGGTGGCCAAGACCACGGCCGAGCGCGAACGCGAAAAGGCCTTGCAGGTTGCGCAGCGGAGTAACCATGGCTGAATCCGCACTGGCTGATCCGACATTCGCGCCCCTGCTGGCGCCAGCGCTCGACAGCGTGCTGCACATCGAGGCGCGTGCCTATGACCATCCCTGGACCCGCACCCACTTCCTCGACGCACTGGCCAGCGGCTACGAGGCCCAGATGCTGGTGCGCGACGGTGCCGTGCTGGGCTACTTCGTGGCCATGCAGGGCGTGGGCGAGGCACACCTGCTCAACATCACCGTGGCGCCCGAGCACCAGGGGCAGGGCCATGCGCGCACCCTGATGGCCGCGCTCAAACGCTGGGCCATGCAAGTGGCGGCGCAGCGCATCTGGCTGGAAGTGCGGGTAAGCAATACGCGCGCCATCCGGCTCTACGAAGGCCTGGGCTTCGAGCGTGTCAACGTGCGCAAGGATTACTACCCGGGCCTGGGCCCGGCGCGCGAGGATGCGCTGGTGATGTACTGCCCCCTGGACGAAAGCGAACACCCATGAGCCTGCACCTCGATAACCGCCAGCGCGCCATGCTCAAGGAAATGGGCGTCACCGTGTGGCTGCCCGGGACCGACTTCGCTGTGGCTGCCGCCCCCGCCAGTGCCGACAGCCCAGGCAGCCGAACGCCTCCGATGGCACAGGCACCCGCACCTGTCCGGACCCCGGTGCCTGCGGCCGCACCGGTGCCGCCGGTGGCACCGGTCGCTCCCGTAGCCGCCCCCGCTGCGTTTTCCCCAGCGCTGGCGGGCGACTGGCCTGCCCTGGTCGAGCAGGTGGCACAGTGCCAGGCCTGCCCCCAGCATGCCGGGCGCAGCCGCTGCGCGATGCAGGCACCGGCCCATCCGGTGCAGGCCGACTGGCTGGTGGTGCTGGACCCGCCGGAGGAAGAGCAGGAGCGCCAGCAGCAACCGGTCACGGGCGACGCTGCCGTGCTGCTGGACAACATGCTCAAGGCCGTGGGGGTGTCCCGCAGCGCCGAAGGTGCCCGGGGTGCCTATGTGACCACCGTGACCAAATGCCGGGTGCCGCATGCCATCCTGCCCACGGCCGACGACCTGCAGCAATGCCGGGTGCACCTGCGCGCCGAGATCGCCTTGGTCAAGCCGCGGATGGTGCTGCTCATGGGGCGCTTTGCCCAGCAGCTGGTGGCGCAGCCGGGTGCGACCACCGCCTCCATGGCGCTGGACCACCTGCGTGGCCAAGTCCATCGGTTCGAGGGGTTGCCGACCGTGGTGACCTACCCGCCGACCATCCTGCTGCGCAACAGTGCCGCCAAAGCCAAGGCCTGGGCAGACCTGTGCCTGGCGCTCGACACCCTGGAGGCGGCATAGGCCTGCCTACAATCGACCTCCGCCCCCACTACCCCAGAAAAGACCATGACGTTCCTCGAAAAACTTGCGGCTGCCGAACGGCGCAACCAGTCCATGCTGTGTGTGGGGTTGGACCCGGAGCCGGCGAAGTTTCCGGTGCACATGCGAGGTGACGCCGCGTACATCTACGATTTCTGTGCGGCCATCGTGGACGCGACGGCCGATCTGGCCATGGCTTTCAAGCCCCAGATTGCGTACTTTGCCGCCCACGGTGCCGAAGCCCAGCTGGAGCGGCTGATGGAGCATATGCGCCGCACGGCGCCGGGTGTTCCCATCATCCTGGACGCCAAGCGTGGCGACATCGGCAGCACGGCCGAGCAGTATGCGCGCGAGGCGTTTGAGCGCTATGGCGCTGACGCGGTCACCCTGTCTCCCTTCATGGGCTTCGATTCGGTGCAGCCCTACCTGAAATACCACGGCAAGGGTGCATTCCTGCTGTGCCGCACCTCCAACCCCGGGGGGGACGACTTCCAGCCGCAAGCGCTGCGTGACATTCCCGGCCAGCCGCGCCTGTACGAACACATCGCCGCGCTGGCGCAAGGCCCCTGGAACCTCAATGGCCAGCTCGGGCTGGTGGTGGGTGCAACCTACCCGGCCGAGATCGAGCGCGTGCGTGCGCTGGCCCCGACCTTGCCACTGCTGATCCCCGGCGTCGGCGCCCAAGGCGGCGATGCAGTCGCGACGGTTCGCGCCGGATGGCGTGGTGACGCATCCGGCACCACCGGCCCGATCGCGGTCAATTCGTCGCGCGCCATCCTGTATGCCAGCGCTGAAGCCGACTACGCGCAGGCCGCCCGGCGCGAAGCCCAGCGCACCCGCGACAGCCTGCACGCGGCGCGCGCCTGAGGGCGACAGGAGCCGCCCAGTCAGGGTTTGTCGCCACTGGTCGGCACATACCCGGTGTGGTAAGGTCTGCCAGCGCCGACGCCACCACCGACCATGGGAATTCGCTCCAAGATCCTGCTCGCCTTCCTTCTCTGTTTTGGCCTGGTGGGTTGGGCCAGTCTGGTGCTGCTCAAGCAGCGCATGAACGCCGAATTTTCCGATCTGGAACGGGCGGACCTGCACGACAGCATGGGGCGGGTGCTCAAGATCATGGATGCCAGTGTCAGTTCGTTGCGCAGCCAGACCCGGGACTGGGCCGAATGGACGGACATGTACGACTATGTGCGTGCCCCGCACGCCCGTCAGGCCTGGGCCAGCAGTAACCTCGATGCGCAGGCGCTCGATACCGCCGACCTGTCCTTCGTGGACATCCTGGATGCCCGCGCTGGCTACGTGCGGGCGGTTCGTTCGGCTGGGGTAGGTAGCGCAGAACAATTGCCACTGGACCAGCGCCAGGCGCTGGCGGCCCGGCTGGCGCTGGGTGATGCGCCCTTGTGCGGACTGCAGTCCTTCAGTGCCCGTTTTGCCCTGGTTTGTGCCGCGCGCGTCTCCCGCAGTGACCGCAGCGGTGGCTACGTGGGTTTGGTCGTGATGGGGCGGTTCCTCGATGGCCGCCGGGTGGCCCAGTGGCAGGAGCAGTCGGGTTTCGGGCTCTGGCTCAACGCGGCGGGTGACATACCGCCGGCGGTTCAGTGGTTGCGTGGTGCACTACCCGCCAATGGTATTTCCGGGCAGGACTATGCCTTGCACGTATTTTCGGAACTCAACACGATGTATTTGCCGCTCCAGTCCCTGGACGGACAGCCCCTGGCCACGCTCGAAGTGCGCATCCCCCGTGAGTTGTTCGCCCGTACGCAGGCATTGCAGACGCGCCTGGCATGGCAGTTTGGGGTTTCTGCCCTGGTGATTGCGGTGCTGCTCGCCACCGCAGTGCACTGGCTGCTGGTGCGTCGCCTGCGTGACCTCACGCGCCAGTTGCAGGAATTGGCAGAAGCCGGCGCCTGGAGCCGCAAGGTGGTGGTGCCCGGCCGCGATGAACTGCGGGTGCTGGCGACCGAAGTCAATTTCATGCTGGAGATGATCGACGACCAGGTGCGCGACCTGACGGCACAGTCCATGACCGACACCCTCACGGGATTGGCGAACCGGCGGGCTTTCGACATGCGGCTGGCCCTGGAATTCGGGCGGGCACGCCGGCACACCCAGCCCCTGTCGCTGCTGGTGGTCGATGTCGACTATTTCAAGTGCTACAACGACCACTACGGACATCCGGCTGGGGACGCTGCCTTGCGCACGGTGGCCGAAGTGCTGGCCACCGCATGTGGGCGCACGATCGACCTGGCGGCACGCATTGGTGGCGAGGAGTTTGCGTTGCTGCTGCCGAACACCCCGCTGGAGGGGGCGGTCGACATTGCCCACCGCCTGCAGCGCTTGCTGGCACAACGTGCCATCGAGCACGAGGCGTCGGAGGTCGCACCGCACCTGACCGTGAGCATCGGCGTCGCAGCGATCGGTATGCTGGACGACTCCGCCCATGCCTTGGTCGCACGCGCGGACCGCGCCTTGTATGTGGCAAAGTCCCAGGGCCGCAATCGCCATCATTGTGATGTGCCTGCAGAAAGCTGAACCACCATGATCGACCTCTACACCGCCGCCACACCCAACGGCCACAAGATTTCCATTGCCCTGGAAGAACTGGCCTTGCCTTACACCCTGCGCGTGCTGAACCTGTCCGCCCAGGAGCAGAAGGAGCCCTGGTTCCTGGCCATCAACCCCAATGGCCGCATTCCGGCCATCGTGGACCGTGACGCGGGAGACCTTGCGGTCTTCGAGTCCGGAGCCATCCTGATCTATCTGGCCGAGAAGACCGGGCGACTGATGCCGACCGATGTGGTGGGCCGTACCCGCGTCATCCAGTGGCTGATGTTCCAGATGGGCGGCATCGGGCCCATGATGGGGCAGGCCAATGTGTTCTACCGCTACTTTCCGGAAAAGATCCAGCCCGCCATCGACCGCTACCAGGGGGAGAGCAAGCGCCTCTTCCGGGTGCTGGACACCCATCTGGCGAACCACGAATACCTGGCGGGTGACTACTCGATTGCCGACATTGCCAACTTTGCCTGGGTACGCACGCACCGATGGTCGGGTGTGCCTGTGGACGACCTGCCGCATCTGCAGCGCTGGCTGGACCAGATTCGGCAGCGCCCGGCGGTTGAGCGTGGCCTACAGGCACCGCCCTCCAACCTGGAACTGCGCCGCGATGGATCGGAAGCCGCGGAAAAGTTTGCCCAGGAGGCACGCAAGATGGTCGAGATGGGTCAGTCCAACCAGGGGGGCAAGGCGTGAAGCTCTACAGCGCCTACCGCGCGCCGAACCCGCGCCGCGTGCTGATGTTCCTGGCGGAAAAGGGGATCAACGGCATCGCGGTGGAGAACGTGGACCTGAACCAGGGGCAGCACCGATCGGCCGACTTCCGCGACAAGAGCCCGATGGCCAAGGTGCCGGCCCTCGAACTTGATGACGGCCGCGTGCTGACCGAAACCCGGGCCATCTGTACCTACCTCGAAGGCCTGTACCCCGAACCGAATCTGATGGGGGTGGATGCCACCGAGCGGGCCTTCATCGAAATGGCTGACCGCCGCGTCGAGTGGTACCTGATGGTGCCGCTGGCCATGGCGATACGCCATACCCATCCGGGCTTGGCGGTGCTGGAGCAGCCCCAGTTCCCCGATTTCGGCCGCTCGCAGGGCGAGAAGGGGGTGGAGGTTGCGCGCTGGTTCGACCAGCAGTTGCAGCGGCAGCCCTGGATTGCAGGGGATCGCTTCACCATCGCCGACATCACCGCGTTCTGTGCGCTGGAATTCGCGCGCGGTCTGCTCAAGCTGGTGCCGCGCGATCATGGCCTGCTGGCCCTGCAGGGGTGGCGTGACAGGGTGGCCGAACGGCCCAGCGCCCAGGCCGTTTAGCTAGCGCAAGAACTGGCCGCGCTGCCGCATCCAGGCACCGAGTGCGCGGGCGTCCAGCGGTTTGCTCAGCCAGTATCCCTGAATCTGGTTGCACCCTTGCGAGTGCAGGAAGTCGATCTGCTCCTGCGTTTCCACCCCTTCGGCAATGGTGCTCAAGCCCAGGCTGTGGGCCATGCGGATGATGGCCTGGACGATGGCGCGGTCGTCCGGGTCGTGGACGATGTCCCGCACGAAGGACTGGTCGATCTTGAGCTTGGAGACCTTGTAGCGCTTGAGGTAGCTCAGTGACGAGTAACCGGTGCCGAAATCATCCATGGCCATGGGAATGCCCAAATCGGCCAGTTGTTCCATGGTGGCGCTGACCTGTTGGGAGTTGTACAGGGCCACCCCCTCGGTCAGCTCCAGCTCCAGCACGTGGGGGGGGATGTTTTCCGTTGCCAGCACTTCCCGCACCAATGTCGGCAGGTTGCCGTGGCGGAACTGAACCGCGGACACGTTGATGCTGACGCGCCAGGGTGACCAGCCCTGCTGCAGCCACTCGGCGGCCTGGCGCGCAGCCGCCCGCAATACCCATTCGCCGATGGGCAGGATCAGGCCGTTGCTCTCGGCCACGGGTATGAACTCGGCCGGGGAGATCGGACCCAGTTCGGGATGGTTCCAACGCACCAGCGCTTCCACGCCAATGAGTCGCCCCGTCGCCAGGTTCAATTGCGGCTGGTAGACCAGCGAAAGCTGTTCGCGCTCCAGTGCGCGGCGCAGTGCGTTGCCCAGCAGCAGGTTGCGCTCGGAGCGGGCCTGCACGCTGGCAGTGAAGAAGCGGAAGCTGTTGCGGCCTTCCTCCTTGGCCAGGTACATCGCTGCATCCGCGCAGCGCGACAGGTCTTCGAGGTTGCCGCCGTCCTGGGGGTAGAGCGCAATGCCTATGGATGGCGTGACCGTGAGCTCATGCCCGTCGAGCAGAAAGGGTTCCAGAGCGGTCTGCAATATCTTGGCGGCGACATTGGCGGCGCCTTCGGCCTCGGTGTCCGGCAGCAGCAGCACGAATTCGTCGCCCCCGAGCCGTGACACCGTGTCCTGTTCGCGCACCGCCTGGCGCAGTCGGTGCGCCAGCTCCACCAGCACGGCATCGCCCACGCGGTGGCCCAGTGAGTCATTGATGGTCTTGAAGTGGTCCAGGTCCAGAAACATCAGGGCCACACTGGATCCTGCACGGTGGGCTGCGGCGATGGCGGTGCGGCAGCGGTCGTCGAGCAACAAGCGGTTGGGCAGTCCGGTGAGGGCATCGAAGTGGGCAAGATGCTGGATGTGGGCCTCTGCCTCGCGCCGTTGGGCTATGGTGTGTTCCAGCTCCTGTACTGTGCGACGAAGCTCGTCCGTACGCCGCTGCACCAGCTGCTCCAGGTTGGCCCGCGCCTCAGCCAACTGCTCTTGGGCAAGGCGTCGTTCGGTCACGTCGATGCCGTTCCAGATGGTCCCCTTGGAGAGGTCGGTCGGATCGAGCGCCTGGGCCTGCACATCGCAGTACATGGCTGAGCCGTCCTTGCGGCGCAGGCGCATCTCTTCGTGGAAGACCTCGCCCCGCTGCAGCGGGGCATAGCAACGCACGGTAGCTTCCTCCCAGTCCTGGTCGCTCAGGTACCAGGTGCGCGAAGGCGCCCCGTCGAGCTCTCCGGGACCATAGCCCAACATGGCTTCGAAGGCGCGGTTGCAGCGGACCACACGCCGGTTCTGCATGAACAGGATCGAGACCAGTGCATTGTCGAAGATCAGTTTCTGCTGCTGCAGCAAGGACTGCATGCGGGTTGCAGCCTCTTTCTGCTCGCTGATGTCGTCCACGATCCAGATCGAGCCTTCGGCGGTGTCCTGCGGGTTGATCAGTTTCCCCGTGAGATGGGCCCAGAACAGGTGCCCGTCGGCGTGGCGCATCTGCATTTCGGTCTTGAAGGGCAGGCCCTGGGCCATGACCGGGTAGGCTGCTCGCCCCAGGGCATGGAACGCTTCGTCATTGGGGTACAGCGATGCATTGCTGCGTTGCAGTGCCGCGCTCACGGTGGGGTGGCCGAATATCTCCGCGAAGCGTTGGTTGCAGCGCTTGAGGCGGCGTCGGCGGATGAAAACGATTCCGACCCCGGCCGTGTCGAGGATGACCTGCTGTTCGCGCGCCATTTGCTCCTGGTAGGCATCGGGGGCGGCAATGGGGACTGCAGGCGATGGGCGGATCATGAAGGCGGTTCGTGAAAAGCGCAGGGAATTCCCGTGCGGAATCGGCACCGTGCCATGCTACCGCGCGGGGCCGGAAAACGCCATGCTCGACCATGATTTCCTAGGCCGCCGAAGGCTGCCGGTGAGGTAACAGTTTGCAAAACCGCTGGAGCCCCGCTTGCATCCGGCCTAGCATGCCGCCGACCGTTCACTATCCCTGATCTGCGTGCATTCCGATTCCATCCCCGACACCTTGCCCGAGGCACCCCTGCGGGACGACGCGGCGCCCTTGGCTGCGCCCGCCGCGCTGCTGGCGGTGGCCGGTTCGGCCCTGCTGAGTGCCTGTGGCGGTGGGGGCGGGGGAAGCGGTGCTGATGCCAGCACCCCCGTCATCGCGGGGCGCAGCATCAGCATCGACACCACAGCCTACACCCAACTGAACTTCAGCAGCGACGCCCAGGCGGCGCGCTTCCTGCAGCAGGCACAGTTTTCCTGCACCGAAAGCGAGATTGCCCAGGCGCGCCAGATCGGCCCGGCGGCCTGGATCGAGCGCCAGGTTGCCACGAGTTCGGGGGTGATGGGCTGGGATTGGCTCAATGCCCAGGGCTACGGCGCGATCGACAGCAACAACTGGTACGACAGCGCCACACCGGGCGACCGCATGGCCTGGGCCCAGCTCATGGCCTCGCCCGACGCGGCGCGCAAGCGCATGGCGCTGGCCTTGTCGGAAATCGTGGTGGTCTCGCTGTCGGGGATCGACATCACCTGGCGCAGCCATGCCATCGCCAAGTACTGGGACACCCTGTGTACCCACGCCTTCGGCAACTACCGCGACCTGCTGCAGGACATCACGCTCAACGTGGCCATGGGCTACTACCTCAACACCAAGGGCAACCGCAAGGAAGACGCCGCCAGTGGCCGCCAGCCCGACGAGAACTATGCCCGGGAAGTGATGCAGCTGTTCACCGTGGGTCTGCAGAAGCTCAATGCCGACGGCACCCTGCTGGGGGGTACGGTGCAGGAGACCTACACCGCCGACGATGTGAGCAACCTGGCGCGCGTGTTCACGGGCTACGACATCGACCAGACAAAGAACGCACCCACGGTGGTGGCGCAGACTGGCGGTGGCACCCGCACCATCCCCAGCACCGACTATGTGCGCCTGCCGCTCAAGCTCACGACCAACACCACCAACAGCAGCGCGGCCAACCACTCGACGCTGGCGGTCAACTTCCTGGGCACCACCATCCCAGCCAACACCGACCCCGCTACGGCGCTGCGCACGGCACTGGACACGCTGTTCAACCACGCCAACACCGCGCCTTTCCTCTGCAAGCAGCTGATCCAGCGTCTGGTCACCAGCAACCCCAGCGCCGCCTATGTGGGGCGTGTCGCGGCCAAGTTCGCGAACAACGGCAGCGGCGTGCGCGGCGATCTGGCACAGGTGTATGCGGCCATATTGCTCGATGACGAAGCCCGTGGCAGCGCAGGGCTGACCGACCCCGAGTACGGCAAGCTGCGCGAGCCCATGGTGCGCCTGGTGCAGTGGGTGCGGACCTTCGGCGTCGCCTCGGCCAGTGGCACCTGGAAGATCGGCGACCTGAGCAACCCCGGCAGCTCGCTGGGGCAGAGTCCCCTGCGCTCGCCCTCGGTGTTCAATTTCTTCCGGCCCGGCTATGTGCCGCCTGCCACCACGCTGAGTACCGGCAAGGTGGCACCCGAGTTCCAGATCGTCAATGAGAGCAGCGTCGGCGGCTACCTCAACACCATGATGAACGTCATCAGCAGCGGCCTCAACAGCGGCGACATCAAGGCTGCGTACACGGCGGAGATCGCACTGGCCACCTCCCCGTCCAGCCTGGTGGCCCGGCTCAACCTGCTGCTGTGCGCGGGGCAGTTGTCGGCCACTACGGTCACCACCATCACCAACACGGTGGCGTCCATGGCCGGTACCGTGGCCTCCAGTGCCACCACGGCCACCAACCTGCGCAACCGCGTCTGTGCGGCCGTGCTGCTGGTGATGGCCTGCCCAGAATACCTGGTACAGAAATAGGACGCAGGCATGGCACACCCACCCCACGACCTGGACCGGATGGACCGCCGCAGCTTCCTGCGCCGCGGCGCCGCCGGTGCCGCCCTGCCCTGGCTCATGAAACTCGGTGCCCTGGGGGAGGCTGCAGCCTTCAATGGCGGTGCCGCGGTGTCGGACTACAAGGCCCTGGTCTGCGTGTTCCTGTATGGCGGCAATGACTACGCCAACACGGTCATCACCCTGGATACGCCCAGCTACAACCAGTACAGCACGATCCGCGGCGGCACGGCCGGCATCGCCATTGCCCAGAGCGCGCTCGCGGCCACCACGCTGAACCCGCTGGCCACACCGCAGGACCTGCTGGGGGTGAACCGGCAATATGCGCTGCACCCGTCGATGACGGGCGTGGCCAACCTGTTCAACACCGGCAAGGCGGCCGTGCTGCTCAACGTGGGGCCGCTGGTCAAGCCGCTGACCAAGGCGCAGTACCAAAGCTCGAATGTGGCGCTGTACCCGCGTCCACCCCAGCTGTTTTCCCACAATGACCAGCAGTCGGTCTGGCAATCGTCGAGCGCCGAGGGCTCCAAGGTGGGTTGGGGTGGGCGCATCGGCGACCGGGTGCTGGGGCATTCGAGCACCGTCAATACCCAGTCGCTGTTCACCTGCATGTCGGTCACGGGCAATGCCGTGCTGCTGTCGGGCGATACCGCCCTGCAGTACCAGGTCAGCACCAGCGGTGCCATCAAGATCCAGCCCGCCACCAATGCCACCGTGTATGGATCGGCCGCCGTGGCGAGTGCCCTCAACGCCCTGGTGCGCGACACCACCCGCACCCACCGCCTGGAGCGCGACCATGCCATCGTGACCGACCGCGCCCTCACGGCCGAATCGCTGGTGAGCACAGCGCTCAATGCGCCTACGGCGACGGGCTTCACCACCGTATTCCCGACCAGCAACAGCCTGGCCGACCAGCTCAAGATGGTGGCGCGCCTGATCCGGGGGCGCAATGAACTGGGAGCCAAGCGGCAGGTGTTCCTGGTGTCGCTGGGTGGCTTTGACCTACACGACAACCTCATCAGCCAGCACCCGGGCCTGCTGGACAAGATGAGTAGTGCCATGACGGCCTTCTACAACGCCACCGTGGAGATGGGCGTGGCGAACCAGGTGACGGCCTTCACGGGGTCCGACTTCGGGCGCACGCTGGCGTCCAACGGCGACGGCTCGGACCACGGCTGGGGTGGGCACCACTTCATCGTGGGTGGTGCCGTGAACGGCCAGCGCTTCTACGGCACGCCACCGCCGGTGAGCGTGGGCAGCACTTCTGCCTATGCCGACCAGTGGCACGTGGGGCAGGGCCGCCTGCTGCCCACCACCTCGGTCGACCAGTACGCGGCCACGCTGGCACGCTGGTTCGGTGTGGACGACAGCGAAATGGCCACTGTGGTGCCCAACATCGCGAACTACCCGGCCACCGGTGGTTTCGACCTGGCCTGGGCTGGAGGCACGCTGAACTACCCTCGTTACCTCGGTTTTCTGCCCTGATCCCTCATGGATATTGCGTAGGCAGCTACTGAATCGATAGCGACTTGCGCAGGTAGCGACCGGTGTGACTGGCCGGGTTGGCGGCCAGGTCCTCCGGCGTGCCCACACCTACGACGGTGCCCCCGCCACCGCCGCCTTCGGGCCCCATGTCGATGAGCCAGTCCGCGGTCTTGATGACATCGAGGTTGTGCTCGATGACGACGATGGTGTTGCCCTCGTCGCGCAGCCGGTGCAGCACCTTGAGCAGCAGCTCGATGTCGGCAAAGTGCAGCCCGGTGGTGGGCTCGTCCAGGATGTAGAGGGTGCGGCCGGTGTCGCGCTTGCTGAGTTCCAGCGCCAGCTTCACGCGCTGGGCTTCGCCGCCCGAGAGCGTGGTGGCCGACTGGCCCAGGCGTATGTAGCTCAGTCCCACATCCATCAGCGTCTGCAGCTTGCGGGCAATGGCGGGCACGGCCTGGAAGAAGTCCAGCGCCACGTCCACCGTCATCTCCAGGATCTGGGCGATGTTCCGGCCCTTGTACTGCACTTCCAGCGTCTCGCGGTTGTAGCGCTGGCCCTGGCACACGTCGCAGGGCACGTACACGTCGGGCAGGAAATGCATTTCCACCTTCACCACGCCGTCGCCCTGGCAGGCCTCGCAGCGGCCCCCGGCCACGTTGAAGGAAAAGCGCCCCGCTCCGTAGCCGCGCTCGCGCGCCGTGGGCACCTCGGCCATGAGCTCGCGGATGGGGGTGAACAGGCCGGTGTAGGTAGCCGGGTTGGAGCGCGGCGTGCGCCCGATCGGGCTCTGGTCCACGTTGATGACCTTGTCGAAGTAGGCCATGCCTTCGATCGCCTGGTGCGGTGCCGGTTCCTCGTGGGCGCGGTAGAGCTGGCGCGCCACGGCGGCATAGAGCGTGTCGTTCACCAGCGTGGACTTGCCCGAGCCGGAAACGCCGGTGACGCAGGTGAACAGGCCCACGGGGAACTCGACGCTGACGTTCTTCAGGTTGTGGCCGTGGGCGCCGACCACGCGCAGTGCCTGCAGGCTACCCTGCGTGGCTCGGTGCTCGGCCTGGCGTTCCTCCCAGGCCTGGGCCGCCTTGCTCGGCGCGCCCTTGCCGGAACCGCTCTTGCGGGGTGCCTCGGGAGCAGATTCGAGCACCGGCAGCCAGGGTGTGCGCTTTTTCGGCACGGCAATGTGGCGGGTGCCCGCCAGGTATTGGCCGGTGGGGGAGTCGGGATTGGCCTTGACCTCGTCGAACGTGCCCTGCGCCGTGACGCGTCCGCCGTGCACCCCGGCACCGGGGCCGAGGTCGATGATGTGGTCGGCGGCACGCATCATGTCCTCGTCGTGTTCCACCACCAGCACGCTGTTGCCCAGGTCGCGCAGGTGCTGCAGGGTGCCGATCAGGCGGTCGTTGTCGCGCTGGTGCAGTCCGATGGAAGGCTCGTCCAGCACGTACATCACGCCGGTGAGCCCGGAGCCGATCTGGCTGGCCAGGCGGATGCGCTGGCTCTCGCCGCCGGAAAGGGTCTCGGCGCTGCGGTCCAGGCTCAGGTAGTTCAGGCCCACGTCATTGAGGAACTTGAGGCGCAGGCTGATCTCGCGCACCACCTTGGCGGCGATGTCGCCCTTGGCCCCGGTCATCTGCAGCTGCGAGAAATAGTCCAGGCATTCGCCCAGCGTCACGTGGCTGACCTCGAAGATCGCCCGCGCCTGCGGGCCTTCGCCGATGCGCACATGCCGCGCCTCGCGTCGCAGGCGCGAGCCCTGGCAGTCCGGACACGGCTGGGTGGCGCGCAGGCGGGCCAGGTCTTCGCGCACCAGGGCCGAGTCGGTCTCGCGGTAGCGCCGCTGCATGTTGGGGATGACACCCTCGAAGGGGTGTTTCTTCTTGACCTTCTTGCCCGCGTTGGCGCCGCTGTCGAGCACGTAGGTGAAGGCAATGTCCTCCTCGCCCGAGCCGTACAGGATGGCCTGCTGCACCGGTGCTGGCAGCGATTCGAATGCGGCCTCGATGTCGAAGCGGTAGTGCGCAGCCAGGCTCTGCAGTAGGGCGAAGTAGTAGCCGTTGCGCCTATCCCAGCCCTTGATGGCGCCGCTGGCCAGGCTCAGGGAGGGGAAGGCCACCACGCGCTGCGGGTCGAAGAAGTCCTGCTGGCCCAGGCCGTCGCAGCCCGGGCAGGCCCCGATGGGCGAGTTGAAGGAAAACAATCGCGGCTCCAGCTCGGCAATCGAGTAGTTGCACACCGGGCAGGCGAACTTGGCGTTGAATAGGTGTTCTTTTGGCTCCTGGCCCGCATCTGCATTGCGTGAGGCGCTATCCATGTCATAGCAGATGGCGCGACCACCGGCGATGTCGAGTGCCGCCTCGAAGCTCTCCG
Source organism: Curvibacter sp. APW13 (assembly GCF_032337135.1). Taxonomy (NCBI): domain Bacteria; kingdom Pseudomonadati; phylum Pseudomonadota; class Betaproteobacteria; order Burkholderiales; family Comamonadaceae; genus Curvibacter; species Curvibacter sp. APW13. The sequence continues at coordinate 930,948 of NZ_JAVXZZ010000001.1, read as the reverse complement.
CCAGGCGCTGGCGCATGGCCTTGAAGTCAGCGAATTCGGCGGACTGCTCGTCTGCCGGAGCATGGCGCACCTTGAGCCGGTCCACCACCACGTCCACGTCGTGCTTCTCGGTCTTCTTGAGCGCGGGCAGGTCTTGCGCCTCCACCACCTGGCCGTTGAGTCGGAAACGCACGAAACCGCGGGACTGCATGTCGGCAAACAGCTCGGTGAACTCGCCTTTCTTTTCCCGCGCCACCGGGGCCAGCACCATGATGCGGGTGCCCTCGGGCAGGGCCAGCACGGCGTCCACCATCTGGCTCACGGTCTGGCTCTGCAGAGGCAGGCCGTGGTCGGGGCAGTAGGGCGTGCCGGCGCGGGCAAACAGTAGGCGCAGGTAGTCGTGGATTTCGGTCACTGTGCCCACGGTGGAGCGCGGGTTGTGGCTGGAGGCCTTCTGCTCGATGGAGATGGCGGGCGACAGGCCTTCGATCACGTCCACATCGGGCTTGTCCATCATCTGCAGGAATTGGCGCGCGTAGGTGGACAGGCTTTCCACGTAGCGGCGCTGACCTTCGGCGTACAGCGTGTCAAAGGCCAGGCTGGATTTGCCCGAACCCGACAGGCCGGTGATCACCACCAGCTGGTTGCGCGGAATATCGAGGTCGATGTTCTTGAGGTTGTGCGTGCGCGCCCCGCGGATGCTGATGTTCGATCGCAGGTGCTGCCCCAGGTAGGGGCCTTCGTGTTCGGGAGCGGCGGGCATGGGCGGTGGCGGCGTTGGGAAAACCCACCATGATAGTGACAGTCACCCAAAGCACGCCAGACCCTGCAGCGTCGCCGTGCCGATGGGGGACAATAGCCCCTTTGCCGATACCCTCCGCCCCCGTGTCCACCACCTCTTCCTTGCAGAACGATTTCCAGGCGAGCGCTTCCGCATCCATGACGCCGACCGAGCGCCGTGCCAGTGCCTCGCTGGCCCTGATCTTTGCCCTGCGCATGCTCGGCCTGTTTCTGGTGCTGCCGGTGTTTGCGCTGGAAGCACGCCGCCTGCCCGGCGGGGACGACCCGGTCTGGGTGGGGCTGGCCATGGGTGTGTACGGGCTGACCCAGGGCTGCCTGCAGATTCCTTTCGGCATGGCGTCGGATCGCTTCGGGCGCAAGCGCGTCATGGTGATTGGCCTGGTCATCTTCGCCCTCGGCAGCCTGCTGGCCGCACTGGCGCCTTCTGTGGCCTGGTTGGCGTGCGGTCGCGCGCTGCAAGGCGCCGGTGCCATTTCCGCGGCAGTGACAGCCTTGCTGGCCGACCAGACCCGCGACGTGGTCCGCACCAAGGCCATGGCGCTGGTGGGGGCCAGCATCGGGCTCATGTTTGCGCTCTCGCTGGTGCTGTCACCGCTGCTGAACGCCTGGCTGGGCTTGCATGGCCTGTTTGCCTTGACGGCGCTGCTGGCCACGGGGGGCATTGCCGTGGTGCTCTGGTGGGTGCCGCCGGAGCCGGCCAAGCATGTCGATGCCGGTCGAGGCGGTTTGCGCGATGTACTGGCGGATGCGGCGCTGATGCGCCTGAACGCCGGGGTGTTTCTTTTGCACGCGGTGCAGTTGGCCATGTGGGTCGCCTTGCCCGCCATGCTGGTCCAGGCCGGATTGGACAAGGACAGCCACTGGAAGGTCTACCTGCCTGCGGTGCTGGGCTCCTTTGTCGTGATGGGCATGAGCCTCTTTCGGCTGGAGCGCGCCGGCTATCTGCGCGCCGTGTTCCTGGTCGCCATCGGCTTGATCGGCACGGTGCAACTGGGATTGTGGGTGGTTGCCCAAGGCCAGCCCGGGCTGCTGCCGCTGGCCTGGCTGCTGTTCGTGTTCTTCTGTGGCTTCAATGTGCTGGAAGCGAGCCAGCCCAGCATGGTGTCGCGCCTGGCCCCGGCTTCTGTGCGCGGTACCGCCATGGGCGTCTACAACACCCTGCAGTCCTTGGGCTTCTTCGTTGGTGGCATGGCCGGGGGCTGGCTCACCAAGAACCATGGTGCCCAGGGCCTGTTTGCCGTGGCTGCCATGGCCATGCTGGTTTGGCTGGTCATTGCCTGGCCCATGCGCCAACCGCCCTTGGCGCATGCGGCAAAGGCCCCATAATTGCCGCTTCTTCTGGAGAATTCACACCATGGCATCCGTCAACAAAGTCATTCTGGTAGGCAACCTGGGGCGTGACCCCGAAATCCGCTACATGCCCAGCGGCGAGCCGGTCGCCAACATCACCATCGCCACCAGCAGCAAGTACAAGAACAAGAGCGGCGAGATGGTGGAAGAGACCGAATGGCACCGCGTGAGCTTCTTCGGCAAGCTGGCCGAGATTGCCGGCCAGTACCTGAAGAAAGGCCGCTCCGTGTACGTCGAAGGCCGCCTGAAGACCCGCAAGTACACCGACAAGGACGGCATCGAGAAGTACGCCACCGACATCATTGCCAATGAGATGCAGATGCTGGGTTCGCGCGAAGGCATGGGTGAGCCGTCGGGTGGTGACGAGGGTTATGGCTCGGGCGGCGGCTACGCCCCACGTGCCGCAGCGCCTGCACCGCGGGCCGCTGCACCCCAGGCCGTGCGCCAGGCCCCGGCGCCGCGTGCGCCGAGTGGCTTTGACGACATGGACGACGACATCCCGTTCTGATTGCCCTTTTAAATCCCACTGTGGTGGGTTTTTGTTGGTAGCAGGCCTGTCTCCAGTTGGAGGCAGGCCTTTTTCATGGGCTGCAGGCTAGCGTTGCATGCGGTGGTCCCCGCAATAGAACGGGCTCCCAGCTACCGAAACATCACTGCGCGAATGTCACCTGGTAGCTGTAGTTGCCCGGGGGCAGGCTGGGGAAGACCATCGCAGCGCGGTAGCTGTCAATGCGGGACACCGTGGGTTTCAGGCCGCTGGTCTTGGTGTTTTGCACCGTCGGCAAGGTGTCCTTCTGGGGCAACATGATCAGGATGGTTCCTCCGTTGACGGGTGTCTTTCCGATCACCGTCACATCGACGTCGAGGCGTTTTCCCGTGAAACTGCTGCGGACCAGGAAGCGCTCGCGGTCACGCCACCAGTCGGCCACCTTGCCTGCAGACGCCAGCCACATGACGTTGCGCTTTTGCTTCAGGTGCACCAGGTAGGCCGGCAGCGCTTTGTACAGCACGCTGCTGGTATCGAAATTCTGTGTGTGTACGCTCAGTAGCCCCAACCCGGCGTTTTCCAGCGCCAGTTCCGCATCATCGATCAGGGCCTGGGTGGTCTGTTCGACACCCAGCTTTTCCCAATAGAGGTTGATGTCGTCGCGCTGGGTTCGCGGCAACACCACCAGGTCGTTGTCGGGGGTCGATCCTTCGACCTTGGCAAAGAGCGGCCATCGGCCTTCGGAACGGTTCGGGTCCGCAACGTGGTGCCGCAGCCCCATTGCGAAAAGCAGCTTTTCTGTGGTGGCATCGTATCCCTCCGTGGGGGCACGGAATCCGCTCACCTTGGAAATGTCAGGCATCACACCCGACAGTTCCCTTCGCATCGTCTGCATGCGTTGCTCTTGCTGTGCAACAGGCTGGTCCTTGAAGCCCACGTGGATGTCTCCGTGGAAACCGATTTCAGCTTCCCGTGCAAGGCGCGTGACCGTGTCTGGAAACTGTTTGGCCACCGAAGTCAGTACATAGAACGACGTCGGATAGTCGACCGCCTGCATCATCGATTCGAAGTTCAACGCGTTGTTGAATTTGTCCTCGGTGTCCATTTCGATGACGTTGGCGGCCTGCTTGCCATGGGGCCAGGCCGCCCGAATCGCCGTTGGCTCGCGTTGCAGCCAGCGGATGGCATCGTCCAGGAAAGGGTAGATCGCGAGTGGGTGGTTGGCCCAGGCCGATTCCGCAAATCCGAAAACCACGGTTCGGCCGGTCTCCGGGGTGGTTTCCTGGAATACCACGCCGGCATCGCCGCGGCGATTTTCTTCGATGATGCGTGCCCAGTTGGTGAAGCGTCCGCCGGAGTTGTCGCCCCGCAGGCGTAACAGGCTCTCCGAGGTCTTCGACATGAAAACACGCTGGCCCGCGAGAACGGAATGGGAGATGGGGGACTCCGCATTGAGGATCAGATGGTTGGCCTCGGACTCGGCGGGTACTTCTCCGAGCACCTTTGCGCCGAAATTCTCGATGAACTGCCATCCTTCCCATTCGCCTTTGGCACTGCGTGTTCCTGTCGCCCAGGAAGCCAGCACGGCTCCACCGCGTGCCCGGAACGCGAGTATTTCGGTGCGTTCTTCGGCGCTCAGTGCAACGGCGGACGGAAGCACCAGGATGCCGTCTTCCACTTTTCGGATCTGCGCCGCGTCGGATATCTCGCGGAACTTGGTCTTGCGGTTACCGAAGTAGTCACGCCAGGGTGTCAGCAGCAAGTCGTAGTTCGCGCCGATTCCATTGAAGTACCCACGGCTGGTCGTCGATGCGTACAAGGTGACGTTGTTGCTGCCGGACGAGGAAAAGACCAGTGCACCGTTGGCGCCAATGGCTGGCATGCGCCAACCAAGGTTCTTCATGACCTCCATATAGATCATGGTTGGTGCGGCGATGCCCACCACGATGAACAAGTGGATGTAGGTGCCGAACCGCTTGTAGAACGGTTTCTTCTGCCGATTGTCAGAGCGACGAGGTGAGCGTTCCATGGCGTCAAGGACGAGGGTGGCGGTCATGGAGCGTTGGAGTTGCTTGCGCTCGAGGTCGGCTCATAGCGCTTCAGAAAAATCGGCTTCTGGGGGCCGGTGCTGTCCAGCGTCTCATCGGTCTTCTTTTTCGAAGGCTTGCGCTTGTCGCGCAGTTTGAACGCAAAGTAGGCGCCAATGCCGATCACCATGGTGCCGATGGTGGTGACCAGAATCACCGTCGCGAGAATCGATACTAAATCCATGTCAGAGCTTTCCTTCCCGATCGAGCTTGCCCCAGGTCATGGCCGTTCCGCGCCATTCCTCCAGCGTGGCCAGCACCTTGGAGATGTCAATGATGTTAATGTAGAAGAGTCGAAACATGACCGCATAGAGGATCAGTGAAGGCTCCTCCTCCTCGATGACCACGCAGTACGCAGCAGCCACCACGTCGAGAATGGTGAGTTGCAGCCACCAGTAGAAAAGCAGTGTTGCCAGGCCGTAGGTCAATCCCACATAGACAAAGAATATGTTGCCCATGACGGTCGAGAACGGCCACATGATCCCTTCGAACAGCATGTACCACAGGATGTAGAAGTTGATCCCCATCTTGCGCGGCTGGAACAGCGCGTGGCTGTGCTTCTTGGTGGCCTGCAGGATTCCTCGGGTCCAGCGATAGCGCTGCTTTAGCAGGTCGAGCAACTTGCTGGGGGTTTCCACCCAGGCGATCGCACTGGGCTCATAGGCAATGTGCCAGCCTCGCATCAGGATCTTGAGCGTGAGGTCGCAGTCTTCGGCGAAAGTGTCGTGGTCGTATCCTCCTACCTGCTGCAGCACGCTCTTGCGGAACATGCCCAGGGGGCCGGGGATGATGTTGACCACACGCATGAAGCTCTGTGCCTTGCGTGCCATGGCCAGCCCTTCGACATATTCGAGGGCCTGAATGTTGGTCCAGATGTTCTCGCGGTTGATGACCTTTACGTTGCCGGCCACTGCACCGATGCGGGGATTCTCGAAGTGGCGCACACAGGCCCGCAGCGTATTGCGCGACAGCTTGGAGTCACCATCCATGTTCAGGACGAATTCACCAGCAGCCGCAGTCATTCCTGTATTGAGTGCTTCCGCCTTGCCCCCGTTGCGTTTGGTGATGACGCGCACGGGCACTTTCTTGCTGGCGCGCGCAACCTTGAGCGCCTTTTCGTAGGTGTCGTCGGACGATCCATCGTCTACCACGATGATTTCGTAGTTTGGATAATCCAGCACCAGCAGGGACTTGATGGCTGCCTCGATGACCAGCCCTTCGTTGTAGGCTGGAACCACCAGGGTGACCATGGGCAGTGACAGCTCTTCCCGATAGCGGTTCTTGGGGGGCTCCGGCTTTCGTATCAGACCTTCGAGGTGATCCATGAACGAATACAGGATCATCACGGCATAGCGAAAGATCAGCAGACCGAGAAAGAACAGCAGGTAGACCGAAATCGATGCCAGAAGATAGTGCTCGAAGAGCACACTGAACGAACCCTGTGCATCACGCACAGAGTCGTACAGAAAGGCAATCAGCCCGAATACGGCTGTGATGGCGGCAATCGCCGCGGCGTAGCGGTGGACCTTGTTCACCGCCAAATTTTTTCCAGCACGACATTGGCAGTGTGGGCGCGGTATTCCGAGCTGGCCCGCGTGCTCGTCATTCCCCACAAGTTGAAGCTCAGGGCGTAGTTGCTGGTGATCCAGTATTTGGCGCCTCCGGACAGCATCCAGCTGGTTCCCGCATCACCGTACAGCCCAAGGCCGACCTGAACGCCGGCATAAGTGCTCCAGTTTTCCCAAGGCCACTCGCCCGCAAGGCCTCCATACAGCGTCCCTGCGCCTTCACTGGGCGACCAGTAGTTGGGGCTGGTGAATTTTGCCTGTCGGGTTTCAACACCCAAATAAGGCTTCACGTTGTTTCCGAACGGACGGATCACCGAAGTCAGCCGTGTGTCCGTCGTGAAGATCGTGTTCTCGTCGGAAATGTTGAAGTAGTCGGTCTTGAATGCCAAGTCTCCGATGGCGTAGGGGTGCTTGAGCAGCAATCCTACGTGGGTGGCCGTATCGCGTGCGAGCAATGAATTGGCATTGCCGGTGTATTTGCCCCAATTGACTCGACCGATGTCGATCTGGCCTAAATCGTCTTCAAGTTCAAGGCGCAAATTTCCAAAAATGCCGTTCTGGGTATTGGTCGGCGATGTCAACTCCAGGGTGGGCCGAAGCGCTACACCAACGTCCTGGTATCGGACCGTGACTTCCCGTAGCGGCGCTTCGGCGGCAGGAACTGTTTCGTCGATCGCTGCCCCCTCTATCTCAAAGATGCGGAAACCGCTGTCATCGCGCCACCGGTGGGTCACCGCCAGGTTTCGACTCCGAACTTCAGAGGAGTCGGCCGAGGTGCCATAGGCGATGGTAGTGCGCGGCGCAAGTTCCCGCTCCGCCAATTCCAGTCCGTTCTTTGCGTCGATGTGGTCCGGGTTCTTGGCCAGAACTCCGCGATAAATCGGCGCTGCGACTTCGTCGCGGCCTCTCCAGCGCTGAATGTTCGCCACGCCGACCAATGCATCATCTACCAATGGCTCTTCGGTAATGCGCTGGTAGACGGTGGTCGCATCCTTGAGACGCCCCGACCATGCCAGGCTGTTGGCGATGATCAACTGCAAACCATCGTCGGGCTTTTCCGCAGCCAGCAAAGCGAGTCCCTCTTGTCCGGCATCGGCATAGGCGCCAGCGTTGCTCAGATCGACGATGCGCTGTTGATTCGTTGGGCGCTTCTGGGTCTCTGCCGTGTTTTCGGCGCTGGTTGCAGCGCTTGGCTTGGGGGCGATGTACCTGAAGGGCGTGAGAAAAAACTCCCCCGAGTTCGACGTGCCGAGTTGGGTGAGTTGAATTTCTTCGTCGCTGGTCGCGGCCCACGCTGTGCCAACCAGGAAGGCGGCAGATAGCAGCGCCGAAAGGGGGCGCCTGAGCGTGTGAAGTGCGGGCTTTCGCTTGGTTGTAGAAGCCATTGATTCAACCATTCTTGCGCTCGAGTGCATATGCGGGGTCGTCGAGGGAGCGGTCATGCCGAGGCTTGCTCGCGCTTCTCGTGGCACGCGGGGCATCGCGTTTGCCGAACACTGCGGGCTGCTGAGAGCTCTGTGCATACAAAGATGCGGGAGTTTCGGCAAGTCCGGACTCGATGGGGTCGGGCGGAGGTGCAGTGGGTACTGTCGTGGGAAAGGCTATCGCCGGGCGGGGGGATGCGATCGACGCCGGGTAGGGCGCATGGAAAGGCGTGGTCGATTCGGGCAGCGGGGTTGTGACGGCGACTGCAGGCGGCGGCACCTCGTTGTCACCCGCAGGCATCTTGGGCGGCGGCGGTGCGGAAGCCACGATGGCAGATGTGTAATCCACCGCAAGACCAATGTCTGCGTTGTGGAGCAGTGCGGCCAACTCGTGGGTAATTTCGTCTTTTGAAACCTGAAAGCGCACTTCTGAAAATGCGGTGTCTATTGGCCCGCCCAGCAGACGCTCCAGGGTGGTCAGAATCACGCTCTGTTGACATGCATTGAAGAACAGGTAGCACGAATCGCTGTCTGCCGTACTGAGGTCGCCCGGTCGCGAAAGCTTGATCTGGTTGAGGATCTGCACCATTTCAATGCCGGGCTGTGGTTTTGCAACGATCAGCGCATACGGGATGTTCAGAGTGGATGCCCGCTCCTGCAGCGTCTCGACTTCCCTGGCAAACCGCGCAGGCGTCTGGTAGCCGCGCAGCGCGGCGGAAGTGACACTGGCCATGGCGGCTTCGAAATTGATGTCAACGTCTCTGCTGAATATTTGCCCTGCCACGGAACTGAGCATCAGTGGCATGCGTGCCGGCTGTACGTCGCGATGTACCACCAGGTTCACACCGAGGCGCAGCAGCAAGGCCTCATTCTGGTAGCGCAGCGAGGCGTTCTTTTCCTGAACGATGATCTGCGCGTATTTCCCCAGATTGATGCGCAGCGTGTGGATGGCTTCCGCCAGTTGGCGAAGGTTGGTGTCCTGTCGATAGCAGAAAATGGCGATGGCACGACGCTTGTTCCGAGTCGCGTGCATCATGCCAACCAAGGTATCCACCCGTTGCCAGTTTCCCGGCACTTGGGAAGAAAGGCTTCCCAGGTCTGCATCCATATAGAAATAACTCGGCAAGGGTTCCTCTGGCGGGACATCCAGTTCGGGGCTTACAGAGTCTCCCGTGGAGGTGGCCTCACTCTGGTTGTGCCGGAGCGTGGCCTCATAGCAGTTGTTGTCCAGTGTGGTCAGCTGGTAATTTCTGGCGGCAACGGTGCCATCGGGCGACTGCCAGTAGTCAAACCCCAACCGCAGACCGGATTCCTCACCGCCTATGCGCGCGATACCGGTGAGGTAGTCCATGAGCGCATTGATGGTCGAAGAATGTGCTTCGGATACCCGCAGGAACGCCAGCAGTGCAGTGACCTTGTGCTGATCCAACCATTTGCTGATGATGTCGATCTGCTCGATCGCCAACGAAACATCGTGCAGGCTGATCAGGTCGTCTGCCTGGTCAAATACCAGATAGCTGTTTTCTGGGATTTCCATTTGCTCCAGTTCGGAGACAAATCGTTCTGCACCGAACCGAAACATTTTCTTGGAAAACTCTTCTTGCATACAGAAGAGCTGGAATTGTCCCGTCGCAAGTAATCCCTGGGACTTCAGGTCTCCCAAGGTCTCCAGGCGTTGGATGAAATGCTCAGGGTGTCCTGGCACTATCGCAGAGCAACGGCGTCCATCCTTGAGGGCGCCGCCCAGGCTGGAGGCAAAAAGCGGAAAACGGGCCGACGCAGTTTCCGCAATCAACACGTAAAGCCCCCCTTGGACCATGTTATTGGTCAAGTTGGGCAGACCTGGAATGCCAATGCGGATATTGGGCATCAGGACCGTGGAGTTGACGGAATCATTCATAATCTAATGCTACTTTGAGCAGCATGAATAGTACCTGCTGTGCTTCTGGGACATCTTTGGCTGGGTGCATATTGTCTACGGTTTGAGACATTTGGCACGAATAAGCCATATTCGGGAAGGTATTGGATGGCGTTGGGTCGAATATCGCGGTGGCTGGGTCAACTGGGTTTCGTGCTGGTGCTGGTTGCGTGCTCTAGTTCGAAGAGTTCGGTAGCACCAACCGCTGGTTCCGCAGGGGGCACCAGCAAGGCGCCTGCAGTGGCGGTGGTTCCTGCAGCGGCCATCCAGAAGAGGTCGCAGGAAGAATCCAAAGCGGCGGTAGAGGCCCGCGCGAATGCCATCGCAGCGGCCACTGCTGCGGCAGCTGCGAGGCCTGTTGCCTCTGCGAAGAAAATCGAGGGCCCTGTTCTACCGACGGGTCCCGCAGTGTGGTTGTATGTTTCGCTGACCAGCCAGTCGTACTTCATGAAAGCCGGCTTGGAAGGCAGTTCCCGCTCTGCAGTATGGGAAGGGTTCTTGCGCAAGTACCGAATTCCCTATGTGCGAATTACGTCGGTTGATCTGCTCGAGCAGACGCCTGCCAATGCAGTGCTGTTGCTCCCTTCGAATGTGGCGCTCTCTGATCGCGAGATGGCGGCCATCCGTTCGGCACGAGAGCGGGGAGCTTCTGTCCTGTCTACTTGGTTGACAGGTGTGCGCAACGATTCTGGCGATTGGCGCGGCTTCGAGTTCATGGAGAAAGTGCTCGGAGTGCGTGTAGCAGGCAATACGGAAGATGGGGAAGACGACAATTTCTTGATCGTCCATGGGGACAACCCTGTGACCCATGCCATTCCTGCGGGAACACGTGTCTGGATTGAGCGTGTCAAGGACATGTTGCCACTGCGCTTGGTCGCAAAGAACTATGCGGCGCACATCATGGACTGGTCCCGCACCTTCTCCATTGAAAAGAAGACCGGCGCGATCGTCTTTGATGAGGAAAAGCAGGGCAATGGGAGTTTTTCGCGCAGCGTGACATTTGGGTATCCCGAGCAGGTATGGCTGTCTGGAGACCCCAAAATGCTCGAGGCCCTGGCCCACAACGCTTTGGCCTGGTTGTTCAGGCAACCGGATGCCTACCTGGCCGCATGGCCCCATCCCCATGCCAGCGCCGCACTCATTGCGGTGGAGGGCGGCGAAGATGTGGCGGAGGTGGATTTCGAATTCGCCAAGCGACTGGAAACCGCTGGAGCCAAGGCAACCTATTACGTTCTTTCCGACAGCTTGGCTAAGGCCGCGCCAGTCATCAAGCGCATTCAGAAGCGAGGCCATGAAATTGCTTATTTTGGTGACAAATTTGACGGATTCAAGGACCAAAGCCGGGCGACACAGGCCAAACGCATGGACGCCATGCAGAAAGGGCTTGATGATGCGGGAATCAAATTGACGGATGGGGGCGGGTTCGTGGCTCCCATGGACTCGTACGACAAGGTGACGGAGGAATTGTTGTTGGAGCGGGGTATCGGGCACTATCTTTCTTTCATGGATGCAACTGATTCCAGACTCCCCTTTTTCGCGAAGGGCACCACGGATGTGAACAAGGCAACGGTCGTGTTGCCGCGCACGCAGCCTGGTCCGGAAGAGGCGACTGAAGAGGGGGATCCAGACGAGGGAATGCAAAACTTCCTGTCGGAGTTCGCGTTGTCTGAGTCCATGGGCGGTTTGTCCGTAATCCGAATTCCGACACAGACCATTCTGTCTGAACCCCATCGCGAGTTGTTGTTTGGGCATCTGGCGCAGCGTAAGGGCAAGATGTGGATGACCAGCGCAGGAGAAATTGCCCAATGGTGGCGCGACCGGGCACGTGTGGCAGTGCGCTTGGAGCCCAATGCCAAGGCACCCATCCTGGTGGTTTCCGTTCAAGGTGGCGTTCCCGTGCGAGAGCGGACGGTTGCGTGGCTGAACTTGCCATCCATGGCTTCCAGGCTCAGGCTTGAGGCTGCAGACCTGGATGACCCGACCCCGCCGGTTGTGAAGGTCGATGCCTGGCGAAGTGGCGTGGTTCTGGACGGCCTTGTTCCGGGGGAGTATTGCTGGTACCTGTATTTCGACGGTCCTTCTGGACCGGCAAAGAACTAGGAGTGAAAGATGTTCAAGCGAATCCTCCTTGGGATCGTGGTGATTGGCGCTTTGCCATGGGTGTGGGCACAAGGGAACGGGCGTTTGTACGATCCGGAGCCGCCGGCAGATTCAGCCTATGTTCGGGTGGTGGTATCCGCCAAAAGCCCCGCCATGGACGTTGCCGTAGATGGTGCGGTTCGTTTCCGCGCACTGCCCGGACAGGAGGTCAGCGACTACATGGTATTGCCGGGTGGTGGGCACACAGTTGCTTTGCAGGTGACTGGCAAGAGTCAGGTCGCCGCATCGAAGGTGCTTGAGGTTCAGAAAGGGAAGTCCCTCACCTTGGTCTTTTCTGCCGCCAAGGGTGACGCCCGTACGACCGTCTTTGAAGACAAGGGGAATACCAACAAGCTCAAGGCTACTTTGACAACTTATAACCTTGGCACGAATGGAAGTCTGGACATTGCAACTGCCGACGGTGCCAACAAGGTGTTTACTGGCCTTGCTGCCGGAAGCTCTTCTTCCATCCAGGTCAATCCCATTGCGGTGGAGTTGATGGCAAAGAATGACAAAGGGCAGGGCAAAGTCAAGTTGGAGATGGCACAGGGTGGCACCTACAGCGTCATGGCTTTTGAGGACGCGCAAGGGCGCCCGAGCCTGAAGGTTTTCCAAGGACGCGTCGAACGCTATACCGGTCAGTAATAACCAGTTAATGGAGTACAGCAAATGTTGAAGAAGGCAATGTTTTCATGCGCAGCCGTGGTGGCTTGCAGCACTTTATTTGCGCTGAGTGCAGCGGCGGCCGACAATGTGCCGGTCTTGTTCGGGAAGAACAACGAATGGCTCTTCACCCCCTATGAGTTTGCCCAGCAGTCGGATGCTGCAGATACCAGTGCAACGATCAGCCTTTTTGAAAAGGCCAATAAGCTATTTGAACGACAGGGTATCGCCCTGGCACTGGTGATCGTGCCCTCAAAGGTCCGGATTCATTCGGATCAACTCCCCCCCAACAAACCGCTAGACCCCTACACCGAGGGTAAGTACGAGAACGCGGTCAAGGTGCTCAAGGCCGGCGGTGTAAATGTCGTCAATCTGAACCAGCCGTTCTTGGCCAGTCCGCATCGGAGCAGCGATACGCCCTTGTTCTTGCGACTGGATACCCATTGGTCCCCTTCCGGGGCCCTGCTGGCTGCCGAGACCATCAAGGCTGTGATCGATGCCACACCTTCGCTCAAGGCTGCGTGGGCCGCAACGCCAGAAGTCGGGTACACCCTGAGCTGGAATAAGCAGAAGACGACCACCCGGGCGCGTGACTTGGTGCGATTGCTGCCCCCGGAAGACCAGAAGCAGTTCGCTCCAGAGCAGGTTCTCCCGTTCAAGGTCGCGCGCACGACTGCTTCCCAAGCCGGCTTGCAAGGGGCTGGTGATACGGTCGGAATCACGGTGATTGGCAGCAGTTACACCAACAAGAATACCGGTTACCCCGATGGGATTCGCTATACCTTGCAACGGGATTTGCTCGATATCTCCATTCAGGTGGATAAAGGCCCATGGGTCGGTATGGAAGAGTATCTCCGCGACGAATCCTTCAAGACCAACAAGCCCAAGCTGATTATTTGGGAAATTCCGGAGCGTGAACTGCGCTCTCCACCGAATGCCAAGTTCCGGGACGTGCGCTACCAGATTGACAATGCCGAATGGATCAATCGTATCGCTTCAATCCTGAAGTAACCCTGCTGTAGTCTGGGGAAGCGCCGTGCTCCACGGATTGAGGTGGTGTGTCCTGTTGGTCTGTGCCTGTTGGAGCATGGGGGCATTCGCGACAGACCGCAGTGGCCCGCTGCAACTGATCTATCTGTACAACAGCCCCCATACGGCCCAGCTCATCAAGTCGCAGGAGTCCTCGTATGAAAATACGCTGGGGCGTTGGCGCAAATACCTCAAGCGATATGGCAAGGCCTCTCGCGATTTGTCTCGGGATGATCTCGTTGCCGGGGTTGAACCAGGCGTACTGATTCTGGCTTCGGCCCAAGTACTGGATGAACAGGAAAAGCGTGCCATCCAGTCCTTTGCCGATCGAGGTGGCAGCATTTGGGGTACCTGGGCGATCGGTAGTCGAGACCCGAGTGGCAGATTCCTGGGTTACGAATATCTGGAACACCTCTTTCAACTCCGGGTGCTGGGTAAATACAAGGTCGACACCGAATGGTTTCTGATGCCATTTGGAGATGGCCCCCTGACGTGGCCGGTTCCTGCCGGGCGACGCATGTCGGTGGGTGACATATCGGACGAGATGCTGATCCGCGTGCAGTCTGACAACCTGGCTGCCGTGTTTATGGATTGGATGCGAACCAAGGAGCAGGCGGGTCCGGGAGGCGCGATTGCCTTCCATGAGTCAAGCACCGCGCGCTTCGTCTACTACGCATTCCCTGAACGCGTTTGGAATTACCACAAGCAGGCAGATTGGAATGCGATCTTGGACAGCACCATCGCCTGGCTTCGCCGCGAGCCCCGGCTGTTCAAGGGGGCTTGGCCAGATGGGCGCGCCGCAGCCCATCTGATGGAGATGGATACCGAGGACAAGTTTTTCTCAGCCCCCAATTTTGCGAAAGATCTCGAGAGCATTGGAGTCAAGGGAACGTTCTATTGCCTGACGTCCATGGCCGTGCGCTACCCTGACATCGTGCGGGACCTGCGCGCGAGAGGGCACGAGATTGCCTACCACGCAGATGTGCATTTTGGATTCAAGGACTTGGATCCCGCCGAGCAGGAAATGCGGGTGCTCAACATGAAGGCCCAGATGAAGACCATTCTCGGAGATGCAACCGGGGAAGCCACGGGTTTTCGTGCGCCCACGGAATCGTACGACGCTGTGACGGAAAGAATTTTGCGGCGCAACGGCATTCTTCACCATGCCGCAGATCCGAGCGCCACGCAGGATCGTCTGCCGTTCTTTTCAAGTGCAGAGCCGGGTTTGGGGCCCAGTGCCGCATTGGTTGTGCTCCCCAGGACACAGTTCGATGACGTCAACTTCATGCGCATGCTGTATGGTCCAGCGCGGGTGGAGGAAAGTCTTGCCTACGACCTGGACCTTGCGGTGCGCAGCGGAGCATTCAGTCTGCTGTCGGTACATACCCAGAACTATGTCGATGGTGGCTTGATGGCCGGCACCATGGGCAATTACATGAAGCGGGTGGCTGAGTACAAGGACCGATTGTGGGTCGCTCGCGGCGACCAGATAGCCGCATGGTGGCGCACACGTGAGCCCGTGAAAATCCAACAGCGGACGGGTGACGGATTCATTGCGTTCAGTGCGGACGGCACCAGCGGCTCGATACCCAGTGGCTTGTCGGTGATCGTGACGCACCCCCGCAAGGGAATAAGCCCTGTGGTAACCCTCGCAGATGGCAAACCTGCCAAGGTTCAAGTCAAGGCGATGGATGCATACCGATCTGCCATCGTGCTTGATGCGCAGTCTCCCACTTCAGAGCTGTTTGTCAGGTTTTGAATCCGACGGAATCACTCTCAGGAACGCATCGCGCTTGGAGTCACCGCTTGCAGACCTGCTATTGCTGCGACGAAGTGGTGCGTCCGGCAGGCGCGTGGCGGTGGTAGTAATCCACCAGGGTTCCGCCATCGTACCCAAGCAGGAAAAAGGCGAGCCCTGGCAATTGGTTGTCCAGCACGAACGCAGCCTTGGCGTGCATGCCCCACCAGTCGTCGAACCATCCTTCTCGCCAATACCCGTCGGTGCCTCGGAAGCGGTAGCTGGACGATGCGGAAACCGCGTCATAGCTGGCGCCGTAGCGTGCCACTCGCTCCACGACAACGGCTTCTGATGGGGGTGTCTGATCGAGCGAACCCACCGAAAGCGGGCGAGCGAAGGTTACGGTAATTCCCTTGCCCATCGTTAAGGAGTGCGTTGACCGCCCGTCACGGACGCGCCACTCATAACCATAGAGCGGGTAGCCAAGGTATTGTTTCGAACGCGGTATTTCGAGCCTGTCGGCCAAGGCAATGGCCTTCTTCCATGTCAGTGCGTAAGGCCCATCCAGCGGGGCGACGGGGCCTGCCCGTTTGCTGTCGAGCCAGTGCGAGTCATAGCCCTGGATCACGGAATAGTCGACCGATCGGAGTGACTCTGCGTCATACAGCAGGTTCTTGCTCTGAAATGGCAGGAATATGCCCAGTTGGCGCCTGGGATTCAATGTCTTTAGTTGATCCGCCAACGTTCGGACGAACTGCCGGTAGGCCAGAAGTGCCGGGGCTGGAACTCCCTCATACAGTTCAACGTCCAACTGTATTCCGGCGACTCGCGCGTCGGAAGCCAACGCGACGAGTTCTGCACTCAGGCGTTCGATGGCCTGCGGGCTGCCGAAAACGCGCTGAAAGCGCTGAGGATCCATCAAGGTGATGGTGAGGTCTACCGGGATCTTCTTGGACTGGGCATGCTCAATCAATTCGCCCCAGCGCTCGGGCCAACCGTGTCGCTCGGGAATGTCGCCCGCCTCGCCGATCGGCAGCTCAAACACGAACAGGCGATCAAACGCTACCTGCCGGACGCTTTTCCATCCTTCGGCAACCCACCAGCCGACATAACCGACAGCATTGAGATTCTGGGCAAATGTGGGCGTGAGAAAACCTGACAGGACAAGGATCCAAGGCCACCTTTTAGCCCATCGCCTCATGAGGCTTCGCTGCTGTCGATCAACCAATCGGCGAGGGCCTGGATAGCTTGGCTTGCTGGGCACGTCGGTTCGTATTGAAGCACAGGTCGTTCAAAGGCCAGCGCCTGTGGAACCCCAGGATCGCGGCGAACCGATACAGGTACTACCATGCTGCCATAGTGTTCGATCAGCGACTTCCGAACTTGGTGGCTGAGCTTGCTGCGCAAGGGCATCTGGTTCAGGACAATGTGCTGTTCGATGAAAGCCTCGTTATTGCGAGTGTGGGTAGCCACCAGCGCCAAGATGCGCGCAACCGTCGCAAACGATGCAGCGTCAGCGAGCAGAACTACCAGTGCACGGTGGGCCGCGTGCAGCGCTTGCTGTAGATAGGTGGTTGCTCCCGGAGGAGTATCAATGAGCACGAAATCATAGGCGCCAGGGTCAAGGTTGGCGATGCCATTCTTGACCCAGTCCGGGTGCAGCCGAAGTTGCTGCTCGAACTCCACCAATTCGCCATCCTGGAGGCGACCAAACGGGATGAACCGTACGCCAAAAGGGCTATCGAACACCGCATCGTCGTTGATGCCCTCCCTGGCGAGACCTGCGATCTCTTCAGGGTCCATTCCCAGGTGCAGGCGCTGAATGTTCTGCGGATCCAGGTCAATGACCAGCACGCGCTTGCCACGTGCAGAAAGACCAACGGCTACGTTGCAGGTCAGCGTGGACTTGCCGACACCACCTTTGCCGGAAATAAAGGTAACGATCTCCATCAATTGGCTCCGTTGGTTGCCGCCGGTGCCAGTGGCAAGCGGCAGGGCTTGGGACGCTTGGGCGGGGGCGAAATGTTGCTCTGTCCTGCGGGTGTCGGTGTGGTGGAACCGATACGAAGTGTTTCGGAGGGCTTCAGTGCAACGTCTTCTTCATCGGCTTTGAGCGGCGCGATTCGCGCATTCGATATGGGGGCCAGGGGCAACGGCGTGACCCTCACTTCCGAAGTGGGGGGGGCGACCGGCTCCATCGCCATTGGAGGCATGGATTTGGTGGCTGGCGCCTTAGATTCCTTGACGTCGCGCGGGCTCGCGTTCGTCGTAACCGGCGTTGCCGATCCTTTGCGCTCAGCTTCTACGCGGCCCGCTGGGGGAACCCGCACGGATTCAGGCTGCGCAGAGGTTTGAGGGGCGGCACTTGTGATGCTTGGACGAGCATTTCGCTCCAATGGCTCGGGTACTGTGGAGCTTTGCTGTAGCAAAGCCTCGAGCTTGGCCAATGCCGGGTTTGACTTTCCTTGACGTTTTGCGCGCTGGTAAAGGGACCGCGCTTCCGACCAGTTTCCAGCCTTGGCTTCCAATTGACCCAGGTTCGCCAAGGCTTCGGTATGGTCGGGGTGCGTGATCAGGATCCGTCGCCAGGTGTTGCCAGCCAGGTCGCCGCGCCCCTTGGACTGCCAAGCACGGGCCTCGTCCACCAGTTGACTGGTGAGCAAATCGTCGGCCGACCATGCCAATGGAGGCAGGCATAGTGCCGCAGCAAATAGGCAGCGGCCGAGCCTTGACAACAAGCAACTCGCCCTAGCGAACCGCATGTTTTTTGCCTCGTTGGGCAGCAAGGTGCTTCAAGGGGCGGTACAGCAATGCCCCAAGAAGAATAGCCGCCAATGTCACCAGTCCAGCGAGCACAAACGGCTGGTCAGCGAAGAACCAGCGAACTTTGCTGAGCCATGGCAACGATCCGACATAGTAGGTATCGGACGCTTTGACGTGGCTGATGCTCTTGTCATCGACTACAACGAAATCGCCCTGAATCGATGCCAGACGATCGTTGTCCGTCAACGCATCTGAAATCTTGCGCAGATCCGATGGTTTGTCTGCGTAAAGGAACACCACGCTCTTGCCGGATTGAAGCGGTGACTCGAATCCCATGATGGTCGACAGGCTCGCATTTCCGGAAATCTGAAGTGCTCCTGCGGGGTTGGGTTTGGTGGTTATGTCTTCTTGAGCCCACCGGTAGCCTGCTCGCCATGAGGCACGGTATTCACGAACGCGGCGGTCGCCATCGACCATCACCATCGGCAGGGCATCCTTCCATTTGGAGATCAGGCTCTGGCTGTTGCCGGAACCAACAACAACGATGTCTTTGGCAGAGGCCTTTTCAATGTCCAGATGGGAGACCACGCCATGGCGCAGTGCCGGATAGCCGGTGGACTCGCCCATGCGCCCCAGAACTGTCAGGTACAGTGACAGTTCCTCCGCGCCAGGGTTGTCTGGCATTGCGAAGGCAGTGTCCGACAGGTCGGCGAGTCGGGTAAAGGGGAAGCCGAGGTTGGCAAAGTAGGCCAAATTGGGGAGCGCCGCGAATTTGGGAAAACCACTGAAATCAATGGTTGACTCCGGATCGATGGCTGCTTCCAGGTTGGCGGGAGGGAGGCTGCGGCACTCTCCTTCCTTGACGACGTCGAAGTAGTAGGCGAACTGCAGTTGATCACGGCCATCACTTGCATAAGGTGGCAGATACATCTGTTCCTGGCGAATTCCAGACCCATTGAATGCGCCCATCACGGGCTTGTCGGTGTCGCCCACCTTCTGGACCGGGTCATTGATGGAGAACGACTGGAGATAGTTGTTGTTCAACCCGACGTTCAGGCTTGAATTGCGATGGAACGGTAGCCGAGTGACGCGGAACTTCAGGTCCACAGGAACCCCTTCCGAGCGCCAAGTGAACACGTCAGGAGAAACTCGGTAGTTGAGGCGAATCGGGTCAGGGTAGTACGCATGCACGCGCATTTGATCCGCGCGCATCAGCTCCCCCATGCGAACCGGGCGGTCCGTTGGAATCCACGCGGGAGCGTCATAGGGCTTCCGAGGCGCTGCCTCCACTTCATTCGTGACCGATACCAATTGACCTGCCAAGGTGTGGGAGGCCAGTGCAACGGCATGGGCTGCCTTGGCGATGTCTGCTGGATTGGCCCCGGAAATCACCAGCAACCGCGCCAGTGGGTTGTTGGGATGGGGGATGAGGGCGACACTGGCGGCTGCAGTACCCTTGACTCCCTGGATGTTCTCGCCGCCCTGAAGAAAGACCACTGCGTTACCGTCCGGCAACTCGTTCAATGTCACCGGGAATTGAACAGACTTATTGCGGGCCTGCAGGCCGAACCACGAAGCCACCACGCCGGCCGCTTGAATGGTGCCGTGATTGACACCCTTGGTGAACACGAAAGGCACGCTCAATGGCGAACTCTCGCGCCGGTCGAAGAACGGAGCTGGCAGGTTCTTGAGGTCACTCGCCATGGAGACCGGGGCAAGGGTCAACTCCAATCGGCCCAGATCACTCAATGTCAACCACAAGGAGGAGTGGTACGGATCCTCACACTGGCGCGTGTAGTGCCCGATGAGCTTGAATTCAAGCGCATTCATTTCCTTGAACAGCCTCGGGTCAAGGTTGATATCGCGGGCATTGCCTACGTTCTTGTCCTTGGGCAGGCCTTCCACCGCAGCGACCCGGTCATTGAGAAGCACTTTCAAGTGGCTCAGTTCCGGTATTAGTGCCGGTGAGTAGTCATAGGCGATACGAAGCTTTGCTCCGATCACCACTTCGTCAGGACGCACCGGGAAAAACAGTGCCTGACTGCCATCAACGCCACGCAGCTTGATCGATGACCAAGCCCCCAATTGCTTGAACGACAAGGACACGGTGCGGGTGCGTGATGCGCCGGTAGGCGCCTCCGTGCCTCGGGGTTCTTCCATCAGCGCTGCATCCTTGTTCTTGCGCGACTTCGCGAATGCCAGATCGGCCGGTGCCAGCAGCATGGAAACCGCCATGAGGGCCGTCCACCATAGCGGCTTGGAAAGGGATGGGAAACCGGAAAACTTAGCCATGGGTTGAACTTCCTGGGAAGATGCGCGCGCGAATTCTCTGCATCACGGCGGGGAGTGTGTACTTCACTGTCAAATTGTAGAAGGCATCCTGAAGCCGGAGCAGGATCCGTTCCAGCCATCGTGGAAGCAATCGATCGGCGTGAACAGGGGGGAGCCACATGGGCCATCGGCTGGGCCGTGAAAGGGCGAGCGCCGCAACCCCCCGGAATTCGGACAGGAACTGCGCGGGTATTTCGGCGACGACCTGTTCTGATGAGGTCGTTGCCAGTCTGCACGGGAAAACAAATTCACGTGCGCCAAGGAAGATGGAAATCTGCGCGGTTTGACCATGCAGTGATTGGGCGGCATGGGCGGCGTCCAGTGTCAGGGGATGCTCGGGAAAGTTGGTTGTGGTGGTGCGAAACACGGAGCCGTCATCGACCAAACGCACCATGCAAGGCAACTGTGCACACGCGTGGCGGTGGGCCTGCACCCAATCCAGTTCACGCTGTACGGCCAGTTCGGCGAGCAAGCTCATCATCAGAAAGGCTGACCACGCGACGTAGAGCGGTGCGAGGATGGGGGAAGCACCTGTCCACAGCCCATGAAGACCCCACGATGACACCAGACCGAAGACCAGAATTCCAACCCAAACCCATGGACGGTGGGTGATCGGAACCGTTTTGGGGAGGCGATCCAGCGCGCGTAACGGGTCCGATTTTCGGATGCCGGGCAGCTGTAGAAAGCGGGTGGCCGTGAAGGACCGAGTCGTCCGCACCAATACCGCGATCGCGCCCAACTCTTCCTTGACAAAATCCCACCAGCGCAACCGGTGGTGTTCCAGCGCGGTGGCGAGAGCCAGCCGGCCAAGCACCCACTGGGGTACCCAGTACGCCGCCAGTGTCCAAAAGTCGGCCGCTATCACCGTGGCCCCCAACCCCAGTGCCGCAAACGGTATGACCCAGAAGATACCGGTAGTGATCGGTGCGTAAAAATGAAGACCCTCCCGCAGAGCCTTCAACTGAATGCGTAGCGGGAGAGCAAGGGGTCTGGAAGGGCCGTCCAGACGTTTGCAATGACTCTGGTGGTCATTGCCTTTCTGATACAGCAGGAAGGCATCGAAAAAGCCGCTGTGACCCAAGGCCCTGTCGGTTGGCTCCACCAGGGGCGAACCGGATGGCCTCAACCCACCGACGGCCAGTAGGGACGTTCGGCGTACCACCGCAAGTGCTGGCTGTTCCGGGAAAGACAGGAGGTGCGTCTGGACGATCCGACGCGGACGCTGAGACAGTGGAAAGCGCGGGGTCTGTGCCAAGGCGAGAAGGGGTTCCTGGACAAACCAGCCCATGGTGTTGCGAAGGAAGTCCGGCGGCAACTGCTGTGCACAGTCCGCCACGACCAGCAGTTCGGCTTCGCTTTCATACATGAACCGGTTTACCAATGCAGCGATGTCGTCCGGTGCGCATTGGGGGTAGACCCGCAATGTCACGCCTTTTGCTGCACACGCGCTGTGCAAGCTCGCGTCATCGTGCGCTGAAAGAATGACGGTCCGGTATTTATTGCGTGGCCAGTCCTGTTCGGACAGGCCCGATAGAAAGGCGACCGTTGACTCCACCGCATCATGGGTGGGGACGTAGACGAAATCGACGGTAGGCCAGGTCACGGCATCGTCCGGCAGTGGGCTGCTGTCCGACTCCACAGGCCAGACCGAGATGAAATAGTCCAGTCCGGTTCGTAGCCAGACCAGCAGTTCGGCGCAAATCAAAGCCAGCGCAAGGAACCAGTTGCCTGTGCCCGAAGGGGGCAGGGTGGCCTCTGCGCGCCAGTAGAAGTAGCGAAGCCCCAGCAGTGCAGCCATGCAGACGATCGCCAGGGCGACGACCTGGCCACGATGGCGACGCAGGTAGATGGCGAAAACCACCAGCGACCAGCCAAGGACAATCTGGCTATTCGTTGACAGGCGGGTGGTGACCGCCAGCACAAGCACGGTGAGAGTTGCCGTCAGCACCGCGGCAATCAGTCCGGGAAGGCCCCAGTGATCCGAACGGGCCAAGTCCATGGTCCAGCGCGCAATCCGCCCATGCACCAAGGGGACACTGTGCTCGGGATGTTGTGGCAGGTGCCACCGGTCACGCCAGAGGTGCAGCAGTGTTGCCGGGGTCATCGGTTCAGGCTGTCGATGAGATGCTCTGCAATGCGTGCAAGGTCATGGCTGGCCTGGCCATGGGGGTCATAGGCCATGACGGGCTGCTGGAACGCAAGCGCTTCCCGCACCGATTCATCGAGGTGAACGCCAATCGGTATCAGTCTGTCACCGAGTCTGTGGCTCAGTACATCACCAACATCCTTGTTGAGCAAATCCGTTCGGTCGACCTGATTGAGCAGGTACAGGTGCTTCGCTTGCGGCTGTGCTGTCTGCATCTCGGCCAGCCAGGATTCCATGGCAGAAACCGTTGCATAGGACGCGGCGTCGGCAAGGAGCACGACCAGAATCAGGTCCGCGCATGCGAGCGTCTGACGCAGGTAAGGGCTGGGACCCGGTGGCGTGTCGATCAATACAACGGCATCGTCATTCAGACCTGCGGCATGGATCTGGTCTCCTATCCATCCGGGATGTGTTTCGAGCAGTTCCTCAAACGCCTGACGTTCCTCTTCGGAAACCTCACCGTAAGGCAGGCACAGCACCTCATGGTCTGTGGGCACGGCGATTTCCGCCCAATCCGCCTGCGCAATCGATTGGGTACATACGCCGCACGCGTCTTCAAGTGCAAGGCCAAGATGGAATCGAAGGGCGTTCTGCGGGTCGAGATCCACGGTGCTGACGCGATGGGGCCCCAATGCTCTTGCCAATGCGACGGCCAGGTTGGCGGTGACCGATGTCTTTCCGACGCCACCCTTCATGGAAACCACGCCAATGACGCTCATCGTTTGCCGATCCTGCGCATGAGGGGGGTGCCGCTTGTCTTGCTGCGCGACATGGGATTCGTCGGTGCGACATGGCCCTCGATTCGGTCAAACAATGCCGCCAGCGAATCTGGTGCAGTCTCTTGCGCGGTGCTCGGTTGTTGCCGTTGTTTGGTCTGGTCTGGTGGGGTTGTTTCCTGCGCACCCATCTTGGCAAACAAACCGACAGCCGCGGGACGCTCGGTCGCCTTGGTTTGCGTGGCAAACAGGGTTTCGCGCGGCATGGGGGCGTCCGGGGAGGGAAACAGATTGGCGGCCAAGGGCGGCATGTCCACGGCGTCCGTGGGCGCGTTGGACTTGCGCGGTTTCGTCCGGGTAGCGTTGGTAGTCGGCTCAGATGCGATTGGTGCCGTCTCGGACGCCACCTTCTTCGGGCGAGGCGAGGCTCCCGCCAGGGATGCAAATTTCTCCAGCCCTCCTGACAGCTTGCTGCTGATGCCGGGGCGTGCCAGCAGTGGTTTGCGTGCCGGTTGTTGGGGAGGAGGTGCTGGCGTCCAGGCCTGTTTGTCACCATCGCTCAGTGCTGGCGTGACCTCTGCCTTGGAGGGTGCCATGGCACGAAAAAGTGGCCAGCGCTGCTCGGCTTCACGTGCGGATACGCGCAGTTTGGCCTCCAGTGCAGACTCATCCGCGCCGAGTGACCGCATCAGTGCCGATGGGGATTTGGGTGTGGCAGGCATAGGGATGTCTTGTGGGATCAGCGTCCGAAACGGAATCGCAAATGCAGGGCTTCACACTCTTCCTCGATCGCCCGCACGCGCATCGATGGCCCTGCACCGAGCAGGCCGAAAAGTGTCTGGTAGAAGCCTTCCAGGAATCCGATCGACCACACAAGGGCGTCGTCTCCGAAGGCCTCCGCCAGCGGTGCGCCATGGTGGTCAATCGCGATGCCCGCAGGTATTTCGGAGATCTCGACCACGCCCCAGTTTATGCGCGCCAGGTAGTCGTTGAGCGCGTTTGTGAGTGCCCCCAGTGTATTGACACCCTCGAATGCCTCACGGGAGTCCTGCGCTGCCCGCTCTCCGATCGAAGTCCACAGTTTGCGCAGCGTTTGCGCATCCGTCTGCTCGCTGAGTTCACCGGCCATGGCGCGCAGAAACGGAAACCACTGAAGGGACATCTGTTGTTCGCGGTAGTAGTTTTCCAGAGGTGTAGCGGTCATGCCTGTAGTTCGGTGAAAGCGACGATTTTATTCTTGTAGTGCTTCGATTGTCAGATGTAACTGATTGTCAACAAAGGCAATTCTTCTTTCTTGCAGCATCGGCCTGTGAAATTTGCACGGAATCCGCCGCGATGGCGTCACTTGACAGGCAGGACACTTACCGCGTATAGTAATACGATACCCCACATAGTATATGGAAGAGTACATGAACAAAGCATGGAAAGCCAATTGCAGGCGGCTGGGCGCAGCCACCGTGCTGCTGCTTGCCGGCGTGCTGCAGGCGCAAACCGTCCCCACTTACAAAGTAGGCGTCGATACCCAGGCCAGCGGCTTCGCGTTGGAGGGCACGTTGCAGGCCGTCCACCAGGCTACCGTCTCCGCGCAGACCCAGGGGCGCGTCCTCACACTCAAGGTGAAGGTGGGTGATCGGGTCAAGGCAGGTCAAACCTTGGCCACGCTGGACGACCGCGAGGCCCAGGTTGGTACCGAACGAAGCCAGGCGCAGATGGCACAGGCCCTAGCCGAATTCCGGAACGCGCAGACGCAATGGGAGCGAACCAGGGAACTTCAACAAAAAGGGTTCGTATCGAAGGCTGCACTGGACACCGCAGCGACACAACTGGAAGCAGCGCGGGCAGGCAAGGACCAGGCGCAAGCTTCCGTCAAGCTGTCGGGCATCGCGCAGGGCTACGCGCGGGTTGTCGCCCCTTTTGACGGACTGGTGTTGCAGACACACGTCCAAGCCGGTGATCTTGCCGTGCCGGGTGCACCACTGCTTACCGTCTACGCCCCCCAGCCCCTGCGTGCAGTGGTGCAGGTTCCGCAATCGCGGGCCGAAGACGCCAAGGTCGCACGCGATATCAGCGTCGAACAGGACTCAGTGAATGCTGCTGTAAGGATCACACCGACGACACGGCAGATCGTGCCTTCCGCCGACCCGGTGTCGCAGACCACCGAATGGCGGTTG
This sequence comes from Curvibacter sp. APW13, assembly GCF_032337135.1. Classification (NCBI taxonomy): domain Bacteria; kingdom Pseudomonadati; phylum Pseudomonadota; class Betaproteobacteria; order Burkholderiales; family Comamonadaceae; genus Curvibacter; species Curvibacter sp. APW13. Next base: position 905,638 of record NZ_JAVXZZ010000001.1, on the reverse strand, counting down.
GATCTGTCACCCAAGGACACTGCAACCATGTTGCCGGGCCAGCCAGTACGCGTGCGGTTTGCTGGCGGTGCCGCCGCAACCCCCCAGCGGATCACCATACCGACCCAAGCGCTGGTGCGCCGTGGTGAGCTGACCGCGGTCTATGTCGCGCAGGCCCAGGGCTACGCCTTGCGGGCAGTGCGCACCGGCGCCCTGGTGGGAGCGCAATCCGTGGAAATCGTCGCGGGCCTGCGTGCGGGTGAGCGCATCGCCCTGGATCCGGTCAAGGCCGCAGCTGCAAGGTAAGCCACCATGAACCACACTTCATTGGGGATCTCCGGCCGCATTGCCGCGGCCTTCCAGGGCAATGCGCTCACGCCCCTGCTGGCCTTGGTGGCCTTGCTTCTGGGCGCTTTTGCCGTCCTGGTGACACCGCGGGAAGAGGAGCCACAGATCAACGTCACCATGGCCAACGTCATGGTGCCTTTCCCAGGCGCCAGCAGCACCGACGTGCAGAACATGGTGGCGCGCCCGGCAGAACAGATGTTCAGCCAGATTGCGGGCATCGAGCATACCTATTCGGTCTCGCGCCCGGGCATGGCCATACTGACGGTGCAGTTCAAGGTGGGTGTACCGCGCACAGAGGCACTGGTGCGCCTGTACGACGTGATCAACGCCAACCAGGACTGGTTGCCCCCAGGCCTGGGCACCTTGACCCCCATCGTCAAGCCCAAGGGCATCGATGATGTCCCGGTGGTTGGCATCACCCTGTGGGGACAGGACGCGCAGTCCGCGGTCGAACTGCAGGATGTGGCCCACAGTCTGGAGGCCGAATTGAAGGCCGTGGCCGGTGTGCGCGAGGTCAGCACCCTGGCAGCGCCAGGGCGCGTGCTGGAAATCCGGCTGGACCCGGTGCGCATGCGGGCCCGCGGGGCGGACCTGCTGGGCCTGCAGCGTACGCTCCAGGCGGCCAACTTCGGCATGCCGGCCGGCCAGGTCGCAGGCGCGCCGGGCGCGGGCGGTGCGCAGATGATGACCGTGGAGGTTGGGGAATTCTTGCGCAGTGCGCAGGACGTTGGCGACCTGGTGGTTGGCGTCAATGCCGGCAAGCCGGTGTACCTGCGGGAGTTGGCCGATATCCGCGAAGCGGCTGCACAACCCCGCCACTACGCCTGGTTCACCAAGGGTGCCGCCTACGACGGACAAGCAGAGCCGCAGAAGGCAGGTAGCAGCTACCCGGCACTGACCATTGCCGTGACCAAAAAGCCGGGTGAGAACGCCGTCAACGTCTCGCGTGCCGTGATCCAGCGCCTCGATTCACTGCGCAACACCGTCATTCCGGCCGGCATGGAAGCGACGGTGACCCGTGACTACGGTGAAACCGCGGCAGAAAAAGCCAACAAGCTGATCCAGAAGCTTGCCTTCGCCACCGGCTCCGTGATCTTGCTGGTGGGGCTGGCCCTTGGCAGGCGAGAGGCCCTGATCGTCGGTGCCGCCGTGATCCTGACGCTGACCGCGACGCTGTTTGCCTCGTGGGCCTGGGGCTTCACGCTCAACCGGGTCTCCCTGTTTGCACTGATCTTCTCGATCGGCATCCTGGTGGACGATGCCATCGTGGTGGTCGAGAACATCCATCGGCACCAGCAATTAACACCAGATGCCCCGCTGTCTGCGCTGATCCCGCGTGCGGTGGACGAGGTGGGCGGGCCGACCATTCTGGCCACCTTGACCGTCATCGCGGCACTGCTGCCGATGGCCTTCGTGTCGGGGCTGATGGGCCCGTACATGAGCCCCATTCCGATTAACTCCAGCCTGGGCATGGCCATCTCGCTGGCCATCGCCTTCACGGTGACGCCTTGGTTGGCCCTGAAATTCATGCGCGAGCATGGCAGCCATTCGCACCATGCCACAGAGAGCGCGGCGCCGTCGAAGATGGGCTTGCGGCTCCAGAAGCTTTTCGAGGCCGTACTCCTGCCGCTACTCAACAGTGCACGCAAGCGCTGGCTCCTGTTGGCAGGCATCGTCGCTGCCCTGATGCTGTCCGTCGGACTCGCGGTGGTGCAGTGGGTGGTGTTGAAGATGCTGCCCTTCGACAACAAGAGCGAGTTCCAGGTGGTGGTCGACATGCCCGCCGGAACGCCGCTGGAAGACACGGCGCTGGTGCTGCAGGAGCTGGGTGCTCACCTGGCACAGCAACCCGAAGTGCGGCACTTACAGGGCTACGCCGGTACCGCCTCGCCCATTACCTTCAACGGGCTGGTACGCCAGTACTACCTGCGCTCCGACATGGAGCAGGGCGACCTGCAGGTAAGCCTGGTCGACAAGCACCACCGCAAGGAACAGAGCCACGCCATCGCGCAGCGCATGCGCCCGGCACTCGAACAAATTGCAGCCAAGTACCACGCGCGTGTGAAGGTGGTCGAAGTGCCGCCGGGCCCTCCGGTCATGTCGCCGCTGGTGGCCGAAATCTACGGGCCGGACGAAGCGGGGCGCCAGAAACTGGCCACCGAAGTGGCCGCAGCCTTCGGTGCCACGGCCGACATCGTGGGCATTGACACCAGCCTGAAGGAAGACGCTGCGCGCTCCTTCCTGCGGGTGCGGCGCCAGCGGGCGGAAAGTCTGGGGATCCCCGTGGCCGCCGTCGCCCAAACCGTAGCGGGTGCCCTGTCGGGCATGGACAGTGCCTACCTGCACGACCAGCACTCCAAGTACCCCGTGCCCGTGCGCATGCAGCTTCCGCTGGAAAAGCAGGTCGGTCTGGACGCGGTGCTGGCCTTGCCTATGCGTGCGGCCAACGGGCAGCTGGTGCCCTTGTCCGAACTGGTGCAGGTGGAAAAGGGTGTGATCGACAAGCCCTTGTTCACAAAGGACTTGCTGGGCGTCAGCTACGTGGTGGGGGATATGGCGGGCAAGACCGATTCACCGCTCTATGGGCTGTTCGCCATCCGCTCCCATATTGCGGAGCTGGGCGCATCCAAGGAGGGCGTGCTGGGCGAATACTGGATCAAGCAACCCACCGACGTGTACCGGCAGTTCGGGCTCAAGTGGGACGGCGAGTGGCAGATCACGTATGACACTTTCCGCGACATGGGTGCCGCCTATGCCGTGGGTCTGGTGCTGATCTACCTGCTGGTGGTGGCGCAGTTCAAGAGCTACCTGACGCCCGTGGTCATCATGGCGCCGATTCCGCTGACCATCATCGGTGTCATGCCCGGGCACGCTTTGCTCGGGGCGCAGTTCACCGCTACCAGCATGATCGGCATGATCGCGCTGGCCGGCATCATCGTGCGCAACTCCATCCTGCTGGTGGACTTCATCGAATTGCAGGTGCGCAACGGCGTGGCGTTCAAGGAAGCGGTGCTGCAGTCGGCGGCGGTGCGCGCCCAGCCCATTGCCCTGACCGGGCTGGCGGCCATGGTCGGTGCCTTCTTCATCCTCGACGACCCGATCTTCAACGGGCTGGCGGTATCGCTCATCTTCGGCATCCTGGTGTCCACCCTGCTGACCCTGGTGGTCATTCCGGTCCTGTACTACGCCATGTACCGCCGCCGCGTGGAAGCAGTGTGACAGGCCATTGCAATCGCGTGCATTCCAAACCATGAATACAAGGAGACAACCATGGCACACATCGTGATCGTTGGCGCTGGCATCGGGGGCATGCCCGCAGCCTATGAAATGCGGGAGCTGCTGGGCAAGGAGCACCGCATCACGGTGGTCAACGCTACCGACTACTTCCAGTTCGTGCCCAGCAACCCCTGGATCGCCGTGGGCTGGCGCCAGCGTGAGGAAATCACCTTGCCCATTGCGCCTTACCTGGAGCGCAAAGGCATCGGATTCATTGCCAGTGCGGCCACGGCACTCGATGCCGCGGCGAGCAAGCTCACGCTGGCCAACGGCCAGACCCTGGACTACGACTACCTGGTGCTCACCACGGGCCCGAAGCTCTCGTTCGCCGAGGTTCCCGGCGCGGGTCCCGTATCAGCCGGCGGTGGCGGCTTCACCCACTCCATCTGCAGTGTCGACCATGCCCAGGAATTCTGGGCGGACTATGAGAACTTCCTGCAGAATCCCGGGCCGGTGGTCATCGGTGCCATGCCCGGTGCCAGCTGCTTCGGCCCGGCCTACGAGTTCGCCTTCATTCTCGACACCGACCTGCGCAAACGCAAGCTGCGCCACAAGGTGCCGATCACCTATGTCACGAGCGAGCCCTACATCGGGCACCTGGGGCTGGGCGGTGTGGGCGACAGCAAGTCCATGCTCGAATCCGAAATGCGCAACCGCGACATGAAGTGGATCACCAACGCCAAGACCACCAGGGTCGAGCAGGGCAAGCTGTTCGTCACCCAGCTGGACGACCTCGGCCAGGTCTACAAGGAGCATGAGGTGCCGTTCCAGCTGTCGATGATGCTGCCGGCCTTCAAGGGCGTGGACGCCATCGCTGCCGTTCCCAACCTGTGCAATCCCCGCGGCTTCGTGCTCATCGACGAGTACCAGCGCAGCAAGGCTTACAGGAACATCTTCTCGGCCGGTGTCTGTGTGGCCATACCGCCAGTCGAGACCACGCCGGTGCCCACGGGCACGCCCAAGACCGGCTACATGATCGAGAGCATGGTCGGCGCCATCGCCCACAACATTGCCGATGAACTGGCGGGCAAGCCGGCACTGGCCAAGGGCACGTGGAACGCCATTTGCCTGGCCGACATGGGCGATACCGGCGCCGCCTTCGTGGCCCTGCCGCAGATCCCGCCCCGCAACGTGAACTGGTTCAAGAAGGGCAAATGGGTGCATCTGGCCAAGATTGCATTCGAGAAGTACTTCCTGCGCAAGATCCGCAAGGGCAACTCCGAGCCGGTGTACGAGAAGTACGTGCTCAAGGCGCTGGGCATTGTCCGACTGACCGAAAAGAACTGAACCGATTTTTAACTGGAGAAAACGATGACTGTCGAACGCTACATCCGCATCATGGCGGGATTCTTTGTGATGTTGTCCCTCGCGCTGGGCGTGGAAGGCAGCCCGATCTTCTGGACCAAGTGGGCCCTGGCCTTCACTGCCTTCGTGGGCTTCAACCTGTTCCAGTCAGGCATCACGGGATTCTGCCCACCCGGCATCCTGCTGAAGAAGTTGGGTGTGCCTGAGGGCAATGGGGCATGCAGCCGCTGAAACCTGGATTGCCCGCCAGCGTAATTCCGGATACATCCGGGGGCATGTGCGGGCTTTGTGCGACAACTTCGGCGCAGGCAAAGGTGGCGCAAGGCGCGAACATCGGCGAGAATGCGGCCCCTGATCGCAATCCCGTGGACCACTTTCCCATGACCGTACTGACCCAGCCCGAAGCCCGTACCGATGTGCTCAACCGCCTGCGCCGCGCAGAGGGACAGATCCGCGGTATCCAGCGCATGGTCGAGGAGGGGGAGGATTGCCTCAAGATCGGCCAGCAGTTTGCGGCTGTGCGCAAGGCGCTGGACAGCACCTACCTGCGCATGACGGTGTGCTTCATGGAGCAGGAACTCAACGCCCGCGTCCAACCCGACGAGTCCCAGAAAGCCAGCCTGGAGGCCATGGTCAAGGACATGGAAACCATGTTGGCCCGCTTGGGATAAGCGTAACCAGCTTCTGAATTTATAGCGTCACGTGCTTGGCCAGGGACTGGCCGAAGCGATGATGCCGCCGCCCAGGCAGACCTCGCCGTCGTAGAGCACGGCCGACTGGCCCGGCGTCACTGCCCATTGCGGCTCCGTAAACGTCAGCGTGAAGGCGCCAGAAGCATCGGCACCCTGCACCGCGCAGGCAGCGTCGCTCTGGCGGTAGCGGGTCTTGGCTGCCAGTGAACCATCCACCGGTGGCGTGCCGCTGACCCAGCTGGCGTCCAGTGCCGTCAGCGCGGCCGACTGCAGCCAGGGGTGGTCATGCCCCTGCACCACCCACAGCGTGTTCTTTGCCATGTCCTTGCGCGCCACAAACCAGGGGGCATGCTCGCCGCCGCCCTTTTGCGCACCTTTGGCCTTGATGCCGCCAATGCCCAGGCCCTGGCGCTGGCCCAGGGTGTAGAACGACAGGCCCACATGCTGGCCGATAGTGCGCCCGGACGCGTCCTTGATGGGCCCCGGTTCCTTGGAGATGTAGCGGTTCAGGAATTCCCGGAATGGGCGCTCGCCGATGAAGCAGATGCCGGTGGAGTCCTTCTTCTTGGCGTTGGGCAGGCCAATCTCGTCGGCGATGCGGCGCACCTCGCTCTTGTGCAGCTCACCGACCGGAAACAGCACGCGGTCCAACTGGGCCTGGCTCAGGCGGTGCAGGAAATAGCTCTGGTCCTTGCTCGGGTCCAGCCCCTTGAGCAGTTCGACCTTTCCCGATGCGGGGTTGCGCCGAACCCGCGCGTAGTGGCCGGTGGCAATGAAGTCGGCCCCGCGCGCGAAGGCGTGGTCCAGGAAAGCCTTGAACTTGATCTCGGCGTTGCACAGGATGTCGGGGTTCGGCGTGCGGCCCGCCTGGTATTCGCGCAGGAACTCGGCGAATACCCGGTCCTTGTAGTCGGAGGCGAAGTTCACGTGCTCGATCTCGATGCCGAGCACATCCGCCACGGCAGCCGCGTCCACGAAGTCGATGTTGGAGGAGCAGTATTCGCTGTCGTCGTCGTCCTCCCAGTTCTTCATGAAGATGCCGACGACTTCATACCCTTGGCGCTTGAGCAGGTAGGCCGACACCGCGGAGTCCACCCCGCCGCTCAAACCCACGACCACCCGTTTCTTTGCTGATTGCATGCCTTCAAACCCTTGTGGTCAGCATTTTACCGGCCAAATTGGCCTCTTGCCCACGTGGATATTGCGTAAGCAGCTATCAAAAACGTAGCGACAACTCAGCCGGTCACGAGTGCACTGGCATCCGTGACCACCAGCTCCAGCGGGAAGCGCTGGCCGCGCAGGTAGTCTTCCATGCACTGCAGCACCAGCGGGCTGCGGTGGCGGTCCTGGCTGGTGCGTATTTCGTCGGCCGTGAGCCATACCGCGCGGACAATGCCCGCGTCCAGCGCGCGACCGGCATGCCAGGCGCCCGCATCGCCGCAGAAGGCAAAGCGCAGGTAGGTAATGGCTTCCTCGGCAGCACCCGTGGTGGCGGGGCGAACGAAGCGTGACAGGTACACCCCCACCAGGGCCGTGGGGGTGAAGTCGTGGGCCGTTTCCTCCAGCACCTCGCGCACGCAGCCGCTCTGGGGCGACTCGCCGGGCTCCAGGTGTCCGGCCGGGTTGTTCAGGCGCAGGCCCTCGGGCGTGTGTTCCTCGACCAATAAAAAACGGCCGTCACGCTCGATGACGGCCGCCACGGTCACGCTGGGCTTCCAACGTTCACTCATGTGGGCTTCCTTTAGCTTTTCAAGGCTCCCAGCAATTCGTCGAGCATCTTCTTGGCGTCGCCGAACAGCATGCGGTTGTTTTCCTTGTAGAACAGCGGATTGTCCACGCCCGCATAGCCGCTGGCCATGGAGCGCTTCATCACGATGCTGGTCTTGGCCTTCCATACTTCCAGCACCGGCATGCCGGCGATCGGGCTGCCCGGGTCTTCCTGCGCCGCCGGGTTCACGATGTCGTTGGCGCCGATGACCATGGCCACGTCGGTGTCGGGGAAGTCCTCGTTGATCTCGTCCATCTCCAGCACGATGTCGTAGGGCACCTTGGCCTCGGCCAGCAGCACGTTCATGTGGCCGGGCATGCGGCCCGCCACCGGGTGGATGGCAAAGCGCACGTTCACGCCCTTGTCGCGCAGGTGGCGGGTGATCTCGTTCACGGTGTGCTGGGCCTGGGCTACCGCCATGCCGTAGCCGGGCACGATGACCACGTTCTTGGCTTCGCGCAGCAGCTCGGCGGTCTCGGCGGCGCTCACGGGCACGACCTCGCCTTGCGGTTGCGCCGCGGCGCCTGCAGCCGGTGCCGCGCCACCGCCCGAACCGAAGCCCCCGGCGATCACGCTGAGGAAGTTGCGGTTCATGGCGTTGCACATGATGTAGCTCAGGATCGCACCCGACGAACCCACCAGCGCACCAGTGACGATGAGCAGGTCGTTGTTGAGCATGAAGCCGGTGGCCGCGGCTGCCCAGCCGGAGTAGCTGTTGAGCATGGACACCACCACCGGCATGTCCGCGCCGCCAATGGCCATGACCATGTGCACGCCAAACAGCAGGGCAATGGCGGTCATCACCACCAGCGGCAGCATGCCCGCGTTCACATCGTGGGCAGCCAGGAATTGACGCCCGAACCAGATCACGACCAGCAAGGCCACCAGGTTGAGCCAGTGGCGCGCAGGCAGCAGCAGGGGCTTTCCGCCGATACGGCCATTGAGCTTGCCGAATGCGATGAGCGAGCCCGAGAACGTGACCGCGCCGATGAGGATGCCGATGTAGATCTCCACTTCGTGGATCAGCTTTTCCGCGCCGGCAAACTGTACCGAGGTATCGACATAGCTGGCAAAGCCCACCAGGCAGGCCGCCAGGCCGACCAGGCTGTGCATGAGGGCCACCAGTTCGGGCATCTGGGTCATCTGCACCACGCGGGCCGCATACAGGCCGATGCCACCGCCGATGACCAGGGCCGCGAGGATCCAGGCGATGCCGCCGGGGCCGACGCGGGGGCCGAAGATGGTTGCCAGCACGGCCAGGGCCATGCCGACCATGCCGAACAGGTTGCCGCGCCGCGAGGTTTCCGGGTTGGACAGGCCGCCCAGGCTGAGGATGAACAGGATGGCCGCACCAAGGTAGGCCACCGTAGCAAGACTTTGGGACATGGTTGTCATTCCTTCTTGTTCTTCTCGTTCACTTGCGGAACATCGCCAGCATGCGCCGGGTCACGGCAAAGCCGCCGAACATGTTGATGGCGGTGAGCACGATGGCGGCGAACGCCAACCAGCGGATCAGGCTGTCGGGGCGCCCATCCATGCCCATTTCGGGTGGAGCGATCTGCACCAGCGCGCCGATGGCGATGATGCTGGAGATAGCGTTGGTCACGCTCATGAGCGGCGTATGCAGGGAAGGGGTCACATTCCACACCACCATGTAGCCGATGAAGCAGGCCAGCACGAAGACCGTGAAATGGCCCAGGAACGCCGCGGGCGCATAGGCGCCGATGAACCAGAAGGCCAGGGCGGCGACGGCGAAGATGGTGACCAGGGTCTTGGCGGGCAGCGGCGCGCTGGCGCCATGCCCGTGACCGGACTTCTTCTCCGCCACCGGTGCTGCGGCTGCTTTCGGGGCGGGCGCCGCAGCCACCTTGGGCGCGGGAGCCGGCCAGGTGACGGTGCCGTCCTTGATGACGGTCAGGCCGCGGATGGCGTCGTCTTCCATGTTGACCACGGCCACGCCGTCCTTGGCCTTGCACAGCTCTTCCGTCAGGCGCAGCAGGTTGGTGCCGTACAACGTGGACGACTGCTTGGCCAGACGCGAGGCCAGGTCGGTGTAGCCGACGATGGTGACGCCATGCTTCACCACGGCCTGCCCGGGTTCGGTCAGTTCGCAGTTGCCGCCTTGCTCGGCGGCCATGTCCACGATCACGCTGCCGGGCTTCATGCTCTTCACCATCTCGGCGGTGATGAGCTTGGGCGCGGGTTTGCCCGGAATGAGGGCGGTGGTGATGATGATGTCGACCTCGCGGGCCTGCTGCGCATACATCTCGCGCTGTGCGGCCTGGAAGCCCTCGCTCATGACCTTGGCATAGCCGCCGCCGCCCGAACCTTCTTCCTCGTAGTTCACCTTCACGAATTCGCCGCCCAAGGACTTCACCTGGTCGGCCACCTCGGCACGGGTGTCGTTGGCGCGCACGATGGCGCCCAACCCTGCCGCCGTGCCGATGGCGGCGAGGCCGGCCACGCCGGCACCGGCGATGAACACCTTGGCCGGGGGCACCTTGCCCGCAGCGGTAATCTGGCCGTTGAAGAAGCGGCCGAAGGCGTTGGCGGCTTCGATCACCGCGCGGTAGCCGCTGACCCCTGCCATGGAGGTCAGGGCGTCCATCTTCTGGGCCCGGCTCAGGGTACGAGGCAGGCAGTCGATGGCCAGCACGGTGAGCTTGCGCGCAGCCAATTGCTGCATCAGGTCCGGATTCTGCGCCGGCCAGACAAAGCCGATCAGCACCAATCCCTCACGCATCTGCGCGACTTCATCGCTGGTGGGCGGACGCACCTTGAAGACGATGTCGCACTGGCTCCAGATCTGGGCCGCGGACTCCACGACCGTGGCACCGGCTTCGCGGTAGCTGTCGTCGCTGAAGTTGGCCAGTTCACCGGCACCGGATTCGACGCGCACCGCAAAACCCAGCTTGATGAGTTTGGTGACCACGTCGGGGACGGTGGCTACGCGCTTTTCACCGGCAAACAGTTCGCGCGGTACCCCGATGCACTGGGCCGAAGGGCTGGTTTCCGCTGTCGGACTTTGCGTGTTCACGCCCGTCTGCATGGGACTCTCCTCGTGATGTTGAAACTGAAACAAAGCTTACAACATAATCCCCGGTTGCCGCGTCACGTGGGGCTCACGCTCTAGAACGCGTAGCGGGAGGGCCGCAGGGCGATGCTGGCCCCCGCTTTTGAACACACGGATACCTTGGAGACCTTTGCATGACGGAACGCATCTGGCTTTCTAGCTACCCCGATGGGGTGCCCGCGGACATCCATCCCGGAACCTACTCCTCGCTGGTGGCGCTCATGGAAGAAAGCTTTACCGCCTATGCCAGCCGGGTCGCCTACAGCTTCATGGGCAAGGACATCAGCTATGCCCAGACCGATACCCTGAGCCAGGCCTTCGGTGCCTACCTGCAGGGCCTGGGGTTGGCCAAGGGGGATCGCGTCGCCATCATGATGCCCAACGTGCCCCAGTACCCGGTGGCCGTGGCCGGCATCCTGCGCGCGGGTTTCGTGGTGGTGAACGTCAATCCGCTGTACACCCCCCGTGAGTTGGAACACCAGCTCAAGGACTCGGGGGCCAAGGCCATCGTCATCATCGAGAACTTTGCCGCCACCTTGGAGAAATGCATCGCCGCCACGGGCGTGCAGCATGTGGTGCTGTGTGCCATGGGCGACCAGCTGGGGCTGGTCAAGGGGACCCTGGTTAACTACGTGGTGCGCCAGGTCAAGAAGATGGTGCCGCCGTTCACGTTGCCCGGCGCGGTGCGCTTCAACGAGGCCGTGGCGCAGGGGCGCAAGCGTGGCCTGCAGAAGGTCGCGCTGAGCGCCGACGATGTGGCCGTGCTGCAGTACACCGGTGGAACCACCGGCGTGTCCAAGGGCGCAGTGCTGCTGCACCGGAACATCATTGCCAACGTGCTGCAGTCCGAAGCCTGGAATGCCCCGGTGATGAAGAAGATTCCCGCCACCGAGCAACCCACCGGGGTCATCGCGCTGCCGCTGTACCACATCTTCGCCTTCACGGTGGGCATGATGCTGGGCCTGCGGATGGGGGGAAAAGCCATCCTCATTGCCAACCCGCGCGACATTCCCGGCGTGCTCAAGGAGCTGGCGCCGCATCGCATCCACTCGTTCCCAGCGGTCAACACCCTGTTCAACGGGCTGGCCAACCACCCGCAGTTCAATACCGTGGACTGGAGCCACCTCAAGGTGTCGGTCGGCGGGGGCACCGCCGTGCAGAGCAACGTGGCCAAGATCTGGTTCGAGAAGACGGGCTGCCCGATCTGCGAGGGCTACGGCCTGAGCGAAACCTCGCCGTCCGCGACCTGCAACCCGGTCACCTCCACCGCCTACACCGGCACCATCGGCGTGCCCTTGCCCAGCACCTACCTGAAGCTGCTCGACGATGAAGGGCGCGAGGTCGCGCCGGGTCAATCCGGCGAGATCGCCATCAAGGGGCCGCAGGTGATGGCGGGCTACTGGCAGCGGCCGGACGAGACTGCCAAGGTCATGACGCCCGACGGCTACTTCAAGACCGGCGACATCGGTGTGGTCGATGACAAGGGCTTCTTCAAGATCGTGGACCGCAAGAAGGACATGGTGCTGGTCAGCGGTTTCAATGTGTTTCCCAACGAGCTGGAGGATGTGGTGGGCCAGATGCCCGGCATCCTGGAGGTGGCCTGCGTCGGTGTGCCCGATGCCAAGACCGGAGAGGCGGTCAAGCTGGTGCTGGTGCGCAAGGACCCGAGCGTGACCGAAGAGGCGGTGCGTGCCTTCTGCCGCGACAAGCTCACCGGCTACAAGCAACCCAAGATCGTCCAGTTCCGTGACGAGCTGCCCAAGACCCCGGTGGGCAAGGTGCTGCGACGCGAACTGCGCGACCAATGAGCACCGACCAAGCCCCTATTGCCATCCTGAGTGCCCTGCCGCAGGAGCAGGAAGGGCTGGCCCATGCGGTGGCGGGTCTGCAGACGGTGCGGCGCGCCGGACGCGACTATGGCGTGGGCGTGCTGGACGGGCAGCCGGTGGTGCTGGCGCTTTCGCGCATCGGCAAGGTGGCGGCCGCCACAACCACGGCGACCTTGCTGGAACACTTCGGCGCACGGGCTGTGGTGTTCACGGGGGTGGCGGGGGGTGTCGGTGCGGATGTGGCCGTGGGGGACGTGGTGGTGGCCAGCGGGTTCGTCCAGCACGACATGGATGCCTCGCCCCTGTTTCCGCGTTTCGAGATTCCGCTGACCGGCACCAGTGTGCAAGCGGTCGATCCGGACTGGTCGCAGCGCTTGCTGGAGCAGTCGCGTCTGGCCCTCGCAGGACACACCTTTGCCGGGCGTGCGTCCCGGGTCCACCAGGGGCTGATCGCCACCGGAGACCGTTTCGTCTGTTCGGCCGACGAAGCCCGCGCCCTGGTGCAGCGGCTGGAAGCAGCCGGTCACGGTGCACTGGCAGTCGAGATGGAAGGCGCAGCGGTGGCCCAGGTGTGCAATGACTATGGCGTGCCCATGGCGGCGGTGCGCACCATCTCCGACCGCGCCGACGACACCGCGCACGTCGATTTCCCCCAGTTCGTCGACGCTGTGGCCCGTGTGTACGCCAATGCGATCATCCGGGGGTTGCTGCAGTCGCTATGAAAATAATAGCTACCTGCGCAATTTCTGTGCGGGCTGCGGCTGTTTTTTTGGCCTACTTGAGCCAGCCGCGACGGCGGAAGTACCACATCGGCACCAGCGCACTGGCGAGCATGAGCGCCAGCGCGTAGGGGTAGCCCCAGGTCTGGGCCAGCTCGGGCATGTACTGGAAGTTCATGCCGTAGATGCTGGCGATCAGGGTCGGCGGCAGCAGCGCGACGCTGGCCACCGAGAAGATCTTGATGATCTTGTTCTGGTTGATGTTGATGAAACCGACCGTGGCATCCATCAGGAAGTTGATCTTGTCGAACAGGAAGGCGGTGTGCGAGTCCAGCGAGTCGATGTCGCGCAGAATCTGGCGCGCTTCCTCGAACTGCTCGTTGTTGAGCATCTTGGAGCGCATCAGGAAGCTCACGGCGCGCCGGGTGTCCATTACATTGCGTCGGATGCGGCCGTTCATGTCCTCGTGGCGCGCAATCGCTCCGAGCACTTCGCCGGCCTGGGCGTCGGTCACCTCGCCTGCGAGCACCTGGGAACTGACCTTCTCGAGTGCGTCGTAGATCTCTTCCAGTGTGTCGGCCGAGTACTCGGCATCGGCGTCGAGCAGCTTGAGCAGCACTTCCTTGGCGTCCTCGATCAGGCCCGGGGCGCGGCGGGCGCGCATGCGCAGCAGGCGGAATACCGGAATGTCCTCGTCGTGGATGGAGAACAGGATGCCGCTGGAACGGCGCCCGTCATTGGCCATGTTCACGATGAAGGCGACGCGCACCGTGTGCGGTTCCTCGTCGTCAGGCACCAGGAAGTCGCTGCGGATGTGCAGGTCACCGTTGTCTTCGGCATAGAAGCGCGCCGACTCCTCGATGTCCTCGTCCATGGCATCGTCCGGGATGGACAGCCCGTAGTGCTGCTTGACCCAGCGTTTCTCTTCGACGGTGGGGGACTCCAGGTCCACCCAGATGGGCTGGAACTGCGCGAGCTCCTCCAGGGATTCGATTTCTTCCTGGAACAGCCGCCCGTTCACGAGCGTAAAGATGTTCAACATGGCTCACTCCCAATGGTGGGTTGCGTTGGCGGATGGGGGGGTAAGGCTGGCTTTCAACCCCCACGGCAGACCCGGGAGCTGAAAGCTACCGACTAGGGTAGGTTTCCAAGGAGCACTCTCCAATTCGTTGACAGACTGCCATTATGGCATCGCATTTCCTGTTTCCAGCAGGTAGAAAAACGCCTTTTCCACGGCCCGTTCGGGGTTACCAAAAAGGCATTGCATTTGCTCCGAAACGGGCGCATAGTGGGGCCGTCCACCAGCCTGCCTGGGCTGCTCTGGATGCTGGCAACCACCAGCACTTTCCTGTGTTTGATAGCAATTGGAGGCTATGTATGAACCTGACGATCAGCGGTCACCATCTTGAAGTTACCCCCGCCCTGCGCAGTTATGTCACGACCAAGCTCGATCGTATTACCCGCCACTTTGACCAGGTTGTCGATGTCAAGGTGTTGCTGACCGTGGAAAAGCAGAAGGAGAAGGATCGACGACAAAGAGCCGAGTGCACGATCCATGTCAAGGGCAACGACATGTTCGCCGAGAGTGCACATGAGGACCTGTACGCCGCGGTGGACGAACTGGTCGACAAGCTGGATCGCCAGGTGGTGCGCCACAAGGACCGCATCCAGAGCCACCACCACGAGGCCCCCAAACGCGTCATGTAATGCGCCTTTCGGTGGCATCAATAACCGCCCGCACGGGCGGTTTTTTTTAAGTGCATAATTCGGCCGCATCATGAACCGCCTCGCCTCCATCCTCCCTGCGGACCACGTTGTGGCCCAAGTGGAAGTCACCAGCAAGAAGCGCGCCTTCGAAGAGGCTGGCCTGCTGTTCGAGAATCTCCACGGGCTCAGCCGCGCCCTGGTGACCGACAGCCTGTTCTCGCGCGAGCGGTTGGGTTCGACGGGTTTGGGGCATGGGGTTGCCATTCCCCATGGGCGCATCAAGGGGCTCAAGGCGCCCATGGCGGCGGTGCTGCAACTGGCCCAGCCCATCGGCTTCGATGCACCGGATGACAAGGCGGTCAGCCTGCTGATCTTCCTGCTGGTGCCGGAAGCCGCTACCCAGAAACACCTGGAAATCCTGTCCGAAATCGCTGAGCTGCTCAGCGATTCGGCATTCCGCGAGCAACTCACCGGTGCCACGGATGCCGCCCAGCTGCATGGCCTGATTGCTGGCTGGCAATCGGCCACCGTGGCCTGATACCGATACGGGCGAGCCTGCGTGAAGCACTCCGTCATCAGCGCGGATGTCCTGTTTGAAGAGTTCCGCAACCGCCTGAAATGGGAATGGATTGCAGGGCTGGGTGCGTCGGAGCGCCGTTTTGACGAAGCTGCCGTGCGCGAAGCGCGCTCCAGTGCCGATCTGGTGGGGCACCTGAACTATATCCACCCCTACCGGGTGCAGGTGCTGGGCCACCGCGAAATCGCCTACCTGAGCAATGCCACGGCCGATGACTGCGCACGCCGCATCTCGCGCATCGTGACGCTGGAGCCCCCGGTCTTGGTGCTGGCCGATGGCCAGGCCGCACCACCGGCCCTGGTTTCCATGTGCGAGCGTGCCGAGATCCCCCTGTTTTCCACCCAGGAGTCGCCGGCCTTTGTCATTGATGTGCTGCGCGCCTATCTGGCCAAGCATTTCGCCGAGCGCGCCTCCATGCATGGGGTGTTCATGGACATCCTGGGACTCGGAGTGCTGATCACCGGCGAGTCGGGCCTGGGCAAGAGCGAGCTGGGCTTGGAGCTGATATCGCGTGGCAACGGTCTGGTGGCCGATGATGCCGTGGACCTGTACCGCATCAACCAGACGACCATCGAAGGACGTTGCCCCGAGCTGCTGGAGAACCTGCTGGAGGTGCGCGGCATCGGCCTGCTCGACATTCGTGCCATCTTCGGTGAAACCGCAGTGCGTCGGCGCATGCGCCTGAAACTCATCGTGCACCTGGTACGTCGGGAGACCCTGGAGCGTGAATATGAACGCATTCCCTACGAGCCGCTGACCCAGGACGTGCTGGGTGTTCCGGTGCGCAAGGTGGTGATCCAGGTGGTGGCAGGGCGCAACATCGCCGTGCTGGTGGAGGCCGCCGTGCGCAACACGATCCTGCAGTTGCGCGGCATCGATACCTACCAGGAGTTCGTGGAGCGGCACCGCCGCGCCATGGAGCGCGACAGTTGATGCTTGCTGTCAGCCCGGATTGCGGCTGAAGTCGGTCTTCTTGGTGCTGCGGTTGGGGCAGTTCTCGCGCGCGCAATGCGCATACAGGCTCAGCGCGTGGTCGGCAATCTGGAATCCCTTTTCCCTTGCGATGGCGTGCTGGCGTTTCTCGATTTCCGCATCAAAGAACTCTTCGACCTTACCGCAGTCCAGGCACACCAGGTGGTCATGGTGCTGGCCTTCATTGAGCTCGTAGACCGCCTTGCCGCTCTCGAAGTTGCTGCGTTTGAGGATGTCTGCCTGCTCGAATTGGGTCAGTACGCGGTAGACCGTGGCCAAGCCCACGTCGGAACGTTCTTCGAGCAGCACCCGGAACACATCCTCGGCCGTCATGTGCCGTTGCGTTCCGCGCTGGAAGATTTCCAGGATCTTCAGGCGCGGAATCGTGGCCTTGAGGCCGGTGCTTTTGAGTTCGTCGATATTGGTCATGAAAGCCGTGGGGCAAAAACAGGCGGACAAGCCGCGCTGGGGCCGAACGCTACAATGGAACGATCATATCGTCTTGCCTGTACCCATGCTAGCTGCTGCCGTTTCCCCCTGCCGTGTATTCGTTCTGACCGCGCTGTGCGTGGCCATGGCAGGGTGCAGCACGTTCAAGGACGTGGCAGCCCAAAAGGAGAAACTGGCGACGGCCGTCAGTCCCTACAAGATCGACATCATCCAGGGCAACGTGGTGACCCGCGAACAGCTGGACTACCTGCGTCCCGGCATGCCGCGCGCCCAGGTGCGCGAAGTGCTGGGGTCGGCCCTGTTGACCAGCGTGTTCCATGCCGACCGCTGGGACTATGTGTTCACCCTGCAGCGCCAGGGTGCCCAGCCGCAGTCGCGCAAGGTCACGGTGTTCTTCAAGAACGACGTTCTGGAGCGGATTGAAGCCGATGATGTGCCGAGCGAGAAGGAGTTCGTTTCGACCTTGCGCTCGACCCCACCCCAGGGCCCATTGCCTGTTCTCGAAATGTCGCGGGATGCCATCAAGGCCCTACCGGCGAGCGTGGCCAAACCTGCGCCTACGCCTGCTGCTTCGTCTCAGCCGGTGGACCCCTCCGCCTACCCCCCTCTCGAACCTGCACAGTAAGCACATGACTTATCGAATTGCCATTGCCGGCGCTTCCGGCCGCATGGGCCACATGCTCATCGACGCCGTGCGCGCGGCCGACGATTGCCAACTGACCGGCGCCCTGGATCTGGCCGGCAGTCCCGCCGTCGGTACCGATGCCGGTGCCTACGCCGGGTTCCAAACCGGTGTACTGGTGACGGCCGATCTGCACGCTGGCCTGGCCCAGAGCCAGTGCCTGATCGACTTCACCCGCCCCGAAGGGACCTTGCAGCACTTGGCCGTTTGCCGTGAGCTGGGCGTTGCTGCCGTGATCGGCACCACCGGCTTCACCGAAGCGCAGAAGGCCGAGATTGCCGAGTTCGCCAAGTCGATTCCGGTGATGCTGGCGCCCAACATGAGTGTGGGCGTGAATGTGACCCTGAAGCTGCTGGAAATGGCGGCCAAGGCGCTGTCCACCGGCTACGACATCGAAATCATCGAGGCCCACCACCGGCACAAGGTCGATGCGCCTTCCGGCACGGCCCTCAAGATGGGCGAGGTCATTGCCGACGCCATCGGGCGGGATCTGAAGGAGTGCGCGGTCTATGCCCGTGAAGGTGTGACCGGCGA
The DNA here is from genome assembly GCF_032337135.1 of Curvibacter sp. APW13. Lineage (NCBI taxonomy): Bacteria > Pseudomonadati > Pseudomonadota > Betaproteobacteria > Burkholderiales > Comamonadaceae > Curvibacter > Curvibacter sp. APW13. Next base: position 887,727 of record NZ_JAVXZZ010000001.1, on the reverse strand, counting down.
GCGCGATCCGTCGACCATCGGATTTGCGACTATCCGTGGCGGTGACATCGTGGGCGACCACACCGTGCTGTTTGCGGGTACCGGCGAACGCATCGAGATTTCCCACAAGTCGTCCAGCCGCGCGACCTATACCCAGGGCAGCCTGCGCGCGGTGCGCTTCCTAGCCGGCAAGAAGAACGGCCTGTTTGACATGTTTGACGTACTCGGCCTGCGCGCTTGAGCATGTGGCAGACCTGGTTGCAGGCGGATACCCTGGGCCGCGCAGTCATCGCGGTCCTGATGGCCATGTCCGTGGGCAGCTGGTGTGTGATTGTCTGGAAGGCATGGGTGTTGCGCCGTGCGTCGCTGGGTTTGCAGCGGGCCAAGGCGGCGCTGTGGCAGGCATCCAGTCTGGATTCGGCCGATGCCGATGTGGCGCATTGGGACAAGGAAGGATTGGTTCTGCCTTTGCTGGCGGCCCTTCGTCAACCGCCAGTCGCTGGGCTCGACGCTGCCAATGCACCTGCACAGCGGCGTACCCGCTTGCTGCGCGAAGCCCTGCAGGATGTGGTGCAGCAACTGCAGTCCGGGCACACCATATTGGCCACCGTCGGGTCCGTGTCCCCGTTTGTGGGTCTGCTCGGGACCGTTTGGGGCATCTACCACGCGTTGCTGGGAATATCGGGTACTGCCCAGCTTAGTCTGGACAGGATTGCAGCCCCAGTGGGCGAGGCCCTGATCATGACGGCCGCAGGGCTGATCGTCGCGATACCTGCCGTGGTCGGATACAACGTCCTTGGGCGCCGGGCGGCGCTGATGGAAGCGGATCTCGAAGGCCTGGCCCTCGATTTGAGGGACCTGACGCTCGCCACGGAGGCCTGAATTGTCCTTCGGCAACCTGGAGCGTCCCCGCCCGGCTCGCCCCATGAGCGAGATCAACATGACACCGCTCATCGATGTCATGCTGGTGTTGCTGGTGATCTTCATGTTGGCTGCGCCCTTGTTGGTTGGTGCGCTCAAGGTCGACTTGCCACGACAAAGCGCAGCGGCGCTGCCGGCCAAGACGGCCCATGTTCTGGTGACGGTCGATGCCCAAGGTGCCGCCAGTGTCGATGGTCAAGTCCTCGACGATGCCGCGTTGGAACGCCTGTTTGCACGCGCGGCCGCTTCCGACTCGGCGACCGAACTGCGGTTGGCTGCCGACAGCCGACTGGCCCATGGTCGCGTCGTCGCCATCATGGCGCTGGCCCACCGTCACGGTCTTTCACGCATCGGATTTGTCACCAGTGGCGCAGCCGCCAGTGCTGCCCAAGCGCCAGGGGCCATGCCCTGAGTCTGGTCTGGCGCCGAGGCCCTAAAATCGACCTATTCTTTCCAGTGGGTGGCAGCCTGCCGCCATGATCCCCCATGCAAGACAAATACCAGCACCTTGACGTTGAAAAGGCCGCGCAGGCCCATTGGTCCCAGCCTTTGTGGAACGGCCGCAGTGCGTATGAAGTGGTTGAGGACCCGTCCAAGAAGAAGTTCTACGCCTGCTCCATGCTGCCTTACCCCAGCGGCAAGCTGCACATGGGCCATGTACGCAACTACACCATCAACGACATGCTCACGCGCTACCTGCGCATGAACGGCTACAACGTGCTCATGCCCATGGGATGGGACGCTTTCGGTCTGCCGGCCGAAAACGCGGCCTTGAAGAACGCGGTACCGCCGGCCAAGTGGACGTACGAGAACATCGCGTACATGAAAAAGCAGATGCAGGCCATGGGCCTGGCCATCGACTGGAGCCGCGAAGTGGCCACCTGCGACCCCGACTACTACCGCTGGAACCAGTGGCTGTTCCTCAAGATGCTGGAAAAGGGCATCGCCTACCGCAAGACCCAGATCGTGAACTGGGACCCGGTGGACCAGACCGTGCTGGCCAATGAGCAGGTGATCGACGGCAAGGGCTGGCGCACGGGTGCCACGGTGGAAAAGCGCGAAATCCCCGGCTACTACCTGAACATCACCGCCTATGCCCAGGAACTGCTGGACCATGTGCAGGTCGGCAACCCCAAGGCCACGCTGGATGGTTGGCCCGAGCGCGTGCGCCTGATGCAGGAAAACTGGATCGGCAAGAGCGAGGGCGTGCGCTTTGCCTTCACCCATGACATCAGGGATAGCAGCGGCGCCCTGATCGGCGATGGCCGCATGTATGTGTTTACCACCCGTGCCGACACCATCATGGGGGTAACCTTCTGTGCCGTGGCGCCCGAGCACCCGCTGGCCGCCCACGCGGCGGCCACCAATCCCGCACTTGCTACCTTTGTCGAAGAATGCAAGCACGGTGGCACCACCGAAGCGGAACTGGCCACGCAGGAGAAGAAGGGCGTGCCCACAGGCCTATTTGTCACCCACCCGCTCACCGGTGCCCAGGTGCCGGTATGGGTGGGCAACTATGTGCTCATGTCCTACGGTGACGGCGCCGTGATGGGCGTGCCGGCGCACGACGAGCGTGACTTCGCGTTTGCGCTGAAGTACGGAATTCAGATCAAGCAGGTGGTGGCTGTGGAAGGGGAAACCTTCTCCAACACGGTCTGGGCCGAATGGTACGGCGACAAGCAGCGAGGACTGACCGTCAACTCGGGCAAGTACGACGGTCTGGAGTACAAGGCGGCAGTCGACGCCGTCGCGGCTGATCTGGCTGCCAAGGGCCTGGGCGAAAAGAAGACCACGTGGCGCCTGCGCGATTGGGGTATCAGCCGCCAGCGCTATTGGGGCACTCCCATCCCCATCATCCATTGTGACGAGCACGGCGCCGTGCCCGTGCCCGAAAAAGACCTGCCCGTGGTGCTGCCGCAGGACTGCGTGCCCGATGGCTCGGGCAACCCGCTGCACAAGCACGAAGGCTTCCACGCCGGTGTGACCTGCCCGGTGTGCGGCAAGCCCGCTCGGCGTGAAACCGACACCATGGACACCTTCGTGGACTCGTCCTGGTACTTCATGCGTTACTGCGACCCGAAGAATTCGGAGCAGATGGTGGCGGGTGGCACCGACTACTGGATGCGGGACCAGAAAAATGCCGCTGGCGGCAGCGGCATGGACCAGTACATCGGCGGCATCGAGCACGCCATCCTGCACCTGCTGTACGCGCGCTTCTGGACCAAGGTCATGCGCGACCTGGGGCTGGTGAAGGTGGACGAACCCTTCACCAAGCTGCTGACCCAAGGCATGGTGCTGAACCACATCTACAGCCGCCGCACTGCCAAGGGCGGCAAGGATTATTTCTGGCCGCATGACGTGGAGCATGTGCACGACGAGGCGGGGAAAGTCATCGGCGCCCGCCTCATCAACCCGGCCGAGAGCGGCGACGGCCTGCTCCCGGTGGGCACGCCCATCGACTACGAGGGCGTGGGCACCATGTCCAAGTCCAAGAACAATGGCGTCGATCCGCAAGCCCTGATCGAGAAGTACGGCGCCGATACCGCGCGCCTGTACACCATGTTCACGGCACCTCCGGAGGCCACGCTGGAGTGGAACGATGCGGCCGTCGAAGGCGGCTACCGCTTCCTGCGCCGCGTCTGGAACTTCGGATTCAAATTGTCTGCTATGGATTCGGGAGCGGCTGTCGCAAGTGTGGCGGGGGCTAGCAGCTTGAATGACGTGGATTTCGGCAAGGAGGCAAAAGCCCTGCGGCGCGAAATCCATACCGTGCTCAAGCAGGTGGATTACGACTACCAGCGCATGCAGTACAACACCGTGGTCTCCGGCGCCATGAAGCTCCTGAACGCCCTGGAAGACTTCAAGGCGCTCGACAGCTCCGGCGCCCAGGTGGCGCTGATCGAAGGCTTCGGCATCCTGGTGCGTTGCCTGTACCCGGTGACACCGCACTTGGCGCAAGCCTTGTGGTCGGGGCTCGGGTATGCGGGTGCCATGGGCGACCTGCTCGACGCCCGCTGGCCGCAAGTGGATCCTGCTGCCCTGCAGCAGGACGAAATCGAACTGGTGCTGCAGATCAACGGCAAGCTGCGTGGCAACGTGACCGTGCCTGCAGGTGCTTCCAAGGAGGTCATCGAAGCAGCAGCACTGGCGACCGAAGCTTTCAAGGCCCACAGTGCGGGGGCCGCGCCAAAGAAGGTGGTGGTAGTGCCGGGTCGTCTCGTCAACATCGTGGTCTAGGCGTGATGACCATGCGCAGGCTGCTTGCCCTGGTATCGGTCGTGCTGCTCGTGTCGCTGGCTGGCTGCGGCTTCCACCTGCGCAATGCAGCCAGCTTCGCGTTCGACACCGTGGCCGTCACGCCCGAGCGCGGGGGCGGGGTTGCAGGTGAACTGGCGCGCTACTTCGGCAACCGCCTGCGGCCGGTGGCCGTGGTGCCGGGTCAAGATCCGGTGCAGGCGGTGGTGGACATCCTGGAGGAGCGGCGCGAAGAAGCCGTGGCAGGCGTCAACTCTTCGGGCCAGGTGCGTGAGCTGCAGCTGCGTATCCAGGTACGGTTTCGCATGCGTACCCCGCAGGGGCGCGAGCTGATTGCGCCGACCGCCATTGCCCAGCAGCGCGAGCTGAGCTTCAACGAAACCGTGGTGCTCGCGAAGGACGCCGAGAAGGCCGCGCTCTACCAGGAAATGCAGTCCGACATCGTGCAGCAGATCCTGCGCCGCGTGGGTTCGGTGAAAAGCCTGGGCGCAACCCCCTGAGTCGACAGCAGCTTAGCCGGCGTTCGACTTGTCGCTGTACAGGTAGGCGGAAATGGCCTCGGTGAGTTTCTGGGCCTGCTTGACCTGGTTCTCTCCATTGACCATCAGGCTGGTGGTCAGGGCCTCGATCAGCAGCAGCGCAGGAGCGTAGCTGCCGGAAAGGACCGGGTGGGCGGCCGGTGCAATCAATACATCATGGGCCCACTGCGTCAAGGGGGAGGCCATTGAATCCGTCAGTGCGATGACGTGGGCGTACTGCCCGCGCGCATAGCGCGTGAGCATGACGGCATCACTGGCGTAGCGCGGGAACGATATGGCGATGAGCAGGTCCTTGGGTCCGATGTTCATCAGCCGCCCCGCTGCGACTTCGGTGCCCCCGTACTCGACCACGTTGATCGACTGGCGGCAGAAGGGTTGCAGGTTCAAGGCCAGTATCGCTGCGAGGTGGGCGCTGATGCCGAAGCCCAGCGTGTAAACCGTGTCGGCAGCCAGAATCTTGTGGGCGGTGGCGGTCAGTAGCGCGGGGTTCAATCCGGCCACCGTGGACTGCAGGTGGTGCAGGCTGCTGTCCAGGCTTTCGGCAATGATGGCGTGGCCATGCTGTTCGGGGCCGCCGCCATTGCGTTCCAGAACGTCGCGCAGTTTTTCCACCGGCTGCAGGGCGCTCTGCAGGCTCTCGGCCATGCCGGAGCGCAAGGCAGCGAACCCGCTGTACCCCAGGGTGCGGGCAAAGCGGCTCAGCGTGGGGGCCGAAGTCTGCGTGTGCTGCGCCAGCTCCTCGATGCTGCAGGCGGTGGAGCGCACCGGGTTGCGCAGCAGGTAGTCTGCGATCAGTGCGTTGTTGCCTTTGCCGGTGCTCAGGATGTCGCGCAGCTTGGCGCCCAGTTCGGATTTCGCGAAGGCAGCGTCGACCGAGGGGGCGGAAAACGCCGTGGTGGTGAAAGCATCGTTCTGTGCCATGGAGCAAGAGCCTATCAGAGTTCCAAGGGGCCAAACGCCACCTGCAGGCCGGAATAGGACACCACGCGGTCATCGCCGCGGAAGACGGTTGTCGGCGTCCGGGTCATTCGGATGGCCCACGGCGGATGGCCTTGTTCGGTTCGGCCGTCCTGGCTGTGGCGCGTGTCACCATGCGCTGAAGCGGCCCCTGAGCGCCCCATGGCAGCGGTCAGTGCTGCAAATTGGCCACTTTCGTACTCCTGTATCCGATGGAACTCGGGGGCGGGAACTTCGGCTTGCGAGGCCAGCGGCGGGCGTTGCGGGCTCAATTCCACCTGCAGTGCGCCATCGGCCTGCAAGCGCAGGTGGTCGCCTTCGTGGAGGTAGTGCGCAATGAAGCCGTCTGCTTGCAGGGCGTGGTCGACTCTCGGTGTGCGCCGGACGTCTCGGACTTCCACCACCCAGACACCGCCTTCCCCGCGAACCTGCATGCGCGTGCTTCCGTCTGCGTCGGCACGGTGCACGAGCAGGGCGGTGTTCTCGTCGATGCCAAAGCCGTAGTCCATGCCGCACTCGAGCGTGGCGCGTGCCAGACGCCCTTCGCGGCAGCGCTGCGAGAAATGGGAGTCGAGCACGCCCCAGGGAAATGTGCCGAGTCCCCCATAGGGGTACAAGCGTGCAGCGCCCGGCGTCTCCACCGCGCTGCCTTGACCGGTGGCAAAGCCCTGCACCAGTGCGGGGTAGGAGTCGCCACCGCCGATCATGGGCACCGGTCGGCCCTTCCACCGTCCCCCACCTTGGATGTGGTTCCCTGCGCTGGTACCGGCGATGACCAGCCGGCCTTGGGCAAAGCGCTGGCGAATGATTTCCAGTTGCTTGCTGGGCCGCGCGAAGTTGCCTTCACGGTCCCTTGTCACCAGTGCTTCGAGTATCCGGGCCTGGTCTCCTCCGCTGAAGTACAGCCCGTCCAGCGATTCCAGCAAGCGGTCAAGTGGGGCGCCCTTGTCCGATGCCAGTGTCAGCAGCTGTGCCGCATAGTCGGGAAAACGCCTGCAGCTTTGGTCGGCCGGTTGTTCGACATGGGTGTTGGCAAAGGCCTCGTAATGCAGGTCGGCAAAGGCCTCTTCCCCGCAGTCCAGGGCCTTGCGCAGCCCGCCCTGCAGCGGAACATAAACCGTTTCGGCACCCGCCGAGCGCAGGGCGTGCACATTGATGTCGGTTTCCTCAAACGGGTTGTCGCTGGCGGCGGTGATGACGCCGATGCGCGGCGTGGCGCCGCCTGCGCAGGTCCGGGCGGCCTGAACCACGCTCTCGTAGATGCCTTTGGAATAGGCATCCGTCAGGTAGCGAACGGTGCGCAGTTCCACCTTGCGGCTGGTATCGGGCGAGGCTGCCGCCATGCACTGGCTGACCACGGCCCACTGGGCGTTCGACAGGTCCACGCCAACCAGGTCGCGCAGCTCGGGTGATGGCAGGCGTCTACCGACCAGGTCGTGTGCGGACAGCCTGCGGTGGATCTGGTCGCGCTCAGTCGTCGGCAACAGGGAGCCCGGAATAGTCGCCAGGCGGGCCAGATTGTCGGCGTTGATCTCGCACCAGGGTATCGACCGGATTGCATCGCGGTCAAACACCACATCATTCATCGTCAAGCCACTGAACGCCGGGTCCTGGTCCAGGATGGCATCCCAGTCGAGGGCCGCGTTCGGGCAATTGCGCGCACCATTGGAGCTGGTGCAATTGCGCACACCGCCGCCGATGATGATGCTGGCGACGGGCGTGGAAGGGGTGGACATAGAGGTTCTGTCGTCAATGGAAATCCCCCGAGCCGCAGCTCGAGGGGCAATGGGTGGCACGGGGTGGGGGCCATGCCACAGACTACGGTCAGGCGAGGCGCTCAGTTGGGCGCTATTGCCAAGCTAAGGTTGGTATAGGAAACACGATCCGTCAATCCGCGGAACACGCTCTCCCCGGTACGGGTCAGGGTCAAAGTGTAAGCCTGCGTTTGCGTAGTGCGTCCATCGGCGCTGGCACTGTTGGTGCCCACGGCGGTGCTGGCACCGGACAAGCCCATCGACCGTGCCATGGTCAGGAAGTTCCAGCTGCCGTAGTCCAAGATCCGGTTTTGTTGGATGGGGGCTGCATTGACGTCTGCAGGCAGTACGGGACGTGCTGCGTGGCTGGCGAGCTTGACACTGAGGTTACCCGCGGCATTGATCATGAGTCGATCACCCTGAACCAAGTAATGGACTTTGACGCCGCTGATGCCATAGGGCGCGTTGGCGGCGCTGGTCACGGTGGCGTTGCGCACGTCGACGACGAACACCCCTGCCTCACCCAGCACCGTCATGGTGGTGGTTCCGTCGGTTGCCGGCTTGCCGACCACCAGTGCAGTGTTCTCGTCGACGCCAAAGCCGTAATCCATGCCGCTGTCCTTGGTGGCGCGCACCAGACGTGCCTCCCGGGTGCGTCGTGAGAAGTGGGAGTCCAGCACGCCGTACTTGAAGAAGCCATGGCCGCCAGCGGTGTAAATGGTTGCCGCTGCGGGAGTTTCCAAGGCAGCGCCGGTGCCCTGGGCAAAACCGCTGGTCAGGGCGGCATAGGAGTCACCGCCACCGATCATCGGAACCGGGGTGTTCTTCCAGGTGCCGCCGCCCTGGATGTGGTCGCCGGCGCTGGTGCCCGCCACAACCAGCTGCCCGGCGTTGAAGCGGTTTCGCAGGGTGTTGATCTCGGCACTGGCGGCAAAGGATGTGGAGTTGCCGCTGCCGCTCTTGGTGAACAGGCTTTCCAGGTGGCGCGCCTGGTCGCCACCGCTGAAGTAGATGCCGTGCAGGCTCTGCAGTGTTGCCTGCAATGCCGACGCATTGCTGCAGGTGCTGGCTTGTGTCTGGGCGTAGTCGGGGTAGATCTGGTCCATGTGCAAGGCGTCCCCCGCGGCATTGGTGTTCGCGAAGGCGTCGTAGTAGTAGACGATATTGCTGCAGTCGTTGGCATCCATGGCGCGGCGCAGTCCACCGTTGAAGGGCAGGTAGACGACTTCTGCACCGGCTGATCTGAAGGCCCAGACGTTGATGTCTGCGTCATAGAACGCGTTGTCGGCCGAAGCGGTCACGACGCCAATCTTGGGCTTGTTTCCGCCCGCGATCGTCTTGGCGGCCTCCACGAATTGGGTGTAGATGTCGTACGAGGCCTGGTTCGACAGGTACTTGACGGTACGGGCTTCGATCTTGCGGTTGGTTTGTGGGTTGGCGTCAACAAAGACGCTGCGCAGTATTGCCTTCTCGGCGGAGGTGAGGCTCGCGGTCAGGCCCGCAGCAACAGCGCTGCCATCGGCAGCCAGGGTTCGGGCCTGGAACTCGGCGCGGAAATTGGGTGATGCGGTGGTTCCGTCACTGTTGCGACGGTACTTGATGCTGCCGCTGCCCAGCACGGTCTGCATGTTCTGCAGTATGACCACGACCTTGTCGCGGTTGGTGGCACTCTCGAAAGCGCCGTTGCGGACCGCGTCGATGTTGGTGTTCGACAGCATGCATTCCGTTCCATTGGCGGGGGCGGAGGTCGCGCACATGCTCACGAGCAAGAGATCGAAGTCGTTGTTGGAAAGGTCGCTGTTCCACAAGGCGGACCCGTTGGCATATTCGGGTTTGCTGCCATCGAAATCGGAGAAGCTCAGGTTGGTCTTGTTGCCGCTGCCGGCTATGCGCCCATCGATGGCGGTCAGCACGGTCGCCTTGCGACCGGCGTCGAACAGGGTGGTCGGGACGGCGTTGAAGCGATCCCGGTTGGCCTGCGTGATGCTGTACGTGAACGTTGGCATCACATAGTTGCTGTCGAAGCTGATGTTGGCTTTGGTCTTTCCTGCAAAGGCGGGGTCGTTGGCGAGGATGGTGGTCCAGTCCGCAGCGCAGTTGCTGCTTTGCGTGTCGCCATTGAAGCTCGAGCAGTTCTTGCCGCCACCGCCGATCACGAAATTGCTGACCCCACCAAGGCTGGCGATCTTGTCCTTCGCCTCCAGTCGGTTCAGTGTCTCGGCAAAGTGGGCCTTGGCGTTGGCTTCGCTGACCACGCTGGCACCGGGGCGGGCACTGGTCACCAGGGCTGCGACATCGCCGATGTCCTTGAGCTTGCGAGTGCTGGAGCCCATGGCGGAACGCACCGCATCGGCGATCGTGATGCCATTGGCAGGGTTGTTGTCGCTGTCCAGGGATTGCAGCAGGCGCAGGATCTTGACCACTTCGGGATCGTTGATCGACGAGGCTCCGCCCACCAGGTCGATCGGGGTGACGGTGCCCTTGGCAGGGCCGCTCCCCAACACCAGTCCGCCAATGCGGAAGGTCACGGTGTCGCCCTCGCGGTACTGGTAGCGGCCAGCAGCGTCGGTGTTGCCGCGCAGGCCGGAGCTTGTTTCGTATTCGACATTTGCGACTTCCGCGTCTGTGAAGACGCCAGACAGCGCGGAGGAGCCCCCCCCGCCGCAAGCGGTCAGGGCGAAGGCAATGGCAGTGAGTAGGAGTGGTTTTTGCATAGACCTGAAGGTTGAGGTTGGTTTGCGAATTTTCATAGCATGCAAAGTAGAAAAGAATATTTCACAGCATGCACTAGGACAAACCCTGATCTCCTCAGCTGGCCTGCAAAATTTCGAGAACCTAGGGTAAATACTAATATTTTCTTTTTCAAAGCGGATGAAAAATTACTTCCAGCGCAGCGTGTTTTTGAAAATGCTGTGTCTGACAACCTCTTTTTGTTCAGGAGTTCACATGATTCGCAAAGTTGCTGCTGCCGCCGCATTGCTGGCGTTGTTTGGGGTGGGATCGGTTCAGGCGCAGGCGCCGAACTGGGAAAAGATCCGCATTGGTGTGGAGGGCAACTACCCCCCCTTTTCCAAGATGAACCCCGATGGTTCGTTCGAGGGCTTTGACATCGACATCGCCAAGGCGATCTGCGCCGAAATCAAGGCGGAATGCACCCTGATCAACCAGGAGTGGGACGGCATGATGCCGGCACTCAATGCCAAGAAGTTCGACATGATCGTGGCCTCCATGTCGATCACCGACGAGCGCAAGAAGGTTGCTGATTTCAGCGACAGCTACTACGACATCCCCTCCACCTTTGTCGGCAAGGCAGGCTCGTTCAAGGACGTCAGCCCCGCCGGACTGAAGGGCAAGACCATCGTGGTGACACGCAATACCCCGCGTGCCAAGTACTTGGAAGCCAACTACAAGGACAGCACCATCCTGCAAGTGGCCAAGGAGCCCGAGGTCACCATGGAACTGGCCGCAGGTCGTGGCGACATCGGATTCGGGTCTTCGCTGGCTGCCACGGCGGCTTTCCTGAAGTCGCCCGAAGGCAAGGGCTATGCCCGTCTGGGGGCGCCGATCTCCCTGGGTGGTGCCAAGGATGGTGGCGGTGTCGGTATTGCCATGCGCAAGGGCGAGGACAGCCTGCGCACCAAGGTCAATGCCGCCATCAAGGCCATCACCCACAACGGTACCTACAAGAAGATCAACGACAAGTACTTTGACGTGAACATCCGCGGCGAGTAATCGCTTCCGGAATCCGCTGGCCGGTCACTGCGGTGGCTGGCCAGCCTTGTCTGACTTCCCACTTCTCCTTTCGCGAGACTCCCATGCTCCACGGATACTTGCCGGCCATCCTCGGTGGTCTGGTCCTGACGCTGCAGGTGTCGGCCGTCTCCCTCGCCATTGCCTGCGTATTTGGCTTGATCGGCGCCACTGCCAAGCTGTCTGGCAGCAGAGCTGCGCGTTGGGCAGCCAATATCTATACCACCCTGATCCGGGGCTTGCCAGAGCTGGTCCTGATGCTGCTGATCTTCTATGGAGGTCAGATGGCAATCAACAAGATTGCGGATGCGCAGGGCTGGGGGTACATCGACATCCCCGCATTTGCAGCGGGCGTCCTGACCATCGGGTTCATCTTTGGCGCCTACCTGACCGAGACCTTCCGCGGCGCCATTCTGGCTGTGCCCAAGGGACAGGCGGAGGCAGGACAAGCCTTCGCTCTGACGCGTCAGCAAGTGATGTTTCGCATCGTGTTGCCGCAGATGGTCCGCCACGCGATACCGGGCTTTGCCAACAACTGGCTGATCATGCTCAAGGCCTCGGCACTGGTGTCGCTGATCGGTCTAAACGACATGGTGAACCGCGCCGGGCTGGCATCGGCCAGCACGCGAGAGCCATTCACCTTCTACATGGCGGTAGCCGTCATCTACCTCATTCTCACCAGCGTGTCGATCTTCCTGCTGTCGCGCCTGGAAGCCCGCTTCAGTCTGGGTGTGAAGAAAGCGCAGTTCTGACCATGGAATGGAATATTGTCATTGACAGCCTGCCGCAGTACGTCGGCGGTCTGAAAACCACGCTGGGATTGCTGGCGATCGCCCTGGCCAGCTCATTCGGTCTGGCCATCCTGCTGTCGGTCGGCAGGGTGTCCAACCGCCTATGGGTATCGAAGCCGATCTGGCTGTACACCTATGTGTTTCGTGGCACGCCCTTGCTGGTCCAGCTGTTCATCATCTACCACGGCCTGCCACAGTTCGAGTGGCTGCGTGAAAGCTGGGCCTGGACCTATTTCAAGAACCCGTGGTTCTGTGCCTGGTTGGCGTTCACGCTGAACTCGACCGCCTACACCACCGAGATCTTCGCGGGGGCACTGAAGGCCACACCGGTCGGAGAAATCGAGGCCGCTCGCAGCTACGGTCTCAACGGATTCACCCTGTATACCCGGATCCTGTTGCCTAGCGCCTTGCGTCGCGCATTGCCGCAGTACAGCAATGAAGTGGTGGGCCTGATGCATGCCACCGCCATTGCCAGTACGGTCACGCTGGTCGACATCACGCGGGTGGCTCGCGATGTCTATGCCAACTACTTGCTGGTCACGGAATCCTTCGGAGTCGCCGCCGTCATCTACTTCATCCTGACGTTCTCTCTGGCGGGCCTGTTCTATCTGCTGGAGAGACGCTTCATGCGCCACCTGCAGTCCCAGGTCCAGAGTGTGCAACCTGCGAGGGCCTGACGCATGATCCGGGAAACCATTGTCCTCCAGCCATGTGCACCGGGGGTTACCCACTCGTTGCAGGTGCTCCGGTTCGGTTCAGGACTGCAGGGGCCCAAGGCCTACCTGCAAGCAGCTTTGCATGCCGATGAAGTCCCTGCCATGCTGGTGGCCCGCGAGCTCGCCGCCCTGCTCGAAGGCCTGGAAGCGCGGGGGGCATTGCGCGGGGAGATCGTCGTAGTCCCATTCGCCAACCCCATCGGACTGGCGCAGATCCAGTTGGGACAGCAGGAAGGGCGCTTCGACCTGCGCGACGGCGTGAACTTCAACCGCGGCTACCCCGAGCTCGGGCAGCAGGTGGCATCCGAGTTGCAGGCCCAGCTGGGCGGTGATCCTGCAGCCAATACCCAGCGGATACGCAGCGCATTGCGCGCGGCGGTGCACCGCATGACGGCTTGTGGCACCACCCAGGACCTGAAAAAGCGACTATTGCAATTGGCCATTGATGCCGACGTCGTGCTGGACCTGCATTGCGACACCGATGCGGTGATGCATGTGTATGGCATGACACCCCAGGAGCCGCTGTTGACGCAACTGGGTGCTGACCTCGGCGCCCAGGCTGCGCTGCTGGCCACGGAAGCCGGTGACAGCCCGTTCGACGAAGCCTGTGCCCGGCCCTGGCTGGTATTGCGCGAGCTGTTTCCCCAGCATGCCATCGACCTGGCGTGCTTCGGCGCGACCGTGGAGCTGCGCGGCGAGCGCGACACCGCGCATGCCCTGGCCAGCCAGGATGCGCAGGCGCTGTGCCGGTTCCTAACACGCCGCGGAGTCATCGCCGAGGAAGTCCCCATCGCGCCTGCTGTTCCCCAATGCGACGCCACGCCGTTGGCGGCGTCCGAGCCCATCACGGCGCCGCACGCGGGGGTCGTGGTGTTCCATCGCCAGCCCGGTGACCGTGTCCAGGCCGGCGATGTGATCGCCGAGATCGTCGAGCCGGCCAGCGGAATGGTCAGTGCCGTGCGCTGCGAGTCGGATGGACTGCTCTATGCACGGTGTGCCTTGCGCTGGGCCACCCCAGGCAAGCGCCTGGCCAAGATCGCCGGAACGCGCCTGGCCCGTACCGGAAAACTGTTGAGTCCCTGACCGAAACTGGAGACAACGATGGCAAATGCAAAGAAGTCGCTGCGCAAGCTGCTGGTTTTCACCTTGGCTGCCGGCATGATCGGTGCACTGTCCCTGGCTGCATGGCAGTGGCGCTACTGGATCAAACCCATCCGCATCGGGGTAGAAGGTGGCTATCCACCCTTCAGCAAGAAGGAAGCGGACGGATCCGTCACCGGGCTGGAAATCGATTGGGCAAATCTGTTCTGTGCCCGCATGCGGGCGCGCTGCGAACTGGTTCCCACGGAGTTCGACAGCCTGATACCCGACCTGCAGGCGGGCAGGATCGATGCCATCATGGCATCGCTCAGCATTACCGAAAAGCGCCTCAAGCAGGTGGATTTCTCGCAAAGCTACTACAGCGTACCGAGCGCCTGGATCGCCAAGCGCGGTGCCTACCAGTTCGTCCTTCCGGGCGAGTGGCTCGGCACCAAGAAGGTGGCTGTGCTCAAGGGCTCCCCGCGCGAACAGTGGTTGGTGGAAAACTACCGTAACCTGGAGCGCAAAGCGGTTTCCAGCGAGGCCGATGCCTACAAGGCCTTGTCCGACGGTTCCGCCGATTTCGCGTTCACGTCCATCCTCGTTGCAAAGACCAAATTCCTCGGCACGCCCGAGGGTGCGGGCTTCGAGGTGGTGGGCAACCCGACCTGGCTCAATACAGGGGCAGGCGGGGGCGTCGGCGTCGCCGTCCGAAAGGGCGACGTGGACATGAAGAAAGCCTTCGACAAGGCCATCGCGGCCACGATCCGCAGTGGCGAGTACAAGCAGGCGGCTGCCCGCTATGTCGATTTTGATTTGAACGAGAGGATGTAAGACATGTCCACTACCCCCATCCTGCAGGGCCTGGATATCCACAAGCGCTTTGGCGCCAACGAGGTACTCAAGGGCGTGAGCGTGACTGCCAATCAGGGCGATGTGATCTCGATGATCGGATCCAGCGGTTCTGGCAAGAGCACCTTCCTGCGCTGCCTGAACTTGCTGGAAAACCCGAACAGCGGCCGCATCGTGCTCGAAGGCGAGGAGATGGAACTGGTCGACGACAAGGCCGGTGCGCTCAAGGTGCGCACACCCGCACAGTTGCAACGGCTGCGCAGCAACGTCTCCATGGTGTTCCAGCACTTCAATCTCTGGGCCCACATGACGGCCGTGGAGAACGTCATCGAGGCTCCGATCCATGCACTCAAGCTCTCCAAGGCCGAAGCGCTGGAGCGTGCTCACCTGTACCTGAACAAGGTAGGTGTCTACCACCGCAAGGATGCCTTTCCCGCCCACCTCTCCGGCGGCGAGCAGCAGCGCGTGGCCATCGCCCGGGCGCTGGCGATGGAGCCCAAGGTGATGCTGTTCGACGAGCCGACCTCGGCACTCGACCCGGAACTGGTCGGTGAGGTGTTGCGCGTGATGCGCTCGGTGGCCGAAGAAGGGCGCACCATGGTGGTAGTGACCCATGAAATGGGATTCGCGCGGGAGGTCAGCAACAAGCTGGTGTTCCTGCACAAGGGACAGATCGAGGAAGAGGGTGATCCGAAGGAAGTCCTGGTGCGGCCCCAAAGCGAACGATTGCAGGCATTCCTGTCCAATAGCCTCAAGTAAGCCGCGGCGCCGTGGCTTGAAGCGGGCCAGCCGCTAAACTTGGCCCATGCAACTCAGCCTGTCGCAACTAGGCGCCCACCTTCAAAGGGGGCTCAAACCCCTGTACACCGTGCATGGAGACGAGCCCTTGCTGCAGCAGGAGGCCATGGACCTGATCCGCAAGGTAGCGAGGGAGCAGGGCTATACCGAACGTACCTCGCATACCGTGATGGGGGCCCATTTCGACTGGGGCGAGGTGCTTGCGGGTGGTGCTTCCATGAGCCTGTTTGCGGACCGCCAGCTGGTCGAGATCCGCATCCCCAGCGGAAAGCCGGGCAAGGACGGCAGCGCGGCCCTGCAGCAGCTGGCACAAGCTGCGCCGGCCAACGACAGTACCCTCACCCTGATTGCCCTGCCACGCCTGGACAAGGCGACCAAGACCAGCGCCTGGTTCATGGCACTGGAGAACAATGGGGTCACGCTGCAGGTCGATCCGGTGGAGCGTGCCATGCTGCCGCAGTGGATCGCACAGCGCCTGGCCACCCAAGGGCAACGGGTCGAGCCGGGCGAAGCCGGCCAACGCACCCTGCAGTTCTTCGCGGACCGCGTCGAAGGCAACTTGCTGGCCGCGCACCAGGAAATCCAGAAGCTGGCCTTGCTGTACCCCGCAGGCGAGGGGACGGCGTTGACGTTCGAGCAGGTGGAGAGCGCGGTGCTCAACGTGGCACGGTACGACGTGTTCAAGCTCTCGGAGGCCGTGTTGGCAGGGCAACAAGCCCGGGTGCAGCGCATGCTCGATGGCCTGCAGGCCGAAGGCGAGGCCGAGGTGCTGGTGCACTACACCCTGGCCGAAGACATCCGCGCGCTCAAGCGGGTGAAGGACGCCATGGCACAAGGCAAGCCGCTGCCCATGGCGCTGCGCGAGCAGCGCATCTGGGGCGTGCGCGAGAAGCTGTTCGAGCGGGTGCTGCCACGGGTATCGGAAGCGGCGCTGGCGCGCCTGCTCCACGGTGCCCATGTGGTCGATGGCATCGTCAAGGGTATCCGCCACCCGGACTGGCCGCCGGCACCGTGGGCGGCCCTGCACCAGCTGGCCATGCAGCTGTGCCGTGCCTGCGCACCGGCTGCAGCCCGGTAAATCGGCGAAAATGGTCCCGATGCGGGGTTGATGGCCCAGCCCGGGGTCCACGCCACGCTTTGATATGAAACTGCCATGAACGCGCTCAACATCACCGAAACCACCCAGGCCCTCGGCGCCCAGGCCAAAGTAGCGTCTGCCCAGATGGCCAAGGCCAACGCGGCCAGCAAGAACCTGGCCCTCAAGCGCCTGGCGGCCTTGCTGCGGGAGAACACTGAGGCACTGCAGGTCGACAACGCCAAGGACATCGAGCGTGCACTGGCCAACGGCCTGTCCGCCCCCATGGTCGATCGCCTGCGCCTGACCCCCAAGGTGCTGGAAACCTGTGCCCAGGGTTGCGAGCAGCTGGCGGCCATGCCCGACATCATTGGCGAAATCCTCGGCATGAAGCAGCAGCCCAGCGGCATCCGCGTGGGTCAGATGCGCGTGCCCATCGGCGTGTTCGGCATGATTTTCGAGAGCCGCCCGAATGTGACCATCGAAGCGGCCAGCCTCTCCATCAAGAGCGGCAACGCCTGCATCCTGCGTGGCGGCTCCGAAGCCATCGACTCCAACAAGGCGCTGGCCAAGCTGGTGCAGCAGGCGCTGGCCGACGCGGGCCTGCCCACAGAGGCGGTGCAACTGGTGCAGACCACGGACCGTGAGGCCGTAGGCCAGCTCATCGCCATGCCGCAGTACGTGGACGTGATCATCCCGCGTGGGGGCAAGAGCCTGATCGAGCGCATCAGCCGCGAGGCCAAGGTGCCTGTCATCAAGCACCTCGACGGCAACTGCCACACCTACGTCGACGACCCCTGTGACATCGACATGGCGGTCAAGGTGGCCGACAATGCCAAGACCCAGAAGTACAGCCCCTGCAATGCCTCCGAGGGCCTGCTGGTGGCGCGTGGCGTGGCCGCTGCGTTCCTGCCGCGCATCGGCGCGGTCTATGCCGCCAAGGGCGTGGAGATGCGCTGCTGCCCCGAAAGCCGCCGCATTTTGGAGACGAATTTGCCTGCGCTGCAGGAAAACATTGCGCAAGCAGCTACCAAAAACGTAGCACCCGTCATTGTTGATGCGGCCGAACAGGACTGGTACGAGGAGTACCTGGCGCCGATCATCAGCATCCGCGTCGTGGCTGGCGTGGACGAGGCGATTGCCCACATCAACCAGTACAGCAGCCACCACACCGACGCCATCCTCACCCGCGACCACATGCATGCCCAGCAGTTCCTGCGCGAGGTCGACTCCAGCAGCGTCATGGTCAACACCAGCACGCGCTTCGCCGACGGTTTCGAGTACGGTCTGGGAGCCGAGATCGGCATCAGTACCGACAAGTTCCATGCCCGTGGCCCGGTGGGCATCGAGGGCCTGACTTCGCTGAAGTACGTGGTGCTGGGTGAGGGCGAAATCCGCACTTGAGTCGGTGGCAGCGTGCCCCATATGTCACCCTTTGCGCCACGATAGATTGGAAACACCATGGTTCCCCACCTTGTCACTGCACTGACCGGCCCGATCAATGAGCTCGAGCAGCGCATCCTGGACTCCATGCCGCCGATCGAGCGCTGGTTCCGGCTGGAGTGGATGGAGCACACGCCACTGTTCTACACCTCGGTGGATGTGCGCAATGCCGGTTTCAAGCTCGCGCCCGTGAGCAACAACCTGTTTCCGGGGGGCTGGAACAACCTGACACCGGCCATGCTGCCGCTGGCAGTGCAGGCCGCCATGGCCGCGATCGAGAAGATCTGCCCCGAGGCACGCAACCTGCTCATCATTCCGCAGAACCAGGCGCACAGCATGGCCTACTGGCAAAACCTGGCCCAGCTGCGTTCCATCTTCCGCATGGCCGGACTCAACGTGTGCATGGGCTCGATCAGCCCGGACATCAAGCAAAGCACGACCATGGAACTGCCGGGGGGTGAGTCGATCACCCTGGAGCCAGTGGTGCGCAGCCAGTACCGCCTGGGAGCCAAGCACTTCGACCCTTGCACCATCCTGCTCAACCATGACCTGCAGACGGGCGTTCCTGGCATCCTGGAAGACCTGCACGAGCAGTACCTGCTGCCACCGCTGCACGCGGCCAGCAGCGTGCGCCTCAAGAGCACCTACCTGCGCTGCTACGAGGAGGTGGTCAAGCGTTTCGGCAAGCTCATCGGGGTCGATGCCTGGCTCATGAATCCCCTGTGGGACACGCTACCCCTGGTCAATGTCGACATCGCCACCGACCAGGACCGGCTGCGCGATGCGGTCGACGCCATGCTGACCAAGGTGCGCAAGCGCTACAAGGAGTACGGCATCAAGGAGAAGGCCTTCGTGGTCCTCAAGGCGGACAACCACGACCGCAGTTTCCGGGCCATGGCCGTGCGTGACGCCAAGGAGCTGGGGCCGGTGTGGGAGCGCCTGCGCGCCGCGCAGAAAGCGGCCTTCGGTGAGCCGCTGACGCTGGTGCTGCAGGAAGGTGTACACACCCACGAACGCGTCAACGATGCGGTGGCAGAGCCGGTCGTCTACCTGATGGATCGGTATGTCGTCGGTGGCTTCTACCGGGTGCTCACGGCCCAGGACCAGGAGGGGCCGGTGGTCGATCCCCATGCGAATTTCGTGCCCCTGGCCTTCGCCGACAGCACCCAGCTGCCCCAGCCCGGCATGGCGCCCGGCGCCAGCGCGCCCAACCGCTTCTACATGTATGGGGTGGTGGCGCGCCTGGCCATGCTGGCCGCTGCCTACGAACTGGAAGCGACCGACCCCCAGGCCGAGCACTACGAATAGCGGCATGCGGCGCAAGCCCCGGGGACGGTGGCGGCGCTTTTTCGCAACATATGACTGGTTCTGTCGGGAATTGCCCAGGCGGCTTGCATGGATGCTGCACTGCGGGAGCACAATAGCAATCCCTCATGAAACGGACCCCGGTAGGCGCGAAGCCGCCGGGCCATGCAGTGTCAGCAAGCAAATCCTCGTTGGGAGCGCTCACCCTGGGCGCCATCGGTGTGGTGTACGGCGATATCGGAACCAGTGTCCTGTACGCCGTCAAGGAAGTTTTCGGATCCGGTCATGTCGAGTTCACGCCCGCCAATGTCTACGGCATCCTGTCCATCTTCTTCTGGACCCTGACTGTCATCGTGTCCATCAAGTACGTGGCCCTGGTGCTGCGGGCCGACAACCACGGCGAGGGCGGCCTGGTGGCCATGCTGGCGCTGGCGTCCCAGTCGGTCAAGGACCGCCCTCGGTTGCGCTCGGTGCTCTTGGTGGTGGGCGTGTTCGGAACGTGCCTGTTCTATGGCGACGGCGTCATCACCCCGGCCATTTCGGTGCTGTCAGCGGTGGAGGGTCTCGAGGTCATCTCGCCGAACTTCAAGAAATACGTGATTCCGCTGACCCTGGTCATCCTCTTTTGCCTGTTTGCCGTGCAAAAGCGTGGTACGGCGGGGATCGGCAAGTTCTTCGGTCCCATTACCCTGGTGTGGTTCGCTGCCATCGCAGTGCTGGGTGTGATGCACATCGCGTCCCACCCCGAGATCATGTGGGCCATCAGCCCGCATTACGCGCTGGGCTTCATGTGGCACCACCCGGGTACCACCTTCATCATCCTGGGCGCGGTGGTGCTGTGCGTCACGGGTGGCGAGGCGCTGTATGCGGACATGGGGCATTTCGGCAAGAAGCCGATCCGCCTGGCATGGTTCTCCATCGTCATGCCGGCACTGACGCTGAACTATTTCGGTCAAGGAGCCTTGTTGCTGGCCGAACCGGAGGCGGTCAAGAATCCGTTCTTCAACATGGCGCCGGAATGGGCCCTGTTGCCCTTGGTCGGCCTGGCCACCATGGCCACGGTGATCGCGTCCCAGGCCCTCATTTCCGGTGCGTTCTCCGTGACCAAGCAGGTCATCCAACTCGGCTACCTGCCGCGCCTGCAGGTGCTGCACACCAGTGTCAAGGACACCGGCCAGATCTACCTTCCGTTCGTGAACTGGGGACTGTTCGTGGCGATCGTGTTGGCGGTGGTGCTGTTCAAGTCCTCGAGCAACCTGGCAGCAGCCTATGGCATTGCGGTGTGTACCGACATGCTGATCACCACCATCCTGACCTTCTATGTCATCCGCTACGGCTGGAAGTACCCGCTGTGGTTGTGCATCGGTGCCACCGGCTTCTTCTTCGTGGTCGACTTCGCCTTCTGGGCTTCCAATTCGCTCAAGCTGCTCGACGGTGGTTGGTTCCCGCTGCTCATCGGTGGCGCCATCTTCACCCTGATGATGACCTGGAAGGACGGCCGTCGCCTCATGAACGAGAAGCTGCGCTCGGACGCCATTGACCTCGCGAGTTTTCTCGATGCGGTATTCGTGAGCCCTCCGGCGCGCGTGGACGGCACGGCGGTGTTCCTGACCGCCGAAGTGGGTACCGTGCCCAACGCCATGCTGCACAACCTCAAGCACAACAAGGTGCTGCATGCCTTCAACCTGTTCGTGACGGTGCGCAACCACGAAACGCCCTGGATCGGCCTGGACAAGCGCCTGGAGATCGAGTCGCTGGGGCATGACTGCTGGCAGGTGGTCATCCACTACGGCTTCAAGAACGACCCCGATGTGCCGCGCGCCCTGCAGCAGCTCAAGCTACATGGCTGTGAGATCGATGCGATGAACACCAGCTACTTCCTCTCGCGCGACACCGTGGTGCCGACCCTGGGTGAGGGCATGGCTCCGTGGCGCGAAAAGCTGTTCGCCCAGATGCACCACAACGCCAGTGCCGCAGCCGACTTCCTGAACCTGCCCAACAACGCCGTCGTGGAGCTGGGCAGCAAGATCGAAATCTGATGCGATTCTTTCGCGATGTAAGCCTGTCCGCTGCGACGGCCGGTTTTGTGGCGGTGCTGGTGGGCTTCACCAGTTCCGTGGCCATCGTGTTCCAGGCGGCGCAGGCCTTTGGTGCCACGCCCGCCATCATCGCGTCGTGGATGTGGGCCTTGGGGCTGGGCATGGGCCTGTGTACGCTGGTGCCCTCGTTGGTATGGCGCAAGCCCGTCATGGTGGCCTGGAGCACACCCGGTGCGGCGGTGCTGGCCACGGCAGGTGCCGCCGGTGGTTTTGGCATGGGCGAGGCCGTGGGGGCCTTCCTCGTGTGTGGTGCATTGATCACCCTGTCGGGTTGGACTGGCTGGTTCGAGCGCATCATGGGGCGCATTCCGATGTCGCTGGCGGCGGCCCTGCTGGCTGGGGTGCTGGCACGCTTCGGGCTGGGGGCGTTCACCGCGGCCCAGACCCAGCTGTCCCTGGTGGTCGTGATGGTCATCAGCTACCTTGCAGGTCGCCGCCTGGCCCCGCGTTATGCGGTGCCGTTCACGCTTTTGGTTGCTATTCTGTTTGTAGCGCTCACCACAGGGTTTGCACCGGCGGACATTCAGTTCGGCCTGACCATTCCGGTCTGGGTGGCGCCACAGTTCAGCTTTTCTGCCATCGTGAGCCTGGCGCTGCCGCTGTTCATCGTAACCATGGCCTCGCAGAACATGCCTGGCGTGGCCGCTATCGTGGCCGCGGGCTATGGAGACCGGCGGGCCCAGGGGGGCGATGCCGGTATCCCGGTGTCGCCCGTCATCACCCTGACCGGCGTTGCAACACTGGTACTGGCACCGTTCGGCGCCTTTGCCCTCAACCTGTCCGCCATCACGGCGGCCATCTGCATGGGGCCGCAGGCCCACGCACAAGCCGAGCGCCGTTACACCGCCGCCGTGGCCTGCGGGGCACTGTATGTGCTCATCGGGCTCTTCGGGGCCGCGGTCACCGGTGTGCTCATGGCCTTCCCCAAGGAACTGGTCGCCGCCATCGCGGGCTTGGCCCTGCTGGGCACCATTGCTGGCGCTTTGTCCACCTCCCTGGCGAACGAGGCCGAGCGCGAAGCCGCGATCATCACCTTCCTCGTCACCCTCAGCGGTGTGGCAATAGCCGGTATCGGCTCGGCCTTTTGGGGTGTGGTGGCGGGCGTGATCGCGCTGGTCGTGCAACACTATGGCCGTAGCACCGAAGCCCACTAGACCCTTGCCATGAACCTCCTCTTTGTCGCTGACCCGCTCGAATCCTTCAAGACCTACAAGGACACCACCTTCGCCATGATGCGCGAGGCGCAGCGCCGCGGCCATACCGTAGCGGCCTGCGAGCCAGCCGATCTGGTGTGGCAGCTAGGCGGCGTAGTGCAGGCCGCGGTGCGCCGCATCCGCCTGACTGGCGACGCAGTCGATTGGTTCGAGACGGTGGTTCAGGAAGTGGCAGAGCTGCGCCGCTTCGATGCCATCGTCATGCGCAAGGATCCGCCGTTCGACAGCGAATTCTTCTACGCCACCCACCTGCTGGAACAGGCCGAGCGCGAAGGTGCGAAGGTGTTCAACAAGCCCCGTGCCCTGCGCGACCACCCCGAAAAGCTGGCCATCCTGGAGTTCCCGCAGCAAATCGGTCCCACCCTGGTCACGCGCAGCGCGCAGGCCATCCGCGACTTCCATGCCCTGCACCACGACATCATCTTGAAGCCCCTCGACGGCATGGGGGGCATGGGCATTTTCCGGGTGCGTGAAGATGGGCTGAACCTGGGGGGCATCATCGAGACGCTCAACCGCGATGGTGCGCAAAGCGTGATGGTGCAGAAATTCCTGCCGGCCATTGCCCAGGGCGACAAGCGCGTGCTGGTGATCGGCGGCAAACCCGTGCCTTATTGCCTGGCGCGTATTCCGCAAGGCGGCGAAGTGCGCGGCAACCTGGCGGCCGGTGGCAAGGGCGTGGCCCAGCCGCTGTCCGAGGCCGACCGCGCCATTGCCGAGCACCTGGGGCCCATCCTGGCAGCGCGCGGTCTGCTGCTGGTGGGCTTGGACGTGATTGGCGACAAGCTCACCGAGATCAACGTCACCAGCCCGACCTGCTTCCAGGAAATCACCGACCAGACTGGTTTCGACGTGGCGGCGATGTTCATCGACGCACTGGAGCAAGCCGCAGCCTGAAAGGCTCGGCGCACGAAGCTAGCGCTTTGTGTGCATTTATTGCGTGCAACGGTGTCGGACTTGCAGCCAAGCCCCCTACTGGGTAGCATGGACTCGGTCATCATCCTGCCTGTGGGGCGCACCGCGTCGGTGAGCTCCGTTTCTGAACCAAGGAGTCTTCATGTCCGCTTCCCGCCATCTCGTGTCCGCCGCCCTGTTGGGTCTCGTTGTCGCCGGTGCTGCCCAGGCCCAGGTCCTGGGCAAGATCACGGCCTCGGCGACCACCGTCAAGGTCGGTGAGCCGGTCACCATCACCGCCAATATCGACGTGCTCAACGCCAATTACTGCGGCTTCGTGGTGGGTTTCGGCGACGGCAGCTTCAAGGACGGTGTCAGTGACGTCAACACCCCGGTACCGCTGGTGCTGACCAAGACCTACGACAAGCCCGGTTCCTACCATGTGACGCTGGGCGGCAAGAACGTGCAGAACCACCCCAATTGCGGCGGTCAGGAGCGTGCGGTGGACATCACCGTGACCGGCACGGCAGCACCTGCCGCCAAGGGGGGCGCTGCCAAGGCTGCAGCACCGACCTGCGAAGCCGGTTGGAAGATGAGTGGCAAGCCCAATGCCAAGACCGGCGCCTTCACCTGCGCGGCCAAGGCTGGCACAGCCTTCCCCAGCGCCAAGCCCCAGTGCCAGGGTGACCTGTCCTACTTCGAGAACGCCAAGAAGGGCCAGTACGGCTGCAAGCCCTGAGCTTGAACCTAGAACGGCGGCTCAGGCCGCCGCTGCCAGGGCGGCCGCCTTGGCAGCCTCTTCCGCCTCGCGCTGGGCGGCAGCAACTGCAGCGGCCGGAATAAGGGGTGCAGGGCAATGGCCACGGGCCACCACGTCGCCGTCCACAAAGGCCAGCAGTTCTCCGCTGTCCATCCGCACCCAGGACTCGTTGGTGGTCAGTGGCTCGGTCACCACGATCACCAGCCGGTCTTCCGGCCCGTTCAGTTCGGACAGGTCCACCGTCACATCCTCGTCCTTGAGCTGCACCTTGCAGAACGGGTGCTGGCGCTGCACGTAGGTGAGCTTGGTGCTGGCATGCGCCCACAGGGCCTGGCCGTTGCTGAGCAGGAAGTTGAAGGTGCCGTGGCGGGAAATGCGCGGCACCAGCTCCTCCAGCGTGTGGGTCAGTTCCTCGACGCTGGGCACGGTGGCGTGTGACTTGTTGAGCTCCTGCAGCAGCCAGCAGAAGGCCAGTTCGCTGTCGGTGGTGCCCACCGGCTTGAAGCTGCCGTGCAAGGGCGGGTTGAATTCCTTGAGGTCGCCGTTGTGGGCGAAGAACCAGTAGCGGCCCCAGAGCTCGCGCACGAAGGGGTGGCAGTTCTCCAGTGCCACCACGCCCACCGTGGCCTTGCGCACGTGGGCCACCACGTTGTGGCTCTTGATGGGGTAGGTGCGCAGCATCTGCGCAATGGACGAGGTGGAGGCGCTTTCCTGGTCCACGAAGTGGCGCGCGGCGCGCCCGGGCCGGTCACCCTGGGCTTCGAAGAAGGCAATGCCCCAGCCGTCGGCATGGTGGTCGGTGCAGCCACCACGCTGCGAAAAACCGGTGAAGCTCAAGGTGAGGCTGGCGGGCAGCCTGCTGTTCATTCCGAGCAATTGGCACATGGCGCCAGTGTAACGAGATTGTCATGCTGCAATGCCGGTAGACTGCGCGCTTTGCGCTCGCCACCACAGTCTTGAAACCGCTTCCCCCCTCTTTGGCCCTTCCTCCGATTCCGCGCTGGTCTTTGCGCGTGCTGGTGCTCGTGCACGTGCTGGCCGGTGCCGCCATGGGCCTGTCGGTGGACGAAGCCCATTACCTGCTGTACGCGCTGCGCCCGGCGCTGAGCTATTTTGACCACCCGCCGCTGGTGGGCTGGATCCAGTGGCCGCTGGTGGCCGCCCAGGTGCCTGAGGCCGCACTGCGCGTACTCCCAGCCCTGGTGTGGTGGGGCACGCTGGCTGGGGTGTACCGCCTGACGCGGCACGTACTCAGTGCGCAACCCGCCACCGAAGCGCTGGCTGAATCGGCGGCTACCTGGGCGCTCGCGGCCCTGGCACTGGCACCGCTGCTGCATGTGCTGGGCCTGGGTTTGTTGCCGGACACCCTGCTCATGGCCTGGACCGTGGCGGTGATGGCCTGTACCTGGAGCCTGATGCATCGTCCGCCAGAGACAGGTACTGCGAGTTGGCTGCTGCTGGGCGCACTGCTCGGTCTGGCGGGTTTGAGCAAGTACACCGCCATCTTTGCCGCCCTGGCTGTGCTGCTGTGCCTGCTGCAGGCCCATGGCTGGGCGCTGTTGCGCCACCGTGGCCCCTGGCTGGCGCTGGTGCTGGCCCTGGCCCTGGTCAGTCCGGTGCTGGTGTGGAACCTGCAGAACCAGTGGGTCTCGTTCGCCTACCAGGCCCAGCACGGCGCGGGCGGCGGCTGGAAGGGCGTGGAGTTTGTGCGCTTCGTCGTGGTGCAGCTGCTGGCCTACGGCCCCTTGCTGCTGGCTGCCGTGGCCGGCTGGCGCGCGGCGCCGAGCGCTGTGCGGGCGCTGGCCTGGTTTGCCGCCATCCCCCTGGGCGTACTCGGTTACCTGTCGGGCGGTGGTACCGGCCTGCCGCACTGGACCGCCCCGGCCTGGGTGGCCGCTGCGCCGCTCGCGGGCTTGGGGCTGGCGCGCTGGGCCCAGCAGGGCTGGCGCGGTTGGCTGCGGGTCCTGGGTGGATTGCAAGCCTTGGCCTGCACCGCCCTGGTGGCCCTCATGCTGACGGCGGGGTGGCCCTTTGCGCAAGGCAGCGACGACACCGTGGCACCGGCCCCCAACCCGTTTGCCGACCTCTACGGCTGGCAGCAGGCCGGAGCGCTGGCGCGTGGCCTGGCGCAGCGGGAAGGTCTTGCGGCCTTGGCGGTGCAGAACTGGACCCTGGCCAGCCGCCTGGGCTGGTACGCACGACCGCTGCCGGTGCAGGTGCTCGAAGACCGCTTCACCCAGTTTTCGCTCTGGCATGCGCCCATGCAGCCGGGCGGCGACGCCCTGTTGGTGGACTGGTCGCACATGGCCTACGATGTGCCCATGGCTCCCCATGGATTCACCCGCTGCCGCCTGCTCGATACCCTGCCGGTGCAGCACCAGGGGCGCCCGCTGGCGAGCTTTCGCTTCTATGCCTGCTACGGCTGGGAAGGCAGCCCGGCGCCGCAGTTGACCCGGCGGGGCACGCCATGAGCGCGCCCGCGACCCGCGCCTTTGCGCCCTGGCTGTGGGCCGTGCCCTTCGCCATCCTGGCGCTCGGTGCGCCGCTGTGGCTGCAGTGGGGCGAGCCCGCCTGGTTTCTGGCACTGAACCAGGCCTTTGCCGTGTTGCCTGCGGGTTTCTGGACCGCGCTGTCGCTCATGGGCAATGCCTGGGGCGTGCTGGGCCTGACGGCCCCCTTGCTGGTGCTGGCACCGCGCTACCTGTGGGCCTGGCTGTGTGCGGCGCCCTTTGCCATGGTGCTGGCGCGCCTGGGCAAGGGGCTGATCGAGAGCCCGCGCCCGGCCGCCGTGGTGGACAACACCCTCATGCGCATCGTGGGCGAGCCCATGCACAACGTCTCCATGCCCTCGGGCCATACCCTGACGGCCTTTGCCGTGGCCAGTGCCATCTACTTTGCGCTGCCGCCCCAACGGCGCCTGCGCTTCGCCTGGCTGTGGCTGCTGGCCCTGGCCACAGGTCTGTCGCGCATCGCCGTGGGCGCCCACTGGCCGGGCGACGTGGTGGTGGGCGCGGCGCTGGGCCTGCTGTGTGGCCTGTGGGCCCAGGCCCTGCTGGCGCGCGTGCCCCCCGCCTGGCTGCAGGCTTCGCACACCAGCTTGCGCTGCGTGGCGCTGCTCATGCTTGCTGCGGTCTACAACCTGTGTGTCGAAGCCCTGGACTTTGCCGAGAACCAGAGCATGCAGTACCTGCTGGCGGGCGTCATTGCGGTATCGCTGGTAGCGTTCATTCCCCGCAGCTGGCGTGGGCCGAAACCGCTCTAGCGTCTCCGGGAAAATGCGCCCACCGTTGCGTTAGGCGGGCAGGCATACTGGTGGGTAGACAGGCCCGGCGCAGGCAGGGCAGGGGTACAGGAACACGAGGAAGGGATGACATCCATGCAATGGCTCAAACGTTTGGTCTGGACGCTGCTGGCGCTGGCACTGCTGGCACTCAGCGTGGTGGTGGTCTATGTGGTGCGCGCCGCACCGCAACTCGATGGCCGGCTGCCCGTGGCCGGGGTGCTGGCACCGGTGGAGCTGCGCCGCGATGGCGCCGATGTGACCCACATCCGCGCCGCCAGCGACCGCGACGCCTGGTTCGCCCTGGGCTGGACCCATGCGCAGGAACGCGGCTGGCAGCTCGAATTCAACCGCCGCGTGCTGCGCGGCGAGCTCTCGGCCCTGTTCGGCGAGGCCACGCTCGACACCGACAAGCTCATGCGCACGCTGGGCATCGTGCAGGCGGCACAGCGCCAGTGGGCCGGGCTGCCCGATTCGGCCAAGGCAGCGTTGCTGGCCTACAGCGAGGGCATCAATGCCTTTCATGCCGGCAACACCCGCCCCTTGGCTGCTGAATTCCAACTGCTCAAGGTACGCCCCGGGCGCTGGGAGCCGGTGGACAGCCTGGGCTGGTCGATCATGATGGCGCTCGACCTGGGCGGCAATTGGGGCAACGAGTTTGCCCGCCTCTCCGCGGCGCAGGCGCTCGACAATCAGCGCCTGTGGGAGCTGTTCCCGCCCTACCCGGGCGAGAAGCCCGCCGCCAGCGCCGACCTCAGCACCCTGTACCGCGAACTCGGTGTCTACCGTCAGCCGGTAGCCACGGCAGGCGCTACGAAAAACGAAGCTGCTCACGCAGTGAACATGCGGGCTACAGGCCAAAATGCGGGGGTGGATGCGCTGCAGATGGCCGCCTGGTCGCAGGACTTCAGCAATGGCATGGGCACCGTGGATGGCAAGGGCAGCAACAACTGGGTGGTGTCCGGCAAGCGCACCGTCAGCGGCAAGCCGCTGCTGGCCAATGACCCGCACCTGGGCCTGAACGCGCCGGCCATCTGGTACTTTGCGCACCTGGAGGCACCCGGGCTCAACGCCATCGGCGCCACCCTGCCGGGCCTGCCCTTCGTGGTGCTGGGGCGCACCCAGGGTGTGGCCTGGGGCTTCACCAACACCGGGCCGGACGTGCAGGACCTCTACCTCGAATACATCCACCCCGAGAACCCCAAGCTCTACCGTGCCCCCGACATCAACGGCCACCCGGCCTGGGAGAGCTTCAAGACCCGCGAGGAAACGATTGCGGTCAAGGGCAAGCCCGCGGTGCACATCACCGTGCGCGAAACCCGCCACGGCCCGGTGCTCAGCGACGTGCAGAAGAGCCATGCCGAACTGCTGGACACCAGCCGCTTCGTGCTGGCGTTGCGCTGGA
Source organism: Curvibacter sp. APW13 (assembly GCF_032337135.1). Taxonomy (NCBI): domain Bacteria; kingdom Pseudomonadati; phylum Pseudomonadota; class Betaproteobacteria; order Burkholderiales; family Comamonadaceae; genus Curvibacter; species Curvibacter sp. APW13. Next base: position 858,863 of record NZ_JAVXZZ010000001.1, on the reverse strand, counting down.
CCGCGCTGGACGCCGACAACCATACCGTGGTGGCCGGGCTGGAAGGCAACCGCGCCCAGACCGTGGGCGAGCTGACCGAAGCCTTCAAGCGCTACCACTCGCCCATGCAGAATGTAGTCATGGCCGACACCAAGGGCCGCATCGCCTACCAGGCCTTCGGCAAGGTGCCGCTGCGCAAGCCCGCCAACGACATCCGCGGCGTGGCCCCTTCGCCGGGCTGGGATGCCAAGTACGACTGGCAGGGCTGGATTGCCGCCGACGACACGCCGCAGGACGATGGCGCCAAGGGCTGGGTGGCTACGGCCAACCAGCGCATCACGCCCCCGGGTTACCCGCATTTCATGGGGCAGGACTGGGGCGTTCCCTACCGCTTCGAGCGCATCGAGGAACTGCTGGCCCAGCGCTCGCGCCACGACGTGCACAGCATGCAGGCGATCCAGGCGGACGTGCGCTCGGCCGCTGCGCTGCGCATCCTGCCCTTCCTGCAGAAGGCCCAGGGCAGCCACCCGTTGGCAGCCCAGGCCCAGGCATTGCTGAAGGACTTTGACGGCCAGATGCGTGCCGACCAGGCCGCTCCGCTCATCGTGGTGGCCTGGGCCGACGAGCTGACCCGTGCCCTGGTGACCCCACGCCTGGGTGAGCTGCGCATGAAGGCCCTGTACGGCAAACGCCAGTTCCGCCCCCTGCTGGAGATGGCGCTGGAGCGCAACGACAGCTTCTGGTGCGGTGACAAGGGGTGCGCAGTGCAGTCTTCTGCCGCGCTGGACCGCGCGCTGGAGCGCCTGGTGCGTGCCTACGGCAAGGACATGACTCGCTGGCAGTGGGGCCAGGCCCACGCCGCCCGCAGCGTGCACAACCCGTTCGACAAGGTGGGCGCGTTGGCGCCGCTGTTCAACGTGGTTACCCCCACCGGGGGCGACGGCTTTACCGTCAATGTGGGCCAGTACTGGCTGAACGACGAGAAATACCCGTTCGCCAACCGGCATGCGGCCTCACTGCGGGCGGTGTACGACCTCTCCAACCTGGAGAACTCGCAATTCATCTACCAGACCGGCCAGAGCGGCGCACCCTTCTACGGCCGCTATGCCGACATGGCCGAGCAGTGGGGCGAGGGCAAGTACCGCCCGCTGCAGCTGCAGCCCACTACTGTCGACCACTACCTGAAACTCATGCCGCGTTAAACCCTGCCGCCATCCAAGGAGCCTGCCATGCTGAACCGTCGCCTTGTCCTGTTGCACCTGGGTACCGCGCTGCTGCTGGCGGGCTGTGCCAGCTTCCAGGCCGCGCCACCGCCACCCCCGGCCGGTACTGTCAAGCTCACCGTGCTGCACACCAACGACCACCACGGCCGCTTCTGGAAGAACGGCGACGGCGAGTACGGCATGGCCGCACGCAAGACCCTGATCGACCACGTACGCCGCGAAGTGGCCGCGCAGGGCGGCTACACCCTGTTGCTGGACGGTGGCGACATCAACACCGGCGTGCCCGAGTCCGACACGCAGGACGCCGAGCCCGACTTCAAGGGCATGAAGGCGATTGGCTACGACGCCATGGCCGTGGGCAACCACGAGTTCGACAAGCCCCTGCCGGTGCTGCGCAAGCAGATAGCCTGGGCGGGCTTCCCCGTGCTGTCGGCCAACATCTACAAGGGCGGGCAGCGCCTGTTCACGCCCTACACCGTGCTGGAGCGCGGGGGCCTGAAGATCGCCGTGTTGGGCCTCACCACCGACGACACGAAAAAGATGGTGGACCCGGCCAACGTGGAGGGTGTGGAGTTCCGCCGCCCCGCGGCCGAGGCGGCTGCACTGCTGCCCGAACTGAAGGGCCAAGCCCACCTGGTGTTTGCTGCCACCCACATGGGCCACTACCCCGATGGCCAACGCGGCGTGAATGCGCCGGGCGACGTGGAAATGGCCCGCGAAGTGAAGGGGCTGGACCTGATCGTGGGCGGCCACAGCCAGAACCCCGTGTGCATGCTGGAGCAGATGGGTGCTGCCAAGCGCAACGAGGCCTATGTGCCCGGCACCCCCTGCCAGCCCGATCGGCAGAACGGCACCTGGATCGTGCAGGCCCACGAGTGGGGCAAGTACGTGGGCCGGGCCGACTTCGAATACACCGGTGGCGAACTCAAGCTGGTGAAGTACGCCCTGTTGCCAGTGAACCTGATGAAGACCGTGAAGGGTGCTGACGGCAAGGACACCAAGCAGCCCTACACGGAAAGGATTGCCGAAGACCCGGCCATGCTGGCCCTGCTGCAGCCCTACCAGGACAAGGGCCGCGCCGCGCTCGACGCCGTGGTGGGCGAGAGCGATGGTGTGCTCAACGGCAAGCGCGAAGACGTGCGCAGCAAGCCCACCAACATGGGTGTCTTCATCGCCACCGTGATGATGCACAAGGCCAAGGCGGATCTGGCCATCATGAACAGCGGCGGCGTACGCGACAGCATGCCCGCCGGCAAGCTCACCTACAAGGACGTGCTCAAGGTCCAGCCTTTCGGCAACATGGTCTCGGTGGTGGAACTGAAGGGCAGCGAGCTCACCACCTACCTCGAAGCCGCCATGAAGATGAGCCCCGGCTCGGGCGCCTTCCCGCAGTTTGCGGGTGTGCGTATCGTTGCCGAAGGTGGCAAACTGGTCAGTGCCAGCGTGCGCGGTGCCCCCATCGACCCCACCCGAACCTACCGCCTGGCCCTGAACAACTTCCAGGCCAACGGTGGCGACGGCTACCCCAAGCTCAGCACCCACCCCGGCTACGTGAACACCGGCTTTGTGGACGCCGACGTGATGCGCGAGTACCTCAGCAAGAACAAGGTCCGCGTGGCCGACTTCGAGCCGGGGGACGCGGTGGTGCGCCGGTGAATGGGCGAGTTCTACAGGCGGGTTTTGGCGTCAAATTGGCTGTTAGCCCTCGTGGATATTGCGCGAGCAGCTTCTGTTTTTATAGCGACTAAATGCGAGACTCGGTATCGAGTGCATCCAACGAACTGGCTTCAAAGCCGTTTCGGCCCACTGCCTCCGCTGGACGTCCCGCAAGCGGGCCGCCCCCTTACCTAAACCGCTATGACTCTCAGGTTATTTTGGGCAATTGGTTTGGCTTTCACTTTGGGGTGTACCCAGCCTCCCCATGAACTCGCACAAGCTGAGGTGTTGGGCATGATGGGTTGGCTCAAGACGGCTGACCCAGAGCGAGACTTTGCGGCCGCGATCGAGAAGAAGGACTACCGTTTTCGCGGTTTGTATGGTTACGCATTGGTAGTACCGAAGGTAGGGTTGACCTGCATTTCTTTGCCGACAGACGTGAATCCGATTGAAGGCACATCTGATGTAGTGCTGGGGTACGAGCACGCCAAACTCACCGCGATTGCGGTGGCATATGCAGAAGATTTCAATCTCCGGATGCGCCTCTTCCGGGAGAAAAACCTTGACTTCAAATGCGAGGTATGACCGGTCGCTCGGTATGGATGCTCAATCAGAAAATTGCTGTCTCGCGGCGGGTCTGGCCCGCCGGGCAGCATCGACGCTAGGCACAGTGAACATGAGAACTCCTCGGAATTTCAGTGCTCGTGATTTGAACGAGCAACGGTGGCTCACTCAGAACACATGGTGTGACGCCTGCGGCAAAGCCGATCTTGGAATCACATCACCTCGCGAGCATGAAGAGAATGGCACCGTGTTCGTTGAAGGCAATTGCGCAGGATGCGGGGCTCGAATATCAAGTGAGATCGTCGTTCGTGAAAGTAGCTCCAAATAGCGCCTCACTGCTCAATATGGCGGTCGGCCTCACTCCCTTCGGTCGCTGGTCGCTGAGCGTTAGCGCTGCGCAGCGCCAACCAATTTGACGGTGGCAGCGTGCGCACCCAGGTTCGCGTTGTTTCCGTCGAAGTCGTACCCATACAGGGGGCTGAGATTGCACTTGAAGCTTCTGGCGCGTATGCGAGCATCTACGTGCTTGCACCGAACGATGACGCGGCGATCGATCTTGCGGCGCGAGAAATGACGCATGCGGGCTGGTCTCCAGTGGCAATACCGGATGTTCGCACAGTGAATACGGAATCCTTTACCGACGATAACGATGCTTTGAAGTACTTTGAACAGTGTTTGATCGATGGTGTCGTCGTCGTTTTGCATACCTGGCGCGATATGCACTAGATGATGAACACAGAGAGCATGCGTGTTGCATCACCTTTCTTGGCCCCCGACTCTCGCCAACTGCGCTGGTCGACGGGCTGAATTCAAATGTTAGTCGTCCCCAAAGTTCGGCCATGAAAATCGCCCTTCGCATTGCCTTCCTGCTACTCGTAGTGGTTCCTCTGGCAGCCTGGTTCGTCGTCAAGCCAGTGCGGGTCATGGCGCCCACCGCGAGCGGCATGCAGTGCACCAGCCACGCGGTCTGCGTGGAATCCGCCGACAGGCTTGCAGAGGCCACAGCGCTCCGTGACGACGCGCTGGCTTTTGTCGCAAACAACGTGGGCCCGACCCAAGGGGAGCCCTTGGTTGTCTTCTGTGAAACCCAAGACTGCGCGGATCGATTTGGCCTGGGTGCGCGCTCGGCTGTCACCGTGGGAACCGTTGGCACGGTCGTTGGCCCCAGTGCCTGGAAAGACTACTACGTCCGCCATGAGCTCATTCACCATCTGCAGGGGCAGCAGTTTGGGGTGTTGCGCCGCATCCTCATGCCCTCCTGGCTGATCGAAGGCATGGCCTACGCACTCAGTGAAGACCCGCGCGACACCTTGGCAGAGCCCTGGCAGCAATACCGCAGTGCGTTCCAGCAATGGCGCGCGGGTGTTGGCCGGGAGAACATGTGGGCTTCTGCCCGCAGTTTGTGATCCCTTCGCCCTCCTTGGAACTCCGCTGGACAATGCCCACCATGCCCATCGAACACCATGGTAGCTGCCTGTGCCAAGGCATTCGTTTCTCCATCACCGGGCCGTTGGCGCCGATACAGGTGTGCCATTGCAGCCAGTGCCGCCAGGCACAGGGCGGGCCGTTTGCCACCAATATTCCGGTCGACGTTGCGCAGCTGCGGTTTCACGCGGGGGAAGCCCTGCTGAACTTCTATGCGTCGTCGCCCGGCAAGGAGCGGGCGTTCTGCCGGGTCTGCGGCTCGCCGGTGTTCAGTCGCCGCGCGTCGCTGCCCGGGGTGGTCCGCATCCGCGCCGGGCTGCTGCAGGAGCCGGTGGCTGCCCGCCTGGGTTTCCACGCACATGTGGCCTCGCAAGCCCGCTGGTGGCCGGTGAACGATGCACTGCCCCAGTACCCCGAGGGCGCACCCGCGGTGCCGCCACCCCCCCCACAGCCTGAACCTGTGTGCCGCCCGGCACCACGATGCCGACCGACCGGCCGCGCAACAGCACGAGAACCCGGTGCTTCCGGGGCCCGATACGGCGGCGGGCTGACACGCGGAACGTAGAAGGTGTTGCCAACAATACTGTATGGGCGTACAGTATTGTTCCGTTTTGAACCCTCTACCCATCGACCGAAGGACTATCCATGCTGGACCACATGACATTCCGCGTCAGCGACATCGCGCGGGCCAAAGCGTTTTACTCCGCCGCCCTGGCCCCCTTGGGCTACAGCCTGCATTTCGAGGGCAACTACGGTTCCAACATTCTGGGCTTCTCGTATCCCTGCGCCGAGGAACCGGACGGCAAGAAGGTGGACGTCTGGTTCATCGACGGCCCTTCGCCCTACGAGGGGGCAGCCACCACCTCGGGTTGCCACCTGGCATGGCGTGCCCAGACGCGCGCCCAGGTTGATGCCTTCTACCAGGCAGCGATTGCAGCAGGCGGCAGGGACAATGGTGCGCCCGGTTTGCGGCCACACTACCACGCCAACTATTACGGTGCCTTCGTCATCGACCCGGAGGGCAACAACATCGAAGCTGTCTGTCACCGGTCTGAGTGAGTGTTGCGCCGGTACCCATCCGGCGTCACCCCCGCCAGGCTGCGGAACATGGCGATGAAGGCCGAGCTGGAGGCATAGCCCAGGTCGTGGGCGATGTTCTCCACCGTCTCTCCGGCCAGCAGCAGCGGCATGGCCTTGACCACGCGCAGGCGCTGGCGCCACTGGGCCAGGGTCATGCCCAGCTCGCTTTGGGCGCGGCGCATGAGCGTGCGCTCGGTGGTGTGCACGCGGGCCGCCCACTGCGCCACCGTGCGCGCGTCGCCGGGTTCGGCCATCAGCGCCTCAATCACCGGCGCCAGCAGCGGGTCGTTCGAACTGGGCAGGTAGCTGCCGGCCTGGCGGGCCTGGGCGATCTGGTCCAGCGCTACCTGCAGCAGCCGGGTGTAGGCCGGGGTGTGCGGCATGGGGGCGGGCAGCAGGCGCAGCTCCTCCAGCACGGCGCGCAGCAGCGGGCTGACGCTGAGGGCGCACACATCACGCGGCAGCTCTGCGGTGAGTTCCCGGCTGACGTAGAGCGAGCTGAAATGCACCGCCTGGCGGTTCAGACCGCGGTGCGCCACGTCCGGCGGCAGCCACAGGCCGCACTGCGGCGGCACCAGGTAGCGGTGCTGCTGCACCTCCACTTCCATCACGCCGCGAAAGGCGTACACGAACTCGCCCCACAGATGCTGGTGGTGCGGGTAGGCGGCGTCGGCTGGCAGCTCTTCGGCGCGGAAATACAGCGGGCTGGGCAGCGCGTGGCTGAAGGGCGATTGCTGCGGGTGTTTCGGGGGCCGCGCGGTGGGACGGGCGTTTTGGCGGTGTGGCGGCATGGCTTGTCGTATTTTCACTATATGGCTTGAATCGGTCAAACCGACAATACCTGCCAACGTGAATGAGGATGATTTTGGATACACGACAACCCCTCGACGGCCGTGCCACCACCAGCCACCTTCAGTACATGGGTGTAGATCATGGTGGTGGACACATCGCTGTGGCCCAGCAGCTCTTGCACCGTGCGAATATCGGTATCCGCTTGCAGCAGGTGGGTGGCGAACGAGTGGCGCAGGGTGTGCACCGTCACGGGTTTGTGAATCTCGGCCTGCGCCACCGCTCGTTTCAGGGCGCGTTGGAGCCTTTGTTCATACAGGTGATGCCGACGTTCAATGCCACTGCGAGGGTCTACTGACCTGCCCGATCTGCAGTCCACAACGCGCGTGCCATATTGAGTTGTTCGCGCAAGGGCTGCACCAAAGCCTGGGGCAACATGACCACGCGATCCTTTCCACCCTTGCCATCGCGAACGATGATCACCTTGCGATCAAAGTCAATGTCCTTGACACGTAGTGACAGGCCCTCCATGTGGCGCATGCCGGTTCCATAAAGTAGCCGGGCTAGCAAACCCACGTCGCCTGTAGTCAAAGCCAAGATCCGCTGCACTTCATCGCGTGTGAGCACACTGGGAATGCGTTTGGACTGCAACGGTCTGCCAATCTCTTGCAGCCAAGGCAACTCCAGGCAAAGCACTTCCTTGCAGAGATACAGCAGCGCACTCAGCGCTTGGCGGTGCGTCGACGGGGCAACTTTGCGTTCATTGGCCAGCATGGTCAAAAAGGCCTCTACCTCCGCTTGCCCCATGAGGCACTGGGGTTAGTTCCTCCGGTCGAATACCGTGTGACAAAATTCCCAAACCTCTACTTCTGAGTGGTTCAGGAATTTGAGGAGGCTTCAACCGTGCTAATCTGGCCCTTTTGTTGGAGTCACCATGAGCCCTGAAGCACTGTGCAAACGTTACTTGACCGCCCTGAACGAGGGCAGCCTTGCTGACGTTCTTTCTCTCTTTGCCGCAAAGGCAACCGTCGTGTCGCCGCTGTACGGAGTCATTGAGGCTGAAAACTTCTACCGCGATCTATTCGCCGACACGAATCGCTCCGTCACCAAACTTCTGAACGTGTTTCTGCCGAGCGGCAATACCCCATCGGTTGCTTTGCACTTCCACTACACCTGGACACTGAAGAGTGGAAAGGTCGTTCAGTTCGAGTGTGTGGATGTGTTCGAGCTGACCGCCGACCAGCAGAAATTCTTGAAGCTCACAATCATTTACGACACTGCACCGATCCGTGCCGACTTTGAAGAAAGCCACGCGGCAGGCTAAATGCACTTGCTCCGGCGGTTCCCCATACTCCGGGTCATGTGCAAGCCAATTGCCAGTAAAACTCTGCTGGCCATCGCAGATTAAGCGTGTACAGCTATAAAAAGTAGAGCGGATGTTGTTGGCTTTGCATTGCGAGGCTGTGCACTGGTGCAATATCTGGGTTATTTGGCGGCGTTGTCATGCAGCTTTGCATGATGGCCCCGCAAAACCCTGTGCGCTGCGGTTGGGGGCCGTGTTGCGCAGGGGGCAGCTACAAAACCATTGCCCCCACCGCTAGCTTTCAGCCCCCGCTGCGCGGCAACATCAACCCCCACCCCCCGCACTACTGCGCCGGTACTCATCCGGCGTCACCCCCGCCAGGCTGCGGAACATGGCGATGAAGGCCGAGCTGGAGGCATAGCCCAGGTCGTGGGCGATGTTCTCCACCGTCTCTCCGGCCAGCAGCAGCGGCATGGCCTTGACCACGCGCAGGCGCTGGCGCCACTGGGCCAGGGTCATGCCCAGCTCGCTCTGGGCGCGGCGCATCAGCGTGCGCTCGGTAGTGTGCACCTGGGCTGCCCACTGCGCCACGGTGCGCGCGTCGCCGGGTTCGGCCATCAGTGCTTCGATCACCGGCGCCAGCAGCGGGTCGTTCGAGCTGGGCAGGTAGCTGCCGGCCTGGCGGGCCTGGGTGATCTGGTCCAGCGCTACCTGCAGCAGCCGGGTGTAGGCCGGGGTGTGCGGCGTGGGGGCGGGCAGCAGGCGTAGCTCCTCCAGCACGGCGCGCAGCAGCGGGCTGACGCTGAGGGCGCACACATCACGCGGCAGTTCTGCGGTGAGTTCCCGGCTGACGTAGAGCGAGCTGAAATGCACCGCCTGGCGGTTCAGGCCGCGGTGCGCCACGTCCGGCGGCAGCCACAGGCCGCACTGCGGCGGCACCAGGTAGCGGTGCTGCTGCACCTCCACTTCCATCACGCCGCGAAAGGCGTACACGAACTCGCCCCACAGATGCTGGTGGTGCGGGTAGGCGGCGTCGGCTGGCAGCTCTTCGGCGCGGAAATACAGCGGGCTGGGCAGCGCGTGGCTGAAGGGCGATTGCTGCGGGTGTTTCGGGGGCCGCGCGGTGGGACGGGCGTTTTGGCGGTGTGGCGGCATGGCTTGTCGTATTTTCACTATATGTCTGTAAACGGTCAAACCGACAATAGTCATCCACCCCAGTGAGGAAGATTTTGGATACACGACAACCCCTCGACGGCCGGGCCGTCGCCATCATGCTGGTGCTGTGCCTGCTGTGGGCCATGCAGCAGATTGCACTCAAGGCTACGGCCGAGGACTTTTCGCCCGTGCTGCAGATCGCGCTGCGTTCGGCAGTTGCCGCGGCCTGTGTATGGCTCTACATGCGCCGACGCGGTGAGCAGCTCGACGTCTCCAACGGCATCTGGAAGCCGGGCATGGTCATTGGCCTGCTGTTTGGCCTGGAGTACCTGCTGGTGGGCGAGGGCCTGCGCCTGACCTCGGCCGCGCACATCGTGGTGTTCCTGTACACCGCGCCCATCTTTGCCGCGCTGGGGCTGCATTGGAAGCTGCCGTCCGAGCGGCTGGCTCCGCTGCAGTGGCTGGGCATCGGCGTCGCATTTGTAGGTATCGCCGTGGCCTTTGTGGTGCGTGATGGAAGTGCCCCGCAGAGTGACTTGGCCCGCGTGGTGCTGGGTGACCTGCTGGGCCTGCTCGGGGGGCTGGCCTGGGGAGCTACCACGGTGGTCATCCGTGCCACACCGCTCGCGCGGCTGTCGGCCAGCCAGACGCTGATGTACCAGTTGCTCGGTGCCTTCGCACTGTTGCTGCCTTCGGCCTTCCTGTTGGGTCAGACCACCTTCAAGCCCACGCCCTTCGTGCTGGCCGAGTTCGCGTTCCAGTGCTTCATCGTCTCGTTCGCGAGCTTCCTGGTGTGGTTCTGGCTCTTGCGCCACTACCTGGCTTCGCGCCTGGGCGTGTTCTCGTTCCTGACGCCCCTGTTCGGGGTGCTGCTGGGCGCGTGGTTGCTGGGCGAGCAGATCGAGCCCTCGTTCGTGGTCGGGGCGGGCATGGTGCTGGCCGGCATCGTGCTGGTGAGCCGGCGCACCTAGTACGCTTCAGTACGGCACGCCGTCGAGCATGCCCATCTTTCCATCGAAGTAGTCGCGCTGGGCCTGGCGCAGGGCCGCGGGCGAGTCCAGCACGAAGGGGCCGCCGAACACCAGGGGCCGCTGCGCCGGTGCACCGCCCAGCAGCAGCACGTTGGCCGGTGCGGCAGCGGGGTTGTGCAGCGCCAGGGTGGTGCCGGGCAGGCACGCAAAGTCGCCGCGTTGCAGCACGTCGCCCGTGTCGTTCACACGGGAGCTCCCATCGATGCCATAGGCACCGTATTCCCAGCCCGCGGGCATTTCCAGCGCCACGCGGCATCCGGGCGGCAGCTGCACATGCAGCAGCAGGGCCGGGGCGCTCAGGGGGATGGGACCCTGGCGGTCCTGAAAGGCACCGCTGAGCAGGCGCAGTCCCGCCTCATTGCTTCCCTCCTGAGTGGGTACCGTCCACTGCGGCACGTCGCTGGCGGCAATGGCGCGGTAGGCCGGTTCGCTGTGTTGCACCGCTGCTGGCAGGCGCGCCCAGATCTGCAGGCCGTGGATGGTGGGGCAGCGCTGCGGCAGGTTGGTTTCCGCGTGCAGGATGCCGCGCCCGGCGCGCATCCATTGCGCACCGCCGGTCTCGACGATGCCGCGGTGGCCGTAGGAGTCGCGGTGTTCGTTGGCACCTTCGAGCAGGTAGGTCATCACCTCGATGCCCGCATGCGGGTGCGCCGGCAGCGTCTCGGGTGAGGCTGGGAAGGGGCCGAAGTGGTCCAGGAACACGAAGGGCCCCACGGCTTGCACGGCGCGCGTGGGCAGGGCGCGCAACACCGTGAAATGGCCGACCGGTGCCTCTTCAGCGTGCCAGCGGGTTGTCGGGTGGGTCATGGGTGCTCCTGGGGTGGCCCGGGCTCAGGCGTGGTCTGTGCAGGTGGGCGCCGCTGGGCCAATTGCAAGGCCAGGCTACTGAGCGCATCGTAGGCCCGGCCCGCGCCCTCGCTCCATTGGTGCACCACCGCGCTCTGGCGGGCAATGTGCGCGGTGTCGCCGCGTGCGGCTGGCCCCGTGAGTGCACCTGCCGGGCCCAGGGTAGTGATGTTGCGCACGGCGTTGGCCAGCAGCGTCTGGCGCAGGTGCGGCAGCAGCGCAGCGGGAACACCGCTGGCCGCCCAGGCCTCCTCGGCCACCGACTGCAGCACGGGCAGGAAGTTGGTGGCGAACACGGCAGCGGCGTGGTACAGCAGCTTGTCCTGGCGCTGCAGCGCAAAGCACTGGCCACCGATGGCTTCGAATGCACCCTGCAGCAGCGCGCAGGCACTGGCCTCGCCTTCCAGTGCGCAGACCGTGCCGTCGAATTGCGCCACAGCCGTATCGGCGCGCGCAAAGCTCAGGATGCAGTGGGCACTGGCACTGCGCCAGCCGAGGTCGGTGAGCGGCTGCAGCAGTTCCGAGCCGCTGGCACCGGCACAGTGGAACACCACGGGAGCAGCACCGGTCGCAGTCGGGGGCGGTGCATGGGTGGCCAGTGACTGCGCCACGGCCGCGATGGACGCATCGGGCACGGCCAGCATCCACACGTCGGCTGGCGGCAGTTCCTGTGCATCGATCGCGGTGCCCGCGCCGATGAAGGCCACGGCCTCGTGCGCGCTCTCGGGGCTGCGGCAGGCCACACCCTGGATGCTGAACTGGCCGTGCGCGTGCCACAGGTACGCCAGCGTGCGGCCAACGCGCCCCGCACCTACGATGTTCAATGTAGGAAGCATGGCGGCATTGTTACACCGCCCAGTAGATGCTGCTCAGCCCAGCGGGCCCAGGTCGTCGCCGTAGAGGTCGGGTCGGGTGCCGTCGCTGCCGGCGTCGGAGTAGCCACTGCTGGATGTTTGGCCACCCGATGCGCCCAGCAACTCGAAGGGCAGGCTCTGCTTGACCAGGATGATGGTGCAGGGCGCTTCCATGGCCACCTTGATGGGCACGGTGGCGACGAAGCGCTGCGTCTTGAGGCCATGGGTGGCGGCGCCCATGATGATCAGGCTGACGTGATTGCCACGCGCATAGTCGAGGATCGCTTGCGCCGGATCACCACTTTCCAGCACATGGAAAGAGATCGAATGGCCCGGTTGGTCCAGCGGCTGGGCCCACTGGCGCAGGGCCGAGAGGTGGCGCCGGTGCACATTGGTCTCGCTGTTGGCCTCGTCCGAGGAGCTGGTGGCGCTGGACGACACCACGGTGACGCAGGCCAGCCGGGCCCCAGGGCGGGTGCCCAAGGAGCGCGCCGTGGCTTCGCGCAGCGAGTACAGCGTGGCGTCGGTCACGTCGTGGTGTGGCACGGCCACCAGCACGATCGGCACCTCCTCGATCTGCTGCGAGGGCAGGGGGCTGGGCTGGTAGTGCATGCCCGCGGCCTTGAGCCAGCGCTTGAAGTGCACCCAGAAGCCTGTGCCTTCGACCTTGCGGCCGCGCTCCGTCACCTTCACCTGCTCGGGGTGCGACAGGTCGAACGCGAGGTGGGCGGCGGAAGGGTAGCGCTTGGCCGCCACCGGCTCCAGGCAGCGCAGCACCACCTCCTGGAACCACTCAGGGATGTCGGGGTTGAGTTTGCGCAGCGGCGTGGGGTCCATCCACAGGCGCTGGCGCAGGCCACCGGGCGTCTGGGGCGAGCCGAAGGGCAGTTCACCCGTGGCCAGTTCGTACAGCATGACGCCGATGGCGAAGATGTCGCTGCGTGGATCGCCGCGCACCCCCACCACCTGCTCGGGGGCGATCCAGGTGGGCGAGCCCACGGCCTTGCGCAGCTGCTCGGCCAGCAGGTCGGGGTAGTGCGCGTGACACGAGAGGCCAAAGTCCAGCAGCACGGCGCGGCCGTCGGCGCGGAACAGCACATTGGCCGGCTTGAGGTCCAGGTGCACGGCGTTCTGCTGGTGCAGGGCGTGGGCGGCCTGGGCCATGGCGGCGCCCAGCTTGGCGATCTCGGCAATGCCGGGGCGGGTCTCCTGTTCCAGCCAGTGGTCCAGGGTGCGCCCCTCGATGTACTCCATGACCAGGTAGGGAATGCGGTCGAGGTCGCCGGCGGCCACGAAGCGCGGCACATAGCTGCCGCTCAAGGCCTGCATCAGCTGGCACTCGACTTCGAAGCTGACGATGTTCTCGGCCCCGTCGCCCGCGGTCATGCGTGGGATCTTCATGGCCATGGGAAAGCCCGGGCCGGGGCGTCCGTCGGTGTAGTGCACATGGTAGATGTGCGCCATGCCACCCGAGTGCACGCACTCCTCGATGGTGAATCCGTCCAGCTCGGTGCCGGGTTCCAGCAGCTTCATCGTCCCTTCTCCAGTCGTTCGGCAAAGAACTCGGGCAGGCCGGCCTTGCGGATCGCGGCGGCAGCGCCGTGGTGGTCGTAAGTCACGCGGTGGAAGGTCAGTCGCGCCTGCGCCATGTCGAACACGGCGTACATCGCCTTGGGGCTGCCGTCGCGCGGCTGGCCCACCGAGCCCACGGTACCGAGCCATTGGCGGCGCTTGGGCACCGGAATGCCGATGCCGGCCTGGGGCACGAACTTCATCAACGCCGCACCCAGGCCACGGTAGTAGAGCGACTGTTCATGCACGTGCCCGCCGAAGACGTAGCAGGTGCCGGGATATTGGGTGGAGGCCGCGTCCAGGCTGGCAGCGGCGGCACGCTCGTCGTAGGCGTAGCGCCACTTCTCGGGCTCGTTGGCCGTGGCGTGTACCAGCAGCAGGTTGTCCTGCTGGAAGGTGTAGGGCAGGCTGGCGAGCCAGCCGCGCTGGGCGTGGCTCAGGGCCTGGTGCGTCCATAGCGCTGTGCTTTCGCCCACGGTCTTGACTTCGGTGGGCGGCGCCAGGGCCAGTTCGTCGTGGTTGCCGCGCAGCACGATGGCACCTTCTTCGGTGAGCAGCATGATGCGGTCGACCACGGCGCCCGGGTCGGCTCCGTAGCCCACCAGGTCGCCCAGAAAGGCAAAGCGTTGGACCTGTTGGCTGCGGGCATGGGCCAGGCAGGCCTCCAGAGCCTGCAGGTTGCCATGGATGTCGGACAGCAGCGCCAGTTTCATCGTGTCTCCGGTGGCGGTTTGTTTTCCGCCATCATGCCCGAAGCGGCTGACGCCAACTTTGCAGGGCCCTACAGCGACAGGATGTGCCCCAGGCGTGGGTCGCCCCGCCCCTGCAGCACCAGCCGGTAGGCGGCCTGCGCGGCGTCGGCCCCGTGGTGGTGCTGTACGGTCATCCAGGGTGCCTCGGGCCGCGTGACGGTGGATGCAAAGGCACTCCAGTCGCGCACCAGCCGTTCGGTGAGTGTTGCCGCGCCCCACTCGGCACTGCGCTTCTTGATCTGGGCCGGGGCGAAGAACAGTACCGGCTTGGGGCCTTCGAGTCCCTTGGCGCCACCCAGTGCCTGCACGTGGGTGCCGCCGATGGAGCAGGAATAGCGCAGGCCCTGGCAGTGCGCGTGCAGTTGCTGGCGGAAGGCGGCGTTGCCGGCGAAGTCGACGTAGATCGCCGGGGCGTCGGTGGCGATCTGGTCGAGCTGGTCGTAGCGCAGCACCCGGTCGTAGCAGCCCAGGCTCGCGCAGAAGCCCACGTTGGCGGCAGAGGTCAGGCCCACCACCTCCAGCCCGCCGCGGCGCCGCAGCTGGAACGCGGTACCGAAGGCGGTCTTGCTGGAGGCGCTGGAGAGCAGCAGCACCGGGCGGCGCTGCGCATCGGCGCCGGCACCGAAGTAGTCGTTGTCGGCCAGGAAGTCGTCGATGAGCCAGGAGGTGATGAACAGCGGGCGTAAGAGCGCCTGCACGTCTTCGGTGTCGGCGCGGTAGAACGGGTCCTGGGCGGTGCGCAGGTACTGGTTGTAGACCACGGGCAGCGCGGCGCGGTGCTCCGCCACGTCGAACCAATGCGCAGCGCTGATGCGCCCCGGCGTGAGCACCACGGAATGCGACATCGGAAAGTAGCCGTACAGGTGTTCACCCACCGGCACCTCGGGGCAGCACGACTCGCTCACCGTGCCGAAGCCCCACACCGGGATGCGGCCCCAGGCGCCAGGCGGTTCCCCCGCACCGGGCAATGGGTAGAACTGCCAGTAGGCCATGGCGTCGCCCATGGCGGCGTAGGTGACGTTGTTGGAGGTGAACGCGAAACGCTCGATCTGCACCCGCACCTGGCCCGGCTGCAGCGGCGCGCAGGGCGGGGTCTGGATGGCGCTCTGGTCCAGCCGCTGTTTGTTGATCCACAGTTCGGTGTTGTGCATGAAATTGGCCTCCAGCCCTCGTGAATGTTGCGTAGACAGCTACCAAAAGCGTAGCGTCTGAAAACGGAAAAAACCACTGCCACCTGGCACGCAGGCGACAGTGGCGATGGTGCAGCGCCGAGGAGATCAGACCACGCTGAGGGTCACTTCGATGTTGCCGCGGGTGGCGTTGGAGTAGGGGCACACCTCGTGGGCCTTGGCCACCAGGGCTTCAGCGGCGGCGCGTTCCATGCCGGGAATGGTGACGGCCAGTTGCACTTCGATGCCGAAGCCCTGGGGAATGGGGCCGATGCCGACGGTGGCGTCGATCTTGGTGTCGGCCGGCAGGGCAATCTTCTGCATGCCGGCAACGAACTTCATGGCACCGATGAAGCAGGCGCTGTAGCCGGCTGCAAACAGCTGTTCGGGGTTCACGCCCTGGCCGTTGCCGCCCATTTCCTTCGGCACGGCGAGCTTCAGGTTCAGTGCGCCGTCGGGTGTGCTGGAGGTGCCGTCACGGCCGCCGGTGGAGGTGGCGTGGGCGCGGTAAACCACTTTGTCGAGTTTCTGTGTCATGGCAGGGGCTTTCAAAAAATGCTCGTTCGAGCGGGTGGAGAAATCGAGGAAGGAATGGGGGCGTCAGCGGGTGCTCAGCCCAGGCTCTTGAACCAGTTGATGACGCTGCCCAGCAGCACCATGGCGCGCAGCTTCCACAGCGCCCAGGTGTCGCCGCTTTCCAGTTGCGGCTCGCCGCAGCGCGGGTCGGAGCGTTGCAGGGCGCCGGTCATCTTGTGGTCGATAGGAATCGGTTCGCAGCCGTGGTCGCTCTCGCAGACGAAGTCATACGGGTCGCGGGCCGGGGCATGGCAGGCAAAGCAGTTCTTGCCGAAGCGGTTGTTCACCTCGGCAAAACCGCGCTTGACCGTAGTGGTGCCTTGGTTGCTGACGCTGAGTTCGAAGAACTCCCAGTCGCCGGTGGCGGGGTTGAAGCCCTGCTCGCGCTTGACCATCACCTCGGTGGGGACCAGTTGCACGACCGAGCCGGGCGGGTAGATCGCGCCCTTGGGGTTGTTGGCGGCGGCCAGGGTGCCTTTGAGGTCGCCCGCGAGGTTGTCGACGTAGAAGTGGCGCACCGGGGTCATGTCGCGCATGCAGCGAAAGCTCTTGTCGGTGATGTCGATGCTGGCGGCCAGCGCGACCTGGGTGATGGTGCCGAACACCAGGGCGGCGAGGGCGATGGTGCGCAATCGGCGCAGTTGGGCGGTCAGGATGTTCATGGTGGGTCCTAGGGGGGTGAATTCAGTCGGCGCGGCAGGCGTTGTGCAGGCCAGCGCGCAGGTCCTTGATCTGGCTGGTCAGCGCCATCAGCGCCGACACGTCCAGCCCGCTGTGGGCCATGACGCAGCCGGGTATGTGGGCAGCGCGCGCTTGCAGGGCGCGTCCGGCTTCGGTCAGCAGCACATGGACGCGGCGTTCGTCCTCTACCGAGCGCTGGCGGGCCAGCCAGCCGGCAGCTTCCATGCGCTTGAGCAAAGGCGTCAGGGTGCCCGAGTCGAGGTTCAGGCGCTCACCCAAGGCAGAGACGGTGATGTCGTCGCGCTCCCACAGCACCAGCAGCGCGAGGTACTGGGGGTAGGTCAGCTCCAGCGCGTCGAGCAGCGGCTTGTACAGCTTGGTCATGGCCAGCGAGGCCGAGTACAGGGCAAAGCAGAGCTGGTTGTCGAGCAGCTGGGCGGGGTTGGTGGTGGATTGCTTGCGGGCCATGGGATGAATTGTTGTGCAAAATTAAATTGCACACAATTCAAATGGGTATTCGGAACCCCCGGATGGGGCCCGCCGGTGCCGGCGGAGTAGGCCTATCTGCGAAAGCGCTTGCGGGTCAGGCCCAGGGCCAGCCAGAAGGACAGGCTGGCATAGGCCAGCAGCACCAGGGCCGGACGCAGCCAGTCCTGGGGCCACTGGTCCATGAACAGCGGGCGCACCAGGGCCACGGCATTGGACAGCGGCAACCAGGCCGCCACGGCCGCCACGGCGGCGGGCAGCTGGTCCAGCGGGAAGAACACGCCTGACAGGAAGGTCATGGGCGTGAGGAACAGCGTGAAGTAGTAGGTGAAGAAGTCGTAGCCATTGGCCAGCGCATTGAAGATGAGCGCGATGCAGCTGAAGGTAATGCCCACGCCCAGCAGGATGGGCCAGGCCACCAGCAGCTTCGGGCTGTAGGAAATACCCAGGGCCAGCATGACGCAGAGGATGGCGGTGACGGTGAACAGCGACTTGAACGCGGCCCAGAGCATCTCGGCCAGCACGATGTCGTCCAGCGCCACGGGCGCGTTCATGATGCCGTCCCAGGTCTTTTGCATGTGCATGCGCGAGAACGCCGAATACAGGGCCTCGAAGCTGGCCGACTGCATGGCGCTCATGCAGATCGATCCGCTGGCCAGGAACAGGATGTAGGGCACCTGCTCGCCCGAAGACAGATGCATGGGGCCCACCAGCGCCCCCATGCCGTAGCCGAAGGCCACCAGCCACATCAGCGGCTCGGCAATGTTGCCCACCAGGCTGGGCATGGCCAACTTGCGCCACACCAGCAGGTTGCGCAGGAACACGGGCCAGAAGCGCAAGCTCAGGCTGGGCGCGCGCCAAGGAGAGCGGTCGGTGTCGGAATTCAGGAGCATTTTGGGCCTCCAGCCCTTGTGGAATGTGCGGTAACAGCTACGAAATGCATAGCGTCTCAGGCGTCGTCACGGATCTGGCGCCCGGTGAGCTTGAGGAACAGATCCTCCAGGTTGGCGGGGCGGTGCAGGGTGCGCAGCTGCGGGTGGGCGGACAGACCCTGCAGCAAGGCGTGACTGTCGTCGGTGTAGAAGAACACGGTCTCGCCGCTGATCTCGACACGTTCCGCCAGCGAACGCAGCGGCGTTTCGGCCAGGGCCAAGGCCCCTTGGCCATAGACCTCCACCACCTCGCGCTCCAGATACTGTGCAATCAGATCGCGCGGGCTTCCCTGGGCAATGCAGCGTCCATGGTCAAGCACCAGCAGGCGCGAACACAGGCGCTCGGCCTCGTCCATGAAATGGGTGGTGAGCAGGATGCTCTTACCCTGCTGCAGCAGGGTCTGCAGGCGTTCCCACATCAGGTGTCGGGCCTGCGGGTCAAGCCCGGTGGTGGGCTCGTCGAGCAGCAGCAGTTTCGGGTCGTTGACCAGCGCACGCGCCAGCGACAGGCGACGTTTCATGCCACCGGAAAGCTCCCCAGGTCGGGAGTCCGCCTTGCTGGTGAGCGAGGCGAATTCCAGCAACTGCGGTGTCCGGGCCCGGATGTCAGCGTCCTTCAGTCCGAAATAGCGGCCATAGACCAGCAGGTTCTCGGCACACGTGAAGTCCGGGTCCAGGGTATCCATCTGTGCCACCACGCCCAGTCGGGCCTTGATGGCCCGGTCGTCCCGTGGCATCGAAAGGCCAAAGGCACTGATGCTGCCGCCGTCGGGCGCGGTCAGGCCCAGGCACATCCGGATGGTGGTGGTCTTGCCCGCGCCGTTGGGGCCAATCACACCGAGGCACTCGCCTGGGGCAATGGCGAACGAGAGGTCATTGACCACGGTGGAGTCACCGTAGCGCTTGACCAGCCGGTGAACCTCAAAGAGTGGAGCTGCCATAGGTATGGGAAAGGTTGGAACGGAAAACGGCCATCTCCAGCCGGCCACGGCCCAGCGATTTGGCGTTGTACAGCGCCGCATCGGCCCGGCCCAATAGGGCTTCGAGGTTGTGGTCGTGTGGGTTGGCCACGGCCAGACCGGTACTGAAGTCAGGGCGGAAGGACAGGCCAGGAATGTTGCGTTCACGCAGCCCTGCACGCAGGCGCGCGTCCAGACTGCGCGCTGCTGCTTCGTCCGCACCGGGCATGAGCACGGCAAACTCCTCGCCGCCGATGCGCGCAGCCACGTCGCCACGGCGCACGTTGCCCTGGAGCACTTCGCTGAAGGCACGGATGACGTGGTCGCCAACATCGTGGCCGGCCTCGTCGTTGATGCGCTTGAAGCGGTCCAGATCCATCATGAGCAGGGCCATGTCGCTCTGGCTGCGTTCGTGGTTGGCCCACAGGGTGCCGCCCTGCGCTTCCCAGCCGCGCCGGTTCAGCAGCCCGCTGAGCGCGTCGGTATGGGCCAGCGCGTCGAGCTGGGCCTCGGCCTCGCTGCGCCAGGCCACCAGCACCGCCACGTTGCCCAGCACCAGCGCCACATTGGTGGCCACCATGGCCATCACGTTGATCGGATGCGGGGCCGTGAAGCTGGGGTACAGCGCGGTGAAGAATGCGCCCATGACGCCGCGAGCCGCCGTGAAGCCCGCCATCACCACCATGCAGGCGAACAGCACCCAGCGCCAGTGGCCGCTCTGTGCCGTGGAGCGAGGGAGCAGGCAGGCCCGCGCCACGACGAGCAGCTGCAGCGCCAGCAGCGCATTGGTCCAGCCAACCCGCACCGGGTAGGAGTCGAAACTCAGGAAATAGCCCACAGGCGTGGCGACGCACAGGACCATCAGTGTGCGGGCAAAGGGGCGTGGGCCCAGCCAGCCGCGCAGTGCACACCACATGCGCCAATTCCCGGCGCCCATGAACGCGATGGATGCAACCGACAGCAGGCGATCAAGCCAATGCCCGACAAACTGCTCCGACGCCACCATGGCGATCCAGCCCAGGGCTTGCATGATCAGTGCCGTGCGCGCATGGCGTGCAGCAGGGCTCAGTTCGCGCCCCATGACGAAGGGCAGGGTGGTCGCCGTGACCGTCAGGTTCACGATGTTGATGACCAGCAGGGAGGTGACGTCAAGGTTCATGGGTGATGCTCTTACTGGAAGGCAACTTCGGCAAAGCTGCGCAGCTTGCGGCTGTGCAGCTGGTCGGCGCCGGACTGGCGCATGATCTCCAGCGCACGCATGCCGATGCGCAGGTGCTGATCGACACGCTCGCGGTAGAAGTGGTTGGCCATGCCGGGCAGCTTGATCTCGCCATGCAGCGGCTTGTCGCTCACGCACAGCAAGGTGCCGTAGGGCACGCGGAAACGGAAGCCGTTGGCCGCGATGGTGGCGCTTTCCATGTCCAGCGCCACTGCGCGGCTCTGGCTGAAGCGGCGCTGGGGCTGGTTGTCGGGCAGCAGTTCCCAGTTGCGGTTGTCGGTGGACGCCACCGTGCCGGTGCGCAGGATGCCCTTGAGCGCCGCGCCGCGCAACCCGGTGACTTCGGCCACCGCGTCTTCCAGGGCCAGCTGCACTTCGGCCAGGGCCGGTATCGGCACCCACAGCGGCAGTTCCTCGTCCAGCACATGGTCTTCGCGCACGTAGCCGTGGGCCAGCACGTAGTCGCCCAGCTGCTGGGTGTTGCGCAAGCCCGCGCAGTGGCCGACCATGATCCAGGCATGGGGGCGCAGCACGGCAATGTGGTCGGTGATGTTCTTGGCGTTGGCCGGGCCGACGCCGATGTTGACCATGGTGATGCCGCTGCGGTCGGCGCGCATCAGGTGGTAGCCCGGCATCTGTGGCAGGCGCGGGGGTTCCTTGCCCAGCGCATCCGCCGCCTCGGCGGGCAGGCCCACGCGGCGCGTGACCACGTTGCCGGGCTCGACGAAGGCGATGTATTCGCTGGCCGGGTCGGTCATGGCGGCGCGCCCGAGTGCGATGAACTCGTCCACATAGAACTGGTAGTTGGTGAACAGCACGAAGTTCTGGAAGTAGGCCGGGCTGGTGCCGGTGTAGTGGCGCAGGCGGTGCAGCGAATAGTCCACGCGCGGCGCGGTGAACAGCGCCAGGGGCTGCGGTTCGCCCGGCTTGGGCTCGAAGGTGCCGTTGGCAATGCCGTCGTCCATGGCCGCCAGGTCCGGCAGGTCGAACACGTCGCGCATGCGGGCGCGGCGTTCGGCACTGAGGCTGCCCTCCACGTGGTCATGCTCGGCAAACGAGAAGTGCACGGGTATCGGCTGGTTGCTCGTGAGCACTTCGAGCTCGACGCCATGGTTCTGCAGCAGCAGGCGGAACTGTTCCAGGTAGTAGTCGGCGTACAGGTCCGGGCGCGTCAGGGTGGTCTCGTAGCGGCCCGGCCCGGCCACGAAGCCAAAGCTCAGCCGGGCCAGGTCGGCATTGGCCTTGCGCGAGACGGTGTCGGTATGGATGCGTACCAACGGGTAGAAGGCGCGGATGTCGGTGACACTGTCGTCGCCGGCCATGTAGCGCTGCATGGCGTCACGCAGATGGGCGATGCTGGTGTCGTAGATGTGCTGGACCTGGGCCAGGGCGGCAGCGGCATCGGTGAACCGCAGGGGGGCAATGAAGGGGGGCAGTGTCGGCATGGCTTATTGTGCCGCGATGCAGGCGGCTGCTGTGGCGGTAGGGTCAGCAGACTTTGTATGCAGGGGTAAATGCCGACGCCGCACGGGGGCCTTTGCGCTAGAGTGCCAGACTTGATTTCGGAAGGACGGTTATGGGAATCGTGCTGCGTTTGCTGAAGTTTGTGCTGACCGGCAGTTTGGCGCTGCTCATCGTGGTGGTGGGCGCCTTGCTGTATTTCCGCATTCCGCAGAACGCTGCCGGCATGGCCGCCAAAGGGGTGTGCTCGGCGGCATTCGTGGCGCACCGTCCGGTGGCCGAGCTCATGGCGCAGGACGTGCTGCCGGCCAGCCCGGCCTTGGCTGCGGTATCGGTGCAGGTCGATGCAGGCACCCGCAGTGCCACGGGGCGATTTGCCGGATTGTTCGCACGCCGCGCCGTGTGGTTGCCCGAGCGCGGGTGTGTGCTGGACCTGGAGCCCCAGCCCAATGCCCCGCAAGCCGGTGTGGCAGTGGATGCTGCCAGTGTCTGGCCCGCAGGCGAAGCGGCCCTGCCCGCCAACGATTGGGGGCCGGGCGTGAATGCCAAGCAGCTCCAGCAGGTGGCCGATGCGGCCTTCGTGGGGGCCGGTGACCCGGCGGCAGCGAATGCCCGCGGACTGGCTGTGGTGCACAGGGGCCGCATGCTGGTGTTGCGGACCGCACCCGGGTTCGGACTGGACACGCCCCTGCATGGCTGGTCCATGACCAAGACCGTGACCGGCATGCTGGCCTACAAGCTGTCCAAGGAGGCTGGACTGAAGCTGGAGGCGCCCGTGGTGGCAGCGTTCCCCGCCGGGCGTGAACCGGGCTGGGTCAAGGCCTGGCGCGAGGATGGGCGCAAGGACATTGCCGTGGCGGATCTGCTCTACATGCGCGACGGGCTGGCCAGCACCGAGGACTACGACCCCTGGGGCTCGGTGCCGCAGATGCTGTGGAGCGCACCCGATGCCGCCGCCTGGGCTGCTGACCACCCCCCCGAAGTGGCGCCGGGCCAGCGATGGCGCTACCTGAGCGCCACGGCCAACCTGCTGGCCGCGGTGCAGCGCGGCCAATTTGCCTCTGATGCCGAGTACTGGGCCTACCCGCGCAAGGCCCTGTTCGAGCCCATCGGCGCCAAAACGGCAGTGCTGGAAACCGACACGGCGGGCAACTGGGTCGGCTCGTCCTACCTCTGGGCCAGCGTGGGCGACTGGGCGCGCCTGGGCCAGCTGATGCTGCAGGATGGTCGTTGGGGCGCGGGCTCCAAGGCGGTGCAGGTGCTGCCGCCCGGCTGGCTCAAGCTGGCCAGTACGCCCTCGACCAAAACCGGCGAAGGGCTGGGATATGGCGCGCAAAGCTGGTTGTTCGGCAACAAGGCCTTTGGCGACTGCAAGGCCTATGGCGGCGTGCCGCCCGATACCGTGGCCATGAGCGGCCACTGGGGTCAGATGGTGGCGGTGGTGCCCTCGCGCGATGCCGTGGTGGTGCGCCTGGGCTGGACCTTCCGCAAAGGGCAGTTCGACGACTGCAAGCTGCTGGAAGATGTACTATCGGCGCTTCCAGCCAAATAGGCGACACCCGAGTACACGCCGATTGCGCGAACCCATGGCCACGCACCACGATTCCAAGTTTTCCGACTCCACCGGGTTCCCGTCGCTGAAATGGGAAGACGACGACCTGCCCACGCGCCCGATGCCGCTGCATGAGCGGCCGTTGCAGACACAGGTGGATCACCAGATGGCCATCATCGAGGAGCGCCATCCGCGCATCGCGCAGGGCATCCAGAAATTCTGGGGCCACAAGGACTGTGTTCCCTACCTGCAGACCCTGATCGTGCAGGGTTACGACGGTGAGCAGCGGACCCGCATGGGCTTCAAGGCAGAGGTGTCCGATGCGCTGATCAAGCTGGCGGGACTGCACCGCCAGGAATTTCCCAACCTGTGAGCGCAGGGCGTCTGCATGGCAGACCGGAGCGAATGATGAAAAAGCAATGGTGGGCTGCACTGGCAGCCGTGGCGGTGCTCGGCGCCGCAGTGTTCTTCCTCGTCGTGCCCCCGGTCGTGGACGGCAAGCTCAATGTGACCCTGGACAAGGGCCCCTATGCCGTATCGCAGCGGGCGGCCAGCTTGCACAAGACCCTGTTCGTGGCCGACCTGCATGACGACGCCCTGCTGTGGAACCGCGACCTGCTGCAGCGCTACGACCGCGGACATGCCGACCTGCCGCGCCTGCTCGAAGGCCCGCAGGCCCTGCAGGTGTTCGCCACCGTGACCAAGTCGCCCAAGGGGCTGAACTACGAGCGCAACGGGGCCGACTCCGACAGCATCACCATGCTGGCCATGGCGCAGCGCTGGCCAACCCGCACTTGGAGCAGCCTGCTGGAACGGGCCCTGTACCAAGGCGAGAAGCTGCACGCCGCAGCGCGTGACAGTGGCGGACGGCTGGTGGTGGTGAAGTCGCGCGCCGACTTGCAGGCCTTCGTGGCGCAATGGCGCCAGGACCCGCACCGTGTGGCGGCACTGCTGGCCACCGAAGGACTGCACCCGCTGGAGGGCAAGCTGGAAAATGTGGACAGGCTGTTCGACGCCGGTTTCCGCATGACCGGCCTGACCCATTTCTTCGACAACGAGGTGGCCGGTTCGGCCCACGGACTGGAAAAGGGCGGCCTCACCCCCTTCGGGCGCAGTGTGGTGCAGCGCCTGCAGGACAAGGGTGTGCTGATCGACCTGGCCCATGCCTCCAAGCCCGCCATCGACGATGTGCTGGCCATCACGAAAAAGCCTGTGCTGGTGTCGCATACCGGGGTGGTCGGCACCTGCCCGGGCCCGCGCAACCTGACCGACGACCACCTGCAGCGCATCGCCGCCACGGGTGGCGTCATTGGCATCGGCTACTGGGATGGCGCCGTCTGCGAACCCTCGGTTTCGAACATCATCCGCGCCATCCGCTATGCGGTGGACAAGGTGGGTGTGGCCCACGTCGCGCTGGGTTCGGACTTCGACGGCTCCACCACCACCCCGTTCGACGTGCGTGGCCTGGGCCTGATCACGCAGGGATTGCTTGAAGCAGGCTATTCCGAGGCCGATGTGCGCGCCATCATGGGTGGCAACGTGCAGCAGCTGCTGCTGGCGCAGTTGCCAGAACGCTAGGTGCCAAATCGGCCTTGGGCCCGCATGTTGATTGCGTAGTCAGCTACTTTTGTTATAGCGACTGGCTTGCGCTGCCCAGCGCAGCGCATCGCCCATCGCGTAGGCGAGGGTGCAGACGGTGGCGACCAGCAGAACCAGCACGGTCGCAGCGAGGATCTTGGCGCTCATGGTCGTCTCCCGGTGGAATGGCTATGGAAGGTTTATCGGCACAATGGCGCGCCGACAAAGGGCAAGGAGCAGACATGGGTGTGGAGATCGAACGCAAGTTTCTGGTGCGGGGCGAAGGCTGGCGGCAGGGCCCCGGCGAGCGCCTGGTGCAGGGGTACCTGAACCGCGACAAGGCACGTACGGTGCGCGTGCGCGTGGCCGGTGATGCCGCATTCCTCACCATCAAGGGCATCAGTGTCGGGGCCACCCGGGCCGAATTCGAATACCCCATACCCCTGGCCGATGCCCAGGCGCTGCTGGCCCTGTGCGATGGCCCCCTGGTGGACAAGACCCGCTACCGCATCCCCGCGGGTGACGTGGTGTGGGAAGTGGACGAATTTGCGGGCGACAACACGGGACTGGTGGTGGCCGAGGTGGAATTGGCCAGAGAAGACGCGCAGTTCGTTCGCCCCGATTGGCTGGGCGAAGAGGTAACGCACGATGCGCGGTATTTCAATTCGAATCTGGCACAGCATCCGTTTTCCCGATGGTAGAAGCGAGCAGCGGCATGGCGCTGCCGTGGGAGTCCGCACAGGCGCGTGCCTATGCGCAGCGAATGAACCGTGTGATGGACTACATCGACCGCCATCTGGACACGGACGTGCGGCTGGAAACGCTCGCCGGAGTCGCCCTGTTTTCTGAGTTTCATTTCCATCGGGTGTTCCAGGCTTGGTGCGGCGAAACGCTGGGAGAGTATGTGCGCCGCAGACGCCTGGAGGTGGGGGCCCTGTACCTAGACCACCACCGGGAAATGTCGGTGCTGGAAGTGGCCGTGGCGGTGGGGTTCGGCTCCGGTGAAGCGTTCGCGCGGGCTTTCAGGCGCCACTTCGGGGTGGCGCCAAGCCAGTGGCGCGCGTCGGTCCCCGTGCGTTGGGCAGCGCAGCGGGACCAGTTGCAAACGCAGCAAGACCGCAAGATCGATCAGATGCCAATGTCGGCGACGGGGGAAGATCGCGGCCTGATTCACCTTGCTGGAAACTTCCACATGAAAGTACAACTTGAAACACTGCCGGCTGCACGCGTGGCCTACATGCGCCACGTCGGTCCCTACGGCGAATCGGTGGCCCGGTTCTGGGCTGCGCGCTTCTTGCCCTGGCGCAACGCGCAGGGGCTGGAAACGGCTACCTGCTACGGTATCGGCTGGGACGACCCTGGCATCACACCGGCTGCGCGTTGCCGCTATGACGCCTGCGTCGAAGTGCGTCCGGAGTTCTCATCCACGAGTCCGATTTCGTATGCCCAGCTGCCAGGTGGGCTGTACGCGGTGGGGCAGTTCAGCGGTACGCTGGCGCAGCTCGGCCTGGCCTGGACCTATTTGTTGCGTGAATGGTTGGCCCACAGCGGCCGCCAGCTTGACCACCGGCCGCTGCTGGAGCGCTACGGGCCGTCGGCCTCGTCCGATGCGGCCACGCAGACGTTCCGTCTGGAGCTCTGCCTGCCTGTGCGTGCGGCCTGATGGTGGCGCCCATGGCGGGTGTTCAGTCGGTCTCGTAGCGCAGGTAGATGCGGTCAAGCTCGCCGCTGCGCTTCAATGATTGCAGCGCCTTTTCCAGCCGTTGCACCGTGCTTGGGTCGAGGTGGCGACCGGCCCAGAGGTAGCTGGGACTCGAATTGAGTACGCCCGGGTGCAGGCGCAGTTTGCTGCCGAGCCCCTCGGCGCGTATGTAGTAGGCCCCCGTCAGCGCATTGGTGTAGTAGAAGCGTGCGCGCCCACTTTCCACATTGCGCAGGGCCACCGCACTGCCGCCCGGTGACTCGACCGCCTTGACGCCCGCATTGCGCAGGTCGGCCGCATAACTGGCGCCTGACTGGGTGACGACCACATCCCCGTTCTGGGCCAGCTCCTGGATGCTGCGCACCGGAAGGTTGTCCTCACGCCGCCCAACCAGGCGTTCCTGGACCTGGTAAATCGGAGGCTCCACCCGGTACGCGATGTCGTTGCGCAGTGGCGTGTCCAGCAGCGCGCAGACGACGTCGATGCGCCCGGTCTTGAGCTCATTCTCGATGCGCTTGATCGGTGCCGACTGCGGCTCGATGGCAAAGCGCAGCCCCTTGTCCGCACGCTCGATGGCGGCCAGGATGTCGGGGCAGTGTCCGGTGGTGGCGGCCGTGGCATCCATGAACTTCGGCGCCGAGCCTTCCTGGGGGATGGTGCGCAGCGTGATGACCTGGGCCATGGCGCTCGTGCCGACCAAGACCACAGGAAGGAAAAGCAAGGGAACCCGACGCATGATGGGAAAGACTATGCCCCCATGGGTGTCAGACTGTCAACGGTGACGCGCAGGCCCATGGTCGTTGGTCAGATGCAGGTGGCGGCCAGGTCTGGCACGCTCAGGGGTTGCATCGGATGGTCCTGCAGCCAGGCCCGCACCGATGGCGCAGGCAGCGGGCGGCTGAAATAGTAGCCCTGCAAGCTGTCGCATTGCAGTCCGGCCAGATACTGGTGCTGCGCCGCGGTTTCCACGCCTTCGGCCACCACCTGCAGGCCCAGGTTGTGGGCCAGGCCGATGGTGGCTGCGCAGATGGCGGCATCGTTGCTGTCGATCTCCAGGTCCTGCACGAAGGCACGATCGAGCTTGAGGTAGTCAAGCGGCAGCCGCTTGAGGTAGGCCAGTGAGGAGTAGCCGGTGCCGAAGTCGTCAATCGCCATGCGTACCCCCAGCGCGCGGATGGCGCCCAGGCGCGCAATGGAGGTTTCGGGGTCGTGCATCGCGGCCGATTCCGTGACCTCCAGCGTCAGGGCCGAGGCCGGCAATTCGGTGCGCTCCAGCACGCGGGCCACCACCTGTGCCAGTTGCGGGTTGCCGAGCTGGATCGCGCTGAGGTTCACCGCAACATGCAGGCCCTGCAGCCCAGCCTGCAGCCACTGCGCCATGTCCTGGCAGGCGGTCTGCAAGGCCCATTCGCCGATCTGGTGGATCAGCCCCAGTTCCTCGGCCAGCGGGATGAATTCGAGCGGCGACACCATCGATCCGTCGGCCTGCGGCCAACGGATCAGCGCTTCGACGCCGACGGCATGCCGACCGCTGGCATCGACCTGGGGCTGGTAGTGCAGGGCGAACTGCCGCAGTCGCACGGCTTCGCGCAGGCGGTGCTCCAGCGTCTGGCGGTGTGTGGTGGCAGCCATCATGGCGGCTTCGAAGCAGCGGTATACCCCTTTGCCTGCACTCTTGGCGTGGTACATCGCGATGTCGGCACTCTGCATCAGGCTCCCCCGGTCCTGGCCATCCTGGGGATAGAAACATACCCCCACGGAGGCCGATGCATGCAGGGTGTGGGCATCGATGTCGATCGGTTGCGCCAGCGCGTGGATCAGCTTGTCGGCGACCTGGGTGGCGTCCTGTACCTGTTCCAGCGCGCCGAGCACCACCACGAACTCATCACCGCCGATGCGGGCTACCACGTCGCTGGCGCGTACGCTGTCGCTGAGCCGGGCGGCCACTTCGCACAGGAAGCGGTCGCCCACGGCATGACCCAGGGTGTCGTTGACGCCCTTGAAGTTGTCCATGTCGATGAACATCACGGCCAGCTTGCTGCCGCGCCGGTGGGCGTCGGCGACCATCTGGTCCAGGCGCGCCTCGAGGTGGTAGCGGTTGGCCAAGCCGGTCAGCGTGTCGTGGTGTGCCAGGCGTTCGATGGCCGCTGCCGCGTGGTGCTGCTCGGTGACGTCGGTGTAGATCGTGACGAAGCCACCGTCCGACAGGGGCAGGCCACGCACTTCCAGGATGGTGCCGTTGGGGCGCGTGCGCGTGAACTGGTGCGGCTGGCGCAGGCGTGCACGGGCCATCAGTTGCTGCACCTGGGTTTCGGTGTCGCCTTGGCCGTATTCGCCGCGCGCTGCATTGAAGCGGAAGAAACGTTCCAGACTGGGTTCGCCCTCGAACAGCTCGGGCGGAAATTCCAGCAGGCGCGCGAACTCCGCGTTGGAGGCGCGCAGCTTCAGGTCGGCATCGAACAACGACACCCCCCCTGGAATGTTGTCCACCAGGGTCTGGAACACATTGCTTTGCTGGCGCAACTCGCGCTCGCTCGCCTTCTGTTCGGTGATGTCGGTGTAGCTGGTGACAAAGCCGACCACTTCGCCATCCTTGCGCATCGGTCGGCCTTCGATCAGATGGGTGCGCCCATTGGGGCGGGTGCGCTCAAGCCGGTGCGGTTGGAACTGCATCGCTGCGGCACGTCGCTGGGCCACCAGTGCAGCCGGGTCACCGGGGCCGTACTCGCCCCGGCGCGCCGGGTACATCAGCAGCTCGTCGAAGGATACATCCTCATGGACGCTGTCGGCAGGCAGGTCCAGCACCTGCAGCAGATGTTCGTTCCAGCACTTCAGGCGCATCTGCTTGTCGAACACCGAAATGCCTTGTGGCAGGTGGTCGACGATGCTGCGCAGGTACAGCGCCTGCTCCTGCTGCGCCTGCTGGACGCGACGCTGTTCGGTGATGTCCTGGTACACGCTGATGAAGCCGCCTTGGGGCATGGGTGCACCAGAAATCTCCAGCACCCGGCCATCGGGGCGCTGGCGCTGGAAACGGTGGGCGCGCCCGAGTCGGGCCCGGGCCATGCGCTCCTGCGTGAGCAGGTTAGGGTCGCCCGGGCCGTAGTCCCCGCGTTCGGCGTTGTAGCGGGTCACTTCTTCGAGGGTAGGCAAGCGAGGGCTGAACATGGATGCCGGCAAGTCCAGCATCTCCAGGAACGTCTGGTTGAACAGGACCACACGCAACTCGCTGTCCAGCACGGTGATGCCCACCGGCAGGTGCTCCAGCATCGCGCGCACGAACGCAGCGTCAGGCGCCAGGGGCGTGCTGTGGGCGTCGCGGACGGACATGGTTGACCTCACACAATGGGTGCATGGAGGACCGCAGTGCGAAGGACGCACGATGACCATGCACATGGACCGAGTTCCCGTGCGGATGATGGCAGAAAAGTGCTGCCAGGAGAACTCCGGCCCGCGCTGGACTGCCCACCCGAGGGCGTCGCCGATGCTAGTGGCCGTGCCTGTCGCCAGACTTGCGGCGCGCATTCCGGCGCCAGCATGCCATTGTCAGACGCGCTGTGCGGCCTGCAGCGCCTGCGCGACGTCGGCCACGATGTCCTCGATGTCTTCCAGGCCTACCGACAGGCGCACCAGGCCGTCGCTGATGCCGCTGGCGGCCCGCTCTTCGGGGGTGTAGGTGGAGTGGGTCATGCTGGCGGGGTGCTGCGCCAGGCTTTCCGCATCGCCCAGGCTCACGGCGCGCGTCACCAGGCGCAGGGCGTCCATGAAGCGCATGCCGGCTTCCATGCCACCGTGGAGCTCAAAGGCGATCATGCCGCCGGGCTTGCGCATCTGGCGCTGCGCCAACTCAAACTGGGCAAAGCTCTTGAGGCCGGGGTAGTACACCGCGGCGGTGGCACTGTGGCCTTCCAGCAGTTCGGCCACGGTCTGGGCGCTCTGGCAGTGGCGGTCCATGCGCAGCGCCAGGGTCTTGAGGCCGCGCATCACGAGCTGGGCATCGGGGGCCGACATCACGGCACCGGTCATGTCCTTGAGGCCAAACAGGCGCACGTGCTGGCCCAGCTCGGTGTCGGCAAACACGGCCGCGCCGGCGGTCAGATCGCCATGGCCGCCGAGGTACTTGGTCATGGAATGCACCACCACGTCGGCGCCCAGGCGCAGGGGTTGCTGCAGGTAGGGGGTGCAGTAGGTGTTGTCCACCACCAGCTTGGCGCCGCCCGCACGGGCCACGGCGGCTACGGCCGCAATGTCCACCAGGCGCATGTTGGGGTTGGCCGGCGTTTCGCAGTACACCACCCTGGTCTGTGGCCCCATGGCCTGCGCCACCTGCCGGGCATCGGTCATGTCCACGCTGCGCACGGTCACACCAAAGCGGCTCAGTCCGTGGTGCAGGAAGGCATGGGTGCAGCCATAGAGCGTGATGTCTGCCAGCACCTCGTCGCCGGGTTGCAGCATGGACCACAGGGTGGCGGTGATGGCACCCATGCCGGAGCCGAACACCACGGCGGCCGTACCGTGCTCCAGGCTGGCCAGGCGCGATTCCAGCAGCGCCAGGGTGGGGTTGGCGATGCGGCTGTAGAAGTAGCCCGCCTCGGTGCCGGCAAAGCAGCGACCGCCGTAGGCCACATCGGGAAAGGCAAAGGTGCTGGTGGCATAGGTGGGCGGCACCAGCGCACCATGGTGTTCGGCCGGGTTGTAGCCCCAGTGGATGGCGCGGGTGCTGAAGCCGGGCTCGGTGCTGACGGCGTTCAGGGCGTGCAGGGGCAGGTCGTGGGGGTGCATGCGTTGTCTCCAGGCTATGGTTGTGGAGCAAGATTTTTTGCCAAATGGCCGGGACATTTTTGGCAAATAGTGGCACTTCAGTGGCTTGTATGTGCATAAAACGTCCACTGAAATTCAATATGTGGGAAAATTAATCCATGAAATCCTTTGATGCCACCGACCGGGCCATCCTGCAGGCCCTGCAGCGCGACGCGCGCCAGACCACGGCCGAGCTGGCCGAGCAGGTGTCGCTGTCGCAGTCGCCCTGCTGGCGCCGGGTGCGCCAGCTGGAAGACGCCGGGGTGATCGAGGGCTACCACGCCCGTCTGAGCCGACGCCATCTGGGCTATGGCGTCACGGGCTTCATCCAGTTGCAGATGCAGGACCACACCGCGGAGGTGGCGGCCGCCTTCGAGCGCGAGGTGGTGGCGCTGCCGCAGGTGGTGGCCTGCCACAATCTCTCGGGCCAGTACGACTACCTGATCGAAGCCATTGCCACCGATCTCGATGCCTTTTCCACCTTGGTGCGCAACAAGATCCGCTGCCTGCCGGGGGTGCGCGAAATATCGACCAGCTTTTCGCTCAAGGAAGTGAAGGGGGCGGGCGGTCTGCCGGTGGTAGGTTGAGGCCGCACCGGGCGATCACCACAGGTCGCGGGCAGAAAGGCCTGACTGGTTGACGAAATCGGTGCGCGAAGCCTCGGGGGCCACGCTGTCGGCGTGTTCGTGCAGGCCCTGCACCAGCTGGGCGGCCAGGCGCCCCACCTGCTGCAGGGCGGCCTGCTCCTTGGGCCCCCAGTGGCCGGCAAAGCTCAGGCGCAGGCAGTGGCGGTAGCGCTGGCTGCCGCAGAACAGTTGCCCCGGGCCGATGGTGATGCCCTGCGCCTTGCACAGCGCAAACAGCACCATGGTGTCCACGTTGCCCGGCAGCTCCACCCACAGGGTGTAGCCGGCGGGCGGGTCGTTGACCTTGCTGCCGGCAGGGAAGCTGGCCTGGATGATCTGGCGCACGAGGCCCAGGCGCTGCTTCATCATGGCGCTGAGCCGGCGCAGGTGGGCCTCGTAGCTGCCCTGCACCAGCAGGTCGGCCAGGGCCGCCTCCAGCACCGCATTGGTCGCAGCACCCTGCACGCGCTTGAGCGTGGCCACCTGCTTGCCCCAGCGCCCGGCCTCGACCCAGCCCAGGCGGATGCCCGGCGCCACGGTCTTGGCAAACGAGCCACAGACCATGACCCAGCCTTCGGTGTCGTAAGCCTTCACGGCGCGGCGCCGTGTGTCGGTGGCCAGCAGGTCGTTGAATACCACGTCCTCGATCAACGGAATGCGGTACTGCGCCACCAGCTTGGCCAGCTGGCGCTTGTGCGTCAGCGGCATCACCGAGGCCAGCGGATTGGAGAGTGTGGGCACCAGCAGCAGCGCCTTGATGGGCTGGGTGTCCAGCGCCAGCTGCAGGGCCGGCAGCGACACCCCGGTGCGTGCATCGGTGGGCAGGGGAAAGGCCTTGAGGTTCAGCGCTTCGAGCAGGTCGAGAAAGCCAAAGAAGGTGGGGCTTTCCACTGCCACCATGTCGCCGGGTTGGGTCACGGCCTGCAGGCACATGGTGATGGCGTTGATGCAGCCCGCAGTGATGACGATGTCGTCTGCCTGGAGGGTGCAGCCCAGGTGCATGGCGCGCAGGGCCACGGCGTTGCGCAGGGGCGTGGTGCCGATGGCGCTGCTGTACTCCGTGAGGCTCTGGCGCTGCAGCCGGGTGGCGCGGCTCAGGGCCACGCGGATGCGGTCGCCGTCGAAGAAGTCCTTGTCCTTGGGGCTGTAGCCTGCAAAGCTCACCTTCGGGGGCAGGGAGCCGGGGGGCGGGGCGGGCTCGCCCGCGAGCGGTTCGGGCGCCGCGCCTTCGAACTGGCGCAGCAGGCTGAGCGCCTTGGCCTTGCCCTGCGGTGCAACAAAGAAGCCCGCCTTGGCGCGGGCGGTCAGCACCCCGCGCTCTTCGAGGTACTGCAGGGCCTGCACTGCCGTCGACACGGAGACATGGTTCTGTGTGGCCGTGTCGCGCACCGACGGCAGGCGCTGGCCAGCGCGCAGCGCCCCGGACGCTACCAGCTGCGCACAACGTTGTGCGATCTGCTGGTACAGGGGCAGTGAGGGGGCGCCGGACATGGCTCCATGCTAAAGCCAAATCGACACCGGTGCAGGGAGTACAGGCAGTACAGACGCTGGCCAATCCGGGCAGTACAGATGGCGCGAACTGGGCCTTTGCGCAGTTCCAGGTCAGCACCGCCTGTGCATGGCGGAAAGACGGCTGCACGCCCACAGTAGAGCCTCATTGAAGGAGGTTTCCCCATGTCGCCAGTCTTTCCCCTGTCCACCCTGCTGCCGCAGCAGACCCGCATGATCAACGCCAGCGAAGGCTTTCGCCTGGACGTACTCGAAGGCTGCCTGTGGCTCACCCGCCCGGGTGACGAAAGCGACCGCTTCCTCCATGCCGGCAGCAGCATCGTGCTGACGCAGGACCAGGTGCTGATCCAATGCGACCGGCGTTTTGCGCAGAGCACCCCCCTGGCCGCTTGCTACCGTCTGGTGCCGCTCTCGCTCTTGGCCAGCGCGGCCACGCCCAGGCGCAGTCGGTCGTTCCAGTGGCCCCGGGGACTGCGCTGGCTGCAGCCTCTGCGCGCCTGATGTCCTGCTGGGGTATGTGGGGGTAGGTCGAGGTCGGTTGCTTCGGCACCCACCGAAGCATTTTCCTGGGGGGCGGGCCACACTGAGGCCCTTTCCAACCTACCCCTGCCACCATGACCATCACCTGCTTCATCCGCTACGAACTCGACCCGTTCAAGAAAGACCTGTTCAAGGAGTACGCCGACCACTGGGCGCGCATCATCCCGCGCCTGGGCGGCCATCTGCTGGGCTACTTCCTGCCGCATGAGGGCAGCAACGTCGAGGCCTGGGGCCTGGTTTCGTTCCCCAGCCTCGCGGCCTACGAGGCGTATCGCCAGCGCCTGCGCGGCGATGAGCAAGCCCAGGCCAATTTCGCCTTTGCCCAGCGCGAGCGCTTCATCCTGAAGGAAGAGCGCACCTTCCCGCTGGTGGTGGACAGCACCTACCTGCAGGCGCCTGTCGCTGCCGGGGCGGCGGCATGATCGCCGTGATCTTTGAGGTGACGCCCTTGTCCGGGCAGGAGTCGCGCTATTTCGACATCGCGGCAACGCTGCGCGAACAGTTGGCGCCGATGGATGGCTTCGTGTCGGTAGAGCGATTCCAGAGCCTGTCGCGCCCCGGAACCTACCTGTCGCTGAGCTACTGGCGCGACGAGGCCGCCGTGCAGGCCTGGCGCAACCACGGTGCGCACCGGACCGGGCAGCAGGAGGGACGAGCCACGGTGTTTGCCGACTACCGCATCCGCGTGGCCCAGGTGCTGCGGGACTACACTCTGCGCGAACGCCAGCAGGCGCCCGCCGACGCCAATGCCGCGCTGTTGCCTTAAGTCCCCCATCCGCCATGACTGCCGCCCCTTTCGAGCCCCGACTGGCCAGCCTGGCCGCCGTACTGGCGGACGCCACGCGCGCCCGCATGCTGAGCTACCTGCTCAGCGGCGAATACGCGAGCGCGGGTGAGCTGGCGCGCGCCGCATCGGTGACTGCGGCCACGGCCAGCGGGCACCTGGTCAAGATGCTCGATGCCCAGCTGGTGGTGTGCGAGCAGCGCGGGCGGCACCGCTACTACCGCCTGGCCGACGACGAGGTGGCCCATGCACTCGAAGCCATGGCCCTGATCGCCGAGCGCCGCAGCCATGAGGCCAGCTGGGCCAACCCCACGCGCACGCGCCTGCGCTTTGCCCGCTGCTGCTACGGGCACCTGGCGGGCCAGCTCGGGGTGGAACTGTTTTCGCAGCTGCTGTCCAAGGAATGGATCGCACCGGCAGGCGAAGGCTACGGGCTCACGGCCTCGGGCCGTGCGGGCCTGGCCGAACTGGGTTTGTTGGCCGATGCGCTGGGCACGCCGTCCAGCGGGCGGCGCCTGGCCTACCGTTGCCTCGACTGGTCCGAGCGGCGCGACCACCTGGCCGGCACCCTGCCCAAGGCCTTGCTCG
Organism: Curvibacter sp. APW13; assembly: GCF_032337135.1. Taxonomy (NCBI): domain Bacteria; kingdom Pseudomonadati; phylum Pseudomonadota; class Betaproteobacteria; order Burkholderiales; family Comamonadaceae; genus Curvibacter; species Curvibacter sp. APW13. The sequence continues at coordinate 823,472 of NZ_JAVXZZ010000001.1, read as the reverse complement.
CACACTGCCTGCAGCAGGGGTGGCTGCGCCGACTGGAGGGCGAGCGCGCGCTGGCGCTGACCCCACCGGGGCGCCAACGGCTGGCCACCTTGCTGCCTTCTGTGAACACGCTGTAACGCGGCCCTTGTCTGCTGGGAACCGCTAGGGCCGTTCGTTGCGCAGGTGCTTTTCCATGAAGCGCCAGCGGTCATGGAACTCCACCGGAACCTCTACGCCTTCGTAAGGCGCGATGTCGACAAAGCCATGGGCTTCGTAGATGCGGTGGGCGGACTGCATGAAGGGCGCCGTGTCCAGCCGTACGCTCGCATAGCCGAATCGGTGGGCGTCAGCGATCAGCCGCTGGAATAGCTGCGCGCCCAACCCGCTGCCCCGCGTCTGGGGACCCACGTAGAGGCGCTTGACCTCCGCGACCTGAGCGTCCAGGCGCCGCAGCCCGCCCATGGCCACGGCTGCGCCGTCTTTCCACACCAGGTAGAACACGCCCTCGGGTGGACTGCCGACCAGCACCTTGGGAAGCATCTGTTCCACGTAGTCTTCCACCGGCATGCCCAGGCTCTGTTCCGGTGCGATGTGCCACAGCCGCTGGGCCTCGGACAGCACCCAGCGCATGTAGCCGATGTTCAGCGCGCGCAGGGCATCCGCATGCGTGGGCAGCTGGGCAATCACGAATTCCACCATCGGTTCCTCCATGTGCCATGTAAGCGGCACGTGTGCAAGGAAGTATGTCGCAACGTCCTGTGGGAGTCGCAGGTTTGCCTTGCAGTGCCAACGGAAATGCATTACGCGTAGGGGGCGTGTTGCCGGTGGAATTTCCATTGAAACGCCAAATTCCCATTATGGATATAGCTTATTCCGCTATCAAACGGGTAGCAATGTGCTCGCTTGGCCGAGCTACGCGGGCAATCAGCGGCTGGTGCGCGGGAGTTGGTGTTCACTGGCCACCTCCACCGCCGCCATCTTCAGCGCTCCTTTCAGCAGTGGCGCATTGCGCAGGCGCTCGGGCAGTGCCGACAGGACGGCGGCCAGCAGGCCGTGGCGCCAGTGGCCGTGGGCGCAGTATGGCACTGGCTCCTGCACGCTGTGCGGCGTGTCAGAAGTACCAAGAACGCCGGCACCTGCGGCCGCGTAGTCCCGCCGCTAGGCGATGCGCCACGCCAGTGCCTTGTCCTGTGTGTCCTGGCGGCGGAAGTCGCGCGGGGCCACGCCCGCCGTGCGCTTGAACACCTTGGAGAAGCTGAACGCGTCGGTGTACCCGACCTCGCGGGCAATCTGCTCCAGCGAGCGTTCGGACTCGATCAGTGCGGCCATGGCCTTTTGCATGCGCACCGTGCGCAGGTAGTTGAGTGGTGTGTTGCCCATGGATTCGCGAAAACGCTCTGCCAGGCTGGTGCGCGACAGCCCCGCGTGCTGGGCCAGTTTGTCCAGTGTCCAGGCACGGGCGCAGTCGTCGTGCATGGCCTGTACCGCTTTCATCACCTGGGGGTCCTGGATGGCTCGGCTCCAGCATGCGGTGCGCGTACCCTGGCGCTGCAGCATTTCGCGCATCAGCAGCACATAGATCACGTCGAGCAGCCCGTACACCAGGGTTTCGCTGCCCAGTTCGCGCCGGGCGAGCTCTTGCTGCAGCAGTTCCAGGCTGTGGGCCATGGCCCGGGGGTAGGGGCCGTCCTGCGCACGCAACACCAGCCAATCGGGCATTTCGTCAAAGAACGGATGCACCGGGTTGTGCCAGAACTGGTAGGCACCACTGAGCAGGGCGTTGGGCGGTGCATCGCCCGGTGTATCGCTCTGTGGCAAGGGCCAGGCATGGGCGAGAGACACGGTGCGTACGGCACCCATGTCTTCATGCGTGCTGATGGTGTGCACGCAGCCGCGCGCCATCACGGCCACGTCGCCGGTTTGCAAACACAGGGGTTGCGGCAAGGACGGCGCATGCAAATACACCCGCCCGGCCGTGACCACGTGCAAGCCCATGCTGCGGTCACACGGGAACTGCAGGGCGGTGGCATCCAACAGCTGGTGCAGGTCCAGAAGCCGGCGGCGCAAGCCCGCCTGGCGGAAGATGTCGGTCAATAGATCCATAGGGTGACGTGCAGCGAGTGAAAAACACAGGGTTGGGTTTTGTACGATTGGACATGAAAAACGGATTTATGTCTATTCTGAGTTCGTTGTTTTGGGCAGATCATTCGCCTACCCACTACTCTTTTAGGAAATGAATATGTCTCGCACACTCGTCATCGGTGCCAACGGCACGGTCGGTTCTGAACTGGTACGCCTATTGCGTGCGGCTGGGCACCAGGTCGTCAAAGCGACCAGCCGTCCGGTCACCGACCCCGCCACCGAGGTCCACCTGAACCTGCTGACCCGTGCCGGGCTGGACACGGCACTGCAGGGTGTCAGCAAGCTGTTCCTGCTGTCGCCTCCCGGCCATACCAACCAGGACGAACTGCTCAAGCCGGTGATCGATGTCGCCAAGGCCCACGGCGTGCAAAAGGTCGTTCTGATGACGGCCATGGGGGCCAATGCCGATGACAACGCGCCCCTGCGCAAAGCCGAGCGGCATCTGGAGGCCTCGGGGCTGGCATACAACATCATCCGCCCCAACTGGTTCATGCAGAACTTCAACTCGTACTGGATCCAAGGCATCCTCGAGCACGGGAAGATCTTCCTGCCGGTGGGCAAGGCCAAAGGCAGCTTCATCGATGCACGCGACATTGCTGCGGTGGCGGCTCGCCTGCTGGGTACCGACGAATTCAACCAGCGCGACTTTGACCTGACGGGCGCCGTAGCCCTGGACCACGACGCGGTGGCGGCTATCCTGTCCCAGGCGACTGGCCAGACGATCACCTACCAGGACATTCCCGAGGGCGACATGCGCGCCGCCTTGTTGCAGGCAGGCCTGCCGGCGGCCTATACCGACTTCATGATGGTGATCCTGGGCTTCTTCAAGGCCGGTTACGCCGAGCGCACCACAGATGCGGTGCACATGCTGCTGGGCCGGGCGCCGATTAGCCTGGAGCAGTACGCAGCCGACTACCGCAGCGCCTGGGTCAAGGCCTGACGGCGCCTGCGCGCAGTGGCGCAATCCGACACTGCCGCCCCCTGCGTGCGTCGAAATGAAAACAAAACGGCACCCACAGGTGCCGTTTTCAGTGCGGAATATATGCCAAATTGGCCTATAGACCGCGTATTTATTGCGCAGCCAGCTACCAAAAAAGTAGCGACTGCGCAGCGGTGAATCCGATTACTTCGCCTTCACCTTCAGGCGCCACGCATGCAGCAGCGGCTCGGTGTAGCCGCTGGGTTGTGCCAGGCCCTTGAACACCAGGTCGCAGGCGGCCTGGTACGCGGCGCCTTTCTCGTTGCCGACCATGGGGGTGTAGGCCTTGTCGCCGGCGTTCTGCTTGTCCACCTTGGCGGCCATGCGCTTGAAGGTCTCCTCGACCTGGGCCTTGGTGACCACGCCGTGGTGCAGCCAGTTGGCCATGTGCTGGCTGGAGATGCGCAGCGTGGCGCGATCTTCCATCAGGCCGATGTCGTTGATGTCGGGCACCTTGGAGCAGCCCACGCCCTGGTCCACCCAGCGCACCACGTAGCCCAGGATGCCCTGGGCGTTGTTGTCGAGCTCGGCCTGCTTTTCGGCGTCGCTCCAGTTCGGGGTGGCGGTCACGGGGGTGATTGGCTCCCTCATTCTCTGGGTGTGCGATCTGCACATTTCGTCGCGGATAGTATTCGTAAGCAGACACATTCAGTGGAGGGAAAGAGATGACTGGGAAGAGCACTAGCAGCCAGCCGGATATTCGTTTCTCGGATATCCGGACTTTGGACGGAAAACAAAGTCAAGGGTTTGAGGAACTGTGCTTCCAGCTATTGCCGTTGTTGGTAGGGGAACCATTGGTCAGCGCTGTTCGCGTTGATGGTCGGGGAGGGGACGGTGGTGTTGAGGCGATTGCTAAAACCGTGTCGGGCCTGGACGTGGGTTTGCAGTGCAAATATGTCACCAGCCTGTCAGATGTCCAACGGCGACAGATTGACAAGTCCGTTAGAACGGTGCTCAGTAAGCATCCAGAAGTTGTGCGGTATTTGGTGTGTGTGCCACTAAATAGAACACCGGGCGAAATCAAAAAATGGACCGCACTTGTGGGTGAATGGCAAACGTTGGATTCGACGGTGGCGGTCGAGTGGGTGGGCTTGTCCGAATTGCTCAATCACCTCCTGAAGCCGGAGGCCAGCCATTTGAGAACCTACTGGTTTTCCTGCCCAGATTTTTCTAATGACTGGGTTGCAACCCAAACCAAAACGGCCATCAAGCAGTTGCATGATCGCTATACCCCAGGCCTTCATCAGCTCACTTCTGCCGAAGAGCGACTTGAATTTTTGACAGCGTCTCCTAGAGCGGTGACTACCCACCGAAACCAATGCTCCGAGTTGGTATGCGCTTGGCGGACTGTGCTGCGGAAGCTAACACATGAGGTAGCAAGACTAGGCGCAACGGTTGACTTCACAGAGTTGCAAGCTGCGTTTGACGCAATGACGCGAGAGATGCGTGAAGGTGATCTTGTCAAACAAGCCAAAGAGTTGGTCGTAGCTTTGAACTTGCTGTGCGAGCGAGCCGAGCAATCTGTCGATGGGCTTTTCCCAGGGGAAAGGACAGATTCAGATGCTTATTGGAAACTCCGTCGTAGCGTAGAACTAGATTCCGCATTAGCTGAAGCAACGGAACTAATGGATCGTGTGGGTAGACGATTTTTGGCGGAGGACCAACATGCGTGGATACTGACTGGCGATGCAGGAACCGGCAAGAGCCACCTTCTGGCCGATCTCGCCACCAAACTATTGGCTGAGGGGCGGGCGTGTCTACTTTTGGTGGGCGAACGTTTTGCGTCCAATGCGACCTTGGCCGAGCAGATCCCTGATTTGGTTAACTGGAGCTGGTCAATGCGGGATTTGCTCGCATGCCTGTCCACCCATGCAACCATTACGGGGCAAGCATCAATCTTGATGGTAGATGCCATTAACGAGTCCCCAATTCGCGGCTTGTGGCGGCGCGAGCTACTTCAGTTCACGACACTGATTGCGGAGTACCCGGGTGTTCGCCTGCTCGTGTCCTGTCGTTCGGATTGCCTTGAATCATCATTGCCGCCAGACCTCTTGAACGAGGACAACACGATACGGCATCACGGATTTGACCTTCGATTCCATGAGGCGGTTCAGGCGTACTTTGATGGCTATCACGTCAGAAGCCACCAGTACCCGACGGCAAATCCTGAGTTTCGCAACCCCGTGTTTTTGAAGACGTTGTGTGAGGCTTTTCGGGGTAGAGCACTGCCATTGAGTGCCCTGACATTTGTTGACGTATTGGCGGCGTGGGAAGGCCGTGTCGCGGAAACCATTGAGCAGAAGCTGGATTGCTCAAGAAGATCTACGCAGAGAGCGATTGATGAAATCGTTCAGGCGCTGGCGCAGTCGGAGTCCAAGCGCATAGCTGCTGATGACGCGGAACGAATTTGTCTGAAGCATTTCCCCGAGCAACAGGCGTCACGTTCTCTTTACCGGAATCTAAATTCAGAAGGACTTTTGCAGGAGGTTGAAACCCAGGGTGAGACGTTTGTCCGACTGCAATACGAGCGGTTCAGTGACGTTCGCATTGCTCAAATTGCATTGCAATACATCACGTCCAAGCAGAATTGGTTGGCCCATTGGCAGCACGTCATTTTGCCAAGCCATATGGTGGGCGATGGCTTGGGTTGGGAGGCGGAGTCTGAACTGACTGCCTACGCGCTGCTGTTACCCGATGCCGTTGGGGTGGAGTTGGTCGAGTCGCCGATTGGTGGCGTTATTCGCGATGAATGGGCGCGAAAAAACGCCAAACGAATTCTGTGGGATGCATGGTTGGGTGCCTTGCCCTGGCGTGCGTTGCCGCCCGAGGATCAAAGAATTCCCCACCTCTTTTCTTTATGGGCCAAGCAAGCGGACGATTTTCACCAGGTATGGGAGCGCCTGTTCCAGTTCGCATGCATTCCCGGACATCCGCTGAACGCTGACCGTCTGCACAGGTATTTGAGTCAGCTGAGCTTGCCCGTCCGAGAGCAAAAGTGGACGGTTCCTTTGGCCAAAGAAGACCCCGACGATCAAACTGATGGAGTGGTTGGGCCGTTCCTATATTGGGCGGATGCCGCCACAGGCAAAGCCTCAGACGAGCAAGTGCGGCTAGCTGCCCAAGTATTGTTGTGGCTGACCAGCTCGTCCAATCGCGCATTGCGAGATCGTGCGACGGACGTAGCGATTCGAGTGTTGGTCGCCTGCCCGCAAGCTGCGGATGTAAGCATACGGTTGTTAGACGGTTTTTGGCTGGTGAACGATCCTTATGTGAAGGAGAGACTGCTCGCCGCAATGTGCGGCGTGCTTCCCTATTTGAATGAACTAAATGCGAAGCCGATTGCCGAATTTGTATTGGCCCGCTTCTGGCAGGTGGACGAGATACCTCCGCATATCTTGCAGCGCGAATACGCGGCGTTTGTTGTGAGGCATGCTTGCGAAACCGGGTTATTGCCAAGGGAGCATTTGGAAATGCTTGAGCGGTGGCCTCAGAAGCCAAAACCTACTGTGTGGACGGAGGCGCAGGTTGATGTGTATGACAAAGACCCCGCGTTCGGTTCCATTGCGCATTCGCTGCGCCCCGAGGAAATGGGGTGGTATGGTGACTTTGGTCGATACGTCATGGGTTCCGCAGTCCATCACTTTCAGGATGATGAACGCGCGGAGCCAGAGACCAAAGGCATGGGACGCGGCGGAGAAGAGCACGATGCGCGTTTTGCTCGGCGGTACATCTGGCAGCGCATCATTGAGTTGGGCTGGACACCTGCGCGGTTTTCCGAATTCGAACGAAGTTTGGGCTATTCGAGTCGGATGGGCCATGAAAAGCGCATCGAACGCATCTCCAAGAAGTACCAGTGGATAGGGTTGTACGAGTACCTTGGGAATTTGTCTGACTCGTTGCTTTTTCGTGAGTGGAATGGGTCTGCACGGCCGCTTCGTGGCGCATGGGAACTGCACGAAAGGAACTATCACCCGGAGTTGGCATTCGGAGTGGGAGAGAAGCGAGATAGGTCGGCTGACGGTGTGTCTTCATGGTGGGTTTTCGAGTCGCCCGTTCCAGCAACCTTGAATTCGGTGGAGGAGAAACGAAGCTGGGTCCAATCTGCGTTCATGTCTTTCGAATCGTATCTACGGGTTGAAGATGGGCAACAGCGCTGTGTCGTATTGCACACCCATTTGAATTTTGATGAGGACTTGGGCTTTGGCGTGGAACGATTCACATCGGCTCAAATGTCACAGTGGATTGACGTGCGAGCGTTTTTAGTTCCAAGGGGAGAGCTGTCCAGCCGGTTGAAGAGGCTGCAATCCAATAATTTCTATGGGGACGGGTGTGATGTCCCGAAAGCTACTCAATGCTGGGTGTCGGAATACCCCTGGCATCCTTCATTTCAAGAAGTGGATGAATACTGTCTCGACAACCACACGTGGTTTCGGGGAAGCAGTGGCAAAGGGTTTTATCTGCCAGTCTGCGAAATCTCAGACGATGACAGGAGTGTCATGTTGCCTGCCCCATCCTTGCACCGCGATTTGGGGCAGATGTTTGGAAAACCGCTCACTGCACCAAGGTTGACTGAGACAGGGTTCATGGAAATATTTGACCAATCCGGGCGCTGCGTTATCAAAGCATGTGGACGGTCTGGCCCAGTGCTATTGATTGATGAGGTGGTGCTAGAAAAATACCTGACCGCACGTGGCCTTGTTCTGGTTTGGGCGGTACTTTCCGAAAAGTCCGCATGGAATGGGTCTAAGCACGTTGGTGGATTGGCGCACCAATGCGCTGTCTACGTATTGGAGAGCGAAGGTCGCATTTCCGGGGGACATACGGTTGGACACAAACAGCCTGCGGAGGAGTAACGAACGGCCCTTGGAGTAAAAACGGCACCTACAGGTGCCGTTGGTTTGGAGTTTACATGCCAAATTGGTCTATAGCCCGCGTATTTATTGCGCAGGCAGCTAGCAAAACAGTAGCGACTGCGCAGCGATGAAGAGCCTTAACGGGCCTTCACCTTCAAGCGCCAAGCGTGCAGCAACGGCTCGGTGTAGCCGCTGGGTTGTGCCAGGCCCTTGAACACCAGGTCGCAGGCGGCTTGGTAGGCGGCGCCCTTTTCGTTGCCCACCATGGGGGTGTAGGCCTTGTCACCGGCGTTTTGCTTGTCCACCTTGGCGGCCATGCGTTTGAAGGTCTCTTCGACCTGGGCCTTGGTCACCACGCCGTGGTGCAGCCAGTTGGCCATGTGCTGGCTGCTGATGCGCAGCGTGGCGCGGTCTTCCATCAGGCCGATGTCGTTGATGTCGGGCACCTTGGAGCAGCCCACGCCCTGGTCCACCCAGCGCACCACGTAGCCCAGAATGCCCTGGGCGTTGTTGTCGAGTTCGGCCTGCTTTTCGGCGTCGCTCCAGTTCGGGGTGGCGGTCACGGGGATGGTCAGCAGGCCATTGAGCAGCTCTTCACGCACCTTGGCGTACTTGGTCTTTTCCAGGTCCTTCTGGATGCTGGAGACCAGCACCTGGTGGTAGTGCAGGGCGTGCAGGGTGGCGCCGGTGGGGCTGGGCACCCAGGCGGTGTTGGCACCGGCCTTGGGGTGGCCGATCTTCTGCTTCATCATCTCGGCCATCAGGTCGGGCATGGCCCACATGCCCTTGCCGATCTGCGCCTTGCCGCGCAGGCCGCAGTCCAGGCCCACCAGCACGTTGTGGCGCTCATAAGCTTGGATCCAGGCGCTGGTCTTCATGTCGCCCTTGCGCAGCATGGGGCCGGCCAGCATGCTGGTGTGCATCTCGTCGCCGGTGCGGTCCAGGAAGCCGGTGTTGATGAAGGCCACGCGGCTGGAGGCGGCGGCAATACAGGCCTTCAGGTTCACCGAAGTGCGGCGCTCTTCGTCCATGATGCCCAGCTTGACGGTGCTGTCGGCCAGGCCCAGCACCTTTTCCACGCGGCTGAACAGCTCGGCCGCAAAGGCGACTTCGGCCGGGCCGTGCATCTTGGGCTTGACGATGTAGACCGAGCCCTTGCGCGAGTTGCGGATCGCGTCCTTCTTGCTGCGCTTCAAGTCATGCAGCGCGATGGTGGTGGTCACCATGGCGTCCATGATGCCTTCGGGAATCTCTTTGGTGGAGCCGTCGGCGGCGGTGTACAGGATGGCCGGGTTGGTCATCAGGTGGCCCACGTTGCGCACGAACATGAGGCTGCGGCCGTGCAGCTTGACTTCCTTCTTGCCGTCGGCGCTCTTGTAGATGCGGTCACCATTCAGGCCGCGGGTCAGGGTCTTGCCACCCTTCTCGAACGACTCGGTCAGCGTGCCCTGCAGGATGCCCAGCCAGTTGCTGTAGCCCAGCACCTTGTCCTCGGCGTCCACGGCCGCCACGGAGTCTTCCAGGTCCAGGATGGTGGACAGCGCAGCTTCCACCACCAGGTCGGCCACGCCAGCCGCGTCGCTCTTGCCGATGGGCGTGGCGCGGTTGATGATGATGTCCAGGTGCAGGCCGTTGTGCTGCAGCAGCACGCTGCTGGGGGCCTTGGCGTCACCGGTGTAGCCCACGAACTGGTCCTTGTCTGCCAGCTTGGAGGTGCTGCCGTCCTTCAGCGTGACGACCAGGTCGCCACCCTTGACGGCGTAGCCGGTGGAGCCCACGTGCGAACCCTTCTTCAGCGGCGCGGTGCGGTCCAGCACGTGGCGTGCGTATTCGATGACCTTCTTGCCACGCTTGGGGTTGTAGCCCTTGGGGCCCACCTTCTCGCAGCCCTTCTCTTCGGAGATGACGTCGGTGCCGTACAGCGCGTCGTACAGCGAGCCCCAGCGCGCGTTGGCGGCGTTGAGCGCGTAGCGGGCGTTCAGAATGGGCACCACCAGCTGCGGGCCGGCCTGCTTGGCCAGTTCGGCGTCCACGTTGGCCGTGGTGACCTTCACCTTGCCCGGGTTGGGCACCAGGTAGCCGATCTTTTCCAGGAAGGCCTTGTAGGCGGGCATGTCGGCGATGGGGCCGGGGTTGGCCTTGTGCCAGGCGTCAATCTCGGTCTGTAGCCGGTCACGCTCGGCCAGCAGGGCGATGTTCTTGGGGGCCAGGTCGGCCACGATGGCGTCAAAGCCCTTCCAGAAGGTCTCGGAGGACACGCCAGTGCCGGGCAGCACTTTCTCTTCGATGAAGCTGTGCAGTTGCTTGGCCACCTGCAGGCGGTGGATGGCGGTACGTTCGGTCATGAAAAGTGCCTTTCTAAGAAACAGGGATTCAAGGGGAAACGGGAAAGAAGCCGAGCACGTCGCGCAGGCTGGTGCCAATGCGCGTGGGTTGCGTGCCCAGCTCCTCGAAGGGCTGGTTGCTGCGGTTCACCCACAGCGTCTGGTAGCCGTGCCAGGTCGCGCCCAGCGCGTCCCAGCCATTGCTGCTCACAAACAGGATCTGGCTTGCGGGCAAGCCCAGCGTGCTTTCACCCAGGGCGTAGGCCGCCGGGTGGGTCTTGTATTTCTTCACCGCGTCCACGCTGATGATGTGGTCCACAAAAGGGTGCAGGCCGCTGCTCTTGAGCGCCAGCGTGAGCATGGCCACATCGCCATTGCTCAAGATGCCGGTGGGCACGCCCTGGGCCTGAAGGGTCTGCAGTACCTCGCGGTTTTCGGGAAAGGCGCTCAGGGACCGGTACTGGTTCATGAGCTGCTCCACCTTGGCATCAAATTCGGCTCTAGCCCCCGTGGAATCTGCGTGGGGTGCTAACTTCTTGATAGCGAACGTGAGCGCGGCGCGGGTCAATTCCCAGAACGGGCGGTAATGCGCGCCATCATTGCAGGTGGTCACCAGCCGGGTGTATTCGATCTGCTTGTCGCGCCACAGCAGGCTCAGGGCCTGGCCTTGGCCCGGGAACAGCTGCTCGGCCAGCAGCGCGACGCTGTACACATCGAACAGCGTGCCATAGGCGTCGAACAGCACCGCCTGCGGGGTGCTGGCTGCGCCTGCTTTCGCTTTGGACGTGGCTGTGGCCGGGGTTTTGGACATGGCGCTACTGTATTGGATACTTGGCGGTCGATTAATTCGGTAATATTGAATTTATTTGTGACAAAAATAGAGGTAATTGATGCGCCCGTTAGAGTCAGTCCAGATTCCTGAAGCCGTTCGCCCTTTGCCACTTCGGGACGTCGCATTCGACGGTTAGTCCTTGCTGGGCAGAGGATGAAGATGTCTTGGCAAAGATGGATGCTGGGCGTATTGAGTCAATGGTCACGACGTATAGAGATCGTGGAGGACACATGGAACAACAAAAAGCGTATCTCTATCTTCTGCTGGATGCGAAAGAACCTGTTTTTAAGATCGGAAGAGCGATTGATCTTTGGGTTCGAGAAAGACAGCTGCCTGATGATTTTGATTTGGAAAACTCATGGTGCGTGCAGCTACGCAATGTCCGGCTCGCCAAGCGATTGGAAAAATTGCTTCATGCTTTGTATGAGAAGGCAAATACCCCACGCGCTCACGGTGGGGACGGATATACGGAATGGTTTGATGTTTCGGTTTTAGAGGACGTAAAGTCGTTTCTGGAGAAAAACCGGGATGTTCTTCAGTGTTCTGGAATTGAGTCCTTTCCAGTGCGGCCAAATAGAGCGCTTTATGAGACTAAGACCTCCGATGCAAGAGTGTCGAGTGCGGAAGTGCATTCAGACAATTTGGTGCAAAAGGAAGCTCTGCTCGCGAACCTACGAAAAGAAGTCGCCGATCGATTCAACAGCTGGATAAGTGGTGCATTACAGAGAGAACGAGTTGTTGGGTGGCTTGAAAACATTTTGGTGCTGCATGGGAAAAGTGAAGTAGATGTAGGCTATGAAGAACTGAAAGACATCCGCATGCTGGCTGTACGTAGCTGTCCTCAGCATTTCATTCCAACAATGCAAAGCTCAAACGACTTCTATTTTCTTGAGTTTGCAGAAGAGCCAAGTTGCCTGGTTGATGCGTTCGTTCACCATGGCGTTCCATTCAATCAGCAGACTAGAGACCTACTGCTCTCCATTCCCGAAATTCCGGATAGCTGGCATGAGGATATCGATGTGCTGACCAAGTACACCGTTATTGAATTGATCCTCGCGGATAAATTGGAAGCGAAGAAGCTGTCAAAAATGACGTCGATTGCGGCGGATCGTTTACTTGCAAGAGTAGCTGATGCCAATGCGGGACTTGTTTTGAGCCGAACGGCGTTTTGCTCTTTTCCCTCTGCAGAGACGAGCGGATCGAGTACACCTTAGTGCATTTGCAGACCATTAAATGACACAGCAATCAACACTCCCTCTATCTGGCATCCGCGTCGTCGAGTTCACCCACATGGTCATGGGCCCGACCTGCGGCATGGTGCTGGGCGACCTGGGGGCCGAGGTCATCAAGGTCGAGCCGCTCACGGGCGACAACACGCGCAAGCTCTTGGGCAGTGGTGCCGGTTTCTACCCGCTGTTCAACCGCAACAAGAAGAGCATTGCGGTGGACATGAAGAGTGCCCAAGGCCGCGAGGTGGTGCTCAAGCTCATCGCCACCGCTGACGTGGTCAGTGAGAACTTCAAGACGGAGACCATGCAGAAGCTGGGTCTGGACTACGCCACGCTGTCCAAGCTGGACCCGCGCCTCATCTACGTCAGCCACAAGGGCTTCCTGCCCGGCCCCTACGACCACCGCACGGCGCTCGACGAAGTGGTGCAGATGATGGGTGGCCTGGCCTACATGACCGGGCGCCCCGGTGACCCGCTGCGTGCGGGGAGTAGCGTCAACGACATCATGGGCGGTGTGTTCGGCGCCGTGGGTGCGCTGGCGGCGCTGATGCAACGCGCACAGACCGGCCAGGGCCAGGAGGTGCAGAGCGCACTGTTCGAGAACAACATCTTTCTGGTGGCCCAGCACATGCTGCAGTTTGCCGTCACCGGCAAGGCCGCCGCGCCCATGCCCGAGCGCATTTCGCCCTGGGGGATCTACGACGTGTTCAAGGTGAAGAATGGCGAGCAGATCTTCTTGGCTGTGGTGGGCGACGGGCAGTGGAAGACCTTCTGCGAGGCCTTTGGGTATGCCGACCTGGCAGCCGACGAGCGCATTGCCGCGAACAATGGACGGGTGCTGGCGCGCGAGTGGCTGATCCCGCTGCTGCGCGCGCGCTTGGCGGCCCACACCTCAGCCGAACTCTCGGCCGTGTTCGAGCAGCACGGCCTGCCCTTTGCCCCCATCACCGATCCGCAATACCTGTTCGACGACCCGCACCTCAACGCCACGGGTGGCTTGGCCCCCATGGAACTGCCCGATGGCCGTGCCACCAAGGTACCGCTGCTGCCGCTGAAATTGGGTGGTGAGCGTCTGGGCCTGCGCCTGAATCCCCCCAAGCTGGGCGAGCACACCGACGCGCTGCTGCGTTCATTGGGCTACAGCGAAGGCGAGGTGGCGCAGTTGCATGCGGATGGTGTAGTGCTATGAACAATGTAGCTGACTACACATGTTTAACGAGGGCTAAAGGGCTGGGTGGCCATGCGTTTTGCGTAGGTAAAGGAGGAGCCCGCACAGCGGGCGGGGGACATGGAGCAAAACGTATGGCCACCCAACCCGGCACAGAATGAGATGGACAAGCTCAAGCAGCTAGAAAGCTTCGTCTCGGTGGCTACGCGTGGCAGCCTCACCGCCGCCGCCCAGGCAGAAGGCGTGGCCCCCGCCATCATGGGCCGTCGGCTCGATGCACTGGAAGAGCGCTTGGGCGTGAAGCTGCTGCTGCGTACCACCCGCAAGCTCACGCTCACGCACGAGGGCAGTGCCTTTCTGGAGCATTGTCAGCGCATCCTGGCCGATGTGTCCAACGCCGAGGCCAGCATCAGCGCCGGTGGCGTCAAGGCCAGCGGGCACCTGCGCATCACGGCCCCCGCGGGCTTCGGGCGGCGCCACGTGGCCCCGCTGGTGCCGCGTTTCCATGCCCAGCACCCCGAAGTCACCATCTCGCTCAACATGTCCGACCGCATCGTGGACATCGCCGGGGAGGGCTTCGATTGCGCCGTGCGCGTGGGCGATATGCCGGATTCGTCCCTGGTGAGCGTGCGCCTGGCCGACAACCGCCGCCTGTGCGTGGCCACGCCCGACTACCTGGCGCGCCACGGCACCCCGCGCGCACCCGGAGACCTAGCGCGTTTCGACTGTCTCACGCTATCGAGTGACGCCTCCCAGACCCGCGGCTGGGCCTTTCGCGAAACGCCGGGCAGCACCACCGTGCACTACATCAAGCCCTCCGGCCCGCTGGACTGCTCCGACGGACAGGTGCTGCACGATTGGTGCCTGGCCGGCTACGGCCTGGCCTGGCGCAGTACCTGGGAGGTGGAGTCGGAAATTGCAGCCGGGCGCCTGGTGGCGGTGCTGGAAGACTACGCTGCGCCGCCCAACGGCATCTATGCCGTGTTCCCGCAGCGCAAGCACCTGGCGCTGCGCGTGCGGCTGTGGATCGACTACCTCAAGCACCACTACAGCATGCCAGGGTTCTGGCAAGGCGCTATCACCTGAGTAGCGGCCTACGCAATCCCCATGCGGGCTGGTGCCTGAAATCGCTCAGGAACCAAACTCCTGGCCAAGCTCCTGCGCACGCTTCTGCGCCGCCAGCATGGCCTGCACAAAGGCATCCTTGACGCCGCTGGCTTCCATCGAAGTGATGGCGGCATAGGTGGTGCCGCCCTTGGAAGTGACGCGCTGACGCAGCACCTCGGGCGGCTCGGTGGATGCTCGCGCCAACTCGCCAGCGCCTATGAAGGTGGCAACAGCCAGTTGGTAGGCCTGCTCGCGCGGCAGTCCCATCCTCACGCCTGTCTCGGTCATGGCCTCCATGAAGAAGAACATGTAGGCCGGGCCGGAACCGGACAGGGCGGTCACGGCGTCCAGTTGCGCTTCATCCGACAGCCACAGCGTGGCCCCGGTGCTGGCCAGAATCTCCGTGGCCCACTGCCGGTCGGCCTCGGTGACGGCGGAGCGGGCGAACAGGGCCGTCATGCCCTTGCCGATGAGAGCGGGCGTGTTGGGCATGGTGCGGATCACGCGCTCGTTGCCCGTGGCACGCGCGATGCTGTCGCTGGGGATGCCGGCCATCACCGACAGGTGGACTGCCCGGCTGTTGAACCCAGCGACCGCGGCGGCGGCTTCCTTGAACATCTGGGGCTTCACGGCCCAGACGATCATGTCGGCTTCGGCCAGAAAGGCGTCGGCTTGCGCATGGGCGGTCAGCTGGAAGTCGCGGTCCAGGCGTGCGCGGGCATCAGCCCATGGTTCCACCACGTCCATGTGGACCACAGGGAATCCTTGCTGCAGCAGGCCACCGATGATGGCGCTGGCCATGTTGCCGCCACCAATGAATGCAATGCGTCGTGCCATATATATGTATGCGTAAAAAGGGACAAAGGAGCTCAGCGGCGATTTTCACCGGTGTTGGGGAGCATTTCCTGCGGAATTTGCGGCGCACAAGCCACAAATCAGCACCCGCCAAGCGAAATATCGTGCAAAAAGGTGTTGACCTGCTCTTTGAAGTGTTGCATACTTGAGGGCTTCGCGTGAAAAGCGCGAGGTTTCTGCCCACGTGGAAGTGCTGCAAGTGGTTTGTAGTGCGGACAGCGGGCCCAAGACTGACTGGGTGTTGTGACCGATGTGGTGACGGCCTGGTGCAAGTTGGGAATATTGAAATGATCCAAACTGAATCTCGACTGGAAGTTGCCGACAATACCGGCGCAAAGTCCGTGCTGTGCATCAAGGTGCTCGGTGGGTCCAAGCGTCGCTACGCTACCGTGGGCGACATCATCAAAGTTAGCATCAAAGAAGCTGCCCCCCGTAGCCGCGTCAAAAAAGGCGACGTCTACAGTGCTGTGGTGGTTCGTACTGCCAAGGGCATTCGCCGTGGCGACGGTTCTTTGGTCAAGTTCGACGGCAATGCAGCTGTGCTGCTCAATGCCAAGTTGGAGCCTATCGGCACCCGCATCTTTGGACCGGTGACGCGTGAACTGCGTACCGAGAAGTTCATGAAGATCGTGTCCCTGGCCCCTGAAGTTTTGTAAGGACTCGCCATGAACAAAATTCGTACAGGTGACGAAGTTATCGTGATCGCTGGTCGCGATAAGGGCAAGCGCGGCAAGGTGTCCTTGCGTGCTGATGACTCCCACGTCGTAATCGAGGGTATCAACCTGGTGAAGAAGCACACCAAGCCGAACCCCATGAAGGGCACAACCGGCGGCATCGTGGAAAAAGCCATGCCGATCCATCAGTCCAACGTAGCCATTTTCAATGCGGCTACCGGCAAGGCTGACCGTGTTGGTATCAAGGTGCAGGCTGACGGCAAGCGCGTTCGCGTTTACAAGTCCAGCGGCGAAGAAATCAAGGTGGCATGAGCATGGCACGTTTCCAACAAGTCTATCGCGAGAAAATCGTAGCCGACCTGATGGCCAAGTTTGGCTATAAGTCGGTGATGGAAGTGCCTCGCATCACCAAAATCACCCTGAATATGGGTGTGAGCGAAGCTGTGGCTGACAAGAAGGTCATGGAGCACGCTGTGTCCGACCTGACCAAGATTGCTGGTCAAAAGCCCGTCGTGACCCTGGCCAAGAAGGCTATCGCTGGTTTCAAGATCCGCGAACAGCAAGCCATCGGTTGCATGGTGACCCTGCGTGGCGTTCAGATGTACGAATTCCTGGATCGTTTCGTTACCGTGGCTCTGCCCCGCGTGCGTGACTTCCGTGGTATCTCCGGTCGCGCTTTCGACGGTCGTGGCAACTACAACATCGGCGTCAAAGAACAGATCATTTTCCCTGAGATCGAGTACGACAAGGTGGATGCCTTGCGTGGTCTGAATATCAGCATCACCACAACGGCCAAGACCGACGAAGAGTGCAAGGCGCTGCTCGCTGGCTTCCGTTTCCCCTTCAAGAATTGAGGTCAACTGTGGCAAAAATGGCTTTAATCCAACGTGAACTGAAGCGTGAGAAACTGGCTGCCAAGTACGCCGCCAAGTACGCTGAGTTGAAGGCGATTGCTGGCGATGCCAAGCGTAGCGACGAAGAGCGCGCTGCTGCGCGTCTGGGTCTGCAAAAGCTGCCCCGCAATGCCAACCCCGGTCGTCAGCGTAACCGTTGCGAAATCACCGGTCGCCCCCGTGGTACGTTCCAGCACTTCGGTCTGGGGCGCATGAAGATTCGTGAAATGGCTTTCGCTGGTGAGATTCCCGGCGTAACCAAGGCCAGCTGGTAAGCGGCAGGAGATTCAATATGAGCATGAGTGATCCAATCGCCGACCTGTTGACGCGCATCCGCAATGCGCAGATGGTGGCCAAGACTTCCGTGACGGTGCCTGCTTCCAAGGTGAAGGTTGCCATCGTCCAGGTTCTCAAAGACGAAGGCTATATCGATGGCTTCAAGGTTTCCAATGCCGACGGCAAGTCGGATCTGGAAATTTCCCTGAAGTACTACGCTGGCCGCCCGGTGATCGAGCGCATTGAGCGCGTGAGCCGCCCTGGTCTGCGTGTCTACCGTGGTAGCGACGCGATTCCCCAGGTGCAAAACGGTTTGGGTGTGGCCATTGTGACTACCCCCAAGGGCGTGATGACCGATCGCAAAGCACGTGCAGCCGGTGTCGGCGGCGAAGTGCTGTGCTACGTCGCTTAATACACAGGAGTAATCAAGAATGTCCCGTGTAGGTAAACTCCCCGTCGTCATCCCCGCAGGTGTGGATGTCGCCATCAAGGACGACCAGATCGCCGTCAAGGGCGCTGGTGGTTCTCTGCAAGTTGCGCAGAACGCCCTGGTGAAGGTGTCCAACGAAGCTGGCAAGCTCAGCTTCACGCCCGCCAATGATTCTCGCGAAGCCGATGCCATGACCGGCACCGTTCGCCAGTTGGTGAACAACATGGTGCTTGGCGTTACCAAGGGTTTCGAGCGTAAGCTGACCCTGGTGGGCGTGGGTTACAAGGCCCAGGCTTCTGGCGCCAAGCTGAACCTGGCTGTGGGTTACTCCCACCCTGTGAACATCGACATGCCTGCTGGCATCACCGTGGCTACCCCGACCCCGACCGAAATCGTGATCAAGGGTGCGGACCGCCAGCGTGTGGGTCAGATCGCTGCCGAAATCCGCGCCGTGCGTCCTCCCGAGCCCTACAAGGGCAAGGGCATCCGTTATGCGGATGAAAAGATCACGATCAAAGAAACCAAGAAGAAGTAAGGAACTGCACGATGTTGAACAAGAAAGAACAGCGTCTGCGCAGGGCTCGTCAAACCCGTATCCGCATTGCCCAGCAAGGCGTCGCACGTTTGACGGTCAACCGCACCAATCTGCACATCTACGCTTCCGTCATTTCTGGCGACGGCTCCAAGGTGTTGGCATCTGCTTCTACCGCCGAAGCCGAAGTCCGCAAGGCCTTGGGTGCTACCGGCAAGGGTGGCAATGTGAATGCCGCCCAGATCATCGGCAAGCGCGTGGCTGAAAAGGCCAAGGCCGCCGGTGTTGAGAAAGTGGCTTTTGACCGTGCTGGCTTTGCCTACCACGGACGCGTCAAGGCGCTGGCAGATGCCGCGCGTGAAGCAGGCCTGCAGTTCTAAGCGGATCGGAAGAAAACATGTCTAAAGTACAAGCAAAAATGCAAGGCAAGGCAGAAGGTCCCGAAGACGGTCTGCGCGAGAAGATGATCGCGATCAATCGCGTGACCAAGGTGGTGAAGGGTGGCCGTATCATGGGCTTCGCCGCACTGACCGTGGTTGGCGATGGTGATGGTCGCATCGGCATGGGCAAGGGCAAGTCCAAGGAAGTTCCCGTAGCCGTGCAGAAGGCCATGGAAGAGGCTCGCCGCAACCTGATGAAGGTGTCCCTCAAGGGTGGAACGATCCACCACCAGGTGCACGGTCACCACGGTGCAGCCAGCGTGATGATGAGCCCGGCCCCCAAGGGTACCGGCATCATCGCCGGCGGCCCGATGCGCGCTGTTTTCGAAGTGGTGGGTATCACCGACATCGTGGCCAAGAGCCACGGATCGTCCAACCCCTACAACATGGTTCGTGCAACGCTGGACGCTCTGTCTGCCTGCACCACTCCCGCAGACGTGGCCGCCAAGCGCGGCAAGTCGGTGGAAGAAATTTTTGCCTGAGAGGCGGCTTCAGTATGACTACACAACAAACTGTGAAGATTCAGCTGGTCCGCAGCCCCATCGGTTGCAAGGTGTCGCACCGCGCGACCGTCCGCGGCCTGGGCCTGCGCAAGCTCAACAGCGTTAGCGAACTGCAGGACACTCCTGCAGTGCGCGGCATGATCAACAAAATCGCCTATCTGGTGAAGGTTCTGTAAAAGGTGTAATGATGGAACTCAATGACATCAAACCCGCTGCAGGTGCCAAGCACGCCAAGCGTCGCGTCGGTCGCGGTATCGGCTCTGGTCTGGGTAAGACCGCCGGTCGCGGTCACAAAGGCCAGAAGTCCCGTGCCGGTGGCTACCACAAGGTAGGCTTCGAAGGCGGTCAGATGCCCATGCATCGCCGTCTGCCCAAGCGCGGCTTCAAGTCCCAGTCCCTGAAGTTCAACGCCGAGATCACCCTGTCGACCCTGGAAGCCCTGGGTCTGGCCGAAGTCGATCTGCTGGCGCTGAAGTCGGCTGGTGCGGTTGGTGAGATCGCCAAGGTCGTGAAGGTGATCAACACTGGCGCGCTGACCAAGGCTGTCAAGCTGACCGGTATCGGTGCTACCGCTGCTGCCAAGGCAGCGATCGAAGCCGCTGGCGGTTCGCTGGCCTGAATCGGTTGAACTAGGTAAGGACGTTTGTGGCAACCAACGCTTCGCAAATAGCAAAGTCCGGCAAGTTCGGCGACTTGCGTCGCCGACTGGTGTTCTTGCTGCTGGCCCTGGTCGTGTACCGTATCGGTGCACACATCCCAGTGCCTGGCATTGACCCAGTACAGCTGCAGGCTTTGTTCAAGGGTCAGCAGGGTGGCATATTGAGTCTGTTCAATATGTTCTCCGGTGGTGCCTTGTCGCGTTTCACGGTTTTTGCATTGGGAATCATGCCGTACATCTCGGCGTCGATCGTGATGCAATTGCTGACCTACGTCCTGCCCGCATTCGAGCAGCTGAAGAAGGAAGGCGAAGCCGGTCGCCGCAAGATCACGCAGTACACACGTTACGGTACGCTGGGTCTGGCACTGTTCCAGTCTCTGGGCATTGCCTTGGCGCTGGAGTCGACGGCAGGCCTGGTGATTACTCCTGGCTTTGGGTTCCGCATGTCCGCAGTCATTACCTTGACCGCCGGCACGATGTTCCTGATGTGGCTGGGTGAACAGATTACCGAGCGTGGTTTGGGTAACGGCATCTCGATCCTGATCTTCGGCGGTATTGCTGCGGGTCTGCCCAACGCCATCGGCGGATTGCTGGAACTGGTCCGTACCGGCGCCATGCACATCATCGTCGCGTTGATGATCATCGTGCTGGTGGCCCTGGTCACTTACTTCGTGGTCTTTGTCGAGCGCGGTCAGCGCAAGATCCTGGTCAACTATGCACGCCGGCAGGTGGGCAACAAGGTGTACGGTGGACAATCGTCCCACCTGCCCCTGAAGCTCAACATGGCAGGCGTCATTCCACCGATCTTCGCGTCGTCCATCATCCTGATGCCTGCGACCGTGGCCAACTGGTTTGGATCCAGCGAGTCCATGCATTGGCTCAAGGACATTTCCAGTACGTTGAGCCCGGGGCAACCCATCTATGTGATGCTGTATGCCGCTGCGATCGTGTTCTTCTGCTTCTTCTATACCGCCCTGGTGTTTAATAGCAAGGAAACGGCAGAGAACCTGAAGAAGAGTGGCGCATTCATTCCCGGAATCCGTCCTGGTGACAATACGGCCAAGTACATTGATAAAATACTGCTCCGTTTGACTCTGGCTGGCGCGATCTACATCACCTTTGTGTGTCTGTTGCCCGAGTTTCTGATTCTGAAGTACAACGTTCCGTTCTACTTCGGCGGTACATCCCTCTTGATTATTGTTGTGGTGACCATGGACTTCATGGCCCAGGTGCAAAACTACCTCATGTCACAGCAATACGAGTCCTTGTTGAAGAAAGCAAACTTCAAGGCTTGATGTTGGGTCTAGGTAGTCTGGCTGGAATCAAGTAGGCCGGGCAAGTGGGTAAATCGTTAGGCGGTTTCGAGACGAATAACGCGTTGCGGAACTGGTTGTTTTAGGAGAGAAAAAATGAAAGTTTCGGCTTCGGTCAAAAAAATTTGCCGCAACTGCAAAGTTATTCGTCGTAAAGGCGTTGTGCGCGTGATCTGCACGGATCCCCGCCACAAGCAGCGGCAGGGTTAATTGCACGAGTTTTAGAGGATAAATATGGCACGTATCGCTGGCATCAACATTCCGCCGCACCAACACTCCGAGATCGGCCTGACCGCCATCTACGGTATCGGTCGCACCCGCGCTCGCAAGATCTGCGAAGCATGCGGAATCGCCTACTCCAAAAAGGTCAAGGATCTGACCGACGCCGATTTGGAAAAAATCCGCGACCAGATCGCCCAGTTCACCATTGAGGGTGACCTGCGCCGTGAAACCACCATGAACATCAAGCGTTTGATGGACATCGGTTGCTACCGCGGTTTCCGTCATCGTCGCGGTCTGCCGGTCCGTGGCCAGCGTACCCGCACCAATGCTCGTACACGCAAGGGCCCCCGCAAGTCCGCCGCGTCTCTGAAGAAATAATTAGGGAAACACCACCATGGCAAAAGCTCCCTCCAATAGCGCCGCTCAACGCGTCCGCAAGAAGGTTCGCAAGAACGTTGCCGACGGCATCGCCCACGTGCACGCCTCGTTCAACAACACCATCATCACCATCACCGACCGTCAGGGCAATGCGTTGTCCTGGGCTTCGTCGGGTGGTCAGGGTTTCAAGGGTTCGCGTAAATCCACTCCGTTTGCTGCCCAGGTGGCTTCCGAAGTGGCTGGCCGTGCCGCCCAGGAACAAGGTATCAAGAACCTTGACGTCGAGATCAAGGGTCCTGGTCCCGGCCGCGAATCTTCCGTTCGCGCGCTTGCTGCACTCGGTATCCGCATCAACTCGATCGCTGATGTGACTCCCGTGCCGCACAACGGCTGCCGCCCTCAGAAGCGTCGCCGCATCTAATTTTTTAACAAGCCCACCGCCAGCCCTGTCGGCTGGCTCCTGCCTTTTCGGCAGAAGTTGACATAGAAGGAAAGATCAAGTGGCACGCTACCTCGGCCCCAAGGCCAAACTCTCCCGCCGCGAAGGCACTGACCTGTTTCTGAAGAGCGCCCGTCGCTCCATCGCTGACAAGGCCAAGTTCGACTCCAAGCCCGGTCAGCACGGCCGCACTTCGGGTGCCCGTACCTCCGACTACGGCGTCCAGCTGCGCGAAAAGCAGAAGGTCAAGCGCATGTACAGCGTGCTGGAAAAGCAATTCCGCCGCTATTTCGAAGAAGCCGACCGTCGCAAGGGCAACACCGGTGCCAACTTGCTGTCGCTGCTGGAGTCCCGCCTGGACAACGTTGTCTATCGCATGGGTTTCGGCTCCACCCGCGCTGAGGCACGCCAGCTGGTTTCTCACAAGGCCATTCTGGTGAACGGCAAGCCCGTGAACATCCCGTCCTTCATGATCAAGGCTGGCGATGTGGTGGCCGTTCGTGAAAAGTCCAAGAAGCAAGCCCGTATCATCGAGGCCTTGCAACTGGCTCAGCAAGTGGGCATGCCCGCTTGGGTCGAAGTGAACGTGGAAAAGGCTGAAGGCGTCTTCAAGTCGGTTCCCGATCGCGACCAGTTTGGCGCGGACATCAACGAATCCATGATCGTTGAACTGTATTCTCGCTAATCTTTGAATCTGTATCCGTTCCTGGGCCCCGCTTGCGCGGGGCTTAGGTGCTTCACCAGCCTTACCGATGTAACGAGTCGGGGGTATTGAGAGGAAGTCTTAATGCAAAACCTGCTGAAACCCAAGTCCATCAACGTCGAGCAAATTGGCCCGAACCGTGCCAAAGTCGCTCTGGAGCCCTTCGAGCGCGGATACGGCCACACCCTGGGCAATGCCCTGCGCCGCGTGCTCCTGTCCTCCATGCCCGGCTACGCTGCGACCGAGGTGACGATTGCGGGTGTTCTGCACGAGTACTCGTCGATCGACGGCGTCCAGGAAGATGTGGTCAACATCCTGTTGAACCTCAAGGGTGTGGTGTTCAAGCTGCACAACCGTGAGGAAGTGACCCTGAGCCTGCGCAAGGACACCGAAGGTGTCGTGACTGCAGCCGACATCCAGACCCCGCACGACGTGGACGTGATCAATCCCGAGCACGTCATCGCCCATCTGTCGGCTGGTGGCAAGCTGGACATGCAGATCAAGGTCGAAAAGGGCCGTGGCTACGTGCCCGGAACCATGCGTCGCTACGGTGACGAGCCCAACAAGTCGATCGGCCGCATCATTCTCGACGCCTCCTATTCGCCCGTGAAGCGTGTGAGCTACACGGTGGAAAGCGCCCGTGTGGAACAGCGCACCGACCTTGACAAGCTGGTGGTTGAGATCGAAACCAATGGTGCCATCACTGCGGAAGATGCCGTGCGCGCTTCGGCCAAGATTCTGGTCGAGCAGCTGGCCGTGTTCGCGCAGCTCGAAGGCAGCGACCTGGCTGGCGCATTTGACGCTCCGGCTTCCCGTGGTAGTGCCCAGTTCGACCCGATCCTGCTGCGCCCCGTCGATGAGCTCGAACTCACTGTGCGCTCTGCCAACTGCCTCAAGGCCGAGAACATCTACTACATCGGTGACCTCATCCAGCGCACCGAAAACGAGCTGCTCAAGACCCCGAACCTGGGTCGCAAGTCGCTCAACGAAATCAAGGAAGTGCTTGCTTCCCGCGGCCTGACCCTGGGCATGAAGCTGGAAAGCTGGCCGCCCGCAGCGCTGGAAAAGCGTTAATTATTTGTTTGAACCCGCAAGGGTTCGGTGCCCCAGGCAGTACCTGACACGGCTGCCTGTTATTTTTTAGAAGGAACTACTATGCGCCACGGACACGGACTCCGCAAACTCAACCGCACATCCTCCCATCGTCTGGCGATGCTGCGCAACATGATGAACTCGCTCATCGAGCACGAAGTCATCAAGACCACAGTCCCCAAGGCCAAGGAACTGCGCCGCGTGATCGAGCCCATGATCACCCTGTCCAAGGAAGCCACCTTGGCCAACCGCCGTCTGGCATTCGACCGCCTGCGTGACCGCGACAGCGTGACCAAGCTGTTCAACGAACTCGGCCCCCGCTTCAAGACCCGTCCCGGTGGCTACACCCGCATCCTGAAGATGGGTTTCCGTGTCGGCGACAACGCCCCCATGGCCCTGGTCGAATTGGTCGATCGCGCAGAAATTTCTGCAGAAGCTGCTCCTGCGGCCGCAGAATAAGCTATAATTAAAGTCTTGACGCGGAGTGGAGCAGCCTGGTAGCTCGTTGGGCTCATAACCCAAAGGTCGTTAGTTCAAATCTAGCCTCCGCAACCAATACTCTCGTGGTGTACCACGGTAAGAAAGCCACACATTGTGTGGCTTTTTTTTCGCCTGTCGCCATGGGTGTTAGGCTCAGTGTGTCTAATCCGCATTCCTTCGAATTTCCGAGACCAAAGCATGCCGCAATACCGCTCCAAAACCTCCACCGCTGGCCGCAACATGGCCGGTGCACGCGCCTTGTGGCGCGCGACCGGCATGAAAGATGGTGATTTTTCCAAACCCATCATCGCGGTGGTGAACAGCTTCACGCAGTTTGTCCCCGGACACGTGCACCTGAAGGACTTGGGCCAGCTGGTGGCTCGCGAGATCGAAGCCGCTGGTGGCGTGGCCAAGGAGTTCAACACCATTGCGGTGGATGATGGCATTGCCATGGGGCATGACGGCATGCTGTATTCGCTGCCCAGCCGCGACATCATTGCCGACTCCGTCGAGTACATGGTCAATGCCCATTGCGCAGATGCCATGGTCTGCATTTCCAACTGCGACAAGATCACGCCCGGGATGTTGATGGCTGCCATGCGCCTGAATATCCCCGTGGTGTTCGTGTCCGGTGGCCCGATGGAAGCGGGCAAGGTCAAGCTGCTCAACCCTACCACCAAGACAATTGAATTCAAGAAGCTCGACCTGATCGACGCCATGGTCATGGCCGCCGACGACAAGGTGAGCGACGCCGACGTGGCCGAGGTCGAGCGCTCTGCCTGCCCCACCTGCGGAAGTTGCTCGGGCATGTTTACCGCCAACTCCATGAATTGCCTGACCGAAGCGCTGGGCCTGTCCCTTCCTGGCAATGGCACCGTGGTGGCTACCCACGCTGACCGCGAACAGTTGTTCAAGCGCGCAGGGCACCTGGCTGTGGAGCTGTGCAAGCGCTATTACGAGCAGGAAGAGCTCACCGTGCTGCCGCGGGCCATCGGCAAGAAGGCGTTCGAGAACGCCATTGCGCTGGACATCGCCATGGGCGGCTCGACCAACACCATCCTGCACATCCTGGCCATTGCACAAGAAGCCGAGATCGACTTCACCATGGCCGACATCGACCGCATGTCCAAGGTCGTGCCGCAGCTGTGCAAGGTGGCGCCCAACACCAACAAGTACCACATCGAAGACGTGCACCGCGCTGGCGGCATCATGGCCATCCTCGGTGAGCTGGACCGGGCCGGCAAGTTGCACACCGACGTACCCACCGTGCACAGCAAGACGATGAAGGACGCACTGGACCAGTGGGACATTGCCCGCAACCCCAGCGACGCGGTGAAGACTTTCTACATGGCGGGCCCCGGCGGGATTCCCACCCAAGTTGCATTCAGCCAAAACGCGCGTTGGCCCAGTTTGGATATCGACCGTGCCGAAGGATGTATCCGTTCCTTCGAGCACGCCTTCAGCAAGGAAGGCGGTCTGGCCGTGCTGGTGGGCAACATTGCCCTGAATGGCTGCGTCGTCAAGACCGCTGGCGTGGACGACAGCCTGCTGGTGTTCGAAGGCCCGGCCCACGTGGTGGAAAGCCAGGACGAGGCCGTGGACCATATCCTGAACGACCAAGTCAAGGCCGGTGACGTGGTGATCGTGCGCTACGAAGGCCCCAAGGGCGGCCCCGGCATGCAGGAAATGCTCTACCCCACCAGCTACATCAAGTCCAAGGGCCTGGGCAAGGCCTGCGCGCTGCTGACCGATGGCCGCTTCTCCGGCGGCACCTCGGGCTTGTCCATTGGCCACGCCTCGCCCGAAGCGGCTGCCGGTGGCGCCATCGGTCTGGTGAAGAATGGCGACCGCATCCGCATCGACATTCCCAACCGTTCGATCAACGTGCTGGTGTCGGACGAAGAGCTGGCCAAGCGCCGTGCGGAGCAGGACAAGCTGGGCTGGAAGCCCGCGCAACCCCGCCCGCGCAAGGTATCGGCGGCCCTGAAGGCCTATGCCAAGCTGGTGATGTCGGCCGACAAGGGCGCCGTGCGCGACCTGTCCAAGCTCGAAGACTAAGTTCTACAAGCCAAACAAGGCGCCAGCCCGCACAGAATGTGCGGCAGGCGCTTTCTTTTTTATAGCGACTGCACTTCCACGGCGCAGTCGTAGAAGCACGGCCCGCCGCCCAGGTCGGTCAGGCCCTGGTGGGTCAGTTCGTTGACATTGGTGCCGTTAGCACCCAGTTTGCGCCACCAGACACCCAAGCCATTCACCACACCACGGCGGGCACGTCCGCCGACGCGGGCGCGGCAATGGGTTTCGCCGCGGGCATTGAACACGCGCACCATCTGGCCGTCGGCAATGCCGCGGGCCTGGGCGTCGGTGGGGTGCATCTCCAGCACCGGCTCCTTTTCCAGCGCCTGCAGGCTAGACACATTCACGAAGCTCGAGTTGAGGAAGTTGCGTGCGGGGGGCGAGATCATGGCCAGTGGGTAGTGTGGGTCCGCCCCCGCAGGCTCGTAGTTCGGCACGTGGTCGGGCAGGCCATCCAGCCCGCGAGCGCGCAGCACGCGGGAATCGAACTCACAGCGGCCGCTGGGCGTGCCGAAGCCACCTTGCGCAAACGGTGCGGCCGCGGTCGGCAGGGTGAAGAAGCCCTGGCGCAGCAGCGTGTCGAAATCGATGGTGGCACCGAAGGCCTGCCGGCACATGGTTTCGTCACTGTCGTGGAAGCATGCTTCGTCGAACCCCATGCGTGCTGCCAATTCACGAAAGATCTGTGCATTCGATTTGGCTTCACCCAAGGGCGCGATGGCGGGGCGGTTCAATTGCACGTCCGTGTGGCCGTAGGCGGTATGGATGTCCCAGTGCTCCAATTGCGTGGTGGCTGGCAGCAGGTAGTCGGCATAGTCGGCGGTGTCGGTCTGGAAGTGTTCCAGTACCACCGTAAACAGGTCCTCACGGGCAAAGCCCTGCACCACTTTGGACGAATCGGGGGCAATGGCCACGGGGTTGCTGTTGTAGACCACCACGGCACGGATACGCGGGCCAAAGCCGTCGCCGCCCGCGTGGCACAGGCTGTTGCCGATGTCCGACATGTTGACGGTGCGTGGCTTGCGCGCACCCAGCAGGTCGGGGCGCTGCAGCGTGGCCTTGTCCGCCGCAAAATTGCCCGAGCTTGATAGCAGCATGCCGCCGGAAGGCACGCGCCAAGCGCCCACCAGCGCGGGTAGGCAGGCCACGGCGCGCACGGCATTGCCGCCGCCACGCACCCGTTGCATGCCGTAGTTCAGGCGAATGGCCGCACCCTCGCCGCGCCGGGCCGTGGCCGCGTATTCGGCAGCCAGGTCACGGATCTGCTGCGCCTCGATGCCGCACACCGCTGCAGCACGCTCGGGCGTCCACTGCAGCGCGCGCTCGCGCAAGGCCGCAAAACCTTCGGTGTAGTGTGCGATGTAGTCGTGGTCCAGCCAGTCGTGGGTGATGAGCTCGTGCATCAGCGCCAGGGCCAGCGCCGCGTCGGTGCCGGGGAGCAGGGCGATGTGTTCATGGCAGCGCTCGGCGGTTTCGCTGCGGCGTGGGTCGATGCACACCAGCCGCGCACCTCTTCGTTTCGCTTCCTGCGCGTAGCGCCAGAAATGGACCGAGCTGGTGATTGGGTTGCTGCCCCAAACCAGGATCAGTTTCGCATCGGCGAAGTGTTCGACCCCCATGCCACGCTTGGTGCCCAGCGTGAGCGTCAGCGCCTCGGCTCCGGCGGCAGCACACACGGTGCGGTCCAGCAGCGAAGCGCCCAGCTTGTGCATGAAGCGCTGCGCCATACCGTCGCCCTGCACCAAGCCCATGGTGCCGGCGTAGCTGTAGGGCAGGATGGCCTCGGGCCCGGCGGTGGGGTCATCGCACAGGGCCTGCAGGCGCTCTGCAATGGCGCCCAGCGCCTCGTCCCAGCCCACGCGCTCGAAGCGCGCGCCGGGGCCCTTGGGACCGACGCGCTTGAGCGGATGCAGCAGGCGTTCGGGGTGGTAGGTGCGCTCGGTATAGCGCGACACCTTGGTGCACAGGGCGCCATTGGTATGGGGGTGGGCAGGGTTGCCGTGCACCTTGATGGCGACGCCATCCTGCACGGTGGTGACGAGGGAGCAGGTGTCAGGACAGTCGTGGGGGCAGACGCCCAGCACGTCGTGGGTGCCGGTCTGCAGGGAGGCGGTGGAGGCGTTCATGGCCCGATGGTAGCGAGAAACCCTCTGGCCCTTGCGGGGCAGGGCTGGCGCAATAATGAGCCCCATGAAGCTGATCCCCGAAATCGTTGCCAACGCGCCGACCATTGCCGCCATTCGGCGCGACCTGCATGCCTACCCCGAACTCTGCTTCGAGGAAGTGCGTACCGCCGACGTGGTGGCGGAAAAGCTCACGCAGTGGGGCATTCGCGTGCACCGGGGCTTGGGTACCACCGGCGTGGTGGGTACCCTGAAGGCGGGAAGCTCGGCACGGGCCATTGCGCTGCGGGCCGACATGGATGCCTTGCCCATGCAGGAGCACAACAGCTTCGCCCACGCCAGCCGCCACCCCGGCAAGATGCACGCCTGCGGCCACGATGGCCACACCGCCATGCTGCTGGCCGCGGCAGAGTACCTGTCCAAACACCGTGCCTTCGACGGCACCGTGCACCTGATCTTCCAGCCCGCCGAAGAAGGCGGTGGCGGTGCCCGCGAAATGATCCGCGAGGGACTGTTCGAACAGTTTCCGGTGGAGGCGGTCTTTGGCATGCACAACTGGCCCGGCGGGCAGGTGGGGCAGTTCGCCGCCAGTGGCGGCCCGGTCATGGCGTCCAGCAACGAGTTCAAGATCGTGCTGCACGGCAAGGGCGGCCACGCAGCCATGCCCCACACCACCATCGACCCGGTGCCTGTGGCCTGCCAGCTGGTGCTGGCCTACCAGACCATCGTGAGCCGCAACGTGCGCCCCATCGACTCGGCCGTGGTGTCGGTGACCATGGTGCATGCCGGCGAGGCCACGAACGTGATCCCCGACACGGTAGAGCTGCAGGGCACGGTACGCACCTTCAGCCTGGCCGTGCTGGACCAGGTGGAGCAGCGCATGCGCGACATCGCCCAGCATCTGGGGGCGGCGCATGGCGTGCGCGTGGAATTCGAATTTGCACGCAACTATCCGCCCACGATCAATACGGACGCGGAGGCTGCATTTGCAAGGCAGGTGATGGCACAGTTGGTGGGCGAGGAGCGGGTGCTGGCGCAGGAGCCGACCATGGGCGCCGAAGACTTTGCCTACATGCTGCAAGCCAAGCCGGGCTGCTACGCCTTCCTGTACAACGGTGACGGTTCGCACCGCGACCTGGGCCATGCGGGCGGCCCTTGCACGCTGCACAACCCGTCCTACGACTTCAACGACGCGCTGATCCCGCTGGGCGCGACCTACTGGGTGCGCCTGGTCGAGTCCTGGTTGGCGAAGGCTGCGTAGTCGCTACGTTTTTGGTAGCTGTTTGCGCAATGTTTGTGCGGGCTAGGCGCTGATTTTGCTTGCAAATCGGGCCTGCGCCATGTGCAGCAGGCCTTCGAAGATCAGGTTGTCCACCAGTTCGAACGGTACGGTCATGCTCGGCGCCATCTTCCAGCCCGCACCGCCGGTCATGATGCAGTAGGGCTCCTGGCCCGTGTGCTTGCGCAGGTGCTGCACCATGCACTGCACCGCCCCCGCAATGGCGTAAGTGCCGCCGCTGGTCAGGGCGTCGCTGGTGTTGGTGGGGAACTCGCGCACCTCCCCGGTGGGCACGTGCAGCCCGGCCGTACCGGATTCCAGCGCCCGCAGCATGATGCCGTGGCCGGGCAGGATCAGTCCGCCAAGGAAGCGACCGTCCGCATCGACAGCCTCGACCGTGACCGCCGTTCCGACCATGACCACCACCATGGGGCCCTGCAAGCCCCGGCGGCGCATGGTGTGGTAACCGCCGATGATGGCTACCCAGCGGTCGGCACCCAGCCGAGCCGGGTGGTCGTACCCGTTGGTCACGCCGGCCTCGGTTTCGCTCGGAACGACCCAGCGCGGCGGCACATCCCACATCTCCATCTGCTCTTCGACCCGGCGCTTGATGGCGTCGCCCGCCACGGTGCAGCCCAGGATGTGGGTGGGGGCGGGAATCTGTGTCCACACGCCTTCGCCCAGCTTGTCGATGTTTTCCAGAAACTCCACCCCTTCGGCCAACAAGGGTGCCTCGGGGTCTGCGGATGCGTAGCACGCCCACTTGAGGCGCGTATTGCCAATGTCCAAGGCAAGAAATGTCATGTGCTTCTCGGGGTGGGGCAGCTCTTCGCCGCTCAGTTCTGGCGCCAGGGCAGGCCGCGCATGCGCCAGCCGCCGCGGTTGCCCCGGTGGGCGCTGGCGTCGGCGTCACCTTCAAAGCCTTCGAGGATGTTGTAGGCCTCCAGCCCGAGTTCGGTGGCGCGCTTGGCGGCCGCCACGGAACGCACGCCGCTGCGGCACAGTAACACCACCTTCTTGCCTGCAGGCACGGCAGCGCGCAGGGCCGCGTCGAAGTCCGCATTCATGGCCATGCCGGGCCATTGCTTCCAGGCCACCGGCACCGCACCGGGCACAAAGCCCACCCACTCGCGCTCGGCGTCGGTGCGCACATCCACCAGCACGGCGTCGCCAGCCTGCCACCAGGCATAGGCCAGTTCGGCGCCCACGTCGCCCGCATAACCGGCCGCGGCGCGGGCCTCGTTGAGCCCGGCGCCACCGGCGTCGTGGCGCACGCCCGAGGTCAGATTGGCCGGCACGGCCTCGTTGATGCGCTTCGGGGCCGGCAGGTTCAATCCCTGCATGATGGCGATGAATTCATCCCGTGTCTTTCCGGCCACGCGTGCATTGGAGGTCTTTTCCGTACCGATGGTCGAACGTGTGCGGCCCTGGTAGTCATGGCCCGGCCAGACCACCGTGTCGTCCGGCAGCGCAAACAGCACTTGGGTCAGGCTGTGGAACATGTCCTCGGCGCTGCCGCTCTGGAAGTCGGTCCGGCCGCAGCCGTTGATGAGCAGCGTGTCGCCGGTAAAGACGTTGCTGCGCCAGACAAAGCTCATGGAGCCTGCCGTGTGGCCGGGGGTGTGCAGCGCCTGCAGCCGCTCGCGCCCGAACTCGAGCACCTGCTGGTGCTGCAGCTGCACCGCCGCGGTACCGATGCCGCAGGCCTCAGGTGCCGCCGTGCGGGCGCCGGTGTGTTCGGCCAGCTGGGCCGCGCTGGTGATGTGGTCGGCATGGGCGTGGGTCTCGATGGCCCATACCAGCTTCAGACCGTACTGGCGCAGCGTGGCCAGGTCACGTTCCAGTTGTTCGTCCACCGGATCGATGATCACCGCCTCGCGGGTTTCCTCGCAGAACACGAGGTAGGTGTAGGTGCTGGAGGCGGGGTCAAAGAGTTGCAGCGGTTGCATGGTGCGTACGGGGTAGGGCAGCGGCAGAAACCGCCGAAGTGCGCACTGTAATGCATCCGTAGGACAAGTCGGATATAGTTGACGTTTACGTAAACGTCAATTGCGGCCGCGACCCGCAATGCCCTGGAGACCCGCATGACCGATCTGTCCGCCGACTTCAAAGCGCTTGCCAACTACCGTCCCACCCACAAGGTGCGTTTTGTCACTGCCGCCAGCCTGTTCGACGGGCATGACGCGGCCATCAACATCATGCGCCGCATTCTGCAGAACATGGGTGCGGAAGTGATCCACCTGGGGCATAACCGCAGCGTGGACGAAGTGGTGACCGCGGCCCTGCAGGAAGACGTGCAGGGCATCGCCATCAGCTCCTACCAGGGCGGACACGTGGAGTACTTCAAGTACATGGTGGACCTGCTGCGCCAGCGCGGCGGTGCCCACATCCAGGTGTTCGGCGGTGGTGGCGGCGTGATCGTGCCCAGCGAGATCCGTGAACTCCATGCATATGGCGTAGGCCGCATCTACAGCCCCGAAGACGGCCAGCGCATGGGGCTGCAAGGCATGATCGGCGAGATGGTGATGCGCTGTGACAAGGACATCACCGGCCTGGCCCCTACCGCGGTCGAAACCCTGGTCGGGCATACCCCCGAAGCATGGCGGGCCTTGGCCCAGCTCATCACCGCACTCGAAGCGCAGCCCGGCAATCACCCGCTGGCCCCCGTGCTGCGTGCCCAGGCTGCTACCAAGAAAATACCGGTGCTGGGCATTACCGGTACCGGCGGCGCGGGCAAGTCCTCGCTCACCGATGAGCTGATCCGCCGCCTGCGTCTGGACCAGGGTGACAGCCTGCGCGTGGCCGTGGTCAGCATCGACCCGAGCCGACGCAAGAGCGGTGGTGCCTTGCTGGGAGACCGCATCCGCATGAACGCCATCGGGCCGTGGCAGAACGGCTCCACCATCTTCATGCGCTCGCTGGCCACCCGCGACTTCGGTAGCGAGATCAGCCAGGCCTTGCCTGACGTGATCGCCGCCTGCAAGGTGGCGGGGTTTGATCTGATCGTGGTGGAAACATCCGGCATTGGCCAGGGCGATGCCGCCATCGTGCCGTTGGTGGACGTGCCGCTGTACGTGATGACGCCGGAGTTCGGTGCCGCCAGCCAGCTGGAGAAGATCGACATGCTGGACTTTGCCGAGTTCGTGGCCATCAACAAGTTCGACCGCAAGGGCGCAGCAGACGCGCTGCGCGATGTCTCCAAGCAGGTGCAGCGCAACCGCGAGGCTTTCTCGACCCCGCCCGAAGCCATGCCGGTGTTCGGCACCCAGGCTGCACGTTTCAACGACGACGGCGTGACCGCCCTGTACCAGGCCTTGCTGCCGCGCCTGCAGGCGCTGGGCCTGGCCGTGACCGAAGGGCGCTTGCCGCGTGTGACGGTGCGCGCCAGCTCCAACCAGACCCCCATCGTTCCGCCCAGCCGCACGCGCTACCTGGCCGAGATTTCGGACACCGTGCGCGGCTACAAGGCCCGCGCCCGCGCCCAGGCCCGCCTGGCGCGCGAACTGCAGCAACTGCGCGAAACCGCACGCATGCTGCAGGAAGACAACCCCAGCAAGACGGGCGAGAGCGGTGCCCGCGCCACCGTGCTGGCCTTGGCACAAAGCCGCGATGAGCGCCTGGACAGCGACGCGCGCAAGCTGCTGGCCCAGTGGCCTGACATGCAAAAAGCCTATGCGGGTGACGAGTACGTGGTGAAGATCCGCGACAAGGAACTGCGCACCGCGCTCACCACGAAGTCCTTGAGCGGCACCACCATCCGCAAGGTGTCCCTGCCCACCTTCGAGGACCACGGCGAAATCCTCAAGTGGCTGATGCTGGACAACGTGCCCGGCAGCTACCCCTACACCGCCGGTACCTTTGCCTTCAAGCGCGAGAACGAAGACCCCACGCGCATGTTCGCAGGTGAGGGCGATGCCTTCCGCACCAACCGCCGCTTCAAGCTGCTCAGCGAAGGCATGCCCGCCAAGCGCCTGTCCACCGCCTTCGACTCGGTCACGCTCTACGGCAACGACCCCGACCTGCGCCCGGACATCTACGGCAAGGTGGGTAACAGCGGCGTGTCCATTGCCACGCTGGACGACCTCAAGGTCCTGTACAGCGGGTTTGACCTGTGCAACCCCACCACCAGCGTGTCCATGACCATCAACGGGCCCGCACCCGCCATGCTGGCCATGTTCATGAACACGGCCATCGACCAGAACATCGACAAGTTCAAGGCCGACAACGGCCGCGAGCCCACCGACACCGAAGTGGCCAAGATCAAGGAATGGGTGCTGGCCAATGTGCGCGGCACGGTGCAGGCCGACATCCTCAAGGAAGACCAGGGCCAGAACACCTGCATCTTCTCCACGGAATTCAGCCTGAAGGTGATGGGCGACATTGCCGAGTACTTCGTGCACCACAACGTGCGCAACTTCTACTCGGTGTCCATCAGCGGCTACCACATTGCCGAAGCCGGCGCCAACCCCATCAGCCAGTTGGCCTTCACGCTGTCCAACGGTTTTACGCTGGTGGAAGCCTACCTGGCGCGCGGCATGCACATCGACGACTTCGCGCCGAATCTCTCCTTCTTCTTCTCCAACGGCATGGACCCCGAGTACACGGTCATGGGCCGGGTGGCACGGCGCATCTGGGCCGTGGCCATGAAGGAAAAGTACGGCGCCAACGAGCGTAGCCAGAAGCTCAAGTACCACATCCAAACCAGTGGCCGCAGCTTGCACGCACAGGAAATCCAGTTCAACGACATCCGCACCACGCTGCAGGCGCTGATCGCCATCTACGACAACTGCAACAGCCTGCACACCAATGCGTTCGACGAGGCCATCACCACGCCCACCGAAGATTCGGTGCGCCGCGCCATGGCGATCCAGCTCATCATCAACCGCGAGTGGGGTCTGGCCAAGAACGAGAACCCGAACCAGGGCGCCTTCATCATCGAGGAATTGACCGAACTGGTGGAAGAGGCGGTGCTGTCCGAGTTCGAGAAGATTGCCGAACGCGGCGGCGTGCTCGGTGCCATGGAAACCGGCTACCAGCGCAGCAAGATCCAGGAAGAGAGCATGCACTACGAGATGCTCAAGCACACCGGCGAGTACCCCATCATCGGCGTCAATACCTTCCGCAACCCCAAGGGCGATGCGGTGCTGGAGAAGCTGGAACTGGCCCGATCCACCGACGAGGAAAAGCAGAGCCAATTGGCGCGTCTGGCAGACTTCCACGCCCGCCATGCAGCCGAGGCGCCCGCGCAATTGCAGCGCCTGCAGCAGGCTGTCATCGACAACAAGAATGTCTTTGAAGTGCTGATGGATGCGGTGCGCGTGTGCTCCTTGGGCCAGATCACCAGTGCCTTGTTTGAAGTGGGAGGCCAGTACCGCCGCAGCATGTAACTCTAAGTCGAAAGCGTCCGGGCCGTTGTTGCTTCGCCTGGACGTGCCAATGCACTGTCTGCGGCTTCGCGCCTAGGCCCAAACGCTTTCGACGCGGAATCGCTTATCTTGAAAAACCCTGTTGGCGCGAGCAGGGTTTTTGGCTATCCTTCCTGAGCGCAAACAGTACAGGCGGTGACCCCGTTCGGTACTGTCGCCTTGTCCGGTTTGCGTGTGGCTACCC
Source organism: Curvibacter sp. APW13 (assembly GCF_032337135.1). Taxonomy (NCBI): domain Bacteria; kingdom Pseudomonadati; phylum Pseudomonadota; class Betaproteobacteria; order Burkholderiales; family Comamonadaceae; genus Curvibacter; species Curvibacter sp. APW13. Next base: position 787,883 of record NZ_JAVXZZ010000001.1, on the reverse strand, counting down.
GCTGCGCGCAGACCTTGTCCACCAGCAGCAAGCCACAAACTTGCATGGAGCTTATCGATGCCAACGCACGAACCCTTGCGTCTGCACGTGCCCGAGCCTACCGGCCGACCGGGACACGACACAGACTTCTCCTACCTTCCCCTTTCCGAGGCCGGCACCGTCCGACGACCCCCGGTCGATGTCCAGGCGGCACAGACCAGTGACCTGGCCTTCGCACTGATCCGGGTGCTCGACCCCAACGGCCAGGCCGTGGGCCCCTGGGCGCCGGACCTGAGCGTGGAGCAGTTGCGCAAAGGCATGCGTTCCATGCTCAAGACGCGTGCCTTCGATGCGCGCATGCTGATTGCCCAGCGCCAGAAGAAGATGTCCTTCTACATGCAGTGCCTGGGCGAAGAGGCCATTGCCTGCGCCCATGCCATGGCGCTTGTCGACGGCGACATGTGCTTTCCCACCTACCGCCAGCAGGGCCTGCTGCTCGCGCGCGACGACGTGAACATGGTGGACATGATCTGCCAGCTGTACAGCAACGAGCGCGACCCGCTCAAGGGGCGCCAGTTGCCGGTCATGTATTCGAGCAAGAAGCAAGGCTTCTTCTCCATCTCCGGCAACCTGGCCACGCAGGTGATCCAGGCCGTGGGCTGGGGCATGGCCTCGGCCATCAAGGGCGACACCAAGGTCGCGTCGAGCTGGATCGGCGACGGCGCCACGGCCGAAGCCGACTTCCACACCGGCCTGACTTTTGCCCACGTGTACCGTGCCCCGGTGGTGCTCAACGTGGTCAACAACCAGTGGGCCATCTCCACCTTCCAGGCCATCGCCGGGGGCGAGGGCACTACCTTTGCCGCGCGCGGCGTGGGCAATGGCATTGCCTCGCTACGCGTCGATGGCAATGATTTCCTGGCGGTGTACGCCGCCTCCCAGTGGGCGCTGGAGCGGGCCCGCAGCAACTGCGGCCCCACCCTCATCGAATGGGTGACCTTCCGCGCCGGCCCACACTCCACCTCGGACGACCCGAGCAAGTACCGCCCGGCCAACGACGCCGCGCGCTTCCCGCTGGGCGACCCCATTGCCCGCCTCAAGCAGCACCTGATTGCGCTGGGGGCCTGGTCCGATGCCGAGCACGAAGCCACGCAGAAGGAGATGGAGGCCGCTGTGGCCGCGGCCCAGAAGGAAGCCGAGCAATACGGCACCCTGGCCGATGGCCATGTGCGCAGCCCGGCCGAGATGTTTGAAGACGTGTACAAGGACATGCCCGCGCACCTGCGCCGGCAGCGCCAGGAATTGGGGATCTGACCATGAGTAAAACTACCCCCATGACAATGATCCAGGCCCTGCGGTCGGCCATGGACGTGATGCTGGAGCGCGACGACAACGTGGTCGTCTACGGCCAGGACGTAGGTTACTTCGGCGGCGTGTTCCGCTGCACCGAAGGCCTGCAGAAGAAGTACGGCACCTCGCGCGTGTTCGATGCCCCCATTTCCGAGAGCGGCATCGTCGGCTCGGCGGTGGGCATGGGCGCCTACGGCCTGCGCCCGGTGGTGGAAATCCAGTTTGCGGACTACTTTTACCCGGCCAGCGACCAGATCGTGTCGGAGGCGGCGCGCCTGCGCTACCGCTCAGCCGGTGACTTCACCTGCCCCATCACCATCCGCATGCCCTGCGGCGGCGGCATCTACGGCGGCCAGACCCACAGCCAGAGCCCCGAGGCCATGTTCACCCAGGTCTGCGGGCTGCGCACGGTCATGCCGTCCAACCCCTATGACGCCAAGGGCCTGCTGATTGCCTCGATCGAGAACGACGACCCGGTGATCTTCCTGGAGCCCAAGCGCCTGTACAACGGGCCCTTCGACGGCCACCACGAGAACCCGGTGGTGCCCTGGTCCAAGCACCCCATGGGCGAAGTACCCGAGGGCTACTACACCGTGCCGCTGGACAAGGCCGCCATCTTCCGCCCCGGCAGTGCCGTGACGGTGCTGGCCTACGGCACCATGGTCTACGTCTGCGAAGCCGCCGCCCGCGAAAGTGGCGTGGACGCCGAGGTGATCGACCTGCGTTCGATCTGGCCGCTGGACCTGGACACCATCGTGGCCTCGGTCAAGAAGACCGGGCGCTGCGTCGTGGTGCACGAGGCCACACGCACCAGCGGCTTCGGTGCCGAGCTGGTCGCGCTGGTGCAGGAGCATTGCTTCTACCACCTGGAAGCCCCCATTGAGCGCGTGGCGGGATGGGACACCCCCTACCCCCACGCCCAGGAGTGGGATTACTTTCCCGGCCCCACAAGGGTCGCTGAAGCGTACAAGCGCGTGCTGGAGGCATAAGCCATGGGAATTCATGTCATCAAAATGCCGGACATCGGCGAAGGCATTGCAGAAGTGGAACTGGTGGCCTGGCACGTGCAGGTGGGCGATACGGTGGTCGAAGACCAGGTGCTGGCTGACGTCATGACCGACAAGGCCACGGTGGAAATCCCGTCCGCGGTATCCGGCAAGGTACTGGCCCTGGGCGGTGCCGTGGGACAGGTCATGGCCGTGGGCTCGGAAGTGATCCGCATAGAGGTCGAGGGCGCAGGCAACCTGAAGGAAGGCGATGCAGAGCGAAAAGTGGCTCCAACCCAAGCAAAATCTGCGCAAGCAGCTCCTGTTTCCATAGCGACAGCAATGCTGCAGGAAGCTCCGGCATCCACGCCAGCTCCGGCATCCAGTCGTGCCGTTGCCCCCGCGCAGGCCGGCAACGGCAACGCAGCACGCAACGCCCCGGCCACACCGGCCCACCACCGCGCGCCCGGCGACAAGCCGATTGCCGCGCCCTCGGTGCGCCACCGCGCCTGGGAGTTGGGAGTGGAGTTGCAGTACGTGCCGGGCACGGGACCGGCAGGGCGCATCAGCCATGCCGACCTGGACGCCTACGTGGCCCGTGCCGCGCGCGGCATTCCCAGTGGCGGCAGCGACAGCCGCTACCTGGAACGCAGCGACGAGGAAGCGGTGCCGGTCATCGGCCTGCGCCGCAAGATCGCGCAGAAGATGCAGGAGGCCAAGCGCCGCATTCCGCACTTCACCTACGTCGAGGAAGTCGACATGACCGAGCTCGAAGCCCTGCGCCAGCGCCTCAACGCCCAGCACGGCAAGGCACGCGGCAAGCTCACCGTCATCCCCTTCCTGGCACGGGCCATGGTGCAGGCATTGCGCGAGTTCCCGCACCTCAACGCCCGCTACGACGACGAGGCCGACGTGCTGACCAAGTACGGCGCGGTGCACCTGGGGCTGGCCGCCCAGACCGAGGCCGGGCTCATGGTGCCGGTGCTGCGCCATGCCGAAACCATGGACCTGTGGGCCTGCGCGGCCGAGGTCACACGCCTGGCCGAGGCCGCGCGCACCGGCAAGGCGGCACGCGAGGAGCTGAGCGGCTCCACCATCACCCTGACCAGCCTGGGTGCACTGGGGGGCATCGTCAGCACGCCGGTGATCAACCGGCCCGAGGTCGCCATCGTGGGTGTCAACCGCATGGTCGAGCGCCCCATGGTGCGGGGCGGTGCGGTGGTGGTGCGGCAGATGATGAATCTGTCGTCGTCCTTCGACCACCGCGTGGTGGACGGCATGCACGCCGCCGAGTTCATTCAAAAGGTACGGGGCTATCTGGAGTGCCCGGCCACCCTGTTCGTGGAGTGAGAACTTGCCCGCTAATGAATTGAGGTCACGTTGGGATGCAATCGGGATGAGATGCATGCCAACGTTGCGCCGCATGGGCTCATGCCCATGCAAGAAACTTGGCGGGCAAATCGCCCGATTTCATCCCAACCCGAAGGGCTCTGGCATTTTCGGGTGGCCTGCGGCGTTGCAACACCAGGCAAGGCGGCCAGCCTTGCCTTGGGTATTGCGCCTTGCACGCCATCCCGAAGATGCCAGAGCGTGATCCCCAATTCATTAGTGGACAAGTTCTACCATGGTTACCCAAAAGACAACTTTGCTCATCATTGGCGGTGGCCCCGGCGGCTACGTTGCCGCCATCCGCGCGGCTCAGCTCGGCATTGCCACCACCCTGGTGGAAGGCGCGCAGCTCGGCGGCACCTGCCTGAACATCGGCTGCATCCCCAGCAAGGCGCTGATCCATGCCGCCGACGCCTACCACCACGCGCACCATTGCATGGGCGACCACACGCTGGGCATCCACGTGGACGGTGCGCGCATCGACGTGGCCCAAACCGTGCGCTGGAAGGACGGCATCGTGGCGCGCCTGACCGGTGGCGTGGGCGCTCTGATGAAGAAGCACGGCGTGCAGGTCATCAAGGGTTGGGCGCACATGGTTGACGGCAAGACCGTGGACGTGGATCTGGGCCGGGGTGACGCCGAACCCACCCGCATCCAGTGCGAGCACCTGCTGCTGGCCAGCGGTTCGGTCGAGCTGGGGCTGCCGGGCATGCCCTTCGGAGGCAAGGTCATCTCCAGCAAGCAGGCGCTGTCGCCCGACCACATCCCGAAGAAGCTGGTGGTGGTCGGTGCCGGCTACATCGGCCTGGAGCTGGGCACGGTCTACCGCAAGCTCGGCTCCGAGGTGACCTTGGTGGAAGCGCAGGAACGCATCCTGCCGCTGTACGACGAGGAACTCACCAAACCGGTGGCGGCCTCGCTGCGCAAACTGGGCGTGCAGGTGCTGCTGGGTTGCAAGGTGCAGGGCCTGGACGAAGCCACGCAAGGCGTGCGCATCCTCGACAGCGGTGCCAAGGAAAGCGTGCTGGAGGCAGACCAGGTGCTGGTGGCCATCGGCCGCGTGCCACACACCCACGGCTGGGGTCTGGAAAAGCTGATGCTGGAGATGCAGGGCCGCGCCATCAAGGTCGACGACCAGTGCCACACCTCCATGCGCAACGTCTGGGCCATTGGCGACCTCACCGGCGAGCCCATGCTGGCGCACCGCGCCATGGCGCAGGGCGAGCTGGTGGCCGAGGTCATCGCCGGCCAGCGCCGCCGCTTCGCCCCTGCGGCCATTGCTGCAGTCTGCTACACCGACCCCGAGGTGGTAACGGCGGGGCTAGGGCCCCAGGAGGCCGCCAAGGCCGGGCTCGACTGCATCCATGCGCAGTTCCCGTTTGCGGCCAATGGCCGTGCCATGACGCTGGAGTCCACCGACGGATTCGTGCGCGTGGTGGCACGGCGCGACAACCACCTGATCGTCGGCTGGCAGGCCGTGGGGGCGGGGGTTTCCGAGTTGGCGGCGGCCTTCGGACAGTCGCTGGAAATGGGTGCCTGCCTCGAAGACGTGGCCGGCACCATCCATGCCCACCCGACACTGGGCGAGGCGGTGCAGGAAGCGGCGCTGCGCGCCCTGGGGCACGCGCTGCACATATAGGTGGCGGTGAACGAGCACGCCCCGGCAGGGGCGTGCTTGCTAGGCTAGGGATTCATTCCGCGGGCTGCAGCTGCTTCGGGCCAACTGCCATCGCCCATCGGTGTCGGTTTTCGGACGATCAAACTGGGCAGCGAAGTCATGGTTGGGGCACAGTGATGACTCGTGCCAAAACACGGAGATAAGTCCTTTCACGGCGTTACTCGTGGCTGGTGATGGACAGGAACGTGGCTCAACCCGGGACGCCAGGAACACATCAACTCGCTGCGCGTTTGTTTCCGCTCTAGTCCACATCCGAGTGAGACTGCATTCCAACGTTAGCAAAGAGAAAGTTGTTCTTGCCAGAGCGCTTGACCTCGTACATCGCTGCGTCGGCAGCACGTCGCAGGGCCGCTGCGTCGGTGGCGTGTTCGGGAAATACCGCAATGCCCACACTGCATCCAACGCACAGCTGATGGTCCTTGTAGGGAATCGGCTCCGCAATGGCGGCGATGATTCTCTTGGCAGTTTCCGCAGCCAGCGACGAATCTTGGATGTCACCCAAGACCACGATGAATTCGTCGCCCCCAATACGTGCAACCGTATCGCTGGCTCGGACCATATGAAGCAACCGAAGCGCAATGGTTTGAAGGACTACGTCACCGGCCTCATGGCCATAGGTGTCGTTGGCCTTCTTGAACCCATCCAGATCCAAGAACATCAAGGCAACTTTGCTTTGCTTGCGCTGAGCGGTCTTGAGGGCCACATCCAGGCGGTCGGTTGCAAGCCGAAGCGTAGGAAGATCGGTCAACCGGTCGTGCGTTGCCTGGTGGGCAAGCAAATCCCTTTGCCGCTCCACTTCCACCAGTAGCGCATAGGTCGAATTCTTGTATACCGATATCGATAAGGCAAGGGTCGTCGCCACCAGCAATGCAGCCAACAATGGTAGCGCCCAGTTCAAGGGCTGAAGAACATACAGGTTTGTATCGAACGCAATCTGCAGGCTTCCACTGACAAAGCCGAATGCAATGGCGGAGATGGAGGCAACAAACGCAAAAGCAACGAATGCCGTGGCCCTGCTCGAGAACAACAGGCTGGTAAGTACCACACAAGCAACGAACGCAGTGGTTGCCTGACTCAGCAACCCCAAACCCGACATTCCAGCGAGAGAGGTTGTTGAAAGAATGAGGATCGTCAATGCTGCTTTGGCCTTGTACGTGACACGGGTACCAAGTAGCTGTACAAAAAGAACCAATCCAAGAATGGACAAGTGAAAGCCGTAGATGGGAAGCCAGCCAGTATTGGTGGCACGCAAGGCTGAAACCGGTGCCCCAATAAGCATGAAAACTAGCAAAGCTCGCCAGACTTGCGCACCCAGGCGCTGCTGGATCGACTCCCAACTCATGGGTGTCGACATGGGCTCAGTCACGTCAGGCGGCATATTCCTCCCTAAATCAGGAAAACCGCCGGCATCGTAGTGTGATCAAGTTCTGTCGTCCAGTTGCGCAGGCGTGGACCTCTCTGATCGGTAGCGCGAACGCACATCATCTCCGTGCGGGCTCTGTGCAGTGCGCTGGTTGATTCGCAGGGGCACCTCGGCCCCGGACCAGTGAACGCGTGCCAGACGTTTTACGCCAAGCCCTGTGTGGCGCTTCTCACGACCTCGACGCGGTCGCGCAGGGCACTGAGCGCAATCGCGTGGATCATCGGGTCCACCGTGGTGCACAGGTCTTCCAGCACGCGCACGGCATAGCCCTGGGCCTGCGGTGACAGGGCGGTGTGGGTGACGCAGTTGTGGGTCATCATGCCGGCCAGCCACAGCGTGTCCGCGCCCAGCGCGGCCAGGGTGTCCTGCAGCGTGGTGTTCAGGAAGCTGTCGGCATGGCCCTTCACCACCACGGGCGCGTCGGGAGCAGCGGCACGCAGGGCAGGGTGAATCTGCACACCCTCTGTGCCGCCATTGAAGAAGGGGGACGGCCCCCGTGCCACGTGCTGCACCAGCACCACCGGCACACCCTGCGCCTGGGCCCGGTGTATGGCTTCAACGCTGCGCGCGAGCACCGCCTCGGTGTCGTGCAGCGGGTAGGCGCCGGTAGGGAAGTAGTCGTTCTGGATGTCGATGACGATCAATGCGGGGTGGCTCATGGTGGGCTCCTGTTGGGTTGATGGAATGGCCCCTATCGTGCGCGGGCTCCGCCTTGCGTGCGAGTGGCCCGATGGCCATAGTGCGATAGTATTGGGCCAACATGCAGACACCACAGAACCGAGCACCGCGCCGCCAGCAAGCACTGTCGCCCCGTCGCGTGGCGGTGCTGGCGTTCGACCGCATCAGCCCCTTTCACCTGTGTGTGCCCAGCATTGCGCTGGGCGAGGCATCGGCCTTCTTTGACGTGCGCGTCGTCGCCATGGAGGCGGGGCCCTTGCGCACCACGGCCGGTTTCACCATCACCACCGAGTGGGGTCTGGAGCTGCTGGATCTGGCCGACGTGGTCATCGTGCCCACCTGGCGCGATGTGCACGAGGTCGTGCCCGAGCCCGTGCTGCGGGCCCTGCGTGCGGCCCACGCGCGCGGCGCCGTGCTGGTGGGCCTGTGCCTGGGCGCATTTGTGCTGGCCCAGGCCGGGCTGCTGGACGCCCGCCAGGCCACCACCCACTGGGCCTACGCGGCGGAACTGGAACGGCGCTACCCGGCAGTACAGGTGGACGCCAGCGTGCTCTACGTGCAGGACGGAACGGTGCTCACCTCGGCGGGAACCGCCGCGGCGCTGGACTGCTGCCTGCATCTGCTGCGCAGTACGGCCGGTGCAGGCGCAGCCAACCACGCGGCCCGCATGCTGGTGCTGGCCCCGCACCGCCATGGGGGGCAGGCCCAGTTCATCGAATGCGCGGTGCCGCCGCTGCAAGCCCGCAGCGAGCGCATGGGCCAACTGCTCGATGCCTTGCTGGCGGACCTGGACCAGACTCCTTCGCTCGATGCGCTGGCACAGCAGTTGCACATGAGCCGGCGCACCTTCAGTCGCCAGTTCCGCGCCGCCACCGGCATGGCCCTGGGGCCGTGGCTGGCCCAGCAGCGTCTTGGGCGGGCCCAGCAGTTGCTGGAGCGTACCGATGCCTCCATGGAGTCCATCGCCGCCCAGTGCGGCCTGGGCAGTGCACAGAACCTGCGCCTGCAGTTCCGCAAGGTACTGGGCCTGACGCCGCAGCAGTGGCGGCGGCAGTTTCGGGGATAGGCCACTCGGGCGTGGCAACGGTTCGGTCCGGTGCGTCGACTGGCATGGTCGGCTTCTTGCAGGGCTGTCGAGAATCGGCGTAGGATGGAGTTACGCGAATTTACACAGGGGGGTATTGATGCGGTGGGTCAAAGGGTGGGAGATGCCGATAGCGGCCTTGCTCTACTGGGCTTGTGCGCGTCTGGGCATGGCCTTGTTCGCTTTGCAGCCCAGCAACATCACCTTGCTGTGGCTGCCCTCCGGCATTGGCCTGGTCATGGTGCTCCACGCTGGCTGGCGGGCGCTGCCGTGGATCGCTGTGGCAAGCTTTGTGGCCAACTTCTCCGGCATGGCCCATGCCGCTTGGCAATGGCAGGTAGTGCACACCGCACTGGCCGCCCTGGTAGATATGCTGACGCCCTGGTTTGCGGCGCGCCAGATGCAACGCCACTTGCCGCGGGGCATCCAGAGCACGTCCGACTGCCTGGCCTTTGTGCTGCGGGTCTGCGTGCTACCCACGGTCTTTTCCTCCTTGGCCCTGGCGGCCAATCTGGTGATTGGAGGGTACATCGCCCTGGCTGCCGCGCCAGACTTCGTGCAGATGCTGCTGCTGGCAGACAGCTTGGGCATATTGCTGGTCTACCCCTTGTATGAAAGCATGCAGAGGAAAGGCGCCGGGAGCGCCTTGAAAAAGCGCAACTTCGCTTGGGGCATGGCGCTGGTGCTGCTGTTCCTGTTTCTTGCCCACACGGGGCTTCCACAGTGCATCTACCTGGTCATTCCGGTCCTGCTGTTCATGGTGTTCCAGAGCGACACACGATACGTGTCTTGGGCCTTGCTGATGGTCATCGTGGTCGCCGTGTCCGCGGCATCCCTGCCACAGGGCCCCTTTGGCCTGTTTCCGCAGGCCGCACGCCACCAGATGCTGGTGGCATTTCTGTTCAGCACCACGGTGACGGTGCTGTGGGGGCTGTACAGCAGCCATGAGCTGGAAAGTGAACAGCACGCGGCCCGCAACTGGGAACGCATTGCGGGACACGACCCGCTAACGGGGCTGGTCAACCGCATGGTCTTTGCCCCCATGCTGGCCCACGAGCACGAACGTGCCCGGCGCCAGAGTGGCGATTACCGTTACGCCGTGGCCATGCTGGATCTGGACTATTTCAAGTCGGTCAACGACCAGCACGGCCACGCTGTTGGAGACCAGGTGCTGGTGGAGGTGGCCCAGCGCATGCAGGCCTTCCTGCGCGGCATGGACATTGCAGCCCGCTATGGCGGAGAAGAATTCTCGATTCTGTTTCCGGGGGCCAGTGCACAGGAAGCCTGCTTGGCGCTGGAGCGCTTGCGTGACGACCTGGAACACAACCCCGTGCGCATCAAGGGCTTCCACGTGGGCGTCACCATCAGTGCAGGAGTGGCCGAATATGCGCCGCATGCGGGCAGTGCTGACAGCCTGCTGGCCCAGGCCGACACGGCGCTGTACCAAGCCAAGCAGGCCGGTCGCAATCGAATCGTTCTCGCCGCAATCTGAATTGCGCGCAACAGCTGCTCTTATTTTGATAGCTGGTTACGCAACGTCATTGCGGGCTGGCGAGCAATTTCTCCAGTAATTTGACAAGCTTTCCGTCGTTGGGAGTGGTCATGCTGGAGAAGGCGTCGACGGGCTGGCCCTTGCGGTCGACCACGTACTTGTAGAAGTTCCATTTGGGCGTGGTGCCGGTAGCGCGTGCCAGTTCCACATAGAAGGCGTTGGCCTTGTCCCCGCGCACGTCGCTCTTGGCAAACATGGGGAACTTCACGCCGTAGGTGTTGTAGCAGAAGTCGGCAATTTCCTTGGACGAGCCGGGCTCCTGGCTGCCGAACTGGTTGCTCGGAAAGCCCAGCACCACCAGGCCCTTGTCCTTGTAGCGGGCATAGAGTTGCTCCAGGCCTTCGTACTGGCTGGTGAAGCCGCAGTAGCTGGCGGTGTTCACCACCAGCAGCACCTTGCCCGTGTACTGGCACAGGTTCTGCGGTGCGTCGTCCTGCAGGCGGGGGAATTCGTGGCGCAACAGGGCCGGGCACGCGGGGGCAGTGCTGGGCGCTGTCGGGGCCGCTGGCTTGGCGTCGGCGGCATGGGCGCCGACCAGTCCGAAGGCAGTCAGAGCGAACAGTGCGATCGCGGGGGCGGTACGGGGCATGGCGGTCTCCTTGTCCATCACAGGGTACGGCGGCCAATGGCGCCGCCGAGCATGCGCAACAACCACTTCGGGGTCGCGCGCGAGGCGATCATGGCGCCCTGGTTGATGGCGCCGGGAACCACGATGGCGTCGCCGCGCTCGGTGGCTTCGAAGGCAGCGCGGGCCACTTCGCCCACGTCACCGACCAGAAAGCCCGGAATGCGCTGCAGCTTGGCATTTTCCTTCGTGGCGTTCTTCAGCATGGCGGTGGCGGTGATGCCTGGGCACAGTGCCGTCACCGTGACGCCGGTGCCCTTGAGTTCCTCGGCCAGCGATTCCGACAGCGAGAGCACGTAGGCCTTGCTGGCGGCATAGGTGGCCAGCGAAGGAATGGGCTGGAAGGCGGCGACCGAGGCGACGTTGAGCACGCGACCCTTGCCACGGCGCACCATGTCAGGCACGAAGCAGCCCAGCATGGCGGTCAGTGCCGAAATGTTGAGGTCGATCATCGCCTGCTGCTGGTGGCTGTCCATGCTGGCGAAGGCACCTTGGTGCAGTACACCGGCGCAGTTGACCAGCACGTCGACCACGATGCCGCGTTGTTCCAAGGCCGTGTGCAGCTGCTCGGCGGCGCCGCGCTGTGCCAGGTCGGTGGCCTGCACGCTCACCTGCACCCCGTGGCGGCTGCGCAATTCGTCGGCCAGGGCCTGCAGGGCATCGGCGCGGCGGGCCACCAGCACCAGGTTGTGCCCGGCCTGGGCAAAGCAGCGTGCCAGTTCGGCACCGATGCCCGCCGAGGCCCCGGTGATCAGGGCCGCAGGGCGGTTCTCGTGGGAAGCAGTGGAAGGCTTGCGGACCATGGTGAATCGATGATTGGCGGGAGTGGGAGTATCACCCCATTTGCAGGGTCATGCCGGCGGCGCGCAGGCGTGCCACCAGCACATCGCCCAATCCACTGGCGGGCGTGAGCACGCCGCCGTGCTTGCGGCCCTGCGGCAGTTCCTTGTCTTGCAAGGCCAGTGCGAGGGCTGATTCGCACAGCATCTTGGTCGTGGCCCGGTTGCCGGGGTCGCCCTGGTCGGCAATGCGGCCGTGCACCAGCGTGCCGTCGGCCGCCCGGCCGACGATGCGGCTCTGGAAGGAGCCCTTGTCCATGCTCGCCTGCGACGGCCCCTCTCCTGGGGCCGGAGCCAGGCGGCGGGCCAGCGCGCGCACCGGCTTCAGGCCCATGGCCCATTGCGTGGCGACCGAGCTGGCACTGAGGGCCGTGGCTGCCACGGCCCGGCTGCCGCCGCGGCCCAGGCGCAGGTACTCCTGGTAGTGGAAGTCGGCGCCGTAGTCCAGCAGTGCAGCGCTGCGTCGCACTACCCGCGTGTTCACCGGAGCCATGAAGAAAGGGCCCAGCCAGCTGTCAAGGTCGGCATCGAAGCGCGGCCCCACCGGGTCGGCATGGGCCTCGGGGTGTGCGGGGCGGTGGTCGGCGGGGTTGAGCAGGAACGGGTCGCGCATGGCCTGTGCCTGCCCGGCGTCGAGCATGTGGAAGAACGAGGCCAGGGTGCCGCCATTGAAGCCCCCACGGATGCTGTAGGCGGCCTTCACATCGACACAGTCGCGGCCGTGTACCGAGCGCATGGTGTTCTGGGCCAGGAAGGCGCCGATGTCCGAGGGAATGGAGTCGAAACCGCAGCACGGAATGATGCGGGCATGGCGACGCTGGGCTTCCTGGTGCAGGCGGTCGATCAGCCCCTTGACCCACGGGGTCTCGCCGGTGATGTCCACGTAGTGGCAGCCCTGGCGCACGCAGGCCTCCACCAGCGGCGTGCCGTATAGGGCAAACGGCCCGGCCGTGCTCAGCACCACGCGGGCGCTGCGCGCCAGGGTGTCGAGCGCGGATGTATCGGCGGCATCGGCCACCAGCACACCGGCCTGGGGCACCTGCAGTTCACGCTGCAGGGCTTCGAGCTTGGCGCGGTTGCGCCCGGCCAGGGCCCAACGCAGGCCACTGGCGCGCACATCGGGGTGGGCGGCGATGTAGGCCACGGTCTGGCGCCCCACAAAGCCAGTGGCGCCATACAGGACGAGGTCGTAAGCTTCGCTTGCGCGGGGCATGGGCGGTTCTCCAGTCGAAGCGGGAGCTTACGCCGCCCGCAGTAGCCCGGCAGGGCGTGCGGCTAAAGCGGCATGGTGCTCAGGCGCGGTGCACGGAAGTGCTGCCGAGCACCGCCTCCTGCACCGCCCACAGGCGATCCTGGCCCCAAACGCTGGTGGCGCCGGCACGGAACGATGGCACGCCCCACAGCCCCAGGTCCATCATCTCGGCGCGATTGGCCTCCGCTTGGGTGCGCCAGGCCGGGTCTTGTAGGGCGTTTTGGCACTCAGCCCGCATCAAACCTGCGCGACCAGCTATCGAAAACAGAGCGTCGTCGGTGCCAGCGTCGAGTCCCTCAGCCCACACGCCGCGCATGAACGAAGCCACATAGGCTTCGCCCTTGCCCTGTGCAATGGCCAGCGGCATGAGTGCAAGGCCACGCTCGGTAGGACGGCCCACGGGGTCATTCATGCGGCCGAACGGGATGCCGCGCAGCCGCGCTTCCCGGGCCGTGTCGCGCACGATGTACAGCCGCTTCTCGCGCGGCACCGGCAAGCCGCGCATCACCATGGGCAGCACGAAGCGCAGGTTCACCTTGGCGCCCGTCAACGCCCCCAGCCGGAACACGCGTTCGCAGACGATGGCCGAATAGGGGCTGCGCAGCGAGAAGAAGAAGTCGATGGCGGGCGGGTTCGCCACGGGCACGGGTGCCGTGAGGTCTGCACCCGGGGGAAACAGCGGCCCCTGCACACCGGGCAGCGCTGCCCCCAGCGCCTGCAGTCGCGCCTCCAGGTGGTGCAGGCGGTCGATGCCCCAGTACCACTCGCCGCCGTAGTACAGCGTGGCCCCGAGGTAGTGGCCCCAGCGTGTGCGCAGCGCGTCGGCCTGGGCACGGCGCTCGTTCGGGTCGGTGGCGGCGGGCGCTGCTGCCTGGGTGGCGGCGTGCCAGTCCAGCACGTAGTGCGCAGCCAGCAACTGGGCGTCGCGCAGGCTGTAGGCCTGCAGGCGCGGGCGGTCGGGGGCGGCCGAATCGGCCGGCGGGCTCACGTGGTGCACGACGATGCGGATCGCATAGCGTGCCTGCAGCTGGGGAAGCACCTGGGCAAGCAACTGGCTGTAGGGGTCGTCGGCCTGGTGGAAGTAGTGCACCGTGTGCGGCTCACCGCTGCGCTGGCGCTTGCGTTCCACCGCGGCGCGGCGTTTCAGTTCGCGCGCCGGGTCGAGCAGGAACTGCATCACATGCGGGGTCAACCAGGTTTTCAGGGACATAGGGCTCCTCGCGTTTTCACCAGCCTAGCGGCCAGCCGTCAGGCGGCCAGTCACCTGCGTGTCAGGCAGCCAGTTGCCGCTGCAGCCACTGGCAATGGGCACTTTGCGGGTCGAACAGCGGATGGATCACCTCGAAGTGGTCCGCATCCGCCGTGGCCGACAGCTCGCCGCGGTTTCCGGCGGCCGTCCAGGCATCGTGGAAGGCGGTGGACTGGCGCGCGAACTCGGTGCTTTCCTTGGCGCCCCAGGTGGTCCAGATCGGGGTGCCGCTGTGGCGCACATGGTGCAGGGGCGACTGGCGGCGCACCACGCCGTCGTCGAGCTGGATCATGGGCTGCAGGTAGGTGTAGCGCAGCGGGGCAATGTCAAAGAGGCCACTGAACAGCAACCCGGCCTTGAGCGGGTCGCGGGGCAGCCCGTAGTCGCGCGCCCAGTCGGTCAGCAGGCACATGGCGCTCAGGTGGCCGCCGGCCGAGTGGCCGCCCACCGCCACGCGCGTGGGGTCCCCACCGTGGTGCTGGATGTTGCGCAGGGTCCAGGCCACGGCGGCGCGGCACTGGCGCGTGATCTCGTCGATGCTGACCCAGGGGCACAGGGCGTAGTTCACCACCACGGTGGTGATGCCCAGCGGCTGCAGGCCGAGCGCCACGCCACTGAATTCCTTGGAGCTGAAGGCGCGCCAGTAGCCGCCGTGGATGAACACGAACACGGGGGCATTGGGGGTGTCGGCAGGAAAGATGTCCAGCGTCTCGTGCAGCGTGGGCCCGAAGGGCACGTCGAGCGTATGGCGCAGGGTGGAGCGGGCCTGTTGCGCCGCCTCCACGTAGGGCAGTGCGGGGTTGACACCGGGAGGTAGTCCCGCAGAAGGGTTGTACTGCGCGTCGAGCGCGGCCTGGGTGTCGAATTCGCGGTACAGCGTGGGCATGGTCACTCCGTCAACAGGGAGCGGCCATTATGGCCCGCGAAGCGGCGCACTGCAGTGCAGCGCGCAGGCTGCGCGCGGGGTCAGTTGAGCAGGTAATTGTCGGCCTGGACTTCGAAGTCCTCGGCGTCGATGGCAGCGTCATACGCGGCGCGCGCGGCCAGGGCCTCGGCGGTGTAGGGGATCAGCGGCTTGTCCAGCGGGCGCAGCTTGTGGCGGCGCAGGCTGCGCAGCTGCTGTGAGCGCTCCATGGTCTGCAGCACCAGTTCGGGCTCCATCATGAGGCTGAAAGGGTTGAGGCTGTGTTCCGTGGTCTTCATGGTCTGACTCCTGTCCTGCAAGCGGCCACTGCAAAGCCAGTGACGCGTAGAGGAACTGTAGCCACGGGCCTTGAAAAGACGAGTCAGCCGCGGGATGGACTGCGTGTAGGAAGAACACCTACAAGGCGTGGCCCCGGGATGGATTGCGCGGAGCGCACGGGGCGTGGCATCATGGGGCGTACCTGTTCCTCAAGGGAGTCTGCACGATGGAAAAACAACGCATTGCGATCATCGGGCTGGGCCGCATCGGCTCGGCCTTCCTGCGACAGATCCTGGAGCGCAACGCCCAGGGCCTGGAAGTCGTGGCCGTGGCCGAGGCGCATGAGACACCGGGCCTGCAGTTGGCCCGTGAGCGTGGCGTCAACATCAGCTCGCTCGATGCCATCGTGGCCATGGGCAAGCAGGTGGACGTGGTCTTCGACCTCACCGGCTTGCCTGCCGTGCGCCGTGAATTGCGTGAGAAGATGGGGGCGGCAGGGAACCAGCACACGGTGATCGCGTCGGAGACGATTGCCCGAGTGATCTGGGCGCTCATCAGCGCTACCGACCTGCCCGTGATTGCCGGGCGCACCACGGGCTACTGAACGCGTCAGCGCAGGTACGCGGACTTGATCTTGTCCAGCGTGCCGTCACGGCGCATGTCGCGCAGGGCGCTGCGGCAGCGTTCCACCAGTTCGGGGGGCGTCTTCAGGCTGAACGCCATGTACAGGCCGGCCGAGAGGTCCGGCAATGCCAGCGCCTTCTCCACGCTTGCGGGGTCCAGGCCTTCGCGGCGGTACAGCGCCACCATGGCGATCTCGTCGATGGGAAAGAGGTCAATGCGCTGACTGGCGAGTTTGCGGGCATTGGCACTGTCCTCGACCACCAGTTCGGCCGTGATGCCCATTTTCTCCAGGTACTGCGCACGTACATCGTCGCGTACGGCACCGATGCGGTAGCGGCTGAGCTGCTCCACCTTCTGCAACTGCACCTCGGGGCGCGACTTGAGCCGGTACATGTACACGTTGTAGGGCGCGATGATGTCCACCCACTGGAACAGGGCTTCGCGCTGCGCATTGCGGCCGATCGAGTAGATCAGCACGTTGGCTTGTTCTTGGGCCATGTGGTAGGCCCGTGCCCACGGATACAGGTTGATGCGGTAGTCGAGTTTGGCTCGGCGCAGCACCTCCTTCACCACTTCGGTGGACAGGCCTGCAACCTGCTTGTTGGCATCGAGGTAGTTGTAGGGGGGGTACTCTTCGGTGACGACGGTCAGCGTCTGTGCGCTCACCGACCAGGTGGTGAATGTCCAGACGAGGATGCCAAGCAGGGTACGCAAGTGCATGGTGGATTCTCCTGTCACGGCGAGGGCCCAACTCCCTGAAGCATTGTTGCTTGCATGATAGGCGGGCCTGGGGGGCTTGCCAAGCCCCGCAGAGAGGACTTCGTCGGGTCCGACTCAGAGCAGCCGCGCGCGCACGTTTCTGCCCTTGACCTTGCCTGCGTTGAGCTTGTCGCAGGCCTGCTGCGCCAGCGCCCGGTCGATGCCGACGAAGGTGCAGAAGTCCGTGACCTGGATCTTGCCCACCTGTTCGCGCGTGAAGGCCACGCCGCCCTCCGCATTCGTCAGCGCACCCAGCACATCACCCGGGCGGATCTTTTCCTTGCGTCCACCGGCAATCTGCAGCGTCACCATGGGTGGCAGCAGGGGCTCGGTGCTGGTGGGTGTCAGTTCATCGAGCTTGAACCATTCGGACTGGGCCTTCTGGTACTGCTCGATCCGCCCCACGGCACCCATTTCCATCATGCTGGCCAGGTTCAGCGCCAGGCCGGATTGCCCGGCGCGACCGGTGCGGCCGATGCGGTGCACGTGCACCTCGGGGTCGGGCGTGATGTCCACGTTGATCACGCACTCCAGCTCCTTGATGTCCAGCCCGCGCGAGGCCACGTCGGTAGCCACCAGCACCGAGCAGCTTTTGTTCGCAAACTGGGCCAGCACCTGGTCGCGCTCGCGCTGTTCCAGGTCGCCGTGCAGCGCCATCGCCACGATCCCCTGGCCGCGCAGCAGCTCGGCGAGGTCGTTGCACTGTTGCTTGGTGTTGCAGAAGGCAATGGTGCTGGCCGGGCGGAAGTGCAGCAGCAGCTTGGCCACGGTGGGCAGGCGGTTGGCGCGGTCGACCTCGTAGAAGCGCTGGACGATGTCGGCACGCTGGTGCGCGGCCTGCACCTTCACCTCCACCGGGTCCTGCAGCAGCTGGGCTGCGAGTTTGGCAATGCCCTCGGGGTAGGTGGCCGAAAACAGCAGCGTCTGGCGCTTCAGCGGGCACTGGCGCGCCACGGTGGCAATGTCGTCGAAGAAACCCATGTCCAGCATGCGGTCGGCTTCGTCCAGCACCAGGGTGTTGAGGCCTTCGAGCGTGAGGGTGCCGCGTTCCAGGTGATCCATCACGCGCCCTGGCGTACCCACGATCAGGTGGGCCCCGTTTTCCAGCGAGGCGATCTGGCCGCGCAGCGGCACGCCCCCGCACAGTGTCACGACCTTGATGTTTTCCATGCCGCGCGCCAGGCGGCGCAGTTCGGTGGCCACCTGGTCGGCCAACTCGCGCGTCGGGCACAGCACCAGCGCCTGCGCCGCAAACCAGCGCGGGTTGAGCTTGGCCAGGAGCGCCAGGCCAAAGGCCGCGGTCTTGCCGCTGCCGGTCTGGGCCTGGGCAATCAGGTCCTTGCCGGCCAGGGCCAGCGGCAGGCTGGCGGCCTGGATCGGCGTCATCTCCGCGTAGCCCAGGGACTCCAGGTTGGTGGCAAGTGCAGGGGCGAGATTCAGCGAGGCAAAGGTGGTCATGCCCCGATTATCCGGGCTGGGGCCGCGCACCCCTATGCCGTGGGCAGTTGGTAGTCGGCAAACTGCTCGCGCAGTTTCACCTTCATCATCTTGCCGGTGGCCCCCAGCGGAATGGATTCGACGAAGACCACGTCGTCAGGCGTCCACCATTTGGCGATCTTGCCTTCGAAGAATTGCAGGATGTCCTCGCGGCTGACTTCGGCTGCAGGCTTCTTCACCACCACCAGCAAGGGGCGCTCATCCCACTTGGGGTGCTTGGCGGCAATGCAGGCGGCCATGGCCACAGCCGGGTGGGCCATGGCGATGTTTTCCAGGTCAATGGAGCCGATCCACTCGCCGCCGGACTTGATCACGTCCTTGCTGCGGTCGGTGATCTGCATCACACCGTCGGAGGTGATCTTGGCCACGTCCCCGGTGGGGAACCAGCCACGACCTGCGCCGTCCTTGACCAGTGGGCTGCTGTCCTGCTGCTTGAAGTAGGTGTCGATGATCCAGTGTCCGCGCACCAGCAGGTCACCCGAGACCGAGCCGTCGCGGGGCAGCTCCTGGCCTTGCGCGTCGACGATCTTCATGTCCACCCCGAACACCGCCCGGCCCTGCTTGGCCTGTACCGCCAGGCGCTCCTCCTCACTCAGGCGCAGGTGCTCGGGCTTGAAGGCCATGACGGTGCCCAGGGGGCTCATTTCGGTCATGCCCCAGGCGTGCAGCACGTGCACGCCGTACTGCTGCTCGAAGGTCTTGAGCATGGCCGGAGGACAGGCTGAGCCGCCGATGACGGTGCGCTTCATGGTGGAAAACTTCAGGCCCTGCGGCTCCATGTAGCCCAACAGGCCCTGCCACACCGTGGGCACACCGGCGGAGACCGTGACGTGCTCCTGCTCCATCAGTTCGTACAGGGATTTGCCATCCAGACCTGGGCCCGGGAACACGAGCTTGGCGCCGACCATGCAGGCGATGTAGGGCAGGCTCCAGGCGTTGACGTGGAACATGGGCACCACAGGTAGCACAGCATCGGTGGCCGAGCAGTTGAGCGCGTCCGGCAAGGCAGCACCAAAGGCGTGCAATACGGTGGATCGGTGCGAATACAGCACCCCCTTGGGGTTGCCGGTGGTGCCGCTGGTGTAGCACAGGGTGCATGCGGACTGTTCATCGAACTCGGGCCACTCGTAGCGGTCGGACTCCTGGGCCAGCAGGTCTTCGTAGCACAGCAGGTTGCTTACCTTGCTGCTGGCCGGCATGTGGGCGCGGTCGGTCATGGCCACAAAGGCCTTGATGGACTTCACCCGACCGGCAATGGCTTCGATGATGGGCAGGAAGCTCATGTCGAAGAACAGCACCTGGTCCTCGGCGTGGTCGGCGATCCACACCACCTGGTCGGGGTGCAGGCGCGGGTTCAGCGTGTGCAGCACCGCACCCGAGCCCGAGACACCGTAGTAGAGCTCCATGTGGCGGTAGCCGTTCCAGGCCAGGGTGGCCACCCGGTCCGACATCTGCACGCCCAGGCGCTTCAAGGCGTTGGCCACACGGCGCGAGCGCGCGGCCAGTTCGGCAAAGGTTTCGCGGTGGATGTCGCCTTCTACGCGGCGTGAGACCACCATCTGCTCCGGGTGGTGGCGTTCGGCATGCACCAGCAGGCTGGAGACCAGCAGGGGCATGTGCATCATTTGTCCATTCAATGTCATCGGAATCACCAAAGTGTGAGGTTGGAAAACGGGGGAACTTCTTTCAGCGCGTAGGCGGCGCGGGGGTGGTGGCGCGGCTGGAAGGGTCCACCAGAATCTTGGCGTGGCGCTCGGGGTCGCGCAGTGCCTCGAAGGCGTTGTCGACACCACCGAGTCCCACCACGCCCGTCACCAGGTGCTCGCAGCGCACCTGTCCCTCAGCGATCATGTGCAGTGCATCGCGGTATTCCAGCGGCGAATAGCCCATGACGAATCGCAGGTCCACTTCCTTGTTGTTGCCCATGGCGGGCTCGATCTGGTCGGTCTGCATGCACACGCCCACCACCACGATGCGCGAGAACAGCGGCGCGCTGTCGATCAGGTTGTTGAGCACGCCGGGCACGCCCACGCATTCGAAAATGATCGGGCGCTTGGGCTTCAGGCCCAGGCCTTCGGCCAGGCGCCAGGTGTGCCACCAGGGCACCGGCAGCTTGCCCAGCTTCTCACGCGTGCCCACGGCCAGTTCCAGCAGTTCGGGAATGCCGCCCAGGAAGCCGTACTGTTCCCAGGTGGAGAACGGCGACTCGTCGGCCGGGTTTACCACCACGTCGGCGCCGCACTGCTTGGCCAGCGCGCGCCGGCCGGGCGAGAAGTCGCTGGCAATGACAGTGCGCACGCCCTTGGCCTTGAGCATGCAGATCACGGCCAGGCCCACCGGCCCGCAGCCGATGACAATGGCCACGTCGCCCTTCTTCACTTCGCCGCGATTCACCGCGTGCAACCCCACGGCCATGGGTTCGGTCAGGGCGGCCATGTCGTTGGACAGGCCGTTGGGTACCGGCACCATCATGGAGTTCTCCACCACGATGCGCTCGGCATAGGCGCCGTGCGAGCGTGCGGACAGGCCGATGCAGTCGATGTCCTTGCCCTGGCGGATGAAGGGCAGGGCACAGACGCGGGTGCCGGCCTTGATGTTCTTGGGCGTGCCCGGGCCGTGGTCGAGCACCTCGCCGCAGAACTCGTGGCCGAACACCATGGGTTCGCTGGCATCGGGGAAGTTCTTGTAACCGGCGCGGCCAATGAGGCGGCCGAACAGGTCGCAGTGGTGGCGCACGTGCAGGTCGGAGCCGCAGATGCCGCAGCGCAGCACCTTCAGGAGCACCTGCCCCTGTGCAGGCGTTTGGTCAGGGATGTCGCGCACCGTCAGTTCGGCGTTCTGGCAGACAACAGCTTTCATGGTTATTCCTTGTCAATGAATGGAGAGAGGGGCAGGGGTCATGCCGTACGGCGCGCAGCGCGCCACCAGCCGCAGGCCAGGAACAGGGCCACGAAGAACGCGCCCAGTACCAAGCGGTAGTCGGGGGTGATCAGGTCGCCTGAAGTGGGTATGAGCAACAGGCGCAGGGCCATCATCTTGTAGGGTTCGATGGGCGCGTAGGCCGGGTCGCTGATGAGTTCAAGAAAATGGCGGCGACTGGAGTAGCGGATGACGAGCACGCGGCTCCAGTGGTCCAGGGCCGGGTCCTTGCCGATGCTGATGACGTTGGGCCCCTGGGTTTCACTGGCAAACGAAGCCCCCACGCCGCCCTTCTTGATGAGCATGCCGATGGCCTTGTCCTCGTAGAGCAGGTTGGCTTCCTTGGGCGTCCCCTGGAAGTCCTTGGGCGCACCAGGCACGTCGTCGATCCTGGCGTTGTAGCGCATCAGGTTGAGCATGTAGACCGGCTTGCCGTCGTCGGCCTCGGCCCAGGCCCGCACCCGTTGAATAAGGTCTTGCTTGTCGACGTCGGGCGGAAATGGCAGGTTCTTGTCGGCCGCTGCCAGGTATTGGTCGATTTCACTCTTGGTGAGCTTGCCGGTAACGAGAGCAGGTTGCTGCCACAGGCAGAAGGCACCAAACAGCACCAGCAGGGCCAGAGCCAGCTTGTGCATGAAACGGTCGGAGGTCATGGGTTTGTCTCTTTCTTGTTCGAGGGTTAAAGGATCAGCGCAGGAAATCCAGCAGCAGGGGATTGACACGTTCCGGGGCCTCCGAGGTCATCCAGTGGCCCACGCCTTCGAGGCGTTCAAAGCGCCAGCCGGCCTTGCAGTAGGCCTCGGAGCGCACCATCTGGTTCTCCACCAAAAAACGGTCCTTGGTGCTGAACACGCCCATCACCGGCACATTGACGAATCCGTGCTGGCGCGGGATGAGCAGGCCCAGGTTGGCGCGGTAGTAGTTCATGGCCGCAGTCATGCGCCCCGCAGCGGACTTGCCCGCACGCACGTGGAGGTATTCATGCGGTGCGTCGGCAAAGAAGCGCAGGAAGGCCCAGTCGAAGGCCGTGAAGAGCCACTCGGCAAATCCACGCAGCTGGATCAGTGCGATGTAGTAGCCCTTGAGCTTCTGCATCCAGCCTGCGGTGGTGTAGCAGCTCAGGTGCCCGACCGAAAGCGCCGCGTAGCGCACCACGCGGTGCTGGTGCTGGATGGCAAACTGCCAGCCGATGGCGGCGCCCCAGTCGTGGGCCACCAGACGCACGCGCTCCACGCCCAGCGCGTCGAGCAAGGCGGCCACGTCCTGCACCAGGGTGCCGATGCGGTAGTCGGACACGTGCCGCGGCATGTCGGTCAGGCCGCAGCCGCGCAGGTCCGGCGCGATGACGCGGTAGCCCGCCTCCACCAGTGCCGGGATCTGTTCGCGCCAGATCGCGTGGGTGTCAGGAAAACCATGCAGCAGCAGCACCTCGGGGCCGCTGCCCTCGACGATGACGTGCATCGTGATGCCGTTGACCTGCACATAACGGCCCTGGAAGGAAGTCTGGGTAGGAATGGCCAGGCTCATGAGCTTTGCCCCAGCAGGCCGTCCTTGAGCTTCCAGTCGGCCGGTGTGGGGCCAATCCAGTTGGACAGCAGGGTGTCGAAGAATTCCTGCTCGCGGAACGGATCGCCCTGCGCGACGCCATTGATGGCGATCACGGCACCGGTGCCGGGCACCCAATCGACGGTGATGGTGTCGCCACGCACGAAGCGGCCACGGTTGTCGATCAGCGCGCCCATGCGCGTCAGGCCTGGGATGAGGCGCGACATCGGGGTCTTGCCCACACTGTTGGTGAAGCCCTTGATGAATTCCCTGCTGAACTTCTTGGCATCCATGTCCACCAGCATGGTCATCTGCATGCGCTTGGGGCCGGGGGCGGCAAAGGCGGCTTCTGCCGTGGTGGATTTCTTGCTCAGGTACAGGCCGGCCGCGAGGACCTTGAAGATGGCCAGGTAGCGCACCCCGGTGCCGTTGAGCTGCAAGGCGGTGTCACCGAGGTGGATCGCGTCCTCGAAGTGAATGCCCGCCACCTCGGCGGCCTGGGCGGGTGCCTGCGGTGCCGCACCGAGCACCAGCGGTGCCAGCACAAAGGGAATCTTCATGAATGCTTGCTCCTTTTCAATCGAGGGGGAAGGCTGGCGTATGGCCAATGACGCATCGCCGTGGGCACGGATCGTCGGGCTTGCGCTCGCTGTGGGCGATGTCTATTCCGGACAGCGTGCTATCCATTGCCGCCAAATCAGGGCAAACCCTAGGACTGGGAGGTGCATGCGTCCCCAACACTTGCGCCATGGACATGCAGCGCCCAGGCCTCTGGCTTTCATCGAGCGACTTCGCCCCCGGTCACTTCGCGCCGCATGGGGAGTTCCGCCTGTGCGTGCAGGGGCAGCTGGTGTTGTACGAAGCGCACGGTCCCTTCAACCTGCAGGCGGTCCAGGGCCTGGGCGCGGCACGGCAGGCGCTGCTGCAACACCTGCCGCCGCAGGGACGCTTTGCCGCCATCGTGCATTTCCAGGGCAATGCCGTCATGACCGCCGATGCCCTGGAAGCCTGGGAGCAGGGGCTCAAGCAGTTTGCGGCGCAGCGCTCCCGGATTGCGGGCGTGGCCTGGGTGGCTGCTCCCGAGGTCGAAGGCATCCACTTCCTGCTCTCGCTCTACCGGCGCATCTTCGAGGAGGCGCGCTTGCCCTTTGCGTTCTTCGAAACCATGGAGCTGGCGCGCGCGTGGGCAGCGCAGCAGTTGAGGCCGGTGTGAGCCCGGCCCGGCCCCGCTGCCCGCGCTGAAGCGGTTCAGCTGCCCGCGCTGCGCTGGTATTCGCCGGGCGAGATTCCCTGCACGCGCTTGAAGGCCCGGCTGAAATTGGCCGCGTCGCTGAATCCCAGCTGGGCGGCCACCTCGGTGATGGAGCTGCCGGGCTGGCACAGCAGGTCGCAGGCGCGCTCGAAGCGCACCTTGTCCGAGAGCTCGCGAAAGCCGGTGCCTTCCTTCTTGAGGTGGCGGTCGATGGTGCGGGCCGAGACGTTGACGCGCCGCGCAATGTCCTCCAGCGTGACCTGGGTGCCCTGGGTTTCACGCAGGGCCATCATGATGTAGGCCGGCCAACCCACGTCGCTGCGTGGCGGTGTGCGGCCCAGGGCGGTGCAGCGTGCGTCGATGTCGCGCATGACATCGTCGTTGGCCAGCGGCAGCGGCTGGTCCAGCAGGGCTGCCGGCATGATAACGCGCAGGCACGGTGCCGCCGTGGGGTTGAAATGGAAACGTGCCGGGGCCAGGGCACGGTAGCGCTCCCCATGGGGTGGTTCGGCCATGCTCAGGTGGTAGTCGTAGGGCAGGGCGTGCTTGCCCAGCATCAGTTCCATCTGCACCTGCTGCGCCATGGCCAACGCTTCCAGGTAGAACTGCAGGGTGGTTCTGGACAGGGCCACCAGCGGGGTGTAGACCGCCTCGCCGCCCTCGGGCCAGCGGTGGTAGCGCAGGGTCCAGGTCTCCGTCATCAGGTGGTAATGGCGGCTGGCCATGCGCAGGAAACCGTCCAGGTTGGGGCAGCTGATGAGGCCGTAGCCCAGCAGGTCGTGCGAATTCATCTTGATGCGTCGGCCGAATTCGAACGCAATGTCGCTGCGTCCGCTGGCCTGCGTGGCCGCCAGCATGAGCCGATCTACTTCCTCGTGGCTGAGCATGGCATCGCGCGCTTCCAGGTTGGCGGCATCCAACCGGGCCAGCTGCAGCACGCGCGCGCGCTCCACGCCCAGGTCCTGCAGGCACTGCAGCAACAGCAGCACGTAACGAACCGGCATGCGCCGACCGGAAAAAGCCATGGGGTAGTGGTCTCCGTCTACGGGTTAACCCGTGGTTGTCGATTATTGACACCTGCGTGTCGGATCCAAACATCGCGCCGGAGCGCCATCCCCGACACCATGCGAACCCAGTCACCGCGGCCTTCGGGCTGGCGGATGGTACGCAATCAATACGCATGGAGTATCGGATGAAAACATGGAACCAAGGGTCGGCAGTTTCCCTAGCCGTGGCGCTGTTGGCGGCCTGGCCCATCGTGTCCCCGGCGGGCACCCTCAGCGGTGTGGTCATGGAGCAGGGCAAGCCCCTGGTCGGGGCCATGGTCACGGTGTTCAGTGCCGACAGCAAGCGCCGCGAAACCGTGTATTCCGATGCCAGCGGCCGCTACAGCCTGTCGGTGGACTTTGCCGGCAAGCTCACGGTGCGCGCCCGCCAACCCTACTTCAGGGACGCCAGCATGGTGGTGGACCTGCCGCTGGTGGCACAGCGCAGCGCCGACTTTTCCCTGGTGCGCCACAGTGTGGCGGCGGAGCTGTCCGAGAGTCTGTCGGCCTCGGCGCACCAGAGCACGCTGCCCTTCCCCAGCGCCAACACGCGCGAGGCCTTCATCAGCCAGTGCAACTACTGCCACCAGGTCGGCAATGCGCTCACCCGCGTACCGCGCGAGGAGAGCGCCTGGCGCTCCACCGTGCTGCGCATGGAGGGCTACTTCGCCATGCTCACCAACAAGGAGTCCAAGGAGATCACCCAGACCCTGGCCAAGGGTTTCGACGGCAAGCCGGTGCAGGCGGTGCAGAAGCACGTGTGGGATCCGCGCATCGCACCGACGCGCATCAAGGAATGGGTGGCTGGTGATGCCATGACCTTCATCCACGACACCGATGTGGGTGAGGACGAGGACCTCTACGGCGCCGACGAAGGGCACGACGTGATCTGGCACCTGGAGCGCAAGACCGGCAAGATCAACGAGTACAAGCTGCCCGACATCGGTCTGCCCGAAGGCGGTGTGTTCCAGGGCGTGCAGCTGCCCATCGGCGTGTTCACCGGCCAGCACGGCCCGCACAGCATGGTACAGGCCAAGGATGGCAAGTTCTGGATCACCAACGCGCTGTCCAGCACCATCGCCTCGTTCGACCCGGCCACCAAGCAGTTCAAGCTGTTCGATGTGGGGCGCTCGCACCTGTACCCGCACACCATCCGCATCGACGCCGAGGGCATCGTCTGGTTCACCATCGTGGCGTCCAACGAGGTCGGCCGCTTCGACCCCAAGACCGAGAAGTTCACCATCATCCACCTGCCGGAGGAAGGCTTCTGGAGCGGCGTGTCGCACTACCTGTTCCCGTGGGTGCTGAAGATCGGGGCCTGGTTCCCCAAGATGAACATGCACATGGGCGTGAACCACGCCAAGTGGGCATTCCAGGGGCGCAGTGCCTTTCCCTTCCCTTATGGCATCGACGTCCACCCGCTGGACGGCTCGATCTGGTACGCCAAGCTCAATGCCAACAAGATCGGCCGCATCGACCCCAAGACCCAGCAGGTGACCGAGTTCGATACGCCGTTCAAGGGCCCGCGGCGCCTGCGCTTCGACAAGCTAGGCAACCTCTGGATTCCGGCTTTCGACGACAGCGGCGTGATGAAGTTCGACACCCGCACGCAGAAGTTCGAGACCTTCAAGCTGCCGCTGCTGGCACACAACGAGTACGAGGTGCCTTACGCGCTCAACGTGCACCCCAAGACCGGCGACGTCTGGATCACCTCCAACATGTCGGACCGCGCCTTCCGCTTCCTGCCCACCACCAAGGAGTTCGTGAGCTACCCGCTGCCGACCCGCGTGACCTGGCTGCGCGACTGGGCCTTCACCAAGGACGGTGCCGTGTGTTCGAGTTCGAGCAACCTGCCGGCCTACGGTATCGAAGGCGGTCTGGCGTCCTTCATCTGCCTCTACCCCGATGGCGAACCCGGCGCGGTGGCTGCGGCCAAGCCCGCCAGTGCCAAGACCACCCGGGCCTCTTCCAAGCAACAACCGGAGCACGACCATGGATAGCTTGCAAACCTTCTTCATCTACGCCCTCATCACCGTCCTGATGGCCCCGCTGCTGGTGGTGTACGGACTGCCCTTTGTGGCCCTGGCCAAATTGTTTGATCACTTCGCCCAGCTCTGGTTCAAGGACTCGACCCGCTTTGTGCTCAGTTGTGGCATTGCCAGCCTTGGCATCGCCCCGGCCTACGACGAGTACCGTGCACCGCTGCCGGTCTACGTGCATTGGCTGCAGGGCGACAGCGTGGGCCTGGGCTTTGCCCTGGCCTCGTTCGTGGTGACCTGGGTCGTGGTGGTGCTGCAGGTGCGTCAGCTGATGCACCTGCGCGGACACCGGCACGCCTGAACCCCAAGAACCCGAGGAGAACCCCATGACGACACCCCCCCTGCCGGCACTGCAGCCGACCTTTGAACATCAGCAGGCGGCCGCCCTGGCCCAGCCCTACCCGAGTGCGGCCGAGCGCAAGGACCGGCTCAAGGCGCTCAAGCGCCAGCTGCTGCGCTACCAGGACGTGCTGATCGCGGCCATCGACCAGGACTTCGGCGGCCGCGCCGCGGCCGAGACCAAGATGCTCGACATCCTGCCGACGACGCTGGAGATCAACCACGCCATCACCCACCTGCGCCGCTGGATGCGTCCATCTAAGCGCCATACCGAACTGCTGTTCCTGAGCAACAGCCTGCAGGTGCACTACCAGCCCAAGGGGGTGGTCGGCGTCATCGCCACCTGGAACTTCCCGGTCTACCTGGCCCTGGGCCCCATGGCCGCCGCGCTGGCCGCTGGCAACCGCGTGATGCTGCGCATGCCCGACAACACCCCGCGCACCACGGCCACGCTGCGCCAGCTGCTGGCCGAGGTGTTCCCGCCCCACCTGGTGGCGGTGTTCGGTGCCGAGCAGGGCGACCCCAACGACTTCACGGCGCTGCCCTTCAACCACATCGTGTTCACCGGCTCGCCCGCCATCGGCCGCGTTGTCATGGGCCAAGCAGCGAAGAACCTCACGCCGGTCACGCTCGAACTCGGTGGCAAGTCGCCCGCCGTGGTGCTGCCCGACTACTCCATGCGCGATGCCGCCAAGCGCATTGCCCACGGCAAGGGGGTGAACTGCGGCCAGATCTGCGTCGCCCCCGACTACGCCCTGGTGCCGCGTGCCGGCCTGGCCGAGTTCGTGCAGGCGCTGCAGGAGACCCAGGCGCGCTTCTATGGCAGCAATGTGCTGGGCAATGCCGAGTACACCTCGGTCATCAACGCACGCCATGCGGCCCGCATCCGCCAGCTGCTCGACGACGCCCGCGCCAAGGGCGCCACGGTCACGGTCTGCGGACCCGCAGGCGATGGCCAGCGCCTGCCCCTGCACATCGTCACCGGCTGCACGTCCGACATGGCGCTGATGCAGGAGGAGATCTTCGGCCCGATCCTGCCGGTGCTGGTGTACGACAGCCTCGACGAGGTGCTGCGCGAGATCCACAGCCGCCCACGCCCGCTGGCGCTGTACTGCTTCAGCCACGATGCCCGTGCGCGCGAGCACCTGCTGACCCACACCCACTCCGGCGGCGTCACCCTCAACGACTGGGGCTGGCACTTCATCAACCACGACGCACCGTGCGGCGGCGTGGGCAACTCGGGCATGGGAACCTACCACGGCGAAGAGGGCTTCCGCGAACTCTCGCACGCCCGCACCGTGTTCAAGCGCCACCGCTTCTTCCCCATCGACCTGTTCTACCCGCCCTACGGCAACGTCGTGCAGCACCTGTCGCTGGCACTGTTCACCGGCAAGGGCGACCCCAACGTGGTCAAGCCGTTCTGAGGCGCAGCCCATGGCACGGCAGGCAGGCATGGAACGCGTACGGCGCTGGGGGCGTGAGCCCCTGGTGCTGTTCCTGTTGCTAGGCGCTCTGATATTTGTAGCTGACTACGCAATATCCATGCGGGCTAGTGGCCAAAAAAGCACCATTTCCGTGGATGCGGATACGCTCCAGCGCCTGCGCGCGCAGGCCTTGCAGCAGTGGGGCCGACCGCCGACGCAGCGCCAGCTCGACGACCTGGTGGAGGCCCATGTGCGCGAGGAAGTGCTGGTGCGCGAAGCCCGCACCCAGGGGCTGGACCAGGAAGACGCCATCGTGCGCCGACGCCTGGCGCAGAAGATGGAATTCCTGGCCCATGGCGAGGTGCAGGCGCCGACCGAAGCCGAACAGCGCGCCTACCTCGCAGCCCACCCCGAACGCTACCAGCTGGCACCGCGCCTGCGTCTGGAGCAGGTGTATGTCCGTCCCCAGGCGACGACGCAGGCCACGCAAGCGCGGCTACGCCGCGTGCGCGACGCCCTGCTGGCCGGGGCAGCGGAGCCTGGCGACCGGTTCATGCTGGGGCGCATGCTGCCGGCGCAGACCCCGGAACAGCTGGTGCGCGATTTCGGCGAACCCTTTGCCCAGGCCGTGCAGACGCTCTCGCCCGGGGCATGGTCGGCGCCGCTGGCGTCGCCCTACGGTTGGCACCTGGTGCGCGTGCTGGAACGTGTGCCGGGTCGCGTGGCGCCCTGGGAGCAGGTGCGCGATCGCGTCGCGGCCGATTTGGGCGAGGCGCGTGTGGCAGCAGCCCGGGACGACGCCTATGCACGGCTGCGCGCACGCTACACCGTGGTGCGTGCGGATGCGCAGCCACAGGCCGTGCCGGGCCAGGCGCTCGGGAGCGGGCGTTGATGGTCCGCATCGGCGCCTGGGTGTGGCTGGTCGTCCTGCTGCTGGTCGGCATGGGTACGGCGTGCGCGCACGAAAGCCTGCCGGCCTCGCTGATGCTGCAGGAGCGCACGCCCGGTGTCTTTGACGTGCAGTGGCGCCTGCCCGATACCCAGGGGGTGGTGCCGGAGGTACGCCCGGTGTTTCCCGAGACCTGCACGATGCGCAGCGCGCCCGAGCAGCGTCCGTCTCCCGGTGCCCGCCTGGCCCTTTGGCAGCTGGCCTGCAGTGCCGGACTGCACGGCGGTGAGCGCGTGCATTTCGCAGGCTTGCCGCTGACGCTGGTCGATGTGCTGGTGCGCGTGGACTATGCCGATGGCACGCAGTGGACTGCCATCGCCCACCCGCGCGCGCCCGAGGTCGCCCTGGCATCGCGCGCAGCGCTTGCGCTGGCAGTTTCGGACTACCTGCTGCTGGGGGTGGAGCACATCCTTACCGGGGCGGACCACCTGCTGTTCGTGCTGTGCCTGGTGCTGCTGGTGCGGGAGCGACTGCGGCTGCTGCAGACCATCACCGCGTTCACCCTGGCCCACAGCCTGACGCTGGGGCTGGCGGCGCTGGGCTGGGTGCGGGTGCCCGCCGCGCCGGTGGAGGCCTGCATCGCCCTGTCCATCCTGTTCCTGGCGCGTGAGCTGGTGTTGCGACAGGCCGGGCGGCCTGCCGGTGGCACGCCGCATCCTGCCGTGGTGGCTTTCGTATTCGGGTTGCTGCACGGGCTGGGCTTTGCCGGGGCTCTGTCGCAGGTGGGGCTGCCTGCGGGCGATGTGCCTGCCGCCTTGCTGCTGTTCAACCTGGGGGTCGAACTGGGGCAACTGCTGTTCGTGGGCCTGGTGCTGCCCCTGCTGGCCCTGCTGCGCCACGCCAGCCGCCACGCACCGGCGTCGTGGCGGGCTGCGCCTCTGTGGGGCCTGGGTGGCTGGGCGGGCTTCTGGTGGCTGCAACGCATGGTGCCGGTGCTGGGCCTGTGAATGACTCGAACAATGACAACTGGAGACCGATGATGATCAAACGCATATTCCAATGGCTCGGTGGGCTGGTGGGCCTGGTAGTGGTCGGGGGGGTGGGCTACCTCGTGTTTGCCCAGCACGACCCGGACCTGGTGCTGTCCGTGGCCAAGGTGATGGAGCCGCTGCGTGGCGCCGACGCCCCGCCACCCAACCCGCAGCGCAATGCCTACTTCGGCGAACTGCACCTGCACACCAAGTACTCGATGGACGCCAACGTGTTCGGCAACCGGCTCGACCCGCGCATGGCCTACCGCTTTGCCAAGGGCGAACCGATGGAGATCGGCGACAGCGGCATCGTGCAGAAGCTGGCCGCACCACTGGACTTCGCCGCGGTGACCGACCATGCCGAGGGCATGGGCGGGGTGCACCAGTGCCTGAATTCCAAGAGCCCGAACTATTGGAGCCTGGACTGCATCGGCTTGCGCTACAAGCTGCTGCCGGTGTTTCCGCGCCTGTTCGACGCCCTGGTGCAGAACGGCCCCAAGCGCGGCTACTACCCGCCGGGCATCTGCGGCAAGGACGGGCAGGACTGCATCGCCTCCGCCCCCTCGGTCTGGCAGGACACCCAGAATGCGGCCAACGACGCCTACGAGCCCGGCAAGTTCACCAGCTTCATCGGCTACGAATACAGCCCCACGCTGGTGATGGGCGGCATGCTTCACCGCAACATCATCTACCGTGGTGCCAAGGTGCCTGATACCGTGTTCGGTGCCACCGACGGTTTTGCCGAAGACCTGCTGCGCTGGCTGGACCTGAACTGCACTGGCGCCTGCAAGGCCCTGTCCATTCCGCACAACCCGAACTTTTCCTGGGGGCTGATGTTCGGCGACCGCAATTCCGACGCGTCGCCCGTGACGCGCGAGAACCTGGCCCTGCGTGCCAAGTACGAACGCCTGGTCGAGGTGTTCCAGGCCAAGGGCGGCTCCGAATGCGCCCGCGGTGTGGGCAACACCGATGAGGAGTGTGGTTTCGAGAACCTGTGGCCGACCTGCAAGCCCGGCGAGGAGCTCGTTGACGACAAGACCGGCATCCATGCGGTGCGCTGCGTGGCACAGAACGACATGGTGCGCAACGTGCTCAAGAAGGGTCTGGCGGAAGAGAAGAAATGGGGCTTCAACCCGTTCCAGTTCGGCCTGGTCGGCAGCACCGACAACCACAACGGCATGCCTGGCGACACGGCTGAGAAGGGCTACAACGGCCATGCCACCCCCATCGACACCACGCCCGAGTACCGGCTGGGCATGAAGCAGACCATCGTCTCCAAGAAGCTGGGCATCGCACCCGGCGGCATCAACCCCGGTGGCCTGACCGGTGTCTGGGCCGAGGAGAACACGCGCCCGGCGATCTGGGACAGCCTGCAGCGCCGCGAGAGCTGGGGCACCAGCGGCACACGCCTGCGGGTGCGCTTCTTCGGTGGCTACGGCTTTGCATCCAACCTGCACCAGCAGGGCGACATGGTGAAGACCGCCTATGCCCAGGGCGTGCCCATGGGTGGCACCCTGGCCGCGGCCCCTGCGGGCAAGGCGCCATCCTTCCTGGTGTGGGCCCTGCGCGATGTGCAGTCCGCCCCGCTGCAGCGCGTGCAGATCGTCAAGGGCTGGCTCACCGCCGACGGCAGCACCCAGGAACGGGTGTACGACGTGGCCTGCTCGGATGGTGGCAAGCCCGATGCCAAGACGCACCGCTGCCCCGACAACGGTGCCAAGGTGGACCTGCAGACTTGCGCCATCTCGCAGGACAAGGGCGCACCCGAACTTGCCACCACCTGGAGCGACCCCGAGTTCCAGCCCACGCAGTCGGCCTTCTACTACGTGCGCGTGCTGGAGAACCCGGTGTGCCGCTACAGCCAGTACGACGCGCTCAAGCTCGGTGTGGCCCATCCACCCAATGTGCCGCAGACGATCCAGGAACGCGCCTGGAGTTCCCCCATCTGGTACACCCCTGCGAGGTAGCACCCCATGTCACCCACTCACTACTCCCTGACACCGGTGGATGCGCCGGCTGCCGGGCCCCTGGTCGCCAAGCCGTTTGCTGCGGCATCGGCTGGTGGTGTCACCATACTGGTACGACTGCTGCTGGCCTTTGGCGCAGTGCTGGTGGCCTGTACCTGCTTTTCCGGCGTGGTGTTCTGGAAGCTCTGGGCCGAGATCGGGCAGGTTGGCGCAGCGCGGGACGCTGCGTCGTTCTGGGCCATGCGCAATGAGCTACTGAGCGACCTGCGCCTGGCGCTGGGCTTCGGCCTCACCTCGCTGGGCGTTGGGGGGCTTGGGATCGTGCTGGCAAGCCTGTTCATCCGTGCCCGGGTGGTGCGCCCAGTGACCCAGGCCCGCGATGCGGCCATGCGCATTGCCAACCACGACCTGCGCGGTGACATCGTGGCCATCAGCCGCGACGAAACCGGAGAACTGACCGAGGCGCTGGCCTCGATGCAGGCCTCGCTGAAGGAAACCCTGAACGCGGTGCGCGCCTCGTCCGAAGTCATTGCGCACTCGGCGGCCGAAGTGGCCGAGGGCTCCATGAACCTGTCCTCCCGCACCGAACAGACGGCCGCCAGCCTGGAGCAGACGGCAGCGACCCTGGCAAGCCTGACGCAGACGGTGCGCACCAATGCGTCATCAACGCAGCAGGCCAGTGCCGTGGCCACCTCGGCCTCGCACGCCGTGCAGGAAGGAAGCGCCTCCGTCAACCGGGTGGTGAGCACCATGGCGGGCATCCACGCCGCCTCGCGCAAGATCGCCGAGATCATTGCGGTGATCGATGGCATCGCGTTCCAGACCAACATCCTGGCCCTCAATGCGGCGGTGGAGGCAGCACGCGCGGGCGAGCAGGGGCGTGGTTTTGCCGTGGTCGCCAGCGAGGTGCGCAGCCTGGCCGGCAGGTCGGCCGAGGCCGCCAAGGAAATCCGGACCCTCATCACCTCCTCGGTAGAGCAGGTCGAGACCGGGTCCGACCAGGTGCAGGAGGCCGGTGAACGCATGCAAGCCATCGCCGAGGCGGTGCAGCAGGTGGCCGCGCTGGTGGGGCACATGCGCGAAGCCACCGCCGCCCAGAGCACCAGCATCGACGAACTTGGCCAGGTGGTGGGGCACGTGGATCAGATGACGCAACAGAACGCGGCCTTGGTGGAGGAGTCTGCCGCTGCAGCTGCTGCCCTGCGCACCGAATCGGCCCGCATGCACGAGGCCGTGGCCGCCTTCCGCCTGTAGAGCGATTGCTGCGCTTTCCTACAATCCCTGGCAACACAGGGTGCAAGGAGAACGTATGCGGCGTTTTGGGTATGGACTGATTCTGGGGGTGGCCCTGCTGGCCGGGTGCGGAAGCACCATGGTCAATCCGGTGACGGGCGAGGCCGAGCGCTCGGTGATGAGCGAGGACGACGAGCTGGCCGAAGGCGCCAAGGCCCACGCCGAAGTGCTCAAGGAATATGGCAAGGTGGCCAACCCGGCGCTGCAGGCCTACGTGACGGCCCTGGGCAACAAACTGGCCGCGCAGTCGCACCGCAGCCACCTGCAGTGGCACTTCACGGTGCTCGACAGCCCCGAGATCAACGCCTTTGCCCTGCCGGGTGGCTACGTGTACGTCACGCGTGGCATCTTGCCCTACCTGGAGAGTGAAGCCGACCTGGCCGGGGTCATGGGGCACGAGATTGGCCACGTGACTGCGCGCCATGGTGCCCAGCGCGCCACCAAGCAGCAGGACGCCACCCTGGGCGTGCTGGCGGCCTCGGTCCTCGGTGCAGTGCTGGAAAGCCAGGGCTTTGGCGGGGCCGGGCGCCTGGCGGGTGATCTGTCCCAGACTGCGGCCGCCGGATACATCGCTTCGTATGGCCGTGAGCAGGAGCTGCAGGCCGATTCGCTGGGGGCGGAATACCTCTCCAGGGTGCACTACGACCCGCGCAACATGGTCGACGTGATCCGCGCGCTGAAGGCCCAGGAACAGTACGCGGCCGACGTGGCACGCGCCGAGGGGCGGCCCGTGCCCAAGGGCAACGACTGGCTCGCATCGCACCCCTCGAACGACCAGCGGCTGGAAATGATCTCGAACCTGGCAGCCCAGTACCAGAACGGCAAGTACGAAGACGAGGGCCGTGCGCGCTACCAGAAGGCGATTGCCGGCATCACCTTCGGCGACAGCGCGGCACAAGGGCTGGTGCGGGGGCGCGAGTTCTACCACCCAACACTGGGAGTGGCCTTGACGGCACCGCAGGGCTGGCGCATCCAGAACGACGAAGCGCAGCTGACCGTGCTCAATGCCGCCGGGGACGCCGGCCTGGTGTTGCGCGTGGTGCCGCCTTCGGCCGGGCGCAACCACAATGAGGTGCTGCGCAACGTGCTCAAGCCGACCCAGGGCCGCACCGAGGCACGCAGCATGAATGGTCTGTCGGCCACCCATTTCGTCGGGGCGCGGCAGACGGCCCAGGGCAGCCAGCGCCTGGAGGCCACGGTGGTCAGTGGCCCCGGTGACAACACCTACCTGCTGCAGTACCTGGCGCGCGATACCGCAGCCCTGCAGCGCGCCATGCCCGGCTTGCAGGCGGTGGAATCCTCGTTTCGACCGCTAAGCGCGCAGGACCGCAGCCAGGCGCGCGAATGGGCCATCGCCACCGCGCCGTACCCCAAGGGCGGTTTTGCCGAGTTGGCCCGTAATTCGCCCCTGCCTCGCGCCGAGCAGCAGCTGCGCCTGCTCAACGGTGTCTATGGCGGCGGCGAGCCCAAGCCGGGGCAGATGGTGAAGGTGGTGGTGGCGCGATAAGGTGCTGGGCGGGTGGTGCCCGCGGTATGCTCGCTGCATGACTGCACTGCACATTTCCACCGCTTTCGACTCCGGCGCCATCGAGGTGCTGGAGTGCCAGGACAGCCGCAACATCCGGCTGCGCATCCGTGCCGACAATGCGGCCGAGTTCGCCCAATGGTTCCATTTCGCCCTGCACGGGGCGGCCGCGCAGCCGGTGACGCTGCATTTCGAGAACGCCGGCCAGTGCGCCTACCCCAAGGGCTGGGAGGGCTACCGGGTGGTGGCGAGCTTCGACCGCCAGCACTGGTTCCGCATTGACACCGAATTTGATGGCAGCGTCATGCGCGCCCACATGGTGCCCAGTGCCCAGACCGTCTACTTTGCCTATTTCGAGCCCTATTCGTGGGAGCAGCACCTGGACCTGCTGGCGGGTGCCTCGGCCAGTGACTGCGTGGAGCAGGAGCGCCTGGGCGCCACGCTGGACGGGCGCGACCTGAGCCTGCTGCGCATCACCGCGCCAGACTCGCTGATGCCCCTGGCACAGCGCCGCAAGGTCTGGCTCATTGCGCGCCAGCACCCGGGTGAGACCATGGCCGAGTGGTTTGTCGAGGGCTTCCTGGAGCGCTTGCTGGACCGCACCGATTCGGTCTCGCGCCAGTTGCTGGCGCAGTGCGTGTTCCATGTGGTGCCCAACATGAACCCCGATGGCTCGGTGCGCGGCAACCTGCGCACCAACGCGGCCGGCGCCAACCTCAACCGCGAATGGCTCTCGCCGAGCATGGAGCGCTCGCCCGAGGTGTTCCTGGTGCGCGAGAAGATGCTGGCCACCGGGGTGGACCTGTTCCTGGATGCCCACGGCGACGAGGCGCTGCCCTACAACTTCGTGGTCGGTTCGGAAGGAACCCCCGGCTACACCCCCTTCATTGCCGACCTGGAGGGGCGCTTCAAGGCGGCCTGGATGGCGGCCTGCCCCGACTTCCAGGACACCCACCACTACGGCTACGACGAGCCCGGACAGGCCAACCTGAGCCTGGCCACCAACTGGGTGGCGCAGCAGTTCAATTGCCTGGCCCACACCATCGAGATGCCGTTCAAGGACAACGCCGATTGGCCCGATGCGCTGGTGGGTTGGAACGGGGCCCGCTCCAAGAAGCTCGGTGCCAGCGTGCTGCAACCCTTGCTGGCGGTGGTCTAGTGGCCACGGACCACAACGCTGCCGAGGATTTTGCAGCCCTCGACCCGGACCGGGTGCTCGACGCCCTGGCCGCGGTCGGGTTGCTGGGCGACGGGCGCCTCATGGCGCTCAACTCCTACGAGAACCGTGTCTTCCTGGTGCACCTGGACCGCCCGGTTCCCGGTACCGACATCGGCACCGTGGTGGCCAAGTTCTACCGCCCCGGTCGCTGGAGCAAGGACCAGATTGCCGAGGAACATGCCTTCAGCCTGGAGCTGGCCGCCGCCGAAGTGCCGGTGGTGGCGCCGCTGGTGCTCGATGGCCAGACCCTGCACCAGCAGGGCGGCTACGCCTTCAGCGTCAGCCCCTACCGGGGCGGGCGCGCGCCCGAGCTGGATGACGACGAAGTGCTGGAGTGGATCGGGCGCTTCCTGGCGCGGCTGCACGCCGTGGGCGCACGCCAGCCCTTCGTGCACCGCCCGGCGCTGAACCTGCAGACCTTCGGGGTGGAGCCGCGCAACTGGCTGCTGGAGAACGACTTCCTGCCGCTGGATGTGCGCAGTGCCTGGGAGAAGAAGTCGGCTCTCGCTATGGAGTTGATAGCTGCTCACGCAGATATTTCGCGGGCTACAGGCCAAAATGGCAGTGAAGTGGCGGCTCTGCGCCAGATTCGCCTGCATGGCGACTGCCACCCCGGCAACATCCTGTGGACGCCCTTGGACGCCGCCGTCAGCGCTGGCCCCGGCCCGCATTTCGTCGACCTGGACGACGCCCGCACCGGCGTGGCGGTGCAGGACCTGTGGATGCTGGTCAGCGGCGAGCGCCGCGACCGCCAGCGCCAACTGGGTATGCTGGTGGACGGCTACGAGCAGTTCCGTGCGTTCGATCGCCGCGAACTGGCCCTGATCGAACCCTTGCGCACCCTGCGCCTGATCCACTACAGCGCCTGGCTGGCGCGGCGCTGGGACGACCCGACGTTCCGCCACCACTTTGCCTGGTTCGGCAGCAGCGACTACTGGCAGGGGCAGGTGCAGATGCTCGACGAGCAGATCGAGGCCATGCAGGAAGAGCCACTCATCGTCTGAGTGACGCCGCCGCGGCGCAGCCAGAGGGGATTGGATTTCACGCTTTGGGCCAGTAGCCGACTGTGACGAATGTCTGCTTGTCGGTTCAAATAAATTCATCAGCTCCTAATCCCCCTGTCCGAAATGATGGAACAAGCTTGTTTCCTAGAAATTTGTGAGATGACAGTGGCGTAACTGGTTTTGGGGTAGCCAGCACAAGATGACTTCAAATATCCTTCAGGAAATCCGTTCGCGAATTTGCTTGATCAACTAATAGCTCGCTTTATTAATGCACATTGATTCTTGGTCAGCCCAGCTGAGTACTGAAAATGCAGAGCTCGATGAGCAACACATCACGTTGATCGAAATTGGACGCGCGGTTGTGGCTTGCGTCGAGGGAAGCGCCTTATCCAGCACACTTTGCGACTTGCTTGACGACTTTGTTGCGATGTCCAAGTTGCACGATGGGTTGGAGGAGGCCATTCTTGCGCGGAATCTTTGCCCAACGCTAGAAGAACACCGTGCAATTCATCTGTTGAGTAGAAAGAAGTTTGAGGACCACTTGAGAGCGGAGCAAGCGGGGATTGGTGATCACAACGCTTTGGTATCAGACTTAAAGGTATGGGCCGAGCACCATATCAGCGACAGAGACTTGCAGGTAAAAAAATATCTGCATGCGGTTCCTTAAGGCAAGGAACAGTGGTGAATTGACGCAACTGCCTAAAGAGGAGCTACTTCTCCTCAGTGGGGTGTCGGAGACGCACAACGAAGTTGATTACCGCTCATTGCCGTACCGAAGGGCAAGCAAGGCCGCGATTACGGTAAAGACAGCAACGATGGAGAGAAGGATCCAGAATCCGTGGGGGTTTTCGGAGAATGGAATGCCTCCAACGTTCATTCCGAACAATCCGGCCAGGATGTTGATTGGTAGCGCCAGCACGGTCACTACCGTAAGAACAAACAGGCTGCGATTATTGGCTTCGGCGACTCGTCCGGCAATCTCTTCCTGCAACAGCTTGATGCGTTCTTGCAAGTTGGACATGTCTCTCAACGAAAGATTGAAGTCTTCGGCTGCGTGCCGCAATTCGGCGATGTCCTCTGCGTCCGCCCATCCAGGTGGCACGCGTAACAGACGGAAAAGGGCGGCGGGTTCCGGGGCCAACAGTCGTAACAGCCGCACAAGTACACGCCGCAAGGTGCCTAAATCGGCGCGCTTGGCGGCCAAACGCCCTGACAGGAGGTTGTCCTCCAGTGTGTCGACCTTGGTGCTCGCTGTGCGAGCAATGTGGGCCAGCACATCAGACTGGTCCTGCATGAGTCTCACGAGGAGCCCCACCGGAGAAAGGATTGTGCTCCCCTTGCGCACTGCATTGCGAAGCAAGTCTATGGACCGTAACGGCTGGATGCGTGCGCTGACCACAAGGCGTGGCCCTACCGAAAGCCACAAGGTCGAAATGTCAGAAGGTTCGAACTGGAAGTCGTAGCTGACATCGTTCATCACCGCCACCAAAGTATCGTCTGCGAGTTCAATACGGGTGCTGCGCGAGGCGTCGTGCAAAGCTTCACGAAAAGCCTGGGGCACCGGCAAGTTTTCGGCAATCCATCGTTCAGCACTGGCATGTGCCAGAGAAAAATGGAGCCACAAGAATCCATCCAACGCATTGTCGGCAATGGCGTTCAGTGCGTCCTGCGTGGTCAGCGGGTGCGGCTTTCCATCTGCACTGAAGTGGAAGCCAAAAACCAGGCCACTGCGATCAGCTCCATATTCAGATGCAGTTGCGGCCTCATTGCTCATGAGAGATCCACCTCTGTGAGAAAGGCATGGAACTGCGGTGCCTGCACCACGACTCTCAGTTCATGCGTCAACGGCAAGTTCAAATGTAGGGTCTGCAAGTCATCAAGGGAGTACCACGCGAAAGCCATGACTTCCTCGTCGTGGCAAAGTGGCACCCAGTGAGGATCGGCCAGGCGTGCAACGCAGACATGAATGTGCTCGTTCTGCCACGCCGAGTAAGTGCCGAGGTGCGCAGGTCGATCGAAATGCCAGTCTCCGATATGCCGTTGGCCCAAAAGCTGGCTGGGAACGAGTCCCGCCTCTTCGTACATTTCACGCACCAGCGTCTGCTCGGGCGATTCACCTGCAATGCAGGTGCCACCGACGGTGGTGTCCCACAGTCCGGGATCGACCGCTTTGTGCAAGGCGCGCTGCTGCAGGCAGATACCACGGTCGGACACCACAAGCAGGTGGGCGCTGTGCATTTCCATGCCAAGCAGGCGCGCCAACTGTCGGTCCACCTGGCCAATGCAGACGCGACTGTTCGGCTGCCACACATCAATCTTTTCCTGGCCAGGCGGTGGAGCAAGCTGGGCGCGCACCAAGGAAGAGTGCGCTTGTTCCAGCGACTCGGTCAGCGACACTCCTCGAAATTCGAACACAGCACCTGCATCATCCTTGGAACATTCGGACAGGTCCTGCAAGCCAATCTGCAAGGCCCGGTGCAGCATGCCAAGGGTGTGCCCCTGGTGGCGCCATGGGATATAGCTGGATGGCGGTTGCTGCATGCGAGACATGGGCCGCAGGGTATCAGGGCCGTTCACCCGCCTGCATGCGATGCTCAATCCTGTTGAGTACCGCCGGTAGATCCCGCAGGGAGTCGATGACATAGTGAGGATCGACGCATTTGAACTCCGAAGCTACACGTTCGCGTACGTTCTGGCGCTCTTGATCAGAGGCTCGCTCATATTCGTCCAATGTCCAGCCCGCTGGGCTTCCCGAAAGCGCCAGACCCACGGTCCACATGCCGGCGTTGCGGCCCTCAGCCAGCCCCGGCACGGTGTCATCGACTTTGACGCAGCGCCAAACTGCTTCGATCTTTAGTTTTTGCACGCATTCGAGCGCCATCCAGGGACCGGGCCGCGATCCAGCCTCCAGATCGTCCGCGCAGATGGTGCAGTCGGGCGAGTACCCATTCTTTGCCGCAATTTGCATCAGCACCTGCATCACTGCGCGCGGATAGCCGGTGGTGGAACCAATCTTGAGGCCGAGTCCGCGTGCATGCGCGATTGCATCAAGCGCGCCCGGGATGAAATCGCTGTGCGCACCCACGCGCTCCACCTGCAAGGGCATGAACGTCTGGTAGATGTGGTCAATATCATGTGAGGTCATAGCGTGTCCGAAGCGGCTGTGCCAAGTCTGAGCGACCTCGGGAATCCGGCCAATCGCTTCAATGTGCTGCCACTTTCCCAGGCCCATGGGGGCGCGGGCCTGGGCGATGCTCAGTTCGAAGTCGTAGGCTTTTTTGAACGCATCGACAAAGATCTGTGTTGGTGCAAATGAGCCAAAGTCGACGACAGTACCAGCCCAGTCCAATACCAGCGCCTGAAGTTGTTGTGCCATAGTTGAATTCCTTTTCAATGAAGTTAACCTGTGGCCTTGCCTGAGCGCGCAGCGGCGCAAGCGGACAAGAAGGCCGTGTCGTAGGGGTCGAAGCTATCGAAGCGCTGCGGCGCCATGTGTGTGCCGTCCAGCCACGGTGGGTCGGAGCCCAACAGTTGTTGCGCCAAAAGACGACCCATGCCGGCGGCAAAGGTGATACCAGAACCATTGCATCCCGAAGCCACCCACAAGCCTGGCAGCGTGCTGGCGGCTCCCAGTATCAGTTGGCGGTCAATTGTGTAGTTGCTGGGCCCACTGACGTAGTGCGCAATGGGGGCATGCTCCAGTCCTGGCCAGTACGCCTCTAGCGCAGTGGCGCCTTGGGCAAGGTTGTTCCAGCCTTGTGGGTCCTGGGTGTCAAAGGCAAAGCCTTCCAGATCCTGGGGTAGGTGCCGGGCATCGGCCACCGCGGAGTGCGCTTCGCGCAAGCCGAAGAGCAAGCCGCCGACTTCCGGTCGCGCGTAGGCCTTGATGGCTGGCATGAAAACAATCGCACTGTCGTGGGGAATGGCCAGTGATGGAGCCGTAATCCAGTACTGGCTGCGCACCGGTGCCATTGGCAGTGGCACCCCGGCGGGTGTGGTGAGTAAGTTGCTCCAGGAGCCTGCTGCCATCACCACATGGCTGGCAGCGATGCATTCGCCACTGGACAGTTCCACTCCACACAGGATTCTTTCTCGCACGTCCAACCTGGTCACTGGCGTTTGCAGCTGCAGCGCCACCCCGCCTTTTTGCGCAGCCTGCAGATAGGCCATGCCCAGCTGGTAGGCATCTACGTAGCAATCGTCCTGTACATGCAAGACATCCGCATCCGGCGGCACATGCAACCAAGGCGCACGGTCACGGGCATAGGATGCGTCAACCCATTGGGTACGTATCCCCAGCGCACTGCAGGTATCCAGCTGAGCTCGAAATGCTGGCAGTTGTTCACGCGTGACCACGTGCAAGGAGCCCACGGGATGATGACCTACAGAGCCTGGCATCAGCCTCTCGAAGTGCCCGATAGCCGCCAACGTTTCCTGTGCCATGGCGATTTGCATCGGTTCGGAGCGCAGCAGTGTGACCAGTGCCGCAGCTCGACTGGTGGAGCCCGCCATCGGCAAGCCGCGATCCAGTACCAGTACGCGGTGACCGTGCCCCATACGAGCCAGTTGCCAGGCGACAGCCGCGCCGACGATACCGGCACCAACGATGAGGATGTCGCGCGTCACGCTAGCCACTGCAGCGCGCGCAAGCTATGCCCAATGGCGGCCACGGCCTTGGCCATGTCGTGCGCATCAATGGCTCCGATGCAGCCAACGCGGAACGTCTCGGTCTGTGTAAGTTTTCCCGGGTACAGAATGAAACCTTGTGCGCGCACGTGTTCGTACAAGGCCTTGAAAGCATATTCAGGATGCTCCGGTGCATGGAAGGTGACGATGATGGGCGCTTGCACTGATTCACTCAAGAAAGGCTTGATGCCAAGTTGTGTCATGCCGTGGACCAATGCATCGCAATTGGCGCTGTAGCGTGCGAGCCGAGCACTCCGCCCACCTTCCTCGTGGAACTGGACAATAGCTTCACGCAAGGCGGCTACTACGTGGGTGGGCGGGGTGAAGCGCCACTGCCCTGTTTTCTGAAGGTATTGCCACTGATCACACAGGTCCAGTGCCAGTGAATGGCAGTTTCCTTGGGCATCTAGCAGACTCTGGCGTTCGGCAATCACGAAGCCCATTCCTGGCACGCCTTCCAGACACTTGCCGGTTGCAGCGATCAACGCCTGGATAGACAGGCGCTGCACATCTATTTCTAGCGCACCGAAGGAACTCATTGCATCCACGATCAAGCGTCGACCTTCGGCCTTCACCACGTCAGCGATGTCGGTCAATGGGTTGAGAATGCCGGCCCCCGTTTCGCAGTGCACCAGCGCCACATGGGTGATGGCCGGATCACGCTGCAGAGCTACGGCGATCGATTGAGGGTCGGCCTGTTGATCTTCCGGGAAGACGAGTTCCACAGTTTCTCGTCCAAGGTAGTGCAGGATCTTGACTATGCGCGCACAGTAGGCACCGTTGTTCGGA
Source organism: Curvibacter sp. APW13 (assembly GCF_032337135.1). NCBI lineage: Bacteria > Pseudomonadati > Pseudomonadota > Betaproteobacteria > Burkholderiales > Comamonadaceae > Curvibacter > Curvibacter sp. APW13. The sequence goes on along the minus strand of NZ_JAVXZZ010000001.1, from coordinate 744,769 downwards.
ACCAGCACCTTGCCTTGGCGCGGCACCAGTGTTCCTAGTGCAGCCTCGACCGCAAAGGTACCGCTGCCTTGCAGCGGAACGCATACGTGGGTGTCCTGACCTTGGGCGATTCGCAGCAACTCTTTGCAGACCTCAGCGGTGATGCCATTGAAGCCCGAGTCCCAGGAACCGTGGTCATGCAGCATGGCCTGCTTGGTGCGAAGGGACGTTGTCAGGGGTCCGGGCGTCAGCAGCAGTGCGTCTCGGTCGAATCGATACATTGTTTTCTCCAGATTAACGGGTGCGCCAGGCGTGGTGACGGCGCAATAAAAGATGGCCGAGGGCGGCATGGGCAGCGCTGAACACCAGGTTGGCCAGCATGATCAATGTCGCCATGGCGGCAGCCGGTCCCAGTTCCCCGGCTTCATCCAGATTGATGATGGCCACGGTAGCCGGCAGCGTTTCGGGGGCGTACAGGAAGACCACGGCAGACACCGTAGTCATGGCGTTGATGAACAGGTAGCGAAAAATGTCCAGCACAGCGGGCAGGCACACGGGCAACGTAACTCGCCAGAAGGTCTTCCACTGCGGCACTTTCAGCGAGGCAGAAATGGCCTCAAACTCACGATCCAATGCGCGCAGCGCAGACGTTGCACTGACATGACTGGCCGCAAAGAAATGCACTACCGTGATGGCTACCAGCAAACCCATGGTGCGGTACATCACGGACAGCGGGCTGTCGGCCTGGTTGAACACAAGGATGGCGCCCAGGCCCAACGCTAGTCCGGGAACACCCATGGGCAAGAGCGCCATGAATCGGTAGACCGCGCCCAGGACGTTGCTGCCAGCCGCGGTTTTTTCGGCGAGGTAGGCCCCCAGGAACGCCAGCGGTGTGCCGATGAGCGCCGTGGCAAGGGCCAACTGCAGGCTGTTGGCGAAGGCATGGCCGACGCCAGCGTCAGTGAGCCCGTAGCGGAAATGGTCCCAGGTCAGGTTGAGGTTGTAGGGCCAGAACTTGATGACGGCTGAGTACACGGTCATGGCCAGCATGCCCAAAAATACGGTGGCCAAAGAGAACACGTAAGCAAAGAAGAACGCGTCGCGCCCCAGGCTGGGCAGGATTTGCAGTGGCGTAGCACGTGCACCCAGGGCCGTGCGGTTAGTGTGGCGCAGAAACACCTCGACTGCACTGGCCAACACCACCGGCAGCAGCAGCATCAGCGCCACCATGCCACCCCGGGCGAAATTCTGCAGACCCACCGCCTGAATGTAGATTTCCACCGCCAGCACTTTGAAATTACCGCCAATGACCTTGGGCACGCCAAACTCGCTGACCGAATAGGCAAACACCACCATGCAAGCGCTCACGAGGCCGTAGCGCGCGGACGGCAGGGTGATAGTGGTGAATACCTTCCACGAACTTGCCCCCATGGCGCGGGCCGCCTCGTAAAGGCGCCCGTCTGCGCTGGCCAGAGCGACCAGCAGTATGAGCAATGCGTGCGGAAACGCGGCAAACGACGTTCCCAGAATGATGCCCAATGGACCGTAGATTGACAGGTTGCCCATCAGCGGCTTGAAGACGCCTTGGTTGCCGAACCACTGGATGAAAGCGACGGCCCCGACCAACGACGGGCCCAGCAGCGCGGCCAGACCCAGAATGCGCCACAAGCCCTTGAGCGGAATGGCCGTACGCAGAATGGCATAGGCATAGAGGAAAGCCGTTGGTACTGTCAGCAGCACCACACACATGGCTACCCAGGCCGTGTTGAATGCGGCCTCGCCAATGCCCGGACTGCATAGGAATTCCAGAAATGGTGTCAGGGTCCAGTCACCTGCGGGTGACTGAATGCTCTTGCGCACCAGTGCACCCACCGGAGCTAGTAGAAACACCAACTGAAGGCCCACCAAGCCGACCAGCGCGATCGTACCGGCCGAAAAATTTTTTTTCATGGCCTTGATGCTTTCAGGTAGCGCCCATGGCCTCGCGCGCAGGACTTTCGGACAGGCTATGCACTCGATCACCCGGAATACGGATTCGCACCATGGAGTCTTCCTTGATGGACAACTCGGCCAGTTCGCGGCTTTCCAGCAGCGCCTGCAGTTCGAGCCCATCGCAGCCACGGACGGCCAGACGCATCACTGTGTGCGGCCCCAGGTATTCAACTTTGAGTACTTTGGCAAAATGGCTAGAAGCATCGGGCTCGGTGGCACCAAGGATCTGCACATCTTCAGGGCGCACTCCAAAACGGTAAGGCTCGCCTAAGCGCAGTTGGCGCGTGCTCGGGAGCTCCAGGTTGCCGCAGTTCGCTCGGTGCGCGCTGGTGGCCATGGCACGAATGTGGTTCATCCGCCCGACGAAGCCTGCGACGAATTCGGTGGCAGGCTGGGCATAAATAGCGTGCGGCGTACCGCACTGCTCAATGCGCCCACCTTGCATGACCACGATGCGGTCGGCCACCGCCAGCGCCTCCTCCTGGTCATGTGTGACCATGATGGTGGTTACACCCAAACGCTTTTGTAGCTTCTGGATTTCGGTGCGAAGGCGCACACGCTCGATCGCATCCAGTGCCGATAGCGGCTCATCGAGAAGCAGCAGTCCCGGCGCAGTGGCCAGGGCTCGGGCAATTGCGACGCGCTGCTGTTGCCCGCCAGATAGTTGAGCTGGGTAGCGCTGCTCGAGCCCAGGCAGGCCCACCAGTTCGAGCATCTGCGCCACGCGCTGAGCCCGCGCCTGCCGCTCGGTACCAGCCCCGTGGATGCCGTAGCCAATATTTTCTGCCACCGTGAGGTTAGGAAACAGCGCATACGACTGGAAGACGATGCCATAGTCGCGTTCTGCAGGGGGTAGTGCACTGATGTCGCGGCCCCGCAGCAGCACCCGGCCAGCACTTTGCTGCTCAAGCCCGGCAATCACCCGCAGCAGCGTGGTCTTGCCGCAACCAGACGGTCCAAGCAGCACCACAAACTCGCCCTCCTCAATGTCCAGCGACACCTCAGATAGCACCCTTTGCCTAGCAAAGTGCTTGGTGATAGTTTCTAGTTGCAGGTATGCCATGCGGGTCAGTCAAAAATGGGGCGCCGCTTTGGCGCCCCAGAGTCAGGACGTTCGGGATGCCCTTATTTCTTGGGCTCGGATTTGGTCGCGTATCGGTTTTGCCACTCGGTCAGCACTGCGTCACGGTGCTTGCCCATCCACTGGAAGTCGTTCTTGACCAGACGCTTTTCATAGTCAGCTGGCACGTGCTCGAGCTTGGTGGCAATGCCGGGAATGGCAGTGATGGCAAAGTTCTTGGCGTACAACTCATTGGCTTCGCGGGTACTGGCCCAGTCAAGCAGCTTCTTGGCAGCGGCGGCCTGGGAGGTGCCCTTGACCATGGCAATGGCTTCTACATCCCACCCTAGCCCTTCTTTGGGGAACACCACGTCGATGGGGGCGCCCTTGGACTTCACAACATTAGCGCGATATTCGAAGGAAATGCCCACCGGAAATTCGCCAGTGCCGGCCATAACGCAAGGCTTGGAGCCCGAGTGGGTGTACACGGCGATGTTGTCGTGCAACTTGTCCATGAACTCCCAGCCGGCCTTGTCGCCAAACATTTGCAGCCAGGCGGTTACATCCAGAAATCCCGTTCCCGAGGAGTTGGGGTTGGGCATGACCACCTTGCCCTTGAATTCCGGGCGGGTGAGGTCTTTCCATGATTCGATCTTTGGTAACCCCAGCTTGGCAGCTTCCACTGTGTTGTAGCAAACTGCGGCACCCCATACATCCATACCCACCCAGGTCGGTGGGTTGCTGGCAGCCTTGAAGCGAGGGTTGATTTCCTTCAGGTTGGCAGGGGCGTAGCCTTCTAGCATGCCTTCCTTGTCAAAAACCACCATGCTGGAGGCTGCCACGCCCATGATGACATCGGCCACCGGCTTTGACTTCTCGGCGAGGAGCTTGGCAGTAATGATGCCGGTGGAGTCGCGTGTCCACTTGATTTCGACATCAGGGTAAGACTTGTTGAAGGATTCCTGATAGGCCTTGAGTTGGTCGGTTTCCAGGGCGGTATAGACGTTGAGTGTGGCCTTCTGAGCAATGGCCTGACTGCAGCCCAGGACCAGGGCGCAGGCCATGGCAAGGGTCTTCAGGTTGGTTTTCATGAACATGTAACAACTCCGTTAGAGAATCGGTCGGTGGGCATTCAGAACACTCCGCGCCCAACGGCTTCGCAAGCGTCCTGGGCGCAATCGTAGTGAGCGTTTGTGACAAACTGTTGACAGTTTGCAGTTGTCAATTTCCATTAAACTGGCATGAACTTTGTAGTCATTGCCATGAACGAAACAGTTGAAATAGATCGTGCTGAAGCACTGGAACTGCTACGCACTACCCCAGTCACGCGCCTCATTGCAGACTCCATCGAGGACATGGTCGTGCGTGGGGACTTGCTGCCTGGGGAGCGTCTTAACGAAGTCGAGCTGGCACGCAAGTTCGGGGTTTCGCGCGGTCCATTGCGAGAAGCTATTCGGCTATTGGAAATGGGCGGTTTGTTCAAGCTAGAGCGAAACCGAGGAACTTTCGTGCGCAAGATTGCGTTGTCAGAGGCGGCGCAGTTGTATGACCTGCGCGCCGGCTTGGACGCCACGGCCGGGCGATTGCTCTGTGGCAGCATCAGCAAGAAACAACTCGCCACTCTGCGCAGCCTCACCAACCAGATGCGCCGCGTCAAGGAGTCAGACGTAGAGGCATTCCATAGTCTCAACCTGCGCTTCCACGACGAACTGGTTTTTTTTGCTGGAAACCAGGCCCTGACCGACACCTACCGCAAGGTAGCCAAGCAACTGGCATTGTTTCGTAAGCGCAATCTCTATGCTCCCAGCGCGATCATCAACTTCGCCAAGGAGCATGCCCAGATCGTCGACCTGATAGAGAAGGGCGACGCCGAAGCATGTGCAAACGCCCTCTTTGCCCATGCACATGGCGGAAGGCAGCGCATGATCAAGGATGGGGAGTTGGCAGGGGTGAGCGATGACCAATAGCGCCGACGTTTCCGAGGGCGATGTGAACATAGGGCCGCGCCGACAGGCCTGGGCGCGGGATCACATTGACACAACCACCCAGGCATTGTTGGATGAAGACGCTCGTTGGTTCTTTCACCAATCAATGTCCACTCCATGCCTGAATGTGTTGCAGCAGGCTCAGGGCTCGTGGCTGACCGATGTACAGGGGCGTCGCATTCTGGATTTCCATGGCAACAGCCTGCACCAAGTTGGTTATGCACACCCTCATGTGGTTGCTGCCATGACCGCCACCCTGGAGGAGTTGGCTTTTTGCCCGAGGCGCTACACTAATCACCACGCCATCGATCTGGCGCGGCGACTTTGCTCGGCAGCCCCGATGGGCAATGCCAAGGCGTTGTTTGCCCCGGGTGGTACCTCCGCCATAGGCATGGCGATCAAGCTCGCACGGGTTGTAACCGGGCGATTCAAGACGATTTCAATGTGGGACTCGTTCCATGGCGCGTCGCTCGATGCCATCTCTCTGGGTGGCGAATCAGTCTTTCGCGCTGGCATGGGCCCGCTGATGAGTGGCGCAATGCACGTTCCACCCTGCGATCCAGGGGCATGCGCGTTGGGATGCGGTGGCACCTGTACCTTGCGCTGTGTGGACTACATCGATTACTGCATGCGCAAGGAAGGTGATGTGGCAGCTGTGGTGGTGGAAACCATCCGCTGCACGGATGTGCAGATTCCTCCGCCCAATTACTACCGTCAACTGCGCGCGATTTGTGACCGACATGGTGCCTTGCTTATCGTCGACGAAATTCCCATCGCGCTGGGGCGCACTGGCACATTGTTTGCCATTGAGCACTACGGCATAGAGCCGGACATGCTAGTCCTCGGCAAGGGTCTGGGGGGTGCCAGCATGCCACTAGCGGCGCTGTTGGCCCGTGCTGAGTTTGACGTGGCACAGCATATTTCGCTGGGGCACTACACCCACGAGAAAAATCCAGTGGCATGTGCTGCGGCAGTAGCGGTTCTAGATACGTTGGATGACGAGCAATTGCTTATCAAGTCAACTCAGAAAGGCCTGAAGCTAAAGCAACTGCTAACCGACGGGACCCGGTGTTTGCCCAGTGTGCGCGAGGTTCGCGGGCTGGGACTTCTCATTGGCATCGAAATGCAAAGCATCCCAAATCGCAGCGCGTCAGATATGGCTGAGGCGGTGCTCTATCGGTGCCTCAGCAACGGTTTGTCCTTCAAGGTTGGGCAGGGATCCGTTTTGGTGCTGTCTCCGCCGCTGAACGTATCGGACGAAGACATGCTGTGGGCAGCGCAGTGTGTGGTTAATGCAATTCAAGCTGAAAGCAAATGAAATCACAGTCCACTCCAAGTTTCGCGTTCTTCGATCTTGATCACACCCTGATCCCTATGGATTCGGATTTCAGCTGGGGAACCTACACTGTGATGCTGGGTTGGGTGGATCCAGATCAATTTGCGAGTCGCAATGATCAGTTCTACTCACAATACAAAAACGGCACGCTTGATATCCACGAATACATAGAGTTTGCAACGAGGGCGCTGCGTATACGAAGTCGCGAAGAGTGCCTCAACGCACGCTCTGCATACGTCTCGGATGTTATAGCCCCGGTGATAATGCCGGCTGCTTTGTCTTTGGTGAAAAAGCACCAGGAGTTGGGCGATACGATAGTACTAGTCACGGCGACAAATGAGTTTGTGACCAGACCGATCGCACCGCTGTTCGGCATTGAACACCTAATCGCGGTGGACTTGGAAATAGATGCCAACACTGGCGGCTACACCGGAGGCATCTCGGGGGTTCCTTCGTTCAGGGAAGGAAAAGTTGCTCGTGTAGAGCAGTGGCTACGTTCACGTGGTCTGGACATGGCCATCACGCGCACAACCTTCTATTCGGACTCGATCAACGACCTTCCATTACTTGAAGCGGTCGACAAGCCTGTTGCGACCAATCCCGACGATGCGCTGCGTCGTATCGCACAGGAGCGAAACTGGGAAATTGTTGAATTGTTTCGCTAGCGGGCAATGTCATTCTTTCGTGTCGCGACCCTATTCCGATGGGTGCAACACACAGCGCAACAAATGGTGTTCAGAAGCTGCCAAGCATTTACCAAGAAGGTTCTGTACCTCTTGGCAGTCACTGAAAGCGAATCCCGTCCTTACATTGATCCCGTCTTGGCGTTGCCAGGCTTTAACTATCCTGACGCGCGGCATCTCTGCGTCTAGCAGTTCCGAGTGCCGTACCTCTAGGTCATAGGTGCCAGCAACTGGAGCATCGTCTGCTGTCGTCAGAACCTGTACTCCACCCGCGCCCATGTCGAGCAGCAATGCGGGAATTGCGACCAGGTCAAGTTCATCTCTGAATGCGTAGACCGGCAGAGGTTGACCATCCTTGTGCAACAGAAAGAACTGTGAGCGGGAATGGCGGCGTTTGTCTTGTGTTGTCATGCTGCAAGTTGCTGAAGTGTTGTTATGAAATTGTCACAAAACAATTCGACATTTATGTGACGCAACTACTCACAACAGGCCACACCATGAACGCCAACCCAAGCGCACAACTAGAAGCCATACGGGTCCATTACGATCGGGGTTATGCACTCGTTTGCGGGTTCGGACTGCTGTCCCTGAGTTGGGCTTTGGCTTTTTTTCTTGATGACGACCTGTGCTGGATTGCAGCCGCACTCTGCGCGCTGTACTGCATGCATGTGAGCAATGCGAAGCAAGCTTGGACGGACGCAAAAACTGCTGCACATTTGGAAATCATGTCCCCAGGGTTACTGCACATCTATCCCGTCCAGCGCGGTCAGTATTTTGAGTGTGACGCCGAAGTTCAACTTCCCGATGGTTCGGCTTGGCACTACCCCAATGCCCGCTGGGCCTTTCCCTGCACTGAGCCGGAACCCTGCCTGTGCTATTTCAAGCCGGGAATCGCATGGCCAGTGCTTATTACATCCGAACAAGACATCGTGATCGCCGATCACCGTCCATCACCGATACAGCATGGGCAGCAGAGACTCCAAGGTCATCCAAACGCTGCCTAGGAATTGGTCGAGGTCCCGGCTTCAGGGGGCTGCATGTTGTGCATTTGGAACGACACGTCGAACAAGCGCCCTTTGCCAGCGTAGTACCTATCTAGTCTCCACTCGTCCAATAAATTCAGTGCGAGTTTGAAGCGATCAAAGTCCAGCTTGTACAAATCCGATACCGGGAATTCGGTCTCTCTTTCAAGTGAAAGTACCAAGCGAGCCAGCAATTTGGCCGCTTCGGAATCCGGGTTGTGCTCTATGTAGAGGCGGGTTTTCTTGATGGCGCGCATCGAACTTCTCCAGACATTTCGTCCCATCTTAATGTTGAATTGTTGCGTTGCAATATGTGCCTGAGAGGCAAATTTTGAGTGCCCATTCAAATTCATAAACTCGCAAGAAAAATGTCATCAGCGCGTCACACTGAAGGGCTGTTTTGCGCGCTGGCGAGGGACGTTTGCGCCGTCGGCCAGCGTATGCCTGCACGGGGTCACAGCAGTTTTTGCCGTATCTGCAAAGGAGTTTTGATTGAACTGGGGATCCAATCTTTATCCACAGCGTCTGTGTTCAACGGTGTGGATAACTACTGGAAAACTTTGTTAAAGCACGTAATGGTGCGGACTGTTGCCATGTGCATGCCTATTAAGCAATGACACACCCTGTGCGCAAATGTGATGGAAATTTAGCTGTCAAAAATTGCGAACGAGAAACGTCTGCAAAGGGCCAGTGAGTTAGAGCTGCCCAAATCCCGCTTTGGGGCGATTGTGTGAGTTGGCGTTGAACTGGTAGGCGACAGCTAACAGCCTTGAAGTCGACGCAATCGGGAAAAATTCCTTTGTTTTGCATCGAGATTCCCCCCACGCCGGCGAGAAAACACCGTCTGTTCAGGACTCCAGCGCCACCACCTCGCCGGTGAGGTGGCGAACGCGAATGGTGAGGGTACTGGCCAGGCCCTCGATCAGCTTCAGCGCTGCTTTTCGGTGCTGTTCCGCAAAGGCGTCGAAGGCGCTGCGTGACAGCACGAACAGCTCCACATCGCTGAACGCCGTAGCGTCCACGGAGTGGGTGCCGCCATCCAGGAACGTCAGTTCGCCGAAGAAGGCGCCACGGCCGCACATGTTGAGGCTACGGACTTGTCCGCTGCCGAGAGGGATGGAGAAGTGCACCAGTCCCTTGCGTACCAAGAACAGCTGGCCGCCCGGGTCGCCGCGCGAGAAGATCCTTTCGCCCTTGGCGTGGCTGGCGCGTACCAGGAGTGCGTCCAGCTCGATCAGGGTGTCCTCTTTTCGGGCCTTGAACAGCTCGAATTCGTGCAGTTGCAGGGGGGCTTCCTCGACCTCCTTGGCCGGCACATCATTCAGTCGGCCGGCCACCTCCTTGAGGATGCGGTTCTCGATCCAGCCTTTGGCCTCGTCAATGTCGTCGAACACGCGCGCTGCGCTCTTGTAGGGCGCCAATCCGGTCTGGTTCACATACTGCTGCATGTTCTGACCCGAGGGCAGCCGCGTCGGCAGGTGGCTGTACACCAGGAAGCCGTTCTTCTCGGACATCATGTCGCGCACCTGCTCCAGCAAGTGGGCGGCGGTGATGTCGATGGTTTGCACCCGGCGCATGTCCAGCACGATGTACTTGCGCGTCTTGATTTCGTCTTCCAGCACCGAGTAGAGCTGGTCGGTGGTTCCGAAGAACAGGCTTCCTTGCAGTTCGATGATGACCGCCTGCCCGCCCTCGGCGGCAAGAATCCGCATCTCGTCTTCGGGGCGGGTGCGCTTCGAAAAGCTCTGGTTGCCCAGAATCTTGCGCCGCACGATGGATGCGCCGAGCTGCTCGCGGATGAACAGCAGGATCGCCAGCGCAATGCCGGTGCCCGATGCCGGAATCAGGCCGACGAACAAGGCCACCCCCACCACCGCGAGGATGACGACGAAATCGAGCACCGTGTGCCGGGTCTTCACCAGGGCAAAGCTGTGGCGGTCGATCATGCGCACGCCAATGACGATGAGAATCGCGGCCAGGGCGGCAATCGGCACCCAAGCGATCAGGCGCCCCAGCAACAGGAAGGCGAGCAGGGCCAGTGCGCCTTCCATCACCCCCGAGAGCCGACTGACGGCGCCACTGGACATGTTCACCAGCGTCGCGCCCATGGTGCCGGCGCCGGGAATGCCGCCCACCAGGCCTGAGGCCAGGTTGCCCAGGCCCTGGCCGACCAGTTCGCGGTTCGAGTTGTGCCGCGTGCGTGTCATCGCATCCAGCACCACACAGGTCTTGAGCGTATCGATCGACAGCAGCACGGACAGGGTGAGTGCCGGCACCAGCAAGGAGTGCAGCTGCGCCAGGTCAATGCCTTGTACCGACGCGAGACGGCCGGCGAATGCCTCGGCAAAGCCACCAGCACTGCCGCCCGCGCCACCGCCCATGGGGCCGACAATCAGTGCGTTGCCCTCGACCACCAGCAGGGCAGGGTCGATCAGCCCCAGACCGAAGTAGCTGAGCATGCCGGCGCCCAGGGCCAGGATCACCGCGGGCACGCGCTGGGTCAGGCGTGGCCCGCCCACCATGGTGCCGGCCGTGACCAGGCCGACCACGATGGCCTGCCACTGCCATCCATCGACATGGACCAGCGCCTGCCAGAAACCTTGGCCGCCGGGTACGCCAAGGAGCTTAGGCAGCTGGCTGCCGATGATGATCAGGCCGACGCCCGACAGGTAGCCGCTGACGACCGGATAGGGCATGTACTTGATCAGCCGTCCCAGGCCGATCGTGCCGTAGAGCACCTGCAGCGCGCCCGAGAGCAGTCCAATGGCCATCAGCAGGAACAGCACCGTCTGCGGCGTCGCACCGGTGCGCATGAACTCGATGGCAAAGGCCGACAACACGGCGGCGGCAGGTGCGCAGGGGGCCGTGATCAGCCGCTGGGTACCGCCCATGGCCGGTGCGACCAGGCCCAGGGCCGTAACCCCCAGGATGCCGGCCAGCGCGCCGTAGGCCGCGTATGCGCCGCCCAGTGGCGAGAAGATGGTGACGCCGAACGCGATCGCCGAGGGCAGGGCCACCAGCATGGCGGCAAGCCCGCCCCAGAAATCGCCGACGAGTCCCGGTGGAATGCGCGACAGAACGTTCATGGTGAGCTTCCCGCAGTGTTCAACCCAACGCAGTTGCACGTGAATGGCGTCGATGCTGCCTTTGCGGCCAGGCGAAAAGCAGCACTACCCGCATGGTGACTGTACGCCAGCCGGGGGGCTTGCGGTTCTGCAGAAGCGCTGGCCGAAAAAACGGCCAGGCGCTCCATGCACCGGTTTACTTGCCGTTGATGCCCAGCAACTCCACCTCGAACTGCAAGGTGGCATTGGGCGGAATCACGCCGCCGGCACCGCGCGAGCCGTAGGCAATGGAGGCCGGGCAGGTGAGCTTGGCCTTGCTACCCACCTTCATCTTCTGCACGCCTTCGGTCCAGCAGGGGATGACGCCGCTCAGGGGGAACTCGATGGGCGTGCCGCGCTTGTACGAGCTGTCGAACTCGCGGCCATCGGGGAAGGTGCCCTTGTAGTGCACCTTGACGCGGTCACTGGCGGTGGGGCTGGCACCCGTACCCTCGGCCAGGCTTCGGTACACCAGGCCGCTGGCGGTGGTGACGGCGCCGGGTTCCTTGGCCGCGGCCAACAGGGGATCGGTGGCGGTCTGCGCCTGGGCGCTGAGCAGGGTCAGGCCCAGGGCCAGGGCGGTGGTGGTGCGGGTGAAGTGTTGGTGCATATCTGTGTTGCTATGGAAAAAGTAGCTCCCCACGCAGGTTTTGCGGGGGCAGAAGGCCATTTTTACCCGAAAAAAGGGCGCTCAGGCGACGGTGCGCAGGCAGGCCGCGCGGCTGCCCACGTCGGTGTCGGCCAGCGTGGGCACGGTCTGGGCGCAGCGCTCCTGCACCTGCGGGCAGCGGGTGCGGAACACGCAGCCGCTGGGCGGGTTCAGGGGCGAGGGCAGGTCGCCCTGCAGCAGCTGGATGGTCTTGCCGCGTTCCTTGTCCGGGTCGGGGATGGGGATGGCCGACAGCAGCGCCTGGGTGTAGGGGTGGCGCGGTGTGGCGTACAGGGTGTCGCGCTGGGCCTCTTCCATGGCGCGGCCCAGGTACATCACCATCACGCGGTGGCTGATGTGGCGCACCACGGCCAGGTCGTGGGCGATGAAGATCAGCGCCAGGCCCATTTCCTGCTGCAGCTCCTGCAGCAGGTTGATGATCTGGGCCTGGATCGACACGTCCAGCGCCGACACCGGCTCGTCGCAGACGATGAGTTTCGGCTTGAGGATCAGCGCGCGGGCAATGCCGATGCGCTGGCACTGGCCACCCGAAAACTCGTGCGGGTAGCGGTTGATCTGCTGCGGCGTCAGCCCCACGCGGTCCATGATGGCGCGCACGCGCGCCATGACTTCATCGTTCGGCAGCTCGGGGTGGTGGGTGCGCAGCGGCTCGGCAATGATCTGGGCCACGGTCATGCGCGGGTTCAGGCTGGCCAGCGGGTCCTGGAAGATCATCTGCACGTCGCGGCGCAGGGCCAGCCACTGCTCGGCCGGTGCCCCAGCCATCTCCTTGCCTTCCCAGCGGATGGAGCCACGGGTGGCCGGGTTCAGGTTGAGGATGGCGCGCGCCAGCGTGGACTTGCCGCAGCCCGACTCGCCCACCACGCCCAGCGTTTCACCGGGGTACAGGTCCAGGCTGACACCGCCCACGGCCTTGAGCGTGCGCTTGGGTGTCCAGGGCCAGTCGTTGCCGGCCTTGATGGGGAATTCCACGTGCACGTCGCGCACGGACAGCAGGGGAGTGCGGGCGTCAGGCATGGGCGTGCTCCGGGGCGGTCAGGTCCTGCACCGGGCGGTGGCAGGCGCGCAAGGCGCCGGAGGGTCCGGTGGCTTGCAGGGTGGGTGGGGTCTGGGCACAGGCGTCCTGGGCGTAGGCGCAGCGCGGGGCAAAGGGGCAACCCTTGGGCGGGCGGGCCATGTTCGGGGGTGTGCCGGGGATGGCGAGCAGGTGCTCGTGCTGGCCGTCCATGCGCGGAATGGCGCGCAGCAGGCCCTGGGTGTAGGGGTGGCTGGGGTGGTGGAAGATGTGGTTGGCATCCCCTTGTTCCATGACGCGCCCGCCGTACAGCACCAGCACCTCGTCGCACAGGCCGGCCACCACGCCCAGGTCGTGCGTGATCATGACGATGGCGGTGCCGAAGTCGCGCTGCAGTTCACGCAGCAGCGCCAGGATCTGGGCCTGCACGGTCACGTCCAGGGCCGTGGTGGGCTCGTCGGCCACCAGCACTTCGGGTTCGCACAGCAGGGCCATGGCGATCATCACGCGCTGGCGCATGCCGCCGGAAAACTCGTGCGGGTACATGTCCACGCGCCGTGCCGCTTCGGGGATCTTCACGGCTTCGAGCAGGCGGATGGCCTGCAGGCGGGCTGATCGGCGGTCCATGCCTTTGTGGAACTGCAGCACCTCGGTCATCTGCCGCTCCACCGTGAGGTAGGGGTTCAGCGAGGTCATGGGGTCCTGGAAGATCATGGCCATGCGGTTGCCGCGGATGCGGTTGAGCTCGGCCGCGCTCAATGTCAGCAGGTCGCGGCCCTGGTACAGCACCTGGCCCGTGGCCTTCCCGTTCTTGGCCAGCAGGCCCATCATGGCCAGCACGCTCTGGCTCTTGCCCGAGCCGCTCTCACCGACGATGCCCAGGGTCTGGCCCTTGTCGAGGGAGAAGTTGAGTCCGTTGACGGCAAAGACGGTGCCGTCCTGGGTGGCGAATTGCACGCCGAGGTTCTTGACTTCGAGTAAGGCCATGTTTAGCGGTCCTTGGGGTCGAGCGCGTCACGCAGGCCGTCGCCGATGTAGTTGAAGCAGTACAGCGTGGCCGAGAGCAGTCCAGCCGGAAACAGCAGGATCCAGGGCGAGATTTCCATCACGGTGGTGCCGTCATGGATCAGCACGCCCCAGCTGGTCATGGGTTCCTGGATGCCCAGTCCCAGGAAGGACAGCACCGACTCGGTCAGGATCACGGCAGGCACCGTGACGGTGGTGTAGATGACCACGATGCCCAGCAGGTTGGGCACGATGTGCTGGAAGATGATGCGGTGTGTGGGCACGCCGATGGCACGCGCCGCTTCGACGAATTCGCGCGAACGCAAGGAGAGCGTCTGGCCGCGTACCACGCGTGCCATGTCCATCCACGAAAACACCGTAATGGTGATGACCACGAGGTAGAAGGCGCGGCCCAGCAGCGTCACCATGAGGATGGCGATGAGCAGGTAAGGCACGGCGTACATCATGTCGACCACGCGCATCATCAGCGCGTCGACCTTGCCGCCCAGGAAGCCGGCGGTGGCGCCCCAGGCGATGCCGATGCTGGCCGAGGTGAGCGTGGCCAGCAGGCCGACCATGAGCGAGATGCGTCCGCCGATGAGGCAGCGCACCAGCAGGTCCCGGCCGGATTCGTCGGTGCCGAACCAGTGGAAACCCTCCCAGGTCGGGGGCACGCTCATGGCGTTCCAGTCCGAGGAGTCGAACGCATTGGGCAGCACCCAGGGCCCGACGATGCAGGCCAGGGCGATGAAAGCCAGCAGCACCAGGCTGACCACGGCTGCCTTGTTGCGCAGGAATCGGGTGCAAGCGTCGGCCCAGGGGCTGCGGCCCTGTACCGACGCGAGGGTGGTGTCTTGCAGCGCCGCCACCAGGGGCGCATTCTTGGACGGTGTCATGTCAGTAGCGGATCTTGGGGTCGAGCAGGGCGTAGGCCAGGTCCACCAGCAGGTTGAGGGTGACGGCGATGACGGTGATGAGCACCACCAGGCCCAGCACCAGGGTGTAGTCCCGGTTCGAGGCGCCATTGACGATGAGCTTGCCCAGGCCCGGCAGCGAGAACACCGATTCGGTGACCACCGCGGCAGTGATGGCCGAAATGGCCATGGGGCCGATCAGCGAGACGACCGGCAGCAGGGCTGGTTTCATGGCGTGGCGCAGCACCACGGTGCGGGTGGGCAGACCCTTGGCGCGTGCGGTGCGGATGAAGTTGCTGGAAAGCACCTCGATCATGCTGCCGCGCATCACGCGGCCGATGGTGGCGACATTGATGACCACCAGCAGAGCCATGGGCAGCACCATGTAGCGTGGCGCGAAATCGGCCCAGCCACCGGCCGGGGCCACCTTGAGCCAGATGGCAAATACCAGGATCAGCACCGGGCCGACCACGAAGGAGGGGAAGGCATGCCCGGCGTTGCCCAGGAACATGACCACGTAGTCCAACGCGCTGTTCTGGCGCAGCGCGGCAATGGTGCCCAGCGCCACGCCGATGACCAAGGCAATCAGCAGCGAGCCGCCGCCGATGGCCGCCGACACCGGCAGGGCCTTGGCCACGAGTTCGTTGACGGTCCAATCCTCGTAACGGAACGAGGCGCCCAGGTCACCGTGCAGCAGGCTCTGCAGGTACAGCAGGTATTGCTTCCACAGCGGCTCGTCGAGGTGGTATTTGGCCTGCAGGTTGGCCAGCACGGCGGCCGAAACCTTGCGTTCGCTGTCGAACGGTCCGCCAGGGGTGAAGTGCAGGAGCAGGTAGCAGACCGTGATGACGGCCAGCAGCGTGGGAAGGGTCGCCAGCAGGCGACGCAGGGCATAGGACCACATGGATGGTGACTCCGGAAAACCCCGCCGTGGGTGGGCGGGCTGCTTGAAACCAAACGGCCACTGCGCCGGGTAAGGTGCAGTGGCCGCTGGAGCGTTACAGGCGCAATTTTAGTGCTTGATGATGTACAGCTCCTTGCCGCGGTAGCGGTCCATGGAGTTGGTCTGGGTGTAGCCACCCACATAGGACTTCACCAGACGCGGCACGGTGTACTGCAGCAAGGGAATCATGGGGTAGTCGTCCATGATCATCTTCGCGGCCTGGGTCAGCAGCTGGGTGCGCTTCTTCGGATCCAGGCTGGCGTTGCCTTGGTCGATGAGCTTCTGCGCGGCGCGGTTGCAGTTCTTGTGGGCGTTCTGGTCGGAGTCGCACTCGATCAGGGTCAGGAAGGTGGTGGCATCGTTGTAGTCGGCCACCCAGCCGTTGCGTGCCACCTGGTAGTCGCCGTCATTGCGCTTCTTGATCAGCACCTTGAACTCCATGGCTTCCATGTCCATGTCGATGCCGAGCTTGTTCTTCCACTCGGAGGCCACGAAGATGGCCATCTTCTTGTGGTACTCGCTGGTGTTGTAGGCGAACTTCAGCTTGGTGCCGGGTTGCACACCGGCCGCGGCCAGCAGCTTCTTGGCCTCGGCCACGCGCTTGTCCATGGGCCACTTGGCCCAGTCGTAGGCGGTGACCTCGGCGCCCTTGGTGCCGTGCATGATGGCGCCGTACACCGCCACCTGGCCGTCAGCCGTCACCTTGTCGGCCATCAGGTCGCGGTCAATCACCATGGAGAGGGCCTTGCGCACGCGCACGTCCTTGAGCACGGGGTCGGTGTTCAGCAGGGAGTAGTAGCGGATGCCCAGCATGGGCGCATTGCGGATTTCCTTGGGGTATTGGGCCTTGTACTTCTCGTAGGTTCCGGGGGGCAGCTGGTAGACCCAGTCGTTCTCGCCGGATTCGAACAGTTTCACGTCGGCATCACCACTCTCCACTGGCAAATAGGTGAACTTGGTCAGCTGGACGTTCTTGGCATCCCAGTACTGCGGGTTCTTGGCCAGCACCACCTTGGAGTTGACCTGCCAGTCGGCCATGGTGAAGGCGCCATTGCTGACGATGTTGCCGGGCTTGGTCCAGGCCTTGCCGAACTTCTCGACGGTGGCGCGGTGCACGGGGCCCAGCTGCAGGTTGGATACCACGTCGGGCAGGAAGTTCACGGGGAAGGCCGTGGTGATTTCCAGCGTGTACTTGTCGATGGCCTTGACGCCCAGTTCCTCTGGTTTCTTCTTGCCTTCGACCACCTCCATGCCGTTGGCAATGAACTTGCCGTAGGTGGAGGCGTACTTGGAGGCGGTGGCCGGGTCGACAAAGCGGCGCATGCTCCAGACGAAGTCTTCGGTGGTCACTGGGTCGCCGTTGGACCACTTGGCGTCCTTGCGCAGCTTGAACACCCAGGTGGTGGGGTTGGTCTGCTTCCAGCTCTCGGCCACACCGGGAACGATGGTGCCGGAGCCGTCCACAGCGGTCAGGCCTTCGAACATGTCGCGGATGATGTTGTTGGCCGGCACGCCTTCGGCCAGAGCCGGGTCCAGGGTCTCGGGCTCGGAGCCGTTGTTGCGGGTCAGTTCCTGCTTGTCGTGCAGCTGCACGCCCTTGGGGATGGTGGCGGCAGCGGCCAGACCGGTGAAGGCCAGGGCCAGGGCGGCGACGAGTCCGCGCTGTGCGAAAGAAGAGGCCATGAATGAGCTCCTTAATATATTGAAAGCGCGGATTCTAGGAGTCGGAACCGGTCCTCAGTCCATGGGTTTACCCGGGTGTCGGAAAACTTGATTCGAATTTGACGCAACACAAAAAAAGCCGTGCAGCATCTGGGCTGCACGGCTTTGTGATGGCGACGTTCGCGGCTTAGACCAGCAGGGCGTTCACGCGCTTCACATAGGCGGCGGGGTCTTCGGGCAGACCGCCTTCGGCCAGCAGGGCCTGGTCGAACAGGATGTGGGCCAGGTCGTGGAAGTGCACCGAACCGCCGAGCTTCTTCACCAGCGCGTGCTCGGCGTTGACTTCCAGAATGGGCTTGACGTCGGGAGCGCTTTGGCCGGCCTGCTTGAGCAGACGGGCCAGCTGGGTGCTCATGCCATGGTCCTGTACCACCAGGCAGGCGGGGCTGTCCACCAGGCGGGTGGTCACGCGCACGTCGTCGGCCTTGTCCTTCAGGGCTTCCTTGAGTTTGGCCAGCACCGGCTTGAAGGCTTCCGCAGCTTCCTCGGCGGCCTTCTTTTCGGCTTCGTCCTGCAACTTGCCCAGGTCGACCGCACCCTTGGCCACGCTCTGCAGCGGGGTGCCGTCGAAGTCGTGCAGGTAGTTCAGTGCCCACTCGTCGACGCGGTCGGTCATCAGGAGCACCTCGATGCCCTTCTTCTTGAACACTTCGAGCTGCGGGCTGTTCTTGGCGGCGGCCAGCGTTTCGGCGGTGATGTAGTAGATCGCCTCCTGGCCCTCTTTCATGCGCGCCTTGTAGTCGGCAAACGATACGCTCACGCTGTCGGTGGTGCTCGAGGCAAAGCGCAGCAGCTTGGCAATGCGGTCCTTGTTGGAGAAGTCCTCGCCCAGGCCTTCCTTGAGCACGGCGCCGAATTCGGCGTAGAACTTGCTGTACTTGCCTTCCTTGGCCTTGTCCTCTTCCGACACGACATCGGTCACGTCGCCCTCGGTGGCCGTGCTGTGGCTGTCGTGCTGGGCCAGGTTCTCCAGTACCGAGAGCACGCGCTTGGTATTGCCTTCACGGATGGCGCGCACGTCACGGCTTTCCTGCAGCAGCTCGCGGCTCACGTTCAGTGGCAGGTCGGCCGAGTCCACCACGCCCTTGATGAAGCGCAGGTAGGAGGGCAGCAGGGCCTCGGCGTCGTCCATGATGAACACGCGCTTCACGTACAGCTTCACGCCGCGGGCCTTGTCGCGGTTGTACAGGTCCATCGGCGCCTTGGACGGGATGTATAGCAGCTGGGTGTACTCGGTGCTGCCCTCGACGCGGTTGTGGCTGTGGGCCAGGGGTGGCTCGTAGTCGTGGCTGATCTGCTTGTAGAACTCGTTGTATTCCTCCGCCGTCACGTCCTTCTTGGCGCGGGCCCAGATGGCGTTGCCCTTGTTCACGGCTTCCCATTCGCCGGTCTTGACCATGGCACCCGGTTGGCGGCCACCGTTCTCGTCCTTGGGGTCGATCAGTTCGCCGTCCTTCCACTCTTCCTTTTCCATCAGGATGGGCAGGCTGATGTGGTCGGAGTACTTGCCGATGACGCTCTTGAGCTTCCAGGTGTTGGCGTATTCCAGTGCGTCTTCGCGCAGGTGCAGGATGACGCTGGTGCCGCGCTGGGCGCGGGTGATGGTGTCCACCTCGAAGTCGCCGGCACCGGCGCTCACCCAGCGCACGCCTTCCTCGGCCTTGAGGCCGGCGCGGCGGCTTTCCACCGTGATCTTGTCGGACACGATGAAGCCGGAGTAGAAGCCCACGCCGAACTGGCCGATGAGCTGCGAGTCGGCCTTCTGGTCGCCCGAGAGCTTGCTCATGAAGTCCTTGGTGCCGCTCTTGGCAATGGTGCCCAGGTGGTCGATGGCCTCCTGCTGGCTCATGCCGATGCCGTTGTCGGTGATGGTCAGCGTCTTGGCGTCCTTGTCGAACGTGACACGCACCTCCAGGTTCGGGGCATCTTCGTACAGGGCGGCGTTGTTGATGGCTTCGAAGCGCAGCTTGTCGCAGGCGTCCGAGGCGTTGGACACCAGCTCGCGCAGGAAGATTTCCTTGTTGGAGTACAGGGAGTGGGTGACAAGGTGCAGCAACTGGGCCACTTCGGCCTGGAACGACAGGGTTTGTTTGCTCATGGTTCAATCAAAAGCGGTAAATCAACACAAGCCAGCGGCGTCATTTCCGTCAGTCTGGCGTCGGCAAAGGGCGCAATTATGGGCGAGGAGCAGGCTTTCAAGAGCCCTTGCGTGGTACCAGAGCGGGCGAAAGCGCTGGTTCTGGCAGGCAGGGGCCGGATGCGCTAAAGTTGTCCGAAGTCAACAAACACGCCAGGGATTGCAAGGGGTTTTCATGAGTACCAACCGTCCACCACCC
The DNA here is from genome assembly GCF_032337135.1 of Curvibacter sp. APW13. Classification (NCBI taxonomy): domain Bacteria; kingdom Pseudomonadati; phylum Pseudomonadota; class Betaproteobacteria; order Burkholderiales; family Comamonadaceae; genus Curvibacter; species Curvibacter sp. APW13. The sequence continues at coordinate 725,003 of NZ_JAVXZZ010000001.1, read as the reverse complement.
GGTTCGCCCGCCACTATGCCGGGCTACGACCCTTTGCTGGACCCGATTCCGCAGCCGGCAGTCAAGGAGCGGGACACCGACACGGCCTGGGCCGAGTTCGACAGTCTGATGAGCGAGGATCCCGCCGATGCCGAGCCGCCACATCCGGACTTCGAGGAAACCCAGCCTTTTGACCGCGACGCTCCGGTGTGAGCGCGCCGCGCGCGGCCTGGGTCAGAATTTCTCGTGCGGCTGCAGATAGCGCCACTGCCCCACGGGCAGGTTGCCCAGCATGACGCGGCCGACGCGCACGCGCTTGAGTCCCACCACCTTCAGTCCCACCTGTTCACACATGCGCCGAATCTGGCGCTTTTTCCCTTCGGTCAGCACGAAACGCAGCTGTTCGGGGTTCTGCCACTCCACCTGAGCGGGACGCAGTGGCTGGCCATCCAACGAGAGCCCGTGGCGCAGCAGCGCCAGCTTGGCCGCCGGGAACACGGATTGCACATCGTTGCGCACCGGGTCGCGGTCGTCGATGCTCTTGAGTGGCGCATGCGTGGCGGCGGCTGACGTCGCTGCCGCCGGGTTCTCGACCCCGGTATAGGCCACGCGCACCAGGTATTCCTTTTCCATGCGGCTGTCTTCGCCGATGAGCTGGCGCGCCACCCGTCCGTCCTGGGTCAGTACCAGCAAGCCGGTCGAATCAATGTCGAGGCGTCCGGCGGGCACGAGGTGCTGCAGCTGGCGCGGGTGGAAGAAGAAACGGGCGTTGTCGTCCATCCAGCGGTTGCCGGGCTGGATGAGCGTGATGGCGGGCTGGTGCCCGTCTTCGGCCTGGCCGCTGACCACGCCCATGGGCTTGTGCAGCAGGATGGTGACCTGGTTGGCCTTTTGCCCTTGGGCTTGCTTGTCGATCTCGATACGGGCGTCTGGTGCCACCTGCAGCCCCATTTCGGCCACGCGCCCGTTGACCTTGACCCAGCCCTTGGCGATCCAGTCGTCGGCTTCGCGGCGCGAGGCCAGGCCCAGTTCGGCCATGCGCTTGTTCAGGCGTACCGTGCCATTGGCCCCAAAGGCGGCCGTGTTGCTTTGCCCGGCAGGCACGGGGGCGCGTTTGGGAGCGCCTGTAGGGGCCGGAGGTGCGGCGCGGCGGAACGTGGTGGGAGGTTTCTGGTCTGTCATGGCGCTATTGTTTTGGTAGCTGTTCGCGCACATTCCACGCGGGCTAGAGTGGTATTTTGCTGTGAAATCAGAGGTAGTAGGCCTCGACACTGCCCTTGAGCTTGATCAGCAGCGGCTTGCCCTTGCGGTCCACGGTCTTGCCAGCGGGCACCTTGATCCAGCCTTCGCTGATGCAGTATTCCTCGACGTCGAAGCGCTCCTTGCCATTGAAGCGGATGCCGATGTCGTGCGCAAACACCGCGGCGACGTGGTGGGGGCTGCGGGGGTCGATGGACAGGTGGTCGGGCAGGGAGGGGCGGGTGGTGGTGTCGTTCATGGTGTCGTTGGGTGTGTGCGGCGGTCAACAGGCGCCGCAAAGGCGCTATTTTCCCACTCTCAGGCCGCCGCGGCTCGCGTGGTGAACACACGCGAGCGCAAGGCGGCCAGATCGAGCACGCGCAGGCCACCGTATTCGATCTTGATGCAGCCCTGGTCCTGCAGGGACTTGAGCGCTTCGTTGACGCGCTGGCGCGACAAGCCCACGAGGTAGGCCAGTTCCTGCTGCGTGATGCGCAGCACCTGCCCGACCGCCGGGTACAGGGTGGGGTTGAACAGCGTGGCCAGGCTGCGCGCCACGCGGATGTCGGGGTTGCTCATGCGGTCGATCTCGCGCGCTGCAATGAACTGCCCCAGGCGTTCGTTGAGCTGGTTCATCACGAAGCGGTTGAAGCCGATCGAGTGGTCCAGCAGCCAATGGAAGGTGTCCACATGCAGCCCGGCCACCAGGCTCTTGCGCAGCGCCTGGATGTTGTAGCGGTAGACCTCGCGCTTCATGGCCGTACCTTCGCCGAACCAGCCACCAGGCGGCACGCCCGTGAAGGTCATGGTGGTGCCCTCCTCGGTGTCGCTGCTCATCTTGAGCAGGCCTTCGACAACGCCGAACCAGTAGGTCACCGGGCGCCCAACGCGGCACACGTAATCACCAGCCGGCACGTCGGCAATGCGCAGCTCGTCGATGGCGCGATCCTGCTCCTTGGCGGAGAGCACGTCCAGCCAGGGAATGGCGCGCAACTCGTGGCGCAGCAAGGGACGTCGGCGCTGATAGATCGGGTTGTCGGTATACATGCCAGCAGTTTGTAAGTTGCGATTCAGCGAAGGGAAAACACCTAGGTCAATTGCAGTCAATTGTCGTCCAAACGACAACTTGACGTCAAACGGATCGCTACGATTTGGGCTCAATCAGTGCCTATGCGCAGCTGGCCGTGCCAGCGGCGGCGAAAGGATCAGGAATGCAATTTACGTTTCCACAGTTGATGCTCCAGCATGCCGCGCAGCGCCCGCAGGCCGCCGCCATGCGCGAGAAGGAATATGGCATCTGGCAGACGCTCACCTGGTCGGACATGGCCACCATGGTGGAGCACATGGCCGCTGGCCTGCACCAGGCCGGCCTGCAACGCGGCGCCCACATGGTCGTCATCGGCGCCAACCGCCCGCGCCTGTACGCCACCATGCTGGCGGTGCAGTCGCTGGGTGCGATTCCGATCCCGCTGTACCAGGACGCTGCCGCACCCGAGTGCGTCTACCCCATCAACAACGCCGACGTCACCTTTGCCTTTGCGGAAGACCAGGAGCAGGTCGACAAGCTGCTCGAAATTCGCGAGCAGTGCCCGCAGCTGAGCCATATCTTCTACGACGACCCGCGCGGCATGCGCAACTACGACGAGCCGGGCCTGGCTGCGGTCGATGAACTGCTGGCGGCGGGCAAGGCCTTTGTCGGCATCCACACCGGCTTCTACGCCGAGCAGGTGGCCCAGATCCAACCGGGCGATGTGGCCGCCATGTTCTTCACCTCGGGTACCACGGGCAACCCCAAGGGCGTGGTGCACACGCACGACACGCTGTTCAACCGGGCCCGCGCCGGTGCCGACTTCGACAAGCTGCAGTCCAGTGAGGAAGTGTTGGCCTACCTGCCGCCGGCCTGGATCGGCCAGAACATCTTCTCCTATGCCCAGTGGCTGGCGTGTGGCTATGTGGTGAACTGCCCGGAAAGCAGTGCCACGGTCAGTATCGACCTCAAGGAGATCGGCCCCACCTACTACTTCGCGCCGCCCCGGGTGTTCGAAGGCTTGCTGACCAGCGTGATGATCCGCATGGAGGATGCCGGCGTCATCAAGCGCAGCATGTTTCACGCCTTCATGAAGGTGGCCAAGAAGGTTGGCCCTGCGCTGATGGATGGCAAGGAGGTGTCCTTCGGTGACCGCATGGCCTATGCCCTGGGCAATGTGCTGGTTTACGGCCCGCTGCGCAATACCCTGGGTTTCAGCCGCGTACGCGTGGCCTACACCGCCGGTGAGGCCATCGGCCCCGACCTGTTCACCTTCTACCGCTCGATCGGCATCAACCTCAAGCAGCTCTACGGCTCGACCGAAACGGCGGTGTTCGTGTGCCTGCAGCCCGACAACGAGGCGCGTGCCGACACCGTGGGCGTGCCCTGCGAAGGCGTCGAGATCAAGGTGGCCGACAACGGTGAGATCCTGGTCAAGTCGCCTGGTCTGCTCAAGGAGTACTACAAGAACCCGACCGCCACGGCCGAAGTGCTCACGGCGGATGGCTGGTACCACACCAGTGACGCCGGTTTCATCGACAGCCACGGCCACCTCAAGATCATCGACCGCGTCAAGGACGTGGGCCGCATCCAGGGTGGCGCCTTTGACGGCGCGATGTTTGCACCCAAGTACGTCGAGAACAAGCTCAAGTTCTTCCCGCAGATCAAGGAAGTGGTGGCCTACGGCGACGGGCGCGAGAAGGTCTGCGTCTTCATCAACATCGACTTCGAAGCGGTGGGCAACTGGGCCGAACGCCGCAACCTGCCCTATGCCGGTTACACCGACCTCGCACAGAAACCGCAGGTCTATGAACTCATCAAGGAGTGCGTCGAGAAAGTCAACGCCGACCTGGCCGAAGACAGCCTGCTGGCAGGCAGCCAGATCAGCCGCTTCCTGGTGCTGCACAAGGAGCTCGATGCCGACGATGGCGAGCTGACCCGTACCAACAAGGTGCGCCGTGGCTTCATCGGCGACAAGTACAAGGTGCTGGTCGATGCGCTGTACGAAGGCAAGACCAGCCAGTTCATCGAGACCCAGGTGAAGTTCGAGGACGGCCGCACCGGCAGCGTCAGCGCCACCCTGGCGCTGAGCGACGCGAAGACATTTGCTCCGGTCAAGGCCGCGGCATAAGAGGGCTTTACAGCATGGCGAAGAAACACATCGGCGACGTCATTCTTGACGTCAAGAACATCTCCCTGAGCTTCGGCGGCGTCAAGGCGCTGACCGACATCTCGTTCAATGTGCGCGAGCACGAGATCCGCGCCATCATCGGCCCCAACGGCGCCGGCAAGAGCTCCATGCTCAACTGCATCAACGGCGTCTACAAGCCGCAGATCGGTGCCATCACCTTCCGTGGGCAGCAGTTCAAGCACATGGACAGCCACCAGGTGGCCACCATGGGCATCGGGCGCACGTTCCAGAACCTGGCGCTGTTCAAGGGCATGAGCGTGCTCGACAACATCATGTCGGGGCGCAACCTCAAGATCAAGAGCAACATCCTGATGCAGGCGCTGCGCATCGGCCCGGCCGAGCGCGAGGAAATCATGCACCGCGAGTTCGTCGAGCGCATCATCGACTTCCTCGAAATCCAGGCCTACCGCAAGACGCCCGTGGGCCAGTTGCCCTACGGTCTGCAAAAGCGGGTCGACCTCGGGCGCGCCCTGGCCATGGAGCCGCAGGTGCTGCTGCTCGATGAGCCCATGGCGGGCATGAACGTCGAGGAAAAGCAGGACATGTGCCGCTTCGTGCTCGACGTGAACGACGAATTCGGAACCACGGTGGTGCTGATCGAGCACGACATGGGCGTGGTGATGGACATTTCCGACCGCGTGGTGGTGCTGGACTACGGCAAGAAGATCGGTGATGGCACCCCCGACGAAGTGCGCAACAACGAAGACGTGATCCGGGCCTACCTGGGCACCGGCCACTGAGCCAGCACGAAGGAGCAAGGCAATGGGATTTTTTCTGGAAGCGTTGTTTGGCGGCCTGATGGCCGGCATGCTGTACGCCCTGGTGGCTTTGGGCTTCGTGCTCATCTTCAAGGCCTCGGGGGTCTTCAACTTTGCGCAGGGGGCCATGGTGCTGTTTGCAGCCCTGGCAATGGCGCGTTTTTCCGAGTGGATACCGAACGCACTTGGCATCGAAAGCAAGGTGGTCGGCAACCTGCTGGCCTTCGCGGCCGCGGCGGTGCTCATGTTCGTGCTGGCCTGGCTGATCGAACGCCTGGTGCTGCGCCACCTGGTCAACCAGGAAGGTGTGACGCTGCTGATGGCCACCTTGGGTATCACCTATTTCCTCGACGGTGCCGGCCAGACCATCTTCGGTAGCGACATCTACAAGATCGACGTCGGCATGCCCAAGGACCCGCTGTTCCTGTTCGAGTCGGTGTTCGAAGGCGGTGTGCTGGTGAATCAGGAGGACATCATCGCAGCCGTCATCGCAGCCATTCTGGTCGGTGTCCTGTCGCTGTTCTTCCAGAAGACCAGCACCGGCCGGGCATTGCGTGCGGTGGCTGATGACCACCAGGCCGCCCAGAGCATCGGCATTCCGCTCAACCGCATCTGGGTCATCGTCTGGTGCGTGGCAGGCATCACCGCGCTGGTTGCCGGGATCATCTGGGGCTCCAAGCTCGGCGTGCAGTTCTCGCTGACCACCGTGGCGCTGCGCGCCTTGCCGGTGATCATCCTCGGCGGCCTCACTTCGGTGCCGGGCGCCATCATCGGCGGACTGATCATCGGTGTGGGTGAGAAGCTTTCCGAGGTCTACATCGGCCCCATGGTCGGTGGCGGCATCGAGATCTGGTTTGCCTATGTGCTGGCCCTCGTGTTCCTGCTGTTCCGGCCGCAGGGCTTGTTCGGCGAGAAGATCATCGATCGCGTATGAAGTACGCGATCAACCCGGAGGGTTCTTCGCCATGGGCGAAGGATGCTCTTTCGTCGCAGACTAACTTTGCAAAGCAAAGCAAAGTTAAGCGAAGCGGGTCGTAGACAAAAGATTGAGAGGTATCGAACCATGTTTTACCGCGAGAACGGCCAGTTCAAGACCAGCTACCGCGCCGACCAGCAGATCTTTCCGATCGCCCAGGACCGCTGGGGCGTACTGGCACTGATTGCCTTTGCCCTCATCGCCGTGCCCCTGCTGGCCGACGAATACATGTTCCGGGCCATCCTGATTCCCTTCGTCATCCTGTCGCTGGCAGCGCTCGGGGTGAACATTCTGGTCGGGTACTGCGGCCAGATTTCCCTGGGCTCCGGGGCCTTCATGGCCGTGGGTGCCTACATGGCCTACAACACCTATGTGCGCGTCGATGGCATGCCGCTGATCGTGGCGCTGCTATCCGGCGGCTTCTTTGCCACCCTGGTGGGCATGTTCTTCGGCATTCCCAGCCTGCGGGTGAAGGGCCTGTACCTGGCCGTGGCCACCTTGGCAGCGCAGTTCTTCTGTGACTGGGCTTTCCTGCGCATTGGCTGGTTCACCAACAACAATCCCTCGGGCTCGGTGTCGGTCTCCAACCTGCAGGTCTTGGGTTGGGCCATCGATACACCCACCGAAAAATACCTGTTCTGCCTGGGCTTCCTGCTGGCCTTCGGGCTCATGGCCAAGAACCTGGTGCGTTCGGCCATCGGCCGCGAGTGGATGGCGATCCGCGACATGGATGTGGCAGCAAGTGTGATCGGCATCCGCCCAGTCTACGCCAAGCTGTCGGCCTTTGCGGTCAGCTCCTTCATCGTCGGTGTGGCCGGCGGCCTGTGGGGCTTCGTACACCTGGGTTCGTGGGAGCCGGCGGCCTTCTCCATCGACCGCTCGTTCCAGCTGCTGTTCATGGTCATCATCGGCGGCATGGGATCCATCATGGGCAGCTTCTTCGGTGCCGCCTTCATCGTGGTGCTGCCCATCGTGCTCAACCAGTTCCTGCCGGCACTGGGCGCGCTGGCCGGGGTGACCATTTCCACTGCTACCGTGTCGCACACCGAGTTCATGGTGTTCGGCGCCCTGATCGTGTGGTTCCTGATCGTGGAACCGCACGGGCTGGCCAAGCTCTGGTCCATCGGCAAGCAGAAACTGCGCCTGTGGCCTTTCCCGCACTGATCCGCTGTTTGTTGATCCGTTTTCCCTCACCTGCTTCACACCAACCTAGGAGACATACCATGAAGCTTCGTCAAATCGCAGTCGCCGCCTTCGCAGCCTCGGCAGCCCTGTCGGCGCTGGTTCCCGTCACCACGGCCCACGCGCAGGCCAAAGAGCAATTCTTCCCGGTACTGGTCTACCGCACCGGCGCCTATGCGCCCAACGGGGTGCCCTTTGCCAACGGCTATGTGGACTACCTCAAGCTCGTGAACGAGCGCGGTGGCATCAACGGTGTCAAGATCTCCTACGAGGAGTGCGAAACCGGCTACGCCACCGACCGCGGCGTGGAGTGCTACGAGCGCCTCAAGGGCAAGGGCGCCACCGTGTTCCAGCCGCTGTCCACCGGCATCACCTTCGCCCTGACCGAGAAGGCTCCCAACGACAAGATTCCGCTCATCACCGCGGGTTATGGCCGCAGCGAGTCGGCCGATGGAGGTGTGTTCAAGTGGAACTTCCCGATTGCCGGCACCTACTGGGTTGCGGCCGACGTGCTGATCCAGCACATCGCCAAGAAGGAAGGCGGCATGGACAAGCTCAAGGGCAAGAAGATTTCCCTCGTGTACCACGACAGCCCCTTCGGCAAGGAACCCATTCCGCTGCTGCAGGAACGTGCTGCGCAGCTTGGCTTCCAGCTGAACCTGTTGCCCGTGACCGCTCCCGGCGTCGAGCAGAAGGCGACCTGGCTGCAGGTGCGCCAGAACCGGCCTGACTACGTGCTGCTGTGGGGCTGGGGCGTGATGAACTCCACCGCGCTCAAGGAAGCCCAGGCTACCGGCTACCCGCGCGAAAAGATGTACGGCGTGTGGTGGGCCGGTGCTGAGCCCGACGTCAAGGACGTGGGCGAAGGCGCCAAGGGCTACAACGCCGTGACCATGCAGCACGGTACCGAAACCGGTGCTGCTGTCGTCAAGGAAGTGCTGAGCAAATTGCACGAAAAGGGCAAAGGTACCGGACCCAAGGAAGAAGTGGGCCAGGTGCTGTACATGCGTGGCCTGATGAGCGCGATGTTCGCCGTCGAGGGCGTGCGCGCTGCCCAGGAGCGCTATGGCAAGGGCAAGGTCGTCACGGGCGAGCAGGCACGCTGGGGCTACGAGAACCTGAACCTGACCCAGCCCAAGCTCGACGCGCTGGGTTTCAAGGGCGTGCTGCGTCCCATCTCCACCAGCTGCCAGGACCACATGGGCGCCAACTGGGCCCGCGTGCACACCTGGAACGGTTCGAAGTGGGACTTCAGCAGCGACTGGTACCAGGCTGATGAGCAGATCATCAAGCCCATGGTCAAGGCCGCGGCCGACAAGTACGCCGCCGAGAAGAAGCTGACCCGCCGCGCCGGCGCGGACTGCCAGTCTTGAGTGCAACCCCCTGAGGCGCTGTGCGCCTTCCCCCTTGGCACGGCTTCGCCGGCAAGGGGGGCGACACCGGTGGCCGGGCCAAGCCCGTTCCACGGTGTCCCTGCCCCGGTCGGGTGGCTTGCTTCGCTTGCCACCCGCCAAATGCAAGTCTCGCGGTGCGGGCTTTGCATTTGGTTTGAACGGAGTCACGACCATGAGTGAAACATCCAACATCGTTCTCAACGTCAATGGCATCGAGGTGATCTACAACCACGTGATCCTCGTGCTCAAGGGCGTGTCCCTGCAGGTACCCGAAGGCGGCATCGTCGCCATCCTCGGCGGCAACGGCGCGGGCAAGACCACGACCTTGCGGGCAGTGTCCAACCTGCTGGCGGGTGAGCGCGGTGCGGTCACCAAGGGAAGCATCGAGCTGCGGGGCGAGCGCATCGAGAACCTGTCACCGGCCGATCTGGTCAAGCGTGGCGTGGTGCAGGTCATGGAGGGGCGTCACTGCTTCGCCCACCTGACCATCGAAGAAAACCTGCTGACCGGCAGCTACACGCGCAGTGACAAGGGCGAGATCGCCGCCAACCTGGACAAGGTCTACACCTACTTCCCGCGCCTCAAGACCCGGCGCACCAGCCAGGCGGCCTACACCTCGGGCGGTGAGCAGCAGATGTGCGCAATCGGCCGGGCGCTCATGTGCAACCCCTCCATGGTGCTGCTGGACGAACCCTCCATGGGGCTGGCGCCGCAGATCGTCGAAGAGGTGTTCGAGATCGTGAAGGACCTCAACACCAAGGAGAAGGTCACCTTCCTGCTGGCCGAGCAGAACACCAACATGGCCCTGAAGTACGCCGACTATGGCTACATCATGGAAAGCGGCCGGGTGGTGATGGATGGTGCCGCCGACTACCTGCGCACCAACGAGGACGTGAAGGAGTTCTACCTCGGCATGGGGGGCGGAGAGCGCAAGAGCTTCAAGGACGTCAAGAGCTACAAGCGACGCAAGCGCTGGCTCGCGTGATTCAAGATGAAATTTGGCTGTAGTCCGCATGGGTATTTCGTATGCAGCTATCGCTTTAATAGCAAAACGATTGGATTCAGGAGGGTGGCATGAACGCTGTGTATGACGCGCTGGAGACCCGCACGCCGGCCGAACGCGAAGCGGCATTGCTGGCGGCCTTGCCGGCCCAGGTAGCCCAGGCGCAGGGCCGCAGTGCAGCGTTTGCGCGCATTCTCCAGGGGGTCGATGCCTCGTCCGTCACCAGCCGTGCCGCCCTGGCGCAGTTGCCCGTGACCCGCAAGGGTGAACTGCAGGCGCTGCAGAGCCAAGGCCGTGAAGCCGGGGGCGATGCCTTCGGCGGTTTTACCACCCTGGCTTGGGGCGCGGGCATGCCGCGAGTGTTTGCGAGTCCCGGCCCTATCTACGAACCCGAAGGCACGGCACGCGACTACTGGCGCATGGCGCGTGCCATCTTTGCCGCGGGCTTTCGTCCGGGGGAGCTGATCCACAACTGTTTCTCCTACCACTTCGTGCCCGCCGGTTCGATGATGGAAACGGGAGCCCATGCTTTGGGTTGCACAGTGTTTCCGGGCGGCACCGGCCAGACCGAACAGCAGGTGCAGGCCATGCGCGAGTTGCAGCCTGCAGGCTACATCGGCACACCCAGCTTCCTGCGCATCATCGTGGAGAAAGCCGCCGAATTGGGCGTGGCCTTGCCAAGCCTGAAGAAGGCCATGTTCGGGGGCGAAGCCTTTCCGCCCTCGCTGCGCGACTGGTTCATGGCGCGCGGCATCGATGGTTTCCAGTGCTATGCCACGGCGGACCTGGGCCTGATCGCCTACGAGACTGCGGCCCGCGAAGGTCTGGTGCTGGACGAGGGCGTGATCGTCGAGATCGTGCGACCGGGCACGGGTGACCCGGTGCCCGAGGGTGAGGTCGGCGAGCTGGTGGTGACGGTGCTCAACCCCGACTATCCGCTGGTGCGTTTCGGCACCGGTGACCTCTCGGCCATTCTGCCGGGTACCTGCCCGACCGGGCGCACCAACACCCGCATCAAGGGCTGGATGGGTCGTGCCGACCAGACCACCAAGATCCGTGGCATGTTCGTGCACCCCAAACAAGTCGATACCGTGGCCAAGCGCTTCCCGGAGGTACTCAAGGCGCGTCTGGTGGTCTCGGGTGAAATGGCCAACGACGTGATGACACTCAGGGTGGAAGCGGGCAGCAGCGTCGCCGGTTTGGCCGAACGCATTGGCGAGGCCGTGCGTGACGTCACCAAGCTGCGCGCGACGGTGGAAGTGCTGGCTCCGGGCAGCCTGCCCAACGATGGCAAGGTCATCGAAGACGCCCGCTCCTACCAATAGCGCGGCTCAAACCCCCCAGACGATTTCCTTGTTGGCTTCAAGACAGCGCTCGATCATCGCGATAAAGGGCGTGGCGCGCTGGCGCAGCGAAATACCCTCAAAACTGGGGGGCGGCAATCCTTCCTCAAGCGCCTGCTCCATTGCCTCCTTGCGGTGCTGCTCGTCGGCGGCAATGGCAGCGTGCAGGGCCGCGATCGCCCCCGGCATATCGGCCGGCTCCAGGATGCCACGTGCCCTGTCAGCTTCTTCGGTTCGCCCTAGAATTTTCAGTATCTGGCGGCCGTTGGGCTCCAGCATAATCAGGTCGCCGGTGACCCGGGATTTGAATTTGTACATAGCGCAGTAGAGGAGCGATTGGTGGCGGATCTTCACATACATCGCGAGCACAGTCTAGGCCTGGCCGGTGCCCGCAAGGTGGCCAAGGAGTGGGCGGCGCACGTCAAGGACGAATTTGACATGGCGTGCACCTTCGACGAGGGCAAGGCGGGGGACACCGTGCACTTCACCCGCTCTGGGGTGAACGGCACGCTGGAAGTCACCGCCACGGCTTTCGAGTTGCATGCCAAGCTCGGCTTCCTGCTCGGGGCCTTCAAGGGGCGCATCGAGGCCGAGATCGTCAAGAACCTGGACGAGTTGTTGGCCAGCAAGCCGGCCCGTAAATCGGCTGCGGCAAAAAAATAGCGCCTTCCAAGGCGCTATGGTTTCGGTAGCTGCCTGCGCAGTATCTACCGATAGTCTGGCTGTTTTTTAGCTCAGGGATTTGATCAGGTCGATGTATTCCTGCATGGCAGCCTTACTGTCGGTGCCCTTGAGTCCGTTCCAGGCATCCCACTTGGCGCGTCCCACCATGTCCATCATGCCGGGGCGCTTCTCGGTGTTGTCCCCGGCAGTGGCCTGCTTGTAGAGGGCGTAGATTTTCAGCAGCGTGCTGTTGTCGGGACGCTCGGTCAGTTTCTTGGAATTGGCGACGGCAGCGTCAAATTGTTTTTTCAGATCGGCCATGGTGTACTCCAGTGTGGCGGGGCAAAGCCTCCGGTTCATGAACAGCCCGCCCGCAGGCAGGTGACAAGGCGCTATCTTAGGCCCTAATTGCCGTCAAAATACGCTCACCGGGCCCGGCGTGCGGACGCCGCGCCCCCATTTCCCCTGTCCCAGGAGTTTGCATGCCGCCGCGCCGCCCCTCACCGTCCAGCACACCACGCCGCCCGCGGCCCCGGCGGGAGAAGACGGCCCCCCTGGTGACCCCGGGCCCGCACAGCGAACGCATGGGGCGGGTGGATACCGCCTGGCTGCGGATGGATTCCGACATCAACCGGATGGTGATCGTCGGTGTCTGGGTGCTGCGGCCTGGCATTTCGCGCGCAGCCCTGCGCCAGCGGCTGCAGGAACGCTTGCTGTGCTACCCGCGCTTCACGCAACGGGTGGTCGAAGATGCCGCGGGAGCCCAGTGGGTCCCTGATGACGACTTTGACATCGACCGCCACCTTGTAACGGAAACCTTGCCACGCCATGCCGCTGGTAGTGCCCAGCGAGCCCTGCAGGACCGGCTTGGGCAGCTGGCCATGGAGCCCCTGGATCCGCGCCATCCGCTGTGGCAGTTTCATCTGGTGGAGGACTACCGTGGCGGGTCGGCCCTGTTGGTGCGCATCCATCACTGCATCGCCGACGGGATCGCCCTGATCTCAGTGATGCAATCGGTGACCGATGGCGGAACGCCACCACTCGTTCCACCCGCCAGGACCGAACACCATGCGGGGCTGGCCTGGGGCGCCGAGGAATGGCTGGCCGACACCATCATCCGGCCTCTGACCGGTTTGACCGTCAAGGCCGTTGCCATGGCGGGAGACCAGGCGGCACGCTCGGCAGGCTTCTGGATGCACCCGCAGAAGGGCTTCGAAGACAGCCTGCAGGGGTCTGTCGATGCGGCGCACCTGGCATTGCAGGTGGCTTCCGACATGGCGGCACTGGCGCTCATGCCAGACGACACGCCAACGCCGCTGAAAGGCCAGCCCATCGGCGCCAAGCGCGTGGCCTGGTGCCCCCCCCTGCCACTCGACGACGTCAAGGCAGTGAGCAAGGCCCTGTGCTGCTCCATCAACGACGTGCTGCTGGCGTGTGTGGCAGGTGCGCTGGCAGCGCACCTGCGGCGCAAGGGCATCGACACCCACAGCACCGAGATCCGTGCCATGGTGCCGGTGAACCTGCGGCCATTGGCGCAGGCCCACCAGCTCGGGAACCATTTCGGTTTGATTCCGGTGGTGCTGCCTCTGGGTTTGGACAACCCGCTGGAGCGGGTGTACGAGGTGCGGCGAAGGATGCAGGCGCTCAAGGGCAGTACCCAGCCGCTGATGTCCTACGGTTTGCTGGCCTTGGCGGGTCTGTTGGTCAAGCCGGCACAGGACGCCTTGCTGGGCCTGTTCTCGCGCAAGACGACGGCCGTGATGACCAACGTGCCGGGCCCGCGCGAGAAATTGCACCTGTGCGGGTCGACCATCGAGGAATCGCTGTTCTGGGTTCCACAGACCGGTACCGTCGGACTGGGCGTGTCCATCCTCAGCTATGGGGGAGGCGTGCAGTTTGGGGTTGTCGCCGATGCGGGGCTGTGCCCCGACCCCCAGGCGATCATTGACGGCTTTGCGCCCGAGTTCGGCCAGCTGACCACGCTGACCTTGATGCTACCGTGGGGAGAATCAGACTGAGGCTTGTTCGCGGGCCAAGGCCAGCAGCAGGGCTTCATGGGCATCCGCGGGCTGCATGCGCAGAGCGTGCTGATAGAGCGCCTGGGTGCCGCCGTCGTCGCCCGTGGACTCCAGCATCTGCCGTCCTTGCGCGCAAGCCACCAGCACATAGGGTGACTGGGGACTCAAGGACAATGCCTTGGAAAACAGGGCCATGCCCGTGTCCCTGCGTACGCCATAGGTCATGTGGGCAATCAGGGCTCCGACCTTGTCGATGATGTCGGCGTGGAACATGGCCAGTGCGACATAGGCATCGGCGCGATCCGGCCGCAGCGCGATGCTGGTTTCCAGTGCCTGCTTGGTCTTGCTGCCGATGCCCATGGCGAGCGCCTTGGTGACGCTGATGCCTTCGCTATAGCGCCCCAGCGCGTAACCGTGCCAAAAGTGGGCGCTGGCGTTGTGGGGGTCTTTGCCACAATCGTCGGCAGCACGCCGGGCCACGTCCAAGAACACCGCATGCCGTTGCTTCTCCGAGGGCTCGAGGTAGGACGCATGGATGCAGGCCGCCTTGTTGGCGACGTTGTGGCCCTGCGCGCCCAGTGCCAGGCCCAGTGCCACTGCCTTCTCGAACTGTCCGCTGTGGAAGTGGCACCAGGCTTCGGTGAGCCGATCGGTGTCAGGCAGCGGTTCGGCATCGCTGGCGTGCAGGCGTGACCACAGACGTCGGAGCTTGGCGCGGTCGAACCGATGGGCCACGGACGTTGTCATGTCGCTTGCGTGGGTGCGATACGGGAGCGCTCAGGCAGCGCTGGGTGTCTGGTAAGCGGACACCAGGCTTTGCAGATGGGCACGCTGGCCTGCTTCCAGGTACGGGGTGAGCAGGCTGAGCACGTGTTGGGCGCCGCGCAGCAGGGCCGACTGGGCGCTGCCCGGCTCCAGCGCGTTGCGGGGGTCACGCACGTACTCAAAGCTGAGCCAGTAGGTCAGTACCACCACCATGCTGGTGGCGGTAGCGTCCATCTCGCGCGAGTCGATGCGCATGGCGCCGGTGCGGTTGAGGCTGTCGAGCATCGCCTTCACCGAGCGCGTCTTGTTCTTCAGCACCCACTGGAAGTGCGTTTCCAGCCGCCGGTTTTTGCTCAGCAGGTCATTGAGGTCGCGGTACAGGAAACGGTACTGCCAGATCAGTTCGAACAGCGAGTGCAGGAAGAACCAGGCATCTTCCACGTCGCGCACGTTGTCGCTGGCATTGAGCAGTTCGTTGAGCGCGCGCTCGTAGCGGTCGTAGAGCGAGTTGATGAGCTCGTCCTTTGCCGGGTAGTGGTAGTACAGGTTGCCCGGGCTGATGCCCAGCTCGGCCGAGATCAGCGTGGTCGAAACATTGGGCTCGCCGAAGCGGTTGAACAGTTCGAGCGTGACTTCCAGGATACGTTCGGCAGTGCGGCGGGGGGCTTTTTTGACCATGGTGGGGCTCTCACTAGGCAGTACGGCGTTGGGCGCGCGAGACAGCATCGCCCAGATCGTCCATGACCTCCTGCAGGGTGGCAATGGCACGGCCGACTTGGGTGCTGGCGGGCAGCGGTGCACACAGGTGGCGTTTGTGGTCATCCAGCACCGCATGGTTGAGCGTGATGCCGTGTCGGGCCAGCTTTTCACTCAGGCCCAATTTGCGCGAACGCAGCATCTGGCGGGTGCGCTGGTAGGCGTGCTCGGCGAGCTGGCGGCGCTGTGAATAGCTGAACGTGTTGGCCAGGAACATCTCCGGGTCGCGGTGGTCAGGCTCGAACAGCACGATGTCGGTGTTGGGGTACGCGCGTTCGTAGTGCTTGAGGCCGAGTTCCATCCGGGAGTGGATCATGGAGCGGAATGTCTGGCTCAGCACTGCCGGCAGGCCGCCTTCGACGATGCGCGGGATGCGGCGCTTCTCTGACGGGAGCGCGCGCTGCATGACCCGCGCGTGCTGGGGGTGCGTCGAGTCGAAGGGCACCAGGGGGTTGAGGCAGATCAGCAGATCCACACCGTCTTCCAGTGCCACCGAGGCATGCATGGTCTTCTTCAGCGCGCCGTCCACGTAGTATTCGCCATCGATTTCCACGGGGGGGAAAAGACCCGGCAACGCCGAGCTGGCCCGCACTGCCTGGGAGATGGGTACATGGTCCCAACCGGGCTGGCCAAAGGGCGCGGCTTCTGCGCTGTCAAGATGTGTGGCGACCAACGTGAGCTTTGTCTTGAGCTGGCGGAAGTCGTTGGTACGGCCATTCTGGCTGAAGAGCCGCTCCAATTGCGTGTGGATCTGGTGGTTCGAGAACACGCCGGTGGGCAGGCTCGCGCTCAGGTGCTCGATGATGCGCACCAGGGGTTTGCGTTGCACAGCCAGCTTCCAGAAGGCGCTCAGCAGCAGCCCCGGCAGCTTCAGGCCACGGCGCAGGAACTCGCCATAGGCTGGGACCATGAGCCACGAGGGGTCGAAGGTCTCGGAAGGTTCGCTGTCGTTTTCAATGAAGGAGGCGCACAGTTCGCGTGGCGTGAAGCCGTTGGCCAATGCTGCCGTGATGAAGCCACCGGCCGAAACGCCGACATAGTGGTCCAGCTGTCGGAAATCGAGTCCGCTCAAGGACTCTTCCAGCGCACACATGGCGCCGATCTCGTAGATGGCTCCAAGCGGACCGCCACCCGCCAGAGCGAGCGCGATGCGGGGGCGGTGAGCGGGTAGGTTTTCCATCGGCGTTGGGTCGGAGACTGCAGGTGTGGTTGTTCAAAGACGGGGCGCCTTCAGTGCCCAGTCCAAGGGAGGCCCCCGGGTGCGGGCTCGGGTGGCAAGGGCCGTGGTCGATCAGGATGCCTTGCGGCGGCTGGCCTTCTTGGCGGGTGCCTTGGCGCTGGCCGATTTGGCTGCCGCTTTTGGTGCTGCCTTGGCAGCGGGTTTGCTGGCGGGTGCCTTGGCACTGGACTTGGCTGCCAGGGCCTGGACGGCCTTGTTCAGGGCGTCTATGCGCTCGATCAACGCGCTCACGTCCTTGGCGGAGGGTACACCGAGCTTGTTCAACGCCTTGGCTACGCGCTCTTCGAAAATGTTCTCCAGCTTGTCCCACTGGCCCGAGGCCTGCTTGGAAATGTCGTTGGCCATGTGGGTCATGCGGGAGGTCGCCTCGGTCAATTTCTCGCCGGCTGCAGCCTTGGTCTTGCGCTGGATCGTGGCGCTGTCCTTGACCAGGGTTTCCAGTGCGCGAGCGCCTTCCACCTGGGCTTTCGCGATTGCGCCGAGACCGGCCTGGAGAATTTGCTGTGCCGAGTCTTTCATCGTTTCACCCAGGGCGCTGGCGGGGGTGGCAGTGGTGGATTTGTGCAGTTTCTTGACCATGGGGTACTCCGGTGGGTGGCTTGCATGCTCTGACCGAAACAGCCTCGGCCGGGCATGTACTGTGCTGGAGTTTAGACCAGGCCCCGATTGCGCTTTGTGCACTGCAGCATGCGCTGCCCAATGCGTCGCCGTCAGGAGGTCGGAAATCCCTGCATTGTTATTTGTTCAGGGCAATATGCTTCTGGGTTTGCTATGATTTGTTTTCCATTTTGACGGAGATACTGATGACCAACCTTTTGGATATTCAAAGCCAAATTGAAAAACTGCAAAAGCAGGCCAACGATATTCGCGCCAAGGAATTTGACGCCACGGTGCAGGACATACTGGCCAAAATGCAGGCATTCGGTATCACCATCAAGGATTTGCAGACTGCCAAGCCGGCCAAGGGACGCAAATCTGCGGCCAAACCGCGCACTGCGAAGGCGGCCAAACCATCCAAGCGCGCGGGCGTTGCCGTTGCTCCGAAGTACCGCGGACCCAACGGCGAAACCTGGACGGGCCGTGGCCTGATGCCCAAATGGCTGTCGGCGCTGGTGGCGCAAGGTCAAAGCAAGGAATCGTTCGCCATTTCTGCCTGAGTCCGTCAGATAATCGGTCTCGTACCCGGGCCGCTCCCGCAGGGAGTTGGCCTTTTTGTTTTTCGGGAATACTGTGATGTCCACCCTGCCAGCCTCCGACCAAGCCCAGATACTCGCGCAAGCGCTGCCGTATATCCGCAAATTCCATGGCAAAACCATGGTGATCAAATATGGCGGCAATGCCATGACTGACCCTGCATTGCAAAAGGCGTTTGCCGAAGATGTGGTGCTGCTGAAACTGGTCGGCATCAATCCGGTGGTGGTGCACGGTGGCGGCCCCCAGATCGAGGGGCTGCTGCAGCGCCTGGGCAAGAAAGGTGAATTCATCCAGGGCATGCGGGTGACCGACCCGGAGACCATGGAAGTGGTGGAGTGGGTACTGGCCGGTGAGGTGCAGCAGGACATCGTCGGACTCATCAACCAGGCCGGTGGCAAGGCCGTGGGTCTGACCGGACGCGACGGCGGCATGATCCGTGCGCGCAAGCTCAAGATGGTCGACAGCACCGACCCGAGCAAGGAACACGACGTGGGCCAGGTGGGGGACATCGTGGCGGTCGACCCCAGTGTGGTCAAGGCCTTGCAGGACGATGCCTTCATTCCGGTCATCAGCCCGATTGGCTTCGGCGAGCACAACGAAAGCTACAACATCAATGCCGATGTGGTGGCGGCGAAGCTGGCGACGGTGCTGCAGGCCGAGAAGCTCATGATGCTGACCAATATCCGCGGTGTGCTGGACAAGGAAGGAAATCTGCTCACGGAGCTCACGGCGCAGCGTATCGACGAGCTGTTTGCCGATGGCACCATCAGTGGTGGCATGCTGCCCAAGATTGCCGGTGCCCTCGATGCCGCAAAGAGCGGTGTCAACTCGGTGCACATCGTCGATGGTCGCGTGGCCCATGTGCTGCTGCTCGAAATCCTGACCGATCAGGCGTTTGGCACCATGATCCGCTCGCATTGACGTTGCTCTTGTTTTGATAGCTCGTTACGCAATGGATTCGCTGGCTGGAGGCTGAAAATGCGATTGCTGTTGGTCGAGGATGACGTCATGGTGGCCAGTGGTATCAAGCTGGGGTTGTCCGATGCCGGCTACGCCGTGGACTGGGTCGGCTCGGCCGAGCGCGCGCTGGAAGTCACTGCCCGTGAAACGTTTGACCTGGCCGTGATCGACATCGGTCTGCCACGCATGGACGGGCTGGCCCTGACACAGCAGTTACGCCAGGCCGGTCACAGCATGCCGGTTCTGATCCTCACCGCGCGCGATGCGCTGCAGGACCGGGTGCAAGGGCTCGATCAGGGTGCGGACGACTACATGGTCAAGCCCTTCGAGCTGCCCGAACTGCTGGCTCGGCTGCGTGCGCTGCTGCGGCGTTCGCAGGCCGCCACTTCGGCGGTCCTGACGTTCGGGCCGCTGGAGCTGGACACGGCCATGCGCCAGGCCAGCATCCGTGCGCGCCACGGAGACCAGGCAGCCCAACCCCTGGAGCTGGGGCCGCGCGAGTGGACCGTGATGGAGTACCTGCTGATGCAGGCGCCCAAGCCTACCAACAAGGACAAGCTGCTGCAGGCCCTGACCGGCTGGGACAAGGAGATCACGCCCAACGCGGTCGAGGTTTACATCTCGCGCCTGCGGGGCAAGCTCGAACCCCATGGCATCGCGCTGCGTTCCATCCGGGGTTTCGGCTATCGCCTGGAGTTGGTACCGCTGCCGCCTGCAGCTGACGTTGCACCATGAGTACCGGGCTGCAGCGGCGCCTGCTGGCACTGCTGCTGGTGCCGCTGTTGTTGCTGGCCGGATTCAATACCTGGTTTGACTACCGCCTGGCGGGCAATGCCTCGCTGCAACAGGACCGTGCGCTGCTGGCACTGGTGCCCTTGCTAGCCGACTCGGTGGTGGCCCGACCGCTGTCGGAGGACGCGCCCTTGCCGCTGTTGACGGCGCCACCAGTCGACCAGTTCCTGGCCGAGCACAACGGACTGGCGGCTTATTCGCTATCGGATCTGGAGGGTCGGGTGCGGGCCGGGGAAGTCTGGTTGACCGGCCCCACACCGGCCGATGCGACACCTGCCTACTATGGCGAGGAGCAGGGGGGCGTGCATTACCGGGTGGTGGCGCAGCGCGTGCAGACCGTGGCCGGAGAGTTGGTGGCCCGCATCGCCGATGGTTCGGACGCGCGCCAGCAGTGGATGCAGCAGCTCTGGTTCAAGGTACTGCTGCCGAATGCCTTGCTGGTGCTGGGGCTGTTCTTTGCCGTGAACTGGGCCGTTCGTCGTGCCCTGCGCCCGCTGTTGGAACTCAAGGACCAGGTGGAGCGGCGCAGTCCGCGCGATCTCTCGGCCTTTGATGCCGAGGCGAGTCCCGACGAAGTACGCCCGCTGGTGCTCGCGCTCAATCGGCTGTTTTCCCTGGTCAGTGCCCAGGCGGTGAGCCAGCAGCGCTTCGTGGCCGACGCGGCGCACCAATTGCGTACTCCCTTGGCGGCGTTGCAGGCCCAGGTGGAAGCATGGGCCCAGGCGTCCACCCATGGCGGAACCGCTGACTGGCGCGACCGCGCCGGGTCCGTATCCGGGACCAAGCATGCGCTGGCGCCCGTTGACATCACCGTCAGCGCAGAGCAGGTGCAGGCACTGCGTGCGGCGGTGCGGCGAACCTCCCAGCTGGCCAACCAGCTGCTGGCGCTTTCGCGGGTGGAGGCGCGCCAGGCCCATGGTGCTGCCCACCGGGTCGACTTGGCGCAACTCTGCGAGACGGTGTTGCTGCACCACCTCGACGCCGCTGCCGCCAAGGGCATAGACCTCGGGGTGGACACGGCTCCGGCGCAAGTGGACGGACACGAGTGGCTGCTGCGCGAGATGCTGTCCAACCTGGTGGACAACGCGATCAAGTACACGCCCACGGGTGGGCACGTGACCGTCCGGTGTGGACGGAAAGACGGGGCACCTTTCCTGCAGGTGGAAGACGATGGTCCTGGGATCGCGCCGACTGAGCATGAGCAGGTGCTGGCACCGTTCTACCGGGTTCCCGGTGCGCCCGGGGAAGGCAGCGGGTTGGGACTGGCGATCGTGCAGGAGATTGCGGCCGTGCATGGCACGCATGTGGCGCTCGCCCCATCGCCGCTCGGCACGGGCTTGAGAGCCAGTGTCGGATTTCCAGTGCAGAAGCCATGACGCATGCGCATGGCGGTGTGCGAAAATTTCACTACCCATTCCGACTGCCACCCCATGGATGACACGCCCTCCACTGCCCAGGCCGAGCCCTCTGCGCCCTTGCCGGTGCGCAAGCGCCCCAAGCCCGGGGAGCGGCGTCTGCAGATCCTGCAGACGCTGGCACAGATGCTGGAAGCACCGGGTGCGGAGCGTGTGACCACGGCGGCCTTGGCCGCTCGTCTGTCATTGAGCGAGGCTGCCCTGTATCGCCATTTCGCCAGCAAGGCGCAGATGTTCGAAGGTCTGCTGGACTTCATCGAGTCCTCCCTGCTGACGCTTGTCAATCGCATCGCCACCGCGACCGAGGGTCCTGGTGCCGGTCGTCGCCAGTGCAGCGCCATCGTGGCGGTGGTGCTGCAGTTTGCCCAGAAGAATCCGGGCATGGCGCGGGTCATGGTAGGTGACGCCCTGGTGCTGGAACACCCACGCCTGCAGCAGCGCATGAACCAGCTGTTCGATAAGCTTGAAGCGGCGCTGCGTCAGGCCCTGCGTCTGGATGCAGGCGCCGCAGAAACCGATGCCGTTGTGGCAGCGGCGGTGCTTTCCGCGTTCATGGTGGGGCGCCTGCAGCGCTTCGTACGCAGCGACTTCGCTCGCCTGCCGACCGAGCGGCTCGACGAGCATCTCGCCTGGATGTTCGGGTAAACCCCGAACATCCTTAGGTGGTCAACTCTAGATCACCTAATTCACTGGAGGGTTTTCGGGAATTGCTGCAAAATAGCACGATCGTTCTATTTTGAGGTCTCGCCCATGCGCCATCCCGAACCCGTTGCCACGGCCACTGAGCTTGCTGCTGCGTCGGCCAAGCCTGTGGTGGGCCGGGTGTCACACAAGGGGCAACAGACCAAGCAGGCCATCGTGGAAGCGGCGTTGGCATTGTCCTCTCAGGTAGGGTTGGAGGGCATCAGCATCGGCGCCGTGGCCGAGGCTACCGGGCGCAGCAAGTCGGGCGTTTTTGCCCACTTTGGCTCCCGTGAAGAGTTGCAGATCTCCGTGGTACGCGAGTACTTTCGCCAGTTCGAGCAGGAAGTGTTCTACCCGGCCATGCGCGAGCCCCGCGGCTTGCCGCGGCTGGTTGCCCTGTATGACCGCTGGATGAACGTGGTGGCCAACGAAATGCAGTTCGGTTGCATCTTCATCAGCGGTGCAGTCGATTTCGACGACCGACCCGGTCCGGTGCGCGACACGCTCGCCGAATCCGTCACCATCTGGCTCAGCGCCGTGGTGCGGGCCATCGCACAAGCCAAGCAGGAAGGGCATATCCAGGCGGACGCCGATGTGCACCAGATCGCCTATGAAGTTCATGGCCTGATCCTCGCCGTCCACTACGAAGCCCGTTTCCTCAAGAAGCCCGGATCCGTGCAACGCGCTACGGCCGGGATCCGCCATGTATTGCAACGCTATGCCGAACCGAAGGCACTGGCGCAGTTTTCGCTGGTGTAAGTCGAACTGACGACACCTTCCCTTTTTTCTCACCCCTTAACCAGGAGTTCAGACCATGCCGACTTACACCCCCCCGCTGCGCGACATGCAGTTCGTGATGCACGAAGTACTCAACGTGGTTGACGAACTCAAGCAGATTCCGCGCCATGCCGACATCGATGCGGACACGATCAATGCGGTTCTGGAAGAAGGCGGCAAGTTTGCGGCCGAAGTGCTGTTCCCGCTGAACCAGTCGGGCGACGCCGAAGGTTGCACCTTGGACCAGGCGACCCACGCGGTCACCACGCCCAAAGGATTCAAGGAAGCCTATCGCCAGTTCATCGACGCGGGCTGGGCAGCGTTGGCGTGTGACCCCGAACACGAAGGCCAAGGCCTGCCGTTCGTGGTGAACACGGCCTTCTACGAAATGCTCAACAGCGCCAACCAGGCCTGGACCATGTACCCGGGCCTGACCCACGGTGCCTATGCCGCGCTGGAAACCCACGGCACGCCCGAGCAGAAGGCCACCTACCTGAAGAAGATGACCAGCGGCGAATGGACCGGTACCATGTGCCTGACCGAACCCCACTGCGGTACCGACTTGGGGCTGATGCGCACCAAGGCCGAACCCCAGGCGGACGGCACCTACAAGATCACCGGCAACAAGATCTTCATCAGCGCCGGCGAGCATGACATGGCCGAGAACATCATCCACCTGGTGCTGGCACGCCTTCCCGATGCGCCTCCCGGCATCAAGGGCATCAGCCTGTTCATCGTGCCGAAGTTCCATGTGAACAAGGACGGTTCACTGGGTGCGCGCAACGGCATCTACTGCGGCGGCCTGGAGCACAAGATGGGCATCAAGGCCAGCGCCACCTGCCAGATGGTGCTGGAAGACGCCGTGGGCACCATGGTGGGCGAACCCAACAAGGGCATGCAGGGCATGTTCGTGATGATGAATGCCGCACGTCTGGGCGTGGGCAACCAGTCGCTGGGTTTGACGGAAGTGGCCTACCAGAATGCCCTGGCCTATGCCAAGGACCGTATCCAGATGCGCAGCCTCTCCGGCCCGAAGGCCAAGGACAAGCCGGCCGACCCCATCATCGTGCACCCCGATGTGCGCAAGATGCTGCTCACCGCCAAGGCCTACGCCGAAGGCGGCCGCATGCTCGAGAGCTACTGCGCCATGTTGCTCGAAAAGGAGCACCACCACCCCGATGAGAAGGTGCGCAAGGATTCCGGCGAAATGCTGGCCCTGCTGACCCCCATCGCCAAGGCCTTCCTGACCGATAACGGCCACATCTCCACCAATGCCTGCATGCAGGTGTTCGGCGGCCACGGCTTCATCAAGGAATGGGGCATGGAGCAGTACGTGCGCGACAACCGCATCAACATGATCTACGAAGGCACCAACACCATCCAGTCGCTGGACCTGCTGGGGCGCAAGGTGCTGGCCAACAACGGCGCCACACTGCGCAAGTTCGGCAAGCTCGTGGGCAAGCTGGTGGAAGAGGAAGGCGTCAACGAGAAGATGTCCGAATTCATCACCCCCATCGCCATCCTGGGCGACAAGGTCACCAAGTTCACCACCGAAATCGGCTTCAAGGGCTTCCAGAATCCCGATGAAGTGGGTGCTGCTGCCGTGGACTACCTGCGCGTCTGCGGTCACCTGGTGTTCGGCTACTTCTTTGCCCGCATGGCCCAGGTAGCCCTGCGCCAGATCGCCGCGGGCAATAACGACCCGTTCTATGTGGCCAAGCTGCAGACGGCCCGTTTCTACTTTGCCAAGCTGTTCCCCGAGACCGAAACAGCGATGCGCACCGCCCGTACCGGCGCCAAGGTCCTGATGGACACCGACGCCGTGTTTGCCTGAGTTTCAAACCACCATATCTACAACGAGGAGACACCATGAAACGTACCGCCATTGCACTGAGCCTGGGCCTTGCCTGCGCCGCTTCCTTTGCCCAAATGACCCCCGTGGGTCTGTGGAAGTCGGTGAGCGACAAGGACGGCTCGGTCACCGCCGAAATCCGCATCATCGAGACCGCCGGTGTGCTCAGCGGCAAGATCGAGCGCGACCTGAGTCCGACCGCCAAACCCACGGACAAGTGCACCGACTGCAAGGATGACCGCAAGGACCAACCCATCGCTGGCCTGGAAATCATCCGTGGTGTGAAGAAGCACGAAGTCAAGGACTACTGGGACGGCGGCACCATCGTCGACCCGCAGGGCGGCACGGTCTACCGCGTCAAGATCACCCCGGTGGATGGCGGCAAGAAACTTGAAGTGCGTGGCTATGTCGGCACGCCGCTGTTCGGGCGCACCCAGACCTGGTTGCGCGCGCAATAAATTTTCTCCAATCCGCTCTGCAGCGCCCTGTGCGCGGCGGAGCGATCTCGACAGGAAAGCTCCATGTCCAAGTTCCAAGTCAACAAAGTGGCCGTGCTCGGTGCCGGCGTGATGGGCGCGCAGATCGCGGCCCATCTGGTCAACGTCAAGGTGCCGGTGGTGCTGTTCGACCTGCCGGCCAAGGAAGGTCCCAAGAACGGCATCGTGACCAAGGCCGTCGAAGGCCTCAAGAAGCTCAAACCCGCCCCGCTCGGCGTGGTGGAAGACGCGGCCCTGATCCAGCAGGCCAACTATGAGGAACACATGGACGTGCTCAAGGAATGCGACCTCATTATCGAGGCCATTGCCGAGCGCATGGACTGGAAGCTGGACCTGTACAAGAAGATCGCTCCCTTCGTGGCTCCCCACGCCATCGTGGCATCCAACACCTCGGGCCTGTCGATCACCAAGCTCTCCGAGGCGCTGCCCGAAGCGATCAAGCCGCGCTTCTGCGGCATCCACTTCTTCAACCCGCCGCGCTACATGGCGCTGGTGGAACTGATCAACACCCCCACCACCGAAGCGCGTTACCTCGATGCGCTCGAAGCCTTCGTGACCAGCGGTCTGGGCAAGGGCGTGGTGCGCGCCAAGGATTCCCCCAACTTCATCGCCAACCGCGTCGGTACCGCTGGCATGCTGGCCACGATGAAAGAGGCGCAGAACTTCGGTCTCACCTTCGACGTGGTGGACGACCTGACCGGCAAGAAGCTCGGCCGGGCTTCCAGCGGCACCTACCGCACTGCCGACGTGGTGGGCCTGGACACCCTGGCCCACGTAATGAAGACGCTGCAGGACACGCTCTCGCTGGAGACCGATCCGTTTTATGGCAGCTTCGCCACCCCCGAAGTGCTCAAGACCCTGGTGGAGCTGGGCAACCTAGGCCAAAAGACCAAGGCCGGCTTCTTCAAGAAAGTTGGCCGCGATGTGCTGCGCTTTGACCTGGCGAGCAAGGAATATGTGCCCGCCGGCCAGAAGGCCGATGAGGTGTATGGCCGCATGCTGAAAAAACCGGCCGCGGAGCGCCTGAAGCTCCTGCGCAATTCGGAAGGCAAGGAGGGCCAGTTCCTCTGGGCCATCCTGCGCAATGGCTTCCACTACGCTGCCGTGCACCTGGCATCCATTGCCGACAACGCCCGCGATGTGGACTTCTGCATGCGCTGGGGCTTTGGCATGAAGCAAGGTCCGTTCGAGCTCTGGCAGGAAGCCGGTTGGCTCGAAGTGGCCAAGATGGTGCAGGAAGACATCGACGCGGGCAAGGCCCTGTGCAACACGCCGCTGCCCAAGTGGGTGTTCGAAGGCCCTGTGGCTGAGCGCGGTGGTGTGCACCAGCAGGAAGGCTCGTTCAACCCGACCACAGGCCAGTTTGTGGCGCCGCGCAATCTGCCGGTGTACCAGCGCCAGCACTTCCCCGAAACCGTGCTGGGCTCCAACGCACCCAAGGCCGAAACCGCCGGTACCACCGTGTTCGAGGACGAATCCATCCGTCTGTGGACGCTCGACAACGATGTTCTGATCGCCTCCATCAAGACCAAGATGCACGCCATCGGTGGCGGCGTCATCGAAGGCCTGCTCAAAGCGCAGGCCTTGGCCGCGGAGAGCTACCAGGGCCTGGTGATCTGGTCGCCCGACGAGATGTTCTCGGCCGGTGCCGACCTGCAGAGCATGATGCCCGCCTTCATGATGGGTGGCGCCAAGGCCATCGAAGGGGCCGAGGCCGAACTGCAGAAGGCCATGCTCCAGCTTCGCTATTCCAATGTGCCGGTGGTATCTGCCATCCGCGGTCTGGCGCTCGGTGGCGGCTGCGAACTGGCGGTGTATTCCAGCAAGCGCGTGGCAGCCATGGAAAGCTACATCGGCCTGGTGGAAGTCGGCGTGGGCCTGGTGCCTGGTGCCGGTGGCCTGACCTATATCGCCCGCGGTGCTGCCGAGAACATGGCGCTTTCCACCTCCAAGGACATCCTGCCCTTCCTGACCGAAGGCTTCACGGCCGCGGCCATGGCCAAGGTCGGCACCAGCGCGCTGGAAAGCCGCAAGCTGGGCTACCTGCTGGACAGCGATGTCATCGTGCCGCACAAGGACGAATTGCTGTTCGTGGCCATCAACGAAGCCAAGGCCATGTACGCCAGTGGCTACCGCGCACCGCACAAGCGCAGCTTCCCCGTGGCGGGTCGCAGCGGCATTGCCACCATCACCGCGCAGTTGGTGAACATGCGCGACGGCGGCTTCATCAGCGCCCACGACTTCCACATCGGCAAGCTGATTGCAGAAGTGGTCTGTGGTGGCCAGGTGGAAGCAGGCTCCATGGTGACCGAGGAGTACCTGCTGGCACTGGAGCGCAAGGCCTTCTGCAGCCTCATCACCCACCCCAAGACGCAGGAACGCATCATGGGCATGATGAGCACGGGCAAGCCAGTGCGCAACTGACATGGCCAAGCCCCAAGCAGCCGCCCAGCGGCCCAATCGCCTCACACGCACCCTGGCCAAGCTGGACCTGGTGCCGGCACCGCTGCGCCAGCATGCGCGCAACCTGGTGTTGCGTCGCGCCGTGCCCTTCACCGGCACGGCTCGCCTGGACTTCTGCGTCATGACGCCCGAGAAGGTGGAAATCGCCATCGCCAACGAACGGCGGGTGCAGAACCACATCAAGGGTGTGCATGCCGCGGCCATGACCTTGCTGGCCGAAACGGCTACCGGCATGGTGGTGGGCATGAACGTGCGCGACGACTGCCTGCCGCTGGCCAAGGAGCTCAAGGTGCAGTTCAAGCGCCGCACCCAGGGTGACATGCGTGCCGTGGCCCGCCTGACCGACGATCAGCGCCGGCTGATGCAGGCGCAGGACAAGGGCGAGGTGACGGTCCCGGTGATCGTGACCGACGCTTCGGGCGAAGAGCCCATTCAGTGTGAATTCATCTGGGCCTGGGTGCCAGCCAAGAAGCAGGCGGTGCCTGCCTCGGCACCTGCCCAGCCCGCCCGCGCCTGAGGCCGGGTGTGAAACGAACGGACTAAGGAGTAACTCCATGAAACAGGTTCAAGACGCCTACATCGTCGCCGCCACCCGCACCCCCATCGGTCGCTCGGGCCGCGGCTACTTCAAGAACACCCGCCCGGACGAGCTGCTGGTGGCGGCCATCAAGAGCGCCATGCTCCAGGTGCCCACGCTGGACCCCAAGGCCATCGAAGACGCCATCATCGGCTGCTCCTTCCCCGAGGGCGAGCAGGGCATGAACATGGCCCGCATCGCCACCGGCCTGGCCTTCAGCCACCCCGTGGGTGGTGTCACCGTCAACCGCTTCTGCGCTTCGGGCGTCACCGCCATCCAGATGGCGGCCGACCGCATCCGCGTCGGTGAGGCCGACGTGATGATTGCCGGTGGTGCCGAGTCCATGAGCATGGTGCCCATGGGCGGCAACAAGACCTCGTTCAATCCCGCCATCTTCGAGCGCGACGAGAACGTGGGCATTGCCTACGGCATGGGCCTCACCGCCGAAAAAGTGGCCCAGCAGTGGAAAGTCTCGCGTGAGATGCAGGACGCCTTCGCGCTGGAGTCGCACATGCGCGCCATCAAGGCGCAGCAGGCCGGCGAGTTCGCCGACGAGATCACCCCCATCGAAGTGATCGAGCGCACGCCCGATCTGGCCACCGGTGAAGTCCGAACCAAGACCCGCACCGTGAACCTGGACGAGGGCCCGCGCCCCGACACCTCGCTCGAAGGCCTGGCCAAATTGAAGCCGGTGTTCGCGGCCCGCGGCAGCGTGACCGCCGGCAACAGCTCGCAGACCAGCGACGGCGCCGGCGCCCTGATCCTGGCCAGCGAGAAGGCGGTCAAGCAGTTCGGCCTGACCCCGCTGGCGCGTTTCGTGTCCTACGCGGCGCGCGGTGTGCCGCCCGAGATCATGGGCATCGGCCCCATTGAGGCCATTCCCGCTGCCTTGCGCTACGCCGGCATCAACAGCCAGGACATCGGCTGGTACGAGCTGAACGAAGCCTTTGCTGCCCAGTCCCTGGCCGTGGTGAATACCCTGGGCCTGGACCCGGCCAAGGTCAATCCCATGGGCGGTGCCATCGCCCTGGGCCACCCGCTGGGCGCCACCGGCGCCATCCGGGCCGCGACCGTGGTACACGCCCTGCGCCGCCACAACCTCAAGTACGGCATGGTCACCATGTGCGTGGGTACCGGCCAGGGGGCAGCGGGAATTTTCGAGCGCGTGTGATCACGCCCACCGACAAGCCACCTGCGGGTGGCTTTTTTCATCGCAGGGCCGCCCCAAGATGGAAAGGACTCCCCCTCGGGGGGGCAGTGACCCGCGTAGCGGCGGAGCGTGGGGGCCATTTTTCATGGAACAACAACGATGACGACGCAAGCAAGTACAGTGGCTGAGCGGGGCCACACGCTGGACACCGAAGGCGGTGGCCGCATCCAGCTGCGCCATTTCGCACCCGTCAACCCGGCCCACGGCACCGTGGTCATCGGGGCGGCCATGGGGGTGCCGCAGGCCTACTACGCGGACTTTGCATCCTGGCTCAGCGGACAAGGCTGGCAGGTGGTCACGTTCGACTACCGTGGCTCGGGTGCTTCCATCCCCACCACACCGCACCAGGGGCTGCGTGGCTTTCGGGCCAACCTGTTCGACTGGGCGCATGACTACGAAGCGGTGGTGGACTGGGCCGCTGCCTTGGAGCCGGGCAAGCCGCTCTACGCACTGGGCCACAGCCTCGGTGCCCAGTTGCCGGGCATGCTGCGCAACGGCCACAAGCTCCACGGCTTGCTGGGCGTGGCTGCGGGCAGTGGCTACTGGAAGCAGAACGCACCGCAGCTGCGCCGCCGTGTGCCTTTCATGTGGTACTTCCTGGTGCCTGTGACCACGCGCCTGTTCGGCTACTTCCCGGGTAAACGTCTCGGGGCGGTGGGCGACTTGCCCAATGGCGTGATCCGCCAGTGGCGCAAGTGGTGTCTCCACCCGCACTACAGCGCCGGTGCCGAGGGCGGTGCTGTGCGTCAGGGCTACGAGCAGGTACGCTTCCCCGTGCTGTCACTGTCCATCGATGACGACGAAATGATGACCGAGGCTGGAATCCTGAGCCTGATGAACCTCTACGCCAACGCCCCGCGGCGCATGCTGCGTGTGGCACCGGGGGACGTCGGCGCGCGCCGCATCGGGCACCTCGGGGCCTTCCGCCGTGACCACGTCGCAGGCCTGTGGCCGCGGCTGGAAAAGCATTTGCGCAACCTGCCACAGGACGTTGCTGTATGAGCGCCCACGTATTCGACCAAGCCGTTGCCTTGACGCCCGCGGGCGAGCACCAGTGGGCAGGCCAAACGCATGCGGCCTACGCCAACATGGTGGGACCTTTCGGCGGCATCACCACCGCGCAGGTGGTGAACGCCCTGATGCAGCACCCGCAGCGCCTGGGCGATCCCATCGCGCTGACGGTGAACTTCTGCGCCGCGGTGGCTGACGGTGCTTTCGTCATCACAGCAACTCCCGTGCGCACCAACCGCTCGACCCAGCACTGGACCCTGGCCATGACCCAGGGTGAGGAGACGGTGTTCACCGGCACAGCAGTGACGGCGGTGCGCCGTGATACCTGGAGCCTGGACGAGGAACCCATGCCGACGTGCCCACCGCCCCACGAGGTGCCGATTCCCACCATGAAGCCACCCATGGAGTTCGTGAAGCGCTACGAACAGCGCGTCATCACGGGCCCGTTGCCGCAGGTGTGGGACGGCAGCGGCGAGAGCAGTGTCAGCCAGCTGTGGGTGCGCGACAACCCGCCGCGCGCATTGGACTTCGTCTCGCTCGCCGCCATCTCCGACATCTTCTTTCCGCGCGTGTTCGTGCGCCGCTCCACCCATGTGCCGGCCGGTACCGTTACGCTCACCACCTACTTCCACGTCCATGCGGCCGAGCTGTCCCAGGTGGGCGAGGGCTACCTGCTTGGCCAAGCCCGGGCTCAGGCCTTCCGCAACGGCTTCTTCGACCAGACGGCGCAGTTGTGGAGCGAGGCCGGTGTGATGCTGGTGTCGACCCATCAGCTGGTTTACTACAAGCAGTGAGTGCGTCGCGTGCGTGGCAGTGCTGAGGAGCGGGGCACGCATACACTGCCGCCATCCCTAGCAAGATACGAGGAAACAAAACCATGAGCATTCCCGAGATCCGCGTCCACACCGAAGCCGGTGTCTGCACCCTAACCCTGAACCGCGTCGAGCGCAAGAACGCCTTCACCCAGGCCATGTACGCTGCCTGCGCCGATGCGCTGGCCGCGGCCGCCACCGACCCCGCCGTGCGGGTCTTCGTCATCCAGGGGCACGAGACCGTGTTCTCGGCCGGCAACGACATTGCCGACTTCCTGAACCGGCCCGAGAGCACCGACGACTCGCCCGTGTTCCGCTTCCTGCGCGGCCTGGCCCAGTTCCCCAAGCCGCTGCTGGCGGCGGTGTGCGGGCCGGCCGTGGGTGTGGGCACCACGATGCTGCTGCACTGCGACCTGGTCTACGCCGGCGACAACGCCGCGTTCTCCATGCCGTTCGTGAACCTGGGCATCTGCCCCGAGGCGGCGTCCACCCTGCTGGTGCCGCAGCTCATGGGTTACCAGCGCGCAGCCGAGGCCCTGCTGCTGGGTGAGCCCTTCTTTGCCGAGGCG
This sequence comes from Curvibacter sp. APW13, assembly GCF_032337135.1. NCBI lineage: Bacteria > Pseudomonadati > Pseudomonadota > Betaproteobacteria > Burkholderiales > Comamonadaceae > Curvibacter > Curvibacter sp. APW13. The sequence goes on along the minus strand of NZ_JAVXZZ010000001.1, from coordinate 693,656 downwards.
GCGCTGGAAGTCGGCATGGTCAACCGCATCCTGCCGCCCACCGAGGCCAATGGTTACGCCCAGGCCCAGGCGCGCAAGCTGGCCGCCAAGCCACTCAATTCGCTGATCGAAACCAAGCGCCTCATGAAGAAGGGCCAGATGCAGCGCGTGCTCGACACCATGCGCGAAGAAGGCGACGTGTTCGGCCGCATGCTCAAGGAAGCCCCGGCCATCGAGGCCTTCAATGCGTTCCTAGAGAAGCGAAAGCCCGACTTCAGTAAGGTTTGATGCTAAATGGGCCTCTGGCCCGCATGCAATCTGCGTAACAAGCGCATAAAAACATAGCAACAGGAGACACTATGGGTAACTCAACAACGGAGCGCGGCCTGGCTGGCAAGACGCTTTTCATTACCGGTGCCTCGCGTGGCATCGGCCTGGAGGTGGCCAAGCGCGCCGCGCGCGACGGTGCCAACATCGTCATCGTGGCCAAGACCGCCGACCCCAACCCCAAGCTGCCCGGCACCATCCACAGCGCCGCGGCCGAGGTCGAGGCCCTGGGTGGTAAGGCGTTGCCGCTGGCGGTGGACATCCGCGACGACGCAGCGGTGGCTGCCGCCGTGGCGCAGGCCGTGGCGACCTTCGGCGGTATCGACATTCTGGTGAACAACGCCAGCGCCATCAGCCTGACCGGCACGCCGGACACGCCGATGAAGCGCTTCGACCTCATGAACGGCATCAATGCCCGCGGTACCTACCTGTGCACGGCCACCTGCCTGCCCGAACTGCGCAAGGCGGCCCAGGCGGGGCGCAACCCCCAGGTGCTGACCATGTCGCCGCCACTGAGCCTTAAGCCCCACTGGTTTGCCCCGCACACGGCCTACACCATGGCCAAGTACGGCATGAGCATGTGCACCCTGGGCCACGCGGCCGAGTTCAGGAAGTGGGGCATCGCCGTCAACAGCCTGTGGCCGCGCACGGCCATCGCCACCGCCGCCATGCAGATGATTCCCGGCGTGGACGTGGCCCTGTGCCGCAAGCCAGAGATCATGGCCGACGCCGCCTGGTACATCCTGACCCAGCCCAGCAGCGAGACCGGCAACTTCTACATCGACGACGCCGTGCTGGCCCACCACGGCATGACGGACTTTGACGCCTACGCCATGACACCCGGCAACAAGAACCTGCTGCCGGACTTCTTTCTCGACTGATTTCAGTGCCAAATTGGCCTCTGGCCCTTATGAAAATTGCGTAGGTAGCTACTGAATGCATAGCGACAGGTGGCCGTGGAAGGTTTTCCACCCACACCGGATGTTCATGCTGCTGGCCTTGGCAGCGGCTGCAGCACTGCTGTGGTGGTGGTTGGGCGCGCGAACGGCCACGGCGCCAGCCCAGGACGCAGCCTTACCGGCGCGCTTCGTGGGCGCAGCGCAGTGCGCCAGTTGCCATGCGGCCCAGCACCAGGCCTGGTCCGGCTCGCAGCACGCGCACAGCATGCAGAGCGCGCGCCGCGACACGGTGCTGGCCCCCTTTGTCGGTGAACAGTTGCGCCACGGCAAGGTCACCAGCCGCTTCTCGCGGGAGGGCGACAGGTTCTTTGTCCAGACCGACGGCGCCGACGGCCGCCTGCAACGCTTTGAGGTGTTGCACACCTTCGGCATCTACCCCCTGCAGCAGTACCTGGTGGCGCTCGATGGGGGCCAGGTGCAGGCCCTGGCCACGGCCTGGGACAGCCGCCCCCAGGCCCAGGGTGGCCAGCGCTGGTTCCACCTGCAGGGGCCGCACGGCGTAGCGGCGGGGGATGAGCTGCACTGGACCCAGCGGCAAAGCAACTGGAACACCATGTGTGCCGAATGCCATAGCACGGACTTCCAGAAGCGCTACGACCCCGCCAGCAAGACGTTCAGCAGCACCTTCGCCGAGATGAACGTGGCCTGCGAGGCCTGCCACGGCCCGGGCTCGCGGCATGTGGAGTGGGCCCAGTCCGGGCAGCGCGATGCAGCAGCCAAGGGCTTTGCCGTGGACTTCAGCACCCGTGCGGCCGTGTCCTGGCCGATAGACCCCGCTACCGGTGTGGCACGCCCCAGCAGCATTCCCAGCGGTCCGACCGAGGCGCGCACCGAGGTGCAGGTCTGCGCACGCTGCCATGCCCACCGCAGCCAGGAGTGGCCCGACCATGCCGCTGGCCAATCCCTGGCCGACACACACCGCATCAGCCGCATCGAGCCCGGCCTGTTCGAAAGCGACGGCCAGATGCGTGCCGAGGTGTTCAACCTTGCGTCTTTCCTGCAGAGCAAGATGTTCGCGAAGGGGGTGACGTGCAGCCACTGCCACGAGCCGCACAGCGGCCAGTTGCGGGCGCCGGGCAATGCCGTGTGCGCCCAGTGCCACGACACGCAGCGCTTCGACACCCCGGCCCACCACCACCACACCCAGGATTCAGCAGGTGCCCAGTGCACCAACTGCCACATGCCAACCACGACGTACATGCAGGTGGACCCGCGCCACGACCACAGTCTGCGCGTGCCTAGGCCTGATCGGAGCGTGGCGCGCGGAACGCCCAACGCCTGCAGCAATTGCCATCGCAAGGAAGGAACGGCGTGGGTGGCTGCAGCGGCGCAGCGCTGGTACCCCCAACTCGGTCAGCGCCCCACGCCCCTGGCCGATGCGCTGTATGCGCAGGAAACGGGGCGGGCCGAGGCGCGAACCCTGCTGGCCGCGGTCGTGGCCGACCGCAGCCAGAGCGCCATGGCGCGCGCGAGCGCCTTGGCACGCCTGAATGGGCCGTGGAACAGGGACGAATGGTCCCTGGTGCGTTCTGCGGCGCAGGACGCGGAAGGTCTGGTGCGGGCAGCTGCGGTGGAGCTGCTCCAGCAGGCTCCGGCGCCGCAGCGCATGGAGGTCCTGTTGCCGTTGCTGGACGACCCCTTGCGCACCCTGCGCATGGCCGCGGGCCGGGCGCTGGCCGATGTGCCGGCAGCGCAGCTTGCACCGCAGGCCGCCCATCTGCGTGAAGCCGCGCTGGCCGACTACGTGCGCGGCCAGCAGTCCAATGCTGACCGGCCGGAAGCGTTGAACAATCTGGCCTTGCTCTCGGCCACCCAGGGCGACCTGCAGACCGCGCGCATTGCGCTGGAGCAGGCATTGGCAGCAGCGCCGGACTTTGTCGCCACGCGCCTGAACCTGGCCGATGTGCTGCGGGCGCAGGGGCAAGAGGCTCAGGCCTTGCAGGTGTTGGAGGCGGCGGTGCGGGCCCAGCCGGCCAGCGGGGCGGTCTGGTATGCGCTGGGCCTGGCCCGCCACCGCGCCGGACAGCAGGCGCAGGCCTTGCAGGCACTGCAGCAGGCCAGCCGCCGCGCACCGCAGGAAGCGGCGTACGCCTACGCGCTGGCCTTGGCGCAGGACGCGGCCGGGCAGGGCCCGGCGGCCATCGCGACGCTGCAGGACAGCCTGCGCCGCCATGGGGAGCAGCGCGCAACCCTGGAGGCGCTGGTGCAATTGGGGCCGCGGGCGGGCTTGCCCCGCCCGGCGCAGGACAGCTACCGGATGCGCCTGCGCGCCATCGAGCGCTGAGCGCAACCTGGGGCGCTGGACGCCGCAATCACGCCGCGGCAGGGAGCGGGGTGTGCGGGGTAAGCAGGCGGTCGATCTGCTGGCCCAGGCGGTTCTCCATTGCCATCAGTTCGACCAGCCCTGCGCGGGCTCTCTCGCTGTCCCCGTCCTGTGCCCAGCGGTGCAGGGCCGTGGCGTGGTCGTGCAGGCGTTCATGCAGGGTGTCCATCAGCAGGAAGGCCGGATGGTGGCTGTAGCGCTGTGCCCCTTCCCGGTCCAGCCAGCGGCTGAAGCGGCACTCGCGTAACTCGCGCGGACTCAGTGCCTGGCCCTCGCCCCGTACGAACGCACCAATGGCGTGGCACCAGGCGCGGTGCTCCACCATCACATACAGCAGCGCAAAGTCTTCACGGTGCACCCGCTGGGCGCACTGCCAGGCAGGGGCAGGGCGCCAGTCGTCTACCCACGCCCGCACCGCACGGGCAGGCATGGGGCGGGCGATGCCGTAGCCCTGACCATGCTCGCAGCCCAGCTGCAGCAGCAGGGTGCCGTGCTGCTCGGTTTCCACGCCTTCGGCAATCACTTCGCGGCGGAAGGCACTGGCCAGGCCGATCACACCGTCGAGAATGGCCAGGTCGTCGGGGTCGTCGAGCATGTCGCGCACGAAGCTCTGGTCGATCTTGAGCAGTCCGGCGGGAAGGCGCTTGAGGTAGCTCAGCGACGAATAGCCGGTGCCGAAGTCGTCCAGAGCGAATCCGATGCCCATGGCATTGCCGGCCTGGATCACGCTAGAGACGTGGGCCAGATCTTCCAGCGCGCTGGTCTCCAGCACTTCCAATTCGATTTGCTCCGGCCGAACCTGCGGGGTTTCGGCCAGCAAGCTGCGCAACTGGTCCAGGAAGTCGGGATGCTGGAGCTGGCGGGCGCCGATATTGACGCTGACCTTCAGCTGCAGGCCCTGTTGCTGCCATTCATCCAGCTGGCGCACAGCTTCGGCCAGTACCCACTTCCCGATGTCCACCGCCAGGGGTTGGTCTTCCACGACCGGGAGAAACGCAGCGGGGGCGAGCAGGCCCTCAGTGGGGTGCTGCCATCGGATGAGTGCCTCCATGCCACGGACCTCACCGGTGCGCATGTTGACCTTGGGCTGGTAATGCAGCACGAACTCGCGGTTGTGCAGGGCATTGCGGATGCGGTCCAGGCTCTCATGGTGTCCACGCACATGGCGGTCCTGGTCCGCGTCGAACACATGGTAGCGGTTCTTGCCGGCCAGCTTGGCCTGGTACATGGCCTGATCGGCCTGGCGCAGCAGCTGGTCGGCATCCACTTCGTCCACTTGGGGGAAGAAGGACACGCCGATGCTGGCTGACACCTCCAGGCTGCATTCGTCCACCGTGACCGGGGTCGCCGCGGCTTGCAGCAGGCGTGCCAACAGCGGAACGCAAGCCTGGGTGTCGGGCAGGTCGGCCAGCACCGCCACAAACTCGTCCCCGCCGATGCGTGCCAGCGTGTCGCCCTCGCGCAGCGCCTTGCGCATGCGCTGCGCCAGCGTCATGAGCAGCTGGTCGCCGGTGTCGTGGCCGTGGTGGTCATTGATGCCCTTGAATCCGTCGAGGTCCAGGAACGCCACGGCCGTGAGCAAACCACGGCGCTGGCTTTGCGCCATGGCCTGGTGCAGGCGGTCCGACAGCAGCACGCGGTTGGGAAGGTTGGTCAGCACATCGAAATGGGCGATGCGCTCGATGTACTGCGCATGCTCCTTGGCCAGCGTGATGTCGGAGAACAGCGAGACATAGTTGAGCGGGCGACCCTGTGCATCACGTACGGTGCTGATGGTCTGCAGCGCGGCGTAGATCTCCCCGTTCTTGCGTCGGTTCCATACCTCACCGGTCCAGTTGCCGGATGCCTGCAGCGTCTTCCACATGGTTCCGTAGTAGTCCCGGCCTTGGCGTCCGGACTTGAGGATGCGGGGGTTGTGTCCCAGCACCTCGTCGCGGTCGTAACCCGTGATGCGGGAAAAGGCGGCGTTGACCTCGATGATGAGTCCTTGCGTGTCGGTCACCATGATGCCTTCCCGGGCATGGTCGAATACCTGTCCCGCCAGTTGCAGGCGCTGCTGGGCCTGGTTGCGGCGGGTGACATCCTGCATCGAAACCAGCACGGCGGGGTTGCCGTCGAAATCGAAGCGGGCGGCCAGGGTTTCGACATCGATCACCTGACCGTCGAAGCGCAGGAACCTTTCCGTGGCCACCGGAAGCTCAACGCCCGACGACGCCACCGCCTTGGCACGTTCAAGCACCAGCGCGCGGGAGTCCGGGTGCACGAATTCGAGGATCGGTTTGCCGAGCAGTGCCGTGGCATCCGGGGCCGCCATCATGCGTGCCGCCGCGCGGTTGGCGTAGACCACCCGCCCGCCCCGGTGCACCGCCATCGGGGTCGGGGTCCATTCCAGCATCGCGCGGTGGCGCGCTTCGCTGTCGGCCATTGCCTGGCGATCCAGGTGCTGGGTGATGGTCAGGCTTGCCAGATGGGCCGCCTGCTCCATCAGCTCGATGTCGGCGGGGCTGGGGTTGCGGGCCGTGCGGTGGTGCAGCGCCAAGGTTCCCAGCACGTTTTCCTGTGCGTCGAGCAGTGGTTGGGACCAGCAGGTCAGCAAACCCTCGCGTTGCGCGGCGTCCGGGGTGGCTTCCGCATGGACGACAATGCGTTCCCTGTAGTGGGCGGCAGCGCCACAGGCCCCGCCCATGGGGCCGATTTCGGTGGCGTTCAGAATGGCCTGGAGCGCGGTCGGCAGCTGCGGGGCGACGCAGCTCCCCAGGCGCACGCCCCCGGCTTGCACGCGCAGGATGCTGCACAGTGCGGGTGGGCACAAGGTCTCCAGTCCCGACACGATGCCTTCCAGGGCTTCGGTCAACGGCGTATTGCGTGCCAGGGCTTCGAGCGTGCGGCGGCGAAACTGTTCGTATTCGTGTGACTGCACCTGGGCCGTGATGTCGGTGATCACGCACACCCCACCACGCACGCCATCGACGCTGGGACGGAACTGGCGCAGGGACACCTGGCCCCAGAACTCCGTTCCATCGGCCCGCAGGAACCGGCGGGTCGTGTCCATCGGGGTGTCCGGGTCAGCCTGCAAGGCCGCGACGTTGGCCCGGGCCAGGTGGCGCTCGCGGGCTGCCACGAGTTCCAGGTAGTGCATGCCCAGCAGGACACTGCGCGGGCGCTGAAACAAGCGCATCAGCATGTCGTTGGCCAGGGTAATGCGACCCGCATCATCGCAGGCGCAGATGCCGACGTTGCTGGTGTTGAGCACCTCGCGCAACAGCGCCTTGCGTTGGGCCTCGGCCAGCATCAGGGCATTGAACGCGTCGATGAGCCGACCGATTTCGTCATTGCGACGCACGTTGAGCAGCTGCAATGGCGCGTCGCGCTGCACCTCGGCGATGCGTCCCGTGAGCTCGCGCAAGGCGTACAGGGCGGGCGTGGTCTGGCGCGCGACCAACCAGCGGGTGAGTGCCATGGCCAGCAGAGAAACCAGGGCCGCACCCCACCACAGGCGCCGCTGCATGCGATGCACCGGGGCAAAAGCGGTGGCTGTCGGAGTGGATACCGCCACCATCCATGGGGCAGAAGGTACCTGGCGCACGCTGGCCAGGACATCCACCCCGATGTTGTTGGTGAATGCGGCCGTTCCCTCTTCGCCGCCGACGAACCGGTCGACGGCAGCATTCTGTCCCGCTGCGGTCAGCGAGGTGCCCACCCTGCGGGCATCGGTGCTGGCGATGATCATGCGCTGGGTCCGGTCGGCCAGCAGGAAGGTCGTGCCTCCCGCCTCGAAGCTGTTGTGCCGCACGGCATCCAGAAAGCTGGGGCGATCCAGCTGGATGTGGCCCAGGACCGCGCCAATGACGGCGCCGCCACTGCTGCGCACGGGTACTGCCATGGCCAGGACCGGTGCCTTGCTCCGGTCTATCCATGCGGGGCTGATGTGGACTTGTCCGCCTTGCAGGGTTGACCGCAGGATGGGCAGCTGCTCCAGGGTACGCCCCAGGTGCCCCGCGTCCGCGAGACTGTCTGCGAGGACTGCCGCGTTGGCGCCGTGCACTGTGACCCCGCCATTGAACAGCGCGTCCAGCGCCGGCCCCGAAGACAGCAGGTGCTGTACCTTTGCGGGCGATCGCAAGGCCGACGCTTCCAGGCGTGCGGCCACTGTTTCCAGTGCCGTCAGGCGTCGGCGCAGTTCGCGCTCAAGATCGTCGGCGATGACTTGGGCGGTTGCCATCTGCTGCTCGCCCACGAGCGGCTCCATGTCCTGGCGCAAGGTAATGCTTGCGAACAGGGCCAGGCTCCATAGGCTCAGGAGCACAATCGCCAGAATCAGCAGGCTGACGCGATTGCGCAGAGACAAGTCGTGAAAGAAGGAGGGCATCAGGTGGGTTGGTTAGCAACCGATCGTTTTATCACCTTGCGGGAAGCTAGTTTCTGACTTGGCGCAAGGTTTGGCCTCGCGCCGGGTACGCCAGGGCGTTGGCGGCGCGGATGCCCCGGCCGGGCTACGGTGCGTCGCTGGGGTCGTAGCGCTGGAAGCGGTTCTTTCCCGCCAGCTTGGCGCGGTACATGGCATGGTCGGCCTGCCGCAACAGCGTATCGGCATCCACCTCATCCGACTGCGGGAAGAAACTCACGCCCAGGCTGGCACTGACCTGCAAGGTGTGACCGGCAATCTGGACGGGATGTGCCACGGCCTGCAGCAGGCGCAGGAGCAAGGGGGTGCTGGCGTCGTGTTCCGGCAGATCGACCAGAATGGCGATGAACTCGTCGCCGCCCAGTCGTGCCAGCGTGTCTCCGTCACGCAAGGCGGATCGCATGCGCGCCGCGAGCACCTGCAGCAGGGCATCACCGACGGCGTGACCGTGGAGGTCGTTGACGGGCTTGAAGCCATCGAGGTCGAGGAAGACCAGCGCCAGTGGCTGCCCACGCCGCTGTGCCTGCACCATCGCTTGCCGCAGACGGTCCATCATCAGCACCCGATTGGGCAGGTCGGTGAGGGCATCGTAGTGGGCGCGGTGCTCCAGTTGCTGCTGCTGTTCCCTGAGTTCGGTGACATCGGAAAACACGGAAACGTAGTGTTGCACCACGCCTTGCGCATCGGTCACGGCGCTGATCGTTCCGCGCTGGATGTAGAGTTCCCCGTTCTTGCGGCGGTTCCAGAACTCACCGTGCCAGCGCCCCTGGGTCTGCAGGGTATCCATGATGGCGCGGTAGAACGCCGCATCGTGCCGATCGGATTTGAGCATGGACGGGTCTGCACCCATGGCCTCTTCGCGCGCATAGCCGGTGATGTCGCAAAAGGCCTGGTTGACGTCTAGGATCGTGCCTTGCGCCGAAGTGATCATGATGCCTTCCTGGGCGTAGGTCATCACACTGGCGGCCAGGTGCAGGCGGGCTTCGATCGCGCGGCGTGCGGTGATGTTGCGGGTGACACCGCGATAGCCCGAGATTCGGCCTTGCGCATCGCGTTCCGCCGTCGAGCGGATTTCGGTCCATACCGTGCTTCCATCCTTGCAGACCTGTTCCAGTACCAGGGTACGGGTGTCCGAAGCATTGCCAGCGGCTTCGTCCGCCTCGCGGGAAAGTATGGAGTTCCTGATGACTTCGATGCCGGCGGGGGTCATGATCTCGAACACGTGGTGACCGATCACTTCCGATGCCGCAAAGCCGCGCATGCGCTCGTCCGCCGGGCTGATGTAGGTGAAGTGGTGCTCGGCGTCCAAGCGCCACACCACGTCGTCCACCCCTTCGGTCAGCAAGCGGAAGTGCTCTTCGCTTTCGCGCAGGCGCTGGGCGACGTTGCTGCGTTCGATGGCGATGGCCACGAGTTTGGCCACCTGCTCGATCAGGAGGATGTCGATATTGCCCGGTGTGTGCGGCGTGGCGTGGTAGACCGCGAACGTGCCCAGAACCCGCCCATCACTGCCGATCACGGGTTGCGACCAACAGGCGCCCAAGCCTGCCATGGCTGCCAGTTCCCGGTAGGGCGCCCAATTGGGGTGGGTGGCAATGTTGTCGACCACCACGCGCTGGCCCAGGTAGGCGCTGGCGCCACAGGAGCCCACGTGGGGGCCGATGGGCAGGCCTTGCAGCGCGGCATGGTAGGCGTGCGGCAGGCGCGGCCCGAAACTTCGGCCCAGCGCTTGCCCGTCGGGGGTGAGCAGGATGCAACTGCACATCGATTGAGGCAGGATGTCTTCGAGTCCAGCCACGGTCGCCAGCAGCAGCTTCTCCAGCGGCTCGTCGCGCGCCAGCCGTTCCAGCGTCTGGGATCGGAAGTTCTCGAACTGCTGCAGCAGTTTGCGTTCGGTGATGTCGGTGATGGTTCCGACCAGGCCGCGCAGCTGCTGGTCCGGGCCGAACATGCGCCGCCCCGTAAGGCGCCCCCAGAAGATGCTGCCGTCGCGGCGCAGGAACTGGCGGTCGATGTCCACCGTTTCAAAGCGCCCGGCCAGCAGCGCCAGGGTACGGGTGCGACCTGCGTCACGCTCCACAGGTGCCACCAACTCCGCATACTCCATGCCCATCAGATCGTCGACGCTGCAGTGAAACAGTTCGCCCATATAGGCGTTGGCTTGGGTAATGCGTGCCTCGGTGTTGACGAGCAGGATGCCTACGCTGGAGGTGTTGAACAGGTCGCGCAGCAGGGTTTCCCGTTCGGTCAGGGTAGCCAGCAAGCCATTGAATCCGGCGACCAGTTCGGCCACGTCGGCTTGTGGGGGGATGGGCAGGGGCTGCTGGGCCTGTTGGCCGGTTCCCATGGCCCGCAGCGCCACGGCCGTGTCACGGATGGGGCGCAACTCGCGCCGCAGCCATGGCACGCCCACGAGCAGTGCAAACAGGCTCAGCAATGCTGCGGCCGTGAGCAGCTTGCGCTGGTGCAGTTCAAGCGGTGCAAAGGCCACCTCGGTCGGCTGGGTCACCACCAGGTACCACGGCAGGGTGCTGGTGTGGTATCCCGTGCCGAGCACCTCGATGCCGTCCTGGCCGGTATAGATGGCAGTACCGTCTTCCGGTATGCGGAGCCGGTCCAGGGGCGCCAGGCGTTCCGCCGCCGGCATGGGCTTGAGGCGCCCCTGCTGCCCCGACTCGAGGAAGATGGTGCGCTGTTGCAGGTCGGCCAGCACCACCTTGAGCCCCTGTCCATCCAGGGTCAGTTCGGTTTGCCCCAGGACGCCGGGCTGGTTCAGCAGGATGGTCCCGACCAACGCGCCTTGCGGCCGTCCGTCCCGAACCGCCAGTGGAATGGAGAGGGTCAGGGTGGCGATGCCGGAAGCGCCGACGGCGGCCATGGTGGGGCCGACACCGACCTGACCGCTTTGCAGTGTCGCAGTAACGGCATGGTTGTCGTTCAGGGGGGCGCCGGGCCGGTGGAGGGATTGGGATGTTGCGGCTACCACCGTTCCCTCGGCGTTGAGGATTGCCACGCCACCATTGAATTGACGGGCGAGCAAGGGGCGCTGGGCCAGCAACTGCGCCAGGGCCTGCCGATCGGCCAGGGAAGCCATGGGGATGTCTGCGCCGACCACGCGTAACGACCCGAGCAGGTCTGCAACACGGGCTTCCAGACGCCGCCCCAGAAAAACCAGTTCAGCACGCTGGTGCTCTCCGATCTCGCGCTCCATGTCGGCGCGCAGGCTGCCGTTGGCATACCAGGCCAGGGTCCAGACACTGACCAGGAAAATCAGTTGCGCGCCGACCACGATGCGGACGGAAAGAGAGGTCCAGTGCGAGCGGGGCATTGGCGTGGTCAGTGGAGGTCTCGGCGTTTTCGGAACCTTACCACTGATTGCCTGATTATTTTTACAAAGCAAGTGCTTGCTAAAAATAATCACCCCGGTTATGCTCGGCGCCATGGATGCTCGCTCCCCCTCCTTATCCGGCGTCAAGGCGACGCCTGCCGAGACCAAGCGACCCCGCGGAAGACCCCGCAAGACCGATCTGGAACGTGACGATGGCAACCGTCGCCAGGCGCTGATCACGGCAGCGGCGTCGCTGTTCCGGCGTCAGGGCTTTGCCGCCACCAGCACACGCGACATCGCCCAGGCCGTCGGTATGCACAGCGGTTCGCCGTTCTACCACTTCAAGAGCAAGCAGGCGCTGCTGTATGCCGTCATGGAGTCCGGCATGCACAGTGCCATCGCGCGCCAAGGGCAGGCGTTGCTGGAGGTGGGGGCGGCGTCACCGGCCCGGCTGCGGCTGCGGGCCCTGGTCCGCTCGCACTTCGAGACCCTGCTTGGCCCGGGCAATGATTTCGTGCCGGTCATGCTGTACGAACACCGCTCGCTTGCAGCGAAACAGCGTGTGGCGCTGTCCAAGCTGCAAGCCCAGTATGAGGCAGCCTGGAGTCCGGTGCTGGAAGCCTTGCATGCCGCCGGTGCCCTGGGTGCGCCTGTGAAGCTGTCGCGGCTGCTGATGTTGGGGGCACTGAATTGGTCGGTGCAATGGTTTGATCCCCGAAAGAGCGCATCGATCGAGGACCTGACCGATGCCTGCATGGGTTTGTTTCTGAAGGAGAGTCTTACGTGAGCTATCGATCGGTCTTTGCGCCTGGCCTGTTCGCCGGGCAGGTGGTGGTGGTGACGGGTGGAGGGTCCGGCATCGGGCGCTGTACCGCCCATGAGCTTGCCAGTCTGGGTGCCCATGTGGTGCTGGTCGGTCGCAAGCCCGAAAAGCTGGAGGCGGTGGCGGCCGAAATCCGTGACGACGGCGGTGCAGTCAGCTTCCATAGTTGCGACATCCGCCAGGAGGACGCAGTGCGCGCCATGGTCGAAGCCATCGTGAAGGAGCGCGGGCGCATCGACGGACTGGTCAACAACGCGGGGGGCCAGTACATGACGCCGCTGGAAGCGATCAGCGCCAAGGGATGGGAGGCCGTGGTCAACACCAACTTGACCGGTGGCTTCCTGATGGCGCGGGAGTGCTACCTGCAGAGCATGGCGAAGCACGGCGGTGCCATCGTCAATATCGTGGCCGACATGTGGGGATCCATGCCAGGCATGGGCCACAGCGGAGCGGCGCGGGCCGGCATGGTGAGCTTCACCGAGACCGCTGCTGCCGAGTGGGCTTGCAAGGGGGTGCGCGTGAATGCCGTGGCACCCGGTTACATCGCTTCCAGCGGCATGGACAAGTACCCGCCCGAGATGGGGCCCATGCTGCGCGAAATGGCCAAGACCGTGCCGCTGGGACGCTTCGGCACCGAGGCGGAAACGGCTGCGGGCATCGTCTATCTGCTGAGTCCGGCAGCCGCGTTTGTCAGCGGAACCACACTGCGCATCGACGGCGCCCGCCCGCAGCTGCGCATGGGCTGGCCGGGGCGCCCGGCTTCGGGCGATACCCTCCAGCGGCCATCGGTCAAGGCCTTCGACGGTTTTCACCGGGCCCAGACGCCCAAGGTGTTCACGTCCGGAAAGGATGGCGCAGGCGCATGATGGACTTCACGCAGGAGGACATCGTCCAGTTGGAAGATGGCGCCCGAAAATTCATACAGACCGAGGTCGCGGCGCAGCTGGGCGCGTGGGAGAAGCAGGGCTTCTTCCCCCGCGCGCTGTACCAGCGCGCGGCCGAGCTGGGCTGGCTGGCGATCGGCTATCCCGAGCAACTCGGTGGCACGCCAGCACCCTGGAAAGTGCGCAACGCCCTGACCATCGCGCTGGCCAAGGCCGGTGGTAGCGGGGGACTCATGGCCAGCCTGTTCAGCCACAACATCGGTCTGCCGCCCATCATCCGCCATGGCAGTGCGGCGCTGCAGCAGCAGGTGGTGCCCGGGGTGCTGGCAGGTGAGAAGATCGCCGCGCTGGCGATCACCGAGCCCGGTGGTGGCACCGACGTGCTCTCGCTCAAGACCACCGCGGTGCGCGATGGCGACCACTATGTGGTGAATGGCGAGAAGATATTCATCACGTCCGGCACGCGCGCGGACTGGTACACCGTGGCTGTGCGCACCAACCCGGCGGACAAGGGGCCCATGGGCATTTCCATGCTGGTGGTGCCCGGTGACGCCATCGGGCTTGAGCGCACACCGCTGGACAAGATGGGTTGGCTGTGCTCCGACACGGCCCAGCTGCGCTTCGACAACGTGCGGGTGCCGGTGAGCAACCTGGTGGGCGAAGAGGGCACGGGCTTCAAGATGATCCTGACCAACTTCAACGGGGAGCGCCTGTCCATGGCCGCCATGGCACTGGGCTTTGCCGAGGCCTGTTATGACGAAGCCCTGGACTGGGCGCGCCAGCGCAAGACCTTCGGCACGGCCATCATCGACCACCAGGTCATCCGCCACAAATTCATGGACATGAAGATGCGCATCGAATCGACCCGGGCCTGGCTGCAGGCAGTGTCCGATCGCGCCGACGCAGGGGACCGCGGTGACAAGCATGCCAAGGGCGCCGAGTGGGTCGCACAGGTTTGCCTGCTCAAGAACCACGCGACGCAGACCATGGGCTTCTGTGCTGACCAGGCGGTGCAGATCTTGGGCGGCATGGGCTTCATGCGCGGCACCAAATCGGAACGCATCTACCGGGAGGTGAAGGTCATGACCATCGGCGGCGGCACGGAAGAGATCATGAAGGAGCTGGCTTCGCGCCAGCTCGGACTGTAAGGGGCAGGCATGGGAGCAAACGCGGACAAGACCAGCGCAGAGGCCGTCATCGAGTTCGAGCCGGAGTTTGTAGCCGGGCTGAAGAAGGTGTTCGAAGAGATGGTGGTGTTCAACAAGGTGCTGGGCCTGGAGATCACCAAGATCAACTCGGCCGAAGTGCGTGGGCGCATTGCCATGAAACCCGACCTCGTGGGGCACTTCAGCTACAACCGCATCCATGGGGGCGTCATCAGCGCCGGGCTCGACGCCTTGGGTGGCCTGGCCTGCATGGCCGCCATTGGTGCGCGCCACATGGACGAGCCGCCGATGCAGCGACTGCATCGCTTTGCCAAGCTCGGCACCATCGATCTGCGCATCGACTACCTGCGCCCAGGCATCGGGGACGCCTTCGAGCTGCAGGCCGAAGTGCTGCGCCTGGGGTCGCGTGTGGCCAACACCCGCATGGCCTTTCTGGGCACGGACGGCAAGCTGCTGGCGACCGGTTCGGCTGCCTACATCGTCTCCTGATTGCTACGAAAACAAGAGCTGCCTGCGCACTGTTCTTGCGGGCTAGCCCCCGGTTTGCCAATAAAAAACCGCCCGAAGGCGGTTCATTGTGTCTGCAGGGCTTGTGGTCTATTTCTTGGAGGCGGAGAAGTATTCCGACACCGTCTTCCACTTGCCGTCCTGGATCTGTGACAGGCGCGACGCATCGCTGCCCAGGCGCTTGGTCGGGCTGAAGCTGGCGGGCGCGCTGCCGAAGATGTCGGAGGGCAGGCTCATGCTGTCCATGACCTTGATGAAACTGTCGGTCGTCAGATTCTTGCCGGCCTTGTTGGCCGCGTTGGCAAACGTGTTGATGATGAGGTAGCCATAGACCGAGAACACGGTGGGGTCGTCGTTGAACTTGGTCTTGTACTTGTTGGCCCAGAAGCGGATCGGCTGGCTCTGCTCATCGGTGTAGGGGTTCTGCACCGTCATGGTGGCGTAGATGCCGTCCATGGCCTTGCCGCCGATCTTGTGGATCAGGTCGGTGTAGGCGGCGCTGGAGCCCAGGAACACCGGGTTGTAGCCCAGCTTGCGGGCTGTGCCCACAGTGCCGATGGTCTCGCGGATGATGGTGCCCAGCACCACCATTTCGCAGCCGCTGGCTTGCAGTTTCTGTACCTGGGAGGAGAAGTCGGTGGCGCCACGCTTGTAGGAGGTGCGTTCTGCCAGTTCCATGCCGATGCTCTTGAGGCCGTCCTCTGCACCCTTGACCACTTCGAGGCCGAAATCGTCATCCTGGTAGATGGTGCAGACCTTCTTGACGCCCTTTTCCTTCACGAGCTTCGGAACCGCGCCCAGCATCTGCACATAGTAGGGCGCGGCAAACGAGTACTTGAGCTTGTGGAAGGGCTCGTACATCTCGCGCGCAGCAGTGATGGGGAAGAAGTTGATCACGTTCTTCTCGAACTGCACCGGCATGGCGGCCATGTTCTGGGCCGTGCCGATGTGGCCCACCATCATGAAGATCTTGTCCTGGTTGACCAGCTTCTGTGCTGCCAGCACCGCCTTCTTGGGGTCATAACCCGAATCCTCGACCAGCAGCTTGATCTTGCGGCCGTTCACGCCACCGGTTTCATTGAGCTCCGCCACCGCCAGCTCCATGCCCATGCGGGCCTGCTTGCCGAAGCCGGCCAGCGGGCCGGAGAGGTCCTGGATCGTGCCGAGCACGATCTCGTCCTTGGCTACGCCTTGCTGCTGTGCAAGTGCAGCGCCGCCGGACAGCGCAAGCGCTGCCAGCACGAGGGTGGGTGTGAGTTTCATGGGTAGTCTCCTTATAAAAACAACACGGCAAAAAAACTATGCATACATGGTCTGGATCTGGGCCTCGTATTTCTTCTCGACCAGCTTGCGCTTGAGCTTCATGGTCGGGGTCAACTCCTCGTCCTCCGCAGTGAGCTGCTTGTCGAGCAGGAAGAACTTCTTGATCTGCTCCACGCGGGCGAATTTCTTGTTCACCCGGTCCAGCTCCGTCTGGATCAGGGCCTGCACTTCCGGCGCGCGGGTCAGGGAGGCGTAGTTGGAGAACGGCACGTCCTGGTCCTGGGCGAACTTCTCGACGTTCTCCTGGTCGATCATGATGATCACCGTGAGGTAGGGGCGGCGGTCACCGATGACCACAGCGTCGGTGATGTAGGGAGAGAACTTGAGTTCATTTTCGAGTTCGCTGGGGGTGATGTTCTTGCCACCTGCCGTAATGATGATGTCTTTCATCCGGTCGGTAATGCGGAAATACCCTTCCTCGTCCATGACCCCGACATCGCCCGTGTGCAGCCAGCCGTCCTTGTCGATGGTCTCGGCAGTCTTCTCCGGCTGGTTGAGGTAGCCAGCGAAGACGTTGGGGCCGCGCACCAGGATCTCGCTGGTGGCCGGATCGAGCCGTACCTCGTTGAATGGGGCTGCGGGACCGATCGAGCCGGGCTTCATGCCCGAGGCGGGGACCCCCGTGGAGGCGCCGCAGGTTTCGGTCATGCCCCAGACCTCGAGCATGGGCAGTCCCAGTGCCATGTACCAGCGTACCAGTTCCGGTGAAATCGGTGCCGCACCGGTGACCAGAAAGCGGGCGCGGTGTACGCCGATGAGCTTGCGCACGTTGTTCAAGGCCAGCCACTGGGCCAGAATGAACTGCAGCTTGAGGCCTGCGCCGACAGGCTGCTTGGCCAGCACGCGGTCGGCAATGCGCTGCCCCACGCCGATGCCCCAGCCGTAGACGGCCTGCTGAAGGGTGCCGGCCTCCTTGAGGGCAATCATCACGGCCGAATAGAACTTCTCCCAGACCCGCGGAACCGCCGTGAACACGGTCGGGGCGATTTCGCGCACGTTTTCCGGAATGGTCTCGGGGTTTTCGACAAAGTTGAGCTTGGCGCCGGTGTACAGGGCAAAGTATTCGCCACCCAGGCGTTCCGCGATATGGCACAACGGCAGGAAGCACATGCGCTCGTCACGCTCGTCCTGGGCCACCAGCGTGTTGTAGCCCCGGATGGCGTAGACCAGACCCTTGTGCAGGTGCATGGCCCCCTTGGGTTTGCCGGTGGTGCCCGAGGTGTAGACCAAGATGGCGAGGTCCTCGGGTTTGCAGGCCGCAGCACGCTCTTCGACCACGCGTGGTGTCTTGGCCAGTTGCTCCCGGCCCAGCGCGCGCAAGGCCTCCAGGCTCAGTACGTCGGGGTGCTGCAGCTTGCGCAGGCCCTCCATGTCGAAGACGACGATCTTGCGCAGCAGCGGCAGGGTTTCCTTGACTTCGAGCGCCTTGTCGAGTTGCTCGTCGTCTTCGACGAACAGGATGGTGGTGCGCGAGTCTTCGCACAGGTACTGCACCTGGGCCGGCGCGTCGGTCGGGTAGATGCCGTTGCACACGCCGCCCACAGACAGGATGGCCAGGTCCGCCAGCACCCAGTCCACCGTGGTGTTGGCCAGCACGGCAGCCGTTTCACTGGGCTGGAAGCCCAGGCTGACCAGTCCGGCGCCAATCTCGCGCACGGCCTGCGCGGTCTGCTCCCAGGTCCAGGTGCGCCACAAGCCCAGGTGCTTCTGCCGCATCCAGATGTTCGACCCGCGGGCTGCGACCGCGTTCCAGAAGATGGCAGGAATGGTGTCTCCTGCCATGACGGTAGTGGTGTAGGGCACGATGTGGCCCAGATCCCATAGACGACTCATGGCCTCATCTCCAGGTTTTCTTCTTCTTCCAACGCCGCTCGCCGCGGACCCCGTCGTCCTTCATGCCCAGGTAGAACTCCTTGATGTCGTCCTTTTCGCGAAGGTGGGCACAGGTGTCTTCCATGACGATGCGGCCGTTCTCCAGCACGTAGCCGTAGTCGGCGGCGTTGAGGGCCATGTTGGCGTTCTGCTCCACCAGCAGGATGGTGGTGCCGCGCTCGCGGTTGATGCGCACCACGATCTCGAAGATCTCCTTGGTGAGCTTCGGGGAAAGACCCAGGCTGGGTTCGTCCAGCAGGATCAGGTCCGGGTCCGCCATGAGGGCGCGGCTGATGGCCAGCATCTGCTGCTGCCCACCGGACAGCAGCCCGGCATCCTGTGCACTGCGTTCCTTCAGGATGGGGAAGTACTGGTAGACGGCTTCCATGTCGCGTACCACGCCGTCGCGGTCGCTGCGGGTATAGGCCCCCATGACCAGGTTGTCATGCACCGACAGCAAGGGAAACACCTCGCGCCCTTCGGGCACGTGCGACAAGCCCTGCTGCACGATAAGGGCCGGGTCTTTGGCCGTGATGTCCTCGCCCTTGAACTCCACGCTGCCCTTGCGCGGGTCGATGATGCCCGAAATGGTCTTGAGAATGGTGGTCTTGCCGGCGCCGTTGGAGCCCAGCACGGTGGCGATTTCACCCCGGCGCACCTGCAGGCTGACGCCGCGGATGGCCTTGATGGGGCCGTAGGCGCTCTCCACGTTGGAGAGCTTCAGGACCGGCAGGTCGCTGATGGCGGGCGGTACCGTGCTCATGCAGCCTCCTGGATCGCTTGGGTTCGGCGCAGCGACGACACATCGTCGATGGTACCCAGGTAGGCTTCGATGACCGCGGGGTTGGTCTGCACCTCGCGCGGCGAGCCCATGGCGAGCACCTCGCCCTGGTTCATGGCGAGCACGCGGTCCGATACCTTCGAGACCAGGCTCATGTCGTGTTCCACCATCAGCACCGTGATGCCCAGTTCCTCCTTGATGTCGGAAATCCAGAACGCCATGTCGTCGGTTTCCTCCACGTTCAGGCCGCTGGAGGGCTCGTCCAGCAGGAGCAGTTGCGGCTCGGTGCACAGGGCGCGGGCCATCTCCACCACCTTGCGCACGCCGTAGGGCAGGCCAGCCACCAGCGCGTCGCGGTAGTGCTGCAGGTTCAGCAGTTCAATCACTTCCTCGGCCTTGCGGCGCGAGTTCAGTTCGGCTTCGCGCACGGTGCGGGTGAAGAGCAGGTCGCTCCAGAAGCCGCTGTTGCGGTGGGTATGGCGCCCGATCAGCAGGTTGTGCAGCACGCTGGCATGCTCGAACAGCTCGATGTTCTGGAAGGTGCGCGCGATACCGAGCGAGGCGATGGCCTGGGGCGGCTGCTGCGTCAGCACGATGGGGCCATTGCGACTGGTGTATTCGATCTCGCCGGTGGTGGGCGTGTAGATGCGGCTGATGAGGTTGAACACCGTGGTCTTGCCCGCACCGTTGGGGCCGATCAGTGTGAAGACTTCGCCTTTGCGGACATCGAAGGACACGTTGTTGACCGCCAGCACGCCACCGAAGCGCACGCTGAGGTTCTTGGCTACAAGTAAGGTGTCGGTCATTTCAAACGATCCGATTTCTGGAAAGACTTCTGCCGCTTGAACATGCCTTTGCGATAGAAGGGGAACATCTGCAGGTAGGTACGGACCTTGAGCCAGCGTCCGTACAGCCCCATGGGTTCGAACAGCACGAAGGCGATCAGCACTGCGCCATAGACCGTCCCCTGCAGGCCCGGTGCCGACCCGATGAACGCCGGCAGGTAGTCCTTCACCAGCGAGATCAGCTGCGGCATGCTGATGAGGAAGATGGCTCCGAGGAACGCGCCATGCACCGAGCCCAGGCCGCCAATCACGATCATGAGCAGCAGGTCAATGCTCTGCAGGATGTTGAACTGGTCGGGCGAGATGAACTGCAGCTTGTGCGCGTACAGGGCCCCTGCTACGCCAGCCAGCGCCGCCGAAATGGCGAATGACAGGGTCTTGTAGTAGGCCAGGTGGATGCCCATGCTCTGAGCCGAGATTTCGGAGTCGCGGATGGCCACGAAGGCGCGTCCGGTGGGAGACCGCAGCAGGTTCAGGATGCCCAGCGTTGCCGCGATGGTGATGACCAGGCAGACAGCGTAGAACTGTTCGCCGCTCTCGACTTTCCATCCGAACAGGTCCGGTGCGTGGATGTGCATACCCGCATTGCCTTTGGTGACCGACTCCCAGCGTGCCAGCACCTCTTCGACGATGAAGCCGAAGGACAGTGTGGCCATGCCCAGGTAGATGCCCTTGACGCGCAGCGCAGGCAGGCCCACCACCAGACCCACAGCGGCAGAGAGCGCCGCCGCCGCCACCAGGGCCAGCGGAAACGGCACGCCTGCGTTGGTGAGCACCGCCTGGGTATACGCGCCCACGCCGAGAAACGCTGCATGGCCGAGCGAGAACAGTCCGGTGAAGCCGGCCAGCAGCATCAGCCCCAGGCCGGCAATGGCGTAGATCAGGACAAAGGTCAATTGGGCCAACCAATATTCCGGCAATGCCCAGGGTGCTGCGACCAGCGCGGCGCACAGCAGCCCGTACCAGAAGACATGACCGCCGTGCTTGGCCAGCCGGATGTCCTGGTCGTAGTCGGTTTTGAAGATGAAACGCATCTAGCCTCCGAAGAGCCGCCTCAAGGAGGCTGTGGCCCCCTTGGGGGGCAATGAGTACACGAAGTGACGAGTGTGGGGGCGCATAAGTTCTTAGACTTTCTTACGCAGGGTTTCACCAAACAGGCCATTGGGTTTGACCATCAGCATGATGAGCACGACGATGTAGGCTGCCACGTCCTTGAAGCCGTCGGGCAGGTAGAAGCCGGAAAACGCCTCGACCGTGCCGATGATGATGCCGCCCACGATGGCCCCGGGCAGGCTGCCGAAACCACCGACCACGGCAGCCGGAAACGCCTTCAGGCCGATGAATCCCATGTTGGCGTGGACGAAGGTGATGGGGGCGAGCAGCAGGCCTGCAATGGCAGCCACGGCAGCGGCCATGGCCCAGGCCAGGCCGTTGAGGCGCTGCACCGGAATGCCCATGTAGTAGGCCGCCAGCTGGTTCTGCGAAGCAGCCTGCATGGCGATGCCGATCTTGCTGTACTTGAACAGCAGGAACAGCAGCAGGCACAGTACGCCGGTGGCGACGATCACCACCAGCTGTTCGACGTTGATGATGAGTGCGCCCACGCCGAACTCGTTGCCACCGAACTTGAGGATCTCGTCCTTGTAGGGGACCGGCAGCGCATGCGTGTCGGTGCCGATGCCGGGCACCATGGTGATCAGGCCACGTGCCACGTAGCCGATGCCGATGGTCAGCATGACGATCGAGAAAGCCGGTTGTCCCAGGATGGGGCGAATGATGATGCGCTCGGTCAGCATGCCGACGATGGCCATGGCCAGGATCGCGCTGATGACGGCCAGCCAATAGGGAAAGCCCAGCGTGGTCATGCCCACCAAGCCGGCGAAGGCCCCCATCATCATCAGCTCGCCCTGGCCGAAGCTCACGGTTTCCGTGGCCTTGTAGATGAGTACAAAGCCCAATGCGATCAGCCCGTAGATGCAGCCCTGGGCCACACCGCTGATCAACAGCTGTAGAACCTGCACGGTGTCTCCTCGTTGTGTCTTCGAGGGTTATACCGTTGCCCTGCGGTGGCGCGGATAGGGTTGTTACCGATGCCTTGTCGCGGCAGAGACTTTTCGGGCGAAATCGATCGGAATTCGAGGGTTTGTCCTAGGGCATAACCCCAAAAGAAAAGCGGCCAATCGGGCCGCTTCGAGCGAGGGAGAGGGATGCCTCAGGCGATGGTCTTCGGGATTTCCCGCGGGCGGCCCTGGTCGTCGATGGCCACATAGGTCAACGTGGCTTCCGTCACCTTGATGTAGCTACCCTGGCTGCGGTAACGCTCGGCAAACACGCTGACCGACACGGTAATCGAGGTGCGACCGATGCGCGTGACTTTGGCGCAGAACGACAGGATGTCACCGACCCGCACGGGGTGCTTGAAGATGAACTCGTTCACCGCCACCGTGGCCATGCGCCCCTGGGTGTAGCGCGCCGGGAGCACCGAGCCGGCCAGGTCGACCTGGGCCATGACCCAGCCACCGAAGATGTCGCCATTGCCATTGGTGTCGGCCGGCATGGGAATGACCTTGAGCACGAGTTCATGGTCAGAGGGTAGGGTCACCAGTGCAGGGGTGGGAGCGTCGGTCATGGTCGGGGCAAAGAGTGTTCGCAAACCTGCATTGTCGCCGCAGCGCGGACGGGCGGATTCCGTGGGCCACAATGGGCGGGTGACGAAAGCGCCTTCTGAGTACCGTCCGGCCTGGGTGGTCGGTTTGTCCCTGGCCCAGCTCATCAGCTGGGGCAGCGTGTTCTACACCTTTGCCCTGCTGGTCGAGCCGGTCGAGCGCGAGCTGGGCATGGACCGTGTGGGCATGTCGCTGGCGTTCAGCCTGGCTTTGCTGGCCGAAGGGCTGCTGGCTTATCCCGTGGGCCAGTGGATCGACCGTGGCCATGAGCGCCGCGTCATGGCCGGTGGCACGGTGTTGGCGGCACTGTGCCTGGGCCTGCATCGGTGGGTAGACAGCGCGCCCGGGTTTTATGCCTTGTGGGTCGGGCTGGGGGCAGCCATGGCCTGCGTGCTCTACAGCCCGGCCTTTGCCGTGGTCACGCGCCGCTTTCCGGCGGACTTCCGTCGCGCCATCATCACCATGACCTTCCTGGGTGGACTGGCCAGCACGGTGTTCATTCCGCTGGGCGCTTGGGGCATGGCCACGATCGGCTGGCGAGACACCCTGCTGGCGCTGGCCGCCCTGCACCTGCTGGTGTGCCTGCCCTTGCATTTGCTGTTGCTGCGCGGAGCGCCCGCGCCACAGCACCCATCAGCGGCGCCGCAGGCCGAAGAGCCGACCGGCGACGCGCCGCGAGCCTTGATGCGTTCGGCGCCCTTTGTGCTGATCGGTGCCTTCATGGTCCTCATGACCGCTGCCACGGCCTCGCTGCCGGCCCACATGATCAGCCTGCTGCGCGAGCATGCCTTGCCCGAAGCCTGGGTGATCGCCATTCCGGCCTCGATCGGCGCCTTCCAGGTGCTGGGCCGCGTGCTGCTGTTCGTGTTCGAGCGCCGCCTGGACGTGCACCGGGCCAATCGCTGGATACCTGCGCTGATCCCGCTGGGGCTGGCGGCCCTGCTGGCATCACCCTGGCTCGGTGCCGCCCACCAGGCGGTGGTGTTGCTGTTTGTGGTGCTGTTTGGCATGGGCAATGGCATGCTCACCATCGTCAAGGGCACAGCGCTGGCCCAGTATGTGAGCCAGCGGCATGTGGCCGCGCTCAACGGCGCCCTGGGGCTGCCGCAGGCCCTGGTGCGTGCCGCAGCGCCCCTGGGGCTGGGGTGGGCCTGGAGCCTTTCGGGCAGCTATACGGTGGGCTTGTGCGCGGTAGTGGCCTTGACCAGCGTCGGCGTATGGGCGCTTGCACGGGCGCAGGCACGCGCCTTGGTCTGATAATCCTCTGATGCGCTCGCTTTCCCACTCCCTTCCCGCGCCCACCCCCACCGACCCCAACGCTGTGCGATCCGATGCGCAGACCGTGCGCCGCCTGCTGCCCTACCTGTGGCAGTACAAATGGCGCGTCGGCGCGGCCCTGGTGCTGATGATCGCGGCCAAGCTGGCCAACGTGGGGGTGCCGGTGCTGCTCAAGAACCTGGTGGACAGCATGACCGCGGGCAGCGACCCCCAGAAGGCCGCGCTGCTGGTGGTGCCGGTCGGTCTGCTGCTGGCCTACGGTGCGCTGCGTTTCTCGGCTTCGCTGTTCACCGAACTGCGCGAGCTGGTGTTTGCCAAGGCCACGCAGGGGGCTGCACGGCAGATCGCGCTGCAGACCTTCGAGCACCTGCATGCCCTGAGCCTGCGCTTTCACCTGGAGCGCCAGACCGGGGGCATGACGCGCGACATCGAACGCGGGGTGCGCGGCATCGAGTCGCTGATCTCCTATTCGCTGTTTTCCATCGTCCCCACCCTGATCGAGGTGGCTCTGGTGCTGGCCGTGCTGGGTGCCAAGTTCGACATGGCCTACGTCTGGATCACGCTCGCGGCGCTGGTGGCCTACATTCTGTTCACGGTCAAGATCACCGAGTGGCGCACCCAGTTCCGCCGCGAAGCCAACGAGTTCGACTCGGCGGCCCACACCAAGGCGATCGACTCGCTGCTGAACTACGAGACCGTCAAGTACTTCGGCAATGAGGCGTTCGAAGCCAAGCGCTATGACCAGAGCCTGGAGCGGCTGCGCCGGGCCCGGCTCAAGGCGCAGACCACGCTGTCGCTGCTCAATGGTGGGCAGCAGGCCATCATCGCCGTGGGGCTGGTGGCCATGCTGTGGCGTGCCACCGAAGGCGTGGTGCAGGGCCACATGACCCTGGGCGACCTGGTCATGGTCAACGCCTTCATGATCCAGATCTACATTCCGCTCAACTTCCTGGGCGTGATCTACCGCGAGATCAAGCAGAGCCTGACCGACCTGGACAAGATGTTCGTGCTGATGGAGCGCGAACGCGAGGTCGCCGATGCACCCGGTGCCACCGACCTGCGCCTGGACAGCGGCGTGGGCGGGGCGTCGCTTCGCTTCGAGGACGTCTCGTTCGCCTACGACCCGGCGCGCCCCATCCTGCACCACATCAGCTTCGAGATCCCTGCCGGCAAGACCGTGGCCGTGGTCGGCCCCAGCGGCTCGGGCAAGTCCACCATGGCACGCTTGCTGTACCGTTTCTACGATGTCACGCCGCATGTGGATGGCAGCGGTTGCGGCCGGATCCTGATCGCCGGGCAGGACATCCGCGCGGTCACCCAGGCCTCGGTGCGTCGCGCCATCGGCATCGTGCCGCAGGACACGGTGCTGTTCAACGACACGGTGGAATACAACATTGCCTACGGCCGCCCCGGGGCCAGCCGTGCCGAGGTGGAACAGGCGGCGCGTTCGGCGCACATCCATGACTTCATTGCCTCCACGCCCAAGGGCTACGACACCATGGTGGGCGAGCGAGGGCTCAAGCTCTCGGGTGGCGAAAAGCAGCGCGTGGCCATTGCACGCACCCTGCTGAAGAACCCGCCCATCCTGATCTTCGACGAAGCCACCAGCGCGCTGGACAGTGCCAACGAGCGCGCCATCCAGGCCGAGCTGGCCGGGGTGTCGCGCAACAAGACCACCCTGGTCATTGCCCACCGCCTGTCCACCGTGGTGGACGCCCACGAGATCCTGGTGATGGAGGCAGGCCGCATCATCGAGCGCGGCTCGCACGCCGCGCTGCTGGCGCAGGGTGGGCGCTATGCGGCCATGTGGGCGCTGCAGCAGAGTGCCGACGCCGACAGCGATTCGTAACAAAATGGGCCTCCAACCCATGGAAACATTGCGTGAGCAGCTATATATTGGATAGCGACGACCTATGCCTAACCTGACCTTCCTGGCACTGCTGCTGGCAGTGCTGTACTTCGTCAAGCAGAAACAACAGTTCGCGCGCATCGCGCTGCTGGGGGCCCACCTGGGCCGCTACCGCATCGAAACCCTGATGGAGGACCTGTGCGAGGGCTACCTGCGCGCCATGGGTGAGGAGGATGCCCAGCGCAAGGAACTGCTGTGGGAAATGCTGGGTGAGAAGGAGAGAACGCTGGCCCAGCAACTGCAGCGTCTGGCCGATGACTTTGCCCAGGTGCAGTCGCCCTTGGTGCGGGTCGGCAAGTGGCCGATCTACCTGCCGTTTGCCACGGCGCTGATGCCGAGCGCGTGTTTCGACATGCGCGATGCCCTGCGCCTGCATGCGCTGCAGCTGCGCAGCGCCCTGGACAACGCCGGTGGACTGTCGCGCCGCGACCGGGCGCGTGTGGTCTGTGCTGAACTGTTCCTGCTGCAGCACACCTGCCACTGGTTCTGTCGCTCCAAGACCACAGCGAGCGCCCGGCTGCTGGCGCGGCACCAGACTACCTATGCCCAGGTGCTGGAGACCGTGGCGAGCGATACCCGCAGCGCCTACCAGCGCATGGTGGCCCTGTGACCGATCCGCGCAAGAATGCCCGCATCAGCCAGGCGCTCTCGCGCCTGTATGGGGTGGTCGTGCATCCGCGCACGGGGCAGGGTCAGGAAGCCGGCAACGTGGAAGCCCAGCAGAAGGTGGAGGCCGCGGTGTCGGCAGAGCGGGAGCAGGCGCGTGCATTGATTGCCGCCATTGATGCGGGCGGCATGCCACTCAACCCGGCGCGGGTCAACCAGATTGCCCGCTCTTTGGGGCTGGAAGTGTCGGCCCATGCCTCCATGGACGACACCATTGCGCGCATTCGCGTCGCCCTGCAACGGCCTTGATCCAGCGAGGGGGAGGCGATAATCACCCCCCATGGAAACCAAATGGCTCGAAGACTTTGTTTCGCTGGCGGAAACGCGCAGTTTCAGTCGCTCGGCCCAGTTGCGCCATGTCACCCAGCCTGCATTTTCGCGCCGCATCCAGTCGCTGGAGGCCTGGGCAGGCACCGACTTGGTGGACCGCAGCTCCTACCCCACGCGCCTCACCCCTGCGGGCGAGACCCTGTACGGCCAGTCGCTGGAAATCCTGCAGGCACTGCAGAGCACCCGCACCATGCTGCGCGTGCACACCACGGCCGGGCAGGACGTGATCGAGTTTGCCGTGCCGCACACGCTGGCCTTCACCTTCTTCCCAGCTTGGGTGTCCGGGCTGCGCGAGAAGTTCGGCCCCATCAAGAGCCGCCTCATTGCGCTCAACGTGCACGACGCCGTGCTGCGCCTGGTGGAAGGCAGCTGTGACCTGCTCATTGCCTACCACCACCCCTCCCAGCCCTACCAGCTGGACGCGGACCGCTATGAGATGGTGAGCCTGGGCGAGGAAACCCTGGCACCCTATGTGAAGCCCGATGCCAAGGGTGCGCCCCTGTTCCAGCTGCCCGGCCGCAGCGGCCAGCCGCTGCCCTACCTGGGCTATGCGCCGGGCGCCTACCTGGGGCAGATGGTCAGCCTCATCCTGCGTGACGCGCCGACGCCGATCCATGTCGAGCAGGTCTATGAGACCGACATGGCCGAAGGCCTGCGCGCCATGGCGCTCGAAGGCCATGGCATCGCCTTCCTGCCCTACAGTGCGGTCAAGAAGGACCTGCGCGCCAAGAAGCTGGTCAGTGCCCTGCCTTCCGGTGCTACCGGTCTGCAGATCACCATGGAGGTGCGCGCCTACCGCGAGCGCCCCATCAAGCAGGAACACACGCGCAGCAGCGCCACTGTCCACGGCGTCCCGAAGCGCAATGCCCAGACGCTGTGGGAATTCCTCAGTACCCAACACCCCCCCAAGACGGCTTGACGCTGTCCCTTCCTGGAATTTGATATGACCGCTACCCTGACCATTACCCGCCCCGACGACTGGCACCTGCATGTGCGCGACGGTGCTGCCCTGAACACCGTGGTGCCGCATACCGCCGCGCAGTTCGGCCGCGCCATCATCATGCCCAACCTCAAGCCGCCGGTGACCACGGCCGAGCAGGCACTGGCCTACAAGGCCCGCATCCAGGCGGCAGTGCCTGCCGGTATGCAGTTCGAACCGCTGATGACCCTGTATCTCACCGACAACCTGCCGGCCGAGGAGATTGCCCGGGCCAAGAACGCGGGCGTGGTGGCCTGCAAGCTCTACCCGGCGGGTGCCACCACCAACAGCGACGCGGGCGTGACCGACATCCGCAAGACCTACAAGACGCTGGAGGCCATGCAGAAGGCCGGTCTGCTGCTGCTGGTGCACGGCGAGGTGACCAGCCCCGACATCGACCTGTTCGACCGTGAAGCGGTGTTCATCGACACCCAGCTGATCCCGCTGCGCCGCGACTTCCCCGAACTCAAGATCGTGTTCGAGCACATCACCACCAAGGAGGCAGCCCAGTACGTCGCCGAGGCCGACCGGTTCACGGCAGCCAGCCTCACGGCCCACCACCTGCTCTACAACCGCAATGCCATCTTCACCGGCGGCATCCGCCCGCACTACTACTGCCTGCCGGTCCTGAAGCGCGAGACCCACCGCCAGGCCCTGGTGGCCGCCGCCACCAGTGGATCGCCCAAGTTCTTCCTGGGCACCGACAGCGCCCCGCATGCCGTGCACCTGAAGGAGCACGCCACGGGCTGCGCCGGTTGCTATACCGCCCACGCTGCCATGGAGCTGTACGCCCACGCCTTTGATGCTGCGGGCGCGCTGGACAAGCTCGAAGGCTTTGCCAGCTTCCATGGCGCCGACTTCTACGGCCTGCCGCGCAACCAGGGCACCATCACGCTCAAACGCGAGAGCTGGACGCCGCCGCAAAGCTTTGCCTTCGGTGAGGCTACGCTCAAGCCCCTGGCGGCTGGCGAAGCGCTGGCGTGGAAGCTGGTGTAGACGGACTTCACGCGCATGGCGTCTAGCGTCATCGTCACGCTGGACCACATCGACTGGTCCGCACCCTGGCTCGACTTCTGGCGTGACCCGGGTGAACGGCTTGCGCAGCGGGTGTTGGCCGGGGTGCCGCAGCCGCACGTACTCAATGAGGCGGGCCTGGCGCCGGTGCGTTTCATTGCCCAGGCCGAGCTGCCCGCCGGTACCGCCTACGAGCAGCACATCTTCGAGACCGGTTGCGTGCCCACACGCGAAGGGCTGCACGACTTCTTCAATGCCCTGTGCTGGATGCGCTTTCCGCTCGCCAAGAAGCGGCTCAATGTGCAGCAGGCACAGCAGATTGCTGCACTGGGCGTGGCCCCCGAGCGCGGCCCGGCGCGCGACGCCCTGACCCTGTTCGACGAGAACGTGGCCCTGCTGCAGGCGCCGGATGCGCTGTGGGAGGCCCTGGCAGCCAAGGACTGGGCGGCGGTTTTCAGCGGTCTGCGCAGCCTGTGGAGCCAGAGCCGGTTGATCCTGTTCGGTCATGCCCTGACCGAGAAGCTGGTTTTTCCGCGAAAAGCCATCACGGCCCACGTATTCCGTGCGCCGTCAGCTATGAAAGAGATAGCGGATCTCGACGCTTGGCTGGCCGCCACGTTGGACGCCGATCTGCTGGCACGCAAGCCTTTCGTCCACCTGCCGGTGCTGGGGGTGCCGGGGTGGTGTGCGGACAACGAAGACCCGGCGTTCTATGCGGACCCCGGGGTGTTCCGTCCGCCGCGGCAGGTGGCACCGCAAAGCCCGTAAACTCCCTGGGCCTGTAGGGTGCATTTCTTGAAATTCGGCGCACCGCCCCTACCATTCGCGCCTGAGTCCGTCGTTTTCCGTCGGATCTGAGAAGGAAACCATGAAACGCATTGTTCTGTTTGTATTGACCAACCTGGCCGTGGTGCTGGTGTTGGGGGTGGTGGCCAGCCTGCTGGGCGTGAACCGCCACCTGACCGCCAATGGCCTGAACCTGTCGGCCCTGCTGGGCTTCGCCCTGATCATGGGTTTCGGTGGTGCCACCATTTCCTTGCTCATCAGCAAGCCCATGGCCAAATGGACGACGCCGGGTCTGCGCGTGATCGAGCAACCCCAGAACGCCGATGAAGCCTGGATCGTGGGCACGGTTCAGAAACTGGCCCAGAAGGCCGGTATCGGCATGCCCGAAGTGGCCATCTTCGAGGGCGAACCCAATGCCTTCGCCACTGGCGCCTTCAAGAACTCCGCCCTGGTGGCCGTGTCCGACGGCCTGCTGCGCGGCATGACGGCCGAGGAGATCGAGGCGGTGATCGGTCACGAAGTGGCCCACATCGCCAATGGCGACATGGTCACCATGACCCTGATCCAGGGCGTGATGAACACCTTTGTGGTGTTCCTGAGCCGTGTCATCGGTTACGCCGTGGACAGCTTCCTGCGCAAGGGCGACGACCGCGAAAGCAGCGGCCCCGGTATCGGTTACATGGTGACCACGCTGGTGCTCGACATCGTGCTGGGCTTCGTGGCCGCCATCATCGTGGCCTGGTTCAGCCGCCAGCGCGAGTTCCGCGCCGACGCCGGCTCGGCCCAGTTGCTGGGCCGCAAGCAACCCATGGTGAATGCCCTGGCCCGACTGGGCGGCATGACCCCAGGTGAACTGCCCAAGAGCGTCGCGGCCATGGGCATTGCCGGTGGTATCGGTCAACTGTTCTCGACCCACCCGCCGATCGAGGAGCGCATTGCTGCCTTGCAGAACAGCCAGTAATCGCGCCGTCGGTCTCACCCATGAAAAAACCGCCTTCGGGCGGTTTTTTCATGCCTGGGCTGCCACTGGGGGCTGATCGGCAAAAGAGTAGGTGTTCTTGCCCTTGCGTTTGCTGGTGTACATCGCGGCATCGGCGCGGGAGAGCAGGGCATCCATGCTGCGCGCGTCCAGCGGGAAGGTGGCAATGCCGATGCTGGCACCCACGGTCGCCACGGCGCCGTTGGGCAGGACAATGGGGGCCCGAAGTACATCGATGAGCTTTTGGGCCGTGGTTGCCGCCGAGTCATGGTCGATGCCACCGCCCAGCACCACGGCGAATTCGTCACCGCCGAGGCGCGCCAGGGTGTCTGCCGAGCGCACGCAGGTTTCCCAGCGCTGTGCGACTTCCTGCAGCACGGCGTCGCCCGCCGCGTGGCCGTGCTGGTCGTTGACCTGCTTGAAGCCATCGAGATCGGCAAATAACAGGGCCACGTTCTGGCTCTGGCGGCTGGCCTGGGCACAGGCCTTTTCCAGGCGGTCAAATAGCAAGGCGCGGTTGGGCAACTGGGTCAGCAGGTCGAAGTTGGCCTGACGCCAGGCCAATGCTTCGACGCGCTTGCGCTCGGTCAGGTCGCGGATGAAGACGTAGAAGCGCCCTCCATTCAGGTCGGTGTAGTTGACGTTGACTTCTGCGGGCCACACGCTGCCATCGGCGCGTCGGTGCTGGGTTTCGAAGCTGTCGTAGCCCTTGCGCATCACGGTTTCGATGTGTTGGCGTGTCTCTTCCGGATTCTCGGCAGCTTCCAGTGCCTCAATGTGCATGGTCAGCAGTTCGGCGCGGGCATAGCCGGACATGCGGCAATAGGCCTGGTTGACGTCGATCAGACGGCCGTGCTGGTCAGCGGCCCAGAACCCCTCGCGGCTGGTCTCGATGGCCGTGCGGAACTGGCTGTCCTTTTCGCGCAGTCGCCGCTCTGCGTGCAGCAGCAGTGTGATGTCCTGCGCAATGACCGACACACCTGCGGCGTAGGCGTTCGAGGCTTCCAAGGGGGACATCGTGACGGTCACGTCGATCTCGCGTGCCAGGGCGTCGAGCCAGCGCGACTGGAAAGGTTCCGTGGTTTCCCCTTTCAGGGTCTGTCGTAGGCGCTGGCTGTCCAGCGTGTGGCTGCCGGGGGAAAACAGCATGTCCAATGGTTTGCCCATGGCTCCGGCGACACCGTAGCCGAAGATCTGTGTGGCCCCATGGTTCCAGCTCGTGACCCTGCCCCGACTATCACAGGCAATGATGGCGTCCGAGGCATGTTCCACGATGCGGGCCTGGTCCTGCGCCAACTGTTGCAGGCTACGT
The DNA here is from genome assembly GCF_032337135.1 of Curvibacter sp. APW13. Taxonomy (NCBI): domain Bacteria; kingdom Pseudomonadati; phylum Pseudomonadota; class Betaproteobacteria; order Burkholderiales; family Comamonadaceae; genus Curvibacter; species Curvibacter sp. APW13. Next base: position 662,215 of record NZ_JAVXZZ010000001.1, on the reverse strand, counting down.
TGTTGGCGGTAGTTGCGGTGCGCAGCATGGCTGGTCGACAGCAGCACCGAAACCCCGAACACGATGAAGACGTTGTGCAGCACCACGGTCTGGAGGTCGGCGTTTGCAGCGTACAGCCCGGCATTGAATGCGAGTGCGGCCACAAGGGAGCCCGCCCAGGTCAACGAGCGCAAGGGGCCCAGCATGGCCATCAGCATGAAGCACTGCATCAACGAGGCCAGCGCGATCGCCGGTTGCCGCAGCAATTGCAGGAAGATCAGGCAGACGATGGCAATGACGCTGGAGCTGGCCAGTGTGAAGTGGGCAATGGCCCAGCGTGACAGACGCGACTCTTCTAGGCTCCAAAGGGTGCTCAGGCACATCAGGGCGCCCAGGAGGCGCCATAGCCAGGTTCTCTCGAAGGAGTAGGGGGTGATGTAGTTGTCGACGAGCGCGTACGACAGGAAGAGTGCTGCGGCGCCGACCACGATGTAGCGTGCCAATGACTTGTGCTCGCGCAGCCAGGCGATTTCATCAGGGTCACTGAAAAACCGGGGAAGGAACACGCCGACAAGCTCCAACGGTGCAGGGGTATACCCCGCATTGTATGGAGTGGTCGGGTGCTTGGCTAGCCTTGGGTGTGCAGGATGGCGCGGGCAACCGCTTCGGCGACGCGGATGCCGTCGACCCCGGCCGACAGGATGCCCCCGGCGTAGCTGGCACCTTCCCCGGCCGGGTAGAGCCCGCGCACATTCGTGCACTGCAGATCTTCGCCGCGGGGGATCTTGATGGGGCTGGATGTGCGCGTCTCTACGCCGGTGAGCACAGCGTCGGGCATGTCAAAGCCCTTGATCTTGCGACCGAACACCGGCAGCGCTTCGCGCAGTGCCTCGATGGCATAGGCGGGTAGGGCCGGCGCCAGGTCGCCCCAGCGCACGCCCGGCTTGTACGAGGGAATGACCTCGCCCACGGCCGTGGAGGGTTTTTCCGCCAGGAAGTCCCCCACGCGCTGCCCCGGCGCTTCGTAGCATTCGCCGCCGAGCACGAAGGCACGGCTTTCCAGTGCGCGCTGCAGGTTGACCCCCGCGAGCGGGTGGGTGGCCTGCGGGTTCTGGCGCCGCATCTGGGCCGCTTCTTCGGCGTAGCGCGCGCCACGCTCGGGTCCCCAGGCCTGCACGAAGGCCGCCTCGTCCTGCGGGTAGTCGGCCGGTTCGATGCCCACCACCATGGCGGCATTGGCATTGCGTTCGGCGCGCGAATACTGGCTCATGCCGTTGGTGACCACGCGGCCGGGCTCGCTGGTGGCGGCTACCACCGTGCCGCCCGGGCACATGCAGAAGCTGTAGACCGCGCGGCCATTGGCAGCGTGGTGCACCAGCTTGTAGTCGGCAGCGCCCAGCAGGGGGTGACCGGCATGCTTGCCCCAGCGGGCGCGGTCAATCACGCTTTGGGGGTGCTCAATGCGAAAGCCCACCGAGAACGGCTTGGCCTGCATGGCCACACCGCGCTCGTACAGCATGGCAAAGCTGTCGCGGGCGCTGTGGCCCAGGGCCATGACGACGTTTCGGCAGGGCAACACGCTGCGGCTGCCGTCGACTATGTTTTCGACCTCCAGCCCGCTTACCTGTTGCGTAGAGCGCTCCCGATTCAGGAGCAAGTCGGTCACCTGGTGCTCGAAGCGGATCTCGCCGCCGAGCGACTCGATCTGCTCGCGGATGCCTTCCACCACCTTGACCAGCTTGAAGGTGCCGATGTGCGGGTGCGCTTCGTACAGGATTTCCGGTGGAGCGCCGCAGTTCACGAACTCGTCCATCACCTTGCGGCCCAGGAATCGCGGGTCCTTGATCTGGCTGTAGAGCTTGCCGTCGGAAAAGGTGCCGGCACCGCCTTCGCCGAACTGCACGTTGCTGTTGGGGTTGAGCTGTTTCTTGCGCCACAGTCCCCAGGTGTCCTTGGTGCGTTGGCGCACGGTCTTGCCGCGCTCCAGCACGATGGGCTTCAGACCCATCTGCGCCAGCACCAGTGCGGCCAGCATGCCGCAGGGGCCAAAGCCCACCACCACCGGGCGCTCGCCCTCCTGCGCACCAAAGCCGGCCGGAGCCTGGCCGACGAAACGGTAGGCCATGTCCGGCGTAGGGCCGATGTGGGGGTGCTTCTCGAACCGTGCGAGCAGCGCGGGCTCGCTGTCGGGTTGCGTGAGTTCCAGGTCGACGATGTAGACCGCCAGCAGTTCCGCCTTGCGTGCGTCGAAGCTACGCTTGAAGACCGTGAGTCGGGCGATGGCTTCCGGCGCGACGCCCAATGCCTGGGCCGCCAGACGGGTCAGTGCCGCGACCGGGTGGGCAACGGGGGCCCGGTCGGCTTCGGTTTCGGTGGGGGCATCGGCCGCACGGCGCACCTCGACGGGCAGGGCGGATAGCGGGAGTTTGAGTTCGGTCAGTCTAATCATCGGTCGGGCTCGTGGTGATCAAGCAAGGCCACGATGATAAAACCTGGCGCAATCGGGCTGCGCCCGTCGTGCGTTCAGACGGATGGGTGAATCACCATGGTTACCAGGGCCGAGGTATCGGTCAGTCCTTCCAGCGCGTGCGGTACACCTGCCTCCAGGTGCAGAAAGTCGCCTGATTCCATCTCGTGGCGGACTTGTGGCGTGGAGAGTGCCAGTCGACCTTCGAGACACAGCACGGTGATTTCACCGGGGGCCTTGTGTTCGCGCATGGTTTTGCCCTGCTGCAGCACCACACGCACCACTTCGAGCTGGCTGCTCTTGAGCAAGGCCTCGGTGCGTGCCAGGGGCAGCCCTGCGCCCAGCGGCGCCAGTCGGGTCTTGACGCCGGAGGGAAGGTGTTCAAGTGCCATGGTCTCCCCCTTTTTTGGGCTGGTTCGGCGGGCGCAGTGCCGATGCGCCACCACAGGCCATGGTTGTAACGCCAATTGCGCTTTCGCGCCAGTGCCCGCAGCGCCACGGTTGGCGCGCGGTCACCACTGTCACTCAGTTCGGCAAGAAGCCTTCCACCGACAGATAACGTTCCCCGGTGTCGTAGTTGAAGCCCAGCACCTTGGCTCCCGCGGGCAGTTCGGGCAGTTTCTGGGCTATGGCCGCCAGGGTGGCGCCGCTGGAGATGCCTACCAGCATGCCTTCCTCGCGGGCGCAACGGCGTGCCATCTCGCGGGCGGGTTCGGCGTCGACCTGGATCACGCCGTCGAGCAGTTCGGTCTTGAGGTTCTTGGGGATGAAACCGGCGCCAATGCCCTGGATCGGGTGGGGCGAGGGTGCGCCGCCGGAAATGACCGGGGATGCAGCAGGTTCGACAGCAAACACCTTCAGTTGCGGCCACTGCTTCTTCAAAACCGTCGCGACGCCGCTGATGTGGCCCCCCGTGCCGACGCCAGTGATGATGGCGTCCAACCCTTCGGGGAAGTCGGCCAGGATCTCCTGGGCCGTGGTGCGCACGTGCACGTCGATGTTTGCGGGGTTCTCGAACTGCTGTGGAATCCACGCCCCCGGGGTCTGTTCGGCCAGTTCCTGGGCACGGGCAATGGCGCCCTTCATGCCCTTTTCGCGCGGCGTCAGGTCAAAGCTGGCACCGTAGGCGAGCATCAGTCGGCGGCGCTCGATGGACATGCTGTCGGGCATCACCAGGATGAGCTTGTAGCCTTTCACGGCGGCCACCATGGCCAGGCCCACGCCGGTATTGCCCGAGGTGGGCTCGATGATGGTGGCGCCGGGCTTGAGCGCGCCGCTCTTCTCGGCGTCCTCGATCATGGCCAGCGCAATGCGGTCCTTGATGGAGCCGCCAGGATTGCTTCGTTCGGACTTGACCCAGACGTTGTGGCTGGCGCCAAACAGGCGGTTGATGCGTACGTGGGGGGTGTTGCCAATGGTTTGCAGGATGTTGTCGGCTTTCATGGGGCGGTCTCCTTGACAGAACAAGGTTGTCATTCTGCGCGATTTGATCTACCGGTTCGGGCATATGGATATGCCGCTAGCCAGTGGCAGGCGATAATCCCGCTTGTGAAGCCCGCCAGACCACCGCTGGTGCAAGCGCCGGAAGGCCGCACTGGAGGAAAGTCCGGACTGCATCGGGCAGCGTAGCAGCTAACGGCTGCCCACCGACAAGCCCCGTGCGCAAGTGCGGGGCCCTAAGGTGAGGATCAGAGCAACAGAGACGAGTCGATCTGGACAACCCATGGGGTGTTCTATGCGTGCAGCGCGGCGCAAGCCGTGCCCCGGGCAACCGGGAGCGCATAGCCGCCCGAAATGGGCTCTGCCCATTTCGGGTGAAACGGGCAATCTCTACGCGCAGCAACACCAAGTAGGCACACGTTGACGGGGCCCCCGGAGTGTGCGGGTAGGTGGCATCGAGCCGTCCAGGTGACTGGCGGCCCAGATTAATGGTGGTCACATGCGGGGAAACCCGCATGCACAGAATCCGGCTTATCGGTGGGCTTCACACTTTTTTTGCGGTATGGTTGATCCCTGAATTCACTATTCACGGAGGTGCACCATGCGAGCCATTGCAGAACTCTTGAAAAAGCGCGAGGGCACGGTATTCAGCCTGGCTCCTCAGGACAGTGTGTTCGAAGCCCTGCGCCGCTTGGCTGATCATGACGTGGGTGCCATGATGGTGCTGGACAACGGCCGGCTGGTGGGCGTGTTCTCCGAGCGCGACTACACCCGCAAGATCGCCCTGGCTGGAAAGTCTTCACGCGACACGCTGGTCAAGGACATCATGACTGCCAACGTCGTGACCGTCTCGCCCCAGACCGATACCCGGGACTGCATGGCCCTGATGAGCCAGAAGAAGATACGCCACCTGCCGGTGATGGAGGGAAACAAGGTGCTGGGCATGATCTCGATCCGCGACATCATGAACGACATCATTGCAGACCATGAGCTGACCATCAGCTTCCTGCAGCACTACATCAGCGGTTGAATTGAATACAGGGGGCATTGGGTGCCCCGCCCCCCTGTGCCGCTTCAGAATTTCTCGAACGCAGCCAGGTAGCGCCACTGGCCTACCGGCAGCGAACCCAGGGCAATGCGCCCCAGGCGCGTGCGCTGCATGGCTGCAATCGGCAGCCCCACTTTCCCCAGTACGTAGGCGATCAAGCCCGGGTGTGCGCCCTTCACGGCAAAGCGCAGCCGCGTGCTCGTGGGTGTGCTGGAGCTGATGCTGGCCTTGGCGACTGGCAACTGCTCGCGCGGGTCCTTGAGCAGGCGCGTGATGGCCTGAAGCTGATCGGCTGACACGGCCTGCGCGACATCGACCATGTATTCGTGTTCCATCTCGCCCAGGTGCTCTTCAAGCTTGCGCGTGATACGCCAATCCTGTGTGAACACCACCAGGCCGCTGGCGCCGGGTTCGAGCGGCACGCTGGCTTCCAGGTGCAGGGTGTGGCGCTTGAGGAAGGCCTGCTGCGCAGGCCCCTGCGCCCACTGCTTTCCCGCCACCAGCAGGGTGCGGGCGCTGGGCGGCGCCTTGGCCCGGCGGGCAGAGGGTGTGTCTTCATCGTCGTCGACGCCGTCAAGCCACTGCGGCGGTTTGTTCACCACAAAGGTGAACGCCTGGGGCGCCAGCAGCGTCGCGTCGGGGCTAATCGTCACGACGGCAGTTTCTGCCACGCGCACGGGCGGATCTTCGACGACCACGCCGTCCACGCGCACGAACCCACTGGTGATGTACTGCTCGGCTTCGTTGCGCGAGCAGCCCTTGAGTTGCATCACCCGCTTGGACAGTCGCTCACCCGCCACGCGCGGTGCGGCGGGGGCGGGTTTGCGTCCCTGTGCATGCGTGGCTGCACCGGCGGGCGCAGCTCGGCGAGCCGCAGCGGGCTTGGCACTGCTGGGTGTGGCCGGGCGTATGGGGCGGGGTGGGTGGCCGCTTGCGGAGGGCGCAGCCGTACGCGGCGCGCTGGCGGGCGCTGTTTTTTTCGGTGCTGCCTTGGCAGTGGCAACGGGAATGGCCACAGCTTGCGGGCGCTTTGGCAGGGAGAGGGTCTTGCGATCGGTCATGGTGTGGGGGCCTGGTGGGTTTCGCGCAGGTGCTCCACGTGGGCTAGCAGTGAACGCAGCGCGAGCGGCCACAGGCGCTGGTCGACGTCCTGGTAGGCCAGGGGCACCCATTCCTGGGGCGATCCGGCGGGGAGGGACTGCATCGCCGCCAGCACCTTGGCTTCGCGCTTGAGACGGTGGGTCTTGAGTTGGGCGATGGTGCCCAGCGCGTCGTTGAGCACGTTGCCGTGGGCGGGCAGGATGGTGCGCACGCCGTGACGGCTGCAGAGCGCCGCCAGCTGGTCCAGACTGTGCAGGTAGTCGCCCATGTGGCCGTCGGGTGGGTCGATCACCGTGGTGCTGCCGTTGAGGATGTGGTCGCCGCTGAGCAGCAGGCCATCCTCCTCGACCAGCAGGCACACATGGTTGGCCGCATGGCCCGGGGTGTACAGCACCTCGATGTGGCTCGAATCGCCCTCTGGCCCCGATGAAACCAGCGCAATACGCTCACCATTTTGTAGCGTCCGGTCGGGGGTGAACTGGCTGTTGGCCCGAGCTGTGGGGGCGCTGGGCAAACCCAGCACCGGTGGACGGTGGGGGCACAGGGCTTGCAGGGGCCACGCACCCGGCGCATGGTCGGCGTGCGAATGGGTGCAGACAATGGCCACGATGTGACCACCTGCGCCGTCGGGGTGGGGGCAGGCCTGCCACAGGCGCTGAATGTGCTCAGCCAGGGCCGGGCCGGGATCCACCACGACGAAGCCACTGAGAGGCGTGCCGATCAGGTAGCTGTTGGTGCCGGGGCCGGTCATCATGCCGGGGTTGGGGGCGGTGAGGCGCTGCACCCGGGGGCTCAGGCGCACCGCGGTCTCGTGCTGCCAGGGGGTGGAGTCGTCGATGGCGGGGCGGAGGGAAGACATGGCGGGATTGTGCGGCATGCCGCTGGCCTGTGGACGCGGACACAGCGGACAATCCCGGATAATGGCTTCATGCGCATCGAGTTCACCAAAATGCAGGGTGCCGGCAACGACTTTGTCGTGCTGGACGAGACCCGCGGCCGCCTGGGTCTGACGGCGGCGCATTACCGCTTCCTGGGCGACCGCCACTTCGGCGTCGGCGCCGACCAGATCCTGACCGTACGCCCCTCGCCGGCCGAGGGCATTGACTTCGAATACATCATCCACAACGCCGATGGCGCCGAGGTCGAGCAGTGCGGCAATGGCTCGCGCTGCTTTGCCCGCTTCGTGCGCGACAAGGGCCTGACCACCAAGGACGTGTTGCGCGTCAAGACGCAAAAAGGCGTCATCTCGCCCGAACTCACACCCGATGGCCGAGTCACGGTGGACATGGGTGCGCCGGTGTTCGCGCCGGCTGACATCCCCTTCGACCCGCGTGGAGCCCAGCCAGTGGCCGTGGGTGAATGGCAAAAATGGCCTCTGGCCCTTGACAATACTGCGCAGGCTGCTCCTGTTTTGGTAGCGACTGTATCCATGGGCAATCCGCACGCAGTGTTGCTCGTGGACAGCGTGGAGACCGTTGACGTCGCCACGCTGGGGCCGGCCGTTCAGCAAAGCGGCTACTTCCCGCAAGGCGTGAACGTGGGCTTCCTGCAGGTCATTGACCGCAGTCACGTCGCCCTGCGCGTGTACGAGCGCGGCGTGGGCGAAACCCTGGCTTGCGGCACCGGAGCCTGTGCCGCGGCAGTTGCGGGCATGCGTCTGGGGCTGCTGGATGCACGGGTGGACGTGCAGACCCGTGGCGGCGTACTCACCATTGCCTGGGCCGGTGCCCAGGGCGACTTGTCCGCGCCGGTACGCATGACCGGTCCGGCCACCACTGTTTTCCAAGGCGTTATCGAGCTTCCCGACTCCCTATGACACAAACCACCCCACCGGCCCTGGCCAACCCCATCACCGAAGACGACATCGCCCACTACCTGAGCATCACGCCAGACTTCTTCCAGCGCCATGCCGAGTTGCTGGCAGCGGTGCAGCTCACCAGCCCGCACGGCAACCGTGCGGTAAGCCTGCAGGAACGCCAGGCTGAAATGTTGCGCGAGAAGATCAAGGGCCTGGAACACCGCATCATGGACATGGTGCGCAACGGCAACGAGAACGTGCTGCTGTCCGACAAGATCCTGCGCTGGACGCGTAGCCTGTTCGTCAAGCCCGCCGGGCTGTCCCTGCCCGAGCACCTGGTGCTGGAGCTGACCATGCAGTTCTCGGTGCCGCAGGTGGGCCTGCGTCTGTGGGACGTGGCCGCTACCCACGCCGGTGAAGACTTTGCCAAGCCCGTGAGCGACGATGCCAAGCTGTTCGCCAACAGCCTGACCGAACCGTTCTGCGGGCTCAATACCGGCTTCGAGGCCGTCAGTTGGCTGTCGGATCCGCAGTCCGTGGCCTCGCTGGCGCTGGTTCCGCTGCGTCTGTCCAACGATGGTGCCCCAGGTGCGGCCTTCGGCATGCTGGTGCTCGCCTCCAGCGACGCCACCCGTTTCAACAGCAACCTGGGAACCGACTTCCTGGCCCGCATCGGCGAGATCGCCAGCGCCGCCTTGTCCACGATGCGCTGACCGTGTCCGGCTCGTCCACCCCCGACTGCATCGCCCGCTACCTGGCGCATGTGCGGGTGGACAAGCGTCTGGCCGAGCGCACACTCAGTCTCTATACGCTGGACCTCGAAAAGCTCCAAAGTTTTGCGGCGCAGGCAGGCGTCGACGTGCTGCAGGTGCAGCCCCACCATGTGCGCCGCTGGGTGGCGCAGATGCACAGCGGGGGGCGCAGCGGTCGTGGCATCGCGCTCATCCTGTCGGGCTGGCGGGGGTTCTACACCTGGGCCGGACACGAAGGCCTGATCGCCGCCAACCCGGTCTCCACCGTGAAGGCACCCAAGGCGCCCAAGCCGCTGCCCAAGGCGCTCGGGGTGGATGACGCCGTGCAGCTGGCCGACTTCGAATCGGAAGTGGATGACCCCTGGCTCGAAGCTCGCGACAGCGCCATGGTGGAATTGCTCTACGGCAGCGGTCTGCGCGTGGGGGAACTGGTGGGGCTGGATGTGCATGCCAGCAATTCCGCCAAAGGCTGGATCGATATTGAAGGCGCCCAGGCCCATGTACTGGGCAAGGGGTCCAAGCGGCGCATCGTGCCGGTGGGTCAGGCAGCCCTGGTTGCCTTGCGGCGCTGGTTGCAGCTGCGTGGAACCGGCGGGTCCGTGCCGGTACACGCCACCGAGCAGGACGCCCATGCCGCGCTGTTCACGGGGCGGCGGGGCACGCGCCTGACGCCGCAGTCGGTGTGGCAGCGCCTGCGCCGGCGTAGCCAGCTGGCCGGGCTGGCTGCACCGGTGCATCCGCACATGCTGCGCCACTCGTTTGCCAGCCACGTGCTGCAGTCCAGTGGGGACCTGCGGGCGGTGCAGGAACTGCTGGGCCACGCGAACATCAGCACCACCCAGGTCTACACCCGGCTCGACTTCCAGCACCTGGCCCGCGCCTACGACGCCGCCCACCCGCGCGCAAAGGCGCGAAAATAACGCCATTGACCTGAATCCACGACACCTGAAGGGAACCACCATGCGTCAGCAAATCCACGTCATCCTGCACAAGCAACAGGAATTCCAGCTTGCACTGGACGATGCCACCCCCATGACCCGCGAAGAAGCGCGCGACTGGCTCGACGGCCAGTTCGTGGCACTGGACTGCGAGCCCCTGCGCGCCAGTGGCAAGGTGCTGTCGGCCGACAAGGTGCTGCGCGTGGCCGAAGCGGCCGATCCGGCCATGTACGTCGATCCGGTGTGGTCGCACCACTTCGCGCAGGCCGTGTCCGTGATGCTGGGCAAGCCGTCCATCCGCATCGACGTGCCCGCGATGGCTGTGACCTACTGATTCCTCTTCCATCTCTGCCCCCATGAAAACCATCCGCCTGCGCGATGGCAAGGAAAAGTCTTTGCTGCGCCACCACCCCTGGATCTTCGAATCGGCCATCGCCAAAGGCGGTGGCGATAAGGGGGAAACGGTGCGGGTGGAGTCCGCCAGCGGGCAGTTCCTGTGCTGGGCCGCGTTCAGCCCGGAATCGAAAATCCGCGCCCGGGCCTGGAGCTTTGACGAAAAGCAGCGCATAGATGCTGCGTTTTTCGTAGCGGCAATCGCACGTTCCGTGCGGGCTAGAGGTCGATTTGATATAAAAAGTGATGGCGTTCGGCTGATCCATGGCGAGTCGGATGGCTTGCCGGGCCTGATCGTCGACCGCTACGGCGACACCTTGGTGGCGCAGTTCACCTCGGCCGGGGTCGAGCGCTGGAAGACAGTCATTGCCGACGCCTTGCTGGCTGAAACAGGCCTGACCGAACTGTATGAGCGCTCCGATGCGAGCAGCCGCGCCCTGGAAGGCTTGCCCGAGGTGACCGGGTGGCTGCGCGGGGAGGGCCCGGTGGAACTGGAGCTGCGCGAGCACCAGTGGAAGCTTGCGCTCAACATTGCCGAGGGCCACAAGACGGGCTTCTACCTCGACCAGCGCGACAGCCGCCAGTTGTTCGCCCGCTATGCGCAACGCCTGCAGTTCCAGCGCGCGCTCAACTGCTACTGCTACACGGGCGGATTCACGGTGGCGGCCCTGGCCGGTGGTGCCGCCCACGTCACGTCCATCGACTCCAGCGGTGTCGCGATCGAGAAAGCGCGTGCCAATGTGGCCCTGAACGGGTTTGATGCAGCGCGGGCCGATTTTCTGGATGCCGACGTCAACGCCAGCCTGCGCCGCTTCGGTGCCGAGGGCCGTACCTTTGATGCCATCGTGCTCGACCCCCCAAAATTCGCGCCCACCGCGGCCCACGCCGAGCGTGCGGCCAGGGCCTACAAGGACATCAACCGGCTGGCCTTCAAGCTGCTGGAGCCCGGTGGCGTGCTGTTCACCTACTCCTGTTCCGGCGGTATCAGTGGCGACCTGTTCCACAAGATCGTCGCATCGGCGGGCTGCGACGCACAAGTGGACGCTTACATCCTGGAGCGCACTGGCGCCGCCGTGGACCACCCGATGACGGTGGCCTTTCCCGAAGGGGAGTACCTCAAGGGCCTGGTGGTCATGCGCAAATAAGCCGCTGGCGCCTGCCGGGAGGGGCTTGATTTGCCCGCTACACTCCCCAATTGCTTCGTTTTTGGGTTCCGCGCATGTCTCTCATTCCCGCCACCATCCTGACCGGTTTCCTGGGCTCCGGCAAAACGACGCTTCTCAAACGGGTGCTCAGCGAGGCCCATGGCCAGAAGATCGCCGTCATCGAGAACGAGTTCGGCGAAGAGAACATCGACAACGACATTCTGGTGTCGGACACCAACGAGCAGATCATCCAGATGAGCAATGGCTGCATCTGCTGCACCATCCGCGACGACCTGCGTGCCACGCTGCAACTGCTGGCAGCCAAGAAGCGCCAGGGCCTGCTGGATTTCGAGCGCGTGGTGATCGAAACCACGGGGCTGGCTGACCCGGGCCCCGTGATCCAGACTTTCTTCATGGACGACGAAGTGGCCGAGACCTACCTGCTCGATGCCGTGCTGACCCTGGTCGATGCCAAGCACGCGCCGCAGCAACTCGACGACCGCCAGGAGGCGCGCCGCCAAGTCGGTTTTGCCGACCACCTGTTCATCAGCAAGGCCGATCTGGTGTCCCCGTCCGAGTTGGCCGAACTGCAGCACCGACTCAAGCACATGAACCCGCGTGCGCCCCAACAGGTGGTGCACTTTGGCGAGGTGGCCTTGAAGGACGTGTTGGACCTGCGTGGCTTCAATCTGAACGCCAAGCTCGACATCGACCCCGATTTCCTGCAGCCTGAAGGTAAGCACGACCACAGCCATGGCGACCATGACCACTGTGACCATGACCATGGCCACGAAGGGCATGACCATGCGCATGGGGAACATTGCAACCACCCCGGTCATGGGCACCACCATCACCACGATGACGACGTCAAGAGCTTCGTGTTCCGCTCCGAGCGGCCCTTTGATCCAGCCAAATTGGAGGATTTTCTGGGCGCCATCGTCAACGTCTATGGCCCGCGCATGCTGCGCTACAAGGGTGTCCTCTATATGAAGGGGACGGAGAAAAAAGTGATTTTCCAGGGTGTGCACCAGCTGATGGGCTCGGATCTGGGCCCGGCCTGGGGGGCGCAGGAGCAGCGCATGAGCAAGATGGTGTTCATTGGCATTGACCTGCCCAAGGACATCCTGCTGCAGGGTTTGGAGCAGTCACTGGTTTAAAAGAAGAGGCACGGTGGCGCTGTCAAGCTGCTGTAGGCCAAGTGCAATAGGGTAGGCGCTCACGGCGCGTGAAATGGGAGAGAAATGATTGTCTCGCTTTTGCAACTGATGGGATTCCCTTCCGGGAAGTCTGTACACTCGCGCGCCGAATCGAATCGGTCCAGCTCAAAAACCAAAGCCCCGGCAGCGCGCCCTGCGGCGTCCGAACCAGGCGAAGGCCCTCAGGCCAGGAGACAAGACGTGAAGAAATCGAGCGCACCCCCGGCCAAGAAGGCGGCGGCCAAGGCGACCCCCGCCACCAAGGCGCGGGCGGCCACTGCAGCAAAAAAACCTGCTGCGAAACCTGCGGTAAAAGCCGTGCCCAAAACCAGCACGAAGCCGGCGCCCAAGCCAAGCGCGAAAGCGCCCGCCAAGTCGACAGCCAAGGCCGCCCCCGTCAAAGCGACAGCGAAGCCAGCGCCCAAGCCCGCTGCCAAGACAGGCAGCAAGCCCACGGCGAAACCTGCCGTCAAGGCCGTGGTGAAACCGGCAGCCAAAGCGCCAGCAAAAGCTTCCGCCAAACCCACCGCCAAGGCGGCGGTCACTGCCACACCCAAGACCGCTGCCGCAGCGGTGGTGAAGGCGCCTGCGAAGGCCGGGACGAAGGTCGCTGCTACAATCGCTCCCGTTTCCGTACCTGCGCCCCCGGTAGCGCCCAAGGCGACGCCAACGGCTTCGGCGCCTGTCCCCGCGAAGAGCCCACGGCCTTCTTCCCGGTTGGCGCAAGTCACCGTACCTTCCATGGCTCCATCGGTTGCCTCCACGGCGGCCAAGGCCAGTTTCACTCCATACAAAGACGTTCCTGTGATAGCTCCTGTTTCCTCTGCTTCGATCAAGAAAGACCCCAAGCTCGCGAACAACTGGAAAACCACGGCGCCCGAAAAGCTCACTGACGCTGAACTGATGGCCATGCCGGATTCGGAGTACATGAACGATGCCCAGTTGGCAGCCTTCCGGCACCGTCTGGTGTTGCTCAAGCAGGGTATCTTGAACAACGCCGGTGAGACGACCGAGCACCTGCGTGAAGACACTTCCATCGTGCCCGATCCGGCCGACCGCGCCACCATTGAAGAAGAGCATGCACTGGAATTGCGCACCCGCGACCGCGAACGCAAGCTGCTCAAGAAGATCGAGATGTCCATCGCTCGCATCGATGCCGGTGACTATGGCTATTGCGACGAAACCGGTGAACCCATCGGTGTCGGGCGCTTGCTGGCGCGTCCCACGGCGACGTTGTCGCTGGAGGCGCAGCAGCGTCGTGAGCTCAAGCAGAAGATGTACGGAGACTGAGCGAAACGTGGGGGTGTTTGTGCATTCCCTTCCCATGCGCTAGAGTGACCAGCATGTCCACCAAAGACGATCGTCCCAATCTCTTGTCCAAGGTGGCTCTGTTTGTCAAGAATCCGACCAAGGACTGGTCGGAGCTGGACAATCCGGATACCTTGATGCAAAGCGGCTATGACCGCAGCGCGCTCAAGGCCGCTATCGAGCGTAAGCGGCAGAATGATTTCGTGCGCCGGCGCGAGTTCGACCAGTTGCGAAAGTTGCGCAAGAGCCAGGCCAATGGCGAGGTCGCCCAAGTGCGTCCTTCGATGTTCCAAAGCAGCTCCGTCACCGATCCCGACGCTCGGGCATTGACGCTTAAGAAGATCGACGAGATCGAAGCGCAGATGTCCAAGCAGTGGTGGAAGGGCAAGGCTGAAGGCGCTGCGGATGCACCAGCCGCCCCCCAGGCCGGTGCCGTTGAGTCACAGGTCGGGGTGCCGTCAACGACCCAGTCCCCGCCCACCCAATTTCCCGCGACCCAGCCAGCGGTGCCCGCTGCCGGTGCCGACGAATTTGCCGCCACGCAGGTGGCATCCGGGATGGTTGCGACGGTCGTGGGCACGGGCCTCGCGCGGCAAGACCCTGCTGGCCCGGATATGGGGGCGGGCTTTTCCACCAGCCAGCTTTTTGCGACCGAAGCCCAGGACATGACCACCGATCCCGAGCTGGAAGAGGCGGCCATTCGTTTTGCCAACTCGGACGACGGTGGTGCAGAGTCGGTGTTGCTGGAGGCCTTGCGTTCGCAGCCGGGCGAGACGGAAGTCGCGTTGTCATGGCTGACCGCCTTGCTGGACCTGTACCGGGCGACTGGCAATCGTCCCGGATTTGACCAGGCAGTGCTGGAGTTTTCCTGGCGATTCCCATCCATGCGTCCCGCATGGGCGGATTATCGGGAGCCTGCAGAGCCCGGTATGTCTGGGGCGGATCCCGTAGGGGCGTTGTCGCCAGGCTCACCGCTGTGGCACTGCCCGTCACTGCTCGACCAAAGTGCCATGGAGCATTTGCGTGCTGTGCTCTCATCCAGCCCTATGCCCTGGCGTCTGGATTGGTCTGCTATTCAGACGGTGGCTGCAGACGCACAGGCACTGCTGGGTGCCTTGTTCGGCAGTCTGTGTACCGAGCCCGTGGCGGTGGAGTTCAGTGGTGTCGAGGCGTTGGTTGGCGTATTGCGTGGTCTGACGCCGACATCGGATCGCTCGGTACCGCATGAATTGTGGGTGTTGCGGCTGGATGCGCTGCGTGTCATGCAGCGCATGGATGACTTTGAATTGGCAGCCCTCGATTACTGTGTCACCTTCGAGGTGGCTCCGCCGCCCTGGATGCCTGCAGCCTGTCAGTTTGCCGCCGTGGAAGTGGCGGACGATGGTGCAGCAACAACCGTGACGGCCCCGATGCATACGGTACCTGTACGATTCGATGCAGCAACCGACACGGCGGTACCGGATGGGGCGTTGGCAGGCGTGTTGTCTGGTGATGCGAGTGAGGCGCTGGGCGCTCTGCTGAGCGCGATCGAGGGCAAGCCGGTTGCAGTGGTGTCATGTGCCAGCCTGGTTCGGGTGGATTTTGCCGCTGCAGGAAGCATTCTGAACTGGGTCGCAACCCAACAAAGTGCAGGCCGTACCATCCAGTTGGTGCAGGTCCATCGACTGGTGGCCGCGTTCTTCAACGTGATCGGCATCAATGAGCATGCCCGTGTGATCCCCCGCGGCGTCTGAGTCCCCCGTACTTCCGGGGCGTTGTCCTATTTCTTCACTTTATGGAACAGTTTCACGGAACCACCATCGTGTGTGTGCGCCGCGGCAGTGGCGACAGTGCGCAGGTCGCCATCGGAGGTGATGGTCAGGTCACTCTGGGCAACATCGTGGTCAAGGGAACCGCGCGCAAGGTACGCAAGCTCTACCATGGGAAGGTCCTGGCAGGTTTTGCGGGCGCCACGGCCGACGCATTTACCCTCTTCGAACGGTTTGAGGCCAAGCTGGAAAAGCACCAGGGGCATCTCGCACGTGCCGCCATCGAACTCACCAAGGACTGGCGCACAGACCGCGTGTTGCGTCGACTGGAAGCCATGTTGGCGGTGGCTGACAAGGACTGCTCCCTCATCATCACGGGAAATGGCGATGTGCTGGAGCCGGAGAACGGCATTGTCGCCATCGGATCCGGGGGGGCCTACGCCCAGTCGGCGGCACTCGCGCTGATTCAGCACACGGACTTGGTGCCCGCGGACATCGTCAAGCGTTCCCTGGAGATTGCCGGGGAACTGTGCATCTACACGAACATGAACCACACCATAGAAAGCCTTTGAGACCATGGCGGCGTTGACACCCCAGGAAATCGTTGCGGAGTTGGACAAGCACATCGTGGGTCAGCAGGGTGCCAAGCGTGCGGTGGCGATCGCCCTGCGCAACCGTTGGCGGCGACAGCAGGTGGCATCTGAACTGCGGGCCGAGATCACGCCCAAGAACATTCTGATGATCGGTCCCACCGGGGTGGGCAAGACCGAGATTGCGCGACGTCTGGCGCGCTTGGCTGATGCGCCGTTCATCAAGGTCGAGGCCACCAAGTTCACCGAAGTCGGCTATGTGGGCAAGGATGTGGACAGCATCATCCGGGACCTGGCGGAGATAGCGGTCAAGCAGGCACGCCAGCAAGCCAAGGATGCCATGCGTGCACGTGCCCAGGATGCGGCAGAGGAGCGTATCCTTGACGTGCTGGTGCCCCCAGCGCGATCAGACTTTGGATTCGCAACGCAGGAGCAACCGGAAAACACAGCGCGGCAGGTGTTTCGCAAGAAGCTGCGTGAGGGCACCCTCGATGACCATGAAATCGAGATCGAGATGGCGCAACCGAGCCCCCAGTTGGAGGTCATGGGACCGCCGGGCATGGAGGAAATGACAGAACAGTTGCGCGGGTTGTTTGGGCAAATGGGACAGAGCAAGCGCCAGACCCGAAAGCTGCGCATTGGAGAGGCACAGAAACTGTTGGCCGATGAAGAGGCAGCCAAGTTGGTCAATGAAGAGGACATCAAGGCGCAAGCCTTGGCCGCATTGGAGCAAAGCGGCATTGTTTTCATTGATGAAATCGACAAGGTGACGTCGCGCAGCGACGGTGCCTCGTCCGGTGAAGTGTCGCGCCAAGGCGTTCAGCGTGACTTGCTGCCGCTGGTGGAGGGCACTACCGTGAGTACCAAGTACGGTATGGTCAGGACTGACCACATTTTGTTCATTGCTTCGGGCGCTTTCCACCTGAGCAAGCCCAGTGACCTGATCCCGGAACTTCAGGGGCGTTTTCCCATTCGCGTCGAACTTCAGAGCTTGTCGGTGCAGGATTTTGAGTCCATCCTGACCCAAACCCATGCTTCGTTGGTGCGGCAATACCAAGCGTTGCTGGCCACTGAAGAAGTGTCTCTAGAGTTTGTTCCCGATGGGGTTACCCGGTTGGCGCACATCGCCTACGAGGTCAACGAGCGGACCGAAAACATCGGTGCGCGTCGTTTGGCGACCGTCATGGAGCGATTGCTTGATGAAGTGAGTTTCAATGCGGCCGGATTGCGGGGGCAGACCATTCGGATCGACGCCGCCTACGTCAATGCCCGACTGGGGGAGCTCAGCCAGAACGAGGATCTCTCCCGCTACATTCTCTGACAGGGCGCGTGCCAGTTCCCTTGCAACGCTGCCGGCCACGGGCCCGCAGCGTTTTTTATTGCCTGCTGCAGTGCCTGCAAATCCTTCAGGTATCACATTCAGTGCGCGCGCTAAGTCCTTAATCTACAAGGATTTTTGGTTTTGAATTTTGTTTGGAATCGCGCGTAAGTCATTGATTTCATTGAAAAAATTTGCAACTGACCCTGTTGCAAACATGGCATTTGCTGATAAAGTGCAAAAAAGTGCAAATTAGTGGTGAAAAGTGCCGTCTGTTGCTTTTCACCTCAACCAGCAAAAACTCAAGGGTTGACTCGTGTTCCAAGGCGCTTCGTCTCTCAGTCTCGATGCCAAGGGAAGGCTTAGCGTGCCTACCCGGCACCGTGACGTCTTGAGCGCGAATGCGGCAGGCCAGTTGACCATCACCAAGCACCCTCATGGCTGCCTGATGGTATTCCCCCGTCCCGCCTGGGAGGAGTTCCGCGACAAGATCGCTGCCCTTCCCATGTCGGCGCAATGGTGGAAGCGCATTTTTCTGGGCAATGCCATGGATGTCGAAGTCGATGGCACTGGGCGGGTATTGATTTCCCCGGAGTTGCGTGTGGCGGCGGGCATCGAAAAGGATGCCGTGCTGCTGGGTATGGGGAGCTACTTCGAGTTGTGGGACAAGGCGACCTACGAGGCGCAGGAAGCGCAGGCCATGCAGGGCGAAATGCCTGATGTGCTCAAGGACTTCTCTTTCTAGGGCGTTGGCGTGCAAGAACCCTGGGTTCATTCCACCGTGTTGCTGCAGGAGGCAGTGGACGCGCTCCTCGGAGTACCGGCGCAATCGGGCGGGCACTATGTGGACGCCACGTTTGGTCGTGGCGGTCACTCGCGTTTGATTCTGTCCCAGTTGTCGGAGCTCGGGCGCCTGACGGCCTTCGACCGTGATCCCGAGGCGGTGGCGGTAGCCAATGCCATTGATGACATCCGTTTCAGCATCCGACATCAGGGATTTTCCCATCTGGGCGAATTGCCGGCGGGCAGTGCCGACGGCATCCTGATGGATATCGGTGTGAGTTCCCCCCAGATCGACAACCCGGCGCGCGGTTTCAGTTTTCGGGCCGATGGTCCCCTGGACATGCGCATGGATCCGACCCGGGGCGAGAGCGTGGCGCAATGGCTGCAAACGGCAGAAGTGAACAACATCGCGGAGGTGATACGTGAATACGGTGAAGAACGGTTTGCTGGGCCAATTGCAAAGGCGATTGTTGCGCGCCGACAGGAGCGGGGGCCTCTTTCAACCACCGCTGAACTGGCCCAACTCGTGGCTGACACGGTCAAAACCCGCGAGCCGGGCCAGAACCCTGCAACGCGCACATTTCAGGCTCTTCGGATTTTCATCAACGCCGAGCTTGAGGAGCTGCAACAAGCGCTAAATGCCAGTCTGCACGTTCTCAAGGAAGGAGGGCGCCTGGTCGTCATCAGCTTCCATTCGCTGGAAGACCGCATCGTCAAGCAGTTCATCGCCGAGCATTCGAAAGAGGTCTATGACCGGCGCGCTCCCTTTGCGGCGCCCAAACCCATGAAGCTCGTGGCGCTGGACCGCATCAAGCCAAGCGCGCAGGAGGTAGCTGCCAATCCGCGAGCGCGCAGTGCCATCATGCGCGTAGCGCAGAGGACGGCTGCATGATGCGCATCAATCTGGTGTTGCTTCTGGCGCTCGTGCTCAGCGGTTTGTACCTTGTGGGCGTGCAGTACGAGTCGCGTCGCGTCTTCACGGAATTGGATCGCGCGCGCACCGAAGCGCGCCGGCTCGAGGCCGAGAATGAACGCCTGCAGGTGCAAAAGCGTGCTGCTGCCACGCCCGTGCGGGTTGAGCGACTGGCCAAGGACAAGCTGCAGATGCGCCAGACCACGCCCGGTATCACGACCTATGTGTCGTACCCAGGACTTGCCGGGAAAGATGCAGCTCCGGCCAAGGCAGCGGAGAAGCCGACACCGGAGGTCAAACCGTGAGCGCGCGAGGCATCCAGTACACCTCCAGTCCGTTGCTGGCCAGCCGCACGCCGGGCTGGCGCAGCAAGTTTGTGGTGGCTGTTCTGGCGCTCGCCTTCCTGGGCTTGACGGCCCGTGCGGCGTACATCCAGGTGGTGGCAAATGATTTCTTCCAGCGCCAGGGCGAGGTGCGTTTTGCGCGCACCTTGGAGTTGCCTGCAACCCGTGGCCGCATTCTCGATCGCAATGGAATGATCCTGGCTTCCAGTGTTCCTGCGCCAAGCATCTGGGCCATTCCGGAGGACGTCGAGTTCGAGGGCTCTCAGCTCAAGGAGCTGGCCAGCTTGCTGGAGATGCCGGCGGCTGAAATATCGAAGAAGTTGGCAGACGAAGACAAGACCTTTGTCTGGATCAAGCGCCAGGTGGATGCCGATGTGGCCAAGAAGATTGCGGCCATGAACATCAAGGGCATCTACCAGCGCAAGGAATACCGCCGCGTCTACCCGGAAGGGGAGTCGGCGGTTCATGTGGTGGGTTTCACCAACGTCGAAGATGCCGGGCAGGAGGGTGTGGAGCTGACCTTCAACAAGGCATTGGCGGGCAAGGCTGGGTCACGACGCGTGATCAAGGATCGTCTGGGTCGTGTGGTGGAAGACGTTGGCGACATGATCCCCCCGGTCGAAGGCAAGGACCTGCAATTGAGCATCGACAGCAAGGTCCAGTTCTTCGCTTACCAGAAGCTGCGCGATGCCGTGCTGGAACACAAGGCCAAAGCGGGAAGCGTCGTGGTACTGGACGTGCAGTCGGGTGAGGTGCTGGCGCTGGCCAACTATCCCAGCTACTCGCCGGCCAAGCGGGCCAACCTGAGCGGTGCGCAACTGCGCAACCGCGCTCTGACCGACACCTTCGAACCAGGCTCCACCATGAAGCCTTTTGTCATTGCGCTGGCGCTGGAAAAGGGGCTCGTCAAGCCGGAGTCGGTCATCCAAACTGCGCCTGGGCACATCACCATTTCGGGCTCCACCATCACCGACGCCCACCCGCACGGAGCGCTTACCGTCAACGAGGTGATCCAGAAGTCGAGCAACGTCGGTACCGTCAAGCTGGCCATGCAGATGCAGCCCCGGGAAATGTGGGAGATGTTCAGTCAGGTGGGGCTGGGCCAGAAACCGCAGGTGCCCTTTCCTGGCGTGGTGAGTGGCAAACTGCGCGCCTACAAGACTTGGCGTCCCATCGAGCAGGCCACCATGAGCTATGGCTACGGGCTGTCGAGCAGCCTGTTCCAGCTGGCACGTGCCTACAGCGTCTTTGCCCGGGATGGCGAGCTGGTGCCGGTCACGCTGGTGAAGGCGCAGCAACCCGCGGCAGGCGTTCGCGTAATGGATGCCAAGACCGCGCGTTCCGTGCGTGAAATGCTGCACATGGTGGCGGGACCTGGCGGTACAGCCCCCAAGGCACAGACCCTCGGATTTTCCGTCGGCGGCAAGACCGGAACGGCCCACAAGCAAGAGGGCCGTGGCTACGCCGACAAGAAGTACCGTGGCTTTTTCGTCGGCCTCGCCCCGGTGGAGAGCCCCCGCATCGTGGTCGCGGTGATGATCGACGAGCCCAGCAATGGCAAGTACTTCGGTGGCGATGTGGCAGCCCCGGTCTTCAGCGACACGGTGCAGCAGACGCTGCGCCTGCTGGGTGTGCAACCCGACATGGCCGTGCGCCCGCAGATCGTGGCGCAGGCCGTGGAGGAGAGTTTCTGATGGTTCAGATGCTCCATACCCCTGAGCAGGCAGTCGCCTGGTTGCGCGCCCGGCAGGTGACCCACCTGCAAACCGACAGCCGCAAGGTCGCTGTCGGCGAGGCCTTCATTGCCTGGCCAGGGGCGGTCCAGGACGGACGCCAATTTGTTGCTGACGCAGTGCAGCGGGGAGCGATCGCGTGTCTGGTGGAAGCGCAGGGCATGGAGGCCTTTACGCTGAACGGTGAGGAAGTGGCCTGCTACGCAGGGCTCAAACGCGATACCGGCGAGATTGCGGCGCAGTTCTACGGCAACCCATCGCACCAACTGCCGGTGGTGGCAGTGACCGGGACGAACGGGAAGACGTCGACCGCCTGGTGGTTGGCGCAGGCACTGTCGGCGTTGCCAGGTTCGCAGGCTCGCCCGAGCGGCGTGATCGGTACCTTGGGTGTGGGGGCTGTCCCTGCCCCGCAGGCTGCAGACCCGTTGGCTGCCATCCAGAGCACAGGATTGACCACACCAGACCCGGTGACGCTGCAACAGACCTTGCGCAGTTTCGTCGATCAGGGCTTCAAGGCCTGTGCCATGGAAGCTTCTTCCATCGGTCTGGACGAGCAGCGCATGGGGGGCACGCAGATTGCCGTCGCAGTGTTCACCAATTTCACCCAGGACCATCTGGACTACCACGGTGACATGGATGCCTACTGGCAGTCCAAGCGCAAGCTGTTCGATTGGCCTGGGTTGCGCAGTGCGGTCGTCAACATCGACGACAGCCGCGGTGCACAGTTGGCCGCGGAGTTGGCGAACGCGCCGCTGGACCTGTGGACGGTGGCGATCGAACGCGAGGCCCGGCTGCGTGCCAGTGGGGTGCGTGTCATGGAAACGGGGATGGCTTTCGACGTGCGCGAAGGTGATCGTAAGTGCACCTTGCAGACGCCGCTCATCGGCCTGTACAACGTGTCCAATCTGCTGGGCGTGCTGGCTGCGATGCGGGCGCTCGGTGTCGAGCTTGAAGCGGCGGTGCAGGTCTGCGCCAGTTTGCAACCGGTACCGGGCCGGCTGGAGCGCTTGGGTGGTGTGGATGCGCCGCTGGTGGCAGTGGACTATGCCCATACGCCCGATGCACTGGCCCAGGTGCTGACGGCACTGCGCCCGGTGGCACAGGCGCGCCAGGGCAAGCTGTGGTGCGTGTTCGGATGTGGTGGTGACCGCGATCCGTCCAAGCGACCTCTCATGGGTGCCATCGCAGCGCGCGCGGCGGACCGTGTGGTGGTGACCAGCGACAACCCGCGCAGCGAGAAGCCGGAAGCCATCGTGGCGCAAGTGCTGTTGGGGGTCGCGGACCGCGAGCATGTGGACGTCGAAGTGGACCGCGGCGACGCCATCGGCATGGCGATCGCCCGTGCAGAGCCTGGCGACGTGGTACTCCTGGCTGGCAAGGGCCATGAGCCCTACCAGGAGATCGCTGGCGTCAAGCGTCCTTTCTCGGACCGGGCCCAGGCGCAGGCCGCGCTGCAGGCCCGCAGTGCCGTGTTCGAGGCGGTCGACGTTCACCACATGCTGCCTGGAAGCACCTTGCTGGGGAACCGCAGCGCAAAGGCCTGCCGGGTCCATACCGATACACGCTCCATCACCCAGGGCGACCTGTTCGTGGCACTGCAGGGCGAGCGCTTCGACGCCAATACCATGCTGGCCCAGGCAGCCCAGGCGGGCGCCACGGTGCTCGTGTATCGCGTGGGCGCAGATACTACGGCTGTACCCGCAGACGTTGCCTGCATCGGCGTGGACGATACCCGTGAGGCGCTGCGGACCCTCGCGCGTGCATGGCGCGCGCGCCAGTCGCAGGTGCGCCTCATCGGTGTGACCGGCAGCAATGGAAAGACCACGGTCACGCAGATGATTGCCGCAATTCTGCGTGCGCATGCCGGCAGTAGCAGCCTGGCCACGGAAGGCAATTTCAACAACGACATCGGTGTGCCATTGACGGTGTTGCGACTGCGTGCGAACCATCGGGTTGCTGTGGTCGAGATGGGCATGAACCATCCGGGTGAGATTGCGGTCCTGGCCGCCGTGGCCCAGCCGGACGTGGTACTCGTCAACAACGCCCAGCGAGAGCACCTGGAATTCATGCACACCGTCGAAGCCGTGGCGCGAGAAAACGGATCCGCGATCTCGGCCCTCCCTGCAGCAGGTGTGGCGGTGTTTCCGGCGGATGATCCATTCACCCCGATCTGGATGGCGTTGGCGCAGCAGCGACGCAGCCTGCGGTTCTCCGCAGCGACCGGCCAGGGTGGTGCGGAAGTGGTGCTGGAGTCTGCCGAATGGCAGGACGGTGCCTGGGACTGGCAGGCCCGACTGCAAGGACAGCCGGTACGGGCGCGCCTCCAGATCGCAGGCCGCCACAACGCGCTGAATGCCGCAGCGGCGGCGGCATGTGCGCATGCGCTGGGCGTTCCGGTCACCACCATCGCTTCCGGTCTTTCAGCCTTCGTCCCGGTCAAAGGGCGTTCCCGTGCCTTGTCGCTCGCACTGGGCGGGCAGAGCCGGACCGTCATCGACGACACCTACAACGCCAATCCGGACTCCGTGCGTGCCGCCATCGACGTGCTGGCGGAGCTGCCCTCGCCGCGACTGCTGGTGTTGGGCGACATGGGCGAAGTGGGGCAGGACGGACCGGCCTTCCATGCCGAAGTGGCTGCGCACGCCCGCGCACGCGGTGTCGAGCAGCTGTTCCTGATGGGTGAGCTGGCACGGCACGGCTGTGAACCGTTCCCCGGCGCACGCCATTTCGAGCACGTGGATGCACTCATCGAGGCCGTGCTGACACAGGCTGGCGCATCACGGACCATTTTGATCAAGGGCTCGCGCTTCATGCGCATGGAGCGCGTGGTGCAGGCCTTGCAGGCCGCGGCCGCTCCCAAGGAGGAAACCCAACCATGACATCGCCACTGTGGGGAGAACTCCCATGCTGCTGAATCTGGCCCAATGGCTGCAAGGCCTGTCGCCCGAATTCGGATTCTTCCGGGTGTTCCAGTACATCACCTTCCGCGCGGTGATGGCCGCCATGACCGCGTTGCTGATCGGCTTGTTTGCCGGTCCGGCAGTGATCCGCAAGTTGCGCGAACTCAAGATCGGCCAGCCTATTCGCGGCTATGGCATGGAGACGCACCTGAGCAAGAGCGGTACCCCCACCATGGGGGGCGTGCTGATCCTCATGTCGATTGCGGTCTCGACCCTGCTGTGGTTCGACTGGAGCAATCGCTTCGTTTGGGTGGTACTGCTGGTGACACTGGGATTCGGAGCCATCGGCTGGGTCGACGACTGGCGCAAGGTGGTGAACAAGGACCCCGAGGGCATGCGATCGCGCGAGAAGTACTTCTGGCAGTCGGTCATCGGATTGCTGGCGGCCCTGTACTTGGTGTTCAGCATCTCGGGCGATTCCAATTCGCGCGTCATCGAGCTGTTCTTCAAATGGGTGGTGTCTGGCTTTGACGTCAACCTTCCGCCCAAGGCCGGCTTGCTGCTGCCGTTCTTCAAGGAAGTAAGCTATCCGCTGGGGGTGCTGGGCTTCGTCATCCTGACCTACCTCGTGATCGTGGGGGCCAGCAATGCGGTCAACCTGACCGACGGCTTGGATGGTCTGGCGATCATGCCGGTGGTGCTTGTCGGTGCCAGTCTGGGTGTATTTGCCTACGTGACCGGCAGCTCGGTGTATTCGCGCTACCTGTTCTTCCCGTACATCCCCGGCTCCGGGGAGCTGATGATCTTCTGTTCGGCCATGGGCGGCGCTGGGCTGGCGTTCCTGTGGTTCAACACCCACCCGGCGCAGGTCTTCATGGGCGACGTGGGTGCCTTGGCCCTCGGCGGCGCGCTCGGCACCATCGCAGTGATCGTGCGCCAGGAAATCGTGCTGGCCATCATGGGCGGGGTGTTCGTCGCGGAGGCACTGTCGGTGATGCTGCAGGTGACGTACTTCAAGTACACCAAGAAGCGCTTTGGTGAAGGGCGTCGGCTCTTCAAGATGGCGCCGCTGCACCACCACTTCGAGAAGACGGGCTGGAAGGAAACCCAGGTCGTGGTGCGTTTCTGGATCATCACCATGCTGCTGTGCCTGGTGGGTCTGTCCACCCTGAAGCTGAGGTAAGACGTGGGCAGCATGCAAGGTCAATCGGTGCTGGTGTTGGGCTTGGGGGCTTCGGGCCTGGCCATGGCTCGCTGGTGCGCGCGGCTGGGTGCCGCGGTCACCGTGGCGGACACCCGCCGCGAGCCGCCCCAGTTGCAAGCCTTGCAGAGCGAGGTGCCGGGTGCGCGCTTCGTGAGCGCCGCCATGGATGCGGCACTGCTGGCAGCGGTTCCCGGGCTGCATGCGGTGCTGCGCAGTCCGGGCTTGGCGCCTGCCGACATCGCCTCCCTGGTGCAGGCAGCGGCCGAACAGGGTATCCGCGTCCAGGGGGAGCTGGCCCTGTTTGCTGACGGGTTGCAAGCCCTCCACACGGAGCGCGGCTATGCCCCCAAGGTGCTGGCCGTGACGGGCACCAACGGCAAGACCACGGTGACCTCGTTGACTGGGCATCTGCTGCGTTGGGCGGGCCTGCAGGTAGCGGTGGCGGGCAACATCGGGCCCACCCTGCTCGATACCCTGGCGCAGGCACTGGACGCCGACGCACTGCCCGACGCCTGGGTGCTGGAGCTGTCGAGCTTCCAGCTCGACGGCGTGGAAAACTTCGAGCCGACAGCGGCCGTGGTCCTGAACGTCACGCAAGACCACCTCGACTGGCATGCCGACATGGCCGAGTACGCTGCTGCCAAGGCCCGCATCTTCGGCCGCGAGGCCATGATGGTGCTGAACCGCGAAGATGCCGCCGTGATGGCGATGCTGCCGGAACCGGTACGCCAGAAGCTTCAGAAACCACAGTACCGTCCCCATGTCACTTTCGGTGGCGACCGGCCCCAGCGGCCAGGCGACTTTGGCCTGGAGGATGTCAATGGCATGGTGTGGCTGGTGCGCGCGCACGAGGCCGACGAAACCCTGAAACGCCGGCGCGATGAGGCAGAAGAAATCCACCTGCAGCGCCTGATGCCGGCCGATGCGCTGCGCATCCGGGGGCGCCACAACGCAACCAACGCTCTGGCGGCGCTGGCCTTGTGCGCTGCGGCGGGGTGCGCGCTGGCACCCATCCTCTACGGCCTGCGGGAGTACCGGGGTGAGCCGCACCGTGTCGAATCGGTCGGCGTGCTGGACGAGGTGGAGTACTTTGACGACAGCAAGGGCACCAACGTCGGCGCCACGGTGGCGGCGCTGCGTGGCCTGGGTGAAGAGCGCAAGCTGGTGCTGATCCTCGGTGGTGTGGGCAAAGGGCAGGATTTCAGCCCCTTGGCCGCCCCCGTGGCACGCTATGCCCGCGCCGTGGTGCTCATCGGGGCCGATGCTCCCGCCATCCGACAGGCGCTGGCCGATGCCGGTGTGCCATTGCATGACGCGCCAGACATGGTCGTGGCCGTAGGTCGGGCACGCGACCTGGCACAAGCCGGTGATGCCGTTCTGATGTCGCCTGCGTGCGCGAGCTTCGACATGTTCCGCAACTACGAGCATCGGGCCGAAGTTTTTGTCGCGGCCGTGCGCGCCCTGGCCGTGGACGCTGGCGTAGACCTGGAGGCCCAGGGATGAGCGCAGCGATCCAGGCCATTCGGGGGTGGTTCGGCAAAGCCGAAGAGGCCGCGTCCACCGCCATCCCCGTGCGCACCGGCCCCTACGGCATGGGCGGCTCCGGATCCGTGGTGAAGGGCTTTGACCAACCCTTGTTCTGGGTGGTCACGGCCTTGCTGCTGTGGGGGCTCGTGATGGTGTATTCGGCCTCGATCGCCATGCCCGACAACCCCCGTTTTGCCAACTACGCGCATACCCATTTCCTTGCCCGGCATCTGTTTTCCATCGTCATGGCCTTTGCTGCAGCGCTGATCGCGTTCCAGATACCGATCAGCACCTGGGAGAAGGTGGCCCCCTGGGTGTTCATTCTTTCGCTCGTGCTGCTGATGATGGTACTGATCCCCTTTATCGGCAAGGGCGTGAACGGTGCCCGCCGCTGGATTTCACTCGGTGTGATGAACTTCCAGCCGTCCGAATTGGCCAAGCTCGGTGTGCTGCTGTACGCCAGCGACTACATGGTGCGCAAGATGGACGTGAAGGAGCGCTTCTTCCGCGCTGTCATGCCCATGGCAGCGGCCGTTGCGGTGGTCGGCCTGCTGCTGCTGGCCGAGCCGGACATGGGGGGCTTCCTGGTGATCGCCGTGATCGCCATGGGTATCCTGTTCCTCGGCGGCGTCAATGCGCGGATGTTCTTCCTCATCGGTGCCATCCTGGTCATCGCCTTCGGCCTGATCATCGCCACCAGCGAATGGCGACGCGAACGCATCTTTGCCTACCTGGACCCCTGGAACGAGAAGTACGCCCTGGGCAAGGGCTACCAGCTTTCCCATTCGCTCATCGCCATCGGCCGCGGAGAAATCTTCGGTGTCGGTCTGGGCGGCAGTGTCGAGAAGCTGCACTGGTTGCCCGAAGCCCATACCGACTTCCTGCTGGCCGTCATCGGTGAGGAATTCGGACTGATTGGCGTCGTCACGCTGATCGGCATGTTCCTGTGGCTGACCCGCCGCATGATGCACATCGGCCGCCAGGCCATTGCACTCGACAACGTGTTCGCCGGCTTGCTGGCGCAGGGCGTCGGCATCTGGATCGGCTTCCAGGCCTTCATCAACATGGGTGTGAACCTCGGCGCCTTGCCGACCAAGGGGCTCACCCTGCCGCTGATGAGCTATGGTGGCTCGGCCATCCTGATCAACCTGATCGCCATCGCCATCGTGCTCCGGGTGGACTATGAAAACCGGCAACTCATGCACGGAGGCCGTGTATGAGTTGCCGGTTTCATCAAAACGGTAACGCGGCGCGCAGCGCTGCGAAACGGGCACGTAGTGCGCGTTTGCATGCACGGAGGCCGTGTATGAGCTGCCGGTTTCACCAAAACAGCAACGCGGCGCGCAGCGCTGCGAACGGGCACGCAGTGCGCGTTTGGATGCACGGAGGCCGTGTATGACACAACGCACGGCACTCATCATGGCAGGCGGTACCGGCGGTCACATCTTCCCCGGCTTGGCTGTGGCCCAGGCGCTGCGTGACAAAGGCTGGCGCGTGCACTGGCTCGGAGCGCCCAACAGCATGGAAAGCCGTTTGGTGCCACCCAAAGGGTTCCCACTGGAATTGGTCGAGTTCTCCGGCGTGCGCGGAAAAGGTCTGTTGACCTTGGCACTGTTGCCCCTGCGCCTGCTGCGCGCCTTCTGGCAAGCCTGGCAAGTCATCGGGCGCGTGCGCCCCGATGTGGTGGTGGGGCTGGGCGGCTACATCACCTTCCCCGGCGGCATGATGGCCGTGTTCCGTGGCAAGCCGCTGGTGCTGCACGAGCAGAACTCGGTGGCAGGGTTGGTCAACAAGGTATTGGCCCAGATTGCAGAGCGCGTGTTCTGCGCCTTCCCCGGAGCACTGGCGCATAGCGAGTGGGTAGGTAACCCCTTGCGAACCGAATTCCTGAATGTCGCCGGACCAGAGGAGCGCTTTGCTGGCCGCAGTGGCCCATTGAAGGTGCTGGTGGTGGGCGGTAGCCTGGGTGCCAAGGCGCTCAACACCGTGGTGCCGCAGGCGCTGGCGCTCATTCCTGAAATGCAGCGACCGGTGGTGACCCACCAGGCCGGTGAAAAGCAAATCGACGAGCTGCGCGCCAACTACGCGGCCGCCGGGGTGGACGCTACCTTGACCCCCTTCATCGACAACACGGCCCAGGCGTTTGCCGACGCTGACCTGGTGATCTGCCGCGCAGGAGCCAGCACGGTGACGGAGCTGGCGGCCGTGGGCGCTGCCAGCGTCCTGGTTCCCTTCCCGCATGCGGTGGATGACCACCAGACCACCAACGCGCGTTTCCTGAGTGACGCTGGCGCCGGTGTGCTGATGCCGCAATCCGAACTGACGGCCGAGAAATTGGCGCAGCTGCTACAAAATACAGAGCGATCTGCGCTGCTTTTGCGCGGGCTAGAGGCCAAAAAGCTCCAGAAATTGACAGCCACCGACAGCCTGGTCGCCGCCTGTGAATCCCTGGCGAAAGGAAACGCCACATGAAACACGCCATCCAACATATCCATTTTGTCGGCATCGGCGGCTCCGGCATGTCCGGCATCGCCGAGATCCTGCACAACTTGGGCTACACCATCTCGGGCTCCGACCTGTCCGACAGCGCCACGCTGCGGCGTTTGGCCGACCTGGGCATCCGCACCTACGTGGGCCATGTGGCCGAGAACGTGAGCGGCGCCGACGCTGTGGTGACCAGCACCGCCGTCAAGGCCGACAACCCCGAGGTCGTGCGCGGGCGCGAACTGCACCTGCCCATCGTGCCGCGCGCACTGATGCTGGCGGAACTGATGCGCCTGAAGCAGGGCATCGCCATTGCCGGGACCCACGGCAAGACCACCACCACCAGCCTGGTGACCAGTGTGCTGGCCGAAGGCGGGCTGGACCCCACCTTCGTGATCGGTGGGCGCCTGAACAGCGCCGGTGCCAATGCGCGCCTGGGCCAGGGCGACTACATCGTGGTGGAGGCCGACGAGTCCGATGCCTCGTTCCTGAACCTGTTGCCGGTGATGGCGGTGGTGACCAACATCGACGCCGACCACATGGAAACCTATGGGCACGACTTCGGCAAGCTGAAAAAGGCCTTTGTCGATTTCCTGCACCGCATGCCCTTCTACGGCACGGCGGTCCTGTGCACCGACGACCCGGCGGTGCGCGAGATCTGCGAGCAGGTGACCTGCCCGATCACCAGCTACGGCTTCGACGAAGGAGCCCAAGTGCGCGCCATCAACGTGCGTGCCGTGGGTGGTCAGATGCATTTCACCGTGCAGCGCCGCAATGGCGTGGTGCTGCCGGACCTGGACATCGTGCTGAACCTGGCTGGCCGCCACAACGTGCTCAACGCGCTGTCGGCGATAGCCATTGCGGTGGAACTCAACATTCCCGACGCTGCCGTGCAGAAGGCCTTGGCCGAGTTCCATGGCGTGGGGCGGCGCTTCCAGCGTTATGGCGACCTGCCCTTGCCACAAGGCGGCACCGTGACCGTGATCGACGACTACGGCCACCACCCCGTGGAAATGGCAGCCACCTTGGCTGCTGCACGTGGCGCCTTTCCGGGGCGCCGCCTGGTGCTGGCCTTCCAGCCGCACCGCTATACCCGTACGAGGGACTGCTTCGAGGACTTCGTCAAGGTCATCGGCCACGCCGATGCGGTGCTGCTGGCCGAGGTGTATGCCGCAGGTGAGGCGCCCATCGTCGCAGCGGACGGCCGTTCGCTGGCGCGGGCGCTGCGGCTGGCCGGCAAGGTTGAGCCGCTGTTCGTGGACGACATCGCAGCGATGCCTGAGGTGGCCATTGCCAATGCCCGCGATGGCGACGTGCTGATGTGCATGGGGGCGGGGTCGATTGGTGCCGTACCCGGGAAGATTGCCGAAATGCTACAAAAACAGAAGCTGCCTACGCAGGAAGGGCGGGGGCTATGAGCCAAAATGATATGAAGCACTTGGGGAAGGTGGCGGTCCTGATGGGCGGTGCGTCCGCCGAGCGCGAGGTGTCGCTGATGTCCGGCACCGGGGTACTCAATGCCTTGCGCTCCAAAGGTGTGGATGCCCACGCCTTCGACCCCAGCGAGCGCGACCTGAGTGAACTCAAGCGCGAAGGCTTTGCACGCTGCTTCATTGCCCTGCATGGGCGTTTCGGTGAAGACGGCACGGTGCAGGGTGCGCTGGAACTCATGGGCATCCCCTATACCGGTTCCGGCGTGATGGCCTCCAGCATCGCCATGGACAAGGTCATGACCAAGCGCATCTGGATCGCCGAAGGCATTCCCACCCCGCGCTACCAGTTGTTGCGCCGTGGTGCCTTCGGGCGCCAGCAGGTTCTGGATGTGCCTGACGCCCTGGGACTGCCGGTCATCGTCAAGCCGGCACGCGAAGGTTCCAGCATTGGCGTGAGCAAGGTGACAAGTGCCGCAGGCATGGCCGACGCTGTGGAGGCGGCCGGCAAGCTCGATGCCGATGTGTTGTGCGAACAGTGCATCGAGGGCGACGAGGTGACGTGTCCGATCATCGGCACCGGGGATGCGGCCCGTGCGCTGCCCGTGATCCGCATCGTGGCGCCCCAGGGCAATTACGACTACCAGAACAAGTACTTCACGGATGACACCCAGTACCTGGTGCCCTGCGGGCTGCCGGCCGGGGAGGAGGAGGCCATCCAGGCCCTGGTGCTCAAGGCGTACCGGGTGCTCGACTGCCGCGGATGGGGCCGCATCGACGTGATGATCGACCGCGTCACGCGCCAACCCTACCTGCTGGAAATCAACACCTCGCCGGGCATGACGGGTCACTCGCTGGTGCCCATGTCGGCCAAGGCGGCCGGCATCAGCTATGAAGATCTGTGCGTGCTGCTGCTGCAGGGTGCAACGACCGACCATGGAGATGCCGTGTGAGAGCCGGTGAACCCACCCCCTTCGACATCCGACTCATGAACTGGACCGCCAGCGTCCTGTTCCTGGTCTTTGTCGCCCTGGCGCTGCAGGCAGCAGCCGGGTGGGTGGTGCGTCTGCCGGTGTTCGCCATCCGCGGCATCACGGTGGTGGGCGATGTGAGCCACAACAACCCGCTCACCCTGCGTGCCAACGTGGTGCCGCAGATCCGCGGGACCTTCTTCACGGCCGACCTGGGCCAGGTGCGCCGCGCCTTCGAGGCCGTTCCCTGGGTGCGCCATGCGGTGGTGCATCGGGTGTTTCCGAACCGTCTGCTGGTGAAACTGCAGGAGCACCAGGCTTTTGCCTACTGGGGTGCCGACAGCGAAGCCAAGCTGCTCAACGTGCAGGGTGAGGTCTTCGAAGCCAACGTCGGCGAGGTGGATCAGGAAAGCCTGCCGCGCCTGTTCGGCCCCGAAGCCCAGAGTGCCGAGGTGTTGGGCATGTTCAAGGCCTTGCAGGAAGTCTTCGCCCCGCTGGACCTCGCCGTCGACCAACTGGAAGTCACCAAGAGTGGGGGCTGGCATGCGCGCCTGGACAGTGGCGGCGTGCTCGAACTCGGCCGCGGTGAGCACGGCGAGGTGCTGGAGCGCACGCAGCGCTTCGTCAAGACGATTACCCAGGTCAGTGGCCGCTATGGCCGCTGGCCTGCCGCGGTGGAAGCCGCAGACCTGCGCCACGACAACGCCTATGCCATCCGTCTGCGCGGGGTGAGCACGGTGGCGCTGGAGGCCCCCAAGAAATGACAGCGATTCGGAACAGGTGAAGCTATGGCAAAAGAGTACAAGGATTTGGTTGTCGGGCTGGACATTGGCACCAACAAGGTCATGGTGGTGGTGGCCGAGGTGATGCCGGGCGGCGAGCTCAAGCTCGCCGGTCTGGGTGTTGCGCCCAGCAATGGCATCAAGCGCGGTGTGGTCGTGAACATCGATGCCACGGTGGCCAGCATCCAGCAGGCCCTGAAGGAGGCCGAGCTGATGGCGGACTGCAAGATCAGCCGCGTCTACACCGGCATCACCGGTAGCCACATTCGCGGCATCAACTCCAGCGGCATGGTGGCGATCAAGGACCGCGACGTTTCGCCGGCCGACGTGGCCCGTGTGGTGGAAACCGCCAAGGCCATCAACATCTCGACCGACCAGCGCCTGCTGCTGGTGGAGCCGCAGGAGTTCATCATCGATGGGCAGGACGTGAAGGAGCCCATCGGCATGAGCGGCATCCGCCTGGAAGCCAAGGTGCACATCGTCACCGGTGCGCAGAGCGCGGCGGAAAACATCATCAAGTGCGTGCGCCGCTGCGGCCTGGAGGTGGAGCAGCTCATGCTCAACCCGCTCGCCAGCAGCCTGTCGGTGCTGACCCAGGACGAGCGCGACCTCGGCGTGGCGCTGGTGGACATCGGTGCCGGCACCACCGACGTGGCCATCTTCACCAACGGCGCCATCCGGCACACCGCCGTGATCCCGATCGCGGGCGACCTCATCACCAGTGACATCGCCATGGCGCTGCGCACGCCGACCAAGGACGCCGAGGACATCAAGGTCGAAAGCGGCCACGCCAAGCAGATGCTCGTCGACCCGCAGGTGCAGGTCGAGGTGCCGGGCTTGGGCGATCGCGGCCCGCGCATGCTCAGTCGCCAGGCGCTGGCCGGCGTGATCGAGCCCCGGGTGGAGGAAATCTTCAGCTTGGTCAACCAGGTCATGCGCGACTCAGGCTACGAGGAAGTGCTGTCGAGCGGCATCGTGCTCACCGGCGGCAGCTGCGTCATGCCGGGCATGGTCGAGCTCGGGGAAGACATCTTCCTCAAACCCGTGCGCAGGGGAATCCCCAAGTATTCCAGCGCATTGGCGGACATGGTGGCACAGCCGCGGGCGGCCACCGTGATGGGTTTGTTGGAAGAAGCGCGCGTGGCCCGCATGCGGGGGCTGAAGGTCGCGCAGAAGGCCGGTCCGATGAAATCGGTACTGGGTGGCATCAAGGACTGGTTTGTAGGGAACTTCTAAGCCATGAACCATCAGCTACACCGCGTCACACCATCGTCCGGTCAGTATGCCGTCCCGCTGGCCAGCGGCGCCCATTGGCGATGGCGATGTACCGACCCCCCTGACGGGCATGAGTCCCTTGTACAGATTTCCGGTTTTTCCCATTTCACAGTTTTCGTTTTTCAGGAGTAACACAACATGCCCATCGAAATGATTGAAGAAGAGACATTCAACCAAGGCACCCAGATCAAGGTGATCGGCGTTGGTGGCGGCGGCGGCAACGCCGTGCAGCACATGATCAACACCGGGGTGAGTGGCGTGGAGTTCATTTGTGCCAACACCGATGCACAGGCCCTGTCTCGCTCCAGCGCGCACAAGCTGGTGCAGTTGGGCCAGACCGGCCTGGGGGCTGGCAGCAAGCCTGAAAAAGCCAAGGAAGCTGCAGACCTGGCCGAAGCCGATATCCGCCAGGCCATCGAAGGCGCCCACATGCTGTTCATCACCGCCGGCATGGGCGGCGGCACCGGCACCGGTGCGGCTCCCGTGATCGCCCGCGTGGCCAAGGAAATGGGCATCCTGACCGTGGGTGTGGTTACCAAGCCCTTCGACTTCGAAGGCGGCCGCCGCATGAGCAATGCCGATGCCGGCCTGGCCGAGCTCGAGGCCAACGTCGACTCGCTGATCGTGGTGCTCAACGAGAAACTGCTCGAAGTGCTGGGTGACGACGTCAGCCAGGACGAGGCCTTTGCCAACGCCAACGACGTGCTCAAGAACGCTGTCGGCGGTATCGCCGAAATCATTAATGTGCCAGGCCATGTGAACGTCGACTTCGAAGACGTGCGCACCGTGATGGGCGAGCCCGGCAAGGCCATGATGGGCACCGCCCTGGCCAGCGGCCCGGACCGCGCCCGCATTGCTGCCGAGCAGGCCGTGGCCTGTCCGCTGCTGGAGGGCATTGACCTGTCCGGTGCCAAGGGTGTGCTGGTGCTCATTACTGCCGCCAAGGGCAGCCTCAAGCTGTCTGAGTCCAAGCTGGCCATGAACACCATCCGTGCCTACGCGTCGCCCGATGCCCACGTGATCTACGGTACTGCCTACGACGACGCCCTGGGCGACGAGATCCGTGTGACCGTGGTGGCCACCGGCCTGAGCCGCCAGGGCGCTCGCCGCACGGCGCCCCCGCTGCAGGTAATCCGCACCGGTACCGACAACGTGCCCTTCCATGTGCCCACGCTCAACACCATCGCCCAACCGGCTGCGATGGGGGCTACCGGTGCCACGGCCGCGGCTCCCGCCGTCGGTGCCGCTTCGACCGACTACAGCAGCATGGGCACCCCGGCCGTGTGGCGTGGCCGTACCTCGGCCGCTGCCCGCGTGGACGCCTTGGCCAGCGGTGGCATGGACGACTACGAGATCCCAGCCTTCCTGCGCAAGCAAGCCGACTGATGCTGCAAAAATGGAGTTCCCTGCGGGCGCCAGGGCTGGCCAGTAAAATCCAGCCCGTGCTCAAACAACGAACTCTCAAAACCCTCACCCGCGCGGTGGGGGTCGGTCTGCACAGCGGGCAGCGGGTGGAAATCACGCTGCGCCCGGCTGCGCCCGATACGGGCATCGTGTTCCGCCGCGTGGATCTGCCGCAAGCGCCGGATATCCTGGCCACGGCCGAGTCGGTGACGGACACGCGCCTGGCCTCGACCTTGTCGAACGGCCCTGCCCGGGTGCTGACGGTCGAGCATCTGATGTCGGCCTGTGCCGGACTGGGCGTGGACAATCTCTATGTCGACATCACGGCCGAGGAAATCCCCATCCTCGACGGATCGGCAGCCTCGTTCGTCTACCTGCTGCAAAGCGCCGGCATCGAGCAGCAGAACGCGCCGCGCCGCTTCATTCGCCTGCTCAAGACGGTGGAGGTGCGTGAGGGCAGTGGCACCAACGAGAAATGGGCCCGCCTGGAGCCCTACCATGGCTTCAAGCTGGGCTTCGAGATCGACTTCAAGCACCCGGCGGTGGACTCCACCGGCCAGTTCGTGGAGTTCGACCTGAGTTTCGGTTCCTACTCGCGTGACATCGCCCGCGCCCGAACCTTCGGCTTCACCAAGGATGTGGAGATGATGCGTTCCAACGGCCTGGCCCTCGGTGGCGGATTGGACAACGCCATCGTCATGGACGACTACAAGGTGCTCAACGCCGACGGACTGCGTTACGACGACGAATTCGTCAAGCACAAGATCCTCGATGCCATGGGCGACCTCTACATCGTGGGCAAGCCCCTGCTAGCGGCCTACCACGCGTTCCGCTCCGGCCATGCACTCAACAACAAGTTGTTGCGTGCCCTGCTGGCCCAGGAGGACGCCTGGGACGTGGTGACGTTCGAGAACGAGAAAGCCGCTCCTGCAGGCTTTGCGCAGTTGGCCACGGCCTGGTAGCGCCGCGCTTCGTCATGCTGCTGTTCCGCTGGATCATCTTCCTGCTGCTGATCGCGGCGGGGGTGAGCTTCGTGTTCTTTGTGGCTACCGGACAGCAGCGCTTCAAGCTGTTTGGCTTGCTGATCCTCAAATGGATGGTGATCGCGGGTCTGGTGGGCTTTGGCGTGCTGATCCTGGAACGCCTGTAGGCTCTGCGAATGCGCCTCAGCCAGGTCGCCGGTTGCGGTAGGCAGCACGGGAGCCGCGTCCTGCCGCTTCCCCTACCACCACCTTGCTTTGCGCAATCAGGGCGACCGACTTGCTGGCGTGGGCATGGGTGATGGCCAGACCCAGCGCGTCGGCGGCATCGGTGCCGGGCACGCCGCTCAGCCCCAGCAGGCGGCGCACCATTTCCTGGATCTGGCTTTTCTGCGCGCGGCCGTGGCCGGCCACGGCCTGTTTCATCTGCAGTGCCGTGTATTCATGCACCGGAAGGTTTGCATTGACCAAGGCCGTGAGCAGCGCCCCGCGGGCCTGGCCCAGCAGCAATGTGGACTGCGGGTTGACGTTCACGAACACGATTTCCACCGAGGCGCAGTCGGGCTGGTAGCGCTCGACGATCTCGCCGATGCCGTCGAACAGCACCTTCAGTCGTTGGGGCAGGGCATGGGTCTCCGTCGCCAGGGTGCTGATGGTGCCGCTGGCCACGTAGCGGGTGTGACCCGCGTCGAGGTCCACCACGCCAAAGCCGGTGGTGCGCAGGCCGGGGTCGATGCCAAGGATGCGCATGCTACGTTTTCAGGAACTGCCTGCGCAGTTTCTATGCGGGATATAGGCTGTAACCATGGGCAGTCGCTCAGATGTCGAAGTACCATTTGGCCGAATGGAAGAACACCGGTGCCGCGAAGCACAGCGCGTCCACCCGGTTGAGCAGGCCGCCGGCCCCGGTCACCGAAGCCACCTTTGGCCCCCAACTGGGAATGCCGCGATCCCGCTTGAGCGCCTTCATGACCAGATGCCCCATGGCGCCTGCCGTGCAGGCAATGAACGAGAATGCGAAGGCGGTGCCCGGTACCCAGGGCGTAATGCCGGCCAGCAAGCCGCCGACAATGCTGCCTGCCAGCACACCCATCCACATGCTGTACCAATTGAAGCTGGTGCTGATGGCTGGCGCTGCGATCGGCTTGGCCACCTTGCGGTTGAGGTAGTGCTGGGTGATCATGCTTGTCTGCACCACCAGCACGAAGAAGAACACCATGAAGGCATTCTTGTTGTCGTAGCCGGGAAACTTCAGCAGCAGCAGGGCTGGCACATGGCTCATGCCGTAGATGCAGACCATGATGCCCCATTGCAGTTTGGCATTGCGTTCGAGAAAGCGCGTGGGGTCGTTGGCCAGCGCACTGGCCAGTGGCAGGGCCAGGAATACGTACACCGGCACGAAAACGGCAAACATGTCGAAGTGCTCGCTGGCAATGAGCCAGTACTGTGCCGGCAGCACCACGAAGAACGCCAGCACGAGACTGCGGTGGTCGCCCCGGCGGGTGGGCGACAGGGTAAGGAATTCGCGCAAGCCCAGGAAGGAGAGCAAGCCGAAGAGGGTCAAGGCAACCCCCTTGCCTGAAATCCAGCACACCCAGAAGCCCAGCATCATCACCCAGGAGATGCGCAGCATGGTGCTGATTTCATTCACCCCCTCACGCCAGCGCAGTGCCTCCTCGGGGTCGTCGTGCTCGCGGATCGACAGCACGAACGCCCAGATGCTGCCGACCAGCAGCAGGCCAAAAACGATGATGAAGAGTACCCCCACTTGCTGGAAGGGGGTCAGGTCCTTGATGTAGTGGTACATGGTGGCCGTTCCTTACACGTCACGCAATGCGATCACGGCGCGGCGGGCGCGGTCGGCGAACTGGCGGTGGTCCTCACCTTCTTCCACCTGCATCGGTGCACCGAAGGTCACCGAACACAGCACCGGCACCGGCACCACTTCACCCTTGGGCAGCACATGCTGCACGTTGTTGATCCAGGTCGGAATCAGCACCGCCTTGGGGTAGCGGGTGGCGAGGTTGTAGAGCCCAGCCTTGAAGGCCGCAGGTTCCTCGGCATGGCCACGGGTGCCTTCGGGAAACAGGATGATGGAGTCGCCGTTCTCCAGCGCTTCCAGCAGGGGCTCCAACGGGTCCTCATCGCTGCTGCGGTCGCGCGAGACGTAGATGACGTTGAACACCGCCGTGGTGAGCCACAGCTTGAACGGGGTCTTGGTCCAATAGTCCTTGGCAGCGATGGCGCGCGTCACGGCGCGCAATTCCTTGGGCAAGGCCGCCCAGATCATCACCAGGTCGGCGTGGCTCTGGTGGTTGGCGAAATAGATGCGCTGCTCGGCCTTGGGCGGGCAGCCGTACCAGCGCGCCTGTGCGCCGGTCAGTACCCGGATCAGGCCAAGCAGGAAGAGACTCATTAACTTGGCAAGCATGGGCGGGCATCATACAGAGGCTGGCGCGTGGCAGAGGCCTGTGGAGAGGCCTCCCCAGCACGATGGGTCAAGGCAGCTGTGCCGAGGGCATGCGCGCCACGATGACTTCGGCACGCCCGCTCAGGTAGGCGGAATTGGGCAGCTTCTCGAAGTACTTGGGCCGCGGCAGCATCACGGCCAGGCGGGCCGCCTCATAGGCGCTGAGTTGCGCCGCGTTCTTGCGGAAATAGTGCTGGGCCGCAGCCTGGGCACCAAAGACCCCTTCACCCCACTCCACGTGGTTGAGGTAGATTTCCAAGATGCGTTCCTTGGACAGCAGCAGCTCCAGGCTCATGGTCAATACGAACTCCTGAGCCTTGCGCAGCAGGGTGCGCTCACCCGACAGGAACAGGTTCTTGGCCAATTGCTGGGTGATGGTGGAGCCCCCCACGACCTTGGGCGGCTTGGTAGGCTTGCCATTGGTGGGGCTGGGGCGGGCCTCGGCCTTCTTCTCTGCCTTGGCATTCTTTTCCCAGGCCTTCTCGATGGCGTCCCAGTTCACGCCGTCATGGTCGGCAAAGGCGTCGTCCTCGGAGGCAATGACGGCGCGCTTGAGGTGGTTGGAAATGTTGCTGTAGGGCACCCACTGTTGGCGCCAGGGCGGGATGCCGCCTTTGCTCTGCGCAACCTGCCAGGCTTGGGAGCGTTCGAAGGTGGTGGACTCGGGCGCCCAGACGGCCCACAGCGCGATGCGGGCGATGAAGAAGAACTGCAGCAGCAGCAAGGCCCCGGCACAGCAGGCCGCCCAACGCAGCATGCTCCTCATTGGGCTGCCGAGACGTTGGCCTGCAGGGTCTCGTCCCGGGTGAAGTTGAAGCGCGACACCACCACGATCTGGTCCGCGCGTTCGCGCATGGCCTTGCTGAACTTGCCGAAGGGGCCGGCGGCACGGGCGATGAGCGCGGCCTGGCGGTCAAGCGCCTTGTTGCCGGAGCTTTCCACGACTTCCGTCTCGACCACGCGGCCCCTGGAATCCACGGTCACGACCATGGTCAGCTCGCCATAGAGCTTGCGTCCGGCGGCGGTGGGGAACTGTTCGGTGCCTTTGTCCTCAATGGCGCGGCGCAGTGCATCGTAGTACACGGCATAGACCTCCTCGCGCGTGGAGGGGCTGATGTAGCGCTTCTTTGGGCGCGCATTCTCGGTGTTGATGCGCCGCTCGATCTCGGCCAGTGTCTTGATCAGCTGCTTGCGCTTTTCCTCCCGATCCCGCTCTTCGGCGGTCATGGGCTGCGAAGGGTCGCGCGGGGGCAGGGCCGCCAGCTGGCTCTTGAGCTGTGACAGCAGCAGCATCTGCTGATCGTGCAGCTGCTGCAACTTGCGCTGTGTCTCGTCTTGCACTGCATCGCCCACATCCACCAGGGCCGAGGGCGGCAGCGGGCTGGTCGCGCGGCCTTTTTCCGCGTCCCCGCCGCCCACCAGCGTGGCCTGGGCAATGGCTTTCGCCTTCGCATCGGGCTTTTCGTTGGTGCGCGCGTTGACCAGGATCACTTCGAGCGGCGTGTCCTGGAACACCCGGTCGAAGCGCTCCGGGTCCACGAAGCGGATGGTCAGCAGCAGGGCGTGCACCGCCACCGAGATGGTCAGTGCCCACTGCAGGGGG
This sequence comes from Curvibacter sp. APW13, assembly GCF_032337135.1. NCBI lineage: Bacteria > Pseudomonadati > Pseudomonadota > Betaproteobacteria > Burkholderiales > Comamonadaceae > Curvibacter > Curvibacter sp. APW13. The sequence continues at coordinate 622,191 of NZ_JAVXZZ010000001.1, read as the reverse complement.
GAGAGTCGGCGCAGTTTCACGGAGCAGGATTATCGGGCGACTCGGAGCCCTCGCTCATGTCTACCGCGATGGCGATGGGTCCGGCCACCTCCTCGTCGTCCTCGGCATCGTCGCTCACCGGCTCGGCGGTGGCGTCGAGGCGTTCCACTACCGTGCCATGCACATCCAGCGTGATGAGGTCGATGTCTCCCAGGCGCACCTTCACGCGGGCTCCGCGCGGCAGGCCTTGTGCGCCGACCACCGGCAGCACCAGCGGGATGCTGTCGGCGCGCACCATGTTGTCCTTGAATACCGTCGCTTCCAGCTCGGTCAGGCCATGCTGCTGCACGTAGCGCAGGGTCCAGAAACGTTCCATGCCGGACTGGTAGCCGTTGTAGGCGGTGTAGGCGGCGTCGAAGCTGCTGATGATGCCGAAGAGTTCGGCGTCTTTCGGCTTGAACGGCGCCACCAGGGCCGCGGTCTTGCCGTGCCGGGCACAGGCAATGATCTGCCACTGGTTCACGAGGTCGGTGTATCGGCGCAGGGGCGAGGTGCTCCAGGCATAGCTCTTCACGCCGATGCCGGCGTGGGGCAGGGCTTTGGTGCCCATGCGCACCTTGACACCCGGCGCCAATGAGGCCTGGCTGCGGTAGATGCCCGGCACACCCAGTTCGGCAAGCCAACTGCCCCAGGTGCTGTTGGCCAGGATCATGGCCTCGGCCACGATCAGGTCCAGCGGTGCGCCGCGCTGGCGTACCGAGATGTGCACGGTCTCGCTGCCGTCTGGCTCATGCCCCATGTTCTCCATCAGGCGGAAGTTGTAGTCCGGGCGATTGAAGGTTTCGGGCTTGCCCCGCACCACCTCGCGCTTGGCTTTGAGGTCTTTTGCCAGTCGATACAAAAATGATAGCTGCTCACGCAATTCCCATGCGGGCTGGTGGCCGGTTTCATTGGAAACGTCTGCCCCGGTGAGCCAGCTTTCCGTGACCAGGCTGTCGAGCTGGTCGTGGCGCAGGTTCCAGGTGATCGGTACCCGTTCCAGCTTGGTTTCTGAGGCCTGAATCTCCAGCGTAGCTTCGTCCAGCGTCACGTACAGCGACACGGCGGGGCAGTCGCGACCTTCCAGCAGGGTGTAGGTCTGCACCACGTCATCCGGCAGCATGGTGATCTTGTAGCCCGGCATGTACACGGTGGACAGGCGTGCGCGGCCCAGTTGGTCCACCGGGCTGCCGGGGGCAATGGCCAGGCCCGGCGCGGCGATGTGGATGCCCAGCACCACGGTGCCGGTGCCCAGGCCCTGCAGCGAGAGCGCATCATCGATTTCGGTGGTCTGCGAGTCGTCGATGGAGAAGGCCTGCACCGAAGCAACCGGCAACTCGTCGGCAATGGGCGGAGCCGTCAGGGCGGGGAAGCCCGTGCCCTTGGGGAAGTTCTCGAACAGGAAGCGCTTCCAGTGGAACTGGTAGGGGGAGGCAATGGCGCCGGCCTTCTGCAGCAGTGCCAGCGGCGCGGTCTGGGTGGCTCGCGCGGCGTCGACCACGGCCTTGTACTCGGGCGCATTCTTGTCCGGCTTGAACAGGATCTTGAAGATCTGGCTCTGCACCGGCTCGGGGCAGCGCCCCGCGGCCAGTTCCTGCGCCCAGGCAGCGATCTGCTCCCCGATCAGGCGCTTCTTCTCGATGGCAGCCAGGGCCTGCGCGATGATGTCGGCGGGGGCCTTCTTGAAGCGGCCCTTGCCCGCGCGGCGGAAATAGTGGGGGTTGTCGTACAGGCGAAACAGCATGGCCGCCTGTTCGGACAGCGGGGCGCTGGCCGAGAAGTAGTCACGCGCCAGATCGGCAAAGCCGAATTCCTCTTCCGGCGCGAATTCCCAGGCCATTTCGAGCTCAATGCCCTGCGCCAGCGACTGGGCCTGGGCGATGAATTCGGCAGGTGAGGGCTTTTCGAAGCGAAGCATGATGTGCGCCGCCTTCACCTTCACGCGCTTGCCCGTGTCCAGCTCCACCTGCGCCGAGGCTTCGGCCTCCGACATCAACCGCCCGGCCAGGAATTTGCCTGCGTCTTCAAACAATACGTACATGGGCGCCATTGTCCCATGGGCGCCGTTGCCGCTCTGGGGGCTCAGAGGGCCGGTTGCAGCCCCAGGTGCGCCAGCACCGCGGGCATGTGCGTGCCAAAGTCGCTGATGGCATGGTCACCGCCTTCGAGCAGCAAGCCCGGGCAGGCGGCGTATTTGCTGTGCATCTCGTGCCAGTCCAGCACCTCGTCGCCCTTGCAGATGAGCGCGAAGTAACGTTCGGGGCGGGTCAACGTGGGGCAGTCCAGCGTTCGCAGCTCGTCGACGAATTCCTCCCAGAAGAAAAAGCGATCCTCGGGGTCGTGCCAACTGGTCTGCTCGCCGATGTACTTGGCCAGGTCGCGTGCCGGGTGGATGGCGGGGTTCAGCAGCGCTGCCCGACAGCCCGTCTGCTCGGCCACCCAGGTGGCGTAGAACCCACCCAGGCTGGAGCCCACCGTGACCATGGAGTCCCGTGGCCATGCGGCAATGCCTGCCTCTACTTGGGCCATCGCTTCCCGGGGCGACGGCGGCAACTGCGGGCACCACCAGTGCACGTCGGGCCGGTGCGCCTGCACCCAGGCCTGCATCTGGCGCGCCTTGGCGGATTGGGGGGAGGAGCGGAATCCGTGGAGGTAGAGCAGGTGGGTGGTCGCCATGGGGCGGATGGTAAGACCCAATCGAGGGCTCCGTGGCCATACCCCCGATAATTCGGAGCATGGCGACTTCTTTCGGAAAAATATCCCTGCGCCAGCGCTTCGCCCCCTATGTTTCGGGGTTCGACGGTCCGCTGGCCTTCGCGGTGTTCATGCTGGCCTGCGCAGGCCTGCTCATCATGTATTCCTCGGGTTACGACCATGGCACCCGGTTCCAGGACCATGCCCGCAACATGCTGATCGCGGCGAGCATCATGTTCGTCGTGGCCCAGATTCCACCGCAGCGGCTGATGGCGCTGGCCGTACCCCTGTATCTGGTGGGGGTTGGGCTGCTGGTGGCGGTGGCCGTGTTTGGCATCACCAAGAAGGGCGCCCGGCGCTGGGTCAACATCGGCATCACCATCCAACCCAGCGAGATCATGAAGCTGGCCATGCCGCTGATGCTGGCCTGGTGGTTCCAGAAGCGTGAAGGCCAACTGCGCCCGCTGGACTTCGTCGTGGCCGGTGGATTGCTGATGGTTCCCGTGGGGCTCATCATGAAGCAGCCCGACCTGGGTACGGCCTTGCTGGTGCTGATCGCCGGCATGTCGGTCATCTTCTTTGCCGGCATGAGCTGGAAGCTGGTGGTTCCGCCCATGGTCCTGGGTGTCGTGGGCATTGTGCTGTTGGTGGCTTTCGAGTCCCAGCTGTGTGCACCAGGGGTCAATTGGCCCGGCCTGCACGATTACCAGCAGCAGCGTGTATGCACCCTGCTGGATCCGACCCGCGACCCGCTTGGCAAGGGCTTCCACACCCTGCAGGGCATGATTGCCATCGGCTCTGGCGGCGTGTTCGGTACAGGCTTCATGCAGGGAACCCAGACCCACCTGGAATTCATTCCGGAGCGCACCACCGACTTCATCTTTGCCGCCTACGCCGAAGAGTTCGGCCTGCTGGGCAACCTGTTCCTGGTGGGGGCCTTCGTGTTCCTGATCCTGCGGGGTCTGAGCATTGCGCTGGAGGCGCCCACCCTGTTCTCGCGCCTGTTGGCGGGCAGCGTCACCATGATCTTCTTCGCCTATGCCTTCGTGAACATGGGCATGGTCAGTGGCATCCTGCCGGTGGTGGGGGTGCCCTTGCCCTTCATCAGCTACGGCGGCACGGCCATGGTGATACTGGGGCTGGCCTTGGGCATTCTGATGTCGGTGGCCAGCGCCAAACGGCTGGTGCAGACATAATCATCCCCATGATCTCCCGCGAACCCACCCTCGAACGCCTGGCCACGGCCAAGTCCCTGCTGCTCACACCCTTCGGGCTGGACGAGTCCCATCTGGCGCGGGCACTGGGCGAGATCAAGGCGCACCAGGTCGATGAGGCCGACCTGTACTTTCAGTACACCCGTTCGGAAGGCTGGAGCCTGGAAGAAGGCATAGTCAAGACCGGCTCGTTTTCCATCGACCAGGGCGTGGGTGTGCGTGCCGTCAGCGGCGAGAAGACGGCTTTTGCCTATTCCGACGACATTTCCGAGGCCTCGTTACTCGACGCGGCTCGCACTGTGCGGTCTATTTCGGCTGTGGCCCAGGTAAAACGTGCGCGGGTAGCTAGTAAAAAGATAGCAAATGGCCGCAGCCTCTACCCCGGAATGGACCCCATCGCCACGCTCGACAGTACCGCCAAGGTGGAGTTGCTGGGACGTGTCGAGCGGCTGGCCCGCGCCAAGGATCCGCGTGTGGCACAGGTCATGGCTGGCCTGGCCATGGAATACGACGTGGTGCTGGTGGCCCGTGCGGATGGCACGCTGGCAGCCGACGTGCGCCCGCTGGTCCGCCTCTCCGTGACGGTCATCGCCGAGCAGAACGGCCGCCGCGAAGTGGGTTCCAGTGGCGGTGGCGGGCGTTTTGGATTGGCCTATTTCAGCGACGAACAGATCAGCCGCTATGTGGATGAAGCCGTGCATGCGGCCTTGACCAACCTTGACGCGCGTCCCGCCCCCGCTGGCGAGATGACCGTGGTGCTCGGTTCGGGCTGGCCGGGGGTGCTGTTGCACGAGGCCATCGGGCACGGCCTGGAAGGCGACTTCAACCGCAAGGGATCCAGCGCCTTCAGTGGTCGCATCGGCCAGCGCGTGGCGGCCAAGGGCGTTACGGTGCTGGACGACGGCACCGTGGCTGACCGCCGCGGTTCGCTCAATGTCGACGACGAGGGCAACGTGACCCAGCGCAACGTGCTGATCGAGGATGGCATCCTCAAGGGGTACCTGCAGGACTCCATGAACGCCCGCCTCATGGGTGTCAAGCCCACGGGCAACGGGCGGCGCGAGAGCTACGCGCACATCCCCATGCCGCGCATGACCAACACCTACATGGTGGCGGGAGACAAGGATCCGCAGGAGATCGTGGCCAGCCTCAAGAAGGGTCTGTACGCCGTCAACTTCGGTGGCGGGCAGGTGGACATCACCAGCGGCAAGTTCGTGTTCTCGGCCAGCGAGGCCTACTGGGTCGAGAACGGCAAGATCCAGTACCCGGTCAAAGGGGCGACGCTGATCGGCAGCGGACCAGACTGCCTCAAGCGCGTCAGCATGATCGGCAATGACATGCGCCTGGACAGCGGAGTCGGCACCTGCGGCAAGGAGGGGCAGAGCGTTCCCGTGGGCGTGGGCCAGCCGACCCTGCGCATCGACGGCCTCACGGTAGGCGGAACGGCCTAAGTCCTGTGCGCGTCAGCCCGATCGAAAAAAGCTGTGCTACAGTGGGCCCCATGCGTCATCGCACATCGTACTTTTTTGCCTACTTTTGGTTCTCACGCGCAACCGGCGGTCGAGAGATCTGAACGTACCCAAAGAGACGATTCGAATCCCCCCAAACCGCCGGACCCCCGGCGGTTTTTTTTTGTTTTCACGGTTTTTTTCAGGAGCACCCATGAACGCCAAGACAAGCAGCACCGGCACCTGGTATGGCCAGCCGCACCCCGCCGACCGCACCAGCCAGACCGATGACGAACGCATCAAGGACATTACCGTGCTGCCGCCTCCTGAACACCTGATCCGTTTCTTCCCCATTCGAGGAACCGCCATCGAGGGCCTGATTTCCCAGACCCGCCGCACTATCCACAACATCATGGCGCAAAAGGACGACCGCCTGCTGGTGGTCATTGGTCCTTGTTCCATCCACGATCCGGCTGCCGCGCTGGATTACGCGCGCCGTCTGAAGGACCTGCGGCAGAAGTATGCGGACACGCTGGAAGTCGTGATGCGTGTCTATTTCGAGAAACCCCGCACGACGGTAGGCTGGAAAGGGCTGATCAACGACCCCTACCTGGATGAGAGCTGCCGCATCGACGAAGGCCTGCGCATCGCACGCCAGTTGCTGATCGAAATCAACCGCCTCGGCCTGCCCGCGGCGAGCGAGTTCCTGGACGTCATCTCTCCGCAATACATCGGCGACCTGATTTCCTGGGGCGCCATCGGGGCCCGCACCACCGAAAGCCAGGTGCACCGTGAACTGGCATCTGGCCTGTCGGCCCCCATCGGTTTCAAGAATGGCACGGACGGCAACATCAAGATCGCAACCGACGCTATCCAGGCCGCAGCAGGCGGTCACCACTTCCTGTCGGTGCACAAGAACGGTCAGGTTGCCATTGTCCAGACCAATGGCAACAAGGACTGCCATGTCATCCTGCGCGGCGGCAAGGCACCCAACTACGACGCTGCCAGTGTCGATGCTGCCTGCGCCGAGCTGACGAAGGCCAAGCTGCCCGCGACCCTGATGGTGGACTGCAGCCATGCCAACAGCAGCAAGCAGCATGAAAAGCAGCTCGATGTGGCGCGCGACATCGCAGCGCAGATTCGGGGCGGTTCGCACAAGGTGTTCGGCGTGATGGTCGAAAGCCACCTGCACGCTGGAGCCCAGAAGTTCACACCGGGCAAGGACGATGTTTCCAAGCTGGAGTACGGCAAGAGCATCACCGACGCCTGCCTGGGTTGGGACGATTCGGCCGAGGTGTTGGAGGTCCTGTCACAAGCCGTGGCTGCGCGTCGCCAGCGCGGCTGATCGGCGCTTGCAGCAGGGAAGAAGGGGCACCCATGGAGTGCCCCTTTTTTTCAGGCTGCGGTTTGGCGGGCCTGCGCGATCTGCGCAAAGATCCACTGGCGGCCTTCTTCCAGGGTTTCCACGGCCCGGAAAGGGCGTTGGATACCGGCGTAGATCTTGGCAAACAACGGTGCCATCAGGCGGTAGCCATCGACATCGGGCCCCATCACAAACGCCGTGGCCACGGGCGTTTTGCCCGCCGGTTTCGGGGTGGACATCATGGCGCCATAGCGGGCCAGGCACTCGGGCCCCATCACTGCGCTGATCTTGCAGACCGCGATGCTGCCCCAGGGGCCCTGGGGCTCGATCTGCTTGAGGAACTCGGTCTGCGCCAGTGCCAGGCACTCGATCACCTCGGTATTGAGGGGGCCGGTGACGTCGTAATACAGGATCTGGTCCTCAAACCACATGGCCACCTCGCCATGCGGCGAAAACGCAGTGGTCTGGAACTGGCTGGTGCGCAGGACGCGGGACTTCATGAGAGGCTGACTAGGTGGGGGGTACGTTCAGGTACCGTCATGCTACGCCCAAATTCTGTATGCAATACTGCGCTGCATCACGACCGCCGTATCAGCAGGCTTATAGAGTAAAAGTGCCGTTTCTCCGCGCAATACTTGCGTAGGCAGCTATGTATTTTGTAGCGACCGCAGCAATTTGCCATGGATGCCGGCAAAGCCGCCGTTGCTCATGCACAGCAGGTGGTCACCCGGCTGCACGTTTTGTACGATGGACTCTACCAGCGCATCGATTTGTGCACGGACCGTTGCCCGCTCGCCCATGGGCGCCAGGGCCTGGGCTGCGTCCCAGTCGAGCCCGGCGCTGTGGCAGAAGGACAGGTCGGCCTCCTCCAGGCTCCAGGGCAGTTGCGACTTCATGGCGCCGAGCTTCATGGTGTTGGAGCGTGGCTCGAAGATCGCCAGGATGCGCTCCCCTGCCGGAATGCGCCGCCGTAACCCGTTGATGGTGGTGCGGATGGCGGTCGGGTGGTGGGCAAAGTCGTCATAGACCGTAACCGCAGCCCCACCCGCAGGCAGCGTCACCTGTCCGCGCACCTCCATGCGCCGCTTCACATTCACAAAACCGGCCAGCGCTGCCGCAGCCTGGGCCACGGGCACGCCCACGTGGTCGGCGGCGGCGATGGCGGCGAGCGCATTGAGCTGGTTGTGTACGCCACCCAGCCCCCAGTGCACACGGCCGGTGCGTTGCCCGTGCACCAGCACGTCAAAGTCATGCGGTTCCCCCGCCGCCTGGAAGTCGCCAACGGTGCTGCCGAAGCTGCGGGTGTCGCTCCAGCAGCCCTGGTGCAGCACGCGGGTGAGGCTCTCTTCGAGCGCATTGACGACTACGCGGCCAGAACTGGGAACGGTGCGCACCAGATGGTGGAACTGGCGTTCGATGGCTGCCAGGTTGTCAAAAATGTCTGCGTGGTCGAATTCGAGATTGTTCAGCACCGCAGTGCGCGGGCGGTAATGGACGAACTTGCTGCGCTTGTCGAAGAAGGCCGTGTCGTATTCGTCGGCCTCAATCACGAAGTAGCGCCCGCCCCCGAGCCGGGCCGACACACCGAAGTTGACCGGTACGCCACCGATCAGAAAGCCCGGCTCCAGTCCGGCTTCCTGCAATATCCAGCTGAGCATGGCCGTCGTGGTGGTTTTGCCGTGGGTGCCGGCCACGGCCAATACATGCTTGCCCTGAAGCACATGTTCGGATAGCCATTGCGGACCGCTGGTGTAAGGGGCACCGGCATCCAGGATCGCTTCCATGAGCGGAAACTTCGGATCGCCGTTGGCCAGGCGGGCGCGACTGACCACGTTACCGATGACGTACATGTCGGGCTGGAGTGCCATTTGCTCGGCGCCAAAGCCTTCGATCAACTCGATGCCCAGGGCGCGCAGTTGGTCGCTCATGGGTGGGTAGACACCGGCATCGCAACCGGTGACCCTGTGGCCCGCTTCGCGGGCGAGTGCGGCTAGACCTCCCATGAAGGTACCGCAGATGCCAAGAATGTGGATGTGCATAGAGGGTCGATTGTGCCAGTGCACAATCAGCCCCATGGATGCGCTCAAAGCCGAAATTGCCCAAACCTGTGCCCGCCTGATTGCGGAAGAGGGCTTGGACTATGGCGCCGCGAAGCAGCGGGCGCTGCGCCAGTTGGGGTTGCCGCCGCGCACCGCTGTGCCTAGCAATGACCAGGTCGAATTGGCCCTGGAAGAGTACCTGGCTCTGTTTTGTGCCGATACCCAGCCGCACGAGCTGCAGGCTTTGCGCACCTTGGCGCTGCAGTGGATGGAACGTCTGCAGGCCTTTTCGCCGCAGCTCAGTGGTGCCGTGTGGCGTGGTACCGCGACCCGATTCAACGACATTCACCTGCAGCTGTATTGTGACGATCCCAAATCTGCCGAATGGGCTTTGTTGGATCAGGGAGTGCGCTACGAGGTGCACGTAGGCCGGGATCGGCAAGGGCTGGCTTGCGACGTACTCAGCATCCAGGTGCGGTGTCAGGAACTGCAGAGCTATGTGGGCGTACACCTGATGGTGCATGATGCGCTGGCCCGGCGCGGCAGCTTGTTGCCCGATGCGCGGGGGCGCGCCGCACAGGGAACCCTGGAGGCGGTGACCCGTTTGTTGAAAGAATCTCGCGATGATCGATGAAAAAACACCCTCCCCACGCACAACCCGGCGGCTTGTGCTGGGGGCTGCTGGTGCAACCCTGGCCGGCATCATTGCCGGGGTGTGGTGGTCGCGCCGGGGGCAGGTAGCGACTGAAGAGACCCAGTCCACGCCCGAACTGGAAGCATTCTGGGCCACTTCCTGGGCCGATCCCCAGGGCAATCCCCTGGCTGTTCAGGCGTTCCGCGGCAAACCCTTGCTGATCAATTTCTGGGCAACGTGGTGTCCGCCGTGTGTCGAGGAATTGCCCATGCTGGATGCCTTCTTTGTTGAAAATCGTGCAAAAGGCTGGCAAGTGATTGGATTGGCTGTCGATCGTGTAGAAATGGTGCAGCGCTTCCTGCGCCAGAATCCGGTCCAGTTTCCTGTTGCCATGGCCGGTCTGGGCGGGTCCGAGCTGGCGCGTGCGTTGGGGAATTTGTCGGGCGGACTGCCTTTTTCCGTCGTGGTCAATGGTGCGGGGGCGGTGGCGCAGCGCAAGTTGGGCCGTGTGAGCGCGGAAAACCTGCGGGAGTGGGCTGCATTAAAATAGCGGCTTCTGTACAGCGGTCGGGCCTCGCGCTCGCCCCGGGCCTGCAATTTGAGCGCGGTTTCTTGCTGCAAATTGCTTGTGGATCAAGTGCATTTGAAAGAAGATAAGAGCATTTGGTGTACATTTCGCCCTTTCCAAGACTTTTGTTGGAGACTTCATGGACCTGCGCAAACTCAAGACACTCATCGACCTCGTTTCCGAATCCAATGTGTCTGAACTGGAAATCACCGAGGCCGAAGGTAAGGTTCGTATCGTGAAGACGGCCCCCGCTCAGGTGCAGGCCTATGTGCCGGCTGCCGCTTATGCGCCGGCCCCAGTAGCGGCTGCAGTCCCGTCTGCTGCTGCGGCCTCTGCAGCCCCTGTGGCGCCGAGTGCTGCGCCGGAGGCCGAGTCCGGCCACAAGGTCAAGTCTCCCATGGTCGGTACGTTCTATCGCTCCTCGGCGCCCGGCGCCAAGCCCTTCGTCGAAATCGGTTCCGTGGTGAAAGAGGGTGACACCATCTGCATCATCGAAGCCATGAAGATACTCAACGAGATCGAGGCCGACAAGTCGGGCACCATCACGCAGATCCTGAGTGACAATGGCCAGGCGGTGGAGTACGGGCAGCCGCTGTTCGTGATCGAATAAGGGCCTGTCCGATGTTCAAGAAAATTCTGATCGCCAACCGAGGCGAGATCGCCTTGCGCATTCAACGCGCATGCCGGGAACTGGGTATCAAGGCGGTAATGGTGTACTCCGAGGCCGATCGCGATGCCAAGTACGTCAAGCTGGCCGAAGAGGCGGTGTGCATCGGTCCGGCAGCTTCCGCGCAAAGCTACCTCAATATGCCTGCCATCATCTCCGCGGCAGAAGTGACGGATGCCGAGGCGATCCACCCAGGTTATGGGTTCCTGAGTGAAAACGCTGACTTTGCGGAGCGGGTGGAAAAGAGCGGCTTTCAGTTCATTGGTCCGACTCCGGAGTCCATCCGCATCATGGGCGACAAGGTATCTGCCAAGCAGGCCATGATTCGGGCCGGCGTGCCCTGCGTGCCGGGTTCAGATGGCGAGTTGCCGGACGATCCGGTTCAGATCAAGCGCATCGCCAAGACCGTGGGTTATCCGGTCATCATCAAGGCGGCCGGCGGCGGCGGCGGCCGTGGCATGCGTGTCGTGCATACCGAAGCGGCACTGATCAATGCCGTGACCATGACCAAGGCAGAAGCCGGCGCCGCGTTCGGCAACCCTGCGGTTTACATGGAAAAGTTCCTGCAGAACCCGCGCCATGTGGAGATCCAGGTGCTGGCCGACAAGCATCGCAACGCGGTCTACCTGGGCGAGCGCGACTGCTCGATGCAGAGACGGCACCAGAAGATTCTGGAAGAGTCACCGGCCCCGGGGATCAACCGCAAGCTGATCGAGCGTATCGGTGAGCGTTGCGTGGCGGCCTGCAAGAAAATTGGCTACCGTGGTGCCGGTACCTTTGAATTCCTCTATGAAGACGGTGAGTTCTACTTCATTGAGATGAATACCCGTGTGCAGGTGGAGCACCCTGTGACGGAAATGGTGACCGGGATTGATATCGTGCGCACGCAGATCATGGTGGCGGCCGGTGAGAAGCTGCCTTTCACGCAACGCCAGATCAGCGTGCAAGGCCACGCCATTGAGTGCCGGGTGAATGCCGAAGATCCGTATACCTTCCTGCCTTCTCCCGGTCGCGTGACCACTTGGCATACGCCCGGTGGTCCTGGGGTGCGGGTTGATTCTCACGTATACAACAACTATTTCGTTCCGCCCAACTACGACTCGATGGTTGGCAAGATCATCGTCCATGGCGATACCCGTGAGCAAGCCCTGGCGCGCATGCGTACGGCCCTGTCAGAGATGGTGGTGGAGGGCATCAAGACGAATATTCCCCTGCACCGTGAATTGCTGGTGGATTCGAAATTCATGGAAGGTGGAACCAATATCCACTACCTCGAGCATTGGCTTGAGCAACACAAGCGCTGAGGTGGTCCATGTTTGAGCTGCGTCTGGTTTGCCCACAGGATTCGGTTGAAACCTTCAGTGAAGCGCTCGACGCACTCGATGCCTTGAGTGTCAGCGTGGAGGACGCCGACGCGCATACCGATCAAGAGCAAGCGCTGTTCGGTGAGCCCGGAATGCCTGCTCCCAAGGATGGTTGGAATCGTTCCTTGGTGGTTGCGCTCTTCCAGGACAAGGTTGTTGCGCAGGACGCGGCGACACTCCTGGAAGCCCAGGATTTCTTTGATGGTTGCCGAATGCTTGGTGTGACGGATGTTCCCGATCAGGATTGGGTACGCTTGACCCAGAGTCAGTTCGCTCCGGTCGAAATCACTCCAACATTCTGGATTGTGCCAACGTGGCATGAGCCGCCTGAGCAGGCGCGCCAGGTGATTCGTCTTGATCCTGGTCTGGCATTCGGCACCGGAACTCACCCAACGACGCGGATGTGTCTGCGCTGGTTGGCGGTCAATACACCCCAGGGTGGGCGTGTCCTGGACTATGGCTGTGGCTCTGGCATCTTGGCCATCGGCGCCGCAAAGCATGGGGCTTCCGAAGTGGTGGGGGTGGACATTGATGATGCCGCAGTTGCATCGACGCGGCTCAACGCGCAGGCCAATGCGGTCGAGGTGCTGGCTGGAGCCGTCGATACCGTGCAAGGTCAATTTGACGTCGTCGTCGCCAATATCCTGGCGACGCCACTCAAGGTCTTGGCGCCGCTGCTGTGCTCGCACGTGCGGGGTGCAGGGCACCTGGTATTGGCAGGTATCCTGGAGCGGCAGGCGCAGGAGTTGACCGATGCTTATGCGCCCTATTGCCGCTTGGAGGTGGCAGATGCGCAAGATGGTTGGGTGTTGATGGTGGCCCAGCCCTGAGCCACTTGGGTCCGTGTCATCGGGCCCTAGAATGCGTGACCATGCCCAGTCTCGTTACTCGCTGTCCCGCCTGCACTACGCTGTTCAAGGTCGTCCCCGATCAATTGCGCATTTCTGAGGGATGGGTACGGTGTGGGCAATGCGACGAGGTGTTCGATGCCAATGCGAACATGCAGCCGTCGCCGTTAACGGCTGAGGCGCGTCAGCCGGGCATTGATGAGCAGCCAGTGGAGTTGGGTGGGGCAGCGGAAGAGCATCCGATCCCTGATCCCGCTGTAAGTGTTGCGCTGGCGATTGCGGAAGACGAGCGTCAGGCCGCAGAAGGATCAGCGGCTACTCCCATTCCTGAGCCCTCGGCGGCCCCCATGGTGGCCGATCACGGGAACCAGCATAGTGGCGCGGAGGACGATCCTGTTGTCGCGGCATGGGGTGAAGTGCCTTCTACACCCGTCGAGACGCCTTCGCCGCACTCCGCGCCGAGTTTCCTTCATCGAAGTGAACCCAAAGATGCCAGGGCGCGGTTTTTGGGGCCATGGCGGCTTCTGGGCGGGGTGATGGCCCTGCTGCTGGCCGGACAGTGGCTGTTTCATGAGCGCGACCAGTTGGCCACCATGCAGCCGGCCCTGCGGCCGGTATTGGAGCAAGCGTGCGACTGGTTGGGATGCCGCGTTCAACCACTGCGGCGGATCGACTCTCTGGTCATCGAGTCCTCTTCATTTGTGAAGGTCAAGTCGGATGTATACCGATTGAGTTTTGTCGTGCGCAACACAGCAAGTTGGCCGTTGGCCATTCCATCTGCAGAGCTTGCGCTGACCGACTTGCATGACCACGCAGTCATGCGACGCGTCCTGCAACCATCCGAGTTTGTCGCGTCGGCGTCGACGCTTTCCGCGGGGGGGGAGTTGTCGGTGGTGGTGCCGATAGCGGTGAAAGCGCCAGCGGATCTGAGTGACAAGATCAGCGGCTACCGATTGTTGGTGTTTTATCCATAAAAAAACCCGACACCGTGGTGTCGGGTTCTGCGCACGAAACGCTGATCAAGATCAGGGCTTGCTGGCGGTGGGGAAAGGCCATGCTGCCTGGGGGTTGAGGGTCGTCTGCGCAGCAGGTGCAGCCTTCTTAGCAGGTGCAGCCTTCTTAGCAGGTGCAGCCTTCTTGGCGGGTGCAGCCTTCTTAGCAGGTGCAGCCTTCTTAGCAGGTGCAGCCTTCTTAGCAGGTGCAGCCTTCTTAGCAGGTGCGGCCTTCTTAGCGGGTGCAGCTTTCTTAGCGGGTGCAGCTTTCTTAGCCGGAGCAGCTTTCTTAGCCGGTGCAGCTTTCTTCGCAGGTGCAGCTTTCTTCGCAGGTGCAGCTTTCTTCGCAGGTGCAGCTTTCTTCGCAGGTGCAGCTTTCTTCGCAGGTGCAGCTTTCTTAGCCGGTGCAGCCTTCTTAGCCGGTGCAGCCTTCTTAGCCGGTGCAGCCTTCTTAGCCGGTGCAGCTTTCTTAGCCGGTGCAGCTTTCTTAGCCGGTGCAGCTTTCTTAGCCGGTGCAGCTTTCTTAGCCGGTGCAGCTTTCTTAGCCGCGGGTTTCTTTGCAGTTGCCATTGAGATTCTCCTTGAGTCGATTACAAAGAGCGTCGCCCGCGGTTTTTGTGCGGGTAACGATCCATGGGGTTGGGTGGAGTCCCAGCCCCATGAACACGGTGCCACACCTCGCCAGCATGCCGAGCGGCAGCGTGAGCGGGGTGCGAGGGTCGGACGAGCATTGGCGTCTTCAATCCCACGACAATGCACCGCCTGATTGGTATTCAATCACGCGGGTTTCGAAGAAGTTACGTTCCTTCTTCAGATCAATCATTTCGCTCATCCAGGGGAACGGGTTCTCTTCGTTGGGGAAGAGTGGCTCCAGTCCGATCTGGGTGGCGCGGCGGTTGGCGATGTAGCGCAAGTAGCCTTTGAACATGGATGCATTCATGCCCAGCACGCCACGAGGCATGGTGTCTTCGGCATAGCGGTATTCCAGCTCCACGGCTTTTTCGAACAAGGCCTTGATTTCGGCCTTGAACTCAGCCGTCCAAAGCTGTGGGTTTTCCATTTTCAGCTGGTTGATCAGGTCGATACCGAAGTTGCAGTGCATGGATTCGTCGCGCAGGATGTACTGGTACTGCTCGGCGGCACCGGTCATCTTGTTCTGACGGCCCAAGGCCAGGATTTGCGTGAACCCGACGTAGAAGAACAGGCCCTCCATGAGGCAAGCAAAGACGATCAGCGACTTGAGCAGGGTGCGATCTGCTTCGATCGTGCCGGTCTTGAACTCCGGATCCATGATGACGTCAATGAACGGAATCAGGAACTCATCCTTGTCGCGGATGGACGCAACTTCGTTGTAGGCGTTGAATACTTCGCCCTCGTCCAGGCCCAGCGATTCCACGATGTATTGGTAGGCATGGGTGTGGATTGCCTCTTCAAATGCCTGACGCAGCATGAACTGGCGGCACTCGGGCGCGGTAATGTGGCGGTAGGTGCCCAGCACGATGTTGTTTGCGGCCAGCGAATCGGCAGTGACAAAAAAGCCAAGGTTGCGCTTGATGATGCGACGCTCGTCTTCGGTCAGACCCTTGGGGTCCTTCCACAGCGCGATGTCGCGATTCATGTTGACCTCTTGCGGCATCCAGTGGTTCGCACACGAAGCCAGGTATTTCTCCCAGGCCCACTTGTACTTGAAGGGTACCAGCTGGTTGACGTCGGTCTTGCCGTTGATGATGCGCTTGTCCGCCGCTCGCACGCGACGTGCTTCCGCATTCATAGCAGGCTGTGCAGTCGCGGCGGGAATTGCAGGGGTGTTGGTGGTTGGGGAAACGGAGGGGGAGGGAATCCCAATCGCTGCCGGTGTCATGGCAGTCGGCTCGCGCATCACAGGCGCCAGAGTGGGTCTGACTTCTTCGTCCCAGTGCAACATAGGTGTTTCCAATCAGGCGATTATGAGAGTGGTTGTGTGAAATGAAAAGCAAATAAAAAACACACAGGCCACGCAACGCACGATGTGTTGTGTTCGAACATCGAATGCGTGCGCGGCATGCATGTCATGCAGGCTTATTGACAAGCCTCACAGGTCGGGTCGTCGACGCCGCAGAAGCGAATGTCGGTGGCTGCAACGGAAGCTTCATCCATCTGTGCACGTGCTGCGGCAGCGGCGGCTTCCAGGGCACTCATCGATGATGCTTGCCCTCCGCCTTCACCGTGCGCCGACACTGCGTTCAGGCGTCCTGAAGAAACGGTCGATTTCTCTGCCTGGGTTGCGGAAGTCGTGCGCAGGTAGTAGGTGGTCTTGAGGCCACGCAGCCATGCCAACTTGTAGGTCTCGTCGAGTTTCTTGCCCGACGCACCCGCCATGTAGATGTTGAGGGACTGCGCCTGGTCGATCCATTTCTGGCGTCGTGCCGCTGCTTCGACCAGCCACTTCGGCTCGACTTCGAAGGCTGTGGCGTACAGCGCCTTGATGTCCTGGGGTACACGATCGATGGGGGCCAGCGAGCCATCAAAGTGCTTGAGGTCCATGACCATCACCTCGTCCCACAAACCCAGACGCTTGAGGTCGCGCACCAGGGCGGCATTGATGATGGTGAATTCGCCGGACAGGTTGGACTTGACCGACAGGTTGCCGAAGCACGGTTCGATCGATGCGTCAACACCGATGATGTTGGAAATGGTGGCGGTGGGGGCAATGGCGACGCAGTTGGAGTTGCGCATGCCGTCCTGGGCAATCTTCTTGCGCAGTGCATCCCAGTCCAGGCGCGAGGAGCGGTCCACTTCCACGTAACCGCCGCGGGCCTGGGCCAGCAGGTCGAGGCTGTCCATCGGCAGGATGCCCTTGTCCCACAGCGATCCCTTGTAGCTGGAGTAGCGGCCACGTTCCTTGGCCAGCTCGGTAGAAGCCCAGTAGGCGTAGTAGCAGATGGCTTCCATGGACTCGTCGGCGAATTCAAGGGCCGCGTCGCTGGCGTACGGGGTGCGCAGGGCATACAGGCTGTCCTGAAAGGCCATTACGCCCAGGCCGACCGGGCGGTGGCGCAGGTTCGAATCCCGTGCCTTCTTCACTGCGTAGTAGTTGATGTCGATCACGTTGTCCAGCATCCGCATGGCGGTGGACACGGTGCGTTGCAATTTCGCATGGTCGAGCTTCCCGTCGCGGATGTGCTGCAGCAGGTTCACCGAGCCCAAGTTGCAGACGGCTGTTTCGTCGTCGGACGTATTGAGGGTGATTTCCGTGCACAGGTTGGACGAGTGCACTACGCCCACGTGCTGCTGGGGAGAGCGCACGTTGCAGGCGTCCTTGAACGTGATCCAGGGGTGGCCGGTCTCGAACAGCATGGTCAGCATCTTGCGCCACAGGTCGGTCGCTTGCACGGTCTTGCAGGGCTTGATCTCTCCGCGAGCGGCAGCTGCTTCATAGGCTACGTACGCGGCTTCGAATTCGGGGCCGAACTTGTCGTGCAAGTCTGGCGTCTCGGACGGTGAAAACAAGGTCCACTCGCCCTTTTCCATCACGCGGCGCATGAACAGGTCCGGGATCCAGTTGGCCGTGTTCATGTCGTGGGTGCGGCGGCGGTCGTCGCCGGTGTTCTTGCGCAGCTCGAGGAACTCTTCGATGTCCAGGTGCCAGGTTTCCAGGTAGGTGCAAACGGCGCCCTTGCGCTTGCCACCCTGGTTCACGGCCACGGCGGTGTCGTTCACGACCTTGAGGAAGGGCACCACACCTTGGGACTCGCCGTTGGTGCCTTTGATATGGCTACCCAAGGCACGCACACGGGTCCAGTCATTGCCCAGGCCACCGGCAAACTTGGATAGCAGCGCGTTCTCCTTGATGGAGTCGTAGATGCCGTTGAGGTCGTCGGGCACGGTGGTCAGGTAGCACGAGGACAACTGCGGACGCAACGTGGCAGCATTGAAAAGCGTTGGGGTGCTCGACATGAAGTCGAAGCTGGACAACACCTCATAGAACTCGATGGCCCGTGCCTCACGGTCGATTTCATTGAGCGCCAAGCCCATGGCAACCCGCATGAAAAAGGCTTGGGGCATTTCAATGCGGCGTTTACCCTTGTGCAGGAAGTAGCGGTCATACAGGGTTTGCAGGCCGAGGTAGTCGAAGTTCAGGTCGCGCTCGGCCTTGATGGCCTGGCCCAAGCGCTCGAGGTCAAACTGCGCCAGACGCGGATCGAGCAGTTCGTACTGGATGCCCTTCTGGATATAGATGGGGAAATACTCGGCATAGGCGGCCTGCATGTCTTGTGGCGCGACCGATCGACCCAGGATTTCACGGGTGATAGTGCCAAACAGCAGGCGTGCCGTGGCATAGGTGTAATCGGGATCTTTTTCGATCAGGGTGCGGGCAGCCAGGATGGCGGCCTTGTAGACCTCTTCGATCGGCACGCCGTCGTAGAGGTTGCGCATGGTCTCGGCCACGATGGGTTGGGCCTTGACATCTGCACTCAAGCCCTGGCAGGCGGCTTCGATTTCGTCCTGCAATTTACCCAAGTTCAACGCGACGCGCTCTCCGTTTTCCAACACGTGGATAACCGGGGTGGCTGGTGTCTCCGTTGTCGTTTGCTTTGCGCGCTCCTGAGCACGACGCTCACGGTACAGCACGTAGGCTCGGGCAACCTCATGGTTGCTGGAGCGCATCAGGCAAAGCTCAACCTGGTCTTGCACGTCTTCGATGTGAAAGGTGCCACCGTTGGGCCGGGAGCGAACGAGCGCACGAATGACCTGCTGTGTCAGGGCTTCTACCGTTTCGCGCACGCTGGCTGACGCGGCGCCCTGGGTGCCATGCACAGCCAGGAAGGCTTTCATCATGGCCACGGCAATCTTGTTGGGTTCAAACGGTACTACGGCACCATTGCGGCGAATGATCTGGTAGTGATTGAGCATCTGCGGGGCCGCTGCACTTTCCTCGGTGCCGGGGACGCTCAGATTGAAAGCATGGGTGGTGCTTACCTCGAATGGGACGGAAGTTTGCATGAAATCCTCTAATGGGGTGGGAAGTTTTGGGCTGTCTCTCGCGGGGGTGCAGTCTGTATGAACGGAGTGATCCGGCTGCACTACATCTAGTGTCAAAAGTATAACCGACCACTACTGGTAGTGTTTCCAAGGGAATGTGGTAATTGTAAAAAACTGCAGGTTCTGCTAGTTTTCGGGCCAGAATGGTGGAGTGCTCCGAAACTTGGAGCGCACGATCCACTCGCTGTGCGGACTGCCGTTCAGGCGGCTGGAAATGCCAGGCCCTGTGTGGAACGCGAAGTTCGCAGGTAATGCCAGTCAAATCCCGGCCCCGGGTCTTGTTTACGTCCCGGAGCCACGTGTTCGTGCCCGGCAATATACGTCAGGGGGTAGCGCTGGCGCAGATCGGATAGCAGGTGTTCAAGTCGTTGGTACTGAGGTAGCGCAAACGACTGGCCCTCCAGCCCCTCAAGCTCAATGCCGATGGAGTCGTCGTTGCAGTTGTCCCGCCCTCGGTAGTGGGACGCGCCCGCATGCCATGCGCGTGCATCGCAATCGACGAACTGCCACAGGCTGCCATTGCGCGCAATGAAGAAATGACTGGACACCTTCAACCCACGAATGGTTTGGAGGTAGGGGTGGGCATCCCAGTCAATGGTATTGCTGAACAATGCTTGCACATGACCGGTTCCAAACTGCCCGGGAGGTAGGCTGATCGAATGAATGATCACCAGGTCGATGTGCGCGTTGCCTGGGCGCTTTCCGAAATTTGGGGAGGGTAGATGGAAAGCCAGCGAATACCACCCTCGCAGCCACGCTGTGCCTGCGACGGAGCGGGGGGGGGCTTCCCTTTCAGTCCCCATCACCGGTGCCTGGGATATCGATGCCCAGCCGATCAATGCGGTAGCGCATCTGACGCAAACTGATGCCCAAACGCTGTGCGGCCAACGTGCGGTTGTAACCGGTGTTTTGCAGCACTTGCACGAGAATGCGTCGCTCCTCCTGATCAAGGTGGGCTTGCAAGTCCTGAGGGACCACCAATGTGGGCGTTCCGCTGCCAGGGGGCGGGGCACTTCCCTCAACCGAGCCATCGACCCTGTCTGTGGTCAGGCGCGGCTGCAGTTCGTTCAGGTCGATTTCGTCTCCATCGCTCAAGGCCACGGCACTGTGTAGCAAGTTCTCGAGTTCGCGCACGTTGCCTGCCAGCGGAAGTCGACGCAGTTGCTCCAATCCCGTTGGGCTGATGCGCTTGGCAGGCAGGCCGGAATCCTTGGCTATGCGCTGTAACAGAGAGCTACACAAGTCCGGAAGGTCCTCCAACCGCTCTCGCAGTGGGGGTACCTGGATGTCGATGACATGGAGCCGGTAATACAAGTCCTGGCGGAAGCGTCCAGCTTGTACCTCGGTAGGTAAGTGCTTGTGGGTTGCACTGACGATGCGAACATCGACAGCTTCCTCCTGTGTCGCCCCAAGCGCTCGCACACTGCGCTCCTGAATGACACGCAACAGTTTTGCCTGCATGGACTGGGGGAGGTCGCCTATCTCGTCCAGAAACAGGGTTCCACCGTCGGCGGCCTGGAAAAAGCCGGGTCGATCCTGTGTGGCGCCAGTGAAAGCACCTTTGCGCGCACCAAAAAACTCCGCTTCGAGAAGATGCTCAGGAATGGCACTGCAATTCACCGCTACCCAGGGGCCGCGTGCTCGGTGGCTGCAGTGGTGGATTGCTTGCGCCACGAGTTCCTTGCCAGTCCCCGACTCGCCACACACCATCACTGGTGCCATGCTGCGGGCGACCTTCACGATTCGCTCCCGCACTTGTTGCATGCACGCCGACTGCCCGACCAAGCGCATCAGCCGCTCATCGGACAGCGAACTGTTGGGGGTGTTAACGGCGGTGTTGGCTTTCACCGCGCGCGCGATCGTTTGACCTTCCTGGATCGCTGCATTGACGACATTGCGGAACTGGCGCAGGTCTACAGGTTTTGTCAGGTAGTCGAAGGCACCAGCTTTAAGGGAGGAGACCGCATTTTCTGCTGATCCATATGCCGTGATGACAACACAGCGCTCGCTACGCCCCATCGACTTCAGCATGGTCAGTATGTCTGTGCCGGAACCGTCCGGAAGTCGCATATCGGTGAGGACGACATCAAATTGATCCGCTTTCAGCAACTGCTGTGCCTGTGCAACCGACTCTGCCGTGTCCACGCGGTACCCCTCACGCAACAAGGTGAGTTCGTAGAGTGTGCGCAGGTCCGGTTCATCGTCCACGACGAGAACGTGGGCCTCTCTCAATACAGGGTGGGTTGCCATGGGGTGGAAAGTGTATGACGCAGTCCCGTTGTCGAGGCATGCGCGCGTTGCGCCATCAGCACGAACGCGTTACCGGTTTGTGTGCCGTCCGACATGGGGGCAGGAACGCGACGGTATACCAATGTGGCTCCATGCTGTGCGCACAACTCGCGACACAAGAACAAGCCCAGTCCGCTGGAGCGGCTCTCGGAAGAAAAAAAGGGTTCAAACAGGTGTTGCAGCACGGATGGGTCCAATGGGGCTCCATTGCTCCATACGCCGACCGAGGGCTCTTCAACGGAAGTGGTATCAACCCACACGCGAATTGCTCCGGGAGTTGCACTGGCATACCGATGGGCGTTATCCAGAAGGTTGAACAGAATACGCCTCAAGTGGTCGTTTTCGAATCGGATATCTGCCTCTTCTCCCATGCGTTCAACAGGGATTTCATGGCGCCAGGGGTTTTGCTGCAGCCACTCGGCTACATGTTGTGCGACACAGTTCGATACGCCGACCAGTTCGGCAAACGGTTCGTCGGAGCGCGAATGGGGCTGCACCCTGCTAACGTTCAGGATGTCATCCACGATTTTTCCCAGTCGGCGTGCATTTTGATCCACCATGTTGCTGAGGCGGAGCAAGCGTGGGTCGTTCAGGTCCTCGCTCAAAAGAGCGTTCGCCTGACTGATGGCCGCCAGCGGGTTGCGGATCTCGTGGGCGACAGCGGCGGACATGCGTCCCATGCTGGCCAACTTTTCAGTGCGCAGCCGCGCTTCCAATTCGCGGTGGTCCTGAAGAAAAATGACGCATAGGTTTTCTCCGTCCGCGCCCAAGGGCTGGGCCAGCCGTGTGCGCACGCGCAGGAGGCGGCCACTGCGGTCCTGACGCCCTAGGCGTATTTGCTCTTCGAGGGGCTGACCTGTACCGAGGCTGGTCCGCGCCAATTCGAACAGCGCTGACCAGGCGGGTTGCGACTTCAGATCCATTGCGCCAGAGGACTGCGGCCCCATCTCCAGCATATCGCGAGCGGCCGGATTGGCAGCCCGAACCCAGCCGTGGCTGTCCAGAATCAAGACTCCATCGGGCAAGTTTTCGATCACGAGCTCATTAACCCGCTTTTGCATGTTTGCAGCGCGCTGACCCTGGCGCGCGCGCTCGCTTTCCAATACAAGCCGCACGGCCAGCTGATGTGCCAGGAAGGCTACGGCGAAATAGCCCGCTCCACTGAGCGCAGCCTGTACCAGGTACGGTGTGGCGTCTGTCAGAGACTGCAGGGAATTCCAATAACTGCCACCCATCAGCAGTAGCGTCACACTTGCCGCCGTGCCCAATGCCAAGGTGAGCGTACCCAGAACCGAGGCAAACAGTATTGGCAATGCAAACAGGGGTGTGTAATTGATACCAGGGTTCTGGGTTACCTGTAACGCAGCAAATACCAAGATGTCGACCCCGACGAGCAGTGTCCACATCGGATTGATTGCCCCCCCCAATGGTTGGGGCTGAAGCACAAAACGCGAAATCAGTGTCGCAGCCAAATAAAGTGTGCACAGCATGGTCAAGGTCAGGCTGTGGTTTGGCGTCAGGAAAAACAGCGAACCCTGCACGATCAATAGCACCGCAGCGACAGTCAGGCGCGCAGTCATAAAACCGAGCCATAGCCGGTGGGTTTCTGGCGTTGCGGGGGGCCTTGGCGTATATGCCCGGGGGTCTCCGAACCAGGATTGTTGTACCGACTCCGGATTCACGGACATTCAGGCCTCAGCGCGGCGGCGGTGGGCTTCGCAGCAGTACCATGCCTGGGCACCTCGTACTGCTTCTGGTTGCGGTACATGCAAGCCGCAAAACGAACAGGCGTGCATCGGTGTGCCCGCGGGATCCACGCCCTTGGATGGCACTGCCGTCTGTGGTGGGCGCTCACGCCTTGGTCGTGCGGCCTGCCATTTCCAGACCAGCAGCGCGACCAGGGCCAGCACGATCAGGTATTTCACGTTGTCCGCCCCAATACCACTTCCAATACGAACCGAGAACCGACATAGGCCAGGAGCAGCAGTGTGGCACCCGCATACAGAACACGGGTTGCGCGCTTTCCTCTCCAACCGAAAAACCTGCGCCCCGCCAGCAGGGTGGCAAATACCACCCAAGCCAACACGGCGAATACGGTCTTGTGATTCCAGACCCAGGCGTGCCCTGAGCCGTAAAGGACATCACTGAACAGCCAGCCTGCTACCAGCGTCAATGTCAGCAGTCCGAAACCGGCGCCAGCAAGCCGGTAGGTCAGGCGTTCCAGGGTCAGCAACGGAATGCCGGTGTGCGGGTCCTTGGCCAAGCGAATGCTCGATTCTGCGCGCCCCATCAGCCACGCGTGCATGACCGCTGCCGCAAACAGTCCATAGCACGCAACGCCAAGCACCAGATGCAACGCGAGCCAGCCGGAGGAGTTGGAACTCAGATGGGCGCCTGGAAACAACTCGGCCAATAGAACAGCCACAACGCCGACGGAACTCAAGGCCCATCGTGTCCGGATTTGGGGAAAGAATTGGGATTCAACGGCGTAGACCGCGGCGACCAGCCACACTGTCATGGACAAGGCCGGTGCGAACCCAAACCGTGCGTCGCCGCCACCGATGCCCAGAGCCAAAGCGACTGCATGCGCAATCCAAGCGATAAGCACCCAGCGCCGTGCGACCGAGTCCGGTGTGCGGGCACCTCGGATGGCCGGCCATGCATAGCAGGTTGCGGCCAACAAGGTGGCCAACTGGCTGGCAGGGGACGCGCTGGCTAAAATCATGGGCCAAGTTTAGCGCCTTGCCGGTTTGCGCAAGGCCCATTCCACCTTCTATTGCCTGCGTTTAACGCAAATTCTTATGGCCTCCGCACTTTCCGACAAACTTTCCCGCCTCGTCAAGGAACTGCGTGGTCAAGCGCGCATTACCGAAGCCAACGTTTCCGATATGTTGCGCGAGGTGCGCATGGCCCTGCTGGAAGCCGATGTGGCGCTGCCGGTGGTGCGCGACTTCGTGGCCCGGGTGAAGGAAAAAGCCTTGGGCGAAGAGGTGATGGGCTCGTTGCAGCCGGGTCAGGTGCTGGTGAGCATTGTGAGCAAGGAATTGGCCGCCACCATGGGCGAGGGCGTGAGCGACATCAACCTCGCCACCCAGCCGCCAGCAGTCATCCTGATGGCAGGTCTGCAAGGGGCGGGTAAGACCACTACCACGGCCAAGCTGGCCAAGCACCTGATCGAGAAGCGCAAGAAGAAGGTGCTGACCGTGTCGGGCGACGTCTATCGTCCCGCGGCCATCGAGCAACTCAAGACCGTTTCGGCCCAGGCGGGCGCTGAGTGGTTCCCGTCCACATCGGAACAGAAGCCAGTGGACATCGCATTGGCGGCCTTGGACTACGCCAAGAAGCACTTCTTTGACGTATTGTTGGTCGATACGGCAGGGCGGCTGGCGATTGACGAAGCGCTTATGTCAGAAATCAAGCAGCTGCATGCCGCCATCCATCCGGTGGAAACGCTGTTTGTCGTCGATGCGATGCAGGGCCAGGATGCCGCCAACACCGCCAAGGCGTTCAAGGAGGCTCTGCCACTCACCGGCATTGTGCTGACCAAACTGGACGGCGATTCCCGGGGTGGTGCCGCTTTGTCGGTGCGCCAAATCACCGGTGCCCCGATCAAGTTTGCCGGTGTCAGCGAAAAGATCGACGGCCTGGAGGTATTCGACGCCGAGCGCCACGCCGGGCGCATCCTGGGCATGGGCGACATCGTGGCGCTGGTGGAGCAGGTCACGGCCGGTGTCGACATTGAAGCCGCCAAGAAGCTGGCTGAAAAGGTCAAGGGCGGTGGCGGTTTCGACCTCAACGACTTCCTGGCCCAACTGCAGCAGATGAAGCAGATGGGCGGCCTCTCCAGCCTCATGGACAAGCTGCCTTCGCAGCTGGCGGCCAAGGCCGGCCAGGTCGACATGGACAAGGCCGAGCGCGACATCAAGCGCAAGGAAGGCATCATCTGCTCCATGACCAAACAGGAGCGCCGCAAGCCCGAACTCATCAAGGCCACGCGCAAGCGCCGTATCGCCGCAGGGGCCGGTGTTCAGGTGCAGGACGTGAACCGCCTGCTCAAGGAATTCGAGCAGATGCAGGAGATGATGAAGAAAATGAAGGGCGGCGGCCTGATGAAGATGATGAAGCGCATGGGTGGCATGAAGGGCATGCCCAAGATGCCATTCTGATCGGTTGGGCGCGAAGGGTCGGCGCAACGGGCAGCTGCTTTCTGGAATCGGTGCTGCCGGTCAACAGTGGGTGCTGGGAATGGGCATCCATCGTTTAGGGGGAACCAATGAGCAAGGGATGGAGGTTGTGCCTCGCAGTGTGGGCCATGATTGGGTTCGGCGCCGGAGCGGGCTGGGCGCGCGAACTGCGCATCGTGACCATCGAGTCGGCACCGTTCGGATTCTTTGCTGAAGACGGAAAACCCACAGGAATGATGTTCGAGATCGGCAACCTGATCGCCACGGAAGCTGGTTATGCCTCTACCAACCGTATCGAGCCTTACCAGCGCACAGCCTTGTCCGTGGTACGTGGTGATGCGGATTTTGTCTTGCGCTACGGCAATGCCGATTTGGCCGAAGGCGCCATAGCGGTGACGCGGGTGCTGGGCCTGCCGACAATCGTGGTGGGTCGTGCGCCCAATGCATGGCGCAGCTTGGCCGAATTGGCGGGCAAAACGGTGGGGGTTCCGCGTGGAGGGCGGTTTGACCCCGCCTTCGATGCAGACCCGAGGATCCAGAAATACGAGGTCAACGACTATGCACAGACCATGCGGATGTTGATGCGGGACCGCTTGGATGCCGGAATCGGGTCGTCGGTGGGCCTGTACTACAACGCGATCAAACTCGGCATTGCCAAGGAGCAGTTGGGGCCACCCTTGGTGTTGAGTACGCAGTATTTCGAGTTATTCTTCTGCAAGGCCAATGCCGACCCGACCGTGCTACAGGCGCTCCGGGAGGCGGTGCAGCGCCTGGAGAAGCGCAATGCGATCCGGGCCGTGGTGGACAAATACCTTCATGGCTACCCATGGGCGCTGACGTCCAGGTAGCGCTTGGTGTTGGTTTTGCAGTCGCCGAATACTGTTAAAAATGGACTGGAGTCGGCGTAGATATTGCGTAACTAGCTATCAACGTTATAGCGATTCGATAGTGTCAAGGGCGCGTCAGAACCTCGCCCCGCAGCGTATACGTGCGGGTGTCGGTGATCTTCACATCCACCATCTGGCCGATCAGGCGCTCGGGGGCCGCAAAGTTCACTACCCGATTGCATTCGGTGCGGCCCATCAGTTCGCTGCCGTCACGCTTGCTGCGACCTTCCACCAGCAGGCGCTGGGTGCTACCGCGCAGGCTTTCGCTGATGCGGGTGATGTTGGCGTTGATATTGGCCTGCACTTCCTGCAGTCGGCGTAGCTTGACCTCGTGCGGGGTGTCATCGGCCAGGTTGGCCGCCGGCGTGCCGGGGCGTGGGCTGTAGATGAAGCTGAAGCTGTTGTCGAACACCACGTCGTCCATGAGTTTCATGAGCTTGGCGTGGTCGTCCTCGGTTTCGCCTGGGAATCCGACGATGAAGTCCGAGCTCATGCGCATGTCCGGGCGGATGGCCCGCAGTTTGCGCACTGTGCTCTTGTACTCCATGGCGGTGTAGCCGCGCTTCATGGCCATCAGGATCTTGTCGCTGCCGTGCTGCACCGGAAGGTGCAGATGGCTCACCAGTTTGGGTAGCTTCTCGTAGGCGGCAATCAGGCTGGGCGTGAATTCGTTGGGGTGGCTGGTGGTGAAGCGAAGGCGTTCGATGCCGGGAATGTCGCTCACGTATTCGAGCAAAGTGGCAAAGTCGGCCATCTCGGCTGTGGCGCCCATGGGGTTGCGCCAGGCATTCACGTTCTGGCCCAGCAGGGTGATTTCCTTCACGCCCTGGTCGGCCAAGCCCGCCACTTCCACCAGCACGTCCTCGAAAGGACGGTTGATTTCGGTGCCGCGCGTGTAGGGCACCACGCAGTAGCTGCAGTACTTGTTGCAGCCTTCCATGATGCTAACAAAGGCGGATGCGCCGTCGACCTTGGCGGGAGGCAGGTGGTCGAACTTCTCGATCTCGGGGAAACTGATGTCCACCTGCGAGCGGTCCTGTGTGCGTCGCGCCTCCAGCAGTTCCGGCAGACGGTGCAGGGTCTGCGGGCCGAACACCACGTCCACATAGGGAGCGCGCTTGATGATCTCTTCGCCTTCCTGGCTTGCCACGCAGCCGCCGACACCGATCTGCACACCCTTGGCCTTGAGGTGCTTGATGCGCCCCAGGTCGGAAAACACCTTCTCCTGTGCCTTCTCGCGTACCGAGCAGGTGTTGAACAAAATCAGGTCAGCCTCGTCCACGTTATTGGTCGGTTCGTAGCCCTGGGCAGCGCCCAGCACGTCGGCCATCTTGTCCGAGTCGTACTCGTTCATCTGGCAGCCGAACGTTTTGATGAACACTTTTTTCGCCATGGTATTGCAGTCGCTATTGAAATAGGAGCTATTGCCGCAATGTTTGTGCGGGCTAGGTCAGGATTTTGCCCCTGTGTGGGGCGGCCGCTTTCAGTTGCCGGAGGAGGTTGTTGCAGGGGGGCCGGCCTGCTGCTTCTGCAGCACGGCGGCGCGTTCGGCAGCGTTCAGGATCCACACGTCGTGCAGCATGCCCTGGGGTTCGCGCACATAGGCCACCAGCAACTTCTGACCCGACAACGCGCCGGAGACCACCATCATGTTGTTCTCGGCCCGGATGCGGGAGCCGGGTGAGAGCCTGTCTACCTTGCCGTCTATCAGTACCTCGGGCGGGACGGTCACCTGCATCACGCCGAGCTGGGCATTGCCAGGGATGGTCTGGCGGATGATGTCCTGCGCCTGGGCCTGGCCCAGGGTCAGCACGATGGCCGCGGGGGCCAGAAGGGTACGGAGGCAGCGGTTCATGGTGACTATCCAGAGGCTGATCGGGAGGGGATGGGTGGTCATTTTAGCCTTTGGGGGATCGGCGACAATCCAGTCCATCATCTTCTGCCTTCGGCGCTGTCGCCGTAACCGGGTTGTAACTCCATGACGATTTCGCTTACTAACGCTTCTATTACCAGTGTCGTCCTGTGCGGTGGCAGTGGCACGCGCTTGTGGCCTCTGTCCCGTAAGAGTCTGCCCAAGCAATTTGTCCCGCTGGTCGGCGGCAAGAGTCTGCTGGCGCTGACCCTGGAACGTGCCGCCTTGGTGGGCCCGCATGCGCTGGTGGTGGCCAGTGAAGACCATCGTTTCCTGGTGCAAGAGTGTGTGGAGAGTGCGGACGCGAATGCCGCCAGCACCATCCTGCTGGAGCCCGTGGCACGCAACACTGCGGCTGCCATGGCTTGGGCCGCATTGAACGTGGCGCCACAGGATCTGCTGCTGTTCCTGCCCGCCGACCACCACATTCCTGACGCCCATGCCTTTGCCGACACCGTGCGCCACGGGCTGGCTGCGGCGCATGGTGGCGCCATCGTTACCTTTGGGGTGCAGCCGAGCTTTCCGAGCACCGCCTATGGCTACATCCAGCAGGGCGAGGCCTTGGGCGGCGACCCGCACGCCCGCGCTGTGCGCCGCTTCATCGAAAAACCCCAGGCCGACCGCGCGCAGGCGATGCTGCTCGAAGGCGGTCATTTCTGGAACGCAGGCGTGTTCCTGTGCCGTGCCGATGTTTTGTTGGCCGGACTGGAGGCGCATGCGAGCGACATTGCTCAGTCCTGTCGCGCTGCATTTGCAACGCAGACCTCGGATGGTGACTTCCGCCGTATCGACGCCACAGCCTTCGCTGCTTGCCGCAGCGAGAGCATTGACTATGCGCTCATGGAGCACGCTGCGCAAACGGCGGGCGCCGTGGCCGTGGTGCCCTTCACTGGCGGCTGGAGCGATGTCGGCAGCTGGAACGCCGTGGCCGAACTCAGTCCAGCCGATGCCCAGGGTAACCGCATCCACGGCCAGGGCTTTGTCGTGAGCGCCAGCAACACCTACGTACACGCGCCACACCGCCCCGTGGTGGCACTGGGAACCGACAACCTGCTCATCGTGGACACGGCCGACGCTTTGCTGGTGGCATCGAGTGCGCAGGCCGAAGGAGTCAAAAGCGTTGTCGCTCTGTTGGAAAAGGCAGGCATTCCCCAGGCCCAGCACCACCGCCGTGTGGCCCGTCCCTGGGGAGCCTATGACAGCATTGATGCTGGCGAACGTTTCCAGGTCAAGCGTATCGTGGTCAAACCCGGTGCATCCCTGAGCCTTCAAAAGCACCACCACCGCGCCGAGCACTGGATCGTGGTTCGAGGAACCGCGCAGGTAACGAATGGCGACGACACCCTATTGCTGACCGAAAACCAAAGCACCTACATCCCTGTTGGTCAGGTGCACCGACTGGCCAACCCCGGCAAGGTTCCGCTGGAAATCATCGAAGTCCAGTCTGGAGCCTACCTCGGGGAAGACGACATCGTTCGACTGGAGGACGCCTATGGACGAGGCACTTGATGGGCTTTGCAAGTTACTCGATCTACTGGAATCGCCTCCGGCGTTCATCGGTGGGCTTCATGAATTTTTCATCGTTTGAACTTGTGGAATGCCGCCCTTCGTTTTCTGGGGTGTGTATCCCAAAGGCAGTCGCTTGCCGGCTGAGGGAGGGCGCGGCGTAGGGTTGTTTATGTTAGGGACGCTGCCGCCTTCAGGCGCCCCGGTATGGCAGCGAGTATCTGCCCTTACAGAAAGACTCTGCGCTAATTTATAGTGCCGGCCTGCCAAAGAAACTTTGAGCGGCGCTTGATTTTTTGCTGACAAGCCACATTCTTGGTATACAATCCCGCCTCCCCAATGACGAGCCTAGCTCGCTGGGGCGTTTTTTTCAGCGTTAGGTGCCTTGATGAGAGCTGAGTGCTGAAAAAAACGCAAAAAATTTGACGGGTTGCAAAAAACTGTGTCATAATACAAGGCTTCGCTGATCGCTGCGAAGCAAAACAAGAAGAAAGACTTCTTGAGATCCTTAACAAGTTACAGCCGATAAGTGTGGGCGTTTGTTGGTAGTTGCCAAGTTCTACGGAACCGGGTCTTAAATGACCTGTAAACGCTCATAGAGATAGAAGTGAAGTTCACTTCAATTCCGTTTTTATGAGTTGCTCGAAAGAGCGAAAAAATTCAAGATCGAACTATAGAGTTTGATCCTGGCTCAGATTGAACGCTGGCGGCATGCCTTACACATGCAAGTCGAACGGCAGCACGGGAGCAATCCTGGTGGCGAGTGGCGAACGGGTGAGTAATGTATCGGAACGTGCCCAGTCGTGGGGGATAACGCAGCGAAAGCTGTGCTAATACCGCATACGATCTATGGATGAAAGCGGGGGATCGCAAGACCTCGCGCGATTGGAGTGGCCGATATCAGATTAGCTAGTTGGTGGGGTAAAAGCTTACCAAGGCGACGATCTGTAGCTGGTCTGAGAGGACGACCAGCCACACTGGAACTGAGACACGGTCCAGACTCCTACGGGAGGCAGCAGTGGGGAATTTTGGACAATGGGCGCAAGCCTGATCCAGCAATGCCGCGTGCAGGATGAAGGCCTTCGGGTTGTAAACTGCTTTTGTACGGAGCGAAAAGGCTCTCTCTAATACAGGGGGCTCATGACGGTACCGTAAGAATAAGCACCGGCTAACTACGTGCCAGCAGCCGCGGTAATACGTAGGGTGCGAGCGTTAATCGGAATTACTGGGCGTAAAGCGTGCGCAGGCGGTTATGTAAGACAGATGTGAAATCCCCGGGCTCAACCTGGGACCTGCATTTGTGACTGCATGGCTGGAGTACGGCAGAGGGGGATGGAATTCCGCGTGTAGCAGTGAAATGCGTAGATATGCGGAGGAACACCGATGGCGAAGGCAATCCCCTGGGCCTGTACTGACGCTCATGCACGAAAGCGTGGGGAGCAAACAGGATTAGATACCCTGGTAGTCCACGCCCTAAACGATGTCAACTGGTTGTTGGGTCTTAACTGACTCAGTAACGAAGCTAACGCGTGAAGTTGACCGCCTGGGGAGTACGGCCGCAAGGTTGAAACTCAAAGGAATTGACGGGGACCCGCACAAGCGGTGGATGATGTGGTTTAATTCGATGCAACGCGAAAAACCTTACCCACCTT
The DNA here is from genome assembly GCF_032337135.1 of Curvibacter sp. APW13. Taxonomy (NCBI): domain Bacteria; kingdom Pseudomonadati; phylum Pseudomonadota; class Betaproteobacteria; order Burkholderiales; family Comamonadaceae; genus Curvibacter; species Curvibacter sp. APW13. Next base: position 590,890 of record NZ_JAVXZZ010000001.1, on the reverse strand, counting down.
TGACATGTACGGAAGTTGCCAGAGATGGCTTCGTGCTCGAAAGAGAGCCGTAACACAGGTGCTGCATGGCTGTCGTCAGCTCGTGTCGTGAGATGTTGGGTTAAGTCCCGCAACGAGCGCAACCCTTGTCATTAGTTGCTACGAAAGGGCACTCTAATGAGACTGCCGGTGATAAGCCGGAGGAAGGTGGGGATGACGTCAAGTCCTCATGGCCCTTATAGGTGGGGCTACACACGTCATACAATGGCTGGTACAAAGGGTTGCCAACCCGCGAGGGGGAGCTAATCCCATAAAGCCAGTCGTAGTCCGGATCGCAGTCTGCAACTCGACTGCGTGAAGTCGGAATCGCTAGTAATCGTGGATCAGAATGTCACGGTGAATACGTTCCCGGGTCTTGTACACACCGCCCGTCACACCATGGGAGCGGGTTCTGCCAGAAGTAGTTAGCCTAACCGCAAGGAGGGCGATTACCACGGCAGGGTTCGTGACTGGGGTGAAGTCGTAACAAGGTAGCCGTATCGGAAGGTGCGGCTGGATCACCTCCTTTCTGGAAAACTGCAACTCAAGCAGGCGCTCACACTTATCGGTTGTTGGAAGGTTGTCGCTAACGATGCGGGCTACTTGTGGCCTGGTCACTGGTGACCGGCTTGGGTCTGTAGCTCAGTTGGTTAGAGCACCGTCTTGATAAGGCGGGGGTCGTTGGTTCGAGACCAACCAGACCCACCACGTCGTCCAACGTACTTCTGGTTTTGGGGGTGTAGCTCAGCTGGGAGAGCGGCTGCTTTGCAAGCAGTAGGTAGCGGGTTCGAGTCCTGTCACCTCCACCAATCCTTATCGCGTTGATGTTTGTGCATCAACAATAAAGCAGTTTGAGAAGACTTCTTTATTGTTGTTTGGTATTAACTGATCAACAGGCTGTTCTTTAACAATTCATAGAGTTTAATCAGCGTTGCTGGCGGAAAGTGCACATTCGTAAAGGTTTAGTGCACACCGTGCCGCCAGCGACATATTTGATTGCGTCAAAATGAATATCAAACTTCACGTTTGAAATTCGAATCATTCAAAGCAATTTGAATGCGGCATAACGCGACAGGTGAGAGACCTGTCAATATTCCTTGAAGATAACTTGAGTGCTTGAAAGAGTGGTCAAAGTTATAGGGTCAAGTGAATAAGAGCATGTGGTGGATGCCTTGGCAATGATAGGCGACGAAGGACGTGATAGCCTGCGATAAGCTTCGGGGAGCTGGCAAATTAGCTTTGATCCGGAGATTTCCGAATGGGGAAACCCACCGAAAGGTATCGCATGATGAATACATAGTCATGCGAGGCGAACCGGGTGAACTGAAACATCTCAGTAGCTCGAGGAAAAGACATCAACCGAGATTCCGAAAGTAGTGGCGAGCGAAATCGGAGAAGCCTTCTAGTGATAGCGCAAGACATAACGGAACGCTCTGGAAAGGGCGGCCATAGTGGGTGATAGCCCCGTACGTGAAATGACCTGTGTGGTACTGAGCTAGAGAAAAGTAGGGCGGGACACGTGTAATCCTGTCTGAATATGGGGGGACCATCCTCCAAGGCTAAATACTCATCATTGACCGATAGTGAACTAGTACCGTGAGGGAAAGGCGAAAAGAACCCCGGGAGGGGAGTGAAATAGATCCTGAAACCGCATGCTTACAAAAAGTAGGAGCCCGCAAGGGTGACTGCGTACCTTTTGTATAATGGGTCAGCGACTTACATTCAGTGGCAAGGTTAACCGAATAGGGAAGCCGTAGAGAAATCGAGTCCGAATAGGGCGTCCAGTCGCTGGGTGTAGACCCGAAACCAAGTGATCTATCCATGGCCAGGATGAAGGTGCCGTAACAGGTACTGGAGGTCCGAACCGACTAGTGTTGCAAAACTAGCGGATGAGCTGTGGATAGGGGTGAAAGGCTAAACAAACTTGGAAATAGCTGGTTCTCTCCGAAAACTATTTAGGTAGTGCCTCAAGTATTACCGACGGGGGTAGAGCACTGTTTTGGCTAGGGGGTCATGGCGACTTACCAAACCAATGCAAACTCCGAATACCGTTGAGTACAGCTTGGGAGACAGAGCACCGGGTGCTAACGTCCGGACTCAAGAGGGAAACAACCCAGACCGCCAGCTAAGGTCCCTAAAATTGGCTAAGTGGGAAACGAAGTGGGAAGGCTAAAACAGTCAGGATGTTGGCTTAGAAGCAGCCATCATTTAAAGAAAGCGTAATAGCTCACTGATCGAGTCGTCCTGCGCGGAAGATGTAACGGGGCTAAGCCAGTTACCGAAGCTGCGGATTTGCAATTTATTGCAAGTGGTAGGAGAGCGTTCTGTAAGCCTGTGAAGGTGGGTTGTAAAGCCTGCTGGAGGTATCAGAAGTGCGAATGCTGACATGAGTAGCGTTAAAGGGGGTGAAAAGCCCCCTCGCCGTAAGCGCAAGGTTTTCTACGCAACGTTCATCGGCGTAGAGTGAGTCGGCCCCTAAGGCGAGGCAGAGATGCGTAGCTGATGGGAAACAGGTCAATATTCCTGTACCGATCAATAGTGCGATGTGGGGACGGAGAAGGTTAACTCAGCCAACTGTTGGATATGTTGGTTCAAGCTTGTAGTCGTGCCTGGTAGGCAAATCCGCCGGGCTTAGATGAGGAGTGATAACGAGGCAGCTTGCTGCCGAAGTGAGTGATACCCTGCTTCCAGGAAAAGCCACTAAGCTTCAGCTATTGACGACCGTACCGCAAACCGACACTGGTGCGCGAGATGAGTATTCTAAGGCGCTTGAGAGAACTCGGGAGAAGGAACTCGGCAAATTGACACCGTAACTTCGGAAGAAGGTGTGCCCCAAGTCAGTGAAGGACCTCGCGTCTGGAGCTAAAAGGGGTTGCAAAAAATCGGTGGCTGCGACTGTTTATTAAAAACACAGCACTCTGCAAACACGAAAGTGGACGTATAGGGTGTGACGCCTGCCCGGTGCTGGAAGATTAAATGATGGGGTGCAAGCTCTTGATTGAAGTCCCAGTAAACGGCGGCCGTAACTATAACGGTCCTAAGGTAGCGAAATTCCTTGTCGGGTAAGTTCCGACCTGCACGAATGGCGTAACGATGGCCACACTGTCTCCTCCCGAGACTCAGCGAAGTTGAAATGTTTGTGATGATGCAATCTCCCCGCGGAAAGACGGAAAGACCCCATGAACCTTTACTGTAGCTTTGTATTGGACTTTGAACAGATCTGTGTAGGATAGGTGGGAGGCTTTGAAGTAGGGTCGCTAGATCTTATGGAGCCAACGTTGAAATACCACCCTGGTGTGTTTGAGGTTCTAACCTAGGTCCATTATCTGGATCGGGGACAGTGCATGGTAGGCAGTTTGACTGGGGCGGTCTCCTCCCAAAGCGTAACGGAGGAGTTCGAAGGTACGCTAGTTACGGTCGGACATCGTGACGATAGTGCAATGGCATAAGCGTGCTTAACTGCGAGACTGACAAGTCGAGCAGATGCGAAAGCAGGACATAGTGATCCGGTGGTTCTGTATGGAAGGGCCATCGCTCAACGGATAAAAGGTACTCTGGGGATAACAGGCTGATACCGCCCAAGAGTTCATATCGACGGCGGTGTTTGGCACCTCGATGTCGGCTCATCTCATCCTGGGGCTGTAGCCGGTCCCAAGGGTATGGCTGTTCGCCATTTAAAGAGGTACGTGAGCTGGGTTTAAAACGTCGTGAGACAGTTTGGTCCCTATCTTCCGTGGGCGCTGCAGATTTGAGGAAGCCTGCTCCTAGTACGAGAGGACCGGAGTGGACACACCTCTGGTGTATCGGTTGTCACGCCAGTGGCATTGCCGAGTAGCTATGTGTGGAAGAGATAACCGCTGAAAGCATCTAAGCGGGAAACTCGTTTCAAGATGAGATCTGCCGGGGCCTTGAGCCCCCTAAAGAGTCGTTCAAGACCAGGACGTTGATAGGCAGGGTGTGGAAGCGTAGTAATGCGTTAAGCTAACCTGTACTAATTGCTCGTGCGGCTTGACCCTATAACTTTGATTCACAAGTTGTGTCTCAAAGAATAGTTATGCCAAGTTGACGCATTCAAATGACTGTTCAGCAATGAACAGCGTCGTAAAGACAAGCTGATTAGCTCTATGAATTGGTCTTCCTGACCCAGTCACGAAGACAAAAAGTTATGCCTGACGACCATAGCGAGGTGGTCCCACTCCTTCCCATCCCGAACAGGACAGTGAAACGCCTCAGCGCCAATGATAGTGCGGGTTCCCGTGCGAAAGTAGGTCATCGTCAGGCTATTTATGCCGAAAACGCCCCAGCATACGCTGGGGCGTTTTTTTCAGCGTTAGGTGTCTCGATGAGAGCTGAGTGCTGAAAAAAACGCAAAAAATTTGACGGGTTGCAAAAAACTGTGTCATAATACAAGGCTTCGCTGATCGCTGCGAAGCAAAACAAGAAGAAAGACTTCTTGAGATCCTT
>NZ_JAVXZZ010000001.1:0-586308 GCF_032337135.1 Curvibacter sp. APW13 | reverse complement strand
CCATCCCGAACAGGACAGTGAAACGCCTCAGCGCCAATGATAGTGCGGGTTCCCGTGCGAAAGTAGGTCATCGTCAGGCTATTTATGCCGAAAACGCCCCAGCATACGCTGGGGCGTTTTTTTTTGTCCGCTCGTCAGTGGAGCGATCAGGTATCCTTCGTCACTTCTCGATTACCAGGGCGCAAACGCTCCAACGCAGTGAATTCATCCTCGAAACCGAATGTCACCGAACGCGAAGATCGCCGTTCATGGCTGCGCAAGATCGCTGAGTTTCTTCATCCAGGGCCAGACTCCAAGGACGAACTGATCGAGGCGCTTGCCGATGCGCACGAAAACAAGATCATCGGTTCCGATTCGCGTGACATGCTCGAGGGTGTGATCAGGATGTCTGAGTTGTGTGCGGGGGATGTGATGCTGCCGCTTGGCCGCATTGACATGGTCAGCATCCACGCACCCTATGAGGAAATGCTCAATTCGGTGATTGACACCGGGCATTCGCGCTTTCCCGTTTATGAGGGCTCAAGGGAAAACATCATCGGGATATTGTTGGCCAAGGATCTCCTGAAGCTGCAGCGTGCGCCGGAGTTGAACGTCAGGGCGTTGCTGCGCCCCACTTCCTTCGTTCCCGAATCCAAAGGCCTCAATGAATTGCTGCGCGAATTCAAGGGCAATCGCAACCACTTGGCGGTGGTCGTCGATGAGTTCGGCCGTGTCGCCGGGCTGATCACCATCGAAGATGTGCTGGAGCAGATAGTCGGCGAAATTGAGGATGAGTTTGATATCTCCGATGACGAGGGAGACATCTTTGGCTTGAGCGATCGTACCTATCGGGTCAACGGTGACACCGCGCTGACCCGTGTTGAAGAGGCGTTCAATGTTTCGCTCGCCCATGCGTCGGATGGCGAAAGCATTGAGACCATAGGTGGGTTGATCGCGCACGACATGGGCCACGTGCCCAAGCGCGGAGAGCAGCATTGCCTCGGCGGCCTGAGATTCACAGTCCTGCACACCAAGGGAGGGGCTGTTCGTTGGTTTCGAGTCGAACCGGCAGACATGGAGCCACGGGTCGGTGAAACGCGTTGATTCTGGGCGTGCGCCATGAGCGTACGTTTGCAGACCGTTTTGGCCGTCATCGCGGGAATTGCCAACGCGTGCGCGTTGGCTTGGCCCGCTTCATGGGGTCCGGCTTATGGTGCGCCTTCGTGGTTGCTCCAATTCGGGGCCATGCTTGTCTTCTGCATACTACTGCTGCGCGCCAACAGCCTGTTGGGCAGTGTGCTCCTCGGGCTCGCTTTCCAGGCGACATCCTTGTGCGTCAGTCTTGCATGGCTACAGGTATCCATGTCGCAGTACGGAGGGATGCCTAGCCTCCTTGCTTGGACAGCCGTCGCGGCGCTTGCGTTGTCGCTTGGTTTGTACGGTGCAATGGCTGCAGGCTTCTGGTTCCTTTTAGTGCGCAAAGGAGTTCACGGACGAGAGTCGCTGATGGCCGCACTATGGATGTTGTCGGAACTGGCGCGGGGCCAATGGTTGACCGGGTTCGGGTGGGCGAGTATCGGCTACGCCCATGTGGAGGGACCGTTCGCAGTCGCAGCACCGTGGGTGGGTGTTTACGGCCTAGGCGCATTGGTGGTTTGGTGTGCCGCGTCGTGTGCAAGCCTGATGCTGGACAGGAAACGATTCATTCAACCAATGATGCTCGCCATAGCGGTTGGTGCCCTTAACGGCATATCTCCTGCGGAGTTCGGTAGCGCAACGCGCACCCTGGAGGTTGAGTTGCTGCAAGGCAATATCGCGCAAGACGAAAAATTCGACATGCAAACTGGGGTCGTGCAGGCACTTAGATGGTATGGACATGCACTGCAGGCGGCGCAGGCGGACCTGGTCTTGGCGCCGGAAACGGCGATACCGCTGTTGCCTCAGCAACTTCCCGCCGACTACTGGCAAGGATGGGCCGAACGCATGGAGAAAAACCCGCCAATGCGTCTGATCGGAATTCCCTTGGGCAATGCGCAGACGGGGTATACCAACTCGGTGGTGGGGTTCCGGACACCTGCGCAGACGGAATGGTACCGCTACGACAAACACCACCTCGTGCCGTTTGGGGAGTTCATTCCCCCATTTTTTCGTTGGTTCGTGCGATTGATGCATATCCCCTTGGGGGACTTTACACGAGGGGAGCTGGCGCAAGCACCGATCCTGGTTCAGGAAGAAAGCGTGGGACCTGCCATCTGCTTTGAAGACCTTTTCCCCGAGGAGCTCGCCGCGCGTTTTCGCGAAGGGCAATCGGCGCCGACGATTCTTGCCAACTTCAGCAACTTGGCCTGGTTCGGGGACACCACCGCGATGTACCAGCACCTGCATATCTCGCGCATGCGATCGATGGAGTTGGCGCGTCCGTCACTGCGGGTTTCCAACACCGGAGTCACTGCAGTGGTTGACCATCAGGGGAAGGTTCAGTCCATGCTGCCCCCTTGGACGTCAGGCGTGCTGCGCGCCACCGTCCAAGGGCGCTCGGGTATCACCCCCTTTGCATGGTGGTGCGCACGTTGGGGACAGGCGCCTTTGTGGGTATTGGGCTTGACCGTGTTCGGCCTTGCACTGGTCCAGCGTCGATTGCGGCCCCAGTAGGCGGCTCGGTGAACGGCTACGACTGCGGGATCACTGCCGCACCATCGGCCACCTCGTAGAATACGAGGTTCGCCCACGCTGCCGAATACGCGCAGTCCGCGGCCGTTCGCCAGCGGAAGTGCGGCAGCCAGGATGCACACAGACAACCATATGCTTACCTTTCAGCAAATCATTCTTCGCCTGCAGGACTATTGGGATGCCCAAGGCTGTGCCTTGCTCCAGCCCTACGACATGGAAGTGGGGGCAGGCACGTCGCATACCGCTACATTCTTGCGCGCCATCGGTCCCGAGCCTTGGAAGGCGGCGTATGTGCAACCAAGCCGCCGCCCCAAGGATGGCCGGTACGGTGAGAACCCCAACCGGCTGCAGCATTACTACCAGTACCAAGTGGTGCTCAAGCCGGCACCCAGCAACATCCTGGAGCTGTACCTGGGCAGCCTGCAAGCGCTGGGCTTCGACCTGAAGAAAAACGACATCCGTTTCGTCGAAGACGACTGGGAGAACCCCACCTTGGGTGCCTGGGGCCTGGGCTGGGAAGTATGGCTCAATGGCATGGAAGTAACCCAGTTCACCTACTTCCAACAGGTTGGCGGTATCGACTGCAAGCCCATCACCGGCGAGATCACGTATGGTCTGGAACGCTTGGCGATGTACCTGCAAGGGGTAGACAACGTCTACAACCTGCAATGGACCGATACCCTCAAGTATGGCGACGTGTACCACCAGAACGAGGTGGAGCAGTCCACCTACAACTTCGAGCACAGCGACGCAGAGTTTCTGTTCACTACCTTCAACGCGCACGAGAAGCAGGCCAAGTACCTGATGGAACAGCAACTGGCCTTGCCAGCCTACGAGCAGGTGCTCAAGTGCGCGCACAGCTTCAACCTGCTCGACGCCCGAGGCGCCATCAGCGTGACCGAGCGCGCGGCCTATATCGGCCGCATCCGCAACCTGGCACGCAGCGTGGCCCAGAGCTATTTCGAAAGCCGCCAGCGCCTGGGCTTCCCCATGGCGCCGCGCGAATGGGTGGCCCAGATGGAGAGCAAGGCTGCTTGAGCAGGATCAGGACATGACTACACAAAACCTTCTCGTTGAATTGTTTGTCGAAGAGCTGCCACCGAAGGCGCTCAAGAAGCTGGGCGAATCCTTTGCCCATGTGCTGGCTGACTCCCTCAAGGCCCAAGGTCTCGCATCTGCTAGCTCCGTGGTCACGCCCTATGCCTCGCCGCGCCGCCTGGCGGTGCATGTGAGCGCTGTTGCGGCACAGGCTGCGGACAAAGCCGTGTCGCAGAAATTGATGCCCGTGGCCGTGGGTCTGGACGCTGCCGGGAGCGCGACGCCTGCGCTGCTCAAGAAGCTGCAGGCTCTCGGTGCTGACGCATCGGCCGTGGCCGGCCTCAAGCGCGCGCCCGACGGCAAGGCCGAGGCCTTGTTCTTTGAAAGCACGGTCCAAGGCGCCACTCTGGCGGAAGGACTGCAAAAAGCGCTGAATGACAGTATTTCCAAGCTGCCGATTCCGAAGGTCATGAGCTACCAGCTGGAAAGTGGCTGCGAGTTGCCGGGCTGGAGCAGTGTGAGCTTTGTGCGCCCGGCGCACGGACTGGTGGCTCTGCATGGTGCGGAGGTGGTGCCGGTGCAGGCACTGGGCCTGCAAGCGGGCAGCAGCACGCAGGGGCACCGCTTCGAGGCTGCGGTTTCCCCAGTGGTCCTCAAGGATGCTGACAGCTATGCAGTACAGCTGGAACAGCAAGGCGCTGTGATCTCCAGCTTTGCCGAGCGCCGCGCTGAGATCGCACGCCAGCTGGCCGCAGCTGCGGCCCAGGTCGGCGGCGGCTGCAAGCCCATCGACGACGACGCATTGCTCGACGAAGTCACCGCATTGGTGGAGCGCCCCAACGTGCTCATCTGCGAGTTTGAGCCGCAGTTCCTCGAAGTGCCGCAGGAATGCCTCATCCTCACCATGAAGGCCAACCAGAAATACTTCCCCTTGCTGGACGCAGCGGGCAAGCTCACCAACAAGTTCCTGGTGGTGTCCAACATCCAGCCCGATGACGCCAGCTTCGTCATTGGCGGCAACGAGCGCGTGGTGCGCCCGCGCCTGGCGGATGCCAAGTTCTTCTTTGACCAGGACCGCAAGAAAACCCTGGCGTCACGCGTCGAGAGCCTGGGCAAGGTGGTCTACCACAACAAGCTCGGCACCCAGGGTGAACGCGTGGAGCGGGTACGCGCCATTGCCAAGGCCATCGCCACCCAGTTGGGTGACACTGCCTTGGTGCAGCAAGCCGATTTGGCCGCTCAACTGGCCAAGACCGACCTCGTGACCGACATGGTCGGTGAGTTCCCTGAGCTGCAAGGCATCATGGGTGGCTACTACGCCTTGAATGACGGTTTGGGCGAGGTTGTGGCCCAGGCTATCGAAGACCATTACAAGCCGCGCTTTGCCGGCGACAGCCTGCCACGCAGCCAGGTGGGCCTGGTGGTCGCGCTGGCCGACAAGCTGGAGACCCTGGTGGGCATGTTCGGCATCGGCAACCTGCCTACCGGTGACAAGGACCCCTTTGCCCTGCGTCGCCATGCGCTGGGTGTCATCCGCATGCTCACAGAAGCCGACCTGCCTCTGGAGTTGCCGCAGCTGTTGACTGCCGCCCAACCTGCGTTCGGCGCCAAGATCACCGATGCCAGCGCCGCGTTGCTGGACTTCTTCTACGACCGTCTGGCGGGCTCCCTGCGCGAGCAGGGGTACAGCAGCCAGGAAGTGGACGCCGTGCTGGCCCTGCGTCCGGCACGTCTCGGCGATGTGGCCAAGCGCTTGGCGGCTGTGCGCGCATTTGCGGCCCTGCCCGAAAGTGCGGCGCTGGCGGCGGCGAACAAGCGCATCGGCAACATTCTCAAGAAGTCCGACGGCGATGTGGATGCCCACGTCAGCCTCGTGCTGCTGCAGGAGCCTGCAGAGAAGGGCTTGTACGAAGCAATGCAGACGGTGTCGCCGCAGTCGCTGGCGCAGTGGCAAGCCGGTGACTACACCGCCTCGCTGCAAACGCTGGCCGCCCTGCGCCCGCAGGTGGACGCCTTCTTTGAAGACGTGATGGTCAATGCAGAGCAGTTGGACCTGCGCCTCAACCGCCTGGGTCTGCTGAAGTCCCTGCACATCGCCATGAACCGCGTCGCTGACCTGTCAAGGTTGGCGTAAGACCTTTGCACGACAGTCAGGGCCACCATGAAGCTTTGCATTCTCGACCGTGACGGCACCATCAACCAGGACAGTCTGGACTACATCAAGTCGCCCCAGGAATGGGAGCCACTGCCCGGTGCGCTCGAGGCCATTGCACGGCTGAACCATGCGGGTTGGCATGTGGTGGTGGCGAGCAACCAGTCCGGCCTGGGGCGAGGCCTGTTTGATGTGACGCAACTCAACGCCATGCACGCCAAGATGCACACCCTGCTGGCCGCGGTCGGTGGCCGCGTGGATGCCATCTTCTTCTGCCCCCATGGTCCGGAAGAGAAGTGCCGTTGCCGCAAGCCCGAGCCAGGATTGTTCGAGCAGATCGCCGAGCGCTTCGGCGTGGACCTGGCGGGCGTGCCGACGGTGGGGGATTCCGCTCGGGACCTGCAGGCCGGGGTCGCTGTAGGGTGTGAGCCCCACCTGGTGCTGACGGGTAAGGCGGCTGGCCTGGCCGGTCGTCCGTTGCCCGACAGTTACCCGACCGGCACGATTGTCCATACCGATCTCGCAGCGTTTGCGCAGTTCCTGCTGGAGCGTGAGGGTGCATAGGGCCATCGGTATCCTGCGCTCGGCGCTGTTCTATGTCTGGATGGGCGTGACCATTGTCCCGTGGACGCTGGCCGTGGTGCTGGTGTCGCTGGTAGCACCGCGGACCACCGCCTGGTGGGTGGCGGTGAATTGGTTTCGGGTGGTGCTGCTGGGGTGTCGGTTCATTCTCGGCATCCGGGTCCGGGTGCAGGGCTTGGAGCATCTGCCCCGTGATGGCAGCGCCGTATTCCTGAGCAAGCACCAGTCCACACTGGAGACCCTGCTGCTGCCGACGCTGGTGCCGCAGCCCTTGGCCTTCGTGTTCAAGCGCGAGCTGCTGCGCATTCCGTTCTTCGGCTGGTCCATGGGCCGCCTCAACATGATCCACATCGACCGGGAGTCGCGCGCCGCCTCGATGAAGAGCATCATCAGCCAGGGCAGTGCGCTGCTGGCGCAAGGTACTTCGGTGATCATGTTCCCGGAAGGCACACGGGTGGAGCGTGGCGAGCGTGGCACCTACCAGACGGCTGGGACGCGCCTGGCTGTAGAAGCTGGCGTGCCCGTCGTTCCCATTGCCGTGACTGCAGGTAAGTGCTGGCCGCGCGCTGTCATGGACAAGCGTGCGGGCACCGTGGAAGTCTCGTTCGGTCCGGCCATGCCGGCACAAGGTGCCGACCCGCGGGCCTTGATGCGCGAGGTCGAGGCCTGGATCGAGGCAGAAATGCGCCGCCTCGAACCCGAAGCCTACGCAACGGCAACAACTGCGGCAGAATAAGTTCCATCGCTTGCCGCCCATTGCCGTGCACCCCCTGCTGCGTTACACCCTGGACCTGTTCGAAGACGCCCTGACGCCTCCCGCGCCAGTGCAGGCCGGTGAACGGACGCCCGACGCCAAAGTGCCCCGGTTGCCGCGGATTTCCAAGCCATTTCGGGCTCCTGCCCAGGAAAATAGTGCGCAGGCAGCTACAAGTAATGTAGCAACTGTCGGGCTGGACCGCACTGCCTCTGCGGCCAGCAAGCCCTACCACCATCCCAAGGCGAATCGCAAGATGCAGCTCAAGCAGGTGGAAGTGGCCTACCTGTACCAGAAGGCACGTCGGCGCACCATTGGCTTTTCGGTGGGTGCCGATGGCCTGGTGGTGCGGGCGCCGCAATGGGTCTCACTGGCCGATGTCGATGCCGCGCTGCAGGTCAAGGGCGACTGGATACTGCGCAAGCTGGCGGTGTCGCAGGAGCGAGAGTTGCGCCAGCAGCAAGGCGCTCTGCAATGGACGCACGGGTCGCTCGTGCCCTACCTGGGCGAACCCCTGCAGTTGGTGCTGGACCCCACCCACAGCGGTGCGGCCCAGTGGCTGCCCGCTGCGGATGCGCCCAGCACGTCGGCGGCACAGCTGCGTATCGGGCTGTCCCAGACCGCCGATCCATCCCAGGTGCGCGATGCGGTGCAGGCCTGGCTGATGCGCCAGGCACGCACGCTGTTCGCGCAGAGCCTGGACCGCTACGCCGCCCAGCTGGGTGTGCAGTGGACCAAGCTGACACTCACTTCGGCCGGTACACGCTGGGGCAGTGCACGCGTGGACGGAGCCATCCGCCTCAATTGGCGGCTGATCCATTTCCGTCAGCCCATCATCGACTACGTGGTGGCCCACGAGTTGAGCCATCTGCGGGTCATGGACCACAGCCCGCGCTTCTGGGACACGGTGCGCTCCGTGGTGCCCGACTACGCCGCCATGCGCAAAGCCTTGCGTGAAGACGGCGGCCCGCGGTGGGATTGACGCAGTACTTCAGCGGACGCTGCTGAAGCGGTAGACGCCTTGCGCGTCGCGGCTGCGGTGCAAGGCCCCCTGGTGCCACAGGCGGTGCAGGTGGGCCACGCATTCGCCCATGGCAAAGGTGGTCTGGTGCATGTCCATGGCCCGGGGGAACAGCACCGGCAGTACGTCCAGCGCGCTGCAGGCGCGTCCGGTACAGGCTTCCATCACCTCGGCCAGGCGTTGTGCATGGTGGTCGTGCAGCTGGCGGATGCGTTCGTGCAAGCCGACAAATGGTTTTCCGTGGGATGGAAGCGTGAGGGTGTTCTCGGCCAGCGGCAGGAAGCGGTCGATCGAATCGAGGAACAGGCTCAGCGCATCGGACTCCGGCTCGGTCTCGAAAACGCTCACGTTGGTCGAGATGCGCGGCAGCATCATGTCGCCACCCAGCAGCAGGTTCAGCACTTCGCAGTGCAAGGCCATGTGCTCCGGGGCGTGGCCGAACCCGGCCATGCAGCGCCAGGTCTGTGTGCCGATGCGGATGCGCTGCCCGTCCATCAGGCGCCGGTACTGCAGCGGCACGGAGGGCACGAGCGAAGGGTAGTAGTTGGTGCGGGCCTCAATCTGTGCCACGGCTTCGGGGCTGTTGAGTCCATGAGCGGCGAAGAAGGCTGCCGCACGCTCGCCGCCAAAGGCCGTTGGCCCCATCACCCCTAACCGCGCCACGTAGTAGTCACCGGCGCTGATCCATAGCGGCGCCTGGAAGCGCTGGCACAGCCAGTCCGCCAAGCCGATGTGGTCTGGGTGCATGTGCGTCACGATGACGCGCACGATGGGCAGCCCGTCGAGTTGGGTGGCAAAGACTTGCTCCCACAGTGCGATGGTTTCCGGATTGTGGATGCCCGTGTCCACCACGGTCCAGCCATCGACCATCTGTCCGTCACGCTCCACGGCATCGCGCAGCAGCCACAGGTTGATGTGGTTGAGGGCGAAAGGCAGTGGCATGCGCAGCCAGCGCACGCCAGGGGCGACTTCGATACTCTCGCCGGCAGCGGGGAGGGTGTCCCCCAAGGGGTAGTGCAGGCGGGCTTCGAGTTCGTTCATGGTGGCGTGATTTGCGACATAATTGACGTTTACGTAAACGTCAATCCATGGCATTGTACGGGGGTCCCGCCTCCGGCACTGTCCCCTTGGCATCAGGCACCATGAGCACCACTTTCAGCATCAGCGATCTGGCCCGCGAGTTCGATCTCACTACCCGCGCCATCCGGTTCTACGAAGACCTGGGACTGCTGCAGCCGCAACGCAGCGGCCCCGGCGGGCGCTCGCGCGTGTACACCCAGCGCGACCGTACCCGTCTGAAACTGACCCTGCGTGCCAAGCGACTGGGGTTGAGCCTGACCGAGGCCAAGGACATCATCGACATGTACGACAGCCCGCGCGACACGGGGCCCCAACTCACCAAGTTCCTGGACGTATTGGCAGCGCACCGCAAGCAGATCGAGGAGCAGATGGCCGACCTGCAGGCCAACCTCGACGAGATCAAGGTACACCAGAAAGAGGCTAGGGCCTTATTGGCCAAGGCCCAGTCCGGGGCTGTGTCCAAGTCCAAGCGGGCAGGCGCATGACCCATGCCCCCACACCGCTGTGGCAGCGGGTCCAGGACAGCCTGAACCGCCAGGGCATGATGCGCCATTTGGATGCGCGCCTGTTGCGCGTGGAGCCCGGCCTGGTGGAACTGGCCTTGCCCTATTCGGACAAGGTGTCCCAGCAGCAAGACGGTTTTCATGGCGGTGCCATGGGCGCACTGGCCGACATTGCCGGTGGCTATGCAGGTCTGACCGTGGCCCCAGAAGGCATGGAAGTGACCACGGCCGAATACAAGATCAATTTCCTGGCGGCCTTCCAAGCCGGTGAACTGCGCGCCACCGGCCGCGTGCTCAAGGCTGGCCGCCGCCTCATCGTCACTACCGCCGAGGTGGTGCACGTGGCCCCCGATGGCACCACCAGCCCCTGCGCCGTCATGCAGCAGACGCTGGTGCCTGTTCCCAAGACCTATTGACCGTTCATACCCACAGCAAGGAGACCCCATGAGCAACCTGCCCGGACTCAACTTCCAACTCGGCGAAGACATTGACGCGCTGCGCGATGCCGTGCACGAATTTGCACAGGCCGAAATCGCACCGCGTGCCGCCGAGATCGACCGCAATGACCAGTTCCCCATGGATCTGTGGCGCAAGATGGGCGACCTGGGTGTGCTGGGCATTACCGTGGGCGAGGAGTACGGTGGTGCCAACATGGGCTACCTGGCCCACATGGTGGCCATGGAAGAAATCTCGCGCGCATCGGCGTCGGTCGGCCTGTCCTACGGCGCGCACTCCAACCTGTGCGTGAACCAGATCAAGCGCAACGGCAACGAGGCCCAGCGCAAGAAGTACCTGCCCAAGCTGATCTCCGGGGAACACGTGGGGGCGCTGGCCATGAGTGAGCCGGGCGCGGGCTCGGACGTCATCAGCATGAAGCTCAAGGCCGAGGACAAGGGCGGTTACTACCTGCTCAACGGCTCCAAGATGTGGATCACCAACGGCCCCGACGCCGATACCCTGGTGGTCTACGCCAAGAGCGAGCCCGAGCTGGGCGCGCGCGGCGTCACCGCGTTCCTGATCGAGAAGGGGATGAAGGGCTTTTCCATTGCCCAGAAGCTCGACAAGCTGGGAATGCGCGGCAGCCACACCGGTGAACTGGTGTTCAACAACGTGGAAGTCCCGGCGGAAAACATCCTGGGCGGCCTGAACAATGGAGCCAAGGTGCTGATGAGCGGCCTGGACTACGAGCGTGCCGTGCTCACCGGCGGTCCCCTGGGCATCATGCAAGCGGTGATGGACAACGTCATCCCCTACATCCACGACCGCAAGCAGTTCGGCCAGAGCATCGGTGAGTTCCAGCTGATCCAGGGCAAGGTGGCCGACATGTACACCGTGCTGCAGGCCGGGCGCAGCTTTGCCTACACCGTGGCCAAGAACCTCGACCTGCTGGGTACCGAACATGTCCGTCAGGTGCGCAAGGACTGTGCGTCCGTCATCCTGTGGTGCGCCGAGAAGGCGACCTGGATGGCCGGGGAGGGTGTGCAGATCTATGGTGGCAACGGCTACATCAACGAATACCCGCTGGGCCGTCTGTGGCGTGACGCGAAACTCTATGAAATCGGGGCGGGAACGAGCGAAATTCGCCGTATGCTCATCGGTCGAGAGTTGTTCGCCGAAACCATGTAATGCTGCACGCCGTACCCAGAAACGCATCGAGAATCTTCAACGCCGTGCTGCGCGGCCTGTTGCGGGCCTGGGTACTGGCTATTCCCCTGGTCGTGGCGCTGTCCCTCATCCGATGGGGGCAGTTGGCCTATTTCTGGCCCGCAGGGTACCAGGCCGCCTCCGGTGATGTGGCCGCCGCCCTGGTGCAGGGTGCCCGCTTTGACCTCAAGGTCAGCGCGATTGCGGGGTTCCTGCTGCTGCTGGTGCTGCCCTGGGTGTCGGGGCGGGCGCACACCCGCATAGCGCAGGTGCTGGCCTTCGTGTTCGTGATGGCCTCGCTGGTCAACCTGCATTACTTCGGCTTCTACAAGACGCCCATCGATTCGCTGGTGTTCGGCATCGTTGAAGACGATACCGCGGCCGTGCTGCAGACCATCTGGCGCGACTTTCCGGTCATTTGGACACTGCTGTTGGCCGCAGCGTTGAGCCTGGCCACCGTGGCATTGCACCGTTGGCTGCTGGCGCGCATCCAGCCCGACGTGCTGCTGCAAACCCACCACTGGGCCATCCGTGCATTGGCGCTGGTGCTGGTTTTCTTTGCGCTCATCTTTGCCGGCAAGGGCACCATCCGCGAGATGGCGCTGCAGCGCCAGCACCTCACCGTGACGGCCTCGCCATTCCTCAACGACATGGTGCCCAATGGCATCATCGCGCTCAAGTACGCTTGGGATAGCCGGGGGCAATCGCAAAATTTTGCCGACCCGCTGACCGGTCTCAAGGCCATGGGCTTTGACAGCCCCCAGGAAGCGGCCGAGGTGTTGGGTTGGCCCCATGGCAGCGAGAGTGAGGTACTGGCTGCGTTGCGCACACCGGCACCTTTGCCCGCAGGTAGCGCGAAGAAGAACCTGCTGTTCTTCCTGATGGAGTCCTGGAGCGCCGAGCCGCTGATGTACCAGGGCCCGAAGTTCGACGTGCTGGGCCGCCTGGCACCCACCATGCAAGACCCCAGCAAGGCCTGCCACTTCCGCAACTTCGACTCGGCCCAACCCGGCACCCACCCGTCGCTCGAAGCCATCCTGTTTTCCTCGCCGATCACGCCGTTGACGCTCGGCGAGATCGGGCGCAAGCCGATTCCTTGGTCGATCGCAAAAATTGCCCGCGATGCCGGCTACCACACCCTGTTTGTGACCTCGGCGCGCTCGGGCTGGCGTGACCTAAACCGCGTATTGGCCGTGCAGGGCTTTGACGAAGTCATCGATGCCAACAACCTGAAGCAGGACTACCCCGACGCCTTCCTGGGCATCTGGGGGGTGTGGGACAGCTATGTGTTCAAGTACCTGAGCAAACGCATGGCAGCGCACAAGCCCGATGCCAAGCCGCTGTTCGTGTTCGTGCTCACGTCCACCAACCACCCGCCCTACGATCTGCCGCCCGACTACCAGCGTGTGCCGCGCGACATGGCGCTGTGGAAGGGGGAAACCACGTCCGAGACCCTGGTGCCGAACCTCGATACCTTTCACTACGCCTCCGACCTGCTCGGCGCTTTCATCCAGGAAGTGCAGAAGGGGCCCCTGCACGCCAATACCGTCATTGCCGCCAGCGGCGACCACAACGTGCGCTCCTTCGGTGTCTATGCCACGCCCGAGCGGCGCTACCTGCAGCGCCAGGTGCCCTTCGTCATCTGGGGGGAAGGCCTGCGCTGCGGCAACCAGCTTGACCAACCGGCCAGCCACCGCGACATGTTCCCGACCCTGTTTCCCCTGGCGGGCATCACGGGTCCGTACATCCAGACCGGCCGCAACCTCCTGACCCCACTGGCCAACCAGCCGGATCCGCTCAATGCGCCGAACGCCGTGTTCTTCACCGGTGAGGCCCGCAATGCCCAAGGCATGTGGCAGCTGGGCAAGCCAGCCTCCTTTGTCTGCACGCCGCCCGCCGCAGGGCAAGCGCCCTGTCAGTTCAATGCGCAGGACGACCAGCGCGAACGCGCCCGCCTGGGTTTGCTGGACTGGCAGGTACGCGCTTCGCTCAAGAAATGACCCGCCGTTGGATTTCGTATGACCAAGAACCTCGATGAACTGTTTGCCACCAACCGGGCCTGGGCCCAGGCCATGGAAGCCGAACGCCCCGGCTTCTTCACCAAGCTGACCAAGCAGCAGCAACCCAAGTACATGTGGATTGGCTGCTCCGACAGCCGCGTTCCCGCCAACGAAATCGTCGGCATGGAGCCCGGCGAGGTCTTCGTGCACCGCAACGTGGCCAACGTGGTGGTGCACTCGGACCTCAATGCCCTGTCGACCATCCAGTTCGCGGTGGACCTGCTCAAGGTCGAGCACGTGATGGTCGTGGGCCACTACGGCTGCGCCGGTGTACGCGCCGCGCTGGAGGGCAAGCGCGTGGGCTTGGCCGACAACTGGCTGCGCCACATCCGCGACGTGGCCGATCGCCACCGGGAAATCCTGGACCTGCTGCCCGCGCATGGCCGCGCCAATGCCCTGTGTGAGCTCAATGTCATCGAGCAGGTGGTCAATGTGGCCCACAGCACGGTGATGCAGGACGCGTGGGCACGTGGGCAGAATGTGACGCTGCACGGCTGGGTCTATGGCCTGCAGGACGGTCTGCTGCAGGACCTGCATGTCACGGTGGCCGGCATGGACGAGCTGCAGGTCAAATACCGCGAAGCGGTGTCTGGTGTACGCCTGGTTCCACGCCTGGCTTGAAGGAAAATTGGCTTCATGCGGCGTATTTGCTGTGTAGGAAGCTACTAAATTCGGAGCGAGTGGTTTATGTTCCCGATCCGCATTGACTCTACCGTGGCCTATGACATTGCCAAGGCCATGATGGACGGCTTCAACCGCCACTACCAGCTGTTCCGCACCGAGTCGGCCCGGGCCAAGCACCGCTTCGAGGTCTGCGACTGGCGCGGCCAGCAGCGCGCCCAGCGTGAGCGTATCGAGTTCTATGACCTGCGAGTCAAGGAGTGCTCGACGCGCCTGGAGCGCGAGTTCAAGGCCGGCGAGCAGCCCGCCGAGGTATGGCAGCAGGTCAAGCTGCTCTACATCGGCCTGTCGGTGGATCACCACCAGCCGGAGCTGGCCGAGACCTTCTTCAACTCGGTCACCACCAAGATCCTGCACCGCGCCTACTTCCAGAACGATTTCATCTTTGTGCGCCCGGCCGTCAGCACCGAGTACATCGAGAACGACGACCGAAGCAGCAAGAGCACCTACCGCTCCTACTACCCCACGCGCGAGAGCATGGTGGCCACCGTGGTGCAGATGATGCAGGACTTTGACCTGCGTGTTCCGTTCGAAGACCTGGAGCGCGATTGCACCTGGGTCGCCGAGACCATGAGCGCGAAGCTGGGCGATGCCACGCTGCGTGCGAACTTCCAGATTCAGGTGCTTTCCGGCCTGTTTTTCCGCAACAAGGGCTGCTATGTGATCGGCAAGCTCATCAACGGCTTCAACGAATTCCCCTTTGCCCTGCCGGTGCTGCACCGCGCTGCCGTGGCGGGTGGGCCGATCGAAGCCGGCGCGACGCGTCTGGCCATCGACGCCGCCCTGTTCGACGAGAACGACCTGCTGATGCTGTTCTCGTTCGCGCGCGCCTACTTCATGGTGGACATGGAGATTCCCAGTGCCTATGTGCAGTTCCTGCGCAGCATGATGCCGCGCAAGCCGCGCAACGAGATCTACAACGCGCTGGGGCTGGCCAAGCAGGGCAAGACGCTGTTCTACCGCGACTTCCTCTACCACCTGCACCACAGCACCGACCAGTTCCGCATTGCGCCCGGCATCAAGGGCATGGTCATGCTGGTGTTCGACCTGCCCAGTTTCCCTTATGTGTTCAAGGTCATCAAGGACTACTACCCGCCGCAGAAGGACACCACCCGGGAGCAGATCAAGGGCAAGTACCTGCTGGTGAAGCAGCACGACCGTGTCGGGCGCATGGCAGACACGCTGGAGTACAGCAACGTGGCTTTTCCGCGGGCGCGCTTCACTGACGAGCTGATCGCTGAAATCCAGAAGTTTGCCCCGAGCCAGATGGAAATTGCGGACCTCGACGGTGATGGCACGCAGGAGGTCATGCTCAAGCACGTCTACATCGAGCGACGCATGATCCCGCTCAACATCTACCTGCAGGAGGCCTTCGATGCCGGAGGGGCCAACCCCGCCGACACCAGCCCGGCGGCACAACGGGCGCGCGAACAGATTCAGCGCGGGGTGGTCGAATACGGCAACGCCATCAAGGACCTGGTGGCTGCCAATATCTTTCCCGGCGACATGCTGTGGAAGAACTTCGGCGTTACGCGTGGCAGCAAGGTGGTGTTCTACGACTACGACGAGATCGAATACATCACCGACTGCAACTTCCGCCGCGTGCCGCCCCCGCGCAACGAGGAGGACGAGATGTCGGGCGAGGTCTGGTACTCGGTGGCCAAGAACGACGTGTTCCCCGAAACCTTCGCACCGTTCCTGCTGGGCAATCCGGCGGTGCGCGAGGTATTCATGAAGCACCATGCCGACCTGCTCGATGTGGAGTTCTGGCAGAGCCACAAGGAGCGTATCCAGGCGGGGCATGTGCATGATGTCTTTCCGTATGAAAAAGACAAGCGTTTCCGGCAGAATGGGCCTTCCGGCCGCGTGCCCGGAAGAAACTGACTGTGCAAGGTGGTGCGTGGGCGTTCGCCCGACAGACGTTGATGCAATACGCGAAGACCGATGGAAACCTCTGACAACTCCTACCGCAAGACACTGCGGCAGCTGCTGCGGCGCAACAGTGCGGTGACGCTGGTGGTGGGGCTGGCGGCCAGCGTGATCGTGTACGGTTTCCATGACTGGTTCCATGGCGTGCTGCTGCCCGCGATCGGTGTCGGGCCGGCCCTGGCCGATGCGCTGGGCAGCTTCCTGATCATTGCCTTTGCAACGGTCGGCGTGCGCCTGGCGTCGTATGCGGCGTTCAGGGACCCTTTCTACGGGCTGCCACGTGACGTGGAAAGCTTGCGGCAGGACAAGCGCAAGCTCGCCGACGTCCTCAAAGCCACCGAAAAGGTGGCCAGCATCGACCGATTGACCGGTGTCTGGAACCGCCATTACTTCGAGGAGCTGATGGCCAACGAGACCGACCGCGTGCGCCGTCACGGTCACTTGCTGAGCTTGCTCATCATCGACATCGACAAGTTCAAGGCAGTCAACGACAGCCTGGGGCATGCGGCGGGTGACGGCGTGCTCAAGGCCGTGGCCCAGCGTCTGGGCCTGACACTGCGCAGTTCGGACTCACTGTGCCGCTACGGTGGCGAGGAGTTCGTCGTGGTGTGTCCCGATACGCCGTTGAGTACCGCTGTCGTGCTGGCCGAACGCCTGCGCAGTACCGTGTGTGCTGCCCCGGTGGAACCTGCAGGTACCGTGACGGTGAGCATCGGCGTGGCCCAGTACCACGCGGGTGAAACGTGGGGGCAGTGCCTGGAGCGTGCCGATGCGATGCTCTACCAGGCCAAGGAGCGCGGACGCAATCAGGTGCAGTACGACAGCGACATGACGGAGCCGGCAGGACTGTCGGCGTCGGAGGCGCCGAGCGAACCCCAGGTGCTCCGGCTGGAATGGCACCCCTCCTATGCCTGCGGCATTGACCAGATCGACAAGGACCACATCACCCTGTTTGCCCATGCCGACGACCTGCTCAATGCCATGGCGTTTGCCAAGCCGCATGCCGAGCTGTGCGGGAAGGTGGACTTCGTGGTGCAGGAAGTGCAGGCCCACTTTGCGCGTGAGGAAGCTATCCTGGAGCGCAGTGGCTGGCCCGGTACGGCCATCCACCAGCAGCACCACCGCCAGCTGGTGCGCAAGGCGCAGGAACTGGCCGACAACTTCCGTCAGCAGAAAGTCGATTCCGGGGCCGTGTTCGAGTTCCTGGCCCAGGACCTGATCGCCAAGCACATCCTGCTGGGCGACCGCCACTATTTCGCCCACGTCGTGCAAAGCCAGATGCCTGCGTCCGGCACGGACACCGCCTAGGCGTTTGCGGCCACTGTTCCGCTTTGTCGTACACTTCGCCCCGCCCGGGGTGCGCAGTGGTTGCGCTGAGATGGATTCCAAACCCGTGAACTTGATCTGGTTCATACCAGCGTAAGAAGTGCAGAGCAGCGCCCCAGGCCTCGTGCCGTGCGGGTGCGCTCATTCCAAGTTTTCGGGGGCTGGTGCCGTTTCTTTCTTCGGGTCTTAACCTGAGGAAACACGCCAGTGAACGCACCCGACAAACTCGCCCAGTTCATCCAGCTCACCCGCGAGCCGCTGCCCGCATCCAGCAAGCGCTACCTCCCTGGCAGCCGTCCCGACATCCGGGTGCCGGTGCGCGAAATCCTGCAGAGCAATGGCGAGGCCGTCACGGTCTACGACACCTCCGGCCCCTACACCGACCCGCGCGCCGCCATCGATGTGCGCGCCGGCCTGCCCGCCTTGCGCCAGGCCTGGATTGCCGAGCGTGGCGACACCGAAGCCTACGAAGGCCGCAAGCCCTTTGCGCTGGACGATGGCATCAAGTCGGGTGAGTCCGACGCATTGGCCGCGCTGCGTGCCCAGGCCGCAGGTCTGCAGCGCCAGCCGCGCCGCGCCAAGCCCGGGGCCAACGTCACGCAGATGCACTACGCACGCAAGGGCATCATCACCCCCGAGATGGAATATGTGGCCATCCGCGAGAACCAGAAGCTGGAATGGGCGCAGCAGTACCTAGGCAATGCCGAGCGTGAAGCCCGCCTGGCCGGCAACAGCTTCGGGGCCAGCATCCCCAAGGTCGTCACGCCCGAGTTCGTGCGTGACGAAGTGGCACGGGGCCGCGCCATCATCCCGGCCAACATCAACCACACCGAGCTGGAGCCGATGGCCATCGGCCGCAATTTCCTCGTGAAGATCAACGCCAACATCGGCAACTCGGCCGTCACGTCGAGCATCGAAGAGGAAGTGGAAAAGCTGGTCTGGTCCATCCGCTGGGGTGCGGACACGGTGATGGACCTCTCCACCGGCAAAGCCATCCACACCACGCGCGACTGGATCCTGCGCAACAGCCCCGTGCCCATCGGCACCGTGCCGATCTACCAGGCGCTCGAAAAAGTGGGCGGCGTGGCCGAAGACCTGACCTGGGCCATCTTCCGCGACACGCTGATCGAGCAGTGCGAACAGGGCGTGGATTACTTCACGGTGCATGCCGGTGTGCGCCTGCCCTTCATTCACCTCACGGCCAACCGCGTCACCGGCATCGTGTCGCGCGGCGGCTCCATCCTGGCCAAGTGGTGCATCGCCCACCACCGCGAGAACTTCCTGTACACCCACTTCGACGAGATGTGCGAGATCATGAAGGCCTATGACGTGAGCTTCTCGCTCGGCGACGGCCTGCGCCCCGGCTCGGGCGCGGACGCCAACGACGAGGCCCAGTTTGCCGAACTGCGCACCCTGGGCGAGCTCACGCAAAAGGCCTGGCAGCAGGACGTGCAGGTGATGATCGAAGGCCCCGGCCACGTGCCCATGCACATGGTGCAGGCCAACATGACCGAGCAGCTCAAGCACTGCGGCGAAGCCCCGTTCTACACCCTGGGCCCGCTGACCACCGACATCGCCCCCGGCTACGACCACATCACCAGCGGCATCGGCGCGGCCATGATCGGCTGGTTCGGCACCGCCATGTTGTGCTACGTGACGCCCAAGGAACACCTGGGCCTGCCCGACCGCAACGACGTGAAGACCGGCATCATCACCTACAAGATTGCGGCCCACGCCGCCGACGTGGCCAAGGGCCACCCCGGAGCCCGCGCGCGCGACGACGCCTTGAGCAAGGCGCGCTTCGAGTTCCGCTGGATGGACCAGTTCAACCTCTCGCTGGACCCCGACACCGCGCGCGACTTCCACGACGAAACGCTCCCGAAGGACAGCGCCAAGGTGGCGCACTTCTGCTCCATGTGCGGCCCCAAGTTCTGCTCCATGAAGATCACGCAGGAGGTGCGCGAGTACGCCCAGAACCTGGGGGTCAGCGAGGAGCAGGCGCTGGAGACGGGCATGCAGACCCAATCCGAGGCGTTCAAGGCAGCAGGCGGCGAAATCTACATCCCCATCACCAAGGCCTGAGTCGGGAGTCGATCATGCACATTGGCATTGCAGGCGCAGGCCTGCTGGGACGCTTGCTGGCCGTGCAGCTCAGCAGCGCAGGGCACCGTGTGGAGGTCTTCGACAGCGCCACCGGCCCCGGCCCGCGCGAGACCTCGGGCACCGAGGGCGCGGCCTGGTCGGCGGCGGGCATGCTCAGCCCCGTGGCCGAGTTGGACCGCGGCAATGAGGACGTGTTTCGCCTGGGCCTGCGCTCCTGCGCACTCTGGCCGGAGATCACGCGTGCCCTCGGATTGGGCGAGATCTGCCACGTTGACGGCAGCCTGCTGGTGGCGCACCGCGCCGACGCGGGGGCGGCGCAGCGGGTGGTGGGTTTGCTGGAAGCCAAGGCCGATGCGCAGCACCAACCGCAGGCCCTGACGCCGGAGGCACTGCGCGCGCTGGAGCCTTCCGTCCAAGGCCCTGCGCTGGCCTGGCTGCTGCCGTGCGAGGGCTACATCGAAGTGCACAACACTCTGCTCGGTCTGTACGCACAAGGCGAACGCCAAGGCGTGCGCTGGCATTGGGGGCACGCCGTGGAGCAGGCCGATGCGGGAGTGCTAGCCGTGCGCATGCACGGCGGGGTGGAGTCCATGCGCCTTGACCATGTGTTCGATGTGCGCGGCGTCGGTGCTCGGCCCCAACTGCCCGTGCGTGGTGTGCGCGGCGAGGTCTTCCTGCTGCACGCGCCCGATGTCGACCTGCGCCGCCCCCTGCGCCTGATGCACCCGCGCCACAGCGTCTACGTCGTGCCACGCCCCGACCACTACTTTGTCG
Organism: Curvibacter sp. APW13; assembly: GCF_032337135.1. Taxonomy (NCBI): domain Bacteria; kingdom Pseudomonadati; phylum Pseudomonadota; class Betaproteobacteria; order Burkholderiales; family Comamonadaceae; genus Curvibacter; species Curvibacter sp. APW13. The sequence continues at coordinate 566,012 of NZ_JAVXZZ010000001.1, read as the reverse complement.
TCGGCGCCAGCGAGATCGAGAGCGAAGACCGCTCCCCCGTGTCCCTGCGCACCACGCTGGAACTGCTCAGCGCCGCCCACAGTGCATTGCCCGGCCTGGTGGAGGCGCGCGTGGTGCATTCCGAGTCCAACCTGCGCCCGGCCTTGCCCGACAACCTGCCGCTGCTGCGTACGGAGGCCGGCTGCACGCGCATCAACGGCCTGTACCGCCATGGCTGGCTGCTGGCCCCGGCGCTGGTCGAGCAGGCCGTACAGGAGCTGGCGGCATGAGCACCACTGACACCATCGCCATCCAGGTGAACGGCGAGGCCCAGACCACCACCGCCACCACGCTGCATGACTGGGTGCTTGCGCAAGACGCGGCACCCGAGTCGCTGGCCACCGCCGTCAACGGCCAGTTCGTGCCGCGCACGCAACGGGCTGCCACGGTGCTGCGCCCCGGCGACCACATCCTGACCTTCCAACCCATCACTGGAGGCTGAACCATGACAAGCGCACGTAGAGACTGGGAGGCGGCGCGTTTTGCGCAGGTAAAGGAGGAGCCCGCAGCGCGGGCGGGGGACACGGAGCAAAACGTGCCGCCTCCCAGGCTCGGCCCCGAACTAGCTCCCCAAGCGTGGCAAGTCGGCGGCCGCACCCTGCAAAGCCGCTTCTTCTTGGGAACGGCAGGCTACCCATCCCCCCAAGTCCTGCAAGACGCCATTGCTGCCTCCGGCGCCCAGGTCGTCACCGTCGGTCTGCGACGCCAATTGGCCCAAGGCAGCGAGGCGGGTGACTTCTTCGCCCTGGTGCGCGAAACCGGAGCGCACCTGCTGCCCAACACCGCCGGCTGCCACACCGCCCGCGAGGCCATCACCCTGGCCCACATGGCGCGTGAACTGTTCGACACGCCCTGGATCAAGCTCGAAGTCGTCGGCGACGCCCATACCCTGCAGCCTGACCCGTTCGCGCTGCTGGAAGCCGCCACGCAACTGGTGAAGGACGGCTTCACCGTCTTCCCCTACTGCCTGGACGACCTGGTGAGCTGCCAGCGCCTGCTGGACGCCGGTTGCACCGTGCTCATGCCCTGGGGCGCACCCATCGGCTCCGGCCAGGGGCTGCTCAACCCCAGCGCCCTGCGCACCCTGCGCGCCCGCCTGCCCGGTGTGCCGCTGTTGGTGGATGCCGGCATCGGCTCACCCAAGGACGCGACCCAGGCGCTGCAGATGGGCTTGGACGGCGTGCTGCTCAACAGCGCCATCGCCAACGCGGTCGACCCGGTCCGCATGGCGCGCGCTTTTGCGCTGGCCATCGAGGCCGGTCGTCTGGGCTTCGAGGCCGGCATCATGCCCCCGCAGGACATGGCCGTGCCGTCCACCCCGGTGGCGGGTTACCCCATCCTGCTCTGAAGGCGCTATGAAAAAAGAAGCTGTTCACGCAATTCCTGTGCGGGCTAGAAGCACATTTGGCACTGAAATCAGGGCTGGCGCCGAGCGAGCCGTGGTGTGGAGCATTGCCGGTTCCGACAGCGGCGGCGGGGCCGGGCTGCAGGCCGACCTCCAGGCGCTGCAGGCTTTTGGCGTGCACGGCTGCACGGCGGTGGCCGCCATCACGGCGCAGAACTCGGTGGCGGTGACGCGGGTCGATCCGGTAAGCGCTGAGTTGCTGGATGCCCAACTCGCCGCCCTGGCCGCAGACATGCCCCCCGCCGCCATCAAGACCGGCCTGCTGGGCAGCATCGACAACCTGCGCGTGGTTTGCCGCTGGGTCGACCGCCTGCGCGCCCAGGGGCAGCCCGTGGCGCTGGTGGTGGACCCGGTGCTGGGCTCCACCACCGGGGCAGCCTTTGCCGACGCCGCGCTGGTGCAGGCGTACCGCGAAGAACTCGTGCCGCGTGCCACCGTGGTCACCCCCAACCGGGCCGAGGCCCAGCGCCTGGGACTGGCGCTGGGGTCCCCGTTGGGAGCGGCTTCGGTGGTCATCACCGGAGGTGATGCGCTGGACGAATCCGGCTTGGCCAGCGACTGGTTCAGCAGCCCGCAAGCCAGCGGCTGGCTCAGCCTGCCCCGTGTGGACACGCGCCACCACCACGGCACGGGCTGCACCTTCGCCTCCACTGCGGCGGCGGCCCTGGCCAGCGGCTACTGTGTGGCGGACGCCGTGGTGCTGGCCAAGATGGCCACCACCCACGCCCTGCGCCATGCCTATGCGGCCGGGCAGGGGGCCGGGCCAGTCTGTGCCCAGAGCGACTTGGCCCTGCACGCCAACAACCTGCCCTGGCTGCAGGCAACACCTGGCACTACGCCTCCCTTTTCGCCATTGATCGATGCGGCCCTGGGCGTGTACGCCGTGGTCGACAGCGTGGAATGGGTGGCGCGGGTGCTGGCCGCCGGTATCCGTACGGTGCAGTTGCGCATCAAGGACGCGGCTGCGCCCACCCTGGCACAACAGGTCCACGCGGCCGTGGCCTTGGCCCGCCAGACCCCTGGCGCACAGCTGTTCATCAACGACCACTGGCAACTCGCACTCGATGCCGGTGCCTACGGCGTGCACCTGGGCCAGGAAGACCTGGAAACCGTGGATCTGGACGCGCTGCGCCGCGCCGGGGTGCGCCTGGGAGTTTCTACCCACAGCTACTGGGAGGTGGCCCGCGCCTGGGCGCTGCGCCCCAGTTACATGGCCTGCGGTCCCGTGTTCGCCACCCAGTCGAAAGACATGCCCTGGATACCCCAAGGGCTGGACAACCTGCGCTACTGGGCTGGCGTGCTGCCGCTGCCCGTGGTGGGTATCGGCGGCATCGGCGTAGCCCAGATGGCCGAGGTCGCCGCCACCGGTGTGGCCAGCGCTGCGGTCATCTCGGCAATCACCCAGGCGCAAGACCCTGAAGCTGCGTGTGTGGCATTGACGGCATGCTTTGACCGGGGCCGTGCAGCCAGCCTTGTAAGCAAGCCAGACAGGTTCCGGAGCTAGGCTTCTTGCTGGGGCCGTGCGGTGGATTGGGTGTAACCTTCGCGTGTCCACGGTCGTTGTGATGGACAGTCAATTACAAGGAGGTGCTCATGCAGGCACAGGCACAAGAGCGGGTGGTCTCGGTGGCGCGGCAATTGACCGTGCTGTCCATTGGCGTCATTGCTGCCATCCTGGTGATCCTGGCGATCGCCATCAATGCCGTGGCGTCACGCAATGCGCGCATCCAGGTGCAGGGCGCCGTGGCCGACAAGCTTGAAGGCATCGTCAAGGCCATGGATGCGGCCGATGCCAGCTTGCGCGATACGGCCCAGCGCGCCACCAAGACCCTCCAGCAGTCCTTCGAAGCCACGCTGGCGCTTGACGAAGCGTCGGGCGAACTCAAGAGCTACGGTGCTGCCGTCAACAACAGTTTCAGCGAAGTCGACGCCTTCAGTGCCACTACGGGGCACGCAGGTTCGGTCTTGGCCCGCAAGGGCGAGGGTTTCGTGCGCGTCAGTACCTCGCTCAAGAATGCCCAGGGCGAGCGCCTGATGTCGCAGGGGCTGGAGCGCAGCCACCCCGCCGCCGTGGCCCTGCGCGACGGCAAGCCGTACTCGGGTCGTGAACTGATCGGCGGCCAGCCCTACATGTCGCACTACGAACCGGTGCGCGACCGCGCGGGTCAGGTGGTGGCGGCCATTGGCGTCTCTACCGACATGCGCGCGGCGCAGGCCGCCCTGGCGCAGCAGGTGGCGGACGCGCGTTTCTTCGACAGCGGCGGTGTCTATGTGCTGGAGCCACGCCAGCCCTGGGGCGAGTCGGTGCTGGTCATGCACGCCACCCAGGCCGGAAAGAAGGTGGTGGAGGTGTCACCCCAGGCCGAAGGCCTGCTGCAGGCGCTCGACACCGCGAGCGATGGCCGCGTGGACGATGCAGCCCCCGTGCTGGCCTCCACCGCCGACGCCCGCTGGGCCCTGCTGCGCAAGACCCAGTCTGGTGGCAACTGGGTGGTGGGTGAGGTGTCGCAGGCCGAGTCCACCGCGCGCCATCGCAGCAACATGCTGATCATCACTGGGCTGTTGGCGCTGGCCACGCTGGCCTGCGGCGTGGCGGTGTACCTGGTGGTGCGCCGCACCGTGGGCCAGCCCTTGGGCGAACTGGCCCGGGTGGTGCAGGAAGTGGCCAGCGGTGACCTCACCCATACCTACCAGTCGCAGCGCAAGGACGAAATCGGTGCGCTGGTGCGCGCTGTAGAAGGCATGCGCCAGCGCTACCAGAGCGCGCTGGGCCAGGTGCGCACCGCGGTGGACAACATGGGAACCGCGAGCGCCGAAATTGCCAGCGGCAACCAGGACCTGAGCAACCGCACCGAGCAGACTGCCAGCAGCCTGCAGCGCACGGCGTCGAACATGGAGCAACTCACCGGCACGGTGCGCCAGTCGGCACAGGCCGCGCGAGAGGCCGGCACGCTGGCCACCGAAGCGGCCACGGTGGCCGAGCGTGGTGGCACCGTGGTGGGCGAGGTGGTGCGCACCATGGATGAGATCCACGCCAGCGCGCGCCGCATTGCCGACATCATCGGCGTCATTGATGGCATCGCATTCCAGACCAATATCCTGGCCCTGAATGCTGCGGTCGAGGCCGCCCGTGCGGGTGAGCAGGGGCGTGGCTTTGCCGTGGTGGCCAGCGAGGTGCGCGCGTTGGCCGGTCGCAGTGCCGAAGCGGCGCGTGAGATCAAGGCCCTGATCCAGACCTCGGTGGAGCGGGTCGAGTCCGGGTCCACCCTGGTGCAGAACGCGGGCCAGACCATGGGCGAAATCGTGGGCGCCGTACAGCGTGTGAACGACACCATCGGTGCCATCACGGCGGCAGCGGCCGAGCAGTCCGACGGCATTGGCGAAATCAATACCGCCGTCGGGCAACTGGACCAGATGACGCAGCAGAACGCAGCGCTGGTGGAGCAGTCCGCCGCTGCGGCCTCCAGCCTGCAGGAGCAGGCGCGGCAGGTGGCGCAGGCGGTATCGGTGTTCAGGCTGGCCCAGGCGCACAACGGGATGCTGGCCTTGCCGCATGGCTGATGCTGCGGCGTAGAAGGGTCAGTCCGCCGGGTCAGACTCCTGCGGCGTGCCCTTGAAGCCAAACAGGCGATTGGCGTTCTGCGCGGCGATGCGCTTCGCGGCCTCGGGTGCCAGGCTGCCCAGCATGCGTCTGTACCGGTGGACCGTCTTGTCGTAGGCCTCTTCCCCGACGCCTTCGTGCCCGCTTTGCCCGAATTTCGAATCGGTACCGACCATGAAGCGTTCGGGCATGGCCTCCATGAGCTGGGCCCAGTCTTCGAACAGGGCACCGTCTTCATTGAGCAAGGGTTCCAGGTGCGTCCAGCTGGAAACCTTGGTCGACATCAGCTTGATGCTCAGGTAGACGTTGGGGAAAGTTTCGAGGATGCGCCGTGCATTGGTGGCCGAAGTCATGCCCGTGTGCGACAGAACGATGCGGAGCTTGGGTTGTCGTTGTGTCCAGTTTTGCAGCGTGTCCCAGAGTTCCTTTTCGTGGGAGCGACCATTGGGTTCCCGTGGCTCGGCGTGCAGCTGGATCCATGCGCCACGTGTGCCGATGGCGTCCACCATGCGCAGCACGAGCGGGTGGTCGTAGCGGTTCTGGATGATGTTCTGGTCGCCCTTTTTGTTGAAGTGGAAGAGACCGAACTCCCCCACACCGAGACACCGGCCGCTGTCCAGGTCGGCTTCCAGGCGGGCGAATTTCTGCTGCACTGCAGACTCGACGAGACCATAGCGCATGGCGTCGGCCAGCCAGTTGCTCAGGTAGTCGCCAGCGCACATCACCTTGACCTGCTTCGGTTGGGCCTGTGCCAAGGCTATTTTCTGAATCGTGCCTGCGTCGTTCCGGTTTCCTGTGCCTTCGTTGGGTACCGGCATGATGACGGCGTGCCGGACTTTTTCGTCGCCCAGAATCTTGGGTACGCGGTCACCGTCAAACGATGGGTCGATGTGCAGCAGTACATCGGTGAGGCCAGCCTTGTAGCCATTGCCTTTTTCCAGCGCCCGTGCCGGGCGGCTCGGGTCCGAGGGTTCCGTCGTGACGGGGTAGGCAGCGGTTTGTGCCCAACATGCCTGTCCCACCAGGAATGTCAGGCCTAGCAGTGTTTTCCTCATGGTTCGGGTCTCCCTGTACAAGCCGCAGATTCTAGAAAGCTGTCAGCGCACGGCAAGGGCTTTTCTGCCACAATTGACGTTTACGTAAACGTCAATTCGTTTTTCCGTTCTCAAGGAGCCTTCCATGTCCGACCCCATCGTCATCGTCAGCGCCGCCCGCACCCCCATGGGCAGCTTCCAGAGTGATTTCGCCAGTCTGGCAGCCCATGACCTGGGCGGCGTGGCCATCAAGGCCGCCGTGGAGCGCGCCGGCATCAGCCCCGAACTGGTTACCGAAGTGATCTTCGGCAACTGCCTGATGGCCGGCCAGGGCCAGGCCCCGGCGCGCCAGGCGGCGTTCAAGGGTGGCTTGCCCAAGAGCGCAGGGGCCGTCACCCTCTCCAAGATGTGCGGCTCGGGCATGCGCGCGGCCATGTTTGCGCACGACATGCTGGTGGCTGGCACCCACGACGTGCTGGTGGCCGGTGGCATGGAAAGCATGACCAACGCGCCCTACCTGCTGCCCAAGGCACGCGGCGGCTACCGCATCGGCCACGACCGCATCTTCGACCACATGATGCTCGATGGCCTGGAAGACGCGTATGAGCCGGGACGCTCCATGGGCACCTTCGGCGAAGACTGCGCCGCCAAGTACGGCTTCACCCGCGCCGAGCAGGACGCCTTTGCCACCGCCAGCGTGCAGCGCGCCAAGGCCGCCACCGAGAGCGGTGCCTTTGCAGCCGAAATCGCCCCCGTTACCGTCAAGGGCCGTGCCGGCGAGACCGTCATCTCCATCGACGAAGGCCCGGGCAAGGTCAAGCTCGACAAGATTCCGACGCTGAAAGCTGCCTTCAAGAAGGACGGCACCATCACTGCCGCATCCAGCTCCAGCATCAACGACGGCGCCGCCGCGTTGGTGATGATGCGCGCCTCCACCGCCGCCAAGCTGGGCTGCAAGCCGCTGGCCCGCATCGTGAGCCACGCCACCCATGCGCAGGAACCCGAGTGGTTCTCCACCGCCCCGGTCGGCGCAACCGAGAAAGCCCTGGCCAAGGCCGGCTGGGCTGTGGGTGACGTGGACCTGTGGGAAGTGAACGAAGCCTTTGCCGTGGTGCCCATGGCCCTGATGAAAGACCTGAACGTGCCGCACGACAAGGTGAACGTGAACGGCGGTGCCTGCGCCCTGGGCCACCCCATTGGCGCCTCCGGTGCCCGCATCATGGTCACGCTGATCCATGCCCTCCAGGCCCGCGGATTGAAGAAGGGCCTGGCCACGCTGTGCATCGGCGGAGGCGAGGCGACCGCTGTGGCCTTGGAGTTGCTATAAACGCAGTAGCTGTCTACGCAATATTCATGAGGGCTGGGGGCTGATTTGGCACTGAACGTTCTGGTGATCGGGGCTTCCCGCGGCATTGGCCTGGAACTGGTGCGCCAGTACCGCGAGGCCAGTGCCCGCGTCATTGCCACCGCGCGCAGCGACGCGGGGCTGGCGGCGGTACAGGCGCTGGGTGCCATTCCGCTGCGCGTGGACGTGGCCAACCCGGCCAGCGTGAGCGGTCTGGCCTGGCAGCTCGACGGCGAGAAGCTCGATGTGGCCCTGTATGTGGCCGGTGTCATGTCGCGCGGCGACGCCCGCATGCCCCCCACCCAGCCCGACTTTGACCGCGTGATGCACACCAACGTGCTGGGTGCCATGCAGGTGATTCCGCAGGTGGCCCCGTTGGTCGAGGAAGCGCAGGGGCGCTTTGCCTTCATCAGCAGCGACATGGGCCACATTGCCGGGGTGCCGTCGAGTTACAGCTGGGTCTATCGCGTGAGCAAGTCCGCGCTCAACATGGCCGTGGCTGCAGCACGCTTTGACTACCCGCGTGCCACCCTGGTGGCCCTGTCACCGGGTTGGGTGCAGACCGACATGGGCGGCGCAGACGCCCCCTTGACCGTGCGGGAAAGTGTGGCCGCCATGCGCCAGACGCTGACGCAATTGACACCTGCCGACAGTGGCAAATTCTTCATGCACGACGGCCAACCTTACTCGCAGTGGTAACGAACGGATTTTCAGGAGACAGACATGTTGTTGACCCAAGACCAGGAAATGGTGCGCGACGCAGTGCGTGCCTTTGCACAAGCCGAGTTGTGGCCCAACGCCGCCAAGTGGGACAAGGAACACCACTTCCCCAAGGATGTGCACCAGGGCCTGGCGGCCTTGGGCGCCTACGGCATCTGCGTGCCCGAACACCAGGGCGGTGCCGGGCTCGACTACGTGACCCTGGCGCTGGTGCTGGAAGAAATCGCCGCCGGTGACGGCGGTACCAGCACTGTGATTTCCGTAACCAACTGCCCCGTCAACGCCATCCTGATGAAGTTCGGCAACGACGCGCAGAAGAAGCAGTGGCTGGAACCCCTGGCGCAGGGCAAGCTGCTCGGGGCCTTCTGCCTGACCGAGCCGCACGTGGGCAGCGATGCCTCGAGCCTGCGCACCACCGCGGTCAAGGAAGGCGACAGTTATGTGCTCAACGGCGTCAAGCAATTCATCACCAGCGGCAAGAACGGCGACGTGGCCATCGTCATCGCTGTCACCGACAAGGGCGCGGGCAAGAAAGGCATGAGCGCCTTCCTGGTGCCCACCAACACCCCCGGCTATGTGGTGGCGCGTCTGGAAGACAAGCTGGGTCAGCACTCCAGCGACACTGCGCAGATCAACTTCGACAACTGCCGCATCCCCGCCGACAACCTGATCGGCAAAGAGGGCGAGGGCTATGGCATCGCGTTGGGCGGGCTGGAAGGCGGGCGCATCGGTATCGCCGCGCAAAGCGTGGGCATGGCCCGCAGCGCGCTCGATGTGGCCGTGGCGTACGCGAAAGACCGTGAGAGCTTTGGCGAGCCCATCTTCAACCACCAGGCTGTGGGCTTCCGTCTTGCGCAGGCGGCTACCGAAATTGAAGCGGCGCGCCAACTCATCTGGCATGCCGCCAGCCTGCGCGACGCCGGTCGTCCGTGCCTCAAGGAAGCGGCCATGGCCAAGCTGTTCGCCAGCGAGATGGCAGAGCGCGTATGCTCCGCCGCCATCCAGACCCTGGGGGGCTATGGCTATGTCAGCGACTTCCCCGTGGAGCGTATCTACCGCGACGTGCGCGTGTGCCAGATCTACGAAGGCACTTCCGACGTGCAGAAGATCATCATCCAGCGCGCGCTCTAAGCCATGTCGGCCGTGGCCTTGCCTGCGGGCGTCAGCGTTTTCGAGCGCGGCTGGCTCTCCAGCAACAACGTGCTGCTGGTCGGGCCGCAGAACACCGCGCTGGTGGACAGCGGCTACTGCAGCCATGCCGCGCAAACCCTGGCGCTGGTGGACAGCGTCTTGCAAGGCCGGCCCCTGGATGTGCTGGTCAACACCCATTTGCACAGTGACCATTGCGGCGGCAACGCCGCGCTGCAGGCGCACTACCCGGCGCTGCAGACCCATATTCCGCCAGGCCATGCTCCGTTTGTGGCGCAGTGGGACCCGCACACGCTGAGCTACACCCCCACCGGGCAGGAGTGCCCGCAGTACCGCTACGACGCGGCCCTGGTACCGGGCCAGACCCTGCTGCTGGGCGCGCAGCATTGGCAGGTGCATGCCGCCCCTGGGCACGACTCGCACTCGGTCATCCTGTTCGAGCCCGCTAGCCGCACCCTCATTTCGGCCGATGCCCTGTGGGAGCGCGGCTTCGGCGTGGTGTTTCCGGAGCTCGACGGGGTCTGTGCATTCGACGAAGTGGGCGCCACGCTGGACCTGATCGAGTCCCTGCAGCCAAGCGTGGTCATCCCCGGCCATGGCGGCGTTTTCACCGATGTGGCCCAGGCGCTGCAGGTGGCCCGGCAGCGTCTTGATGGCTTTGTGCGCAGTCCGCTCAAGCACTACCAGTACGCCACCAAGGTGCTCATCAAGTTCAAGCTGCTGGATCTGCAGCGTGTGCCACTCGCGCAGTTGCGCGGCTGGGTCGGTGCCACCCCCTATGTACAGGGCATGCTGCAGTGCTGCTTCCCGGGGCAGCCTGTGGAACAGGCCGTGGACCAGTTGCTCAGCGACCTGGTGCGCTCCGGCGCTGCCGAGCGCGATGGCGAGTGGGTACTCAACCGCTGATACCCCGCGGCGATTTGGGACAATCGAGCCATGTCCTCCACTCCCAGCACGCGCCATCGGCGCTACGAAGATGTCCTGGCCCTGCTCACGGGCACCCTGTTCGCCGCACTCGGCGTGCTCATGTTCAAGCAGATCGGGCTCGTCACGGGCGGCACCACCGGCATCGCGTTCCTGCTGCACTATGGCACCGGCTGGAATTTCGGCGCCGTGTTTTTTGTGTTGAATCTGCCCTTCTATCTGCTGGCTTGGCGCCGCATGGGGCCGGCGTTCACGGTCAAGACGTTTGCCGCTGTAGCCCTGCTGGCGGTGTTCACCAACGCCTTGCCGCAATGGATCCACTTCGATGTGCTGCACCCGCTGTTGGCTACATTGCTGGGGGGCTCGCTCATCGGCTGCGGCATGTTGATCCTGTTCCGCCACCGTGCCAGCCTGGGCGGCTTCAATGTGCTGGTGCTCTACCTGCAGGAGCGCTACGGTTGGCGCGCTGGCATGCTGCAGATGGCGCTGGATTGCAGTATCGTGCTGGTGTCATTTTTCCTGCGAGACTGGCAGTTGATAGCGCTGTCGGTGCTTGGCGCCGTGGTGGTGAACCAGACCCTGGCCACCAACCACCGGGCCGGGCGCTACGTGGCCATGTAGATAAAAAGGAGGCGAGGCAATGCGAGGCAAGGCTTGGACTGGCGTTCTGGGTGGGCTGATGTTGCTGGTGGGCGCTGCCAATGCGCAGGAATGGGTAGATGTCCATTTCCACTGGACGATGGATGATGCAGGCAGTACCCAGGAACTGGTGGAGAAGTCCCTGGCCATCATGCAGTCCGAGAACATCCGTACGCTGGTGGTCTCGTCGCAGCCACGGCCTGGGCAGGCGGGCGCGGATTTTCTGGAGGTGCAAAAACAGCTTGCGCAGCATGGCAAGCGATTTGCCGTGTTGGCCGGTGGAAACTCCCTGAATCCACTGATGCACCAGATCCATGAAGGCAAGGCGCCTGCAGAAGCGGTGGAGAAGTTCCGCGCCTTGGCGCAGCGTTCTGCTGCCAGCGGCGTCAAGGGCTTCGGTGAAATTGCCTTGCACCACCTGTCTTTGAATGATCAGCATGCCTACGAAGCCATCCCGGCAGATGATGCCCTGGTGCGCGTGCTGGTGGATGTCGTCGCTGAGCAGGATCTGGTGCTGGACGTGCATTTCGACCCCGTACTGGCGAAGATGGCACGGCCCGCCAGCCTGACATCACCGAACAACCCCGCTGAGTTCGAGCCCAATTTCGAGGCCTTCGAGCGTATGCTGGCCCACAACCGCAAGGCGCGCATTGTCTGGGCCCACGCGGGTGGCGTCGACATGCTGGGCAACTACACGCCGCAGTTGGTGCAGTCCCTGCTGGAGCGGCACCCCAACCTGTTCTTCAGCCTGCGGCCCATGGGCAGGGAACCGGGTGTGATGCTGCAGGCCGGCGGTGGGCCGATGAAGCGGCGCTTGAACCCCGAGTGGGTCAATGTGGTGGAAAAGTACCCGGACCGCTTCGTGCTGGGCAGCGACAGCTTCCTGGTGGCCGATGCTGCACAACGTGTGGGCGCCGCACGTATCTTTTCCGCCAACTCCCACAGGCAGCGGCAGGCCATCCGTGAGGTTCTGTCTGCCTTGCGCTCCGATGTAGCGCGCAAGGTAGGCTATGAGAACGCCGAGCGGCTCTACAAACTCAACTGACATACAGAAAGGTGCCCATGCCCATCACCCGAGGATTCCAGTCGCTGGTCGACGAAGCCATGGAACAGATCACCACCTACACAGTGCAGGAGGTGCTGGAGCGGCTCGACGACCCCACGGTGCAGATCGTGGACATCCGCGACATCCGCGAGCTGGCCGACGGCACCGTGGTGGGGGCCTATCATGCACCGCGCTGCATGCTCGAATTCTGGGTTGACCCCGCCTCGCCGTACCACAAGCCCATCTTCGCGAACGAGGACAAGGAGTTCATCCTGTTCTGCGGCGCGGGCTGGCGCAGCGCCCTGGCTACCAAGACGCTGCAGGACATGGGCATGCGCAACGTGGCCCACATCGACGGCGGTTTCACCGAGTGGGTGAAGGCCGGTGCACCGACGGAAACGCTGGAGCAACAAAAGGCCAAACGCGCCGCCAAGAAGGCCTGATGGCCATGAAGACCCTGGCGGCCACCGCGCCGTGCCCCTGCGCTCGCCTGGTGGGCAGGAAGCCTCAGAACTATGGGCAGTGCTGCGGGCGCTTCCTGGACGGTGACCAAAGCGCGCCCGACGCGGAAAGCCTGATGCGCAGCCGCTACAGCGCCTTCGTGCTGGAACGCGAGGCCTACCTGCTGCAAACCTGGCACCCAAGCCAGCGCCCTGTCACGGTGGAGTTCGAGCCCGGCGTGAAGTGGCTGGGGCTGGAGGTGCGCGATGCGGTGCTGACCGATGCCACCCACGCCGAAGTGGAGTTCGTGGCCCGTCAGAAGCCCACCAGCGGCGCGGCGATCCGCCTGCACGAGCGCAGCCGATTTGTGCAAGAGGGCGGGCGGTGGCTGTACGTGGATGGTGACCTGCGCGGGGCCTGAAGTGCCCCCGAGTGCCTATTGGCGCACCACCGCCGGCGGCTCCCACACCTGGTCCACGATGGACTTGCCGGGCAGGTAGGCGCGCAGCACCAGGTAGAACTCCTCGGCCGGCGCGGGCAGCCAGTTGCTTTGGGCAGCGCCCTGCGGCAATTCATGGCCCACGTAGAGCGTCAGACTGCCGTCCGGGTTGAACACCAGACCCGGACTGCGGTCGCCTAGCGAATAGCGGTTCAGCGGGTTGTCGACCAGGTTGTTGGTGTTGTCATACAGGCTCATGGACCAGAACGCCTGCACCGGGGGAATCTGGCCTTTCGGAAAGTCAATGCGGTAATTCGACTTTCCATCGAGCAGTTGCCCGGCCGAGTCGGCATGGGCCACGATGTACACCGCCTCTTCCGGGTCATTGGCGACGATGCCTCCGAGCGACTGCAGCGAAGCACGCGTGAGCCAGGCGCCATGGGTGCCTGCGCGGCCATAGTCCCGCGGCGGGTACTTCCAGCCGTTGACCGACTTGGTTCCGAAGCTGGTCTGGTTGACTTCCGGCAGCATCGTCAGACCCCGTAGCACTGCGCGGTCCAAGCCACGCACCATGCCTTCGCTAAGCCGGGAGAGATCGCGACCCGGCCCGACTTCGATGTCACGGAAGAAGCGCATCAGACGGGCGTCCTCATCGCCGGGTGGATTGGCCGTCATGGCGGCATTGGCGATCGACCAGAAATTGCCGAGCAGCGCCAGTTGTTCCTTCTTGTAATGCGGCACCGGTGTCAGCGGCGGGGCCGGCGGGCGACGATGGACCTTGTTCTCGAAATCACTCAGCGTTTGCAGGTCGTACTGGCGCATCAAGGCCGCCACGGCCGGAAAGTCGTCGTTGCTGGTGACCAGGGTGCGGCCCAGTATGAGGAACCAGGGAGTGGGAGCCTCCGCCAGCAACTTCACGTTGGCCGGCAGCTTCCCATGCCAGCCCTTGGGGGCAATGGCATAGTGGCCGGCTCCATTGCCCGTGGTGCGGGTGCCGATGTAGGCAAAATTGTCGGAGTCGAAGGCTGCCAGTTGCAGGCTGTAATAGCGCGGCTTCTGGGTTCCTGGTAGGTTGCCCACCTCGGGGACGCTGATGACCAGCGGCTCCTTTTCGACATAGGCCCAGGTGGTGGAGTAGGCGGTGTCATTGTTCGGTGTGCCACCATCCCGGTACTGCGGTCCGGTCAGGCGTGGCGAGTGGAAGAAATGGTTGATGGCATCGGTCGGCGCGACGACCGGCTCCCCCTCTTTCTGCGGCTGTGACCACGCCCAGCGCACGGAGCTGTTGAGCACGTAGGGGAACGCATAGACGACTGCTTGCAAGCCCTTGGTGTAGGCGTGCTCCTCATCCCAGGGCGTGCGTATGTAGCGTTTCCAGACGAACGCTCCGGTGGCGAGAAACCCGATGATCAGTACGCTGAATGCAATCCAGACTTTCTTGTTCGCGCCCATGCATGGTTCTCCTGGCAATGGATTTGGAAGTGGTGTGCGGACCGGCTTGGGGCCCTGCTTGGGTGTGGGCGCCGCACAAGGCGGGCGCATCAGGAGTTGCATGGTAGGGATTCATGGCCATGCACGCAAATGAAGTATGTTCATGAACGGCCATGAATTTCGTTCATGACTGTGCGTCTGGAGCCTGCGCCCCGACATGCGCGGTGCAACCGCGAAGAGGCGCCTTGCCTACAGGCAGGGCGTAGCCAAGAAAAAAGCCGCTGACTCTTTCGAATCAGCGGCTTTTCCGTTATTTGGTGGTCGTACCGGGACTTGAACCTGGGACATCAGCATTATGAATCCGCCTCTGACAGTGCTTCAGAGGGGGAAGTCAGTACGAAACCGACGTTTTTAGTGGTTTTTACAACGTCGGAGTTACGTATGAATCTTGAAAATTTCACGCCTTCTATCGAGGCACAAGAGAGAACAGTTGCGGCATGTGCATGGTTGGTGGATATCGCACAATTTTCGGTTGATCACCATGGCGTGTCGCCCGATGTAGTCCGCTATTTGGAAGCGCTCGGCTCGGGAGTGTTTGAGTCGTTGAACGGGGGAATGGGGGGTATGCCCCCCATGCAGCGAAGCGCAACAGATCACCGTTTGCACGATGACTGTGTGTGCCGCGAACGCCAAACGTGGCAAGCCTTGGCAGTACTTTCGCGCCTTGATCAACCATCTTGCATTGGTGGCGAGGTGTTGCAATGAAGAAGAGCGCGAAACCGTCCAGCTTGAAGCCAATCCCACAGTCGGAGATTGATCGCATCAAGGCAAAGCTATCTGCTGATCCCATGGTGCGCATGTTGATGGCTCAACCAAACATGAAGTGCATTGCTACGCGTGACGAGAACACGGGAAGGGTGCACTTGTCTTTTCGTAGCGTAGACGACACAGCACCCGACTGACTACGCCAATTTTTCTTTACGTAGTTCGAGCGGTTCGCATAGCATTGCAATTGCAAATAACGGGTATGGCGTCCCGGTCAGAAAATCGCCCGGGTGACACAACGCGTCGAGTAGCCTGCTGCGGCATTGGGCTGATGCTTCCCACAAAGAAACAATGCTTTTGCGAATCCCTTTAACCGGGTTCGCTGCTGCATGTCTAAATTGCTAATGCGAACCCCCTTTTGCGGAGTTCGTATGTTTGTTTCCAATGACGTAAATAAGTCCGGCGACGTAGCGCGCGCGGGCATCAGCGAAGCGGCCCGCAGCGCTGCGACGCCGGGCGTAGCTTCAGCTCGCACGAGCGGCGCAGCGGTCGAGGTCGCGCCCCGTGTAGTAACTACGGGGAGAAAGTTCCCTAAAAGCCGTTGGCCTGTGGATGAAGAATCCGGGGAGGCGGTTCAACTCGTGGCACAAGGTTCACACGGTGTAAAAGTTGTGCGCCATCTGCTCCCTGACGAGTCCCGCGACCCCTCTGCGGCCTTCATTGATGCCATGGCCTTTTCAGTCGTGCCACCCGATGAAGAGTCGTATCCGTGGGTCATCGCCAACATGCGGCGCTTCATAGATATTGAGTCGTTGGAGCATCGCCGTGGCCTCTTCGGCTTCAAGTTCTCGGCCCGCTTCGGGGATGGTGCAGGCGTCATTGCGTGGGGAGGCGAGTCTCAGCGCGGACGCGTGTTTTTCAGCCTCATGGGCAAAGGGTGCGCCATGGTGCGCGACTGGCAGGGCTTGCATGATTGGCTGGGGGAAAGCCGGGCGCAGCTCAAACGCGCAGACGTTGCATATGACGACTACGACGGCAAAGTGCTGTCCATTGCATGGGCGGTGCAGCAGTATCAGGACGATGGGTTTACGGCTGGTGGTCGCAGGCCCAGCCATACGTGCATGGGGGACTGGCTGGAGGGGGACGGCTCCACTAAGGGCCGCACCCTGGCAATAGGCAATCGAGAAAGTGGCAAGTACGCACGCATCTACGAGAAGGGAAAGCAGCTTGGCGAGGCCATCAGCCGTTGGACACGCTTTGAAGTCGAATGGCGTGCACAGGATCGCGTCATCCCTCTGGACATACTCACACGGCCAGGACACTACCTCGCCGGGGCTTATCCGTGCATGGCCTTCCTGGCTGAAGTGCAATCGGTAATCAAGACCATCGCCAAGGGGGCGCAGATCGCCTACGACACAGCGGTCGAGAACGCCAAACGCGCCTGTGGCCGCATGGTTACCCTGATGTTGGACGTGTACGGCGGCGACTATGCCGAGGTTGTGGAAACGCTCATGCGTCCGGGCTATCCGTCCCGCATAGACCCGTTTTCGTACCACGTGAAGCGCAATCCCTCAATGCTTGATCGCAGTATGCAGGGGGTGCCGGTATGAGTGCGATTGATCATTTGGAGTTGCTGGAAGGTACGGCGGAATATGCGCGGGTGCTACTTGTTCTTGCCAAGCTTCAACAGCAACAAGGCGCACATCCATGTGCTGCCCAAGCAGTTGAGTGGCTTGAGTTTGTGGGGGTGTCAGCAACGTCGGGGGCTGCAATAGAGCGGGCAAAACGCCAGTCCTCCGGGCGGAATGGGGGTGGTTTATGAGCCTTTACAAGCGTAAGGATTCCCCTTTCTACTGGATGCGTTTCCCTGCGATCAAGGGGGAGCTGAAGCCCCTGCAAATTTCGTCGGGCACAGCCAACAAACGGCAGGCACAGCAGCTACACGACAAGATCAAGGCAGAGCGGTGGGATTTGGACAAACTCGATCTGAAGCCCAAACGCACCTGGGACGATGCTGTCGAAAAATGGTTGCTGGAGACCTGCGCCAATCGCAACCATGAGAACGACAAACGGACATTGGCACTGCTCCACCCCCTACTAGGGGGGAAAGTCCTGGATGACATAGACCGGGCGTTGCTGGATGCGATACGGGCCAAACGCGCCAAGGTGGTGAAGTTGCCCACAGTGAATCGCAACATGGCACTGATACGGGCCGTTCTGAACAAGGCTTGCAACGAATGGGAGTGGATCGAGCGGGTGCCCAAGGTCGGCATGTACAAGCAAGGGGGAGGGCGTATCCGGTCGCTGACCCGCGAAGAGTTCGCACGGCTGCTGCGCGAGCTGCCGCCCCACTTGGCGGACATGGCCCTGTTCTCCGTTGCTACCGGCCTGCGCCGTTCCAATGTGACGCAGCTCAAATGGTCGCAGGTGAGCCTAGAGCGGCGGCACTTGTGGGTTGCTGCCAAAGACCACAAAAACGGCGCTCCGCACTCCGTGCCGTTGAACGATGCAGCTATGCAGGTGCTGGAGAAGCGCAAGGGCGATCACCCTACCTACGTTTTCACGTACGAGGGCCAAGCCATGGTTCAGACCAGCAATACGGCGTGGTATGCCGCTTTGAAGCGGGCAGGGATCGAGGATTTCCGGTGGCACGACCTGCGCCACACCTTTGCCACGTGGCATCGGCAGGCCGGAACACCTACCTATGAACTCCAGCGCCTGGGTGGCTGGAAGTCGCAATCCATGGTCGAGCGCTATGCACATTTGGCGCCTGAAGGCTTGCAAGCTGCGGCAAGCAGACTCGATAATGTGCTGTCGGTTACGTATTGACTACATGAAAAAAGCCAGCTTCCTAGGGGAGAGCTGGCTTTTAAGAGTGGTGGTCGTACCGGGACTTGAACCTGGGACATCAGCATTATGAATGCTGCGCTCTAACCAACTGAGCTATACGACCTAGCAAAGACCGCAATTATAGCCAAAAAATTGGGGCCTGCGTCAAGCCGGGCGCACCGGCCCGGGGGACAGGGCTGTCAGCGGTGCTTGAACTCGGCCTTGCGCTTGTTCACGAAAGCGTCCATGCCTTCCTTCTGGTCTTCGGTGGCAAACAGGGCGTGGAACAGGCGGCGCTCGAAGCCCAGACCGTCGGAGAGGCTGCTCTCGAAGGCCTTGTTCACGGCTTCCTTGGTGGCCATGGTGGCTATCTGCGAGAAGTCACAGATCTGCAGCGCGGCACCCAGGGCTTCGTCCTGCAGCTTGTCGGCGGCCACCACGCGGGCCACCAGCCCGGCACGCTCGGCTTCCTCGGCGCCCATCATGCGACCGGTCAGGGCCATGTCCATGGCCTTGGCCTTGCCCACGGCGCGCGGCAGGCGCTGGGTACCCCCGGCACCGGGGATGATGCCGAGCTTGATCTCGGGCTGGCCGAACTTGGCCGTGTCGGCGGCGATGATGAAGTCGCACATCATGGCCAGCTCGCAGCCACCGCCCAGGGCAAAGCCGCTGACCGCAGCGATGACAGGCTTGCGGATGGTGAGGATGGTTTCCCAGTTGCGGGTGATGAAGTTGCCGCGGTAGGCATCCGCGAAGCTGAACTTCGCCATGGCCGTGATGTCGGCTCCGGCCGCAAAGGCCTTTTCGCTGCCGGTGATGACCATGCAGCCGATGGCGGGGTCGGCATCGAAGGCCTTGAGTGCGTGGCCCAGTTCGTCCATCAGCTGGTCGTTCAGCGCGTTGAGCGCCTTGGGGCGATTGAGCGTGATGATGCCGACCTTTTCGGCTTCTACGCGGGTGAGGATGCATTCGTAGTTCATGGCGTTCTCCAGGGAAAATGGGGTTCAGGTTTTCTTGCGCGCACGGCGTGCGGGTGGGGTGGCCGGCGCATGCGCAGCGTCTTCCAGCCAGCGGTGCAAGGCGGCGCTGTCCTTGAGGGTCAGGCGCGGCTGGGTGGCGTCAGGAGGCAGACGCAGGGGCAGCTTGAGCACGCGCCGGTCACGGTGCACCAGGGCGATGAGGTCGCGTTCGCTGGCGTACAGCGGCAGGTCGGCGAGCGCGGACAGGCGCCACAGGTCGTCCGGGCGCGATTTCGGGGCCACGGCCAGCCATTCGTCTCCGGCGCAGAAGCCGGCGGCTTCCGCCGCACCGCCGCGCAGCACCTGGCGCACCATCACACCGGCGGCTGGCTTGGTGCGCAGGCCCAGGCGCTGGTCCAACGCCACGGCCTCGGGCTTGTCTTCCACGCCGAATCCGGCCAGCAGCGTGGTGCAGGGCAGCGCCTTGGTGCCGTGCACCCACTGGCGCAGTTCCTTGGCGAAGCTGCGGCCACCGAGTTGCTGCA
Source organism: Curvibacter sp. APW13 (assembly GCF_032337135.1). Lineage (NCBI taxonomy): Bacteria > Pseudomonadati > Pseudomonadota > Betaproteobacteria > Burkholderiales > Comamonadaceae > Curvibacter > Curvibacter sp. APW13. The sequence continues at coordinate 546,702 of NZ_JAVXZZ010000001.1, read as the reverse complement.
GCACGGCCGCCACGTCGGCCTCGGCCAGCGGGCCGCCTGCCGTGCGCTCCCACAGCGCGCGCATCACATCATCGAGCGTGGTGTGGCCTTCGGTGCGCAGCGTCAGGTCCAGGCACAGGGCCACGAGCGAGCCCTTGGTGTAGTAGCTGATGGTGGCATTGGGCGTGTTCTCGTCCTGGCGGTAGTACTTCACCCAGGCGTCGAAACTGGCCTGGGCCACGCTCTGTACCTGCTGCCCCGGCGTCTGCGCCACCTGCTGCAGCGTCTTGGTCAGCAGCTTCAGGTAGGTGGCGTCGTCGATCAGACCGGCACGGCGCAGGAACAGGTCGTCGTAGTAGCTGGTGAAGCCCTCGAAGAACCACAGCAGCTCGGTGTAGTTCTCCTGCTGGTAGTCGAAGCGGGCGAATTCGGCCGGGCGCAGCTGTTTGACGTTCCAGCTGTGGAAGTACTCGTGGCTGATGAGGCCCAGGAGCGTGGTGTAGCCCTCGCTCTTGGTGGCCGACGCGGTCTTTGCATCGAGTACCGAGGCCTTGCGCGGCAGGTCGGCGCGCTGGCAGATCAGTGCGGTCGAATTGCGGTGCTCCAGCCCGCCGTAGCCGTCGCCCACGGCGTTGAGCAGGAAGGTGTAGCCTTGGAATGGAATCGGGCGGTAGCCTGCTTCCTTGCTGCGTGATGCGCTTCCATTTTCGGAGCGTTTGCCATGCCAGAAGTCGATCTGCGCTTCGCAGATCTTCTGCGTGTCGGCCAGCAGCCGCTCACCGTCAAAGCCCGGAGCTGCCCCAGCCACGACAAAGCGGTGGGGCACGCCGTGGGCCGTGAAGCTGCCGCTCCAGAAGTCGCCCATCTCCACCGGGCAGTCGATCAACGCGTGGTAGTCGGGCGCCGTATAGCGGCCAAAGCCCTGGCGGTCCACCTTGTGCGGTGCGAGGCCCGTGGCCAGCTTCCAGCGCGGTGCCGTGTCGGGCGCCACCACGTCCAGTGTGTGCGGCTGGTCTTCGAGCCCTTCGGCGCGCAGCAGCAGGCTGGTGCCGTTGAAGAAGCCGCGCGCACTGTCGAGCCAAGCGGTGCGTACCGAGTTGTCAAACGCGTAGACGCGGTACTGCAGCGTCAGCGGCGCGCCGGGCTGGCAAGCGACCTGCCAGCTGCACTTGTCCAATTGCTGCAGTGCCACCGGTTTGCCGCCCTGGCGGGCCTGCAGCTCCTGCACATGCTTGGAGAACTCGCGCACCATGTAGCTGCCGGGAATCCATACCGGCAGGCGCAGGGTCTGCATCGCGTTGGGGGCTTCGACCGTCATGGTGACGGCGTAGAGGTGGGCGTGCAGGTCGGCGCACTCCACCTGGTACTGCACCGGTGCGGTGCCAGTGTGCTTCTTGGTGCTCAATTTTGGCTCCAGCCCGCGTATTCATTGTGCAGGCAGCTATGAAATGAGTAGCGTTGCAATTACTTCTTGATGCTGGCGAACTGCTGTTCCAGCTCTTCCATGGGAATCGCTCCGGCCGTGCGGCTGCCGTCCTCGAACAGCAGCGTGGGGGTGCTGTTGATCTTGTTTTTCTTGGCGAAGGCTTCGTTGCGCGTCACGGCTGAAGAGTCGCACATGGCCGCGGCCTCTGCGGGTTGGGCACCCTTGACCATCCAGTCCAGCCAAGCCTGGCCCTTGTCGCGGGCGCACCAGATGGCGCGGTTCTTGGTCTTGGAGTCGGGCGCCAGGATGCCGATCTGGAACACGTGCACGGTGATGTTGTCGACCTTGAGCAGGTCGCGCTCGAACTTCTTGCAGTAGCCACAGTTCGGGTCGGCAAACACCGCGAGCTTGCGTGCGCCGTTGCCGCGCGTGAAGGTGATGGCGTCCTTGACCGGCAGGCTGTCCCAGTTGACGGCCGTGAGCTTGTCCTCGCGTTCCTTGGTCAGGTTGCGCTTGTTCTTCAGGTCATAGACCTGGCCCTGAATCAGGAACTCCCCCTTGGCATCGGTGTAGTAGATCTCCGAGTCCTGGACGCGTATTTCGAAGATGCCGGGAATCGGGGTCTTGCGCACTTCCTGCACGCCTTGCAGTTGGGGCAGGTGGGTGTCGATGTTTTTCTTGATCTGCGCGTCCTGGGCGGAGGCTACGGCTGCGCAGGCGTAGAGGGCTGCTGCTGCGGCCAATGCGGGTAGAAATTTCATTCGGGTCTCCGGTAAGGGGTGTCAGGGCAGCGTCGGCAGGCCCATGGCCCGGCGTGCCACCCATTTCTTGATCGGGGTGAGGCTGTTGAAGCCTTGCATTCCCGCATTGCGCAAGGCCTGTGCGGCGGGGTGGGGATGGGTGAAGAGGCGCTGGATACCGTCGCCCGAGCCGCCGACCAGGGCGAAGTCGGCTTTGCGGGCCCGTTCGTAGGCGCGCAGCAGCTTGGGGTCACCCACGCTGCGCCAGTAGGGGCGGGTGTCGAGCACCTGCACCAGCTCGGCCACGTCGCCCAGGCCCAGGTTCAGGCCCTGTCCGGCCAAGGGGTGCACGTTGTGGGCGGCGTCACCGGCCAGCACCCAGGCGCCGTTCGGCCTCTGGCCGCTCCAGCGCTGCGCCAGGGCGTGCTGCAGCATCCAGCTGGCGCGTGGGCCGCTGAGCTGCAGGCTGCCCGGTTCGTGGTGGCTGGCGTTCTGCAGCGCTTCGCAGAAAGCGGTGTCATCCAGCGCCAGCAGCTCGCGGCAACGCTCGGGGCTGACGGACCAGACGATGGCGTATTCCTTACCCTGCGGTCCACCCAGCGGCAAGAAGGCCAGGATCTCGCCCTCGGGGCCGAACCATTGGCGGGCGGTCTGCTCATGGGGCAAGACCGACACGACGCGCGTGGCCAAGGCGTGCTGGCCGTAGGGCGCAGTGTCGAACGCCACGCCGAATTCCTCGCGGGTGGCGCTGTAGCGGCCTTCGCAGACCACGGTCAGCGTGGCAGGCACTGGCTCGGAAACCACCTCGATTTGTGGCTGGAAGCGCACGGCTTCCGCGAGCAAGCGTTCCAGCGCCGGCACATCGACGATCCAGTTCAGTGCGGCCACGTCCTGCTGCGCGGCGCTGAACTGCACTTGCGCGCCGTCGTCGCCATGCACCTGCATGCGGGTCACGGGGGTGGCATGGGTCTCGTCGGGCCAGCAGCGCACGGCGTCGAGCAGTCGGCGCGACGCCGTGTTGAGCGCGTAGGCGCGTACATCGGGCCCCTGGGTCGTGGAGGGCGGGGCCGCCAGCAGCGCCACGCGCAACCGCTTGGCCGCCAGATGCAGCGCCAGGGTGCGGCCGACGATGCCGCCGCCACGGATACAGATGTCGAAAGGGGAAGCCATGGCCCCATTGTAGGAGCCCGCACAGGAGGGGTCAGGGGCGCTCGTCCAACGCAGCGGGAACCGTGGGGTCAAAGGCGGGATTCGATGATGTGGTGTCAGTGCGCGAGGCCAGTTTCGGCATGGGTGTCAGCGGTCGCGGGGGCTGGCTGGGTGCGGGCGGTCGCGCCATAGGCGGCGTTTCGACCAGTTCGGCTTCGGGCGGATCGAAGTCGGAGTCGCGCTCGAGTGGAGCAGGCAGCGTGGTGGGCGCCTCCAGGAAGCGGATCGGGCGTCGGCTGCGCGGCGCAATGCCATCGAGCAGATCGCACAGCTCGTCGATCACGGTGCGTGGATCCGGGTGAACTTCGTCGAGCACGACGGCAGCGACGTGGAAGTGCAGGGTCACCTCCGGGTGCAGCCCGGGCAGCGGGATCAGGCCGGAGGCAATCAGGCTGACCATGCGTTCGTTGACCGCGTCACGGCTGCCAACGCCGTCCAGCACCACGCCGAAGCGGGCGATGTCCAGCCGCCCGGCCGGGTCGACGTCGCGCAGCACGCGGTGCAGTTTGACCACGCCGCGCAGCAGGCACTGCTCGGCCACCGTCAGGCCCAGTTGCGCCTGGATGTGCTGGTAGTTGGCAACTTCGATGACCACGATGGCGCCCGGTAGGCGGTCGTAGGACGCGCGGTGCACAGCGTGCTGCACGTGGTCCATGAACCGCTCGCGCACCAGCAGGCCGGTCAAGGCGTCCTGGGTGTCGGACACCCGGGCGCGCCCGCGGATGTTCAGACGCTGGCTGATGCGCAGGGTCAGGGCATGCAGCAGCAGCGGAATCGACAGCGTGACGGCAAAGATCATGTAGTAGCGGGACTGCCATGCCACCGGAAACAGGTGCAGCATCTGAGCCGCCATGTAGAGTACCGCCAGACCCTGGGGGGCGTAGGCGGCAAACAGCCAGGGGCCGAGCGGGCTGCCATCGCGCCAGATCCGCAGCGTGGCAAACACGGCCAGCAGCGGGCCCAGCAGGAAATAGATGCCGTGGAGCTGGGCGGCCACGTCGCGGCGCAGGGCCCACTCCATGAGGATCAGGGCCGCACTGGCCGCGCCGAACCAGAGCAGGACCTTGTCCAGTACCGGGTGACGGACGTCCGTGGCGCTGACGGTACGCAGGAACAGCGTGCTCGCACCCACCCCCATCAGCGGCAGTACTACCGAGGCGTAGTTGGCCCATCCTGGCGTATAGGGCCAGAACCACTGGTTGGCCAAGCCCATGGCCTGCGCGCTGACCAGGGCCATGAGCACGGTGTACACCAGGTACCAGGCTTCGGTGGTTTCGTGGGTTTCCCAGTATCGCAGGCCACACCAGGTGAAGAGCATCAGCAGACTGCCCAGCATGGTGCCGCAGAACACCAGCTCCAACGTGCGTTGCTGCTCGCGCTCGGCACCCGTGGACAGTCTCAGCGGGATCTCGATGTCGCGGTAGTTGCTGGCGCGCAGGTAGAGGTCGACGGGGCGGGTATCGCGCAGGAACAGACGGAAATCGGGGTAGACCGAAGGGTAGTCCCAGTGGCGCAAGGCCAGGGTGTCGCCGGCTTTCTGGGTCTGCACGGCACCATGGCTGTCGACAACGTAGAGCTCCAGGGAGTCAATGTAGGGCAAGGGTACATTGAGCGACCAGTCCGCAGGTGTGTCGGCACCGCGCTGCACCCGCAGGTGGATCCAGATGGCGCGCTCCGGCCCCAGGGCAAAGCGTTCGTCGGCGGGCTTCTCCACAAAAGTGCCACGCGCCCCACGCATGACGGGCAGCAGGCCCGACGTGGGCCCGGTCTCTGCCAGTACGTCCACCGTGCCGTCCACCGTGAACGCTGCGGTGTCGCCGCTGAGTGTGATCACCGGCGTAGCCGCCATACCCTGCAGGCCCCACAGCAGCACCAGCAGCGGCATCACCCACCGGCGCAGGGCGTGCCAGCAGCGGTAAGGCGCGAATGGATGGATGGAGCTCATGGCGTTGTGCTGCTGTCTGCCAGGGATGCGGGCATGGTCTGGGGGGGCTCCAAATGGCGGATCGGCCGGCGCGTGTGGCTGGACATGCCTTCGAGCATGGTTTCCAGTTCCTGCAGGGCTTGCGTCGGCTCCAGCAGGTACTCATGCATCAGCAAGCAGGCGGCATGGAACTGCAGTGTGACCGGCGGGTGCAAGCCAGGCAGGGGGATCAACCCGGAGCCGATGAGCTGCACCAGGCGTTCGGTCAAAGCCTGGCGGGTCATCACACCGTCCAGGATCAGGCCGAATTCATCGGCCGCAAGGCGACCCGCGGGGTCCATGTCGCGCAGGATGCGGTGCAGCTTGACCACGGCGCGCAACAGGCAGTTCTCCGCCAGAGGGTCTCCCAGCCCCTTGCGGATGTGCTGGTAGTTGACGACCTTGACCACGACCAGCGCAATGCGCTCGCCGCCGCTGGCCACGCGCTCATGGGCCTTTTCCAGCTCCGTGGCGAACGCTTCTCGCGTCAGCAGCCCGGTCAGGGCATCTTGGGTGGGCAGGTGGCGTGCACGGGACTGCAGTTCCTTGCGGTCGTGGGTGGCCCGGCTCAGGGCATAGACCAGCACCGGTACCGACAGCGCGACGCTGAGTGACAGGAAATAACGCATTTCCCACCAGTTGGGCAGCCACCCCAGCGCCTCGCACATGAGACGCAGCAGGCACAGGTACTGCGGCACATAGGCGGCCATCAGCCAGTACCAGATGCGTGAGTTGCTGCGCCAGCTGAGAAACGTTGCGATCAGGCCGGTGGTTGTCGCCACCAGCAGCACCATGGCGCCGATCTTGTCAGCGGCCACGCGGTCAATGGCGTAGGTCAGTGTCGATGCGATGGTGACTATTCCTACTCCGCGCAGGAAGCGGTCATAGCGCGAAAAGTGGGTCGAAATCGCATAGAGCATGCGCACGAACAACAGGGACGCGCCCACGGCAAGCACGGGCAGCACACTGTTGGCATAGTCGCCGACGCGCGGCCAAGGCAGCCAGACCAGCATGTTCAGGATGCCGTTGATCTGGGCCACCGTCATCAGCACCAGGAAGCTGAATGCGGAAGCCGCCAGATCGGACGGGCTGCGGTGTTCGGCATAGCGGATCAGTGACAGCACCACCAGCACCGCCAGCACGCCCAGCAACAGCCCCAGGCTTACGAACTCCGTCAGGCGCTGGAACGCGCGTGTATCCCAGCTGGCCACCCGGATCGGGATGCTGAGGTGCTTGAAATTGCGCACGCGCAGGTAGACCTCGTGTTCCTGCGTGCCCGGCAGGTCCAGAATGAAGTCGGGGTAGGGGCCGCGAAGGCTCCAGGCCGATTGCAGCAGCGTGTCGCCGGCCTGCTGGCGCTGCCAGCGCCCCTGCGCATCGCGTTGGAACAGCTGGACGTCGTCGACAAAGGGCAGAGGCAGGTTCAGCGTCCATTGCGCAGGCGCATCGATGCTGCGGACCAATCGCAGCCGCAGCCACAAGGTGTCCGTGCTCGTCAGTGCTTCCCGGTGCAGGGCCGGTACCGTCTGGAAACTGTCCGGCCGCGCCGAGACTTGCTCGATGCTGCTGGCGCTGCCGGGTTCAAGCCAGCTCTGTACCTCGTCCGCAAGCGTGAAGGACGGTGTGTCGGCGCTCAGCACGATGGCCCGCGGTGGCTGTGCCCACGCCGACGGCCCCGCCAGCCCCAGGAGGCAGGCAGCGGCCAGAAGCAGGCGCGCCACACAGGATGTCATACACTTGTCCCCTCGTATTCGTGAGGTTTTTATGAGTTTGAAGTGCGGCATTGTAGGCCTGCCCAATGTGGGTAAATCCACCCTTTTCAACGCCCTGACCAAGGCCGGCATCGCTGCGGAGAATTACCCCTTCTGCACCATCGAGCCCAACGTGGGGGTGGTGGAGGTTCCCGATCCGCGTCTGGCGCAGCTGGCCGAGATCGTCAAGCCCGAGCGCGTGGTCCCGGCCATTGTGGAGTTCGTGGACATTGCCGGCCTGGTGGCTGGCGCCAGCACAGGCGAAGGCCTGGGCAACAAGTTCCTGGCCCACATCCGCGAGACCGACGCCACCGTGAACGTGGTGCGCTGCTTCGAGGACGACAACGTGGTGCACGTGGCCGGCAAGGTCGACCCGATTGCCGACATCGAGGTCATCCAGACCGAGCTGTGCCTGGCTGACCTGGCTGCCGTGGAGAAAGCCCACGCCCGTGTCTCCAAGCCGGCCCGCGCCGGTGACAAGGAAGCCCAGAAGCAGGTGGCCCTGCTTGACAAGTGCCTGGCAGCGCTCAACGAAGGCAAGCCCGTGCGCACCATCGACTTCAGCAAGGAAGAGCAGGCCCAGCTCAAGCAGTTCTTCCTCATCACGGCCAAGCCCGCCATGTTCGTGGCCAACGTCTCCGAAGATGGCTTCGAGAACAACCCGCTACTGGACCGCCTCACCGCGTTTGCCAAGGCCCAGAACGCGCCCGTGGTGGCCATCTGCGCCAAGATCGAGGCCGAGTTGTCGGAGATGGACGATGCCGACCGACTGGAGTTCCTGAAGGAACTGGGCCAGAGCGAACCCGGCCTGAACCGCCTGATCCGCAGCGCCTACAGTCTCTTGGGATTGCAGACCTATTTCACCGCCGGTGTGAAGGAAGTGCGCGCCTGGACCATCCATGTCGGCGACACCGGCCCGCAGGCCGCAGGGGTGATCCACACCGACTTCGAGAAGGGCTACATCCGGGCCCAGACCATTGCGTTCGACGACTTCATTGCCTTCAAGGGTGAACAGGGCGCCAAGGACGCGGGCAAGATGCGCGCCGAAGGCAAGGACTATGTCGTCAAGGATGGCGACGTGATGAACTTCCTGTTCAGCTCCTGATGCACCGCAAGCGAACCCCGCGTTCGCCGCGCCCACCTGCGTGACGATCGCCTACGACTGGCTGGCGCTTGGCGCGGCCGCTTGCTGGGCCGTCACCGGGCTGATTTCCGCGCCCCAATCGCGCCATCTCGGCGCCTTTGCGTTCACGCGCTGGCGCATGGGGCTGGTCTTCCTGGCGCTGGCCCCGGTGGCCTGGCTGTCCGGTGGCTTGCAGCAACTCTCGCTGGTGCAACTGGGCATTCTGGTCTTGAGCGGGCTGGTGGGCATCTTCATCGGCGACACGGCGTTGTTTGCGTCCATGAACCGCCTCGGGCCGCGCCGTACCGGGGTGCTGTTTGCCACCCACGCCTTTTTCAGTGCCGTGCTGGGTTTCCTGTTTCTGGACGAACGCATGGGCGCACAGGCCCTGGTGGGCGGCGTGCTCATCGTGGCGGGCGTCATGACGGCCATCGCCTGGGGAGCGCGCAAGGACGAGTCGCATGCGTTCGAAAGCCTGCAGGGCCATTGGCCCACGGGCGTCGCGCTCGGGTTGCTGGCGGCGCTGTGCCAGGCGGGCGGCTCGTTCATTGCGAAACCGGTGATGGCGGCTGGTGTGGACCCGATGGCCGCCATGGTGGTGCGGGTGGGTGTCACCTGCCTGGCCCACCTGCTGCTGCTCTGGTCGGGTGTCGGGCTGGCGCGCGCCCAGGGCACGATGACGCCGCGGGTGCTGGGCCTGGTGCTGCTCAGTGGCGCCATCGGCATGGGGCTGGGCATGAGCCTGATCCTGCTGGCCTTGCGCCATGGCGAAGTCGGCATGGTCGGCATCCTCTCGTCCGTGTCGCCGGTGCTGGTGTTGCCGCTGCTCTGGCTCACCATGGGCCGTGCCCCCGCGCGCGGCGCCTGGTGGGGAGCGGCCATGACGGTGGGCGGGACGGTGCTGGTGTTGTTGAGAAGCCATTCTTGATTTAAGGCAAATAGGAATTAGTCGCATTTGCGATAAACTCGTGCCATTCCCCTTTCTTGGAGCAATGTGCATGCGTTTCACTTCCCTCATCACCGGTGTGTGCCTCACGGCAGGCCTGGCCGGCAACGTCCTGGCCCAGAGCAATGAGCTCAACCTCTACTCGGCGCGCCACTACCCGACCGACGAGGCCCTGTACAGCGGCTTTACCCAGGCCACCGGCATCAAGATCAACCGTGTCGATGCGGACGACGCCGGCATCCTGGCGCGCCTGAAGGCCGAGGGCGCGGCCTCGCCCGCCGACCTGGTGCTGCTGGTGGACGCCTCGCGCCTGTGGCGTGCCGAAGTCGATGGGCTGTTCCAGCCGGTCAAGTCCAAGGTGCTGGAAGATGCGATTCCGGAACACCTGCGCGCCAAGGCCACGCCCGAAGGCAGCGCCTGGTTCGGCTTGTCCACCCGGGCCCGCATCGTGGTGTACGACAAGCAAAAGGTCGCCCGCAGCGACGTGGACACCTACGAGAAACTTGCAGCGCCCCAGAACAAGGGCAAGCTCTGCATTCGCAGCGGCTCGCACCCCTACAACCTGAGCCTGTTCGGCGCCATGCTGGAGCATTGGGGCACGGAAAAGACCCAGAACTGGCTCAGCGGACTGGTGGCCAACCTGGCGCGCGCGCCCAAGGGCGGCGACACCGACCAGATCAAGGGCGTGGCCAGTGGCGAATGCGCCATTGCCGTGACCAACAGCTACTACATGGCGCGCCTGATGCGTTCGACCAATCCCGATGACCGCGCCGTGGCCGAGAAAGTCGGCGTGGTGTTTCCCGACCAGGCCGGCAGCGGAACCCACGTGAACGTGGCCGGCGGCGGCGTGGCCCGCAACGCCAAGAACCGCGACAACGCGGTCAAGTTCCTGGAATACCTCGTCAGCGCCCAGGCACAGAACCACTTCGCCAACGGCAACAACGAATGGCCGGTGGCCAAGGGCGTGAAGCTCGACAACCCGGCGCTGCAGGCCATGTCGGGCGGCAGCTTCAAGAGCGAGCTGATTCCGGTAAGTGCTGTCGGCATGAACCAGGTGAAGATCCAGCGCATGCTCGACCAGGTGGGATTCAAGTAAGCGGCGGCACAGCGCGCTCCCAGGCCGATTCGCCGAGCAAGGCGGATCGGCCTTTTTCATGGGCAAATTGGCCTGAAGCCCGCGCAGATATTGCGCTGCAAGCTTCCAAAACCATAGCGAATGGAAGGGGCTTCAGTCGCTCAGGCCGGCCGCCGCAGGGTGCGGCTGAGCAGGATGACCGGTACCAGCCCCACCAGCACCAGCGCCAGTGCGGGCAATGCCGCTTCGCCCAGGCGTTCGTCGCGTGCCAGTTGGTAGGCCATGACGGCCAGCGTGTCGCTGTTGAAGGGCCGCAGCACCAGCGTGGCCGGTAGCTCCTTCATCACGTCCACGAACACCAGCAGCAGGGCCGCGGCCAGGGGGCGGCGCAGCAGTGGTGCGTGCACCCGCCACAGCAGGGCCCAGCCGGTACAACCCAGCAGCCGGGCCGACTCGTCGAGACTGCGCGGCACCCGGCTGTAGCCGCTGTGCACCGACTGCAGGGCCACCGACACAAAGCGCACGAGATAGGCCCAGACCAGCCCGAAACTGGTGGCCGTAAGCAAGGCACCCAGGGGGCTGGTGGGCCACCAGGCCTGCACCCAGCCCAGCGGCAGCAGCAGGCCCACCACCACCACCGCGCCCGGTACTGCATACCCCAGGCCGACGATGCGTGCCAGCCAAGGGCCGGAGCCGCTGGGTTGCACGCGCACCAGCAGACCAAGCCCCAGCGCGACCCCGCTGGCCAGCACCGCGGTCAGCGCGGCCAGCCGCAGGCTGTTCAAGGCCCAGGACGCAAAGGGCGCCCAGGGCAGCGTCGTCCACTCGCCCAGCAGCGGGCGCAACATGAACAGCACCGGCGCCACAAAGCCCGCCACCACCGGCAGGCCGCACACCAGCCAGGCCAGCAGTGCCCGGCGGCCGTGCAGCCGCACGGCGTGGCCGCTACGCGCGCCAGGGCCGCCCTGGCGCGTACTGAAACGCAGGCGCTGTTGTGCGCGCTGCTCCCAGGCCAGGAAGGCGGCTACGCACAGCAGCAGCACCGTGGCCAACTGCGCGGCGGCGTAGCGGTCGTCAAACACCAGCCAGGCCTTGTAGATGCCGGCGGTGAAGCTCTGCACGCCGAAATAGCTGACCACCCCGTAGTCGGCCAGCGTTTCCATGAGGGCCAGCGCCACGCCCGCCGTGATGGCCGGACGCGCCAGGGGCAGGGCCACTTGCCACAGCGTGCGGGTGCCGGAGGCGCCCAGCAGCCGGGCGGCTTCGAGCAAGCTGGTCGCACGCTCGGCCAGTGCGGTGCGCGCCAACAGGTACACATAGGGGTAGAGCGTGAAAGTCAGCACCCAGATGGCGCCGCCCAGGCTGCGCACCTCCGGCAGCATGGCGCCTTCGCGCCCGAGCAGCGTGCGCAGCGCCGTCTGTACCGGGCCTGCGTATTGCAGGAAGTCGGTGTAGCCGTACGCCACCACATAGGGGGGCACGGCCAGTGGCAGCAGCAACAGCCATTCGAAGCCGCGCCGCCCGCGGAAGTCAAACACGGTTACGGCCACGGCCGCGCCGGTGCCCACTACGGCCACGCCCAGACCAACGCCCAGGCACAGCCACAGCGAGGTCAGTGCATAGCGCGGAAGCACCGTGTCTCCCAGATCGCGCAGCGTCTGCCAGCCCGCCGCATCCAGCTGCAGCCAACTGGCTGCGATGGCGAGCAGCGGAAGTGCCAGGCCCGCCCCCAGCAGCCACAGCAGGACGGCGGTGCCGCGCAGACTGCCGCCTGGGGCGAGGGGGCGGCGGATCGGGGCGGTTGGGGCAATCATGGGTGTGGCGCGGAAGGTAAATGAGAATTGTAGGCACTTAGAATCGCTGCATGTCCTTGCAAGTCCGCCAACTCAGTGTGCGCTATCCCGGCGCGGCACGCCCCGCTGTCCACGAGGTGTCCCTGACCCTGGCCGAGGGCGACATCGGTGTGCTGATCGGTCCCTCCGGCTGTGGCAAGACCACCTTGCTGCGCGCCATTGCGGGGCTGGAAGCGCCCAGTGGCGGCTCGGTGTGGCTGAACCAGCGGGAGCTTTCCAGCGCGGATGGCGCCCCACACGGCCGGGTGGGCATGGTGTTCCAGGACTACGCGCTGTTTCCCCATTTGAGCGTGGCGGACAACGTGGGCTTCGGACTGCATGGCCGCCCGGCCGCGCAGCGCAGTGAGCGGGTGTCGGAGTGCCTGCAGCGCGTGGGATTGTCGGATCTGGCGCGGCGCATGCCGCACGAACTCTCGGGTGGCCAGCAGCAACGGGTGGCGCTGGCGCGCGCCTTGGCGCCAGCGCCGGAACTCTTGCTGCTGGACGAACCGTTTTCCAATCTGGACGTGGAACTGCGCGAACGCCTGGCCCACGAAGTGCGCGACATTCTGAAAGCTGCCGGTGCCACGGCCCTGTTCGTGACCCATGACCAGAACGAGGCCTTTGCCGTGGGCGACGCGATCGGGGTCATGCAGGAAGGGCACCTGCACCAGTGGGACGATGCGTTCTCGCTCTACCACCGCCCGGCCACCCGCTTCGTGGCCGACTTCATTGGCCACGGGGTGTTCCTGCCGGCACGCATCGTGCGTCAGGGGGATGGTGTGGTGGTGCAAACCCCCGTGGGGCCACTGCAGGATCCACGCAACTGCCCCCTGCCCGAGGCCTACCCGGACGGCGCCTGCCAGCTGCTGCTGCGCGCCGACGACATCGTGCACGACGACCAGTCGCCGGTGCAGGCCCGTATCGTGCGCCGCGCCTTCCGGGGGGCCGAGTTCCTGTGTACGCTGGAATTGGCCAGTGGAGCGCAGGTGCTGGCGCTCATCCCTTCGCACCATGACCATGCGGTGGGAGACTGCATCGGCATCCGTGCCGATGTCGAGCATGTGGTGACTTTCGCCGCCGAATGAGCGGCGATCAGCTCCACCAACGAAACAGGCCCGTCAGTGCGGCCGTCATGAGGACGTAGCGGGCGAATTTGCCGATGGCCATATAGACCAGGCAGGGCCAGAACGGCAACCGCAGCCAGCCTGCCACGGCACACAGCGGGTCGCCCACCAGCGGTAGCCACGACAGCAGGCAGGCCTTGGGGCCCAACGAGCGCAGCCAGTCCAGCGCGCGGGCATGAAAGCGCTGGTGGGTGTACTTGTCGGCCACGCGGTGGGCACCGTAGCCCATCCACCAGTCCAGCGCACCACCGAGGGTATTGCCCAGCGTGGCCACCAGCACGGCGCTCCAGAACAGTTCGGGGTGCAGCTGCACCACGCCAAAGACCACCGGCTCCGAACCCATGGGCAGCAGCGTGGCCGAAAGGAAGGCAATGACGAAAATGGCGCCCAGGCTGGCTTGCGGCACGGCCAGAAATTCCAGCAGGGGAGCGATCCAGGAGTCCATGGGGGTGCACTGTATCGGAAGCCCGTGGCCCCGCGCGGACTGGGTGATTGCAGCGTTCAGTGGCCGGATTTCAATTGCTGAAATTTTGGGCAGGTAAAATCGGCACAGCCCCAAATTCCCTGGGGCATTTTTGTCCCCCACCTTCTCCTCGACACCGTCCATGCAGATCGGCCCATTCGCGCTGGCGAATTCCCTGTTTGTTGCGCCCATGGCCGGCGTGACGGACCGGCCTTTCCGCCAGTTGTGCAAGCAACTCGGTGCCGGTTATGCCGTGAGCGAGATGGTGACCTCGCGCCCGGACCTGCAGGCCAGCCTCAAGACCTCGCGCCGGGCCAACCACGAGGGTGAACCCGGCCCGATTGCGGTGCAGATTGCCGGCACCGACGCGCCCATGATGGCCGACGCCGCCCGCTACAACATCGACCGTGGCGCCCAGATCATCGACATCAACATGGGCTGCCCGGCCAAGAAGGTGTGCAACAAATGGGCCGGCTCAGCCTTGATGCAGAACGAGCCGCTGGCCTTGGAAATTGTCGACGCCGTGGTGGCGGCCTGCGCGCCGCATGGTGTGCCCGTTACCCTGAAGATGCGCACCGGCTGGTGCGAGACCGAAAAGAACGCGCTGGTGCTGGCGCGTGGCGCGGAGAGCGCCGGGGTTCAGATGGTGACGGTGCATGGCCGCACGCGCGACCAGGGCTACCGCGGCCAGGCCGAGTACGACACCATTGCTGCGGTGAAGGCCGCGCTGCGCATTCCGGTAGTGGCCAATGGTGACATCGACTCCCCGGAAAAGGCCCAAGCCGTGCTGCGCGCCACCGGGGCCGACGCGGTGATGATCGGCCGCGCTGCGCAGGGGCGGCCCTGGATCTTCCGCGAGGTCGCGCACTTCCTGGCCACCGGAAGCCATTTGGCACCGCCGCTGGTGCTGGAGGTCAAGCGTTGGCTGATCGAGCACCTGCACGACCACTATGCGCTCTATGGCGAGTACACCGGCGTGCGCTCGGCGCGCAAGCACATCGGCTGGTATGTGGACGAATTGCCGGGCGGCGAGGACTTCCGCGCCCGCATGAACACCCTGGAGTCGGCTGCTGCGCAGCTCGACGCCGTGGCGACTTTTTTTGACCAAATGAATGACACCACCGATCGCCTGCCGGCCCTGCACGGCGCGACGGCCCTGGAGGAGCGAGAGACCATGAAGGAATGCACCGTATGAGCAAGCAGCACCTGGAAGACTGCGTACGCTCCAGCCTGGAAACCTACTTCCGCGACCTCGGTGGCGAAGAGCCCCATGGCATCCACGACATGCTGGTGCGCGCCGTGGAGCGCCCGCTCCTGCAGTTCGTGATGCACCAGGCCGACAACAACCAGAGCAAGGCCGCCCAGTGGCTGGGCCTGAACCGCAACACCCTGCGCAAGAAGCTGGTCGACCACGAACTGCTCTGACCGCGCGCCCCCAACCGATTTTTAAACTCTGAAGCTTCCCACCATGCAAGCACTGCTTTCCGTCTCGGACAAATCCGGCATCGTCGAACTCGCCCAGGCGCTCCACGCCCAGGGCGTCAAACTCCTGTCCACCGGCGGCACCGCCAAACTGCTGGCCGAGAAGGGCCTGCCGGTGACCGAAGTGGCCGAGATGACGGGCTTTCCCGAAATGCTCGACGGCCGCGTCAAGACCCTGCACCCGCGCGTGCACGGCGGCCTGCTGGCACGCCGCGATGTGCCCGCGCACATGGCCGCGCTGAAGGAACACAGCATCGATACCATCGACTTCCTGGTGGTGAACCTGTACCCGTTCGAGGCCACCGTGGCCAAGGCAGGCTGCACGCTGGAAGATGCGATTGAAAACATCGACATCGGTGGCCCGGCCATGGTGCGCAGCGCCGCCAAGAACTGGAAGGACGTGGCGGTGCTGACCGACGCCTCGCAGTACGCCACCGTGATTGCCGAACTCAAGGCCAATGGCCAGGTGTCGCGCAAGACCAAGTTCGCGCTGTCGGTGGCTGCGTTCAACCGCATCAGCCAGTACGACGGTGCCATCAGCGACTACCTCTCGGCCGTGCAGGTGGGTGAGGATGCCCCGGCGGATGCCGAAGCGCCCACGCTCGACCTGTTCCCCGGCCAGAGCAACGGCCGCTTCATCAAGGTGCAGGACCTGCGCTACGGCGAAAACAGCCACCAGCAGGCCGCGCTGTACCGCGACCTGTACCCTGCGCCCGGCTCGCTGGTCACGGCCAAGCAGTTGCAGGGCAAGGAACTCTCTTACAACAACATCGCCGACGCCGATGCCGCCTGGGAGTGCGTGAAGAGCTTCAACACCCCCGCCTGCGTCATCGTCAAGCACGCCAACCCCTGTGGCGTGGCCGTGGGCGCCAATGCGCTGGAGGTCTACAGCAAGGCCTTCCAGACCGACCCCACCAGCGCCTTTGGCGGCATCATCGCCCTGAACTGCGAGCTGGACGAGGCCGCGGCCCAGCAAATTTCCAAGCAGTTCGTCGAAGTGCTGATGGCCCCTGGCTTCACTGCTGGTGCTCTGGAAGTGTTCAAGAGCAAGGTCAACGTGCGGATCCTGCAGATCGACCTGCCCAAGGGCGGCGCATCGGCCTGGGAGCAGGGTCGCAACGCCATGGACATGAAGCGCATCGGCTCGGGCATCCTGCTGCAGACCGCCGACAACCACGAGCTGACGCTGGCCGACCTGAAGGTGGTAACCACCAAGCAGCCGACCCCGGACGAATTGAACGATCTGCTGTTCGCCTGGAACGTGGCCAAGTACGTCAAGTCCAACGCCATCGTGTTCTGCAAGAACGGAATGACCATGGGCGTGGGTGCTGGCCAGATGAGCCGTCTGGACTCGGCCCGCATTGCGTCAATCAAGGCCGGCCATGCCAACCTGTCCCTGGCGGGCACGGTGGTGGCGAGCGACGCCTTCTTCCCGTTCCGCGACGGACTGGACGTGGTGGTGGACCATGGTGCCACCTGCATCATCCAGCCCGGTGGTTCCATGCGCGACCAGGAAGTGATTGACGCTGCCAACGAGCGCGGCGTGTCCATGGTGTTCTCGGGCGTGCGCCACTTCCGCCACTAAGCCGTTTTTGAGGGTGATTTTGCCCTCTGGCCCGCGTAAAACCTGCGTGAGTAGCTACTGGATTGGTAGCGATTGCGCAGGTTTTTTTTGTGCCGTCGCGGTCCTGGGGCTACCAATCCGTGCGTTCCAGCGCCTGCACGCTGGTTGCCACATCGGCGCTGAAGAGGGTGTCGATGAGCGCGCCTTCGCGCTGCGCGATGAAACCCAGGAACGCCTGCGCCGTATCGCCCTGGGCTGTCATGGCGCCGAAGGTATCAAAACCGGCTTCGAGAAAGCTCTGCAGCGCGCCCAGGCCGGCGGCACGCGCCGCCGGGCGCATCATGCGCAAGAGTGTGCGCAGCCCGCGCTTGCGCGTGAACTGCGTCAGGTCCTGGCCGACGCGCAGCACGGTGGCGAGTTGGAATTGGCGGGAGTCGGCGTGACCGACGTTTTGCCAGGCCTCGACGTAGTGCGCGCTGTCCAGCGTCGCAAAGGGGCCGCTGGCGAGAAGGGCACGCGCCATGGCCGCATCCAGGCGTTCCGTGATGGCATGCAACTCGGCCATGGATACAGCCGTGTCCACCACCGATTCCGGGAACAGTCGCTCCAGGGGGCCGGCGATGCGCACGAACTGGGCGTCGCGCTGGGTGTAGTCCTTGTCGCTGTAGAGTTCGTTGAGGAAGAACAGCACCGCGGGGCGGAATCGCTCGGTGGCCAGCAGGTCACCATAGGTGGTGCGGAAACGCGCCGCCTGGAAGGCCTTGACCGCCGCGACGGTGCTGCGCAGCACGGGGTCTTGCGCGGCCTGCGCACGCAGTTGCGTGACTTCGGCCACGGCAGAGCGGATGGCTTCAGAGGCACTCATGGGGCGGTGCTACCAGAAAAATCGAGCGTTAGCCCGCAAATTTATTGCGTACTTAGCTACAAAAATTATAGTGATTGAAAAACTTCGGCTGCCGCTGTCACCGAGGCAGCGATGTCGGCATCGGTGTGGGCAGCGCTCATGAAACCGGCTTCGTACAGTGCCGGGGCAATGTAGACACCGCGGTCCAGCAGGCCGTGGAACAACGTGTTGAAGCGCTTGTTGTCGGTGGTCATGACCTTGGCGTAGTTCTGCGGCAGCTCCGGGAACAGGAAGAAGCCGAACATGCCCCCCTCGCTGTCGGTGCAGAAGGGCACACCGGCCTTGTCGGCCGCGGCCTGCAGCCCGGACATGAAGGCCTGGGTCTTGCGCGACAGGTCTTCGTAGAAGCCGGGCTTTCCGATTTCCTGCAGCGTGGCCAAGCCGCAGGCCGTGGCCACCGGATTGCCCGACAGGGTGCCGGCCTGGTACACGCCACCCAGCGGTGCCAGGTGCTGCATGATGGCGCGCTTGCCACCGAAGGCCGCCAGCGGCATGCCACCGCCGATGACCTTGCCCATGACCGTGAGGTCGGGCTCGAAGCCGGGAATGGATTTGGCGTAAACGCTCTGGGCGCTGCCCAGGGCCACGCGAAAACCCGTCATCACCTCGTCCATGATGAGCAGGGCACCGTGCTCGCTGCAGAGTTCGCGGCAACGCTGCATGAACGGCACCGAGGCGCGCACGAAGTTCATGTTGCCGGCAATCGGTTCGATGATCAGGCAGGCCAGGTCCTTGCCGTGCAGCGCAAAGGCTTCTTCGAGTTGCGCGACGTTGTTGTACTCCAGCACCAGGGTGTGCTGCACCACTTCGGGCGGCACACCGGCGCTGGTGGCGCTGCCGAAGGTGGCCAGGCCCGAGCCGGCCTTCACCAGCAGGGCGTCGGCATGACCGTGGTAGCAGCCTTCGAACTTGATGAGTTTGCTGCGGCCGGTGGCGCCGCGCGCCAGGCGGATGGCGCTCATGCCGGCTTCGGTGCCGGAGCTCACCAGGCGCACCATGTCCATGCTCGGTACGCGCTCCAGGATGGCTTCGGCCAGTTCCACTTCGCGCTCGGTCGGGGCGCCGAAGGAGAAACCGTCCACGGCGGCCTTCTGCACTGCTTCGAGCACGGCGGGGTGGCCGTGGCCCAGGATCATGGGGCCCCAGGAGCCGATGAAGTCGATGTACTGCTTGCCGTTGGCGTCCCAGAAGTAGGCACCTTGTGCGCGCTGCACGAAGCGTGGCGTGCCACCCACGGCGCGGAAGGCGCGCACGGGAGAGTTCACGCCACCGGGGATCACCTGGGCGGCGCGGTCAAACAATTGCTGGTTGCGGTCGATGCTGGTCATGGGAGATGTTCTTAGTGCCGTGTGGCGTTGGGAGGAATGTCGATGGAGGCGGACTCGCCGTCCTCGTCGGCGTCGTCGTCGGATTCGGGTTGGGCCCAGAACATGCGGTCGGGAAGCACATGGCCCATGCCGGGCCGAAAGCCATTGCCCAGGCATTGGTCGAGGTAGCCCAGGGCTTCGGCGACGGCTTCGGTCAGTTCGGTGCCGCTGGCGATCAGGGCGGCCAGGGCTGCCGAGAGGGTTTCTCCGGCGCCGATGAAGTGGGCGTCAAAGCGTTCGTACTTGTGGCTGCACAGGGCCGCATGGGGTGCAGCAAGGATGTTGTCGATGAACTGGTCCGGTAGAGCGATGCCGGTGACCAGGGTGTAGGGCACACCGAACTCGCTGGCAGCCTTGGCAATGTCGCGGGCAGCGGGTGGCTTGTCCTGGACCCAGTCCGGCAGCAGCCAGCGACTCAGCGTCGTGTGGCTACCTACCAACACCGTGGTCTGCGGCAGCAGCAGTTCGGTGCAGGCGTCCAGGTAGGCTTCGGTGAGATCGTCCTTCCACCAGGACAGGTCGGGCAGGTAGGCAATGAGGGGCAGCTCCGAGTAGTCACTGGCGATCTCTGCCACCACAGCCAGGTTTTCGGGCGACCCGACGAAGCCGACCTTGATGGCCTGTACCGGCACGTCTTCCAGGATGGTGCGGGCTTGGCTGCCCAGCGCCTCGTCGTCGAAAGCGTAGTGGTCGACGACCTCGGCGGTATCTCGGATGTAGGTGCCGCTGACCACGGGCAATGCGTGCACGCCAATCGATGCCACTGCGCTGATGTCAGCGGCCAGGCCCCCGGCAGCACTGGGGTCGTTGGCGTTGAACACCAGCACGCAAGCGCCCGGTCCCTCGTCGTCTTCGTGGTCGGTTTCACTCATGGTCGGGGTGTCGCTGCAGTCCTTGCCGCTCTAGGGTTAACCCTCGGGCAAATGTGTCAAAAATGCGGTCGATTGCCGTGCTGATGGGCCAAGGCCCTCTATACAATCGTTGCATTCTATGCGAAGGGCTTTTAAGCTTGAACGTCGTTGGGACTGGCTGTCCATAGGTACAGCGCCCGACAAGCAATAGGCGATGGTAGGTTGACCGGTTTTGCACGCGCCACTTCAGGAGCCAATTTTTGTGAGTACACCTGCATCGAGCTACAAGGTTTTGGTGATCGACGACAGCAATACGATCCGACGCAGTGCGGAGATCTTTCTCAAGCAAGGCGGGCATGAGGTGCTTCTGGCCGAGGATGGTTTTGATGCGCTGGCCAAGGTCAATGACTACGCGCCGCAGCTGATTTTCTGCGACATCCTGATGCCGCGTCTGGACGGCTACCAGACCTGTGCCATCATCAAGCGCAATCCGAAGTTCGCGCAGGTTCCTGTGGTCATGCTTTCCTCCAAGGATGGTGTGTTCGACAAGGCGCGCGGCCGCATGGTGGGGGCGCAGGATTACCTCACCAAACCATTCACGAAAGATCAGTTGCTGCAGGCCGTGCAGCAATTTGGGGCAGTTTTGCAAGGAGCGACCTGATGGCCATTCACAATGTATTGATCGTTGACGATTCCAAGACCGAAATCATGTTCTTGTCCGAGTTGCTGCAGAAGGCAGGCTACTCGGTGCGTTCGGCAGAAAATGCCGACGACGCCTTCAAGCGCCTGGCCGAGCAGAAGCCCGACCTCATCCTCATGGACGTGGTGATGCCAGGCCAGAACGGCTTCCAGCTGACTCGCTCCATCAACCGCACGCCTGAATATGCCGACGTGCCCATCATCATGTGCACCAGCAAGAACCTGGAGACCGACCGGGTTTGGGGCATGCGCCAAGGCGCCAAGGACTACATCACCAAGCCGGTGGATGCCGCAGAACTGCTGGGCAAGATCAAAGCCCTGGGTTGATGCGTTGATACATGGCTAACCGCGACGCGATCCGCGAACTTCAAACCCGGCTTGCCAGCCGTCTGCAGGCAGCGCGCACCGAAGGTGTGGCAGTATCCTGGCTCGCCGTGAAGGCGGGAGGGAGCAACTTCCTGTTTCCGTTGGGCCAATCCGGTGAAATCTTCCCTGTGAGTGGGTTGCAGGCTGTCCCCTATGCCAAACCCTGGTTTCACGGTGTCATCAACATCCGTGGCGGCCTGTTTGGCGTTGTGGAGTTGGCGGGCTTTCTGCACGAGGTGGCCCAGCGTCCACGCCAGGCGGTGGCGGGTGCCGAGCCCAGTGTCGTGACACTCAATCCGGCGTTGGAAGTCAACTGCGCGCTGCAGGTGGATGCCCTGGCCGGTTTGCGCGGTCCTGAGGACTTTGTGGCCTACGAGCCCGCCGCAGCCGATGCGCCGGACTTCTATGGCAACCAGTTTGCCGACGCGAGCGGCCAGCGGTGGCAGGAAATCAACCTGCGCACCCTGTCCCTCTCCCCCCAATTTTTGAGCATCAGCGTTTAGTTTTCTAGCAAAGGCTGCACCATGTCAGTTGTAGATAACATCAAGAAGTTGTTTTCCAAGAAGCCAGCGGAATCGCAAGTCGACTCTGGTTTGAGTCTGGCGACACCGGATGGCAACCCCGATGCCACCGGAAGCATGCGGGTGCAGCCGACGCCGGAAGCGGACGCGCCGGCGTCGATCCTGGCGCCTGAAGTGTCGGCGTCGGAACTGATCGACAGCAGTGATCGCATCACGCTGCCGGTGCTCGGGGCCAGGACCGTTGCACAGCACCAGCGCGTGCTGTTTTCCCTGTTGGGTGGTGCCTTGCTGGTTCTGGCAGGCGCAACCGCTTACACGCTGAGCCAGTCCAACAAGGTGGCGCAGCAGCAGGGTTCGCTGGGTCAGGCCCTGATGCAGTCACAACGTCTGGCCAAGGCCGTGTCGCAGGCGGTGGTGGGCAGTGCGCAGGCATTCCCCGACGTGTCCGACAGTTCGGGCGTGCTGTCCAAGACGGCCCATGGCTTGCAAGCCGGCGACGATGAACTGCGTCTTTCTCCCCTGGGTGACGAATATGCGCCGAGCTTGGAGAAGGTGCTGCCGCTGGTTGACCGTGCCGAAAAGAATGCCAAGGTGGTGATGGGGCAGCAGAAGATCCTGACCCAGATCGGATCTGCCTTGCGCCTGATCAACCGCCAGTCTTCGGACCTGCTGGAAATCGCGGAGACCATTTCGTCGCTCAAGCTGCAGCAGAACGCCCCTGCCGTCGAAATCTCCGCCGTGGGCCAGCTGGTGATGTTGACCCAGCGGATCGGCAAGTCGTCCAACGAGTTCCTGACGTCCGAGGGGGTGAGTCCCGAGGCCGTGTTCCTGTTGGGTAAGGACTTGAACACCTTCAAGGAAGTGGCAGAGGGGCTGCTGTCCGGCAGTTCGGAATTGCGGCTGAGTCCGGCCAAGGATGCTGCGACCAAGGAGCAACTGCAAGCCCTGTTGACGATGTACGGTGAAACCAAGGTCCAGGCCGGTGCCATCTTGGGTAACCTGCAGGGCCTGGTGGCAGCGCGTGAAGCGCAGGGCCAGATCATCGAAGACAGCGAGCCGCTGCGTCGTGGTCTGGAAGACCTGCAAACCCAGTTGTCGGACCAGGCAGGTATCGGCGGCGGTCAATTGCTGGTGTTGATGGCATCCGCTGCCTTGGCGCTGGTGTTTGCCGGTGGACTGTCCTACGTGCAGCTGCTCGACAGCCGCAAGCGCCAGGTGGTCGCGGAAGTGCAGAAGCAGGAAGCCGAAGCCCAGGAGCAGGAAGCCAAGCGCGTCAACGACGCCAACCAGGCCGCGATTCTGCGTCTGATGAATGAACTGCAGACGGTGGCGGAAGGGGATCTGACCCAGGAAGCCACGGTGACCGAAGACATCACCGGCGCCATTGCCGACTCCGTGAACTACACGGTGGAGGAACTGCGCTCTCTGGTGACCAACGTGCAGAGCACGGCAGCCAAGGTGGCCCAGACCACCACCGAGGTGGATGCCACGTCGACCGAACTGCTGGCAGCCTCCAACGAGCAGCTGCACGAGATTCGCGAAACCGGTCGCGCGGTTGTGGACATGGCCGGCCGCATCAACAAGGTGTCGGCCGAAGCGCAGCAATCCGCCGAGGTAGCGCGTCAATCGCTCAAGGCCGCAGAGTCTGGCCTGCAGGCGGTGCAGAACGCGATCGGCGGTATGAACACCATCCGTGACCAGATCCAGGAAACGTCCAAGCGCATCAAGCGTCTGGGCGAATCGTCCCAGGAGATTGGTGAAATCACTGAGCTGATCTCGGACATTACCGAACAGACCAACGTGCTGGCCTTGAACGCTGCCATTCAGGCGGCATCCGCCGGTGAAGCCGGCCGCGGCTTCTCGGTGGTGGCCGAGGAAGTGCAGCGTCTGGCCGAACGTTCCGCCGATGCGACGCGCCAGATCTCGGCGCTGGTGAAGGCGATTCAGACCGACACCCAGGACGCCATCGGCGCTATGGAACGTTCCACCCAGGGTGTGGTGGAAGGAGCCAAGCTGTCCGACAACGCCGGTACTGCGCTGTCCGAGATTGACCGCGTGTCGCGCCAGGTGGCAGAGCTGATTGAGCAGATTTCTGCATCGGCTTCCAAGGAAGCGGCGCTGGCCAACGAAGTGGCCGACAACATCCAGCACATCTTTGCGGTGACCGAACAGACCGGTGAAGGTACCCGTGTCACGGCCAACCAGGTGCGTGAACTCTCGCGCATGGCCGAAGAGCTGCGCCAATCCGTATCCCGATTCAAGATTGCCTGAGCGCAGGAGTTCCTGACCCATGTCCTCCAACACCGCGGCCCCCGTCGATACCGATCTGGCTGCCACCGATCTGGGGCCCCTGGCCTGGGTTCTGGACGAGCTCCGCAAGTCGCTCGACGGGGCCACCAAGGCGACGCGCCGATTTGTGCGGGACGCCGAAATGGCCTTGGGTTCCGACATTGCCAGCCTCGATGCCAGCCAGCTGCGCATCGCCCGTCAGCAATTGCACCAAGCCGTGGGCGCCCTGGAGATGGTGGGCTTGCGCGTGCCGGCGCAGATGTTGCGGACCATGGAATCCATGGTGCAACGTTTTGTCCAGCGCCCTGAACTGTGCAGCGACGAGGCGGCGACCGTGCTGGAGCGTGCCAGCTTCGCGCTGAACGAATACCTGGAAGGCCTGGTCAAGGGCAAGCACGCTTCGGCAGTGGCCCTGTTCCCCCAATACCGCGCTGTGGCTGAGCTGGCGGCCGTCGAGCGGGTCCATCCGGCGGACCTGTGGGCGTATGACTGGCGCTGGTGTGAGGTCAATGACTTGCCCGTGGCGCCCGCCATGGCCTATGCCACGACCACCCGCGAGAAGATCGACTGGGCGATTCTCAATATCGTCAAGTCGGCCAATGTGGCAGCTGCCAGGCGCATGGTGGACGTGAGCCTGGGCCTGGCCAACGGCCAGGACCGGTTGCAGCCACGCACCTTCTGGGCGATTGCTGCTGGTTTCTTCGAGGCCCTGGCCGGCGGAGCGATCCAGCCAAACGTCTACACCAAGCGGGCCGCATCGCGGGTGCTCCAGCAATACGCCACGTTGAGCCGCGGCGACTCCGCGGTTTCGGAGCGTCTGGCGCAGGACCTGCTGTTCTTCTGTGCCACCGCCCATGCGGATCCATCGATGCCTGCGCTGGAGGCTGTGCGCTCGGCCTTTGCGCTGGGTGGCGCGAAGCCGGTCGATTACGAGAAGGAGCAGTTTGGACGGTATGACCCGGCACTGCTGCAGATGCTGCGCAAGCGCATTGCTTCGGCATCCGAGTCGTGGTCGGCACTCAGTGGCGGTGACACCCACAAGCTCAAGTTGGCAGGAGAGCAGTTCGCGGCGGTCACGGACCTGATGGCCAAACTGCACCCCGAAAGCAAGGAGTTGGCCCAGGCGCTGGCGCGGACGGTCGATGCCAGCATCAGGAAAGGGACTGTGCCCGATCCGGCCGTGGCCATGGAAGTGGCTACCACGGTGCTCTACCTGGAAGCTGTTTACGAGGATCTGGACCCCACGGACTCGGAGTTAGCCCTTCGGTCGGCACGGCTGGCGCAGCGTTTGGATCAGGTGGCCGCTGGCAATCCTTCCGAGCCGATGGAGAGCTGGATGGAGGATCTGTACCGGCGCGTCAGCGATCGGCAGACCATGGGTAGCGTCGTGGCCGAATTGCGAGGTGCCTTGGGCGAAGTCGAGAAGTCGCTGGACGCGTTTTTCCGGGATCCCCAGGACAAGACCCCTCTGCGGGAGGTGCCGAACCATCTGGCGGCCATGCGCGGTGTGTTTTCCGTGCTCGGCTTGGACCAGCCTTCAACGGCGGCACTGCGCATGCGCGCCAAGGTCGAGCAGTTGCTGGTCGATGAAGTCGATGCGTCCGCCTCTGCGCCCGTGTTCAATCAACTTGGCAATAACCTGGGTGCGATGGGCTTCCTCATCGACATGCTCAGCTACCAGCGCGAGTTGGCCAAGAAGCTGTTTGTCTTTGACGAGGAAAGTTCCGAGCTCAAGCCGCTGATGGGTCGTGAGCAGGCTCCGGCAAGTGCGTCGGCAGTACCTGGTCCAGGCGCGCCCGCAGCTGCAGAGGCGGTCGACGCACTGCCGGCCGTTGCAGCACCCGAACCTGCAGCGGCAGCCCCGGCCACCCTGTCAGCGACGGCGGACGATGACGATGACGCAGAGTTGCTCGATATCTTCCTCGAGGAAGCGCGCGAGGTAGTAAGCAGCGGTCTGGCGGCCATCGCCAACCTGGCGGATGCGCACGCTGACATGGGAGAGCAGACCGTATTGCGTCGCGCCTTCCATACCCTCAAGGGCAGTTCGCGTATGGTTGGCCTCACCGAGTTTGGTGAGGCGGCCTGGTCATTCGAGCAGATCATGAATGCCCGACTGGCTGAGCAGAAGGCTGCCACCCATGAGCTGCTGGCCCTCACCCGCAGTGCCATGGAAGCGTTTGGACGGTGGGTCGACGATATTGCGTCGGGGCAGGCAGACGGCTGGAAGGCGGCCGACTTCCGGATCAGCGCGGACGCCATGCGCGTCGACAACCGCTATGTCCCTCTGCCTTTTGGCGATGCGCCAGCGCAAGTGTCGGAACCGGACACGGCGCCTGCCGACGAGGTGCGCGAGCAGGAGGCTGCCGCCCCCTCCGAGCCCGAGGTCAGCGAAGCCATCGGCCCCGACGAATCTCTGGCGCTGCCGATGGCTGCGGAGCCGGTCGAGCCCGCAGCAGCCGCTTCCGCGGAACTGCCAGAAGCCGAGTTTGACTGGGACAATGCCGAAGTCGTGGAGTCGGTGGAGTTCGCTGCCACCCAAATCGGAGATTCACTCCATACGCCCGATGTCCCTGCAGCCGGACCCGTTGAGGAACTTGGCGCCCTGCTGGATTTTGAAGCGCAACCCGAGCAGCCGCTGGAGCCGCGCCGCGATTTCGAGTCGACCCAGACCATCGGTTTGGATCAGATGGCTGAGTTGGACCTGTCTGCAGCGGGCCCGGAAGCCGTTGCAGTATCGTCACAGGACGAATTCAACATCGGAAACTTTGACCTCGGAGATCTGGAGCCCCAACCGGCCGAGCAAGCCAGCCCACAACCCTCGGCGGTGGATCTCGATGGTGTAGCGGCACCGGAGGTCGACCACGCGGACGCAGACTTTGGCTTGAGCTTTCCGGCACAAGCCACCCAGCCCGCGGAATTGGAACCCCAAGAGCCCGCCGCGCAGGCCCCGGAGGATGCGTTCGGGCTGTTGGATATCGGTGCAGTGGATGCTCCTGCGCTCGATATGGACGCGCCGACCCAATTGGCAACACTCGATGACTTTGCATCGCCCCAGGCGCGTGAGTCGTTCGAAGTGGCCATGGCATCCACCCAGCTGGCCTCGTTGGATGGCCCTGAGGTCGATGACAGGGCGTCGCAATCCCCGGCTGAAGAATCGCTGGAGATCGAGTCCGGTGAAGTAGACGAATCGGTCAAGGTGATTGGTGACCTGCGCTTGAGCATCCCGCTCTACAACGTCTACCTCAACGAAGCCGACGAATGGTCGCGACGGCTGCAGACCGAACTCAGCGAATGGGCGTTGCAGACCTCCGAAGCTGTGCCCGACACGGCGATCGCGTTGGCGCACTCCCTGCAGGGAAGCTCCGCCACCGTGGGGTTCACCGGCCTCTCCGCACTGGGCAGGGCACTCGAACACGCACTGGAGCATGTGCAGCTGCATCGGGCCGGCTCCACGGAAATCGCTGCCGTGTTTGTGGATGCCGCGGAAGATATCCGCCGCCTGTTGCACCAGTTTGCAGCCGGATTCATCAAGGAATCCAAGCCCGGTCTGGTCGAGTCGCTGCAGGCCATTCGGGACACCGAGTTTGCTGCGGTTGAAGGGGTCGAGTCGAGCGCCTTGGGCAGTGACGACTTGCCCGACATGGACATGGACTTGGGCGATCTGGTCGTGGAGTCCCCCGCAGTGCTGCCGGAGGCTGCAGATCAGCCAGCGCCGTCGCCTTTGCAGGTACTCCCAGTCGGTGAGCTGGCGTTGCCGGCGATCGCAGCGGCGGCGCCTCTGCATGTTGCCGATGAAGACGACGAGGACCTCGATGCCGTAGACAACCTCGATCAGGATCTATTCCCCATATTCGAGGAAGAAGCGCAGGAACTGCTGCCCCAACTGGCTACCGCACTGCGCCAGTGGACAAGCAACCCGCAGGACCACGCAGCCCGCAACGAGGTACTGCGTGCCTTGCACACGCTCAAGGGCAGTGCCCGATTGGCTGGTGCCATGCGACTGGGGGAAATGTCCCACCATATGGAGACCAGCATCGAGCAACTCGGCGCTGAGGGCCTCCAGTCTGCACAGATCGAACCACTGCAGCACCGTCTGGACCGCATACAGGCCGTTTTCGAACGCCTGGGCAAGGAAGACGCCCAAGACGAGGCCGAGCCACAAGCCTTCGCTCTGCCGGTGGAACGCGGTCTCACGCAAGACACTCCTGTGCAGATGGCCGCGACCGGCTCGGTTGGTGCCGAGTCCGAAGCACCTGCGCCCACGCAAGCCTTGCGCGGGCAACCGATCACCATCTCGGGCGCATTGCGTGGTGTGCAGGCGGCCGCCATGGTGCCGCAGCAGCGTCAGAGCGCCAACCAGACCGTGCGTGTACGTTCGCGTCTGCTCGATCGTCTGGTCAACGAGGCCGGCGAAGTGCTTATTACCCGCTCCCGGATGGACGGTCGTCTGGCCCAGATCCGTTCCTCGCTCGAAGACCTGGGCAGCAACCTCGAGCGCCTGCGCCAGCAGCTGCGCGACGTGGAACTGCAGTCGGAATCGCAGATGCAATCGCGCTTGGCACAGCAAGCCAAGGATACGGCGCAGGCCTTCGATCCGCTCGAATTCGACCGTTTCACCCGTGTGCAGGAACTCACCCGCATGATGGCCGAATCGGTGCACGACGTGGCCACGGTGCAGCGCAACCTGCAGCGTGAGATCGACGGCACGGAAGACGACCTGATCGCCCAGGGGCGCCAGGCGCGTGAACTGCAGCGCGATCTGCTGCGTACCCGCATGGTGGAATTCGATAGCGTGTCCGAGCGCTTGTATGGCGTGGTGCGGCAGGCCGGCAAGGACACCGGCAAGCAGGTCAAGCTCGACATCGTCGGGGGTTCGATCGAAATGGACCGTGGCGTGCTGGAACGCATGGTTCCGGCGTTTGAGCACATGCTGCGCAATGCGGTGTCGCATGGCATCGAAGACGCCGCCACCCGTGCCCAGGCCGGCAAACCGGCGATCGGAACCATCACGGTGCAGGTGGACCAGCACAGCAACGATGTGTCGGTGTCCTTTGCCGACGATGGTGCGGGCTTGCGCATGGATCGCATCCGGGCCCGGGCGATTGCCAACGGACTGATCACTGCAGAGCAGGAGCTCAGTGACGCGGATGCTGCCAACCTGATCTTCATGCCTGGCTTCTCGACCGCGGAGCAGGTCACGGAGCTGTCTGGCCGTGGCATCGGCATGGACGTGGTGCGTGCCGAGGTGTCATCACTGGGTGGCCGCATCGAGACCACCTCGGAAGCGGGGCAGGGAAGCCACTTCAAGCTGATCCTGCCGTTGACTACCGCGGTGACGCAGGTGGTCATGGTTCGCATGGGTGAACTGACCATTGGCCTCCCGTCCAACCTGATCGAGACCGTGCAGCGCGCGGCGGAGGCAGTGGTGCAACATGCCTACGGCACCGGCGAATACCTGTATGGCGGCGAACAATTGCCGTTCTACTGGGCCGGTGCGCTGTTGCAGGTGTCCAGCCGCAGCCACGAGCCTCCGGCCAAGACCCAGCAAGTGGTCATCCTGCGAAGCGCGGGCCAGCGCCTGGCTCTGCACGTCGACGATGTGTTGGGCAACCGAGAAGTCGTGGTGAAGAACCTGGGGCCGCAGCTGTCGCGTCTGCCGGGTCTGACCGGCATGTCCGTGCTCGCATCGGGCGCCGTGGTGCTGATCTACAACCCGGTGGCCCTGGCCACCGTGTACGGCGAGCGCGCCATAGCACTGGCACAGCAGGTGCAGG
The DNA here is from genome assembly GCF_032337135.1 of Curvibacter sp. APW13. NCBI lineage: Bacteria > Pseudomonadati > Pseudomonadota > Betaproteobacteria > Burkholderiales > Comamonadaceae > Curvibacter > Curvibacter sp. APW13. The sequence goes on along the minus strand of NZ_JAVXZZ010000001.1, from coordinate 517,251 downwards.
ACGCCGCGCCTGCGGCGGTGCCGGTTCCGGTGATCCGGGCGGCCGATGCGGCGGCAGAGCTGCCGCTGGTGCTGGTTGTGGACGACTCGATCACGGTGCGCCGCGTGACGCAGCGCCTGCTCAAGCGCGAGGGCTACCGCGTAGCGACCGCCAATGACGGCTTGCATGCGCTGGAAGTACTGATGGAAGAGCGACCCAAGGTGGTGCTGTCGGATATCGAGATGCCCCGCATGGACGGCTTCGACCTGGCGCGCAACATCCGCAACGACGCGCGCCTGAAAGACCTGCCCATCATCATGATCACGTCGCGCATCGCCCAGAAGCACCGTGACCATGCGAAGGAGCTCGGCGTGAACCACTACCTGGGCAAACCGTATTCCGAAGATGAATTGCTGGCGCTGGTCCAGCGCTATGCCAAATCCGAGGAACCTGTGCACTGATGATCGAAATCAGTGGGCCGAATGAGGCCAGGGGGTGTTCCCTCTGGCCTTTTTTCTTGGCTGATCGAAGACTCGTGGCGCCGCTACTCAGCGCTGGTCTTGGCACCCACCACGCCATAGCGCAGCAGCGTCTTGGCGCGCGAGCGGGCGTGGTCCACCACGGGCATGGGATAGTTGCCGCCCAGTGACACGTCCGCACGGGCCAGCGTGTCCGCGTCCGCCAGCCAGGGTGCATGGATGTGGCGAGCCCCAAGCGCGGCCAGCTGAGGCAGGTAGCGGGTAATGAACTTGCCGTCGGGGTCGAAGCGCTCGCTCTGACGCACCGGGTTGAAGATGCGGAAATAGGGCTGGGCGTCGCAGCCACTGGACGCCACCCATTGCCAGCCGCCGTTGTTCGCTGCCAGGTCGAAGTCGTTGAGCTTCTCGGCAAAGTAGCGTTCGCCGCGACGCCAGTCGATGCCGAGGTTCTTCACCAGAAAGCTCCCAACGACCATGCGCAGGCGGTTGTGCATGTAGCCGGTCTGGTTCAGTTGCGCCATTGCTGCATCCACCAAGGGGTAGCCCGTGCGACCCTCGCACCAGGCGTCGAACAGCGCATCGGCCTCGGACCCTTCATCCCAGACGATCGCGTCGTAGGGTGCCTTGAACGCACGATCAACCACATGGGGAAAGTTCGCCAGGATCTGGAAATAGAAGTCGCGCCAGGCCAGTTCGCTGCGCCACACTTCGGCTCCGCGGCTGCCAGTGCGGATGCGGGCTTGGGCAGCCTGCAGCAATTCACGGATCGACACCGTGCCGAAGCGCAGATGCACGCTGAGGTAACTCGGTCCCTTCAGCGCGGGATAGTCGCGGCGCTCGTCATAGGCATCCATCCGATCCTGGAAACTCTCCAGCAGCGCCAGGGCCGCAGGCCGCCCCCCCTGGAGGGCGGCACTGGGTGTGGGGGTCTCGAACCCGATGTCCTGCAAGCGCGGAATGTTCGCGGCCCAGCCTGAGGGCCGAGCCAGCGTGCGCCCGCGCAGGTCGACGTCGAGCGGCTGCCAGGCCGGCGGCCGGGCATCCAGCGCTTGCACCCAGGCCCGCAGGTAGGGCGTGAAGACGGTGTACGGGGCGCCGGTTCGGGTACGCACCTCCTGCGGCCCGAAGACCACATGGTCTTTGACGGCCACCATGGCGATGCCCCGTGCCTGCAGTTCCCGCCCGACAGCCGCATCGCGCTGACGTGCTTGCGGTTCGTAGTCCTCGGCATGGAAAACGGCGCGGGCCCTCGTGGATATTGCGAAAGTAGCTACTAATTCCGTAGCGTTGCCATGCGCCACGAGCAAGCCGTGGGCGTCACTTCCTGCCAAAGCGCGCCATTCGCTATCGAGCGCGGCCAGGCTTTCCAGGATAAATGCCACACGCCGGTCCTGGCGGGGCAGGGGATCGAGGATGTCGCGGTCCAACACAAAGAGGCAATGCACCTGTCGGCATTGCTGCAGGGCCGCGGCCAGGGCCGCGTTGTCCTGCAGGCGCAGGTCGCGGCGCAGCCAGACCAGCCCGACATCGAAAAGGTAATCCATGGTGGAAGGTAAAATTGCCCTATGCCCGGCGATTCTGCTCCTATCAACCTCACCAACCACTTTTTGATAGCGATGCCCGCCCTGGAAGACGGGCTTTTCACCAAGAGCGTGGTCTACGTCTGCGAGCACAGTGCCCAAGGGGCGCTGGGCCTGGTCATCAACAAGCCGGCCGACCTTTCGCTCGGTGAACTCTTCGACAAGGTCGAGTTGCCGCTGGGGCGCACCGACCTCAAGGACGCCCCGGTGTTCCACGGCGGTCCGCTGCAGCTGGACCGCGGCTTCGTGCTGCACCCGTCCCAGTCGGCATCCGACGGCGATACCGCCGAACAGGTCTATGCCTCGGGCATGCTGATTCCGGAAGCGGGGCTGGAAATGACCACCTCGCGCGACGTACTGGAAGCCCTGTCCAACGGCGCCGGCCCGCGCAAGCTGCTGCTCACACTGGGGTACTCGTCCTGGGGTGAGGGCCAACTCGAATCCGAGCTCAGCGCCAATGCCTGGCTTACCGTGGCGGCCGACAAGGCCATCATCTTCGACAGCCCGGTCGAACGCCGCTGGAACGATGCGCTGGCCCTGCTGGGCTTGCAGTCCTGGATGATCAGCTCGGAAGCGGGGCATGCATGAGCATTGATCCGCAAAACGCCACCGTTCCATCTTCCTGCGCCACCTTCTTGGCCTTCGATTTCGGCACCAAACGCACCGGCGTGGCCTATGGCACGCGCATGCTCGGTACGGCCCAGCCGCAGTCCACGATACAGCTGCAGGGCGATGCGCGATTTGCCGAGATCGGCAAGCGCATTGCCGAGTGGCAGCCCGACGCCATCGTGGTCGGGGTGCCCTTCCATCCCGATGGTGCCCCGCACGAGAACACCGCCCGCGCCCAGAAGTTCGCCCGCCAGTTGCGTGGTCGCTTCGGCCTGCCCGTGGCGGAGGTGGACGAGCGCTACAGCACCACCGAAGCGCTGGCTGGCGGTGCCCGCGATGCCGACGCCGCCAGTGCCTGCATCATCCTGGAACAGTTTTTGAGGAGTTTGACGTGACCCAACTGGCACTTGATGCCGAAGCCTTGTACGTAGAGCTTCGCAATGGCGTGCAACGCCTGTGCGCCCCCCAGACCCGATTGGTGGGCATCGTCTCCGGTGGCTACTGGCTGGCCCAGCGCCTGCACAAGGACCTGAATCTGCCCGACGCGCCCGGCGCCATCTCGTCGGCCATGCACCGTGACGACTTCGCCCAGCGTGGCTTGGCGGCATCGGCCCAGACTTCGCTGCCGTTCGAGGTGAACGGTGCCGACATCCTGCTGCTCGACGATGTGCTCTACACCGGCCGCACCCTGCGTGCCGTACTCAACGAGCTGTTCGACTTCGGCCGCCCGGCGAGCGTGCGGCTGGCTGTGCTGGTGGACCGCGGTGGTCGCCAGCTGCCGGTGCAGGCCGACTTTGCCGCCGCCCGCGTCGCGCTCGGAGCAGGCCAGTCACTGGCGTTGGCCCGCAGCGACGCCGGTGTGTTCAGTTTTGATGTGAAGGGAAGTGCTCTGTGAGCCCCCACGTTCATCACTGCGTGTTTTCACTGCCCCCCGAGGGGGCGCAAGCCGCCTTCGGGGCGGCCCTTCAGGAGGCTTGACCTTGCTCTACAAACGCAACCCCCAACTCAACAAGCATGGCGAGCTGGTGCACCTGCTCTCCACCGAAGGCCTGCCCAAGGCCATCCTGACGCAGATTCTCGATACCGCCACCAACTTCGTCTCGGTCAATGACCGCGAAGTGAAGAAGGTGCCGCTGCTGCGCGGCAAGAGTGTCTTCAACCTGTTCTTCGAGAACAGCACCCGCACCCGCACCACCTTCGAGATCGCGGCCACGCGCCTGTCGGCCGACGTCATCAACCTCGACATTGCGCGCTCCAGTGCATCCAAGGGCGAGTCCCTGCTTGACACCGTGGCCAACCTGAGCGCCATGGCGGCCGACATGTTCGTGGTGCGCCACAGCGAGTCGGGTGCGCCCTACCTGATTGCCCAGCATGTGGCCCCCCACGTGCATGTGATCAACGCTGGTGACGGCCGCCATGCACACCCCACGCAGGGCCTGCTGGACATGTTCACCATCCGCCACTACAAGAAGGATTTCTCCAACCTCACGGTGGCCATCGTGGGCGACGTGCTGCACTCGCGCGTGGCCCGCTCCGACATCCACGCGCTCACCACCCTGGGCGCGGCCGAGGTGCGTGTGGTTGGCCCCAAGACCCTGGTGCCGTCCGACATGGCGCAGATGGGCGTGCGCGTGTGCCACTCTTTAGAGGAGGGCATCAAGGACTGTGACGTGATCATCATGCTGCGTTTGCAGAACGAACGCATGAGCGGCGCGCTGCTGCCCTCCAGCCAGGAGTTCTTCAAGAGCTTTGGCCTGACACCCGAGCGGCTGCAATGGGCCAAGAGCGATGCCATCGTGATGCACCCCGGGCCCATCAACCGGGGGGTGGAAATCGACTCCGAGGTGGTGGACGGGCGCCAGAGCGTGATCCTGCCGCAGGTGACCTTCGGGATTGCCGTGCGCATGGCCGTGATGAGCATTGTGGCGGGGAACGAAGCATGCTGAAAAATCTACTGATCCAGGGCGGCCGTGTCATCGACCCGGCGACCAACTTCGATGCAGTGGCCGACGTGGCCATTGCCAACGGCAAGGTACTGGCCGTGGGCGCAGCACCGGCCGGCTTTGTGGCCGACGAAACCATTGCCGCGCAAGGCTGCATCGTGGCCCCCGGCCTGGTGGACCTGTGCGCGCGCTTGCGTGAGCCCGGCCAGGAACACAAGGGCATGCTGCAAAGCGAACTGGCCGCCGCCGTGGCCGGTGGCGTCACCGCACTGGTATGCCCACCCGACACCGACCCGGTGCTCGACGAGCCCGGCCTGGTGGAAATGCTGCGCTACCGTGCGCGCAGCCTCAACCAGGCGCGGGTGTTTCCGCTGGGCGCGCTGACCCGGGGCCTGCAGGGCGAAGTGCTGACCGAAATGCACGCCCTGACGGAGGCCGGTTGCGTCGGCTTTTCGCAGGCCGAAGCTGCGCTGGCCAACACCCAGGTGGTGCAGCGTGCCCTGCAGTACGCCAGTACTTTCGGCTACACCGTGTGGCTGCGCCCGCAGGACTACCACCTGGGCAAGGGCGTCGCAGCCAGCGGCCCCTTTGCCACCCGCATGGGCTTGGCCGGCGTGCCGGTGGCAGCGGAGACCATTGCGCTGCACACCATCTTCGAGCTGATGCGCTCCACCGGTGCGCGTGTGCACCTGTGCCGTCTCTCCAGCGCCGCGGGCGTGGCGCTGGTGCGCCAGGCCAAGGCAGAAGGTTTGGCCGTCACCTGCGACGTGAGCATCAACTCGCTGCACCTGAGCGATGTGGACATGGGCTATTTCGATAGCCGCACGCGCCTGACGCCGCCGCTGCGCCAGACCCGCGACCGCGACGCCCTGCGGGCCGCCCTGCTTGATGGCACCATCGACGCGTTGGTGTCCGACCACATGCCCGTAGGCGAGGACGAGAAAGCCCTGCCCTTTGCCGAGGCGGAGCCTGGCGCCACTGGGCTGGAGCTGCTGCTGCCGCTGGGCCTGAAATGGGCCAACGAGTGTGGCGTGGCGCTGCCCCAGCTGGTGCGTCTGCTCACGGCCGCGCCTGCGGCGCTGGTGCAGTCCAAGTCGGCCCAAGGCGGCCCCGGTGGTCTGGCCGTGGGCGGTGTGGCCGATGTCTGCGTGTTCGACCCGCAGGCGGCCTGGGTGGTGGGTGCGGACACGCTGCGCAGCCGCTCGCACCACACGCCGTTCGAGGGCTACGAGCTGCTGGGCCGGGTGCGTGCCACCGTGGCCCACGGCCACCTGGCGTACCAGGTGGCGTGACTCGGCGCGCCGAGCTGCCGCAGCGTTCGCCGCTGACCGCGGCGTGGCGTCTGCTGCGCATTGCGGCGCATGTGCTGCACGGTGCCTGGGTCATCCGCAACGTGTTGCCCACGCTGGATGCGGACCGTCGCTACCAGCATATTCAGGCCTGGGCCCGCCAATTCCTTGTGCTGTTAGCTATCAAATTGGAAGCGCCTGTGCTGCCGCAGCAGCACGGCCCGCTGCTGCTGGTGGCCAACCACATCTCCTTCATCGACATCGTGGTCCTGCTGGCGACCAGTCCGTGCCGTCTGGTGTCCAAGGCCGACGTGCACCACTGGCCGCTGATCGGCCCCATGGCTGCCGCCATGGGCACGGTGTTCATCGAGCGCGAGTCGCGCCGTGACGCCATGCGTGTGGTGCACCACATGGCCGAGGCGTTTGGTGAGGGGGCGGTGCTGGCGGTGTTTCCGGAAGGCACCACGGGCGACGGAAGGGCGCTGCTGCCCTTCCACGGCAACCTGCTGCAGGCGGCCATCGTCACCGACACGCTGGTGCAGCCACTGGCACTGCGCTATCAGGACAGCGACAGCGGTGAACCCAGTCTGGCGCCCGCCTATGTGGGGGACGACAGCCTGCTCGATACCTTGTGGCGCACCCTGCGCACACCTGGGCTTCAGGTGCGTCTGGTCAGCTTGCCCGCGCAGCGTGCCCAGGGGCGTGAACGTCGCCAATGGGCCCAGGACCTGCGGGCCTCCATTGCGGCGACGCTGGACGAGGGCGGGCGAGCTTGATCAGATGGCAGCGTTGACGCTGGCCGGCGCATCGCGCAGGCTTTGCGGAGCCACCATCGGGATGCGCAGCACAAAGCGGGTTCCCGGTTGACCGGCCGCGCACACAATGTCCACCGTTCCTCCCAGCACGCCGGTGACGGTGTTGTAGACGATGTTGAGTCCCAGGCCGCTGCCCCCACGCCCCAGCTTGGTCGTGAAGAAGGGGTCGAATGCGCGCCGCCGCACGTCCTCACTCATGCCCACCCCGTCGTCTTCCACCACGATTTCGGCGATCAGCGGGTTGAGGGCGCGGGCGGAAATGCGCAGGTGACCGCCCGTGCGTCCCTCGAATCCGTGCAGCAGGGCGTTCTGCATCAAATTGCTCAACACCCGACCGAGCGCGCCAGGGTAGCTGTCAAACGGCGCTGTCAGGTCCATGACGACTTCAATCCGGTGGTTGCGTCCCTTCCAGGCCGCCTTGGACAGCGTCACCACATCGTCGACCACCGATCCTAGCTGGAACAGCCGCCGCTGTTCGCTGGTCTGGTCGACCGCCAACTGCTTGAAGTGCTGCACCAGTTCTGCGGTGACAGTCAGGCCCCGCATCAGGATGTCGGTGCCTTGTTGCATGTCCTGAAGGTAGGTATCGAAGGACGATTTGCGCATTTCCCCCTTGGCGGCACTCTGGGTGATCGTATGGGTGTGTTCCTGCAGCGTGGACGCCGTGATCAGACAGTTGCCGATGGGCGTGTTGAGTTCATGCGCCATGCCTGCCACCAGGGAGCCCAGCGCTGCCAGTTTTTCGGCCCGCGTGAGTCCCTCCTGGGCTTGCTGCAAGGTTTGCAGCGCATTGCGCAGTTCCTGGGTGCGCAGTTCCACCCGGCTTTCCAGGTCCTGGGTGAGTTGGTGCAGTTCGGTTTCGGCCCGCTTCTGTGCCGTCAGGTCGCGCGCCACCCCCAGGTAGCCTGTGTGGCTGCCGTCGGCTGCCCGCACCGTGCTCAGCGCCAGGGATACCTGCAGCTCGGCCCCGCTGCGTGTCACAAAGGTCCACGCCAGCGGCAGCGCGTCCCGGGTCTGTGCCAGTTGCGCAAAGACGGCAAAACCGCTGAGGGCCGGGGTTCCCGGTTCGGCCATGCGCTGCCCCACAGCAGCGATTTCCGATTCGATATGCCACAGCGCCGGTGAGCCGCCACGCACCTCGTCGGCCGTGTAGCCCAACATGCGCTCCGCGCCGCGGTTGAAGACCGTGATGTGGCCGCCGACGTCGGTGGCAATGATGGCGACTTCGGTGGCGGCATCGAGGACGGATTGCAGGCGGTCGTGCATGGCCTGGGATTCGGCGCGCGACAGCTCCAAGTCTGCCTGGACCTGTTGGGTACGGAGCATTTCCTGCGAAAGCGCTGCGTTGCCGCGACGAAGGCTGTTGGACTGGCGCACCAGCAGACCGACCAGCAGGGCCACGATGCTGCCACCCAGCCACACCGCCATCGCCTCCGGCGCGAGTCCGGTCGGAGCCCAGTTCTCATGGGGACGGGTTCGCAATACCCAGCGGCCACCCGGCAACTCCACGGGAACCGTCACTGCCGTGGCGTCACGCTGCGGCCACGCGCCCCACACCAGGGTCTCGCTGCCGCCAGCCGGATAGGCAAACAGGGCCGTATCCCATTGGTCGTCCTGGGCGATGCCGGCGGCGGTGATCAATTGCTCCAGGTCCACCACCACCGAGATCACGCCCCAGTACTGCTGGGCACGTGAGACCGGGTCGTGCACGAATACCGGTGTGCGCTGGATGACGCCCAGGCCGCCCTGCACCAGCTTGACGGGAGCAAACAGCATGGGGCTCTGGCGTGCCCGTGCTTCCTGGATCTGCTGCCATTGGACCGGGACTTGCCGGTAGTCGAGGTTGAGTACCCGTTCGTTGCCGGCCAGGGGGTACACATAGCGCGCAACGTCATCGGGGGCAGCCACCACGCTGCGCATGAAGGGCACCAGCCCGACGCTGCGCTCGATCAGCAGTGCAAAGCGCTCGCGCGACAGGGTTCCGTCCACGTGAATCAGGGTCGACAGTCCGGTGGTCGGTGCGAATGCGCGCGCGGCCTGGGCCTGCAGGCGGTCGCGCATGCCCAGTGCCTGCAACTCGCGTTCGCGTTGCTGCGCCGCTACGCCGCGGAGGTGGTGTGCCTCCTGCAGGAGTCCGCCTGTCATCAGGCTGGCAGCGAGACAGAACCACACGGGCCAGTAGGCGAGCAACCAGCGCAGTGTCGGCTTCCAACGTCTCGCGCCTAGGGAGTGGGCGGTGGCCTCATTGTTCATGGCAAAGGTACTGGGCGAGCTGTGCCTACCATAGCACAGCCGAGCAGTCTTGCCTATGGTGCCCCCGACAGGAACGAAGGAACCTGCAAGCATCACCTAACGTGTTGATTCGTAAGGGGCTGCCAACCGTGATGGGGTTGGAGTTACCACGAAGATTACCACGCTGCTACTCTGTGGCGGGCGGTGTGAAAAGCTGATTGATTAGCTCGGAGCAGACGAGAAGCACTGTGCCTCCATTCATGTGAAGCGAGGTCGAGCCGTGCGCGAGGTCATTGCGCAGGAGGCGCATCGCCTTTGCGATGTCTGCTACGTAGTCTCGGATTGGGGGAATCGCTGTTGGTGATTCGGTTTCTCGCGGGTAGTCTTGCCTGACCTGAGTACGCCCGTACGTGAAGCCCTCGGATGTAAGCAGACCAGCTGATACCGCGTGATTCAGGAGGTCGTGAAAATTGGCGCGGGCCTTTTGGGGAAAACGCTTCTTCAGCGCAAACTCTACCGAGATGTAGCCATGCAGTTCCGCCGCCACGTTGAACGGGTAGCAGTACCAAGAGTAAGCCAGTAGGTTCTGTGCCATGGCGAAGTGACTGCGGACATCCTCCGGCACGCCAAGGTGCAAGGAAGCTGCGGCCGCACGCTCGTAGATGTCACCGACACTCAGCGGCCGCGTGATGCCTGTTGCTATATCTCTTGATACGAAGAAACGTTGGCGGTCGTCCGGTTCGGACAGCGCAACCAGAGGCTTGAGTTCTTCCATAGGCTCACCCAACAAGATTTACCGCAAAATTGCGAGAGGGTATCGGATGTGCCAAAGCGGCTGGATTCCCCCCATGCCCCCCTTGGTTCTCAGGTGGAGTGCTGCCTAGGAGGCTTGTGCTGATGGGTATCTAATGCACCTACCAAGGGCATGGTACCTTAGCACGGCGATGAGAGCAGGGAGAGGGAGATGAGAATACTTGTGGTTGGCGCTGGGGCGAGCATTGAGGAAGCTAGGAGGGCAGGTGCCCCGCAAGAGTTCTGGCCCCCTTCGATTGGGAACTTCGCTGAGAAGTTGTGGGGCAGCCCCCACAATCAGTTCTTCGTCTACTGGCTACCAGACTACTTGCGCTCTTTGCATATTGACCCTGGACCAGACCCTACAACACTCTTCATCGAACTGGCACGGAACCCCGATAGCGGCATCAACGTTGAACGCCTTTTCGAATACTGCTGGGCCAACCGAGGGGAGGGGTTCCGCTATCACCAAGGGGATTGGGCAGACCTTATCAACCATGGGATTCTCTCGCCGTTAACGTTCTTGATGTCTCAGGCGTTCTACAGCCAAGGCGAGGGCATTAACCAGCTCGAGGCTGGGAAGTTGGTAGCGAGCAAGCTGAGAAGTGGCGACATCGTTCTGAACCTGAACTACGACACTCTGTTTGAAATTGCGCTTGAGCAGGCTGGGCGTAGAGTCACCTACGCGCCCAACAGCTTTAACGGCGATGGGGTGCTGGTAGCGAAACCCCACGGGTCCATCAACCTCTTGGCCAATAGCGAGTCATTCTGGTTCGCCCAACCGGACAGCATTGGGGCGCTTCCATCCAGCGAAGATGACTATCGCAACCATGTAGCTATCGTGCCCCCACGTTTCAACAAGTCCTACGCGCAGCATCCCATCGCACAAATCATCTTTCAGAGCATCGCGCGGACCCAACCACGGAATCTGACCTTTTGGGGAGTAGGTCTAACTGACAGCGATGTTGACCTTATTGAGATTTACCGAAGTTGGATGCGGTCTGCGGTGACTGTGGAGGTCATCAACCCAGATGCCGCAGCAGTGGCGGGCAAGGTGAGTGGCATTCTTGCTCGGAAGGTAAACGCCTACGCCAGCATCGAGGAGTGGCTGGACGGCAACTTAGCAGGCGCTGTCCACAAACCACCGATTGCGTACACATCTGATAGATATGTCCATAATATAGCTTGACATCAATTCGGACATGCAACACAATTCGGACATCCATATCGTACATCTAAGGAGTCCACCGTGTCCCGTGTCTTCGCTTACTGCCGTGTGTCCACCAGCGACCAGACTACTGATAATCAAGTTCAAGAGATTGCTGCCGCTGGCTTCAGCGTAACCCCGCAGCGCACCATCACCGAGACCGTGTCAGGTTCAGTTGCAGCAGGGGAGCGCAAGGGCTTCAGCCTGTTGCTGAACAAGCTGGAGGCTGGGGACGTGCTGGTAGTCACCAAGCTTGACAGACTAGGGCGCAATGCCATGGATGTGCGGGCCACCGTGGAGGGGCTGACAGGCATGGGCGTGAAGGTTCACTGCCTTGCACTGGGTGGCGTGGACCTCACCAGCCCCGCAGGCAAGATGACCATGGGCGTGATTGCTGCCGTAGCAGAGTTCGAACGGGACTTGCTGATAGAGCGCACACAGTCAGGGCTGATGCGGGCCAAGGCCGAGGGAAAGACACTGGGCAGGAAGCCCAGCCTGAACTGGGAGCAGTACAACGCTGTCATGCAACGTATCTCCGAGGGGGCCACCGTGGCGGCAATAGCACGCGAGTTCGACACCAGCAGGCAGACCATCATGCGTATGCGGGACAAAGCCCTTGCAGAGTGAGGGCAGTTAGCACCTCGCGACCATACTCAAAATGTTTTCTGTCCTGCCGCTAAGACGGGGTGGGGACAAATCCAACAACAAGGAACCAACGACAGTGAAAGTCAGACAATGTGCGGTCCCCTCCTGTGGGGCCGCTGCGGCGGGCCATAGCACCCTGTGCGAGCGCCACAAGAGAACCCAAAGACGCCACGGACACCCCGAACAACTTGGCATCACCGTCCATGACCTCAAGCCCTACCGCATGCGGGTAGCGGCCAGACAGGCCAAGAACCCCAACAACCCCGCATGGTCCCTGCTACAGCAACGCTGGCAGACTTTGGTTGATAGCTCGATGGAGACAACTACAGCCTACCAGCGGGGTGCAGTGTCCATTGGCTACATTGTCAAAGCTGCTGAACAGGTCCAACGCGTTGCTGCAGCGGTATCAGCTGGGGTGGTCCTTGAGACCACCTTGGCGATGTACTTGCTGCGTGAGGAGCGACCAGCCCGCTTCCAGTCTGACCGGGCCTTCGCCTTCGAACTGGCAAGGCGGGTGCGTGGCCTGACCGACTGCAACGCAGGAACCTACTGGGATGCCAAGACAGGCAAGGCAAAGCGGGTCTACAGGGACCTGACACCGAAGGCCATGGAGCACCTTGCAGCCCAACTGGCAGCGACATTCGGGGGCGCTGGGGTCTTCATTGCAGGACTGGAGCGCACGGAAGCTGACAAGGCCAGAGAGGACCAACAGGCCCTGTGCAAGGCACTGGAGGCACTGCAATGAGCCGCCCCAACAAGCAAATGACTCGCAGTGATGCATGGTTCAAGCTGAACCTGCAACTCCGAAAAGGCAAGCCTCAGCCAGCCACCAAGCCCACCACACTGGCACTGGGGCAGGTCAAGCAGTGGCCGGAAGTGTTCCAGCAGCGCCGCCCTGCCAAGCACCTCAGCGAAGCCCATGTCCGCTCCCTGGCAAGCAAAGCCAAGGTTAGTCCCCTTGACCCGTTGACTGTCTGGTGGGACGGCAAGACTTGGGCATGCATTGATGGTCACCATCGTATGGATGCCTATCGTGCAGTGGGCACTAGGGACATCCCCGTGGTGGTCTTTGAGGGCAGCCTAGAGGAAGCCTTGGTCCTGTCCGCCAAGGCCAACACCCGGGACAAGCTGCCTATGGGCCGAGGGGAGAAGTCAAATGCAGCTTGGCACCTTGTGGTCAAGACCAGCCTCTCCAAGGCGGCACAAGCTGAGGCCAGTGGTATCTCTGAGCGTCTAGTGGCCCACATGCGCAGTGCCAAGGCCACCTTGGAGGCCAAGGGGGTGGCAAACTTGGAGGACATGAGCTGGGAAGAAGCTCGAAGGATGGCAGCCGGGGAAGGTGCACAACCGGATTGGGATGAAGGGGAGACCGAGAAGCGTGCCCAAGAGATGGCGACAAGGCTGCATAAGGCACTGGGCATGGGTGCCAGCAGCAAGGTTGATGTCTTTGCCCGTGCAGTGGAGATATACAGCCCACTACTCTACGAGGGACTGGTGGCCTATCTGCAGGATGAGCCAGAGGAAGAGTACGAGGAGTAGCCACCAGCTATGCACTGCTATAGGTGTGCAATTGCATAGGCGGATGTAGTGACACCCTTGGCCTGTGGGGTGCAGATTCACCCGATTGGGGGATGGGCAGGTAAGAGTGGGAACGGCAGAATTGGGGCGGGAGCTGACATTGAGCGACATTGTCCAGCTCGGTAGGATTTCTATGACTCTTCCAATCATTGTTCGTCAACTAACTATGCGCTCGCATCGACTTATTCGCTGTTTGCTGGTGTTGCTCGCGTTAGCTGCCATTTCGCAGTCTGCGATGTCGCGTGAGGGCGACTTCATTTTTGCTGAGAAGCAGAAGGCGATTTGCTCGGCTGGCGGCCAGAGCGAGATGAATCAATGCATGGCGATTGAGTATCGTAAAGTCGACCGTCGCCTAAATTCTCTGTACATGGAGTTGACTTCAGTTCTCGAGGATGCTCGTGGCATACGCGCATCGCAGCGTGCTTGGCTGAAGTACCGCGATGCTGAATGTTCAGATGACGTCATGCAGTTGGGACAAGGTAGCCTTCAGCCATATGCCTATCACTCCTGCATGATTGAATTCACCGAGGAGCGTATTCGTCATCTACGGTGGCATCTTGCGCAGGACTGCAATGGCTGCCCAGCGCGAAAATGATCTGTTAACCCCGCGCGTGAAACGGACTAGCAACGTCAACTCAAGGTGGTGAGTCTGCTTTAGAGCGCGCAAAACGTCCGCTTGCAGCCTAGAGCAGTCAGTCGTGCAGCGCCACCCTCAGCAACCACTCATGCATGATTGGAAGACCATGGCCAAACCCATAGCCAGCCCCCGCGCCCCCCAAGGCATGCCCCTCGATTGCATAGCGAATCTCTAAGGGGCATCCTGCATTGCGGAGGCGGTCAGCGATGGTGTGCCGCAACTCATGGTTCACATGGTTGATGCCTCGGGCCTTCATCCACTTGTTCAGGGAAGCCGATACGGAATCCGCCTTGCATGTGGCCTGGGTGGTGTAGCGAGGGAAAGCGAACACTTGCCCAGGTCCTGCGGTCTCTACCACCCGCTGGGCTGCCCACAGCGAGGCACCGACAAGCGGCACCTTACGGGTGCTCTCCGCGCTCTTGTTCAGTGGTCTCCATGGGTGGGGCTGGATGACCAAATGGGGTACAGCGTCATCTATGCGAATGTCGGTCAGTGCAAGACCCACGACCTCGGCTAGACGCGCTCCGGTGTCAATCATCAACGCAGACACCCAGCGGAGAGGGTCGTCAACTGAGCGGCACTGGGAGTACAGGTCTTTCAGGGCTGGCTCGGAGAACGGGACACGCTTCTTCTGGTCCTTGCCAGCCCTACGGATGACCACCAGGGGGAACGGGTTCTCATAGCCGCTCTCATTGTGTTTCTTCCAGTGGTTCAGAATGGCCGACAGAGTGCGGATGTAGCGGATGACTGTGGTGGTCTTGACACCCCGAGCAAGCATCATGTCCGCGTATCCCTGTGCCTCGTCCTTGGTGAAGGTGCTTAGGGGAATGTCTCCCTTGAACGCAACCAACTCGTCAAAACGGGCACGGGTGTAGGCCACGAACTTGGCACTGTCGCCGTTGTCGTGGTTTTCTAGATACAGTTCCAGAGCGTCAGAGAGTAGCGGTAGAGGCTTCTTCCCCTGCATCATTCTCAAGGCTTCCTGCTGGACAGGTGAGAGGTAATCGGAGGGGATCGCGTCCCTGTACTTGTACTCGTCGCCCCTTGCGTAGGCTTCGAGCAGGTCTTCAAACTGGTTCAGCAGTGAGTCTGCAGCGGGGGAGGTTGTGTCCCCCTCGGGGACTCCGTGCTTCTTCAACAGTAAGGCAGCCCGAGCACGAACTGCAGCGGGAGTGACATCTGAATCATTGAGCAGGGCAGCGAACTCTGCAGTGTGTTGCTTGGTCAACTTCAGCACTTGCGGGGCTGCCACTGCCCAGTCCTTGGTGCCGAGGTCTTTCTTGATGAGTTTGCCGGAGTAGTGCTGCTGTAGGGCCTTGGGGACAGGGCGCTGGTAGACGATGCTTCCGGTGTCTTTTCGAACAACTGTGTACTTGAGCGTCAAGGTCAGAGGGCCGAGGGTCACTTGCATGGGGCGTTACCACGAAAATTACCACGGATGACCGCCCCTCATCCAGCCGAAACCCAGTATCCATGCGGGTTTCCGGCCGATTCCGTGGTGCCCCCGACAGGAATCGAACCTGTATCTGCCCCTTAGGAGGGGGCCGTTCTATCCATTGAACTACGGGGACAACCGGGCCGCGATTGTACGCGGTGGCTACCAAGGCGCCGCGAGCGGCAGCGCGCGGGCCAATGGAAGGGGCGTGCCTACTGCAGCGGGGGGCAAGGGCGACTCAAGATCCTCTGGTACTGGCCAGTCAGCCGGATGGCCTTGAGTCCAGCCTGGAACTGGTCCAGCAGCTTCCTATCCCAGGTGGCACCGCCGTAGGATACTTGGGGGAACACGGTGTGCCGCGTCAACTGGTCGCGCCCGAAAAGCACTTCGGCAAGGCACTGGGATAATCGGGATTCGCCAACCACCACGTCAACGCGCTGGTCAAACAACAGCCGGATCTGCTCACCGCGGTTGGCCATCTCGGTGTAGCGGCTGGTGGACACAGCGGCGCTGTATTCGGCACCCAAGACCTTGGTGGCTTCCTGGTAGGCAATGACGGTTTTGTTGGACAGGTCGGATACCCGGTCGATGGCAATTCCGCGTGACTTGAGTGTCACCGCCACGTCATGGAAGGGAAGGTATTTCTCAGTGAAGAACGCCCCCGGAACGTCAATGGCCACCGGGCTGGCGAAATCCAGGCGCTTGCCCTGAAACTCGGTCAACAGACGGCTGTAGCTCATGGACTGGAACTGCACGTCGATGTTCTGCGATTCGAAGGCTGCGGCAATGATGTCGTGCTCAATCCCCCGAATCACGTTGCCTGCGCCGCTGTACGACCAGGGGTAGGACTCATGCACTCCGACGACAACCAGCCGCCGCTCTGCCGCATTCACCTGTGCACTGAGGAGCAGGCAAGCCAGCAACCACGCCAGCGTGGGTACGACAGGGGTTCGCCAAATGCGTCTCACCGTATTCCTTTCCGGAAACAAGGGGCCACTGGCGGCCCGCGCAGGATGGCCAAGTATGTCTGCATGCGCACGAGCCCGTCAATGGAGCATGCGGTGTTTCTCGGAACACATCCTCCGCCCAATGGGGCGAACGCGCCCTATTTGGTCAGCTGGCGCATGCCTTCTTCAAGGCCCTTGATGGTGAGCGGGTACATGCGGTTGGACATGATCTGCTGGATGATGCTGATGCTCTGGCGGTACTGCCACACGCCCTGCGGTTCGGGGTTGATCCAGGCGTACTTGGGGAAGGCGTGGGTCAGGCGCTGCAGCCACTCGGCCCCCGCTTCCTCGTTGTTGTACTCCACGCTTCCGCCAGGCTGCAGGATCTCGTAGGGGCTCATGGTGGCGTCACCCACGAAGATCAGCTTGTAGTCCTTGTTGTACTTGCGGATGATGTCCCAGGTGTCGAACTTCTCGGCAAAGCGCCGGCGGTTGTTCTTCCACACGAAGTCGTACACGCAGTTGTGGAAGTAGTAGAACTCCAGGTGCTTGAACTCGCTCTTGGTGGCGCTGAACAGTTCTTCCACTCGCTGGATATGCTCGTCCATGGTGCCGCCCACGTCCATCAGCAGCAGCACCTTCACGTTGTTGTGGCGCTCCGGAATCATCTTGATGTCCAGGAAGCCCGCGTTGGCCGCAGTGGAGCGGATGGTGTCGTCCAGGTCCAGCTCCAGTTCGTTGCCTTCGCGTGCGAACTTGCGCAGGCGGCGCAGTGCCACCTTGATGTTGCGTGTGCCCAGCTCCTGGCTGTCGTCGTAGTCGCGGTAGGCGCGCTGGTCCCACACCTTCACGGCGCTCTTGTTGCGCCCCTTGTCCTGGCCGATGCGCACGCCTTGCGGGTTCTGGCCGTAGGCCCCAAAGGGGCTGGTGCCGCCGGTGCCGATCCACTTGTTGCCACCCTCGTGGCGCTCTTTCTGTTCCTCGAGACGCTCCTTGAGTGTCTTCATCAGCTCGTCCCAGCCCATCTTTTCCAGCTTGGCCAGCTCTTCGGGGCTCAGCACCTTTTCCAGGTTCTTGCGCAGCCAGTCTTCGGGAATCTCCTTCTGGATGTCGACGATCATCTCCACGCCCTTGAAGTAGGCGGCAAAGGCGCGGTCGAACTTGTCGAAGTGCTTCTCGTCCTTCACCAGCGCGGTGCGGGCCAGGTAGTAGAAGTCGTCGATCTTGTAGCCCGAAGGCTCGTTGTCGGCATCCGGCTGCGGCGTCTTGGGGCCGACCACGCCCTTGTTCAGGGCTTCGAGCAGGGTCAGGTATTCCCGCACCGACACAGGTACCTTGGCGGAGCGCAGGGTGTAGAAGAAGTCGAGCAGCATGGCAGGGTTCTCAGCGGGGCTTGTTCAGCAGGTACAGCAGCTGGGCCTTCGCCTCGGGCCATTCGCCAGCGCGCATGCTGTACATCACCGTATCGCGCACGGTGCCGTCGCGGCGCAGGGCGTGGTGGCGGATGACGCCGTCCTTCTTGGCGCCCAGGCGTTCGATGGCGGCTTGCGACTTGAAATTGAAGTTGTCGGTTCGCCAGCCCACCACCGCACACTGCAGGGTCTCGAACGCATGGGTCATGAGCAGCAGTTTGCAGGTGGTGTTCACATGGCTGCGTTGCACGCTCTGGGCATACCAGGTCCAGCCGATCTCCACGCGCTGCAGCGCCGGCACGATGTCGTGGTAGCTGGTGCAGCCCAGCACCTTGCCGCTGGCCTCATCGGTCACGGCAAAGGCAAAGCGGTTGCCGGCTTCGCGCATGGCCAGCGCGTCTTCGATGTATTTGCGGGTGGCCTCCGGTTCGGGCACCGAGGTGATGCGCAGGTTCCACAGCGCGCCGTCGGCGGCAGCGGCTTTCAGCCCTTCCTCGTGTTCCAAGGCCAAGGGGACGAGCGCCACGCCACGGTCGCGCAGGATCACCGGTTCTACGAATGCCATGTCAGTCCTTCTTGTCGCCTTGTGCCGCGCGCCAGCGCCGGGCCACTTGAAGCCCCAGCCCGCCACCCAGGCCCACCAGCACGATGCCGCCAATCGACGCCGTGCCATAGCCCGGGGCAAAGACGCTCCAGCCCAGCAATTGCCCGCCCCAGAAGCCCAGCAGGGCCCCGCCCACAAAGCCAACGGCGTCCGACAGCCCTTCCACCAACAACTTGTTTGCCATGGTGCGCAGTCCTGGTCAGCGGTTGCGGCTCTGCATGAACATCAGCTTCTCGAACAGCGTGGCATCCTGCTCGTTCTTGAGCAGCGCCCCCACCAGCGGCGGGATGGCCATCTTGTCGTCCTTGCTCTGCAGCACTTCGGGGCCGATGTCCTCGGCCATCAGCAGCTTGAGCCAGTCCAGCAGTTCGCTGGTGGAAGGCTTCTTCTTCAGCCCCGGCAGGTTGCGCACGTCGAAGAAGGTCTTCATGGCCGCGGCCAGCAGTTCCTGCTTGATATTGGGGAAGTGCACGTTCACGATGCTCTGCATGGTGGTGGCATCGGGGAACTTGATGTAGTGGAAGAAGCAGCGGCGCAAGAAGGCGTCCGGCAGTTCCTTCTCGTTGTTCGAGGTGATGAACACCAGCGGGCGGTGTTTGGCCTTGATGAGTTCACGGGTTTCGTAGCAGTAGAACTCCATGCGGTCGAGCTCGCGCAGCAGGTCGTTGGGGAACTCGATGTCGGCCTTGTCGATCTCGTCGATCAGCAGCGCCACCGGCTTGTCGCTGGTGAAGGCCTGCCACAGCACGCCCTTGACGATGTAGTTGTTGATGTCCTTCACGCGCTCACCGCTGTCCAGGTCCGAGAGCTGGGAGTCGCGCAGGCGGCTTACCGCGTCGTACTCGTACAGGCCCTGCTGCGCCTTGGTGGTGGACTTGATGTGCCACTGCAGCAGCGGCATGTCCAGTGCCTGTGCCACTTCCTCGGCCAGCATGGTCTTGCCGGTGCCGGGTTCGCCCTTGACCAGCAGCGGGCGCTGCAGCGTGATCGATGCATTGACGGACAGCATCAGGTCCTGGGTGGCAACGTAGTTCTGGGTACCGTGAAATTTCATAGCTGTGCAGGTTGTGGGGCGAGGGAAACCCCTCAAAAACAAAAAATAGGCCTGATCTCTATAATGGTTTTCTTAACCAAAGCTGTTGGTAAGCGGCTTGAACCATCTTAATAACCGGTTGATTGTCCTCTCAAAATGAAAAAACTGCTTCTCTCCCTGTGCACGGTCCTTGTCGCTTCCGTGACCGCCACGACTGCCTTCGCCCAAGACAAAGTGGGTGACCCCAATGCAGGCGAGAAGAAGAATGCGCTGTGTGTAGGCTGCCACGGCATCACCGGCTACCACACCGGCTTCCCCGAAGTGCACAAGGTGCCCAAGATTTCCGGCCAGAGCGCCAAGTACATCGTCAATGCCCTCAAGGCCTACAAGAGCGGCGAGCGCAAGCACCCCAGCATGCGCGGCGTGGCAGCCAACCTGACCGAGCAGGACATGGCCGACCTGGCCGCCTACTACGCCAATAACGGCCGCCTGCTGCCCGACCCCGAAAAGGCCGCTGGCGGCAGCGAGAAAGCCCAGGAGCTGGTCACCAAGGGCGGCTGCACCACCTGCCACGGCGAGAACTTCAGCAAGCCCATGGACCCGGCCTACCCCAAGATCGCCGGCCAGCATTCCGACTACCTGTACTTCGCGCTCAAGGCCTACAAGACCGAAGGCGTGAACCTGATCGGCCGCAACAACCCCATCATGTCGGGCGTGGCCAAGCAGTTCACCAATGCCGAACTGAAGGTGCTGGCCGACTACGTGGGCAGCCTGCCCGGCCAGCTGCAGACCGTGCAGCGTGACCGTATCCGCAAGTAAGCACCTCGGGTTCGCCCCCAAATGAAAAACCGCTGCGCTGCAGCGGTTTTTTGCTTTCAGGGGGAGGCTGAATTCCTCGGCGGCAGGAAAAAGCGCAGCGGCTGGTAGCGCAGGCGCTGGCCGAGGGTGCGGTACACCGCGCGGCGGTCGTTCACGGCCACGTTGTGGGCGCGCAGCGCGACCCGGAAGGCCAGCACAAAACTCGATACGATATTGAGCGCACCAATCAGCGGCAGTGCCGCCACGGCCCACCAGAACTCAGCTTGGTACAGCGCTGCCGTGCCCAGGCTGGCCAAGGCCATGCTCAACTGCCCGGCCGACAGCGTCACGTGGCGCACATCGAGCCCGATGGCCAAGAACTGCAGCACCACCGGCACGATGCCGAGCATCAGCCCCAGCGAGATGTTGGCAGCAAATCCGGACACATGGGTGCGCAGGAACCGTGCCCAGCGCTGTGCCCGCGCGGCACCCAGTGCCACGGTAATGCGCGGACTGTAGGCTATGGCGCTGTCGAGCCGGTGCAGCACAAACCAGTTCTCCACCCAGCCCGCAATCATCGAGCTGGCAAACAGCAGCACGCCCGTGAACGCGGCAAACACCACGGTCGGGCCCCGCAGGTCCAGCGAGTGCAGGACGTAGCGGGCCTCCTGCTCGCCGATCAGCGCTGCCCCCGTGGCGACCGCCCAGACCACGCACAGGGCCAGTGCGCAGGGCACCACCAGTGCCAGGTTGCCGATGACCGAGGCCACCTGGGAGCGCACCAGATGCTCGACCTCGTCGGCAAATTCGTTCCATCCCGCCGGGCCTTGCAAGTCGCGCAGCTTGGCGGCCATGGCCGGTGCTGTCATGGCGGGCTGTTTGGTGGCTACGGTGAAATGCAGCAGCTGGATCAGCACGAAGCTCACCGCGTACGCCACCCCGGCCCAGAACCCGTACCAGAACGCCGAAAGCCCCAGCGCCATGACCCCGAACTTCATGGCGGTGGTCAGCGAGAGCACCGCGCCGCCCCCGGCCGAATGGCGCAGCATGGTCTTGTATTCGTCCCAGTTGCGGGTGATGTAGTGCTCACCGGTTTCCGAGCTGCGTTCGGCCACCTTGGCAGCCAGCAGCGAGGAATTGGCATTGATCAGGGCACGCACGCTGCGTTGCGCCTGCCCGTACAGGCACAGTTGCCGCACCAGGGCCGCACAGCGGTGCCGGTCGGGGTCGTCGAGCAGGCAGTCGAGCAGCAGGCGTATGCGCAGCACGCGCTCGCGCAACTGGCGCAGGCGGAAGACCAGATCCACCGATACGCCGTTTTCCTCCAGGTGTGCATGCACTTCCTGCGCGGCGGCGCGGCAGGCGTCCAGGCAGGCCTTGTAGCGCTGCAGTGCAGCGCTGAAATCCTGGCCGGCCTGCCACCGGGAAACCACGCCCTCCCAGTCGGGCGCCAGATGCAGGAACGGGTTGGCCTCCAATGTCTGGGGGGACAGGCGCGCGCGTACCTCGGGAGAAAAACCAATGGCGCGGATCTGGCTGGTGCAGAAGGTGATGGCCTGGGCCACGGCATGTTCCCATTGCGTCGCGCTGTGGGGCGTGGTGTCGGCACCTGGCAGCTGCAGCAGCGCAGCCAGGCGTTGCACGGTCTGCTGTGGCAGTGCCTCGATCCACTGCGGGTCCTTGGCATGGGAGAACAGTTGGTCGAACAGTTCGCCGCCATCCGAGGTGTCGGGTGAGGAAGGCAGCCATTTGCGTTGCAGCCGGTCCGCCAGCTCGCTCACGAAGGCGGCGCGTGACGGCAACCCGTAGTCCGACAGCACGATGCTGGCGTCGACATCGGCCATGGTGCGGGACCACAGGCGCTGGATCTGGGCTGTGCGGTCGGCGCGCGACTGCAGCGCATCCAGCAACAGCTCGACCCGCGCGGCGGACTGGGCCGCATCGTCCCCGTCGCCGCGCACCCATTGCAGCAGTTGCATCAGCCACAGGTTGCGCCGGATGCGGTCCGCTTCCGGGTCGATCTGTTCCAGCAGTTCGGAGAGGTCGGGCGGTCGTGCCATGCTCAGTCGCGCGTGGCGCGGCGCTGGATGTCGGCCACGTAGGCGCCGCCGTCGGGCGCGCGGCCGGTGGTCTGGCTCTCCTGCAGCATGCGGCCCAGGCTCTCCATCACCTCGTGGTGGGCCTGGTGCAGCGAATTGCGCCGGTGCGTCAGCAACTCCACCGCCTGGCGGATGCCGCGCGGCTGGTCAATCGAGCACTGCTCGCTGATCGACAGGTGCATCGAGAGGTGCAGGAACGGGTTTTCGCGCCCCGGTTCGGGCTTGCCCATGGCGGCCAGCGCGGCGTCCACGTCACAGAAGTCGGCGGCGTATTCCGGGTGCTCGTCCATCCATTGCGCTGCTATTGTTTCAATAGCTTCCAGCGCTTGTCCTGCGCGGGATTTGGCGTAAACGGAGCAGAAGAATCGGCGGACGTCCGCCTGCGAGGGGGTAAACATGGCGCAAGGGTACCACGCGCTGCCTGGCACGCACCGCTGCGGCAGCGGGCTCCAAAACCCCGCTACAGTTGCAGTTTGGTCGCCCTTCGGCCTGTCCCTTTGATCGCGAGGTTTTTTCCATGACCCATGCCTTTGTCTGTGACGCCATCCGTACCCCCATCGGCCGCTACGGCGGTGCCCTGAGCAGTGTGCGCACCGATGACCTGGCCGCGCTGCCCATCCGCGCGCTCATGGCGCGCAATGTCCGTGCCGAATGGGAAAGCGTGGACGACGTACTGCTGGGCTGCGCCAACCAGGCAGGCGAAGACAACCGCAACGTGGCGCGCATGGCTGCCTTGTTGGCAGGCCTGCCGCAGGAAGCGGGGGGCGCCACCATTAACCGCCTGTGCGGCTCGGGGTTGGACGCCATCGGCACTGCCGCCCGTGCCATCAAGGCCCAGGAAGCCCAGTTCCTGATCGCGGGTGGGGTCGAGAGCATGAGCCGCGCACCCTTCGTCATGCCGAAGGCCGATGCGGCCTTTGCCCGCAACAACGCCGTGTATGACACCACGATCGGCTGGCGCTTCGTGAACCCGCGCATGCAGGCCGAATACGGCACCGACTCCATGCCCGAAACGGCCGAAAACCTGGCCGACCAGTTCGGCATCTCGCGCGAGGACCAGGACCGCTTTGCCCTGGCCAGCCAGACCAAGGCCCTGGCTGCGCAAGCCGCGGGCTGGTTCGATGCCGAACTCTGCCCGGTCGAACTCGCCTCCAAGCGCGGTGCACCCCCGGTCGTGGTGTCCAAGGACGAACACCCCCGTGCCACCTCGCTCGAAGCCCTGGCCAAGCTCGCCTCCATCGTGCGCCCGGGCGGCACGGTCACGGCGGGCAATGCAAGCGGTGTGAACGACGGTGCCGCCGCCGTGCTGCTGGCCAGTGAAGCGGCTGCGGCGCGCCAGGGCCTCACCCCCCGCGCCCGCGTGGTGGGCATGGCCACGGCGGGCGTGGCGCCACGCATCATGGGCATCGGCCCGGTACCGGCGGTGCAGAAGGTGCTGGCGCAGACCGGCCTGTCGCTGGCGCAGATGGACATCATCGAACTCAACGAAGCTTTTGCCGCCCAGGCGCTGGCCGTGCTGCGCCAGCTCGGTGTGGCCGACGACGACGCCCGCGTGAACCCCCAAGGGGGCGCCATCGCCCTGGGCCACCCGCTGGGCGCCTCGGGCGCGCGCCTGGTCACCACCGCGGTCAACCAGCTGCACCGCACGCAGCAGCGCTACGCCCTGTGCACCATGTGCATCGGTGTGGGGCAGGGCATTGCCCTGGTGCTGGAGCGCGTGTGAATGGCGATCGACATCCGAGCCCTGACGCCTTCTGATGCCCGGGCCAAGCGTGCGTTGCGGCTGGAGATGCTGGCCCTGCACCCCGAGGCCTTCACCTCCGACGCAGCCGAAGAGGCGCAGCGCCTGCTGGCCTGGACCGAAGAGCGTATCACCCCCAGCGCGGACAAGCCGCACGACCTGTGGCTGGGTGCTTTTGACGACGGCGTGCTGGTGGGCTGCGTGGGGCTGGCCGGCCGCTACCGCGCCAAGGAGCGCCACAACGCCACCCTGGTGGGCATGATGGTGCACCCCCGCGCACGCGGCCGCGGCGTGGGCAAGCAACTGCTCGACGCCGTGCTCGAACGGGCCCGCGCCATCCCCAGCCTCACGCACATCGACCTCACCGTCACGCAGGGCAACGACAGCGCCCAGCGCCTGTACGAAGCCGCCGGGTTCACCGTGTTCGGTGTGCACCCCGACGCCATCCGCGTGGGGGATCGCCACTACGCCAAGGTGCTGATGCTGCTGCCGCTGCGTACCACCGTCCCATGACCCCCACCCCCGAGCCTTCCGTAGCCCCCGCACCACGGCGCGTCGTTGGCTGGTGGGCCGTTAGCCTGGCCGGGGCCGCGGTGCTGGGCCTGGCACTGAGCTGGGGTGTGGGTGCCTGGGACCGCTGGGGCGCCCTGCCTGCCCCCCAATCACCGGCCTGGTACGACTGCGAGGCCGCTGGCCAGCGCTATGCCTTGCAGTACCTGCAGGGCAGCGACCGCATTGGCCTGCAATGGAGCGACGGCACGCGCCTGCAAGGCGAATCTTTTCCCGACCGCATCGAGTGGCATGAGGCCGCTGCGCTGGGTGCTGCGCGCCAGGCCGCCTTGCCGCGCGCCCTGCGCTACGAGGCCGCCCAACGGCTCGAACTGCGTACCGACGCCCAGGCCAGCGTGGTGTGCCAGCGCCGCGCCGTGTCGGCCAGCGCGCCTTCAGGTTCCTGAGCCGTCCCAGCCCTTGGGCCGCTGCCGGGTGCGCTCGGCGCGCTCCTGCGCCATCTGCTGTTCGAGCTGCTGGCGGCCTTCGCGCTGTGCGGCGATCAGGCGGGCCTGGTCGCGGAAGTGCGGGCGCAGCGTCTCCAGCAGCGCCAGGTTGTGGTGCCGGAAGCGCATGGCGGTCTGGCGTGCGGTGTGCGGGCTCTGGCCCAGCAACTCCAGCACGCTGCGGGCGCTGCGCAGGCTGCTCTCGAACAGCTCGCGCTCCACGCGCTCCACACCCATCTCGCGCAGCTTGTTCCAGTGCGTCACGTCGCGGGCACGGGCCACGATGTGCAGGTTCGGAAAGTGCTCGCGCACCAGCGCCACCACCTCCAGCGACTGCTCCACGTCGTCCACCGCCAGCACCAGCACTTGGGCTGTGGCAGCACCCGCGGTGCGCAGCAGGTCCAGCCGGGTGGCGTCGCCAAAGAACACGCGGTAGCCGAACTTGCGCGCGGTCTCGATCATTTCGGCGTCGTGGTCCAGCACCGTGGGGTGAATGCCTTCGGCCAGCAGCACGCGGGCAATGATCTGCCCGTAGCGCCCGAACCCGGCAATGATGATGGGCGCTTCCTGCTGCTCGCTGATCTCTTCCAGCGCAGGGGTGTTGCAGTTGGCAAAACGCGGCAGCAACAGACGGTCGATGGCCACCAGCAGCAAGGGGCTCACCAGCATGGACACGGCCACCGCACCGATCAGCAGCGACGCCGTGGCGGGCGCAAACACGTTGGCCCCACTGGCGGCCTGGAACACCACGAAGGCAAACTCGCCGCCCTGCGCCAGCAGCAGGGTGAACACCGGCCGCTCCTGGAATGGCAGCGCCATGCGCCGCGCCAGCCACCAGATGACCGCGCCCTTGAGCGCCAGAAAGCCCAGCACCACCACCGCCACCACGCCGGGCGAGGCCAGCAGCACGCCAAAGTCGATGCTCATGCCCACGGCAATGAAAAAGAGGCCCAGCAGCAGCCCCTTGAAGGGCTCAATGTCGGTCTCCAGCTCGCGCCGGTACTCGCTCTCGGCCAGCAGCACCCCGGCCAGGAAGGCCCCCAGCGCCATCGACAGGTCCACCCACAGCATGAGCGCGGCAATGGCCACCACCAGCAACAGCGAGGCGGCGGTAAAGATCTCGGGCGTGCGCGAGCGCGCAATCCAGCGGAACAGCGGCCGCAGCGCCAGGCGCCCACCAACCACGATGGCGGCAATCGTCGCTATGATTTTCAGAGCTGCCCACGCAGTATCCGCGCCGGAAGAGGCCTGATTTGGCTCCAAACTCTGGCCCAGAAGCGGCAACAACGCCAGGATCGGGATGGCTGCCACGTCCTGGAACAGCAGAATCGAAAACGCCGACTGCCCGCTGCGTGTGGGCAGCAGGTTGCGCTCGCCCATCACCTGCAGCGCAATGGCGGTGCTGGACAAGGCGAGACCCATGCCCGCCACCAGCGCCAGGCGCCAGTCGGCCCCCAGCAGCAGCCCGGCGGCAAAGATGGCCAGCGTGCAGGCCAGCACCTGCGCCGTGCCCCAGCCGAAGATGGGGCGGCGCAGGCTCCACAGCCGCTTGGGCTCCAGCTCCAGCCCTACCAGAAACAGCATTAGCACCACGCCGAATTCGGCAAAGTGCAGGATGTCCTGCACGTTGGTCACCAGCCCCAGGCCCCAAGGCCCGATGGCAATGCCCGCCGCCAGGTAGCCGATGATGGCCCCCAGCCCCAGCGCTTTGGACAGCGGCACCGCAATCACGGCGGCGCTCAGGTAAATGAGGCTGTTGATCAGCCAACCCGGTGCGTGTTCCATTACGCCACCTCCGCGTCATTCGGCCGGTCGCTGCCCGGCACTTCGCATTGCTGGCATTGCTCCAGCTCGTCCAGTTCGCTCCAGTGCGGGTAGCTCTGCAGCCGCTCGGCAAAGGTGGCTACGTGCTCGGCCACCACGGCGTCGGGCGCGGTGTGGGCGCTGTGCAGCACCATGGGCGGCAGAAAGCGCATGCCGCACAGCGCCGCGGTCTGCTCGTAGGGCGGCAAAAAGGCGTCGAAGAAATAGCGGTTATAGCCCTGCGGGTGGTAGCTGCTCTCGGGCCCGCCGGTGCTGGCCACCAGCCACAGGTCCTTGCCGCGCAGCGCGTGGCCGCCGCCGTAGGCCCAGTGCAGCGCCAGCACCTCGTCCAGCCAGAGTTTGAGCAGTGCGGGCATGCTGTACCACTGCACCGGGTGCAGCAGCACCACCAGCTGCGCTGCCTCCAGCGCGCGCTGCTCGCGGGCGGTGTCGATGGCGTAGTCCGGGTAGCGGCCAAACAGGTCGCACACCGCCACGGTGGGCAGGGCCTGGGCCGCGTCGCGCAGCGCCCGGTTCACGCGCGAATGTTCCCAGTGCGGGTGGGCCGCCACCACGTAGATCGGGGCGGCGGGGGCGGGCGTGGGTGGAGTGTTTGCGGCCAAAGGTGTGGTGTGGCTGCCGCTGGGGGGCGCCATGGGCTTGTCGGGCTCGTTCATGGGGGCAACAATAGCGCATTGCTCCAATCAGTGCACCGAGCACCAGCAAAGGGAACCCGCATGCCAGTCATTGTTGTCGCCAACCCCAAGGGCGGGGTCGGCAAATCCACCCTCTCAACCAACATCGCGGGCTACTACGCCTCGCGCGGCCACGCCGTCATGCTGGGCGATGTGGACGTGCAGCAGTCGTCCAGACTATGGCTGCAGCTGCGCCCGCCGCAGGCCCGCCCCATCCAGAGCTGGGCGGTGGACGCCGACGCCATTGCCAAGCCGCCCAAGGGCGTGACCCATGTGGTGCTGGACACCCCGGCCGGCCTGCACGGCAAGCGCCTGCGCGAAGTGCTCAAGCGCGCCGACCGCATCGTGGTGCCGCTGCAGGCCAGCGTGTTCGACGTGTTTGCCACCCGCGCCTTCCTCGACGAGCTGGCCGCCTCGCGCAAGGCCGACGACGTGCCCGTGGCCCTGGTGGGCATGCGCGTGCACGCCAATACGCTGAGCGCCGACAAACTGCGCGCCATGGCCGACCAGCTGGGCTGGCCGCTCCTGACCATGCTGCGCGACACCCAGAACTACGTCCACCTCGCCGCCAGTGGCCTCACGCTGTTTGACGTGGCCAAGGGCAAGGTGGAGCGCGACCTGGAGCAGTGGGGGCCGTTGGTGGCGTGGTTGGGGGAGTAGGGGGCCGATGCCGGGCCGTCAGTCGGCTTGGAAGAACTGCTTGCAGGGGCAGGTGTCGTCACCAAAGCTTTCGTCTTTGCACCCGTTCAAGCACGCCTGCAGACTGGATTTCCTTCTGAACCAACCTTCGGACAACCACAGGCCCTTTCCGTTGGTGACCATGGGAATGCACTCCGGGTCGTAGTTGATCGGCTCCCGCAGGATCGATCGGTATTCAGGTTGCCGGTATTCCGCCACGATCTGGGCAATCCGCTGGGCCGTTACCACGCGACCGGGCTCCTTCTCTGCCACCAGGTCAGGCATGGACTGCACGAGGTTCGGGGTTGAGACTTCGGCCGGGAGGTCGCTCAGGGCAATGCGTTCCCACTTCGCACCTTGGTACCGGAACACCACGTAGGGCGGATTGGGGCGCCCCCACTTGTTGTAGGCCAGGCAGCCCATGGTGTTCGCCACCAGATACGGTGTTCCGCCCACCAGTTCCAAAGCCATGGGCAGGAAGCTGGAGTTGCGCAGGTCGTCGGTAGCGTTGTCCTCCCAAACGATGGTCTGGCCTGTGCGTGGAACGGTGAATTGCAGGCTCTGGGCCACGTAGTCTCCCTTTTGCCCCACTTCATGCCGTCCACCGCGGCGTACCGCGCGCTGCACCAGCAGGGTCTGCCCGTCGTGCAACAACACCTGCTCCTGCCAGACGAATCCCGCCCAACCGGGACTCGCCCCCACCCCTTCCGCCCCCACCTGCAGGCTGCTCAGCAGCCCCAGCGTCAGCAGCGCGTTGCGGGCGTGTCTGGCCCATCTTTGATGGTCAAAATGGCCATTAGCCCGCACAAAGATTGCGTAGGCAGCTATGAAATACGTAGCGACTGCACCGAGGTTTCGCCTCGGTGGACGTGCGCTGGTGGTGTGCTGCATGGTGCCGGTGCTCCCTGTTTCTGCTTTTTGCGCCACCCGAAGCCCCTGGCCTTCTGCCGCCCAGCGCGCCCCGTTGATGGCAGGGCGTAGCGTAGCAGCCTGTGGGGTGCAGTCAGCGTGGGGGCTGGCCGCTGGCGCGTGGCCACCACCAGGCGTCCAGGGCCCAGCGGCCCGGGCCCCAAAGCAGCAGGCCCAGTAGCAGCGCGCCCCAGAACTGGTGCTGCTGCAGTGCGGCGGGGGCAATGTCCTGCAGGCTCAGCACGGCGACGATGTTGACGCAGAACAGGCTCAGCGCCGCAAAGCGCCCCCCCAGGCCCAGCACCAGCAGCACAGGAAAGACCAGTTCGCCAAAGGTGCCGGCCACGGCGGCGATGTGCGGGGGCAGCAGGGGCACGTGGTACTCGTCGGCAAACAGGGCCAGGGTGGTGTCCCAGTCGCGGATCTTGGTCAGGCCCGAGCTGAAGAACACGCTGGCTACATACAGGCGGGCACCCAGCTGGGCCGGGGATTGCAGGGCTTCGAGCAGGCCGCGCAGCTGGGCCAGCAAAGCGATCAGGCGGTGGGGCAGGGAGGGCGTCATGGGGTTCCTCGATCTAGGGTCAGGTGCTAGGGGGAAGGGCGGCCAGGGCTTCGGCCTGCACCAGGGTGCGCAGGTGGGACGCAGCGGTGGCGGCGGCGTGTTCGGTGCCCACATGGGCGGCCAGGTCTTGGCACAGGGTGCCGAAGGTGTGGGCGGCGGCGATGCCGCGCACCAGTTCGGCTTCGGTGGCAGAAAGCGACTTCCACTGCGTGCGCAGTCCCTTGCGCCACACCAGCAAGGGGTGCTCCAGCGCCGGGGGCGGGGGCAGTTCGTCGGCGCCAGACTGCACCGCGTGCCACACCGGGCCCACGGCCCACTGCAGGGTGAGCAGCTGCACGCTGGGGTGCAGGGCCAGCTGCAGCGTGGTCCAGCGCGCGGGCGGCAGGGCCTGCAGCTCGGCTACCTGCAGCGCGGGGGTGTCGGGGGCGTCGAAGGCCTGGCGCAGGGCCCACTCAATGCGCGCCAGGTCGGTGAAGGCGGGGTGGTCCACCAGGGCCTGGTGCTGCAGCATGAACGTGGGCAGCTGGTGGCCAAACCAGCGCAGCGAAAAGTGCTGCGAGGGGTGGGCGGCTAGGTAGGCGTTGGCCAGGGCGTCGAAGGCGTCGTCGCCCATCACGCGGGGCAGCACCTCGTAGTTGTCGCGCAGGGCGGCGCGCAGCCGGGCACGGTAGGCCTCGCGGTAGACGGCAAACTGGGCCGCGCTGCGCGCGGTGAGGCGGCCCGCAGGCAGGGGCTGGTCGTGCAGCAGCGCGCGTTGGAATTCGGCCTGCTGGGCAGCGAGCGTACTCATGCGGCACAGGCCTCGGCTGGGGCCTGTGCGGCCAGGGTTGCCAGTGTGCGGGCCTGCACCTGGCGGGCGTGGTCCAGTTCGTCCAGCAGCACGTCCAGCGCGGGGATGTTGTCGTCGCGCTCGATCATGGTGGGCACGGGGCCGCAGTGCTGCACGGTGTAGGCGTACAAGTCCCACACGGCGGCGCACACCGGCTGGTCGTGGGTGTCGATGAGGTAGCCGTCGTGGGTTTCGTGCCCGGCCAGGTGGATCTGGCGTACGCGCTGGGCGGGAATGGCGTCGATGTAGTCGCGCGGGTTGAAGCCGCGGTTCACGCTGCTCACATACACGTTGTTCACGTCCAGCAGCAGTTCGCAGTCGGCACGGCGCAGCAGCTCGCCCAGGAACTCCCATTCGGGCATCTGGTCGGCGGCGAAGGCGACGTAGGTGGAGGGGTTTTCCAGCACCAGGCGCCGGCCCAAAATGTCTTGCACCTGCAGGATGCGCTGGGCAATGTGCTGCAGCGCTTCAGGGGTGTAGGGCACGGGTAGCAGGTCGTGCAGGTTCATGCCCTGGGTGCCGGTCCAGCACAGGTGGTCGGACACGAGGGCCGGTTGCACGCGTTGGATGAGGGCCTGGAGTTCGCGCAGGTAGTCCCGGTTCAGCGGGTCGCTGGAGCCAATGTTGAGCGACACCCCGTGCATGACCATGGGGTAGTCACGCCGGATGCGGTCCAGGTGGTGCAACGGGGCGCCGCCCGGCACCAGGTAATTCTCGGAAATGATTTCCAGCCAGTCCACGCGCGGCTGCGGGCTGGCTTCAAAGGCGGCGTAGTGCTCGGTGCGCAGACCGAGGCCAAATCCGGCAAGGGGGCTCATGGGCAGGTTTGGAGGTTGGGTGAAAAAAGGGCTGCCCGAGGGCAGCCCTGGGTGCGGTGCAATTACTTCAGCACGGTGCCACCGGCGGCGGAGCATTCCTTGGCGGAAGCCTTCATGTTCCAGCCCATGCCCTTGCAGCTGTTCTGGCCCTTGCATTCGTTCTTGGCGGTTTTGCAGTCCGAAGTGCCCTTGCAGCTGTTGATGCCCGCGCACTTCACCGACATGTCGCTGGCGGCCTGGGCCGTGGTGCTCAGGGTGGCACCGGCAGCAAATAGGGCGGCAGCAGCGCTGGCCAGGGCGAGGGTGGACTTGAGGGATGTGGACATGGTGTCTCCTGAAAAGAGTGTGTGAACAGAGGGAGGTGCAGCCAGAAGGCCTGGCCCCGTTGCGTTTGCAGCGGTTTGCAGGGAGTAGTCGGGCGCTGCGCCCACTTCTTACACAGCCAGTGAAAAAAATTTTGCGGGCCCCTGCCTGTCACCGCATCGACAGCTTCCCGCACAGTGGCCGTCGTACAGTCGCGGCATGAAAACCATTGCCAACTTGGCCGAACTGGCCGCGTGTGTGGGCCAGGAAGTGGCCGTATCGAACTGGGTCACCGTGACGCAGGAGCAGATCAATCTGTTTGCCCAGGCCACGGGCGACCACCAGTGGATCCATGTGGACGTGGCGCGCGCCCAGGCCGGGCCGTTCGGTGCACCCATTGCCCACGGTTTTCTCACGCTCTCGCTGCTGCCGCGCTTTTTCGAGGAGGCGCTGGTGGTGTCCTCGGTGCGCATGGGGGTGAACGTGGGGCTGAACAAGGTGCGCTTTGTGGCCCCCGTGCCGGTGGGCAGCCGCCTGCGCGCGCGCCTGAAGCTGCTGGAAAGCCGCGCCATTGCCGACAACGGCACCCAGACCACCTGGGAAGTGGCGATCGAGCGAGAGGGGGGCGACAAGCCCGTGTGCGTGGCCGAGTCGCTGGTGCGGCAGTACGAATAGCGCCGCGCGCCGCAGCGCGGGGCGTCAGGCGGCGCTGCTGCCGCGTGTGAGGATGCGGGCCACCACCCGGCCCACCACGTGGATCAGCGGGCTGGCCGGGTCGGTGTCGGAGGTGAAGTCGGTGGGGCTGAAGCTTTCCTGCATCTGCCCCGGGTCGGTGCTGAGCACGATCTCGCCGCGCAGCGTGCGCACGGCACGGCGCAACACATAGCGCCCCTGCACGCGCAGCACGTACACGTCGGCACCGGTACCGAACCATTTGATGCCCGGGTTGTAGACCACCAGGTCGCCCACGGCGGCAAAGGCTGGCATGTCGGTGGCGTTGACCTGCATGATCAGGCAGCCCGGCACGATGCTGGTGTGCTGCAGCGTGCCCGGCTGCAGGAACAGCGGCATCAGCTCATCGGGTGTGTCCTGGCCGTGCATCTGCAGTGCGATGTAGCGGTCGTCGATGAGCATGGGGTTGGTGGTGCTGCCCACCAGCTCATTGGCGTCCACATTGAGCAGCTGTGCAATCTGCGGCAGGCGCCACAGCTCGGGCAGGCCTTCGCCCGAGAGCCACTTGCCCGCCGTGATGCGCGTGATGCCGAACAGCGAGGCCACCGCCTGCACCCGCCCATGCCCCTGCGGGATATGGCGGTGCCGGTCCAGCGCCGTGTTCAGCTGCTCGGCAAACAGGCGCCGAAACGCCTGTTCGGCCTGGTCGGATTCGGGGCCGGTGGCGGGCGTCTCGGTGGGCTGCGTATTCATGTAGGTATTGTGGCGGTTTTCCGCAAGTTGCGCTTGGGCTCCATGCGGTCAGCGGTCGGTGCTGCCGAACCCGTTCTGCCGCCAGGCCTCAAACACCGTCACCGCCACGGCGTTGGACAGGTTCAGGCTGCGTTGTCCGGACAGCATGGGCAGGCGCAGGCTGGTCTGCGGCGTGAAGTGGGAGCGCACGTGGTCCGAAATGCCCTTGCTCTCGGAGCCGAAGACCAGCCAGTCGCCGGGCTGGAAGGAGACTTCGTAGGGGCTGCGGGTGCCGCGCGTGGTCAGGGTGAACATGCGCGCCGGGTCCGGGCGCTCGGTGGCCAAGAAGGCGTCCCAGTCGGCATGGCGGCGCAGGGTGGCGTATTCGTGGTAGTCGAGCCCGGCGCGGCGCATGTGCTTGTCGTCGAAGTTAAAGCCCAATGGCTCGACAAGGTGCAGGGTGCAGCCGGTGTTGGCGGCCAGGCGGATGACGTTGCCCGTGTTGGGCGGGATTTCGGGTTCGACCAGGACGATATGGAACATGACCGGATTGTCGCAGTCTGCGGCTTCAGTCCAGCGCGTCGGCGCGGGCCAGCGCCAGCGCGGTGATGTGCGCGACGCCGTGCTGGCGCAGCACGCCCGCAGCTTCAAAGAGCGTGGAGCCGGTGGTCATGACATCGTCTATCAGGACCACCCGGGCGCCCTGCAGGCGCGGCGCGTGCAGCGGGTCCAGCGCGAAGGCGCCTTTGAGCGCCTTCAGTCGCTCGCTGCGTGCCAGCTGGTGTTGTTCGGGGGTGTCGCGGGTGCGCAGCAGCCATTGGGTCTGGAGCTTGCGTGGCTCCAGCGCACGGGCCAGTTCCGCGGCCTGGTTGTAGCCACGTTCGCGCAAACGCTGTGCCCCCAGCGGAATGGGCAACACCGCGTCGCAGGCCTCCAGTTCCGGCTCTACCCAGGGGGTGCTGCGCAGCAGGGTGGCGAAGCTTGGTGCCAGCGCTGTCTGGGCGTGAAACTTGAAGTCTGCGATCAGGCGTGCCCAGGGAAAGGCGTACGGCAGGGCGGCAAGGCAGTGGTCGAGCGGGGGCGGGGTGCGCAGGCAGCTGCCGCAGCGCTCCACCCCGGAGGGCACCGGCAAGGCGCAGGTGGTGCAGCGCGACTGCGGCTGGGCAAACGCCTGCACGCACTGCTCGCACACAGGCGTGGCGGGCCAGCGGCGGCACACCGCACACTGGCTGGGAATGCGGCGCAATAGCCCTGTGAACAAGCCTGGTGGCATGCTGCCAATATACTCGCCGCCTCGGGCCCGCCGCCTGCCGGGCCGATCACACCCCATGCCCGAAACCACCCTCCGCCCGCCTTCGCTGGATGCCGTTGCTGCTGCACGCTGGCAGCGGCATGCCCACGTGCAGGGTCTGCGCGACGGGGCGCCGTGGTTGCATGAGGAAGTGGCGCGCCGCATGGCCGAGCGCCTGGGCTGGATGGCACGGCCACCCGCGAGCTGGGTGCACTGGGCGCCGGCCGCCGGTGGCATGCAGGGCCACGCGCGGGTGCAGGAGGTCTTTCCGGATGCACGCAGTTTTGTGCAGGATGCCCGCACGGAATATGCGCAGGCAGCTATTGATTCAGTAGCAAAACCGTGGTGGAGTCCGAAGCGCTGGCAGGCGCCGGGCTTGCGTCTCGGGCTGCCGGAGGGCGGCGCCGGCATGGTCTGGGCCAACATGGCCCTGCACATGGATGCGGACCCCCAGGCGCTGCTGGCGCGCTGGCTGGAATTGCTGCAGGTGAACGGCTTCCTGATGTTCTCCTGCCTGGGGCCGGACACGCTGCGCGAGTTGCGGGCCCTGTATGCAGCACAGGGCTGGGGCGAGCCGAGCCACGAGTTCACCGACATGCACGACTGGGGCGACATGCTGGTCCAGGCCGGGTTTGCCGAACCGGTGATGGACATGGAACGCATCACCCTGAGTTTCGAGACACCGCAGCGGGCGTTGCAGGAACTGCGCGGGCTGGGCCGCAACCTGCATGTGGCGCGTCAGCCCGGCCTGCGTTCACGCGGCTGGCGCGATGCCTTGCACGCTGCCATGGCCCGGGACCTGGCCCAGGAAAGCGATGGTGGGCGCATCCAGCTCACCTTCGAGGTGGTGTACGGCCACGCATTCAAGCCGCAGCCGCGCATGGCGGTGCGGGAAAACAGCAGTATTCCCTTGGCGCAGATGCGTTCCGCGCTGGGACTCAAGGAAAAAGGAATTACCCCATGATCGTCTGGTTGGCTGAACTGCGCTGGGCGCTGATGGTGCTGTGTCTGGTCATTTTTGCCGTGGTGTTCGGCGTGATGCTGGTGTCGGCCTGGCGCCAGCACCGACGTGGCGGCGAGGCCGACAACTTCCATCCGTCGGTGGCCGTGGAGGTGTCCTGGGCCGTGGCGCCGCTGGTCATCGTCGTGATGCTGGTGTGGCCTGCAGCCCGCGCCGTCTTCAATTTTTGAGTGCGCGAAGGGCAGTGCCCTTCAAACCTTGCGGGTTTTGCCGAATGGCCCTGCCGCATTTAATGGAATAATCTTGATCTGGCTGAAGGCGGTAAGGCTCGGAATCCGCTTTAAAAAACAATAGGAAGTGAGTATGAATGGCTTGAAAAAGTCGGCGCTTGGCGCTGCGTTGGCGCTGGGTTCGGTGGTGGCGTCGGCTGAAATGCGGTGGAGTTTTCCCCAGCCCGTGACCCCCATTGCACATGAAACCCTGCATGTGCACAACCTCTTCATGGTGATCGCACTCACGCTGTTCTTTGGCGTGTTGGCGCTCATGCTGTATTCCTTCTGGAAGCACCGCAAGTCGGTCGGCCACAAGGCGGCCGATTTCACCGAGCCCAAGAGCCGCAAGCAATGGCTCTGGACCTTGGCACCGTTCGCCGCCTTGCTGATCCTCGACTACGGTGTGTTCGGCATTCCTGCCTACCACGCCGTGCTGATGTACGAAGACACCAAGACCGACGCCGATCTGGTGGTCAAGGTCACCGGTAGCCAGTGGCTGTGGGAATACGAGTTCCCGGGCCAGGGCGTGAAGTTCGCCAGCCGCCTGTCCACTCCCCGCGAGCAGATCGAGAACCTGGCTCCCAAGGGCGAACACTACCTGCTCGAAGTGGACCAGCCCCTGGTGCTGCCCGTGGGCAAGAAGGTGCGCTTCATCACGACCTCCAACGACGTGATTCACAGCTGGTGGGTGCCCGCCTTCGGTGTTAAGCGCGACGCCGTGCCCGGCTTCCTGCGCGAATTCTGGGCCAAGGTCGATACCAAGGGTACCTACCGCGGTCAGTGTTCCGAGCTGTGCGGCAAGGAGCATGGCTACATGCCCATCGTGGTGAACGTGGTGGAGCCGGCCGAATTCGAAGCCTGGCTGAAAACCAAGAAGGCTGAGATCGAGGCAGCTTCCAAGACCTGAAGCTGACGGGCGCCGCATGGCAGCGCCCCCTGGAACGCGGAATATTGAGAAAGAAGGAGTTGCCCATGGCACACGATTTGGCAGCTGATATGCCCCACGACGGCGGTCACGACGCGCACCACCCCTACGGGTTCCTGCGCTGGATCCAGACCACCAACCACAAAGACATCGGGATCATGTACCTGATCTTCTCGTTCGTCATGCTGCTCATCGGCGGCGCGATGATCCTGGCGGTACGTGCCGAGCTGTTCAAGCCCGGTCTGCAGTTGCTGCAGCCCGAGCTGTTCAACCAGCTCATCAGCCTGCACGGCCTGATCATGGTGTTCGGCATGGCCATGCCTGCCGCCACCGGTCTGGCCAACTACATGCTGCCCATGATGATCGGTGCGCCTGACATGGCCTTGCCCCGACTGAACAACTGGGGCTTCTGGATTCTGCCGCCCGCCGCTGTGATGCTGGTGCTGCCGTTCTTCCTGGGCCTGGCCGGCATCGGCCCGGGTGCCGTGGACGCGGGTTGGACCATGTACGCGCCTCTGTCGGTGCAAAGTGGCTGGGGCATGGACTTCGCCATCTTCGCCGTGCACATGCTGGGTGTGTCCTCCATCCTGGGTTCCATCAACGTGATCGTGACCATCCTGAACATGCGTGCCCCTGGCATGACCCTGTTCAAGATGCCGCTGTTCGCCCACGGTTTCCTGATGACCGCCATCCTGCTCATCACCATCATGCCCGTTCTGGCTGGTGGCGTGACCATGGTGCTGATGGACCGCCATTTCGGCACCCACTTCTTCAATGCCGCTGGTGGCGGTGACCCGGTGCTGTGGCAACACATCTTCTGGTTCATGGGCCACCCCGAGGTGTACGTGCTGCTGCTGCCCATCTGCGGCGCCGTGCCCCACGTGCTGTCAGCCTTCTCGCGCAAGCCCGTGTACGGCTACAAGGCACAGGTCTATTCCATGTGGGGTATCGCCGGTCTGTCCGTGGTCGTGTGGGCCCACCACATGTTCACCTCCGGCATGTCTACCGGTGGCCAGCTGTACTTCATGTACAGCACCATGCTGATCTCGCTGCCGCTGGCGGTGCTGTTCTTCTGCTGGATCGCCACCATCTGGCGCGGTTCGCTGAGCTTCGAGACCCCCATGCTGTTCGCCGTGGGCTTCGTCATCCTGTTCGGCTGGGGTGGTCTGACCGGCCTGGTGCTGGCCGACGCCGCGGCTGACCCGCAGTACCACAATGCCTACTTCCTGGTGGCCCACTTCCACTACGCCCTGTACCCCACCACCGTGATGGGTGCCATGGCTGCCGTGTACTACTGGCTGCCCAAGTGGACCGGTCACATGCTCAACGAGCGCATGGGGCGCCTGCACTTCTGGGTCGTCATGGTCGGCTTCAACCTGACCTTCATCCCCCAGTTCCTGGTGGGTCTGTCCGGCATGCCGCGTCGTATCCCTGACTACCCCCTGATGTTCACCGAGTGGAACCAGCTGTCCACCATCGGTGCCTTCATCCTGGGTGTGTCGCACCTCATCTTCATCTACAACGTGATCCAGTGCGTGCGCGGTGGCCAGAAGGCCGAAGCCAAGGCCTGGGAAGGTGCTGACGGCCTGGAGTGGACGGTTCCGTCGCCCGCGCCCTACCACACCTTTGACGTGCAGCCCACCATCAAGTAAGCAGGGTACGCATGTCTGAGAACGTGAAAGACACCACCCCAACGGCCTCTGTTCCGGCAGAAGTCTGGGTGGCCCGCAAGCGCAACAACGTGCGCCTGGCATGGGCCTTTGGTGGTGTCGCGATCTTCCTGTTTGTGATGGCGCTATGGAAACTGCGGCCGATGTGACCCTGGCCGCAGGGCCCCGCAAGAGGAACAACCGCCGCCTGGCCTGGAAGCTGGTCGGCGTGTCGGTCTTCTTTGCTGGCTTTGGTTTCGCGTTGGTGCCGATCTATGACGTGTTCTGTCGCATCACCGGCTTCAATGGCCGTACCAATGCGCAGGCTGTGGCGGCACCGCTGAACACGCAGGTCGACATGACCCGCTGGGTCAAGGTGGAGTTCCTGAGCCACACCATGCCCGGTGTGTCGGTGGAACTGGCCCCCGAAACCTTTTCCATGAAGGTGCGTCCCGGTGAGGTGGTGCACACCACCTACACCGTGAAGAACAACAGCCGGCAAGTGTTTGTCGGTCAGGCGGTACCCAGTGTGACACCCGCCGTGGCCACGCCGTACTTCCAGAAGATCGAGTGTTTTTGCTTTAGCCAGCAGACATTCCAGCCCGGCGAGGTGCGTACCATGCCGGTGGTGTTTGTGGTGAACCCGGAGTTGCGCCGGGATATGGGAACCGTGACGCTTTCGTACACCTTCTTCGAGGCACCGAAAGCGCGGACTTGAATTTGAAAATTGAGACAGGTATCAAAAGGACGTAAGCATGACTGACGCAACCCACGAGCAAGCCAAGGGACATTACTTTGTCCCTGCCGCGAGCAACTATTCCACCTTCCTGTCTGCAGGCATTTTCCTGCTGGCGCTGGGCTTCATCTTCAAGCTCAACAGCGTGCCAGCTGGTGTGTGGAGCATGCTGCTCGGTACCGCCTTCATCCTGTACGTGATCGTAGGCTGGTTCGGTGAGGTCATCGCCGAAAACCGCAGCGGCAAGTACACCAAGTGGGAAGACCGTTCCTACCGCATCGGCATGGTGTGGTTCATCTTCTCGGAAGTGATGTTCTTCGCCTGCTTCTTCGGCGTGCTGTTCTACATCCGTCGCATCTCCCTGCCCGAACTCGGTGGCTACGAAGAGGCCTATACCCCCTATGCTGGCTTCAAGGCTGCCTGGCCCAATGCCGGCCCGCTGGGTGAAGCCTTCACCCCCATGGGTGCCTGGGGCATTCCCGCCATCAACACCCTGTTGCTGCTGACTTCCGGTGTCACGCTGACCATTGCGCACCACGCCCTGATCGCTGGTCAGCGTACCAAGCTGGTCTGGGGCCTGGCTGCCACCATCCTGCTGGGTGCCGTGTTCATGGGCTTCCAGGCCTACGAATACATCCACGCCTACCATGAGCTGGGTCTGACCCTGGGCGCGGGTGTCTACGGTGCCACCTTCTTCATCACCACCGGTTTCCACGGCCTGCACGTGACCCTGGGTGCCATCATGCTGGCCGTGATCCTGGGCCGCAGCCTCAAGGGCCACTTCTCCAAGGACGACCACTTCGCTTTCGAAGCGGTGGCATGGTACTGGCACTTCGTGGACGTGGTCTGGCTGATCGTGTTCGTGTTTGTCTACTGGCTGTAAACGTCAAAACCCACTGCGGCCCGCCGTGCACTGTACGGCGGGCCGTTTTTTTAGCGCAGGCCGTGGGTCGGGATGATCCCGAAGTAGGCCCCCACGAGCAGCGCGACGAACAGCCCCACCGAGAGTGCGACACGGATCGTCAGTGCCCTGACGACAGCCGAAGGGTCCTTGGCCTTGTCCTTGTTCAGCAAGGCTGCCAGGGCACGGAACAGGTTAAAAACGATCAACACCAAAACGGCGACAATGAGCAACTTCGTCAGCATAGGGCGGGGCAGCAATAGATAGTCGCCCATTATCCCCGCCAGAGATTTTTCGTGCCCACCCTGAAGTTTCAACCCCGATTGGCCCCCACACTGGCGACGCTGGTGGGCTTGGTCGTGTTCGTGAATCTGGGCTTGTGGCAAGACGGCAAGGCCGACCGGCGTGCGGCCGAGATTGCCCAGTTCGAAGCGCGTACCCACCAGGGGCCTTTCATGCTGACACCGCAGCCGGTGCTTGCTGACGGCCTGCAGGACGCGCCGGTGGCCGTGCGCGGACAGTTCGAACCGCAAGGCCAGTTCTTCGTCGACAACCGCCAGGAAAACGGCGTGCCCGGTGTGCATGTGGTTACTCCCCTGCGCATCGAAGGTGGCGACATGCGGGTGCTGGTGAACCGGGGCTGGATTGCCTGGCCCGGAGGCAGCCGCAAGGCGCTGCCCGCGGTACAGACGCCCGCCGGTACGGTCACCATCGAAGGCATCGCCACCGTGCCGGTCAACAAGAACTTCCTGCTGATGCCTAACCATGAGCAGTTTCCCCGCCTCTGGCCGCGCCTGGACCTGCAGCGCTTTGCCTCCGAGCAGAAGTTCCCCGTACAGCCTGTAGTGCTGTTGCAGACCAGCCCCGACGCAGTGCAGCCCTTGGTGCAACACTGGCCGCCACCCGAAGACCGCGTGGCCCGCCACCGCAGCTATGCCTACCAGTGGTGGGGCATGGCCCTGGCATTGCTGATTTTTTATGGAGCGGCGAGTGTGCGCCGACAGACACCGACATGAGTCAACTCGATCGAGACGAGCCCCTGGGCCTGGTGGTCCACAGCCTGCCCACCCCGCAGGAATCCGTGGCCGAGACGCCGCGCCCTTCGGGTCGCCTGAAACTGCTGGCGATCATGCTGGTCTGTTCGCTGCCGGTCATCGCTTCCTACTACGCCTACTTTGTCGTGCGTCCGCAGGGCAAGGCGGGTTTTGGTGAACTGATCTACCCGGCTCGGCCCGTGGAATCCCTGCAGGCCACCGCTTTGGAGGGCAAGCCGATGCCCCTGGCCCAGCTCAAGGGCCAGTGGCTGCTGGTGAGCGTGCAGGGCGGTGCCTGCGACCCCACCTGCCAGCAGCGCCTGTTCCTGGCGCGCCAGCTGCGCGCCAGCCTCGGGCAGGACAAGAAACGCGTGGACTGGGTCTGGCTGATTCCGGACGCCGCACCGGTCGATCCGGCCATGAAGCAACCGCTGGGGGATGCGGTGGTGCTGCGTGTGGACGAATCGGTGTTGAAGGCCTGGTTCGAACCGGCCGCCGGCAAGTCGGTCAGCGATCACCTGTTTGTGGTGGACCCCATGGGCAACACCATGATGCGCCTGCCAGCCAACTTCAGCGTGGCTGACTCGACCAAGGCGCGCCGTGACATTGAGCGTCTGCTGCGGGCCTCCGTGGCCTGGGACGGACCGGGACGACCATGATGCCGACGGTTCCCAACTACGACTTCTCGCCGGTGTTGCACCTGCTGCTGCTGGGTGCCGCACTGGCTGCGGGCCCGATCGCTTGGGTGTGGTGGCGCAAGCGCTCGGAGCAGCCCCGTGCCCGCCTGCAGGCCCTGGTGGTGCTGACCCTGTTCCTGACCTTCGACCTGGTGCTGTTCGGTGCCTTCACGCGCCTGACGGACTCCGGTTTGGGCTGCCCCGACTGGCCTGGCTGCTATGGCAGTGCCTCGCCTGTCGGTGCGCATGGCGAGATCGCCCAGGCCCAGGCCCAGATGCCCACCGGGCCGGTGACCCACCGCAAGGCCTGGATCGAGATGGTGCACCGTTACCTGGCCAGCAGTGTGGGCGCCTTGATCATCGTGATGGTGGCGATGGCCTGGATGCTGCGCCGCGCGGGTGAGGCCGATGTCGGGCTGGGCTTGCCGATGCTGACCCTGCTGTGGGTGTGCATGCAGGGTGCCTTCGGCGCACTCACCGTCACCATGAAGCTCTTTCCGGCCATCGTGACACTGCACCTGCTGGGCGGCTACGGCCTGCTCGTACTGCTGACCATGCAGGCGGTGCGTGGGCAAGCGCAGCGTCCTGCGGCACCCGCTCCGGCCTTGCGCTCGCTGGCCGCATTGGCCACCGCCATGCTGGTGCTCCAGGCCCTGTCGGGCGCCTGGGTCAGTACCAACTATGCGGTGCTGGCCTGTGCCGACTTCCCCACCTGCCATGGCAGCTGGTGGCCTGAGATGGATTTCAACCAGGCACTGAGCCTGTGGCGTCCGCTGGGCACGCTGGCCGATGGCACACCCCTGAGTACCGCTGGCATCACGGCCATCCACTTCATGCACCGGCTGCTGGCGCTGGTCACCGTGCTGGTGCTGGCATGCACGGCCTGGCGCCTGCATGTGGCCGGCCTGCGCCAGGGGCGCTGGCTTGCGGGTTTGCTGGCATTGCAGGTGCTGACCGGCGTGAGCAATGTCGTGCTCGGTTGGCCCTTGCTGGCGGCCCTGCTGCACACTGGCGGTGCCGGGGCCATGCTGGTGGTGCTGACCAGTGTGCTGGCGGTGCCGCAAGTCCATGCAGCGCAGCGGCGAGTGCCTGCCGGAGCCTGGGAGGGCGCGCGATGAGCTTCCTAAACGACCTGTTCTCGCGCGAGATCTGGCGCCAGTTCCATGCCCTGACCAAACCGCGGGTGGTGCAGCTCATCGTCTTCTGCGCGCTCATCGGCATGGTGCTGGCCGTGCCCGGGGCCCCGGACGGTGCCCAGCTGCGCCTGATCCTGATCGCCTGCTTCGGCATCTACCTGGTGGCCGGTGCCGCCGCCGCCTTCAACTGTCTGGTGGAAAAGGGCATCGACGCCAAGATGAAGCGCACCGCCTGGCGGCCCACGGCCCAGGGGCAACTGGGCGACCTGCAGACGCTGCTGTTCTCGGTGGGCCTGTGCGCCATTGGCAGTACCGTGCTGTACGTGTGGGTGAACCCGCTGACCATGTGGCTGACCTTTGCCACCTTCGTCGGCTACGCCGTCATCTACACCGTGATCCTGAAGCCGCTCACCCCCCAGAACATCGTCATCGGCGGCGCGTCGGGGGCCATGCCGCCGGTCTTGGGCTGGGCCGCCATGACGGGCGAGGTGGGGCCGGAGGCACTCATCCTGTTCCTCATCATCTTCCTGTGGACACCGCCGCATTTCTGGGCCCTGGCCCTGTACCGGGTGGAGGACTACCGCAAGTCCGGCCTGCCCATGCTTCCGGTCACGCACGGCAGCGAGTTCACCCGGCTGCAGGTCTTCCTGTACACCCTGGTGCTGATGGCGGCCTGCCTGCTGCCCTTCATCTACGGCATGAATTCCTGGCTCTATCTGCTCGCGGCCCTGGTGTTGAGCCTGGGCTTTTGCTGGTATGGCTGGAAGCTGCTGCAGAACTACTCGGACGAACTGGCCCGCAAGACCTTCCGCTTCTCGCTCATCCACCTGAGCTGCCTGTTCTCGGCCCTGCTGCTGGACCACTACCTGCTCTGAACCACACCATGCACTCCAAACGAAACGCTCTTAAATCCATAGCTAGCTTTGCAATGGTTACGGGGGGTATAGCCCTATTTTCTGCGTGCACCCAGCAAAAGGCAGCGTTCGCCTCGATCGACGTCACCGGCGCCAACTACGCCACCGGCTTCGAGCTGACGGACCACAACGGGCAGCTTCGCAAGCTGCCAGACTTTGCTGGCAAGGTGGTGGTCGTGTTCTTCGGCTACACCCAGTGCCCGGACGTGTGCCCCACCTCCATGGGCGAACTGGCCGAGGTCAAGCAGCTGCTGGGGCCCCGGGGGGACAAGCTGCAAGGCGTGTTCGTCACCGTAGACCCGCAGCGCGACACGCCCGAACTGCTCAAGGCCTACATGGCCAATTTCGACCCCAGCTTCATCGCCTTGCGGCCGACGCCGGAGCAGCTGCCCGAGCTGGCCAAGTCGTACAAGATCTACTACAAGAAGGTCGA
This sequence comes from Curvibacter sp. APW13, assembly GCF_032337135.1. Taxonomy (NCBI): domain Bacteria; kingdom Pseudomonadati; phylum Pseudomonadota; class Betaproteobacteria; order Burkholderiales; family Comamonadaceae; genus Curvibacter; species Curvibacter sp. APW13. The sequence continues at coordinate 473,472 of NZ_JAVXZZ010000001.1, read as the reverse complement.
AGGCAAGACCGCCACCAGCTACACCATGGACCACTCGGCCGGCAGCTACGTCTACGACACCAAGGGCCAGCTGCGCCTGTTCACCCGCTATGGCAGCGGCGCCAAGGTGCTGGCGGGTGACATCAATCTGCTGCTCGACGAAGCGCACTGAGGCGCTGATCGTGGCCGCACACCCGCTCGATGGCCGCACGGGCGCAGTGCGCTTTTCCGCCATTCCTGCAGAGGTGCTGCGCGCCTTGCATGCGGGCGAGGTCGCCACCGTCAACCTAGTGGAGTACATGGCCATCGACGTGCGCCTGCTGGCGCCGGTAGTGGCCACGCAGATTGGGCTGAACCCCAGCGACGAGCGGCTGATTGATACCCTGGCCATGCTCGACGCCATCAAGCCGCTGCAGCGCCACAATCACGTGGCCCGTGCGCTGTACGACATGGCGCAGCAGCACCCGCAGCGCGATGCAGTGGCGACGCGCTTGGCGCAGCACCCCAGTGATGTCGCACGCTGCTGGGCGGCGTTCTGGCTGCAGTGCGCGCCTGCGGATATGGCCACTCAGTTGCAGCGCGTGCGCCCCTTCGCTGCGGACCCCCATTTCGGCGTACGCGAGATGGCTTGGTCAGCCGTACGGAACGACGTGATCGCCCGCCTGGACGAGGCCCTGGGGCTGCTGCAACCCTGGACGCGAGAAGCGGACGAGAACCTGCGTCGCTTCGCCACCGAGGTCACTCGCCCGCGCGGCGTGTGGTGTGCGCAGATCGAGGTGCTCAAGGCCGAGCCCTGGCGCGTGTTGGCCTTGCTGGAACCGTTGCGCGCCGACCCCAGCCGTTACGTGCAGAACTCGGTAGCCAACTGGCTCAACGATGCGAGCAAGACACAGCCAGCTTGGGTGGCAGAGCTTTGTGCGCGCTGGGAGCGTGAATCTCCGGGCCGGGCGACTGGCTACATCACTCGCCGGGCGCTGCGTACGCTGCGCAAGGCCGAGCAGGCGTAAAAAAACCGGGCAGGGCCCGGTTTTTCAGCGGAGGGTTGTGCGCCGCACTCAGACGTAGGCCGCCAGCGCCGTCTTCATCTTCTTCATGGCTGCCACTTCGATCTGGCGGATGCGCTCGGCACTCACGCCGTACTCGGCGGCCAGTTCGTGCAGGGTCATGCCACCGGTGGCGTCGTCGTTGACCTTGAGCCAGCGCTCTTCCACGATGCGGCGGCTGCGGGCATCGAGCACGTCCAGGGCGGCGGCCAGGCCGTCCGAGGCCATCACGTCGCGCTGGTGCGCTTCGATCACGGCCAGGGGCTCGTGGCGCTCGTCGCTCAGGTAGGCGATCGGGCCAAAGGCCTCTTCGCCGTCGTCGCTGGGGCTGGGGTCCAGCAGCACATCGCCACCGGCCATGCGCGCTTCCATCTCGATCACTTCCTCGGCCTTGACGTTGAGTTCGCGCGCCATGGCGTCCACCTGCTCGCTGCTCAGGGTGTCGCGGTAGGTGTCCAGGTCGGCGGCGGCGTCGTCGCTCTTGTAGCGCTGCTTCATGGAGCGCAGGTTGAAGAACAGCTTGCGTTGGGCCTTGGTGGTGGCGACCTTGACCATGCGCCAGTTCTTCAGGATGTATTCATGGATTTCGGCCTTGATCCAGTGCATGGCGTAGCTCACCAGGCGCACGCCCTGGTCGGGGTCGAAGCGCTTGACGGCCTTCATCAGGCCCACGTTGCCTTCCTGGATCAGGTCGCCGTGGGGCAGGCCGTAGCCCAGGTACTGGCGGGCAATGGACACCACCAGGCGCAGGTGCGAGAGCACCAGCTTGGAGGCGGCCTCCAGGTCCTGTTCGTCCTTGAAGCGGCGTGCGTACTCCTGCTCCTCTTCCAAAGTGAGCAAGGGCATGCGGTTGACCGCGGTAATGTAGGCATCCAGGTTCCCCAACGAGGGAACCACGGCCCACGGATTGCGCAGGGCAACGGCAGTGCTGGTCGATCCAAATTGGTTAGTCATACCCGAACTCCTTGTGTTCATGGGCAAATATTAGCACTCTCCTGAGTTGAGTGCTAAACAACATGTAACCTAGGGTTAATACTAGGTTTGTCCAACCAAAAGCAGGGCGGACAGGGCGAGCGGTATGGGGCCACAATACCCAGATGGGTACACCACCGACTACGCCCCCTGCGGGGCTGAGCGCCGCCCAGGCGGCACGCCAACTGGCCGAGGACGGCCCCAACGAACTCGGGGTGAACCAGCGCCGCACGGTCTGGGACGTGGCCTGGGAAGTGGTGCGCGAGCCCATGTTCCTGCTCCTGCTGGGGGCCGGTGCCCTGTACTGGGCCATGGGCGACGGGCACGACGCGCTGGTGCTGCTGGGCTTCGTGGTCATCATCATGGGCACCACGGTGCTGCAGGAGCGCCGTACCGACAATGCGCTGGAGGCGCTGCGCGACCTCTCCAGCCCCCGCGCCCTGGTGCTGCGCGATGGACATACCCTGCGCATTGCGGGGCGTGAGGTGGTGCGCGGTGACGTGCTGCTGCTGGCCGAAGGCGACCGCGTGCCGGCCGACGCCGAGGTGCTGCAGGCGCACGAACTCGCCACCGACGAGTCCATGCTCACGGGCGAGTCCGAGGCCGTGCCCAAGACCGGCGAGGCGGCGCGGGTGTTTGCCGGCACGCTGGTGGTGCAGGGGCAAGGCGTGGCGCGGGTGCTGGCCACCGGCAGGCATACCGAGCTGGGCCGCATCGGTGCGTCCCTGCAGGGCATCGCGCTGCAGGCTTCGCCCTTGCGCGAGGAAATGGCGCTGCTGACGCGGCGGCTGCTGGTCATCGGGGTGGCCCTGAGCCTGCTGTTGGCAGCCCTGTTCTGGCTGCTGCGGGGTGGCGTGCTGGAAGCGGCGCTGGCGGGCATCACCCTGGCCATGGGTCTCTTGCCGCAGGAATTGCCGGTGGTCATGATCGTGTTCCTGGCGCTGGCCGCGCGGCGGCTGGCCGCAGGGCAGGTGCTCACGCGCCGTCTCAACGCCATCGAGACCCTAGGCCAGACCACGGTGCTGTGCGTGGACAAGACAGGCACGCTGACGGAAAACCGCATGTCGGTTGCGGCCCTGTGCGTCGAAGGCCGCGAGATCGATCCGGCCGCGCTGGCAACGGACCCGTGGTCAGCGCGCTTCCACGAGCTGCTGGAATACAGCGTGCTGGCGAGCGAAATCGAGCCCCATGACCCCATGGAACAGGCCTTTCACCGCAGTGCTGCCCAGCACCTGGCGCCGGCCGCCGGTGAGCGCCGCGCCGCCTGGACGCTGGCGCGGGAATATGAACTCTCACCCGAACTCCTGGCCATGAGCCACCTCTGGCGCATGGGGGGCGGCACCCACGATGTGGTCGCCTGCAAGGGTGCGCCCGAAGCGGTGGCCGACCTGTGCCACCTTGATGCGGTGCAGAGCGCGCAAGTCGCAGCCCAGGCGCAGGCCATGGCCGCGCGGGGGCTGCGGGTGCTCGCCGTGGCGAAGGGCCGCCACGCCAAGGAAAGTGAGTGGCCGCTCATCCAGCACGATTTCGACTACGAATGGCTGGGGCTGGTGGGCTTGGCCGACCCCTTGCGCGCTGAAGTGCCAGCTGCCATCACCCAGTGCCAGGGGGCGGGCATCCGGGTGGTGATGATCACCGGTGACCATCCGCGCACGGCAGCGGCCATTGCCGCGCAGGCCGGTATTGCCACCACGGGCGTCCTGACGGGTGACGACTTGGCCGCCATGGAAGCGGCCACCCTGCGCGCCCAGGTTGTGGACGTGAACGTGTTCGCCCGGGTGCGGCCGCAGCAGAAGCTCGCGCTGGTCGAAGCCCTCAAGGCGCATGGCGAGGTGGTGGCCATGACCGGAGACGGTGTCAACGACGCCCCGGCCCTGAAGGCGGCCCACATCGGCGTGGCCATGGGGCAGCGCGGTACCGACGTGGCGCGTGAGGCGGCCGCGCTGGTGCTGCTGGACGACGACTTTGCCTCCATCGTGCGCGGCATCGAAAGCGGGCGGCGCACCTTTGCCAACCTGCGCCAGGCCATGGTCTACATCCTCGCCGTGCACGTGCCCATCGTGGGGCTGTCGCTCATTCCCGTGCTGCTGGGGCTGCCGCTGATCCTGGCGCCGCTGCACATCGCCTTTCTGGAACTCATCATCGACCCCACGGGAACGCTGGTATTCGAGGCCGAGCGGGGCACGCAGGATCTGATGCGCCGACCGCCACGCCGCGCCACCGAGCCCTTGCTGGGGCGGCGCCAGGCGCTCCTGGCGGTGCTGCAGGGCAGCAGCATCACGCTGGCGGTGTTGGGCCTGTACGCAGCCGCATTGCAGCAGGGCTGGGCCACGGGCGCTGCAGCAAGTGCCGCCTTCGTGGCCTTGGTGGTGGGCAATGCCATGCTGATCCTGCCCAGTCGGTTTGCGCACTGGGACGTGCCCTTGCTGCGGGACTTGCCTGGCGTGAGCCTCGCGGTGCTCGGCGGCACGCTGGCGGCCTTGCTGCTGGTCACCACCGTGGCACCGGTGGCCGCGGCCTTTGGTTTTGCCGTGCTGGCCGGGTGGCAGTGGCTGCTGTCCGCGGGCGTAGGCGTGGCGATGCTGGCGGTGTTCCTGCTGCACAAGCGCCTGCTGCCACTGCAGTCCGCAGTTTCGGCCGCGGCGTGACAAATCGGGCGCTAGCCAGCGAAAATAGTGCGTAGGCAGCTACCAAAACGGTAGCATCCGCAGCGGTGCTGCACCGCCCCTGGCGCAGCCGCAGTCAATCCAGGTAGTGGGTGCCCGTGAGTTGTTCGGACAACGTCCAGAGCTTGCGGCCCTGCTCGGGGTCGCGGGCGGTGCGGCTGCAGCCGACCTTGGTGGCCGGGCCGCTCATCTGGCGCATGCGCGAGGGTCCGCAGTAGTCGCCCCCGGCAATGTCCTGGCCCAGTGCTGCGTACAGCGTAGGCCAAGCGCCGCCTTCGGCCGTATTGAAAATCAGCCCAGCCACCGGCATGAGCCAGCGGGCCACCCCAGGCAAGTGCTGGCCCAGGTTGGTGGCGGCCACACCCGGGTGGGCTGCGACCGACAGGGTGCCCGCGCCGCTGGCAGCCAGGCGTCGCTGCAGCTCCAGTGCGAACACCAGGCAGGCCAGCTTGCTCTGTCCGTAGGCGCGGCGCTTGTCGTAGCCCTGGGTGAAATGGGGGTCGTCGTAGCGGATCGGGCCCCAGCGGTGGGCCAGGCTGCTGAGCGTGACCACGCGGGCGCCCGGCGTGGCATTGAGCAAGGGCAGCAGGGCGCCGGTGAGCACGAAGTGGCCGAGGTAGTTGGCGGCGAACTGGCTCTCGAATCCGTCCGTGCTCAGGCTGTAGGGCGGCATCATGATGCCGGCGTTGTTGATCAGCAGGTCCAGGGTTTGGCGTTGGGCCAGGATGCGTGCCGCACAGGCCCGCACGCTGGCGAGGTCACTGAGGTCGAGTTGCTCGACGAGGATTTCAGCCTGCGGATGGATGGCCAGGATGCTGTCGCGGGCGGCCTGGGCTTTCTGGACATTGCGGCAGGCCAGAATGACAGAACCGCCCAAGCCCGCAAAGGCTTTGGCGGTTTCATAGCCGAGGCCGATGTTGGCCCCGGTGATGAGCGCGCAGCGCCCGCTCTGGCGGGGCGCTTGGCTCAGGTCGAAGGCCATCGGGCGCTGTGCCTCAGGCCCAGATCACGGCGCCCTTGGTGTTGTACCAGGCTTCCAGCTGCGCTTCGGCCACGTTCTCGATCTTGGCGCGCTTGATCTTCATGGTTGGGGTCAGGCAGCCGTTCTCAATCGACCAGGGTTGGCGCACCACCACGAACATGCGCAGCTGCTCGTAGTCCGCCAGCTCGCTGTTGATGGTCTTGAGCATCTTGGACAGCTCGGCCTCGACTTCCTTGCGGACTTCGGGGTTGTCCTGCTTGGGGCGCAGGGTCTCGTTCAGCACCACCATGGCGTAGGCAGACACCTGGCCGACGCCAGACACCATGCTCTGCTCGATCATGGGGTTGGCGTTGATCTTGTTCTCGATGGGGGCGGGCGACACGTACTTGCCCTTGGCGGTCTTGAACAGTTCCTTGACACGGCCGGTGAGCTTGAGCAGGCCGTCGGCACGGCGTTCGCCCTTGTCGCCGGTGCGGAAGTAGCCGTCTTCGGTGAACACCTCAGCGTCCAGGTCGGGGCGCTTGTAGTAGCCGGCCATGGTGCCGGGGGACTTGATCTGCACTTCGCCTTCTTCGCTGATGCGCACCTGCACGCCCTTGAGCGGGGTTCCCACGGCACCGGGGGCGTTGATTTCCAGCGTGGAGAAGTGCGAGCAGGCGAAGTCTTCCGACATCGCGTAGCCTTCCATCAGGTTCAGGCCCAGCTTGCGGTACCAGGCGATCAGCTCGGCGGGAATGGGCGCGGAGCCGGAGCCGGCCAGTTTGACGTGCTGCAGACCCAGGCCCGTGAGCACCTTCTTGCGGATGATGCTGCCCAGGATCGGGATGCCCATGAGGCGGTCGAGCTTCTTGGGCGGCATCTTGGCAAACACGCCCTGCTGGAACTTGAGCCACAGGCGCGGCACCGACAGGAACACGGTGGGCTTGGCGCGCTGCAGGTCCTTGACGAAGGTGTCGAGCGACTCGGCGAAGAACAGGTGGGTCTTGCCATAGACCAGCGAGGTGCACTCCACCCAGGCACGTTCAAACACGTGCGACAGCGGCAGGTAGGAAAGAATGCGGATCGGGACGTCGCGTCCGATGAAATCGCGCACCGCGTCGATCTCGATGCTGGCGGCTTCGGTCACCCCCTTGAAGTTGTGCATCACACCCTTGGGGGTGCCGGTGGAGCCCGAGGTGTACATCAGGATGGCGATGTCTTCTGGCTTGCGGGACACCTTGCCCTTGAGCGGCTGGGTCTTGGCGACGATGGAGTCCCAGCTGGTGTAGTCGTTCTTGGGTGCCAGCGGGAAGGATACGCAGGGCAGGCCTGCGGGGATGCCGGGCTTTTGCTGGTCAAAGGTGTCGAGCTTGCCCACGAACAGCATGCTCGCACCACTGTGCTCCAGCACGAACTTCACGGTGTCGGCGGTTTCCGTGGGGAAGATGGCCGTGGTGGTACCGCCAGCCATCCAGATCGCCAGCTCGGCCATGATGAAATGGGCGCAGTTCTTGGACAGGATGGCAATGCGCGCACCAGGTTCGAAGTTCTGTGCCTGGATGTAGGCCGCCATGCGCCGTGCCTGGTCCATGGTCTGGGCCCAGGTGTAGTCCGCCACAGCGTCTCCACCCAGGGGTTGGGTCATGAAAACCTGGTCGGCCAGCTTGGCTTCGTGGTCGTAGACATAATCGAGAATCAGTTTTTGGGCAGCCATCAATATCTCCGGGAAAGGAACGAACACTGAAAAGCATTGTCGTTCGAATTAAGCGAAACCCCCGCTGAATAACCCCAAAATCGGCACCAAAAACCGCTAAATTCGGGTAAATCCTAGTGCCAGTTAGAGCGCCGTCTCAGGAATGGCACTGTTGTGTGCATCAGCCCTGCATCTGGTCGAGCGCGCTGGCCAGGTGGGCCACGCTGCGGTCCACGTTGTGCAGTTTTTCCAGCCCGAACAGGCCCACCCGGAAGGTCATGAAGTCGGCGGGTTCGTCGCACTGCAGCGGTACGCCCGAGGCCGTCTGCAGCCCCAGCGCGATGAACTTCTTGGCCGACTGCATGCCGGCGTCTTCGGTGTAGCTCACCACCACGCCTGGGGCCTTGAATCCATCGGCCGCCACGCTTCGGATTCCCCGGCTCTCGAACAGGGCACGGACCTTGGCGCCGAGTTCCTGCTGTTCCTGGCGAACTTTCTCGAAGCCGTAGTCGCGCGTCTCCTGCATCACGGCATGCAGGCGCGTGAGCGCATCGGTAGGCATGGTGGCATGGTAGGCATGGCCACCGCCTTCGTAGGTTTCCATGATCTGCAGCCACTTCTTGAGGTCACAGGCAAAGCTGGTGCTGGTGGTGCTGTCGATGGCGGTACGGGCGCGCTCGCTGAGCATGACCATGGCGCAGCAGGGCGAGCTGCTCCAGCCCTTTTGCGGTGCGCTCACCAGCACGTCCACGCCGGTGGCCTGCATGTCCACCCACATGGCGCCCGAGGCGATGCAGTCCAGCACGAACAGGCCGCCGTGTTCGTGCACGGCGTCGGACACGGCCTTCAGGTAGTCGTCGGGCAGGATCATGCCGGCGGCCGTTTCCACATGCGGTGCGAACACCACGTCGGGCTTTTGGGTGCGGATGGTGGCCACCACCTCGTCGATCGGGCAGGGGATCCAGGGCGACTGCTTCTCGGTGCCGGTGCGCCGCGCCTTGAGCACGGTGGATTCGGCAGGAATATTGCCCATCTCGAAGATCTGGGTCCAGCGGTAACTGAACCAGCCGTTGCGGATCACCAGCGCCTTCTTGCCCGTGGCGAACTGGCGCGCCACGGCTTCCATGCCGAAGGTGCCGCTGCCCGGTACCAGGGCCACGGAGCGTGCGTGGTACACCTCCTTCAGGATGGCGGAAATGTCCTTCATGACGCCCTGGAAGCGCTGCGACATGTGGTTCAGCGCACGGTCGGTGTACACCACCGAAAACTCCAGCAGTCCGTCGGGGTCGATGTGGGGCAGCAGTCCGGGCATGGTCACTCCAATCCATAGGGGCAAATGATGCGGATCAGCTTAGCAGATGCCGCCGTCGTGTTCCAATGGGGTGCTGTCCGCACACCCGAATGCCATGAATCCGAACGCCAAAGACCTGTGGAAGGCCCCGCAGTGGGCTTTTGCCATCCTGCTCGCTCTCCTGGGCATGCTGGGGCCGTTTTCCATCGACACCTACCTGCCGGCCTTTGCCGACATGGGCCGCACGCTGGACGCCAGCCCGGTACAGCTGCAGCAGACGCTCTCCGCCTACCTGTTTGCCTTTGCCTTCATGAGCCTGTTCCACGGCGCCATCTCCGACAGCGTGGGGCGGCGCCCCGTGGTGCTGTGGGGCTTGGCGGTGTTCACCCTGGCCAGCGTGGGCTGCGCACTGTCGCAGACCATCGGGCAGCTGATCTTCTTCCGTGCCATGCAGGGGTTGTCCACGGGGGCGGGCATCGTGATTTCACGCGCCATCATCCGCGACATGTTCCCGCCTGACCAGGCCCAGAAGGTCATGAGCCAGGTCACCATCTTCTTCGGCGTGGCCCCGGCCATCGCTCCCATGGTGGGGGGCTGGCTGCTGGTGCAGGTGAGCTGGCATGCGATCTTCTGGTTCCTCAGTGCCATCGGTGTGGCGCTGTGGCTGGCGATCTACCGCCTGCTGCCCGAAACCCTGCACGAGGAGCAGCGCCAATCCTTCCACCCCAGCAACCTGTTGGCCGGTTACTGGCAGCTTGGGTCGGACCCGCGTTTCCTGTTGCTGGCTCTGGCCAGTGGCATCCCGTTCAACGGCATGTTCCTCTACGTGCTCAGCGCCCCGGTGTTCCTGGGCGAGCACCTGGGGCTTACGCCACAGCATTTCTTCTGGTTCTTCATCCTCACCATCAGCGGCATCATGGGGGGCGCGGCGGTGAGCGGGCGCCTGGCGGGCAAGATGGCCCCGAAGCGCCAGATCCGCCATGGCTTTGTCATCATGCTGCTGATCGGGGTGCTCAACCTGGTGCTCAATGCGCTGTTCCAGGCCGACGTGCGTTGGGCACTGTTCCCGATTGCGGTGTTCGCCTTCGGCTGGGCCCTGATGGTGCCGGTGGTGACCCTGCTGGTGCTGGACCTGCACCCCGAACGCCGTGGCATGGCGTCGAGCCTGCAGATGTTCATTGGCTCCAGTGCCAACGGCTTGGTGGCCGGTGTGGTGGCTCCGCTGGTCATGCACTCCACGGTGGCATTGGCGCTGGCGTCGCTGCTGATGATGGGCCTGGGCCTGTGTTCGTGGTTCTACATCCGCTGGCGCTGGCCGACGATAGGCGAAACCGGCCACTGAGGGGCAGGTGGGCGCCCTCGGGCCGCTGGCATTTGGCCTGGGAGGTCGGTACCATGGTGCGGTACCGATTCCGAATCCGGTCCGTCCCAGGAGAGTGTCCATGAGGGTGTTGCACAGCGTTCGATGGTGGTGGCTGCTGCTGATCAGCCTGCCGTGTGGCATGGCGTGGGCACAAACACCGGTATCGGGTGCGGTGACCGTTCGCCTGATGTCGCAATACGACTACCCTCCATTCCAGACCGGTGCCGAAGAAGGCCTGACCTTCGAACTGGCCGAATACCTCACACGCCATGCCAATGGCCAGTACCGTTTTGTGGCCGAAGTGCTGCCGCGCAAGCGCCTGGACCTGTACCTGGCCGATCCGGCCGCCCTGTGGGTGGTGCCCTGGGCTGTGCCGCGTTTTTTCGGGCCGGATGCGACGAGCACGTATGCCTGGAGCCCGCCCTACATGGCCGATGGCAACCACCTGCTCACGCGCAAGGGAAGCGCCATTCGCTATACCGGCCCTGAATCGTTGGCCGGGCTGCGGTTTGGGGCCACGCTCGGGCACCGCTATGGGCTGCTCGACCCGCTGGTCCAGGCCGGTCGCCTGATGCGCGAGGATTGCTACAACCTGCTGTGCAACGTCGAGAAGCTCAAGCGCGATCGGGTGGATTTCGCCTGGGTCCCCAGCGGTTCGATCGGCTACTTGCGCAAGCAGGTCAGTGATTTCGACACCAGCATCGAGGTGTCTGTGCGTCCGGTGGAGAGCTTCGAGCGCAGCTTCATGCTGCCCAAAGGGCAGCCAGCCCTGCAGCGTTACCTTGAGGGTATGGTGCGCAAGCTGGCCAGTGACCCGGCCTGGAAAGATGCACTGAACCCCGCAGGGATGGGGCGTTGACACCATGCGGGTCGCGCGCAGCAGGGCGAGTGCGACAGACGTCCGGATTCTCCTGGGTGTATTGACTCAAGTCATGTTCCAATGGAACGCGTGGTGGTAGCCTTGTATATTTCCAAGAACATGCACGACGCTTTGTGTGCAATGTAAATTCCAAGGGAGGAGATCATGCCGTTGCTGCATCGTCTTTCGCTGGCGTCCAAGTTTCTGATCCTGGGCGTCATTTCGCTGGTCATGCTGGCGCTGCCGACCACGCTGTACCTGCAGAACTCACTCTCCGAAGTCCGCACGGCCCAACGGGAGGCGAGTGCCCGCGAGGCTGTGGCCAGCCTCAACAACGTGGTGCGCTTTGCCCAGATCCACCGCGGCCTGTCGGCCGGAGCGCTGGGGGGCAATGAGACGTTGGCACAGCGTCGGCCTGCCGCACGCGACTCCGTGAACAAGCACATGGACGCCCTGGAGGCAGAGTTCAAGCGCATCGGTGTCTCGGCACCCACGATGGCTGCCTGGGACGAAATCCGCAAAGCCTGGGTGGTGGTGGAAAAAGGGGTGGACAGCAAGGAACTCAAGGCCGCGGACAGCACCCGATTGCACACCCAGCTGATCTCCAAGATCTTGGTCATGAACGAAGGGGTGCTGGTCGATTTCGGTCTGGCCACCGACAGCGAAGCCGATGCCTTCTTCCTGATCCAGTCGTCGCTCGTAAACATGCTCGCGCTGGGGGAAAGTCTGGGGCAGATGCGAGCCCAGGGGGCCAACCTGTTGACCGTGGGCAACATGACACCCGGAGCGCGGGCCGGTCTGATCGCGCTGGACAAGCGCATTGGCGAGCAGCTGGGGGACATGTACCGTAACCTGAACCGTGCCATGAACCTGAACCCGGACCTGAAGGCCGCGCTGTCTGCCAAGGCGGATGCGGCCAAGGTTCTGGTGGAGGGCGCCCGCGGGCTGGCCGACACCAAGGTGTTCAATGCGGAAGAACTCATCTTCCCGGCGCCCCAGTACTTCGACGAGTTCACGCGCACCATTGAAGGTCTGTATGCCTTCAATGCCGATGCCATGAACCTGTTGGCGGATTCGCTGCAGTCGCGGGTGTCCCGCTTCCAGCGGTTCCAGTACCTGGTGCTGGCGGTGCTGGTACTGTGCCTGGGGGGCGCTGTTGCCTTGTCCTGGGCTTTCATTCGCAGCATCACCGAACCCGTGCGCGAGGCGGTGGAAGTGGCCACCGCGGTATCCAAGGGCGACCTGTCGGTGGCTGTGCCGGTGCGCGGCACCAATGAGTTCGGCCAGCTCATGCAGGCCATGGACGACATGCGCCAGCACCTGGCCCAGGTGGTCTCGTCGGTACGCCAGGGCTCGGAGTCCGTGGCTTCCGCCTCCGCCGAAATCGCCCAAGGCAACAACGACCTCTCCGCCCGCACCGAGCAGCAGGCCGCTGCCATTGAGGAAACCAACGCCTCCATGAGCGAACTCGGCGGCACCGTGAACCAGAACGCCGACGCCGCCCGCCAGGCCAACCAGCTCGCCACCAATGCGTCTTCCGTCGCCGTCCAGGGCGGTGAAGTCGTCAGTCGGGTCGTCGACACCATGAAGGACATCAACGACTCCAGCCGCAAGATCGCCGACATCATCTCCGTCATAGACGGCATCGCCTTCCAGACCAACATCCTGGCCCTGAACGCTGCGGTGGAAGCCGCGCGTGCCGGAGAACAGGGAAGAGGCTTCGCTGTCGTGGCCTCCGAAGTACGTGCCCTGGCCGGGCGCTCTGCCGAAGCCGCCAAGGAAATCAAGGCCCTGATCACTGCCAGCGTGGAGAAGGTAGAGCACGGCACCACCCTGGTGGACCAGGCCGGTAGCACCATGACCGAAGTCGTGGCCTCGATCCAGCGCGTCACCGACATCATGGGCGAAATCAGCGCGGCTTCCAACGAACAGAGCCTGGGCGTGAGCCAGATCAGCGAGGCCATCGGCTCCATGGACCAGACCACGCAGCAGAACGCGGCCCTGGTCGAAGAGATGGCGGCTGCAGCGTCGAGCCTCAAATCCCAAGCGCAGGAACTGGTGCAGACGGTGGCGGTGTTCAAGCTGGCCGACGGCCACCAGGCCCCGAGCAAGATGCAGGTACGCGCACCGAACTCCAGTGCCAAGCCCTTCGCCGGCACCGAGCGGCGCGAAAGCGCCACTGCGAAAAGCGCAATGGCCCACACCACGCCCCTGAAGCCGGCACCGAAACCCGCACCCAAGAGCGCGCCGGTGGCTGCGCCCAAACCGGCACCGGCCCCCAAGGCCGCGGGCGGGGATGACGGGTGGGAGACCTTCTGAGGCGGTAGCGCCCAACCTGTTCAGCGCTGTCCCTGCCGGGTCGATGCGGTGCCGATATCGTTGCGTGGCGCTTCGGCCCAGGCGGCGAAGGCATCGCTGGCCAGCGGGCGGCTGAAGTGGTAGCCCTGCAGCTCGTCACAGTTGAGCGCGGTAAGCACCTGTGCGGTGGCCAGGTTTTCCACCCCTTCTGCCACCACTTCCAGGCCCAGTGAGTGCCCCAAGGCAATGACGGCACGCACGATCGCCATGTCGGCGCTGTCGTGCAGCATGTCCTGCACGAAGGACTTGTCCACCTTGAGCCGGTCAATGTCGAAGCGCTTGAGGTAGGCCAGGCTGGAGTAGCCTGTGCCGAAGTCGTCGATCGACAGGTGCAGCCCGAGTGCCTTGAGGGCACTGATCTGCTGCTGTGCCACCAATGCGTTGTCCATGAGCTGGGACTCCGTGATCTCGAGTTCCAGCCGGTCCGGACGGATGCCGGCATCTTGCAGCATGGCGCGGATCTCGGGCACCAGTTCCGGGTCGCCGAGCTGGGCTGCCGACAGGTTGACCGAGATGCGCACCTCCTGCAGCGGGCTGGGCATGCCTTCCTGCTCCCGCAGGCTCCAGGCTTGCAGTTGCAGGCAGGCCTGCTGGATGACCCAGGCACCGATGGATCGGATCAGCCCTGCCTCTTCCGCCAGGGGGATGAATTCCGACGGAGGAACGGCACCGAACTCGGCGTTGTTCCAGCGCAGCAGGGCTTCGGCACTGAGCAGTTGCAGGCTGCCCGCCTGCAGGCGCGGCTGGTAGCACAGGTGAAGCTCGTTGCGCTCCAGTGCCTTGCGCAGCTGGGCCTCCATGGCCTGGCGCCGCAGTGCACGCTCATCGGTTTCTGGGGAGTAGAAGCGTGCCATGTCGCGCCCGGCCGTCTTGGCTTCGTACATGGCTGCGTCGGCGCGGCGCATCAGTTCTTCGATGGTCTTGCCGTCATGCGGATAGACGGCGATGCCGACACTGCAGGAGACGTGCAGTTCCTGGCCTTCCACCTCGTGCGCCTGGCGGATGAGGGGGATCAAACGCCGCTCGACCAGGGCCGTCACTTCGTCCTTGCTGACCACGTGACGCAGGATGACCACGAACTCGTCGCCACCCAGGCGGCTGACCGTGTCGCGGCTGCGCACGGCCTGGCCCAGCCGTGCAGCCACCGAACGCAGCAGCCCGTCGCCGATGTGGTGACCCAGGGTGTCGTTGATGGCCTTGAAACGGTCCAGGTCGATGAACAGCACGGCCACCTGCTCGCCGGTCTGGCGCGCCTGGTTGAGTGCCTGATCCAGGCGTTGCACGCACAGCGAGCGGTTGGGCAGCTCGGTGAGCACATCGTGCAGGGCCAGGAAGCGGATGCGTTCCTCGTTCTTCTTGCGGTCGGTGATATCCAGCGCGATGCCGATGAACTGGGTGATCGCGCCGTCTTTCTGCTTGTCGCGCACTGCCGATACCATGAGCCAGGCCGGGTAGGTTTCGCCGGAGCGTCGGCGCAGACAGACTTCCCCTTGCCACGACTCCTGGCTCTGCAGCAGTTCGGGTAGCTGGGTCGAAAGCGCCTGGTCGCCCTCGCTGATCAGGGTGGTCAGCGATTCGCCCACGACTTCATAGAAGTCGTAGCTGGTGCTGCGGCAGAAGGCCCGGTTCACGCTCACGATCTTCAGGCCCGCGTCCATGATCATGATGCTTTCGTTGGAGGCTTCGAACACCTTGGCCCACAGCTCCAGCCGTTGCTCCATGACCTTGAGCATGTTGATCGGGGTGAATGCGGTGAGCAAGGCGTCCTGCCCCTGGTACTGCAGGCGCCGGGCCGAGAGCACGGCCCACATCGGACCGGTGGGAGATTTCCAGCGTGCCTCGAACTCGTCCACGTGCCCCTGGTCGGCCAGTCGCTGGAAGAAGCGTGCCCGTACACCCGGTTCGAGACCGTGGCGCCACGGGTCGAGCTGCTGGTCGTTGAGCCACGGCTGGGCGAATGCGTTCGAATGCAGTACCCGGTGTTCCGGTACCGAGGTCACCACCAGCGGCACAGGCAGGGCCTCCACGAACTCCTTCTGTGCCTGGGCAGCACGGGCACTGGCGGCGAGTTCCTGCTGGATCAGGCGGTCGCGGTCCAGCTGTTCGAGCATGTCGTTGAAGGCCCACACCAGCTGGCCGATCTCGTCCTGGCTGTCCCAGTGGGCGCGCAGCGTATGGTCATTGCTCTTGCGCACCTTGTTGGCTACCTTGGCCAGGTGGTCCAGGGGCGTGGCGATCTGACGCGCCACGACCGTTACCAGCGTCAGGATGCCGATCAGCAGCAGCAGGGCGGTTCCCAGGTGCAGCCACATGCGGGCAAACAGTCCCGAGACTCGCGTATGCAGCAGGCCTTCCAGGTCTTCCAGCTGGTTGTGCCAGGCGCTGTCGAGCGCAAGCATGGCGGCCCGCGTCAGCTGTGAGGTCTGTGCCGCGTCCCGCTCGGTCGGGGCCTGCGCCTGTTCTGCCAGATAGCTCTGCAACTTGCCCACCGACTGCTGCAGGTACCGCAGCGATGGCTGCAGCCGCCCCTGCAGTTGGGGTGTACCGGCGCGCTGCGCCTGTATCTGATCGGCCTCGATGCCGGCCCATGCGGCGTCCAGTCCGCCCCGCAGGCGCAGGATGTCCACGGTCTGGTTGGCATGCGGGTGCGCGGACGGAGACTGGAAATAGGCATCGATGGAGGTGATCGAGCGCAGCAGTTCGGGGTAGCGCAGCACGACCAGTGACATCACGTAATAGCTGTCGAGGTCCGGGTCCAGGATCAGGTTGGACTGGTTGCCTACAGTACGGATCAACTCCGACGCGGAGTCGTTCAGGGCCTGGATGCTCTGCCACTGCTGTGACTGCGAAGCCGCTTCGTGGTGCATCTGCCGGGCCTGGCCCAGGGCCATCTCGAAGGCATCGGCTTCCCGGTGCGCCTGCAGGTTGTCGTCCTCGTCCTTGCGGATGAAGGCCAGGTTCTGCAGCGGGGCCGAGAGATCGGCGCCCGGCGAGGTGTACGCCGTCATGAGTGTGGCCCGGACCGCCTCGATGTAGTGGGTTCCCACAATTTCCTTGCGGGCGAAATCGATCCCGAGGTATTTCTCGTGGATCAGGATGCTCGAGACGTAGATCACCGCAGTGAGGTCGAGCAGGTAGATGAGCATGAGCTTGCGGCTCACTCTCAGGGTTCCGAGCCACTTCAGAAAGCGTTGCGATAGCGTCATGCGTGGAGCCTTTGCACCTTGGTCGAACGGATGCCGCCGCAGTACGCATGTTTTGTGCCAATGCAGGCCAGGGCAGGGCTGTACAGCAGGGAAAAGCCTCGATATACTGTACAAAAACACAGTATAAATGCCTGGCTTCTTCCACCATGTCTGCCCTTCCGGATGCTCCAACGGCTGCATCCCTTGCCCATTTGCATGCCGGTCTGTGGCGTGCCGACAGCCTGTCGGCGGCGCCCCAGCCGGTGCTGGCCAGCGGCCATGCAGCGCTCGACGCCGTGCTGCCGGGCGGAGGGTGGCCGGTGGGGGCCCTGTGCGAGCTGTTGCAGCCTCCGGGGCAGCACAGCGAGTGGCGGCTCTTGCTGCCGGCGCTGGCGCGCAGCGGGCAAGGGGCGGTGGTGCTGGTGGCACCCCCTGGGGTTCCGTTTGCGCCCGCACTCGCGGCCCAGGGCCTGGCGGCGCAGCGCCTGGTGTGGCTGCGCCTGGCACCCGACCAGGAGCACGAGCGCTTGTGGGCTGCCGAGCAGGCCTTGCGCTGTGCCCAGGCCGATGCGGTGCTGCTGTGGCTGCCTGGCCCGGCGCACGGCGCACAGGCGGCCCACCTGCGGCGTCTGCACCTGGCCGCTGTGCAGCATGGCAGCCTGTTCTTTGCCCTGCGTGAGCACAGTGCGCGCCAGCAGGCTTCGGCGGCGGTGCTGCGGCTGGGCTTGGGGCTGGCGCCGCATGGAACGGACAGCGCGCTGCAGGTCGAGGTAATCAAGCGCCGCGGGCCGCCGCTGCAGGCCCCGGTGCATCTGGGCGCCCGGGTGGCGGCCGTGGCGACGGTACTGGCGGCGGGAGACACGCATGTGGTGGCTGGCACTGCGCACCGCGCCTGAGGCCGCGGCGGCGCCCGGCCCGGTGCAGCCGCTGGCACCTGCCCCCGGCAGTGAGAACGTGGCCGCCGTGCTGGCCTGGCGCTGCCTGCAACGCACGCCGCTGGTGGCGCAGGTCGATGGTGTGCTGGTCATGGAGCTCTCGGGCAGCGTGCGCCTGTTTGGTGGCCAGGCTGCCCTGCTGCGCCGGATCTACATCGAAAACAAGCCGCTGGCCCCGGTGGAATATGCGCAAGGCGCTACATCTTTGGTAGCTGTTGGGCGTTTGCTGGCCGGTTCGCCACTGCATGCGCCCCTGCCGCCCGAGGCGCTGCCGCTGCAGGCCCTGGCTGCGGCGCGGCCCCATGCGGAGCTGCTGGCGCGCATGGGGGTGCGCACCTGGGGGCAGCTGCGGGCCTTGCCACGGGGCGGGGTGGTGCGCCGTTTCGGGCAGGGCCTGCTCGATGCCCTGGACCGCGCCTGGGGCGATGCCCCCGAGACCTACGACTGGCTCCAGGCCCCGGCGCGGTTTGCACAGCGCGTCGAGCTGGCCGCCAGTGTCGACAGTGCGCCGGGCCTGCTGTTCGGTGCGCGGCGCCTGCTGGCGCTGCTGCTGGAGTGGCTGCGCGCCCGCCAGCATGGGGTGCTGGCACTGGAGCTGGTGTGGGAGCTCGACGCACGCCGGGCCAACCTGCGCCACCGCGATGCCTACCACCAGGGCGACCACTGCGGACGCCTGCTGCTGCGCACGGCGCAGCCGACCCAGGACATGGCGCACCTGCAGCGCCTGCTGGCCGAGCACCTGGCCCGGGTGCAGCTGCCGGCACCGGTGCTGGTGCTGCAGCTGCACAGCCGCCAGACGGCGCCGATGGGCGGCGAGAGCCACAGCCTGCTGGCGCAGGTGCAGCGCCAGGGTGAAGCCCTGCAGCCCACGCTGGAGCGGCTGGCGGCGCGGCTGGGTGCCGAGCAGGTGCTGGGGGTGCAGCTGTGCGACGCACACCAGCCCGAGGCCATGCAGCACTGGGCCCCCCACACCGGAACCCTGCCTCCGCATCCAGTTGCTATTAAAAAAAGAGCTGTTCACGCACATTCTTCCTGGGCTGGTGCTCAATGGGGCATGGATGCAGCGGCTGCACCTGCGGCGCTGGCGCAGGCCGCGCGCTTGCTGCCGCCCCTGCTGCTGGAGCCGCCGAGCCGGGTCGCGCCCCAGCGGCTGCGCTTGCTGGGCCCGGTGCAGCGGCTGGAGACGGGGTGGTTGGACGGGGTGCCGGTGCTGCGCGACTACCGGCTGGCGCAGCTAGCGGGTGTGGGGCTGGTGTGGGTGTTTCGCGAGCGTCTGGCTGCCCGCAGCGATGCCGAAACCCCGTGGTACCTGCACGGGGTGTGGGGGTAGCTGCGGGCCCGCTCAGCTGCTGGTGTCTTCGTGGGCGAGCAGTGTTTGGACGATGCCGTGGGCGCGGCTGAATTCCAGCGCCTGCAGGGCCGCGTCCAGATCGGCGAGTTCGGTGGCTGGCAGGCTTTCCAGCGGCACGCGCTGTTCGGCGTAGCACTCCAGCGCGCCAAAGTCTTCGGCGTGCAGCAAGGGGGCGAGCCGTTCCAGCGCCTGGCGAGCCGCATCCGAAAGTGCAGTCGACGGCGGAGGGGCGGCGTCGGGCCGCGCTGTGCCGCCCAACGCGGCCAGCGCCACCGCTAGATCGGTGCCTGTCTGGGCCAGCAGCCGGTCCAGCGGCTCCAGCGCAGCCAGCAGCCCGGCGGTGTCACCGCGCTGCGCCTGGCTTTCCAGCTGCGCTGCCTGGCGTGAAAGCGCAAAGCAGCCCACCAGCGCCGACGTGCCCTTGAGCGTGTGCAGCAGCATGCGTGCTGCGGCCAGGTCACCACGTGCCAGCTGCTCACGCAGTTGCGGCGCGTGCTGGCCCAACTGGGCCGCAAACTCCTGGGCACTGCGCAGGAACAAGTCTTTCTTGCCGCCCATGCGCTCCAGCGCGGCGGGCAGGTCCATGTTCTGGTTGGTGCTGGCCTGTGCTGCGGCGGGAGCGTCGTCCGGTGCCGCCGTGCGCCCCGTCAGGCGCAGGATCAGGGCCACCAGCCGGTGCAGGTCGAAGGGCTTGCCGATATGGTCGTTCATGCCCGCGGCCAGGCACTCGGCACGGTCGCTGGCCATGGCGTTGGCGCTCAAGCCCACAATCGGAAGATCCGGCAGCTGCAGTTGCTGGCGCACGTACGCCGTGGCGGCATAGCCATCCATGACCGGCATCTGGATGTCCATCAGCACCAGATCGAACGGCGGACTGGCTGCGGCGATCGCTTCCACACCGGCGCGCCCGTTGGCTGCCAGCGACACCCGCGCGCCTTGGGCACTGAGCAGTTCTTCGGCTACCTGCTGGTTGATCAGGTTGTCTTCCACCACCAGGATGTGCAGGCCGCGCAGCGGGTGCGAGGCGTTGTTGCGCCGGCTTTGCCGGACGCGGTGCCGGCCTTCGGCGCGGTTGAGCACGGCATCGCGCAGCATGTGCGCGGTGACGGGCTTGACCAGGTAGCCGTTGACGAGCACCTGGTCCTGCGCCGAGAGTTGGTCCAGGTTCCTGCGCGCATTGGCCGTGACCATGATGATGGTCGGTGGGGTGTGCGTTCCCGACGGGGCTGCGAGTGCACGCAGGCGCGCGGCGGTCTGCCAGCCATCGATGCCGGGCAGGTTCCAGTCCATGAGCACGGCGTCGAAGTGGGGCGGCGTGCCTTGGGGCGAGGCTTCCAGCAGGGCCAGTGCGGCCTCGCCACTGTCGACCGCCGTGCACTGCCAGCCATTGGCCGCGCACATGGCTTCGGTGAGTTGGCGCGCCAGGGCGTTGTCTTCCACCAGCAGTACGTGCAGGGCCTGCTGCGCAGGCTGCGCCGTGGCAGCCTCTGCGTCTGCCACCGCCACCATGTCCAGGGTGAAATGGAAGGTGCTTCCGCGGCCGACTTGGCTGTCGACCCCAATCTTGCCACCCATGAGCTGCACCAGTTGCTGGCTGATGGCCAGCCCCAGCCCGGTACCGCCGAAGCGGCGGGTGGTGGAGGCTTCGGCCTGGGAAAAGGACTGGAACAGGCGGGCCTGCTGCTCGGCACTGATGCCGATGCCGCTGTCGGACACGGAAAAGGCTATGCGCACCCGTTCCCCCAGCCGTTCCAGCAGCGCCAGGCGCACCACCACGTTGCCCTGTTCGGTGAACTTCACGGCATTGCCCGCCAGGTTGATGAGCACCTGGCGCAGACGGTTGGCGTCCACGCGCACGGTGTCGGGCAAGGCCGGGTCAATGTCGAACAGCAATTCCACCGGCTTCTTGCCGACATAGGCGCTCAGCAACACCGACAGGTCCTGCAGGAAAGGGTCCAGCGGCGTGGGCTGGGGGTCGAGCTCCATCTTGCCGGCGTCTACCTTGGACAGGTCCAGGATGTCGTTGAGCAGGGTCAGCAGCGATTCGGCGGCGCTGCGCGACTTGCGCAGATAGTCTTCCTGCTGCGCATTGAGTTCGGTGTTGTCGAGCAGGCTGAGCATGCCCAGCACGGCATTCATGGGGGTACGCAGTTCGTGGCTCATGTTGGCCAGGAACTGGCCCTTGGCCACCGTGGCGGCCTGGGCTGCGTGCATGGCCTGTTCCAGCTGGGTCTGGGCCTGGCGCCGTTCGGTCACGTCCTGGGTGGCACCGGCCATGCGCCGGGGCTGGCCAGTGCTGTCGCGGTACACCTTGGCACGGGTGTGGAACCAGCGGTATGCGCCCGACCCGGTGCGCAATTGCACCTCCAGGTTGAACTCGGCCGAGTTGGCCAGTGCGGCGTCGAGCATGCGCCGGTTCGGCTCCACGCTGTCGGGGTGCAGCAGGTCTCGGAAGCTGCTGGCGCGGGCCGGCAGTTCTTGCGGGGTGTAGCCCAGCAGCCGGTAGTAGCTGGGGGACCACCATTGCGCATCCTGGCCAATGTCCATCCAGTCCCACAAGCCTTCGTTGCTGCCTTCGACGGCCAGTTCCAGGCGGTGGGTCGCCTGCAGCAGGGCCGCTTCGTTGGCCTTGCGCTCGGTGATTTCGGTGCGGATGGATACGTAGCGCTCGACCAGCCCATCGTCGCCGATGAAAGGGGCGATCATGCTGTCCACCCAGTACAGCGCGCCGTCCTTGCGCCGGTTGCAGATCTCTCCACGCCAGGGGCGGCCGCTGGAAATGGTGCCCCACATCTCGGACCAGAACGCAGGGGGATGTTCGCCCGAGTTGACGATGCGGTGGTTCTGCCCAACCAATTCTTCCTTGCTGTATCCCGACACCGCGCAAAAGCTCTGGTTGACGTCGGTGATGGTGCCATGGCGGTCGGAAAACGACACGATGGCATGCGTTTCCACCGTGGTGAGGAGTGCTTGCGAGCTGCGCAGGGCCGCCTGCAGCCGCAGTTCGGTGGACTTGAGCTCGGTGATGTCTGAACCCACGCCGATGAAACCTGCCAGCTGGCCCCGCTCGTCCTGGAAGGGCGTGAACTGGGCATCAATGTAGCGGACTCGGCCCGAGCGTGCGGTGAACGACAGTGCAATCGTTCCTGCCTTGCCCTGTTCCAGCAAATGGGTCAGTGTGGCGCGGGCCTCATCGGTGCCGTCCACGAATACTGGCATCTCCAGCATGTGCTGCCCCAGCAGCGGCAGGGTGGGGTCGGGGCGCATGCGCCTGAAGGCTTCATTCACCCAGGTGATGTGGCCGGTGGGGTCGAGGATGACCACCGCGTCCTGGGTATGGTTGGCCACCTGGTTCAGGCGCTGGATGTCCTGTGTCATGGCCTGGGCCAGGCGCTGGGCCCGTTGCTGCGACTGGCCCAGCAGCCAGATGGCCGCCGCCAGCAAGGTGCTGGCCAGGGCACCCACACCGCCCATGACCAGCAGGGTGGAGTCTTTCTGCATCGAGCTGACTCCCAGTGGCGAGGGCCAGAACTGCAGCGTCAGGTTGCGCCCACCTACCGCCAGGTAGGTGGTGCTGGCCTGGGCCTCGGCCGGGCCCACCGCATGGGGCGTGCTGCGGTAGACCAGGTGGTCGGCGTCGGCGGGGCCGTCGTAGATGGCGAAGTCCACCAGGTCGCCAGCTACCGCGGTAGCGCCTTCCAGCAACTCCCGGGCCACGATGGGGACATACACCAGACCGCGCAGGGTGTCTGGTGAAGGGGTGTCGGTGCTGTAGACCGGCAACAGGTACAGGAACCCGGGCGTCTTGCTACTGTCCTGCACCAGTTCGACGCGTTCGGTCAGTGCCGGCTGTCCGCTGTGGATGGCCCGTTCGGCGGCTTCGCGCCGGCGGGGCTCGGAGCCGATATCGAAGCCCAGTGCGGCCCGGTTGTTCTCGAATGGTTCGATGTGGCGGATGACCAGCAGGTCGCTGGCCTGGCCCTGGGTACGGACCTGGAATTCCGGGCCGATTTCCTGGCGGGCAATCTGCAGGTAGGCGTCGAGGTGCGCGCGCGGCACGCGCTCGATGAAACCAAAGCCGCGGATGCCGGGAAACTCCACGGGCAGGTTGCGGTTCAGCACCCAGCGCCGGAATTCGGCATGGGTCATGTCGGAGGTACTTGCATAGGTCGCGCGCAGACCCCGCAGTCCGTACAGGGGTTGGGTGAAGCGGCGCTCGATTTCCTGGCTCAGGCGCCCCACGCGCCACTGCAGTTCAGTATCCTGCTCCTGCTGCGCATCCTGCATCTTCCAGTGCAGCAGGCCGCCGGTCAGTGCCAGGCCCAGTACCTGCGCGCCCAGCGCCATGGCCAGGGCGCGTCGGCGCGATACGGCATCGGCATGCGACGGCTCGGTGGAGGCGGCCTGGTGGCGCAGGGCGGTGCTGGCACGCCAGAAGATGAGCGGGGTGGTGAGGCAGGCCAGCAGTGCCGCATCGACCACGGCTTCGGTCAGCCCCGCAATCCCGGGGGCGAGCCAGGACAGCAGCAGCATGATGCCGAACTCGGCCAGCACCAGAATCAGGAGGACTTCTCCCA
Organism: Curvibacter sp. APW13; assembly: GCF_032337135.1. NCBI lineage: Bacteria > Pseudomonadati > Pseudomonadota > Betaproteobacteria > Burkholderiales > Comamonadaceae > Curvibacter > Curvibacter sp. APW13. Next base: position 450,239 of record NZ_JAVXZZ010000001.1, on the reverse strand, counting down.
GCAAGCGCAGGTTCCGCTGCAGTGGACTCACATGACTCTCCCTGTAGTGCGCTTGGTGGCGGTGTCAGCCTGCCAGAAGAGCGTGTACCGGCGGACCTTGGCGCCATGCTAAACGGAAGCGGGCAAAAAGCAATATCACGCGGCAGGGGTATTTCACCCTGGAAAATACTGTATGAAAATACAGTATTCAACCATGTCCGACCTCTGCCCCTTTGTCCAACTCGCCAGCCTGAGCAGCTTCAGCTTCGGGCAGGGGGCGTCGCAGCCCGAAGAGCTGGTGGCGCGGGCGCAGCAGCTGGGTTACGGTGGGCTGGCCATCACCGACGAGGCCTCGGTGGCCGGGGTGGTGCGCGCCCACGGTGCAGCGCAGGCGTTGGGGCTGCCGTTGCTGCCCGGGGCCTCGTTCCAGGTGCCGCTGCCGGGGCAGGCTGCGGTGCATTTCACGGTGGTGGTGCTACCCCGTACCTTGGCCGGGTGGGGGGCGCTGTGCCGCTTCATCACCGCTGCACGGCGCAGTGCGCCCAAGGGGCAGTACCGGGTGGACTGGCTGCACTCCGGCTGGGCCAGCCTGCAGCACTGTGTAGTGCTGCTGCAGCTTCCTTTTGCTATCAAAATAGAAGCTGCTTACGCAATATTGACATGGGCCAGGTGCCAATTTGGCAGTGAATTGTGGCTGGGGGCGGAGCTTGGGGCCACGCACGATGCGGACCTGCAGCGCCTGCGCCTGGAGCAGCTGCAGCGCTTCACAGGCGTACCCGTGCTGGCGCTGCCCCGGGTGCTGATGCACGTGCGCAGCCGCAAGCCCCTGCACGACGTGCTGACCGCCGTGCGGCTGGGGTGCTCAGTGGCGCAGTGCGGCACGGCGCTGCAGCCCAGTGCCGAAGCGCACCTGCGCCCCCTCGACCGCCTGCAGGCGCTGTACCCGCAGCCTTGGCTCTCGGCCACGGCAGAGGTGGCGCAGCGCTGTCGCTTTAGCCTGGTCCAGTTGCGCTACCACTACCCGCTGGAAGCCGTGCTGCCGGGCCAGACTCCGGCCCAGACCCTGCGCCACTACACCGAAGAGGGCGCGCAAGTGCGCTACCCGCAGGGCGTGCCGGACAAGGTGCGTGCGCAGCTGGAGCATGAGCTCGAACTCATTGCTGCGCTGCGCTACGAGATGTATTTCCTGACCGTGCATGACATCGTGCGCTTTGCGCGCAGCCAGGGCATCCTGTGCCAGGGGCGCGGCTCGGCGGCCAACTCGGCGGTGTGCTACTGCCTGGGCGTGACCGAGGTGGACCCGGCGCGTTCCAGCGTGCTGTTCGAGCGCTTCATCTCGCGCGAGCGCGACGAGCCGCCCGACATCGACGTGGATTTCGAGCACCAGCGCCGCGAGGAGGTCATCCAGTACATCTACGCCAAGTACGGCAGGGAGCGCGCCGCCATTGCCGCCACCGTCATCAGTTACCGCCCGCGCAGCGCCCTGCGCGACGTGGGCCGGGCGTTGGGCCTGCCCGAAGACGTGGTGGCCGCCCTATGCAAGGAGCACCCGGGCATGTACAGCCGTGAGGTGCTGACCGAGCGGCTGCACACGGCCCTGGCCAAGGTGGCGCAAGCACGGGGGCTAGCGGTGGATGCGCAGGACATGGATGCGCTGGTGGCGGCACTGGGCCTGGAGCCCTTGCACCTGCAGCACTGGCTGGAACTGGCGCGCACGCTGCAGCGCTTTCCGCGCCACCTGAGCCAGCACGTGGGTGGCTTTGTGCTCACCCAAGGCCCGCTCACGGCCCTGGTGCCGGTGGAAAACGCCGCCATGCCGGATCGCTCCATCATCCAGTGGGACAAGGACGACCTCGATGCGGTGGGCCTCCTGAAGGTGGACGTGCTGGCGCTGGGCATGCTCTCGGCCATCCGCCGCTGCCTGCAGCTCATGACGGCCTGGCGCGGTGTTGCCTGGCGCATGCAGGACATCCCGGCGGAGGATGCCGCCACCTACGACATGGTGTGCGCGGCTGACACTGTGGGCGTGTTCCAGATCGAGAGCCGCGCCCAGATGAGCATGCTGCCGCGCCTGCAGCCGCGCTGCTTCTACGACCTGGTGGTGGAGGTCGCCATCGTGCGCCCAGGGCCCATCCAGGGTGGCATGGTGCACCCCTACCTGAAGGCGCGCGCCAATCCGCAGGCGGTGACCTATGCCTCACCGGGGCTGGAAGAGGCCCTGAAACGCACGCTGGGCGTGCCCATCTTCCAGGAGCAGGTGATGCAGGTGGCCATGGCGGTGGCCAGTTTCAGTGCGGGCGAGGCCGACCAGCTGCGCCGCTCCATGGCGGCCTGGAAGCGCAAGGGCGGCGTGCTTGTGTTCTTCGAGCGCATGGTGCAGGGCATGCTGGCCAACGGGCATACGCGCGAATACGCCGAACAGTTGTTCAAACAGATCGAGGGCTTTGGCGAGTACGGCTTTCCCGAAAGCCACGCCGCCAGCTTTGCGCTGCTGGTGTACGTGAGCTGCTGGCTCAAGCGCCACGAGCCGGCCTGCTTTCTGGCCGCCATGCTCAACAGCCAGCCGCTGGGCTTCTACGGCCCCTCGCAGCTGGTGCAGGACGCCCGCCGCCACGGCGTGGAAGTGCGCGCGGTGGATGTGCAGCACAGCGACTGGGACTGCAGCCTGGAGGCCGCCACGCCCGGCAGCCAGCACGGTTTGGTGTGGGCCGACCTGGCGCCCCAGCCCGCGGTGCGCCTGGGCCTGCGCATGGTGGGCGGGCTGCACCAGGCGGTGGCCGAGCGCATTGCAGGGGAGCGCCGGGTGGAGCCCTTTGCCAGCGTGCAGGACCTGGCCTTGCGCTGCCGCCTCGACGCCGGCGACCTGCGTGCCCTGGCCAGTGCCGATGCGCTGCACAGTCTGAGCGGCCACCGCCGCCAGCAGGTGTGGGAAGCCTCGGCCCTGCACGCCGCGCCCGAACTGCTGCGCGAAGCGCCGGTGGACGAACTGCCGCTGGTGCTGCATGCCGCGCCGCTGGGCGAGGAAGTGGTGTTCGACTACGCCGCATCGGGTTTGAGTTTGCGTGCTCACCCCTTGACTTTATTGCGTGAGCAGCTGTCAAAATGGAAGCGGAACAGAAATTTCCTGCGCTCGACAGATTTGGCGGATGTTGCCAGCGGGCGCTGGGTGCGGGCCTGCGGCCTGGTGACGGCACGCCAGCGCCCGCAGACCGCCAAGGGCGTGGTGTTCGTCACGCTGGAAGACGAGACCGGCAGCGTCAACGTCATCGTCTGGGCCAAGGTGAAGGAGCGCTTTCGCGACGTGGTCTACCAGAGCCGCTTAATGGCCGTGGCGGGGCAGTGGCAGCGCGACGACGAGACCGGCGGCCAGGTGCGCCACCTCATCGCCCACCACCTCGAAGACCTCACGCCGCTGCTGGGTGAGCTGGCGACCCGAAGCCGGGACTTCCATTGACTTCGGTGCGGCTGAAACCGCCCGCGCTCTGGGGTGCTGGGCGCAGCCCGGTCAGTAACCCATGTGGGGAGCCAGTCGAAGCGTTTCCCAGGCAAGGAAGGGGTCGCGTGCATCGGGGGAAAAAAGCATCCGGTGGCCACATACTCGTGCAATACTTGACCCGCAGTCCCATCGAATCGCCTCAGGCCACGGTGGACTGCGAGGACTGGGTTGGGCGTCCCATTGAACGGGGTTTATGCATTCCATTCGATTCCGGTTGACTGCGTTGTTTGTGTTGCTGGTCACGCTCACCTTGGCCGGCTTCGGTGTCTACAGCCAGCTACGCCTCTCGCGCGAACTGGAGCAAGGGTTTGTAGAGCGCCAAAAAGCGGTGGTCTTGCGCCTGACCACCTCCTTGCCCGCGAGTGTCTGGAACTACGACGCTCCCCAATCCCGCCGCATCATGGAGGCGGAAATGGGTTCCAGCGAAGTCGTCGCCATCACGGTGTTCGACGCCAAATCGGTGCGGCTGGCAGGTATCCAAGCCGATGCTGCACCTGGCGCAGGGGCCAGCGCCTTGCATACCACCACCACCGCCACGCTGTTCGTCGATGCCGATACGCAGGACCGTTCCAGCACAAGCGACGCCCGCGTGGCGATCGGCCGGGTCGAAGTGGTATTCACCCGCGCCGGCATTGACGCCGCTTTGCGGGCGTCACTGGTCAACCGCATGGTGGAAATCGTGCTGCTGGATGCGGTGTTGGTCGTTGCCTTGATCATCAGTCTGAACATGGTGTTCAAACCCATAGGCCAGTTGCGCGACGCGCTGTTCGAACTGGCCCAGCACCATGGGGAGGATGCCGAGGAGCTACCGGAAACCAGCCGCAACGAATTCGGAGAGGTGATACGCGGCTTCAACCAAACGCAGCGGCGTCTGCGTCAGGTGATTGCTCGGCGGGCGCAGGCCGAAGACGCTGCGCGTGAAGCAATGAAGAAAACAGAGCAGGCATACCATGACCTGCAGGCCGCACAGGAATCACTCATCCAGTCCGAAAAGCTGGCAGGTTTGGGCGGCATGGTTGCAGGCGTTGCCCACGAGATCAACACGCCGGTGGGCATACTGATCACCAGTGCATCGGTGTTGCAACAGGAGACGCTGCGCACAACCCAGGCCATGGCAGAGGGGGCCGTGCGCAAGTCCGAAATAGCCGCGTACCTGCAAACCGCCGGCGAGAGCGTCAAGCTGATCATGGCCAATGCCGAGCGCGCGGCCCATCTGATCCAGAGCTTCAAGCAGGTGGCGGTCGACCAGACCAGCGAACAGCGCCGGGCCTTCGATGTGCGGGTTTACCTCGACGAGCTCACTACCAGCCTGCATCCGGCCCTGAAAAAGGGCCATGCGCAAGTCGTGCTGAATTGCCCGGATGCCATTCAGATGGACAGCTACCCCGGGCTATTGGCCCAGGTACTCACCAATCTGATCATGAATGCCATCACGCATGCCTTCGAGCCGGGACAGACCGGCACCATTGAGGTCATCGTCTCCCAAAAGGCGGACCAGGTCTGCCTGGCTGTGCGTGATGACGGGCGAGGGATTCCCGCCGAGCACCTGGGCCGGATTTTCGAACCCTTCTTCACCACACGGCGTGGGCAGGGCGGCACTGGACTGGGGTTGCACATTGTGTTTAACATCGTCACCAAACACCTTGGTGGAACCATCGCGGTACAGAACGTGGTGCCCCATGGGGCGTGTTTTGAGTTGACTGTTCCGCGTGTGGCTCCCCAGCCTCAACGAGGCTCCACAAAAACTGTGTCCGACGTTGGAGAAAGATGAACATGGATACCACGGACAGTGATGACTGGCTGGAAGATGACGTTCCCCAGGAGGCGCCGGCCCAGGCGCTCAAGCCTTGGCGACTGCTGGTGGTGGACGATGAACCCGACATCCATGCAGTCACGCGTCTGGCGCTGGGCCAGGTGGTGTTCAAGGGGCGGCGCATCGAAATACTCTCGGCCTATTCGGGCGAACAAGGCTTTGAACTGCTGGCGCGCGAGCCCGACATCGCCCTGGTGCTGTTGGATGTGGTCATGGAAACCGAGGATGCGGGCCTGCGGTTGGCGCGGCGTATCCGGGACGAGCTCAACAACACCCTGGTGCGCATCGTGCTGCGCACCGGTCAGCCCGGGCAGGCGCCCGAGCAGCAGGTCATCGTCGACTACGACATCAATGACTACAAGGCCAAGACCGAACTCACCACCCAGAAGCTCTTCACCACGCTGATCACGTCCTTGCGTGGCTACGAAGGCTTGGTGACCATCGATGCCAACCGTCGGGGCCTCAACCGCATTCTGGAGGCGTCCAGCAATCTGTACCAGATGAGCTCGTTGCAGGAGTTGGCTTCCGGGGTATTGACGCAGGTCGGGGCGATTCTGAGCTTTGGTACGGACGGCGTGCTGTGCGTCATGCGCAAGGACACCGCCGGCACGCAGCCAGTTCCCATCGTGATGGCATCCACCGGAAGTGCTACGCCTTTGGTCGAGCACGCGCTGCTGCCGACTGAGCACCCCTGGTACGACATCATTGGCAGCACCATCCAGCAGCGCAAGAACCACTTCAGCGAAGCGGTCGATGTGCTGTTCATCGAGGCAGCACATGGGCACCAGTTCGCCGTGGCATTCTCCCCGCCGTGGCCGCTGGGCGACGTCGAGCGAAGCCTGCTGAACGTGTTTTGCGACCGGATCGCCGCAGCGTTTGACAACCTGCACATGTTTTCGCAGCTGCGGATGACGCAGGAGGCTACCGTCGTCGCATTGGCGGATCTGGCGGAATCGCGCGACGCCACGACGGGTGGCCATGTACGGCGGGTCTGCAAGCTGACCGAGGCCATTGCCGTCGAACTCAGGGCGGCGCAGAAGTTCCCGAACGAAACCACGACCACTTTCATGTCCTATGTGGGCCTGGCCAGCATCCTGCACGATGTCGGCAAGGTGGGTACACCCGACGCGGTTCTGCTCAAGCCGGGCAAGCACACGCCCGAGGAGCGTCAGATCATGGAGCAGCATGCCCTGGTTGGTGAGACGGTGCTCGCCCGGGCGGCGCAGATGGTGGAAGGTGAAAGTTCCCTGAGCCTGGGAGCGGCCATTGCCGGGGGGCACCACGAACACTTTGATGGCCGTGGCTACCCGCGCGGCCTCAAGGGAAGCGCCATTCCACTGGCGGCGCGCATTGTGGCTGTGGTGGACGTATTCGATGCCTTGCTGCACAGCCGACCCTACAAGGAGCCGTGGCCGTTCGATCAGGCATTGGCCTATGTCCTGGAGCGGCGGGGGACGCAGTTTGACCCAGACGTTGTGGATGCCCTGAAGGCCTTTCTGGATCGCGGAATGCCGGATTGGCTTGTGGACGAGGGCCACTAGCGTCGTGGTCTACCAGAGCCGCCTGATGGCGGTGGCCGGCCCGTGGCAGCGCGACGGTGAGACTGGTGGCCAGCTGCGCCACCTCGTCGCCCACCACCTCGAAGACCTTACGCCGCTGCTGGGTGCGCTGGCGACCCGGCGTCGGGATTGTCATTGAGCGACGGATCGGGCTTGCCGCTTCCGCGCAGTCCCGGGATGCGACAATCCTTCCCGTGCGACCCAGCGTGGTAGGTCAGCACGCTGGCACCTTCTGCCGTGGTGTTGTTCCGTTCAACGAAAGCTTGCCGATGCAGCCCCAGAAAAAATTCCAGATCGTCTTCTCCCTGGTCATGGGCGCCATGATGGTGTTCATCATGACCTTTGTCATTACGGCAGTGAACGTTGGCTTTTCTCCGGATTTTCTGCATCGCTGGGCAACGGCATTCGGTATCGCCTACGTGGTGGCGGTGCCCGTGATCTTCTTCGTGGCTCCCCTGGCCCGCAAGATTACGGGCCGTTTGCTCGGCATGCCTGTGTAGGCAGGCACGAGGACAGCGCGGCCGGTCGATTCAGAACCTGTGCCGCCAGCCCAGTGTCAGGAAGTCCTCACCGTTGGCACCGTAGTTGTTGAGCAGGTCGTAGATGGCGCAACGGTGGTGCAGGCGAACAAAGAATTCATTGGACGCTGATGTGGGGCGGGAAAAGGCGGCTTCCACAAACAGGTAGTTGAGGGTGCGACTGCCGCGTCCATCGGGCCCGTATTCCATGGGACCGACCTCGCTGGTGTAGGAAAGCCCCAATGGCGCGAGCCGCAGGTCTGTACGTATCGCATCCTTCCACTGGAACGCGGTAAAGCGCAGTGCCGGTGCAATTGCCACCTCGGTCAGCGTGGCCTTGCCGGACTGTTGCCCGAGCATGCCATCGAGTTCCAGCGAAACCGGCCACTGTGGGTGCTTCCAGAGTGTCTTGCTGCCAGTGAGTGCGACCATGTAGTGCTCGACGTAATTCGCCTTCCCGGTCAGGGCACCCGCCGGCTCGGCATCATGGTATTTGCCGGCATATACCCCCAGGCTCCAGTCCGGGCTGGCGGTTTGGGCCGATACGGCCACAGGCACGGCCAATGCTGTGGCAGAAACGAAAAGCCACAAACCTCGGAAGGTGCCGCGTGCTGAGCAATCGAGATGGGTCATGCCATTGTCCTGCATCAAGAATGGTCTCGCATGGTAGTTGCGGTCATTCGGCAGCTTCGGCATGCTACGAGCATGGCCCCAACCGAATCAGGGCGACCTTGAGGGCCAGGTGGCAGCGATTATTGATATTTTGCAATGTGAAATCTAATTGCAAAATATATGATACCGGTCAGACCGAAGCAAGAAAATTCGCTCAAGATCACGGGCTCGCGCCCGCACACGACGCAGCAGGTGCCTGCTGCATACCCATCAAAACCAGGAGACTCCCATGAGTGACCAGAAAAACACCATCATCTACACCCTGACCGACGAGGCGCCCCTCCTGGCCACCGCGTCCTTTCTGCCCATCGTTCGTGCGTTCACCGCACCTGCGGGCCTGAAGGTGGAGACCGCCGACATTTCCGTCGCGGCGCGCGTGCTGTCGCAATTTCCGGAATACCTCAAGGAAGAACAGCGCGTACCCGACACCCTGGCCGAACTGGGCCAGCTGACCCTGCGACCGGACGCCAACATCATCAAGCTGCCCAACATCAGTGCTTCCGTGGCCCAGCTCAAGGCCTGCATCAAGGAGCTGCAGGGTCAGGGCTTTGCCGTGCCGGCATACCCCGAAGACCCGAAGACCGACGAGGAGAAAAGCATCCGTGCACGCTACGGCAAGTGCATCGGCTCCGCCGTGAATCCGGTGCTGCGCGAGGGCAATTCCGACCGCCGTGCGCCCAAGGCCGTGAAGGAATACGCGCGCAAGAACCCGCACAGCATGGCCGAGTGGAGCCAGGCCTCGCGTTCACACGTGTCCCACATGCACCATGGCGACTTCTACCACGGCGAAAAGTCCATGACCCTGGACCGCGCCCGTGACGTGAAGATGGAGCTCATCACCAAGAGCGGCAAGACCATCGTGCTCAAGCCCAAGGTGTCGCTGCTGGACCGCGAGGTGATCGACAGCATGTTCATGAGCAAGAAGGCCCTGCTGGAGTTCTACGAAAAGGAAATCGAGGATGCCCGCAAGACCGGTGTCATGTTCTCGCTGCACGTGAAGGCCACGATGATGAAGGTTTCGCACCCCATCGTGTTCGGCCACTGTGTGCGCATTTTCTACCGTGACGCCTTCACCAAGCACGCCAAGCTGTTCGACGAACTGGGCATCAACGTGAACAACGGCATGGTCGACCTGTACAACAAGATTGCCACGCTGCCCCAGAGTACCCAGGACGAGATCAAGCAGGACCTGCACGCCTGCCACGCCCACCGCCCCGAGCTGGCCATGGTGGACTCGGCCAAGGGCATCACCAACTTCCACTCGCCCAACGACATCATCGTGGACGCCTCCATGCCCGCCATGATCCGCAACGGCGGCATGATGTGGGATGCCAATGGCCGTCTGAAGGAAGTCAAGGCGGTGATGCCCGAATCGACCTTCGCCCGGATCTACCAGGAGATGATCAACTTCTGCAAGTGGCATGGCGCGTTCGACCCCAAGACCATGGGTACCGTTCCCAACGTGGGCCTCATGGCCCAGCAGGCCGAAGAGTACGGTTCACACGACAAGACCTTCGAGATTCCCGAAGACGGCGTGGCCAACATCACCGACATCAACACCGGCGAAGTGCTGATGAGCCAGAACGTGGAAGCAGGCGACATCTGGCGCATGTGCCAGGTCAAGGATGCCGCCATCCGCGACTGGGTCAAGCTGGCCGTGAACCGTGCCCGCAACTCGGGCATGCCCGTGGTGTTCTGGCTGGACCAGTACCGCCCCCACGAGGCGCAGCTCATCACCAAGGTGAAGATGTACCTGCACGAGCACAACACCTCCGGTCTGGACATCCAGATCATGAGCCAGGTGCGTGCCATGCGTTACACGCTGGAGCGCGTCATCCGCGGTCTGGACACCATCAGCGCCACTGGCAACATCCTGCGCGACTACCTCACCGACCTGTTCCCCATCATGGAACTGGGCACCAGCGCCAAGATGCTGTCCATCGTTCCGCTCATGGCCGGTGGCGGCATGTACGAAACCGGTGCCGGTGGCTCGGCACCGAAGCACGTGCAGCAGCTGGTGGAAGAGAACCACCTGCGCTGGGACTCGCTCGGTGAATTCCTGGCCTTGGCGGTGTCACTCGAGGACCTGGGCCTGAAGAACGGCAATGGCAAGGCCAAACTGCTCGCCAAGACCCTGGACGCAGCGACCGGCCAACTGCTGGACAACAACAAGAACCCGTCTCCGCGCACCGGCCAGCTCGACAACCGCGGCAGCCAGTTCTACCTGGCCCTGTACTGGGCCCAGGCCCTGGCAGCACAGACCGAAGACGCCGAGCTGGCAGCCCATTTCGCGCCCTTGGCCAAGTCGCTGGCCGAACAGGAGCAGTCCATCGTTGCCGAGCTCGCTGCAGTGCAGGGCAAACCGGCCGACATCGGCGGCTACTACCGGCCTGACCTGGCCAAGCTCGACCAGGTCATGCGCCCCAGCGCCACGCTCAACGCGGCCCTGGCGGCCGTCAGCGGGGGCTGAGGCCACTGCCAGGCGGGACCGCTGGTGCCGTGGCACGATACCAGCGGTCTCGCTGCATTGATGGGTAGTTGTTGGTTCTGGCCCACATGGGTTCTGTGCGGGCTACTATGAAAAGCAGAGCACGAGTTCGTTTGCGCGCCCTGCAGGCAAAGCCACGGTGCACGCTGGATCGGTGTTCGCATCGCGCATTGGGTAGTCGAGGCTTGCAACACAGGCACAGCCCGCTCGGCTGCGGCCTGACCTAGGCTGCTTGTGGTGCAGCCGATCGAAACAGTTCGACGCGGTTGCGGCCTGCCGCCTTGGCCTGGTACATGGCCTGGTCGGCTTGCTTGAGCGCATCGCCGGCACTGCCGGTGCAGAACAACGCGACACCAATGCTGGCCGTGCAACGGTGCTCGATCGGTTCCACTTGGGTGCCTATCGAAAGGGTGTAGGTCGCTCCGAGTGCAAGGCGGATCTTTTCCGCTACGGCCAAGGCCTGGCTTTCGGACTCCGGTATGGTCGCCGACAGACCGGACAGCACGACCACGAATTCGTCTCCCCCGACGCGGGAAGCGGTATCGGCCGCACGCAGGCAGGCCGTCAGCCGGTGGGCCACTTCCTGCAGCAACAGGTCGCCCACTGCGTGGCCCTGGCTGTCGTTGAGCGGTTTGAAATTGTCCAGATCCAGCATCAGCACAGCCCCACATTGCCGGTTGCGGCGGGCCAGCGACAGTGCTTGCTGCAGGCGGTCATCCAGCAGACGGCGGTTGGGTAACTGGGTAAGGGGGTCGAAATAGGCCAACCGCCGCACCGTTTCCTGGGCCCTGGCCTGGGCCCGGATGGAGACCCCCAGGCGGTCTTCGATGCGCTGGGCCGCTAGCAGGATGAGCAGTGCGGTCTGCAATGCCGCGTAGGCGATCACGTACAGGTAGAACAGGGCATTGCGCCAGTCGGCGGCAAAGAGCACAGGGCCTGAGTGCTGCAGGACGAACCAGAGTTTGATGCCGTTGGCCAGGGTGATACCGACTTGCATCCAGCCGATCCAGCGCAGCACGGCATGCCGGGCTGCGGATGCCTGCCGGGGGCGCAGGCAGCAATAAGCGGCATAGACATCCATGATGCCGGGCGTGACGGTGATCAGCACGGTACGGGTCTGGTAGTCGTCAACGCCCAGAACGAACCAGGCCAGCCCCAGCGAGGTCAGCACCACCAACCAGGCAAACGCCTGCTGCGGTGGCCTCCAGCCTGCAGCACGCACCAGGCCCAGATCGATGGATGCCCACCCGCATAGCACCAGCCCGTGGCCGAGCAGCACGGATACCGCCAAGGGGATGGGGCCGCGTAGCGCCACGACCAGGAATCCGATGGCGACGAGACTGGACCCGATGGCCCAGTACCGTATCGGGGCATAGTGCTTCTGCAGGCGGTAGGCGAGCACCAGCGCCGCGGCACGCACTACCCACAGCAGAGCAAGGCCAATCAGGAGGGTTCGGATGTCCAGCATGGAAAATGAGCGCGGCGTCTGAATGCCATCCTATCAACAAGCCCTGCCGCAGTCACGGACGAGATTGGGTAGCGTCGCGCCGATGCTGCATGGGCCGTCACACGCACCGCTTCGGTGCCCCCTGCGGCATCGACGGCTAAGACAGGCACTGCCGCAGTGCCGGCGCCATGCGGGCTACCAGGGCCTCGAGCTGGTCGATGGGGCTGGCAGCAAAGGACATGACTAGCCCGCAGTGGATATTCCCGACACAGTACACCGACAGTGGTACCACCGTCACCCCTTGTGCGCGACAAGCCAGAGCCAGGGCCTGGTCGTCCACGGCGTCGGGCAAGCCCAGGGTCAGGTGCACGCCACGTTCGCCTCCGAGCAGGCGCAACGGCCCCTCTGGCGTGATCAGTTGAGGGAGGTGCTGGTGCAGCGCCGCTACGAGGGCCTGGCGGCGGGCACCGAACTCGCGGCGCAGGGCGCGCACATGGGTGGCGTAGTGCCCTTCGGCCATGAAGCGCGCCAGCCCCTGCTGCACCAGTTGGTCACCGTCGCGGTAGAAGTCGGCCGAGGCCTGGCCGAACACCTCGGCCAGTGTCGGAGGGACCACCATGAAGCCAACCCGGATGCCGGGGTACATGGTCTTGCTGAAGCTGCCCAGGTACAGCACGTGTTCACCGCCATCCACCTCGTTGTCCAAACCCAGCAGGGAAGGAAAAGGCTTGCCGGTGTAGCGGTACTCGCTGTCGTAGTCATCTTCCACCAGCAGCAGCCCATGCTCTCGCGCATGGGCCAGCCACTGCAAGCGTCGCGCCAAGGGCATGACGGCGCCGGTGGGGAACTGGTGCGAGGGCGTCAGGTAGGCCAAGCGTGGTCGCAGCGCGGTGCGCGAGGGCGGCAGCGGCAAGCCGTCGTCGTCCACATCCAGTGGTTCCAGTTGCAGTCCCAGATCGGACAGTGTCTGGCTGGCCCCCCAGTAGCAGGGGTTCTCGACCCAGACCCGGTCACCCGGGTCACACAGCAGTCGTGCAATGAGTTCCAGCGACTGGGCTGTGCCATCGGTGATGATGATCTGGCGTGGTTCGCAGCGCACCCCGCGGCTGGTGCGGATGTGCTCGGCAATGGCTATGCGCAAAGCGGGTGCTCCTCCTGGCTCGCCAGCGCCCAGCAGGCCGGCATCGGTTTGGCGCAGAGACTGGGCCAGCAGGCGGTTCCACAGCGCCTGCGGAAACAGGCTGGCGTCAAATCCACCCGGACAGAAGGGCTCCTTGCTCCAGAAGCGGTGGATCGGGTGGTTCTGGTAACGCTGGCCGCGTGCCGACAGCAATGGCGCTTGCGTGGCATGTGGGGCCACTTCCGTGGGGGATGCGGGTACGCGTGCGGGCAGGGCTTGGCTGACGAACGTACCCGAACCCAGACCAGCCACCAGCACGCCTTCGTCGGTCAGCTGGGCATAGACCGCCACGATCGTGTTGCGGGCTACGCCCAGGCGCTCACCCAACCAGCGCGTAGACGGCAAGCGCTGACCGCCCGCCAGTGCACCCTGCAGGACACCATCACGCAAGGCCTGGGCCAGTGCCGTGCCCAGGGGCTGCCCGGGCTGGGCCCGCAGGCGCGCAGACAGCCAAGTGGCCAGCGCAGTATGGGCAGAGCTGGCCTCAGCCATGGCGGTGTTCCTGCGGGTGCTGCGGCTTGGTGCGCACGGTGGATTTCCAGAAGCAAGGGGGGTGGATCTGGCGTGGATTGTGTGACAAGCACTGCTTCGCCGTGGGTACAGCATTGCGGCTTGCGCCACAGGCCACTTTTGAACCACTGGCCCAATTCAAAATTGGACCATCGAAAAAATAATAAAGTGGATTATATGAATGGTCCAATATGGCCATACCATCGCTCAGCAACGGATACGAGCTCGTCATGAACCCCACCACCCCTCTTCCCCTTGTTGACACGGAACAGGCGCGCACCGCGCTGGAACGCACCGGTGCCCGTTCCATTGAATGCGCCCTGGGTGATTTCACTTCGGTGGCGCGTGGCAAGCGTGTCCACGCCGACGACTTCCTGGCCCTGGGGGGCTGCAAGCTACCATCCGTGGTGCTGGGGCTGACCCTGACCGGCGGCGAGCCCGAGGCCGTGTTTGGCCCGCTGCTGCCCGAGAGCTATGTGGACATGCACCTGGTGCCAGACTTGGGCACGCTGGTACCTCGACCGGGTCGCACGGGCGAGGCCAGCGTCATCTGCGAACCTACGGGCCGCTGGTGGTCGCCGCACCTGGGCCGAGAAATCGATGCCAGCGAACTGTCGCCGCGCGCCGCGTTGCGCCGCGTGGTGGCCGACCTGGCCGCGCAGGGGCTGGAGGCACTGGTGGCGCCAGAGTTGGAGCTGTTCCTGCTCAGTCGCGAGGAATCTGCCGGGCAAGTGAGCTTGGGCGCAGCCCGTGCTTACCCCGGGGCCCCGGCCCGTGAGTCGGCCTGTGAAGCCCTGTCGCTGGAGCGTGCCAGCCATTTCGATGCCTATTTCGATGAACTGTACGCCGCCTGTGCCTGCATGGGCATTCCGCTGTCCGGCCATGCGCATGAATCGGCCTTCTCCCAATACGAAGTGAACTTCCTGCCCGGGCCAGCACTGCAACAGGCCGACGCCGTGTTTCGCTTCAAGCGGCTGGCCCGCGAAATTGCGGCCCGCCATGGCTTTCTGGCCAGCTTTGCCGCCAAGCCTTTTTTCGACCAGCCCGGTACCGGCATGCACTGGCATTTCAGCGTGCAGCGGCGCGACGCATCGGATGGCGACTGGCCGCACCTGTTTTCACACCCCGATGGCGAGAGTAGCGACGCCCTGGGTCATTTCATTGCGGGTTTGCAGGCCCACACGCCGGCGGCCATGGCCGTGTTTGCTCCCTATGACATGGCGTTCGATCGCATCGCACTGAGCAATGCCTCGCCCTCGCATGCCAGTTGGGGCGCGGAAGATCGCGCATTGGCGTTTCGCATTCCGTCGTCCAGCGCCCTGGCGCGCCGGGTGGAGAACCGCTTGCCCGGAGGCGACGCCAATCCCTATCTCACCGTCGCTGCAACCCTGGGCCTGGGGCTGGTGGGGCTGCAAGCGGCGCAGCCGCCCCAGGCTACCGACCCGCAAGCCCATGCTTTGCCCACCGATCTGTTGGTGGCGTTGGAAGCTATGGCAGCGAGCCCGGTGATGCGCGCCCTGCTGGGCGATGCACTGGTGGACACCTATGTGGCCATCAAGCGGCATGAGCATGACGAGCGTGCCGCTCTCGCCGACCCGCGCCAGCAGTGGGACCTGACCCACCTGATTGAACTGGCCTGATTTTTCCCACCCCCGTAGAAAGTAGCCCTTCATGTTCCGCAGCGATACCCAACACACCGATACCTATTACGCCGCCACGGCGGGCGACCGCCTGCTGCCTCGGCCTTCCCTGGCGGAGTCCTTGCGCGTGGACGTGTGTATCGTCGGCGCCGGTTTCTTCGGTCTGTACTGTGCGCTTGACCTCGCGCGGGCCGGCAAGAAGGTGGCAGTGCTGGAGGCTAGCCGCGTCGGCTGGGGAGCGTCGGGGCGCAACGGGGGGCAGATGATCATCGGCTTTCCCTGCGGCATGCAGCGTCTCAAGGGCGTGATGGGCTATGCACGAGCCAAGGAGATGTTCGACGAATCCCGCCGCGCGGTGCAGCGCATGCGCACCCTGATGCGCGAGGAGCAGATCGACTGCGATTTGGTCGAAGGACATCTCGAGGTGGCGGTGCTGCAGCGCCGTGTGGCCGACCTGACCGATTGGATCAGCGAATGCCAGCAGGAATGGGGCTACGACAAGCTGCGCTTTGTGGACAATACCAGCCTGCCCCAGTACCTGAACTCGGAGCGCTACCAGGCCGGCATCATTGATCCGGAGGGCGCACACATTCATCCGCTCAAATACGTGCTTGGCCTGGCGCGTGCGGCGGAACGCGCCGGCGTGCAGATTTTCGAGCAGAGCAAGGTGGAGAGCTATGTGGAGGGGCCGCAGGCCATCACCGTGCGCGTGGCCGGCGGTGTGCAGGTGCAGTGTGACCAACTGGTCTTGGCGGCGAATGCCTATGTCGACCGGGTGGAGCCACGACTGGCGGCACGCATGCTGCCGGTGGGCACTTTCATCGGTACCACCGAGGTACTGGGCGAGTCGGTATGCCGCTCGTTGATTCCGCAGAACCACGCGGTGTACGACAACCAGTTCATCCTGGAGTACTTCCGCACCACGGCCGACCACCGCCTGCTGTTTGGGGGCAAGTGCACCTACCTTGGCGGTACACCGACCAACCTGCCGCAGGCCATGAAGACCAACATCCTGCGCGCCTTTCCGCAACTCAAGAACGTGAGGATGGACTATGCCTGGGGCGGGCACATCGACATCACCATGCGCCGCATGCCGGATTGGGGCCACCGCAACAAGCGCGTGTTCTGGGCCCAGGGCTTCTGCGGCCACGGCCTGGTGCCCACGCGCGTGGCCGCCACCCTGGTGACCGAAGCCATGCAGGGCAACACCGAGCGCCTGGACTGGTTTGCCGGCATCGTGAATCCTCCGTTCCCTGGCGGCGAGCGCCTCGGCGGCCTCATGCAGGCCGTCGGGATGGGCTACTACCGGGTGCGCGATTTCGTCTAGAAGCTGGCGTGCAGCGCCAGCCAGCCGGGTAGTGCCAGGTAGAGCAGGGCTCGCCCGACCCGCTCCAGATGCAAGCGGGCCCCAGGCGCGGCCTCGGGGCGGATCGCCACGGAGAGCAGTGATCCGACCTCGATGGCAGCCCGCAACGCTGCAGCAGTGAGGAACACGCCCATGGCCCAGGCCCCCCACCACAGCCCCAAGGTCACCAGGTAGGCACGGGCGCCAAAGGTGTAGAGCTCGCCCAGGCCGCCGCCGTAGGCAATGTTCTGGTGCAGATGGAACGCCGGGATGGCCAGAAGCAGCGGATACAGCAGGTACTTGACCACAGGGGAATCCAGGCGCCCGCGTGCCGCTGAATACAGGGTGAGGGCGTAGTGGTGCAGTGTGCGTGCGGCGGGCTCGGGCGCGACTGGTGCCACCCCCCGCAAGGCCAGGGCATGCGCTAGCGCCAAGGGCTGGCGCGTGGCCAGATGCAGTGCCGAGCTTCCTGCAGTGTCTCGCAGCAGTGTCAACCCTCCTGTTGGCAACGGCAGATCCCACAGCTGCTGCCGGCTCACCGTACGCAGGGGAAGCTCCATGCGCTGTGGACCACGCTCCAGCACCAGTCCTTCGCCGGTCAGGTGCAGGCGTGCCCGGTAGGACCACAGCACGGCCCAGCAGAGCAGTTCGGGCAGTACAAACCACAGTGCGAACAGACGCATCTGGGCCAGGGTATTGCCGCGCAGGTTGTCGTCGAGCAGCATGGCAGCGCCCAGGCCAAGCAGACTCAGGCGTGCGATGGCGCGAAGCCCAGCCGCTACAGCTCGGGCCGGTGCGGAAAGTACGAACACGTGGGAGGGAAGGGGTCTAATGGTCACATCAAGCGCCGCAGTGGACCCTCGCAGCGTGCGCCACCAGCCCGCCGCCGTCAATAGGCTCAGCCAGGCCAGGAACACGCTGGCGGCTGGCCCTACCCAGTCGCCCCAGCGGGTCATCAACGTGCCTGAACGCGCAGGCAGGGGTAGTTCTCCGACCTCCAGCGCCTGGGCTCCCATGGCGGAAGCCACTACCACCGTTCCCGTGGGGTCGATCACGGCGCTGTAGCCGTTGGTGGTTACGCGGTACTGGGGCAGGCGCGTCTCGATGCTGCGAAAGGCGGCAACGGCCTGGTGCAGAGCAGCGCCTTGCGGGTAGCGCGTGAACCAGGAGTCGTTGGACAGGATCAGTAGCGCCCGCGCACCCAGTTGGGCGCCGTCGAGCGCCAGCTGGGTATCGACGTCGTCCAGGCAGATGGCGGTCATCACCGGTACCTCACGTCCGTCACGCAGGCGCAACGGGAACACCCGCGCACCGTTGCCAGCCCGCCAGTTACCAGTCCAGGGCAACCATTCGCGCAACCAGGCGCTGTCGAGCCAGGCGGGTACGTACTCTGTCAGAGGGAACAGACGGGTCTTGCGGTAGAACCCCAGCAGACCACTGCCAGGCTGGACGAACGCGGCGGCGTTGTACTCGCCGTGAGTGTCGCGGTCATAGGTACCGATAACGAAGGGCACGTTAGCGGCATCGACGATGCTGCGGATCGCGGCATCGAACTCCGCACCGGCCTCGCTCTTGGGGTTGCCGAAGGTGGTGGGATACACCGTTTCCGACCACAGGACCACATCGGCACCTTGGCGCTCCACCGCGTCATAGCTCATGGCGAAATGGGTGTCGAGTACGTCACGCACGACCTGCTCGGCACCCAGGCGCTGGCGTTGTTGCTCGTAGTCCACGATGTTGGCCTGCACCAGGCCTACCCGCAGGGATTCGCTGGCGGGAAGGGGGTGCATCAGCAGGGTGAAGCCTCCGTAGCTCCCCAGCAGAACGGGCACACCCAGCGCCGCCAGCAGCGGGCGCAGCCAAGCTCGGTGTGGCGTGTGCCGCCGGGCCCAGGCGGCTGCCAGTGCCATGTTCGACAGCAGCAGGCACACCGTCAGCGCGGCGCTGCCACCGAGGTCGGCGAACTGGCGCTGGACGACCGATGGATACAGGCCATGCCCGAGCGTGTCGCCCAGCATCTTGGGCCAGAGCCATTCGGTACCGACCCACGCCGCGACTGCGGCCAGCGCTGCAACACGGCTCCCCCACCGTGCCAGCGCTAGCCTCTGCACCAGTGCGAACAGCAGGATCTGGGGTTGGAACAGGGGCGCTGCGACCAGCAGCACGACAATGCCGGTGCTCGCGCCGACCCCGGTGTAGTCGCCAATGGCCATGCCGAACCACCAGAAGGCAGCCGCCGTGAACGCGATGCTCATGAGCCAGGCGCTGAGCAGGGTCGCACGCACCGTGGCCAGACGGTCCAGGCTGCGCAGCCACGGCACCAGCATCACGAAGCTGAGCATCCAGCCCCCACCGCCCAAGGCGCACAAGCCGCACAAGACCGCTGAAAGAATCGGGCCGCCTACCAGGTGGAGACCAGCGTATCGACGAAGCCTGTCCATCACCATGGGCTCACTGCGGGTTGGCCAACGGTGCCGGTATGGCGATCAGCCGGATCGGGAAGCCGGGCGGCGCGAGTTCAGCGGTCACTACGCGGTTCTTGGGCATGTCGATGGGGCGCTTCTGGGCATCGTAGAGCTGAAAGTCGGGCGCAAACATGAGGATGGGCTCGACACGCTGGCCATCGTCAGTGGACTGGTAATGCCGCACATAGCCGGTGGGAAGGGGGTAGTCCTCAGGGACCGCCAGGCCCACCTTGGGCGGTCGTGTACCGGGCGGGTTGAAGGCGCCTAGCCCGGTGTACACCCCGGCCTCATGCAGTCGTTCAATCACCTGCGGCATGGTGGGCTTGGCACCGCGCGGCACGTAGTGGGAGAGATCTTTCGTGGGGTCGATGCCGGGAGGGGCGTCGGTTCCCGTCTGCCCGACGGTGGCCGACTTCGCGGTAGGAACCTGGGCCTGCAATTGCCACACCGAGGTCTCGGCGGCTGCGGTTTGGGGCGGGCTTGCCAGGGCAACGGCAGCCGTCACCGGCACTGCAGCAGTGTCCATGGCACCGTCTGCAGGGTAAAGCAGGTACGCCAGCCCGGCCAGCGCGAGTGCGACGGCGACAACAAGAAGGGCCCGATTGGGGCCCCAGTGCGTGGTCCCCGTCGGCCCGGCGGCCGGCGGAGGAGACTTGTGGTTTTTCAATGCCAATCAGGGTGCCGTCGGGTTGAAGGTGGACACCGACCAGCCCATTCGCTCATGACCATACTGGTTCCAGATCGGGCTCTTGCCGCTGGTGAACGAGGTGTAGCGCGGCGCACCGGAGCCCGTGGTGCCGCCCAGCAGGCCGGCGGATACGGTGCCCCCGGTATAGGTGGGGTGGGTGTCGTCGGATTGGATGTAGTCGTAGCTGGTGCTGGCCGAGACAAAGTGGGCGTTGGAGTCGCGGATGGTCGACTTCAGCGTGCCGGTGATGCGGGCCAGGTAGCTGGCTTCGCTTTCGCCGGCCACATAGCGCAACGCTTCCGAGTCCACTTGACCGTCACCATTGGCGTCGTAGTCCGCGCCCATGTACTGGGCGAAGTTGTCGGCGCACTTGAAGCCCTTCTGGCGGGCGTATTCGCACATCCAGTAGTTCATGGTGGCGAGCTTGGGCAGGAACTTGTCGCGCAGGTTCACGGTGGTGCCTGTGGTGGCATCCTTGCAGGTGCTCTGTACGTTGTCAGCGTCGTAGCCAGGGTAGTGCAGGTTCGAGATCACTTTGACCTTGACCCCGGAGTAGGCGTTGGCGTTGATGTAGTCCATGGCCATGGCCACATAGGTCTTGCAGCTGTTCACGCCGGCATCCATGCCGCTGTAGTCGCAGGTGCCGGTCTGCTTCTTGAACGCGGTGCGGGCCTGCAGGCCGTCGTTGCCGCACATTTCGAAGGTCACGGCGCGCGTGCTGGTGGCCTGCATGTAGGAGCGCTCGGCGACGATCTTGTTGTTGTAGATGTCCGAGGCCACGGCGCCGGACTTGGTACGGCGCACACTCTCGATGTCGGCGTTCCATAGCGCTGAAAGATATTCGGCGTCGACTGTCGGCGCGGAGTACTTGGCCGCATTGGTGGTGGAACCGTTGTAGCCGGCGTAGATGGAATCACCATAGGCGACCACGCGGTATTTTGTGGTGGTTCCGGCCCGGTCAATGGTCCAGGACACGTTCTGGTTGAGGGTGCTTGCCGAGGCCCCGTTGGCCAACACCAGCGTCGCTACGGCCAGCAGGGCCGCTTGGAATCGAGTCATCATGTCTTGTCACCTTTCGTGAAAGCAAAGTGGTTTACGGTAGAAAACGAACCAATATGACGGCAAACGAACAATACTGACCGGCGCGGAGTCTGCGTGCTTGCGGCGTAGGCGGTTATGGGGCTTACCCTAGGGGCGGCAGATTTTTGGTGAAAACCCTCGGAAAGAGGGCTTACCGAAACGTCAGCAGCATGCCCGTGACCAGGAGCAGTAGGGCGGTCAGGGTCTCAAAGTGGCGTTCGCTGACACGGGCGTGCAAGCTTTCACCGAGCCAGGTACCGAGGGCGACGATGGGAAGGTAGTGCAATACCGAAGGCCAGGCTGTCTGCAAACGCCCATCGAGCCAGAACGCGGCACTGAGGGCGCCATCGAGCACCAGCCAGACAGCGATGAGCGTGACGCGAAAACGCGCCTTGTCCAGGCGCATGCCTGACAGGGCATAGACGAGCAAGGGTCCGCCACTGGCGTAGAGACCATGGGTGATGCCTGCCACGAACGTGATCGCACGCGACCGCCACGCCGGTCGGTGCGAGGGGGGTCGACTCCGTAGGCGTTGCCACAGCGTGCGTGCGGCGGTCCAGCTGACGAGCAGACCGAACACGGTTTTCATGGCTGCGGGGTCCAAGGTCGGACGCAGGACATAGCCCAGTGCGGTGCCTGCCGTCATCGCTGGCAGGATCAAGGCCCAGAGCAGGCGTTGGTCCAGGTGACCGCGGTGGCGCCAGGCGAGCACGATGCCCATGGCCAGTGACAAGGGTACGAGCACCGGGACCAGTGTGGCAATCGGTAGCAGCAGCGCTCCGAGTGCCAGTGCTATGACCGTGCCCCCGAAACCAGTGATCGCTTCGAGGGTGAAGCCCAGCAGGATGAATCCGCCCAGGGCGATCCATGCGGTGTCCATTGCCAAGCGGTCAGCGGAGGGTGGCTCTGCGTTGGGCGCGTTCGACGTACCAGTGGGCGGCCTTCTCGGCCAGTGCCTGTGCGCGGCCTACCCAGCCCGTAGCTGGCGTGGCGGATGCATGCAGGTCCATGTCCTGTCCACCGGCGCGGTACATCTGGGCAAACATGTCCAGCACTTTCTGGCGCACCATGCCACGCAAGGGCAGATGGCTCATGAGGCCGTAGGTGGCCGCGCTCCCGCTCTGGGCCAGTTCCGGGTGGGCCTTGACGGTAGCCACTGCCTCGCGCAGATCGCGCAGGTAGTCGTTGACCACCTCCAGGTGGCCGGCCGTGATCATGGCGTGCAGGCCGTCGGGGTTCTGCAGGCGGTTTACTTTCCAGCCCTTGGCGTCCATCTGGTCGCCCACGGCGTAGATGTTGACGTCCGGGTTGCACGAGCCATAGGCCAGCAGCGGCCCCGAGGGGGACCCCATGACGTAGAGGTCGGGTATGGCCTCGATACCTTTCTTCATGGTGTCGAAGGCCTTCATCGTGCGCTTGGCCAGATCGCGGTATCCGGATTGGCCGAAGTGCTGCATGGCTGCCCAGGCGGCAGCATAGGCGCCGCCCGGGCGCGTGCCGAGCAGCGCGGGGGAAGCGAACACGCCACCGGGCCAGTCCTGCTGCACGAACATCTGGTGCTTGAGGTAGTCCAGATTGCGGTAGGTGATGGTGGAGGCACCCTTGGACGCAAAACCGTACTTGTGGATGTCCGCCGAGATGGACGTTACGCCGGGCACGCGGTAGTCCCACAAGGGCAGGGTGCGACCGTTCATTTCCATGAAGGGCAGGATGAAGCCGCCGACACAGGCGTCCACATGCAGCGGTACGCCGCGTTTGACGGCGATGGCTCCGAAGGCTTCGATCGGGTCGATGGTGCCGTGCGGGTATTCGGGCGCCGAACCCAAAATCATCACCGTGTTGCGGTTGATGAGGCCGGGCAGTTTCCGCACATCGGCACGCAGGTTCTCGTCCAAGGGCAGCAGGTGGACCTTGACGTCGAAGTACTCGGAAGCCTTGAACCAGGCGACATGGGCGGTCACGGGAAGGACCATCTCTGGCTGCTTGACGCCGCGTGCGCGCGCCATGTCGCGGTAGGTCTTCACGGCCAACAGGCAGCTTTCGGTGCCGCCGGAAGTCACGACGCCGCAGACCTCGGGCGTGCCATGCAGCATCTCGGAGACGCCGGCAATGATTTCCGTCTCGAACTGCTTGAGGCTCTTGAAGGCCGTCGGGTTCAGTCCATTGGCCGACGAAAATGCCTGGTATGCCTGAGCCTGGAAATCAGCATAGTCCTCGTCGAGGTAGTACACCAGGCTCCATAGCCTGCCGTGCTTGTAGTCGGGGTCGTCGGCGCCATAGGTGTGCAAGTCAGCCAGGACGTCGGCAGTGGCACGGCCTTTGCGCGGCAGCGCCGTGGAGTGCTTGGATTTCATGTGGGTTTCCTTTGGGTTCGGCGGTGCAGCAGCCAGGCTGCGCTGATCAGCACCACCACGGCCGGTAGCAGATAGCCTTGGACCTGCTGAAGCGCATCGAGAATCTGCTGCCAGCGCCCGCCGACATAGCGCACGCCGTATACCAGAAGGGGCAGCTCGATACAGGCGGCCAGGCCGTCGTAGATGAACAGATAGCGGTAGGGCATGCGGGACATCCCTGCCACCAGGAACAGGGCCGTGCGGATGCCAGGCAGGAAGCGCACCACGAAGATGTAGGCGGGCCCAAAACGTGTCATGGTGGCCTGCATGGCGGCCAAACGCTGCGGCGGCAGCATGCGTGCGAAGAAGCGGTGGCGCAGCAGCTGCGCGCCATAGCGATAGCCCCAGTGGAAGATCAGCGCGTCACCGGCGATCAGTCCGACCCACGCCACCGCAATCAGTGCAACCGGTTCCATGATGCCCTGCAGGGTCAGTGCCGCTGCGGCCAGCAGCACGATGTCCTCGTTCATGGGCAGTCCGATGCCGCACCCGAACAATAGCGCCAGCAGCAGCGCATAGGCAGGCAGGCCCTGCAGTGACTGCAGTACCGGCCAGATAGCTTCCATCATGGGCAGGTCTCCGTGGGGGCTCAGGCGCAGGGTCCTGAGCGTCAAACGCTGCACCCAAGTGTGCGCTGGTGGGTAGGAATATTCTTGACATTAATGGACAATGATTTGACATTTAAGGACAAACGGCATGGACCATGGTGAACTCATCCGCGCAGCCGCCTTGCAGGGTTTTGCAGAAGCGGCCCGCGAAGTCGGACTCAAGGTGCCTGCGGCCTTGCGGGCCGCCGGATTGGCACCAGACGTCCTGACTGACCCGGAGGGTTTCGTTCCCTACGGTGCCTTTGCGCGGCTGCTTGAGGCCTGTGCCGAGGAGGCAGGCTGCGCCGACTTCGGGCTGAGACTTGCACAGCATCAGAACGCCTATCTCGAAGGCCCCCTCACACTGGTCATGCGCCATGCGCAGACGCTCAGCCAGGCCTTGGCCCTGGGAGCGCAATATGGCTATGTCTTCAGTCCGGCAATGCGCGCCTCCTTGGTTCCGGTCAGCTCCGATCCATCCTTGGTGGATGTGGTGGTCAATACCAGCGCCGGTAGGGATATCAGCGTAGTGCAGAGCACCGAATTTGTTGTCCTCGGGATCGTGCAGGTGCTGCGCTGGCTATCGGATGGATCCGTGCGCCCGGAGCTGGTCTTGTTGCCGCACCGCGCTGCCAGCGTCGGTGCGACCTACCACCACTACATGGGATGTGGCGTGCAGTTCGGAGCGACGTTTGTCGCAGTGCGCCTGCAGCGCAGCGACTTGTCAATGCCGATGCCCCAGCACAACCCCTTGCTGTTGCAGATGGCGCAGTCCTACATCGAGCAGCGCTACGGTGCAGCCATGCAGTCCGTGGTCGAGCAGGTGCGCCGCCTGCTGCGACAGCGCCTGGCGCTCGGGCGGGTGCAGCAGGTCAGCGTGGCCGCGACGCTGGCCATGCATCCCAAGACCTTGCAGCGCCGTCTTGCTGCAGAGGGCGTGCGATTTGATGAGTTGGCAGACCGAGTCCGGCGGGAGCGGTTTGTGGAGCTTCTGCAGCAGCCGACCACCCCGAGTTTTACCGAGATGGCCTACATGCTAGGGTATGCCGAACCTTCCGTCCTGGCGCGTAGCTGCCAACGATGGTTCGGGTGCAGTCCGCGCAGCATGCGACAACGCGCGCGCGAGGGGCACTTGCGGAAGGTGCTTGGCGGCGAAGGGGAAAACACCACAGCACCATAAAGTGGCACCCCAATGCCGACGTTGTTCGCTTAGCATGCCACACACTTCAACAACGCACGGAGTCAATCGCTATGACAAACGCACGAAAAGCCACTCGCCACCATCCCTTGCTCGTGGGACTGCATTGGCTCACGGGTCTGATGCTGTTGCTCGCATTGGGCATGGGAACCTTTGCCCTGGCCCCCATGCCCTTGGATGCGCCGGATAAGGTGGGGGCACTCAAGGGGCACATGAGCTTCGGTGTCTTGCTCGGGGTCCTGATGCTCGTGCGTCTGGGCGTGCATGTGCTGACCGTGAAAACGGTCGAGCCCACGCCAAGCAGCGGCAGTGCCGCCAAGGATGCACTGGCCAAGGTCGTGCACGTTGGCTTGTACGTATTGGTGTTTGCGATGGTGGGTTCTGGATTGGCCACCTCATTGACCACGGGGCTGTCCGAGGTGGTGTGGGGCGGCGTGGGCGGAGCGGTGCCTGCAAATCTGCATGAGGTCGCGCCGCGCATCGCCCACGGTTGGATCGCCAAGGGAATTGCCCTGCTGGTGGTTTTGCATGTCGCAGGCGCCCTGATGCGGCATTTCGTCAATCGTGATGGAACGCTCGGGCGCATGTGGTTCGGCAAGCGCTGAAGTGGCTTGACGCAACCGGGGCATCGAAGTGCAAAGGGTGTTGGCTTTGGTGTAAATCCTGAGCGCGGTGGGGGCGCTGCCGGTGTAGCATGGCCGTCATGCCATTTATCCACCTTTTGGGGATACAGCCATGACGGACATCACGCGACTGGAAGCCAAAGTTCTCCTGCTGGAAAGTGATTCCGTCCAGCGTGATCGATTGCGTGCGTTCTGTGCCGAACTGGGGCTGGTGGCGCTACCAAGATCGGCGGCTGAGGCACTGCTGGCCTTGGACGAACACAAGGATCTGGCGGGCGTCTTGCTGGCACAGGACATGCCCTGTGCCCAGGGCGATGGGATTGGCCTGGGGCTGGCCATTCGGGCCCAGCGACCGGAGTTGCCGGTGTTCCTGCGCCGCAGCGCTGGGCGCGAGCCGAGCGCGGACGAAAAACAGACTTTTGCGCTGCTTTGGGAAGCGGGTGACATGGATGCGCTACGCACCGCCGTGGAACGCACCATCTTCAGTCTGCTGTACCCGGTGAGTCTGGTGCGGGGCGTGGTGGACCTGTCCTTGTCGAGCCTGCGTTCCATGTTCCCGAATGCCCAGGTCGACGCTGACCCTCCCTATGTGGTGCACGACCGGATCATCCACGGTGAAATCTCGACGCTGATTGCCTTGGAGAGCACCTGGTGCCGTGGGTACATGATGTTGCAGACGCAGGAGGATGCCTTGCGCCAGGGGCTCGTTCAGGGCCTCAGCTACGAAGGTGTGGGGGGCGATTTCAATTTTCGCGAAATCAACAACATGCTGGGCGAGATCACCAACCTGATCTGGGGCGCGTTCAAAAACCGCTACATTCCCCCACAGGCTTTTGCCAACCAGCAGACCCAGGTGCCCATCGTCATCAATCATGCGCACAGATACATTTCGTTTGGGTCGCCGGACCCGCAGCTGTGCATTCGCTACCACCTGCGCGACCGCACGCGATCGCACGCTGTTCCGTTGACCATCGTGCAGCGTTTCATCTTCAACCTGCACTGGTCACCTGAGCAGTTTGCAGAGTTTTCTGTCCCTACGGCAGAATCGGACAACACGGGTGAATTGGACCTTTTCTGAAGGGTCGGGCACAAGGAGAAAAGGCAATGGCGAATGTTCTGGTCGTGGATGATTCCAACACCATGCGGGAGCTGGTTTCGGGGTTCCTGAGCAAGAACGGTTTTGATGTGGTCACGGCAACCGATGGCCGCGACGGACTGCAGCAACTGCGCAACGACCCCGACATCAAGCTGGTGGTCAGCGACATCAACATGCCGGTCATGGATGGCCTGGCCATGGCCGAAAAGGTTCGTAACGAATTGGGCAACACGGCCGTGCGCATCATCATGCTAACCACCGAGGACAACGCGCACATACGAGAACGCGGCAAGGAAGTCGGTGTCAATGGCTGGATCGTCAAGCCGTTTCGGGGCGAGGCCGTGCTTGGCCCGTTCAAGAAGTTCTGCGGGCTGGCCTGAACCCCAGACTGCTGGGGCGGCAAGACGGTCCGGCTACCCTGGTTATTGCAGCAATTCAACAGGAGAACAGCATGCAGGTGCAGGTGGTGGACTATGCGGCAGCCGATGCCCCTGCTCGGTTTGCCCAATCGCTTCGGGATACCGGATTTGGAGTCTTGGTGAACCACCCGTTGTCGCAGAGCCTGGTCGAGAAGATCTATCGCGACTGGCTCGCGTTCTTTGATGGTGACGAAAAGCACCACTTTGCGTTTTCCAAGGAGACCCAGGATGGATATTTCTCCACCGAGGTTTCCGAGACAGCCAAGGGACATGCGCTCAAGGACCTGAAGGAGTTCTTTCACGTCTATCCGTGGGGGCGGATTCCTGCGGACCTGCGTGACGATGCCCTGACCTATTACGCGGAGGCCACGGCATTGGCGTCGGAACTGTTGGGCTGGGTGCAGGACCATACACCCGCGGATGTGCAAGCACAGTTCAGCGAACCGCTGCCGTCGATGATTTCCGGTCGGCATAACAGCCTGCTGCGCGTGTTGCGCTATCCGCCCCTGCGCGGCGATGAAGCCCCGGGGGCGCTGCGGGCCGCTGCACACGGTGACATCAACTTGCTGACCATTCTTCCCGCAGCCAACGCCCCTGGTCTTCAGGTGCTCGGACGCGACGGACGCTGGGTGGACGTTCCCTGCGATTTCGGTATGCTGATCATCAATACTGGAGACATGCTGGCCGAGGCGTCGCGGGGCTATTACCCCTCTACCCAGCACCGTGTGATCAACCCCAGCGGTGAGGAGGCACGGCACAGCCGGGTGTCGCTGCCGTTGTTCTTGCACCCGCGTGATGAAGTGGTGCTGTCACCGCGTCACACCGCGCAGAGTTACCTGCTCGAGAGATTGCGGGAGTTGGGCGTCAAGTAGCGGCCTTGTCTGGCGATGCAGGAAGAGGACATCCAGGCCGCGCAGCACTACGCAGCTGCCTTGTACGCGAGAGGGGCATTTGACGAAGCCCTTGGGCAGATTGAGTCGATTGGTCCGCGCCTGGGGCATACGGGCGCCTGGCATTACAACCGGGCGCTGGTGCTTGCGCAATTGCATCGCTTTGATCAGGCGTTGGAGGCGCTGGCGCAGGCTGCGCAACTGGGCATGCCAGCGGCGGAGGTCGCCTGCCAAGAGGGTGTCATCTGGCAAATGCAGGGGGCTCTGGCACATGCTCAGCAGGCCTACGCGCGGGCACTGGACTTTGCGCCGGACCATCAGCAGTCCCGGGTCAATCTCGGGGCCGTCTTGCTGGAGCGAAAGGACTATCCCGCCGCCCGTGATGTGCTGGAGGCGGTCGTTGACCCCTACTGCGACCATGCGGGTGTGCTCGGGGCGTGCTGGTTGGCGCGGCGCCATCTTGCCCAATGGGACGAGCATACCCAGCGACATGCCACGCTGGTGCTGCAGGGATTGCAGTGCGAGATGCCGGTGGCAGAGGCGTTTACGACCCTCGCGCTCTGCGATGAGCCTGAGGTGCAACGCACTGCCGCTCGGCTGTGGAATTCGCGTGCACAGGCACGGCATGCAGTGCGCCCAGCCTCCGGTGTGACAGCCGGCGACAAGCTTCGCATAGGCTATTTCTCCAGCGATTTTCATGACCATGCCACCATGCACCTGCTGGCCGGCGTGCTGGATAACCATGATCGAGCGCGTTTTGAAGTGCTGTGCTTTTCCTGGGGGCCGCCAACCCGCGATGCCTACCAGCTGCGGGCCATGGGCGCAGCCGATGCATTCATTGAAGTCCACGACATTTCTGACCAGGCGGTGGCCGATCGGGCCCGTGCGCTGGAGATTGACCTTGCGATAGACCTCAAGGGCGCGACCCACAATGGACGTCCAGGCATTTTTGCTGCCCACGCTGCTCCTGTGCAGGTGAATTTCCTCGGCTACCCTGGCAGCATGGGTACCTGCTGGTGGGACTACCTGATAGCGGACGCCTGCGTGATCCCGGCAGGCGATGAACGGCTGTTCAGTGAACGGATTGCACGCTTGCCCCACTGCTACCAACCAAATGATGCCGCAAGGGTGCTGCCTGACGCTTTTCCTTCGCGGGCTGCCGCGGGTTTGCCCGAGACAGCGGTGGTGCTGGCCTGCTTCAATGCCCACTACAAGATTGGCCCCGAGGTGTTCTCGGCTTGGCTGGAGATCCTGCGCGCCGTTCCGCATGCCGTACTCTGGTTGCTGGAAGGTCACCCGCTGGCGCGGCAGAACTTTGTGGACGCCGCGCAAGCCCAGGGTATAGAAGCAACGCGGCTGGTGTTTGCGCCCTGGTTACCCCAGGCCCAGCACTTGGCGCGTCTTCCGCTGGCGGATCTCGCGCTCGATTCCTGGCCCTGCAACGCCCATACCACGGCCAGTGATGCCCTGTGGATGGGAGTGCCCTTGGTCACTTGGGCTGGCCGCAGTTTTGCCAGCCGGGTCGCTGCCAGCACAGTCCTTGCGGTGGGGATGCCCGAACTGGTGTGTCGTGATGCGACGCACTATGTGCAGCGAGTCATCGAGCTTTCCCGCAACGAAGCGCAGCGGACGGCCTTGCGCACGCGCCTGACTGCGGCGCGGCCCAGTGCCCCCCTGTTCGATACGCGGCGTTACATCCGCAGTCTCGAAGCCGCCTGGGAAGCGATGGTGATGCGCCACCGGTCGGGCCTGGCGCCTGCCCACTTTGCGGTTCAGGAAAGCGACGGCGGCAGGCTTTAGAACTGCCCGTGGCGCCCGGTGCCGCGGCTGAACATTTTTGCACCTTCCAGGGCATCGCCAATTCGGCTGCGGCCTGCGTCCCATTCCTGGCGCAAGGCCTGCTCCAGGGGCACGTCCCACTGGGCGTAGGCGCTGGCGCGGTCGGCACGCAGCGTGGCCTGCGGGAAGCGCGCGAGTTGCTGGGCCAGCTCCAAGGCAGCCGTGCGGGCCTGCCCAGTCGGCACGACGCGGTTGGCCAGTCCCATGGCCAATGCCTCGCTGGCCTCCACCTTGCGTCCAGTCAGGATCAGATCCATTGCATGGCCCATGCCCACCAGTCGTGGCAGGCGCACGGTGCCACCGTCGATCAGCGGCACGCCGAAGCGGCGGCAGTAGACGCCGAAGTAGGCGTCTTGCTCCACCACCCGCAGGTCGCACCACAGGGCCAGCTCCATGCCGCCGGCCACCGCAGCACCGGATACGGCAGCAATCACGGGTTTGGACAGCAGCATGCGTGAAGGCCCCATCGGGCCTGCAGGATGGGGCTGGTCGGAAGGCCACTGCAGGTAGTCCATCCGGTCCCGCGCCTGGGGATCCTGTGCAAGTTGCGCACCTGCCTGCAAGTCCCATCCGGCGCAGAAGTTTCCGTGTGCGCCATGGAAGACTGCGACGGGGCTGTCCGCGTCCTGGTCGAACGCGGCAAACGCTGCATACAGTGCCAGCGCGGTCTCACGATCGACTGCATTGCGGACCTGGGGACGGTCAAGGGTCACCACGGTGATGGAGTCGACGCGCTCCAGGGTAACGGCAGATGTCATAGGGGCATGCTGGGTTAAGGCGCCATTGGGCGGCAGATAGGGGTCGGAGTATTGATAATCCGTGCCATGTTCGAAAGCTTCATTGTCCCTTTCCGTACCGTGTTGGCAAGTGTGCTGATGTGCGTGGTCCACAGCGTGTTCGCGGCACCGTTCGAAGACAGCATGGCGCAGCGCACCTTGGCATGTACCGGCTGTCATGGCGCACAGGGTCGCGCCGGTCCGGATGGCTACTACCCACGCTTGGCCGGGAAACCCCAAGCCTACCTCTACAACCAATTGCTCAACCTGCGCGAGGGTCGGCGCCATTACGCCCCCATGCAGGCCTTGCTGGCACCCTTGCCCGATGCCTACCTGCACGACATCGCACACTATTTTTCACAATTGCAGGTGCCCTACCCGGCACCCAGCACGCCGGGTGTGGACGCCGCCCTGCTGCGCCGGGGGCGCCAACTGGCCCAGGAGGGCGATCCGGCCTTGGGCTTGCCTGCGTGCGCCCAATGCCATGGCAGATCCCTGACCGGCACCCTGCCGCAGGTGCCTGGCCTACTGGGATTGCCGCGCGACTACCTCAATGCCCAGTTGGGTGCCTGGCGAACCCACCAGCGCCAAGCCCACGCGCCCGACTGCATGGCCGAAGTGGCCCAGGCGCTTCAGGCCCAGGACGTGGCAGCCGTCACCCACTGGCTGGCGTCACAGCCCGTCCCTGCGCATGCGGCACCGCAAGCACAGCCCACGCCCTGGCCCCAGGGCGTAACACCCCGTCGTTGCGGTACTGCCCCTGTGCCTGCAGCCGTGACAGCCTTGCCGCAAGGCAAGGATGCGCAGGTTCAACAAGGAGCCTATCTGGCCCGCTTGGGCAATTGCGCCAGTTGCCACACCGCGCAGGGCGGTGCTCTGTATGCCGGCCAGCGCCCCATCGAGACGCCGTTTGGTGTGGTGTATTCGAGCAACCTCACGTCCGACGCCAGTACCGGTATCGGTGCCTGGAGCAGCGAGGATTTCTGGCAGGCCTTGCACCATGGACGCTCGCGCGACGGGCGGTTGCTCAGTCCGGCGTTTCCGTACACCAGTTTCAGTCGCATGACCCGCGAGGACAGCGATGCGCTGCTGGCGTTTCTCAAGACGGTGCCGGCGGTGGTGCAACCCCAGCGTCCCCATGCGCTGGCCTGGCCATTCGGTAGCCAGGCCGCACTGCGCGTGTGGCGGGCTCTGTATTTCAGCCCGCAGACTTATGTGCCTGACACCGCACGCAGCGCTGCATGGAACCGCGGTGCCTACCTGGTGCAGGGTGTGGGGCATTGTGGTGAATGCCACACGCCGCGCAACGCGCTGGGTGGCAGTACGGGTGAGGCCCTGTCGGGTGCACGCATGCCGGTGGGCAACTGGTGGGCGCCGTCGCTGCGCGACGCCGCGGCAGCCGGCACGCCCGCGGGTCAGCGCGACGCCACCGTGCGCCTGCTGCTGAGCGGCATGGCCGACCATGGTCAGGCCAGTGGGCCGATGGCCGAAGTGGTGCAGGGCGGCACCCAATACCTGCGTCCCGATGATGCACAGGCCTTGGCGGAATACCTGGAAAGCCTGGTGCCGCAAGGGGTGGTAGCGCCTGCGCCCAGAGGCACCACGCTGTCGGCCTCACAGCATGCCGAGGGAGAGGCCCTTTACCGCAAGCACTGTGCCGATTGCCACGGCACAGCCGGTGAGGGCGTGGCCGGTGCCTATCCTGCCCTGGCGGGTAGCCGTGCAGTCCAGTCCGCGCAGCCCAACAACCTGATATACACCGTGCTCCATGGCGGCTTTGCACCGGTTACGCAGCGTAACCCCAGGCCTTTCGGCATGCCGCCTTTTGTGTTGACCCTGAGCGATGCGCAGGTGGCGCGCGTGTTGAGCTACGTGCGCCAATCCTGGGGCAACCAGGCGCGTGGCGTGGATGAGGCGCAGGTAACGCTGGCGCGCAACCAAAGAGGTCGCTGAAACCATGGCAAACCCACAACGACGATGGGGGCTGGCGACCAAGCTGGCCGTGCTGGGCGTGCCCCTGGTGGTGTGTGCCTTGGCGGCGATGGCCTTGACCTTGTGGCTGTCGTTCCAGTTGGATGGCGGCGTCGCCGCGGTCAACGAGGCCGGTCGGATGCGCATGCAGGCCTACCGCCTTTCACTGGCAGTCATGCAGGGTGATCCGGAAGAAGTCAGTGCCTTGAAGTCAGAGTTCGACCAAAGCCTTGACCTGCTGCGTCATGGAAATCCGGTCCGGCCGCTGGCTGTGCCCTGGGACGGGACGAGCCGCGAACGGTTTATGGAGGTGGATCGCAGCTGGCAAGCCTATTCGGCGCGGTGGATTGCTGGTTCCGCCAGCGATACGCGCCAACTGCGGGCCGACACACAGGCCTTCGTTGCGACGATTGAAGCCTTTGTCCAGACGGTCGAATTGCAGCTGGCCCAGTGGACATCGCTGCTGCAGTTCCTGCACACGGGGGTACTGGTCGTGTTCAGTATCTGGGTGATCGGCTTGATGGTCGGGGCCTACTCCGTGGTTCTGGAGCCGGTGGGTTCATTGCACCGTGCCATGGGTCAGGTGCAACGTGGCCAATGGAACACCCGTGTCTCCCGCGACAGCACCCTGGAGTTCGATGACCTCGCGCTGGGTTTCAATGCCCTGATCGAACACTTGGAACAGCTCTACGGTTCACTGGAGCGCAAGGTACAGGAAAAGACGGCAGAATTGCACGAAAAGCACGAGCGCCTGGAGCAGCTCTACGGAGTAAGCGCCCTGGTGGGTCGGGCCAGTAAGCTGGACGAACTTGCACAGGCGTTCACCGGTGCAGTGCAAGGCATCGCCAAGGCGGACGGAGTGGCGCTGCGCTGGTCAGACCAGGCCAATGCGCGCTACCTGATCCTCGCTTCCAACGGCCTGCCCGAGGCCATGGTAGAGGCGGAAAATTGCCTCGATGCGGGCCAATGCTATTGCGGACGCCCGACGCCCGACGACGTGGGCATGCGGGTGATTCCGATCCATAGCTTGCCGGCGACATCGCTTCGCCATTGCGAGCGCGCCGGGTTCAGCTCCATCTACACCGTTCCCATCTTGCTTCACGACCGTCTGTTGGGTGAAGTGAACTTCTTCTTCCGCAGTCCCACCGAGCCGACGGCCGCAGAGCGTGCGCTGCTGGAGTCGCTCAATACCCAGTTGGCGAATGCGATGGAAAACCTGCGCCATTCGGCCCTGGCGCGCGAAGCAGCGGTATCGGGCGAGCGGCACCACCTGTCCCGCGAGCTGCATGATTCGATTGCCCAGTCGCTGGCGTTCCTGAAGATCCAGGTCAACCTGCTGCGTGACGCCGTATCGGGCGGTGATCCTGCGCAGGTCCACACGGTGGTGGAGGAAATCGATGCCGGTGTGCGCGAATGCTATGGCGATGTGCGCGAACTGCTGATGCATTTCCGCACCCGCACCAACACCGAGGACATCGTCCCGGCTCTGGAGACCACGCTGCGCAAGTTCGAGCACCAGACCGGTGTGCGTGCGGTGCTGGACGTCGAGAGTCTGGGCGTCCCTCTGGACGCGGACGTACAGATCCAGGTGTTGCACATCCTGCAGGAAGCGCTGTCGAACGTGCGCAAGCATGCGCGTGCCAAGCAGGTGTACCTGCGGGTGCGCGGGCAGCCGCATTGGCGCTTCGAGGTGGAGGACGACGGCTTGGGCTTTGCCACCGATGCTCCCCGTGCCGAGACCCACGTGGGCATGGGCATCATGGCCGAGCGTGCCCAACGCATCGGGGCGCGGTTGGAGGTCGATTCACAGCGGCACCATGGGACCAAGGTAGTGCTGGTATTGTCGCGGGCATGAACATCAGTCTGTCGAATTCTCTGCGTGTGCTCATCGTCGACGACCACACCCTGTTCCGCCGTGGCCTGGGTTCACTGTTGGCGCGCGATCCGCGCATCGTGGTCGTGGGCGACGCGGCCGACGCAGGTGTCGCGCAGCGCCGCGCGCTGGAATTGCAGCCGGACCTCATCCTGCTGGACAACCATCTGCCAGGAGTCACCGGGGTGGAGAGCATTGCTGCCTTGCTGGAATTGGCGCCGCGTACCCGTGTGGTCATGCTCACGGTGAGTGAAGACGCCCAGGACATGGCCGCTGCGCTGCGCGCAGGTGCTGCCGGCTACCTGCTCAAGACCATGGATGGTGACCAGCTGATTGACGCCATGGTGCGCGCCGCACGCGGAGAGACCGTGCTGGCGCCGGAGATGACTGGAAAGCTGGTGACGGCCTACCTTGGTGCCGCGTCCGTTCCGGCGCCACTCGAACAGCCCTTGGCCGCCGCTTCGCCGCTGGACAGCCTGTCGGCCCGTGAGCGGGAAATTCTCCGTGGCATCGCGCGCGGTGCCAGCAACAAGGAAATTGCCCGTGATCTCGGGATTGCCGAAGCCACGGTCAAGATCCACGTGCAGGGGGTGCTGCGCAAACTGCAGGTCAGTTCGCGGGTGCAGGCGGCAGTGGTGGCCGTGGAAAACGGGCTCAACTGACGCCGTTCCAGACTGCTTTTAGGGCAGGTCTGGCGGCCTGGAGTTGACCCAGATCAAGCGAATTTGAATCCCTTGCCGGCTAGTTCTTTCGAACTAGGCTGTCTTGTCGCGGGGTAGTTCTTCGCGGCCTGTTTTACCCCCTAGAGAGCTAGTTTCACGACGGGCTTGCCCCCCTAAAGTTGACACAAATCAACGCACCACAGGGATTGCACCATGCTCGCAGAATGCTTCGATGCACAACGCCACTTGTCCAACATGCCGCTGTTCAGCGGCTTCTCGCAGGCCGAGCGCGAGCAGGTTGCGCGCGGCAGCCAGCTGCGACGGTTCGGGCGCGGCGACATGGTGTACTGGGCTGGCGAACACTGCGATGCGTTCCACTTCGTCATCTCCGGCCAGGTCAAGCTGTACGTGGCCTCCAGCAACGGCATGGAGAAGGTGGTGGAGCTGGTCGGACCCGGGCAGAGCTTTGCAGAAGCCACCATGTTCCTGCCCGAACCGCACCTGCTCAATGCGCAGGCCTTGCAGGAGAGTCTGATCCTCTCCGTGAGCAAGGAAGCCGTGTTTGAGGAAATCCAGCGCAATCCCGGGTTCTCGCTGCGCATGCTCAGTGGCATCTCGCATTGGTTCCAGCGGCTGCTGATGGACGTGGAAAGCTATTCGTTGCAGAACGGCATGCAACGCCTGATTGGCTACCTGCTGCGTGACGTGGACCTTGGCGCAAAGGCCAATCCGGGTGTGGTCACGGTAGCGCTGCCGGTCAGCAAGGCAACGATTGCCTCGCGGCTCTCACTCACCCCGGAATACTTCTCGCGCGTCCTGCACCAACTGGAGGCCGACGGTCTGATCGAGGTGTGCCGACGCGAGATTCGCCTGCTCGACGTGCATCGACTGGCGCGCTACGGCACGCACTGAGTCCAACGCGGGCGCCAGTCCGTATCATGTGCGCATGGACACGCATGCGCACACACCATTCCAGAGAGTTTTCCAATCTGCCTGGGGGCGGCGACTGGCCTGGGGTGCCGGTGGCCTGCTGCTGGGCTGGCTGATCGCGTGGCTGGTGGTACCGGCCGTGGTCAAGGCGCAGGCGGAGAGGCTAGGCAGTGCTGCGCTGGGGCGTGCGCTGACGATAGGCGCGGTGGACTTTCGACCCTGGTCGCTGGAGCTCACGCTGCGTGACGTGCGTGTGTCTGGGGCAGACCCTGCCCAGGCTGCGGCACAGCTGGAAATCGCGCGCATCTACGTCGACGCCGAGCTCGAGTCGCTGTTGCACCTGGCCCCGGTGATCGACGCGGTGGAGATCGATGCGCCCCACGTGCGCCTCACCCACCAGGGCGATGGGCATTACGACATCGATGACATTCTGGCCAAGCTGAACCAACCGTCCGACACGCCAAGCAGCAGCCCGGCGCGACTGGCCCTGTACAACCTGGTCATCAACGACGGCGCGCTGGACTTTGCCGATACCACGCCGAAGGGTGTGGTGCAGCACCGCGTGCGCAAGCTGCATCTGGCGGTTCCCTTTGTCAGCACCCTGCCGACCCAGCGCAACGTGAACGTGGAGCCGCATCTGGCGCTGGAAGTGAATGGCAGCGCCTGGGACTCCGCGGCACAAGCCACCCCTTTTGCCGAGGCCCGCAAGGGAGAAGTCCAACTGGCCGTGCATCAGCTTGATGTGAAACCTTACCTGGCCTACTGGCCCGCCGCCTTGCCGGTGCGCCTGCAGAGCGCGGTGCTGGACGCTGACCTGCGCGCGAAGTTCGAGCAAGCCCCATCTGCCAGCGTCCAGGTGTCCGGTAGCGTGGCGCTGGGTGCAGTCTCGGTCACGGACGCCCGTGGTCAGCCGCTGCTGGACCTGGATGCCTTGCGCGTGAATGCTGCCCGCATCGAGCCGCTGGCTGGACTGGTGGAGCTGGCTTCGGTCGAGCTGGACGGACCCAAGCTCGCCCTGGAGCGGCTGAAAAATGGCCAGTTCAATTTCGATGCAGGCTCCAAGCCGGTAACTGTCGCTACGAAAAAAGAAGCGGTTCACGCAGTAAATACGCGGGCTACAGGCCAAAATGACTCCAAAACTGGGGCGACACCCTGGCGTGTGGCGCTGGCCCAGCTCAAGCTGCACGGTGGCGAGCTGCAATGGACCGACCAGACTACCACCCCGCGGGCCCAGCTGCGCCTGGAACAGATGGCACTGGAAGCCAGCCAGCTCCAGTGGCCACCAGGCGACCAGGCTGCCCAGGCCCAGGGCAGCCTGCGCATTGCCGCCAAGAAACCGGCCGAGCTGAGCTTCCAGGCCCAGGGTACGTCCGATGCGGGCCAGGCCTCGCTGGCGGTGCAGCAGCTGTCGCTGGCCATGGGTGCACCCTATGTGGCGCAATTCCTGGTGCCTGAGCTGGCGGGTGTGTTGGACGCCAATGCCGCCCTGCGCTGGAAGGGGGGCGAGCTGCAGGCTACGCTGGAGCGCCTGCGCGCCCGCGACCTGGCATTGGTGCAAGCAGGCACCGAGGGCGCGGCGCTGCCGCAGGTCAAGGCCTTGGAGGTCGACAATGCCCAGGTGGATCTGGCCCGGCGCACGCTGCGTGTGGGCAAGGTCCGTGTGGCTGGCCCGTCGGCCGACGTGGAGCGTGGGCCCGAAGGCCAGTGGATGTTCGAGCGTTGGTTGCGCCCCACCGCACCCTCGCAAGCTGATGCGCCAGCGCAGGCAGCAGGCAAGCCCTGGGATATCCGTGTGGATGAGGCGCTGGTCGATGCCGGCACAATGCGCTTGCGCGACCGCAGTGTGCGCCCGAGCGTGCGGCTGGAGCTGAGCGCGCTGCAGGTGCACGTTCAGAAATTCAGTGCCGCCGGCAAGGAGCCGGCCAGCATCCGCCTCGGGGCCAAGCTGCGGTCGGGTGAAGTGACTGCCGGGCAGTTGCAGTTCAACGGCACTGCCGCCTGGTCGCCGCTGGCGGTGCAGGGCAAGTTGCTGGCACAGGACGTGCCCGCCCACGCCTTGGTGCCCTATGTGGCCGACCGCCTCAACGTGGAGGTGGTGCGCGCCGACGCCAATTTCGATGGCAGTGTGCAGTACCGCGACACCCCCCAGGGCCCCAGCGTCCAGGTCGATGCGGACCTGGCCCTGGAAGACCTGCGCATGAACACCCTCAGCGGGGACGAGGGGCGCGACGAGCTGCTGAGCTGGAAGGCGCTGAACCTGCCGGGCGTGGTGCTGCGCATGACGCCGGGTGCGCCATTGCAGCTCAAGCTGCGGGAAGTGGGCCTCAACGACTTCTATGCCCGTGTCATCGT
Organism: Curvibacter sp. APW13; assembly: GCF_032337135.1. Lineage (NCBI taxonomy): Bacteria > Pseudomonadati > Pseudomonadota > Betaproteobacteria > Burkholderiales > Comamonadaceae > Curvibacter > Curvibacter sp. APW13. The sequence goes on along the minus strand of NZ_JAVXZZ010000001.1, from coordinate 411,750 downwards.
GAACCCGCAAGGCCGCCTGAACCTGCAGGACATCGTCAAGACCGACAGCCCGTCGGCCTCGTCTGCAGCGCCCGTTGTGGCCGCTTCGGCGCCAGCTGCGCCTGCGGCCGCCGTGGGCGAGCCGGTGATCGACGTCGGGCCAGTCACGCTGGCCCACGGCCGGGTGCAGTTCTCGGACCGGTTCATCCAGCCCAACTACTCGGCCAACCTCAGTGAACTCAACGGGCGCCTGAGCCAGTTTTCGTCGCGCCCCGTGGATGGTGCGGTGCAGCTGGCCGATCTGGAAGTGCGCGGGCGGGCCGAAGGAACGGCCACGCTGTTCATCGGCGGCAAGCTCAACCCCCTGGCCAAGCCCTTGGCGCTGGACATCCAGGGCAAGGTGCGCGACCTGGAACTCTCGCCGCTATCGCCCTATGCCATCAAGTACGCGGGCTACGGCATCGAACGCGGCAAGATGAGCGTGGACGTGGGCTACAAGGTGCAGCCCGACGGCAAGCTCGATGCGACCAACAACATCGTGCTCAACCAGCTGCAGTTTGGCGACAAGGTCGAAGGCGCTCCCAATAGCCTGCCGGTCAAGCTCGCGGTGGCCTTGCTGGCCGACCGCAATGGCGTCATCGACATCAACCTGCCCATCAGTGGCTCGCTGAACGACCCGGAGTTCAAGATCGGCGCCGTGGTCTGGAAGATCATCACCAACCTGATCGTCAAGGCCGTCACGGCGCCGTTCAACCTGCTGGCCAGTGCCTTCGGTGGTGGCGGCGGTGACGAGATGAACGCCGTGCCCTTTCCCGACGGCAAGAGCAGCTTGGGCAAGGATGCCACGGCCACTCTGGACAAGCTGGCCAAAGCGCTGGTCGAGCGGCCATCCATCCGCATGACCGTGGTGGGCGAAGCCAGCTTCGCGCTTGAGCGCGAGGCGCTCAAGCGCGAGCGGCTCAATACCCTGCTGCTGGGTGAGAAGCGCCGTCGTGCCGTGATTGACGGGCAGGACGCTACGGCAGTGGTGTCTGTTGACTCGGGTGAGTATTCCGCGTTGCTCAAGCAGGTGTATCGCCGCTCCGACGTCAAGAAGCCACGCAACCTGGTGGGCATGGTGAAGGACCTGAGCGATGCCGACATGGAAAAGCTGCTGCTGGACAGCATCACCGTCTCGGAGGAGTCGGTACGTGAGCTGGCCTTGGCCCGTGGCGTGGCGGTGAAGGAGTACCTGGCGAGCCGCCAGGTGCCCGTGGAGCGGGTGTTCCTGGGGGCCATCAAGACCAGCGGCTTCGACGTGACCTGGGCGCCGCGCGCCGAGCTGTCCTTGCAGATGCCTTGAGCCGGGCGCTGGTCAGCGCCCCTGCGCGTTAGGCGCTGGCGCCGCGCGGCTCCTCGACACTGTGATCCGGTCGCCGTGCAAAGCGCCCCTGGGTGGCGGGGTGTACCGGGTCAGGGCGTCCCCAAGGCCAGCCACCGAATTCGGTGCGGCGGTAGTCGGCAAATGCCTGTTCGATCTCGGCCCGGGTGTTCATCACGAAGGGGCCGTACTGGGCGACGGGCTCGCTGATGGGGCGGCCCTGCAACACCAGCACCTCGCAGGCCGTGCCGCCCGCATGCAAAGGGCAGTCCTGGGCCGCATCCACCTCCACGGCGCAGTGGCGGTCGGCTACCTGATCACCCAAGCGCAGCTGGTCACCCAGGAAGAAGTACAGCATGCGCCGTGTGTCCGAGCCGGCTGCTGCGGGCAGGGTCCATTGCGCGCCTGCGTCCATGCGCACCGTGTAGATGGCCACGTCGCTGCCCGCGCGGCTGGCCCAGGACTCGGGTGGTGGCGGCAGTGCCTGGGTGCCGTGCAGGTTCCCGGCCACGACCACCACCTCGGTGGTCTTGCCCTGTGCATCGGTGTGGGTGACGCGGGGAATGTCCTCAGCCCAGAACATGGAGAAGTGCGGCGTGGCCATCTTGAAGCGGGCGTCGAGGTTGAGCCAGATCTGGAACAGCTCGGCCGGGTTGGCGCGGTCGGTGTGGCGCAGCGGAAACATCTCGCAATGCTGGATGCCGGCACCCGCAGTGAGCCACTGCACATCGCCTTCGCCATAGCGGGCGGTGGCGCCCAGGGAATCGCTGTGGTCGATCATTCCGGCGCGGGTGACGGTGACGGTCTCAAAGCCCCGGTGGGGGTGGGCCGGAAAGCCCGGCACGGGGTGGCCGTGGTACAGGCTGAAACCGTTTTGGCCGCTGAAGTCCTGGCCCAGGTCCCGTCCACGCAAATGCTGCGGCGCCAGGCCTTGCTCGGGTGTGCCCTCGGGGTACGCGTCGTGGTGGTGGACACAGAACAGGAACGGGTCGATGGTGGGCCAGGGGCCGGGTTGAAGGGCTGCGGCGGAAAGGATCAGGGGGGTGCTGGACATGGCGGCATTGTCGCCCGATTGGTTTCGCCTCTGTGGCGTGGGGGAACTGCGGTGCCAGCGACTAAGATCGGCGCATGGATCGGACCGTGCTATTGCATTACCGCAGTGTGCGCCTGGGGCTGTGGGCCACGGGCGTGGTGCTGGCCGCTGCCCTCGGTGTGTGGCTGCAAGCACCGATGGACAGTTCGGCGGCACGCATGCCGGCGGTGCAGTCAACCCAGGGCACACCGGTGCGTGCCAAGACGCTGCAGCGCGTGGCGCAGGGCGATGTGCCCAACCCCGACGGCGCCAAGGCCGGGCATGCGGCTTCGCTGGTGGAGATGGCACCCGACGATCCGGCCTTGCTGACCTTGTTCTGGTTCTCGGGTGAGCGCGAAAGCGGACCGCAGGTGCAGATCGTCGCCGCCCAGTGGCTGCGCGCCACGCAGGCCTGGACTGCGCCGCGCACGGTGGTCAACCGCCATGCGATGGGGGAGCTGCTGGGCCACGGCATCCGCCGACTGGGCAATCCGGTGGCCTGGCGTGATGCGCAGGGCCGCATGCACCTCTATGTGGTGGCTACGGGGGGCGGGGGCTGGGCTGCGGCCCGCATCCTGCACCTGCGCCAGAAGGGGCCGTCACAGGCGCTGGAGCAACTGCAATTTGAGCCAGAGCGGGTGCTCCCGCTGTCGTGGCTGTGGAACACGAGTTTCCTGGTGCGCAACGGGCCACTGCCGCTGGACGATGGTGGCATGGCACTGCCGGTGCATTTCGAACTGGGCGCCAAGATTCCGGCCGTGCTGCGGTTGGACCGGGAAGGCCGTCTGGTGGGCATGGCGCGGGTGTCGTCACGCGACCATGTGCTGCAGCCGGCCTTGCTCCCCTTGGGCCCGCAGCATTGGCTGGCGCTGATGCGCGACGAAAGCCTCAAACACCGCGTGGCGGTGGCCGAAACCACCGACGGCGGGCGTCGCTGGCAGGACTTGCCGGATTTGGACCTCCCCAACCCGGATGCCTCCGTCGCGGCATGGAGCCTCGGTGCGGGCGAGCACCTGCTGGCCTACAACCCGATCGAGAGTGGACGTGAGCGCCTGGACCTGGCCCGCAGCCATGACGGCATCCACTGGCAGCAGCAACTGGCCTTGCGCACCGGGCAGGTGGAGGACGAGTTTTCCTATCCGGCCCTGCTGTGGGCCGAGGGCAGCCTGTGGGTGGCCTATACCGTAGACCGTGCTCGCCTGGCCTGGCAGCGACTGGCTCCGCAGGAGACGCCGTGAACCTACCGACCGTGTTGTGGCAGTTCTGGGGGGAAGCGAGTGCGGCCCTGCCTGCGCTGGGCTGGCAGCAATCCTGGCTGCGCCTGGGCTGGGGCCTGGTGCTGTCGGCAGTGGGGGTGGCGTTGCTGGGGTGCCTGGGGCGCCGACGTGCAGGGGTACCGTCCAGGGCCGTGGTACTGGCTGCAAGCGGTTTGGTCTGTGGATGGTGTCTGTTGCCCGGAGCGTGGTCGCCGGCGTTTTGGCTCGGCCTGGCCTTCCAGGCACCGAGCCTTGCGGCGGGTGCTGTGGCACTGGGCGTGTTGGCAGCATCGGGGGCGGCAGGCCTTCGGTGGGCGCGTGGGGCGCAGGCCGCACTGACGCAGGCCCGCGACTGGGCCGGGGCGGGTGCGCTGCTGGGCTGGGTACTGCTGCTGGACAGCTTTGCGTTGTGGCCGTTCTACCTCTATCCGGCAGGATTTGCCCCGGGCGCACTGGTGCTGTTGCTTGCCTGCCTGCTGGCGCCATGGGCCTGGCGGGGCGGCAGCTGGCAGCAGCAGCGTGCGGCGCTCACGGGTGTGGTGGTGCTGCTGTGCTACGGGTTGATGCACCTTCCCAGCGGCAATGTCTGGGATGCCATGCTGGATCCATGGCTGATGCTGCTGTGCCATGGTTTGTTGCTGCACAGGTTGTGGTGTTGCTACCGAAAAGGTAGCTGACTACGCATTCATTCCGCCGGGTTGGGCCGGTTTACTATGTTCATGGGGCTGGTGGTACGGCTACATGCAGGCCCGGTAGACTTCGGCCAGTGACACGGCTCCGGTGCGCGCCAGCTTGACGCCGTTCGCTGCCAGGCTGACCATGCCGCTGGCGGCGGCCGATTCGCGGTAGACGTCGGCCGCCACGGAGGCGCCCACACACTGCGCAAGGGCCTTGTCCATGGTCATGAGCTCGTAGATCGCCTGACGACCCGAAAAACCGGTGCCGTGGCAGTGTTCGCAGCCTGCACCGCGGTAGAACACTTCGTCGGGGCCGACCCCCAGGTTGGACCGCATCAGGACATCGACCGATTCCTCCACGCGGCAGTGCGGGCAATTGCTGCGCACCAGGCGCTGAGCCAGCACACCGATGACGGCGGAGCGGATCAGGTAGGGCTCCACACCCATTTCGATCAGGCGCACCAGAGCGCTTGGGGCGTCATTGGTATGCAAGGTGGAGAACACCAGGTGCCCGGTCAGGGCGCTCTCCACGGCGATCTTGGCGGTTTCGAAATCCCGCATCTCGCCGATCAGGATGACATCGGGGTCGTGGCGCAGGATGTGGCGCAGGGCCCGCGGAAAGGTGAACTGGATCACTGGGTTGGCCTGGATCTGGATGATGTTCTCGAGTTCGTACTCGATGGGATCTTCGACCGTGATGATGTTGACGTTCTGTTGGGCCACTTCCTGCAAGGCTGCATACAGTGTCGTGGTCTTGCCTGAGCCGGTCGGTCCGGTCACCAGCACGATGCCCATGCTGCGTCGGAGCAGATCGCGCAGACGGGCCAGGTCGGTCGACTCGAAGCCGATGGCGTCGAGGTTGCGCATGTCGGCGCGCCGCGCCAGGACGCGTATCACCACACTTTCGCCGAACTGGGACGGGATGATGGAAATGCGCAGGTCCACATCGGCCTGGCTTTCGCTGTAGCGGATGCGCCCGTCCTGGGGCAGCCGGTGTTCGGCGCTGTTCATGCTGGCCAGGATCTTGATGCGCCCAACGACCGGCGGCAGCAGCGCGCGGCGCATGGTGCGCGCGACGACCAGGGTGCCATGGATGCGGTAGAGCACCTGGAAGGTCTGTGGGCCTGGGCGCAGGTGGATGTCGGAAGCCTGGCGGGAGATGCCTTCACTCAGGATATTGTTGACCAGGCGCACGATGGGCGCCTGGCGCGCCAGCGCCTCGGCTTCACTCCACAGGCGCTGCTCGTCGGCATCGTTGTCGGCTTCGATGGCGCTGATGGCCAGCGACTCCAACTCCTCGGACTCGGTGTGGCTGCCATAGCAGCGCGGCAAGGCAGCATGGATCTGCGTCGCCTGCGCCAGGACAGCGACGATGCGGCATTGGCTGGCAAATCGCAGCATGCGTTGGGCATCGCCGTCCATGGGTGAACCCAGGGCCACGAGCAGCACGTCTGCCTCGCGCATCAAGGGTAGAACCTGCAGACGTTCGGCAATGTCGGAGTGCAGGCTGGCCAGTGCCTGCGGTGTCGGTTGCATCTCGGTCAGGTCGACGACCGGAACATGGGCCAGCACACTGGCAATGCGCAAGGCCTTGTTCATGTCGCAGGCCTGCGAAACGCCCTGCTGGTGCATCGCCACCAGATGGGCGGCGAGTTCGGCCGTGTCTTCGTGCGGATGGCTGATGCGTAGCTCGAACGCCTTCTCCAGGCAGGCTTGCCCAGCCACCTTCAGCATGGCGCTGCAGCTTTCGGCAGGCATGACATGGTAGGTGCCGTGGTGCAGCATGTCGCGCAGGGCGTCCAGATGCCGAGCGCGCCCGTCGTTGCGCTCATCCCATCCCACGGAGGGTGGGAGCAGTGGCGCCGGACTGGTGTCATGTTCGGGCCACTGCTGGGGGGCTGCAACGGGGGCAGCAAAATCACCGCTGAGCAGCGGATCGACATCCTGGTCGTGGGGGTAGTGGCTCATGGAATGCTCTGTCAGGTTGCTTCATGCTCGCACTTCCACTATGACCGATGGTTGATTTGTGTCAACTTCGTGCAGCGTTGCTTCCGATGTCGCAGGTGAAGCCCATCCACTACTTGTCTTCCCGATGTTCCGATCGCGCACAGTATTGGCAGGACCAGCGAATGGTCCTCCTCAAAGCCGCTCCCGTTCCGGGTGTGGCTTTATCTTTGTTGCTCACATGGCAGGAACAAGCAACCATTCGCGCCGGAACAGCCATTGCTGCGGGTACCACAGGTTGTCCAGCGTGACCTCTCCCGTCTTGTGCCGGCTTTTCACATGCCAGCGCGTCGCCAATACCCGGCACTGCGGTGTGCAGCTAGGCTCCGTTTCAGCCAGATCGTCCTGCAGCCAGACCACGGCATCGAATTCCCGCAACAAACGCATCAGACGCGCATCGCTTGCCATGTCGGGGTAGAGCGCGCCAGTGTTGCGCCCCTCGGCGTCATAGGGCGTGATACGCGCATGGTCCAGGCGGAAATGGAAGCGTTCGTACTGGCCGGTAAACCCATTGGGCACTGCCACACGCTTGTCACGGAGCGCCTGCTGAATGTCCGGCCCCCAGGCGGTATCGGCAGCGGACAGCGGCGCCACCATCGCGCCAAAGCAGGCGTACACGGCGGCGGTGGCTGCCAGGGCGGCGGTCCTGGTCCAGTTTCTGAAGAAAAATCCGGCTGAAACCGCCGTAATACCTGTGCTGGAAGCTACCAAAACCAGAGCAACATCGGTGTTCCCGGACACACCCATGTCGGCCATGACCCAGCCGATGCGGGCCAGCAGTATCAGGGCTGGGGCCAGCAGCAGCAGGGTCAGCGCAAACCAGATGCGGGGAATGCGGTCCCAGACCAATGCCATGGCGATGGCGATGGCGGGCATGGCGGGAATGAGGTAGCGCTCGGAGCGCTGGCTGGGCAGGGTGAACACGACCAGCCAGACCAGCACCCAGGCCAACACCACCCGCTGCGGATGCGCCAGCGCTGCCAGTTGCCCCCGCTGGCGCAACTGCCACACGGCCCACAGACAAAAGCCGCCCACCACCAGTACCAGCAGCCCCCCATTGGCCGGGTAGGCATACAGCTGTGTCCACATCGGGTAGGCGCCGAAGAGGGCAGCGTGCCAGTAGCCCAGCCCGCCGGACATCTTTCCGGCGTTTTCAGCGACCACGAATTCCTGCCAGACTGCGGCCGGATCGGGATCGAGCACGAACCACAGGGCGAAGAGGCCCACGCCGATCAAGGTGCTCCAGGCCAGCTGCAGACTGGTGCGCCACAGCAGCGGCCAGGTGATGCGGGGGGCCGTGAGCAGCCAAGCCGCCCACACACTTGCAGCGGCGGGTGCTACCAGGGCGAAGGATTTGTAGGCGGCCCCCAGGCCCATGGCCACGCCCATCAGGGTGGCGGCCAGCCAGCCCATGTGTTGCTGCTCGGCCTGGCGCAGGCGTTGCCACAGCACCCACCACATGGGCAGGGCCAGCCAGAAGGTCTCCGGGGCCGAGGTGAGGTAGGCCCGGCCATAGCGAAAGGTCGAGAAGAACAACAGGTACAGCGCGGCCGCGATGCAGGCCGTGCGCCACTTCTGTGCGGCATCGGTCTGCAGGCGGTGGGCGAAGAAGGCCAGCATGCCCGTCGTTGCGAAGGTATAGAGCACGCTGGGCAGGCGCAGTGCCGCCAGCGACCACCACTGGCCCCAGCCACCGGCGACCATGGCCTGCCAGATCAGCAGCGGGGGCTTGGTGTTGCGCGTGCCCACCAGCTCGGACTGCAGCGGCAGCCAGTGGCCGCTCTCGGCAGTCATGCGGGCAATGTGGATGTACACCATCTCGTCGCCATTGGTGGGCGCATAGGGACTGCCCAGGCCCAGCAGGTACAGTAGGGCTGCTATAAAAACAAGAGCTATCAACGCAATATTGGCGCGGGCTTGGTGGCGAAATGGCATGAAGTCAGGCGGCATGGCCACGGCGCGCGCTCAGTCGTCCGACTTGCGCTTGAAGGTCCAGCGGTCGTTGGCCAGGAAATTGCTGACGCTGGCGGCCACGATGGCGATGATATTGGCCACCCGGTAGTCCATGGAACTCGACAGCAGCAGGGTCAGCACGTATTGCAAGGCGCTGCCGAAGGCCGACGCCGTGGCGTACTGGCCGAACTCCTTGGCCAGCAGTCGCGGGCTGATGGGGTGGCTTTCGCCGGCTTCGAGCACGCGCACACGGTCGGCCCAGGTCCACAGCCGATTCCAGGTGAAGTTGTTGAGCGTGGCGAGCGTGATGGCCAGTGCCAGCGACAGGTAAGGCTTCTTGTAGCTGGCCTCGATGGCATTGAAGAGGTATTCGTGTCCGAGGTACAGCACCGTCAGGTTGACCACGACACCACTGGCGCCGACGATGCCGAATTTGAGGAATCGGTAGCGTTCCAGCAGGCGCAGGCCCCACAGCACGGTGCGCTGCACCGAGGACAGCATGCTCATGCAATCGTCCGCAGGTAGTCCAGCGCCTGGGCCAACACGGGGTCGGGGGCAATGCGCTTGAGGCACTGGTTGTCTCCGTCGCAGAAGGTCAGCCGGTGGTTGTAGGCCGTCAGGCACGGCGAGCAGGCGATGCCGCTTTCCAGAATAATGGTGCGCTTGCCCAAGGGTCCGTACAGCTTGCCTGTTTCGGGCCCAAAGAACACCATGGTCTGGATCGGAGTGACCGTGGCAAAGTGGCTGGGTCCGCCATCGTTGGTGATCAGCAGGCGGCTGGCGTGCATCAGCATCAGCAGTTCGCGGATGCTCTTGGTGTAGCCGGTGAGGTCGATGCAGGCCTCACTGCCAACCTGCAATTTCAGGTCACGGGCCAGTGCCGCATCGTCCTTGAGTCCGATCAGGCCCACCGCGTACCCTTCGGCACACAGGCCTTGCACCACGCGGGCGTAGTGGCTGGCCGGCCAGGCGCGCTCGGGCAGGATGCCTCCCCCGGCATACACCAGCACCAACTTGCGGGTTGCCGTCACCGGGTGGTCGCTCTCGACCTTGCTGCGGTAGGCAGCCAGTTCTTGCGGCGTGAACGGCACGGCAAGTTCAGGCTCGGACGGAATGTCGCGAATGGCCCCGGCGCGATTCCGTGGCATTGCGTCGGGCGATTGCAATGCATCGACCAACGACAGGAATTGCTTGCTGATGTGCTGGTACGGGTTGTAGGGAATGCTGTGGTTGATGAAGCTGCCGCGGTACAGCCCCTCTTGGGTGTGGGGTGTGAAGCCCACCCGCACCGGTGCCCCGGTGGAAAAGGAGAGCAGGGCACTGACACGCGAGAACAGCTCGCAGTCAATCACCGCATCCAGTCCCAAACGGCGCATCGTGAGGCTCACGGCCAGGATGTCGCGGATCAGCGAGCCGCCCGAGCTGTCGTCGAGCGAATGCATGTACTCGGGCGATGTGAGCGACAGCAGCCTGGAGACTTCCTGGTTCTTCTTGAGTTGCAGGATGTGGATCGCGGCGCCGGGGTACTGGCGGCGCAGTTGGGCAAACATTGGCCCGGCCAGCACGATACTGCCCATTTCGGACAGCAGGATGACCAGGATGTTTTTCGGTGCCTGGCCCATGCGGGCAGGGCTACCGAAGAGTCCGGTGAAACGCACCCACGCAGACACCAACGCACACAGCAGCTGGCCGACCCAGCGGTCGATGAAGCGTTGTGTCTGGATTTTCATGGTGGGATTATCGTTTCAGCTATTGGTTTTGGCCGGGCCTTGCGGCCCTTCACATCGGCAGAGCCGATGTGAGCCTGTACCGATACGTCTTGTGGTCTCTGCCCACATGGCTTCGCCATATGGGCATCGCCCAAAGACGGACACGGCACCTTGTGCCGCGGGCTTACAGCCCGGCCGCAGCCTTCAGGGCTGCGACTTTGTCCGTCTTTTCCCACGTGAACTCGGGTTCTTCGCGGCCGAAGTGGCCGTAGGCGGCGGTCTTCTCGTAGATAGGGCGCAGCAGGTCCAACATCTGGATGATGCCCTTGGGGCGCAGGTCAAACACCTCGGCCACGATGGCGGAGAGCTTGTCGTCCGAAATGACGCCGGTCCCTTCGGTGTAGACCGTGATGTTCATGGGCTTGGCCACGCCGATGGCGTAGGCCACCTGTACCTGGCATTGGCGCGCCAACCCTGCAGCCACCACGTTCTTGGCCACATAGCGGGCAGCGTAAGCGGCGGAACGGTCCACCTTGGAGGGGTCCTTGCCGGAAAACGCGCCGCCGCCGTGGGGGCAGGCGCCACCGTAGGTGTCCACGATGATCTTGCGGCCGGTCAGACCGCAGTCGCCTTGAGGGCCACCCACCACAAAGCGGCCGGTTGGGTTGATCAGGTAGCGGGTGTTCTGCAGCCATTCCTTGGGCAACACCGGCTTGATGATTTCCTCGATGATGGCCTCGGTGAAGCTGGCCTTCATCGTGGTCTGGGTCTCGGACTGGTCGGGGCTGTGCTGGGTGGACAGCACCACGGTGTCGATGCTGTGGGGCTTGCCGTCCACATAGCGCATGGTCACTTGGCTCTTGGCGTCGGGGCGCAGGAAAGGCAGGCGGCCATCCTTGCGTAGCTGGGCTTGGCGCTCCATCAGGCGGTGGGCGTAGTAAATGGGCGCGGGCATCAGCTCAGGTGTCTCGTCGCAGGCATAGCCGAACATCAGGCCCTGGTCGCCGGCACCGGTGTTGAGGTGGTCGTCCGAGGCGTGATCCACGCCCTGGGCGATATCGTTGGACTGCTTGTCATAGGCCACCAGCACGGCACAGCCCTTGTAGTCAATGCCGTATTCCGTGTTGTCGTAGCCGATGCGCTTGATGGTGTCACGCGCCACCTGGATGTAGTCCACGTGGGCATTGGTGGTGATCTCACCGGCCAGCACGACCAGGCCGGTGTTGGTCAGGGTTTCGGCGGCCACGCGGGACTTGGGGTCCTGCTTGAAAATGGCGTCGAGGATGGCGTCGGAAATCTGGTCGGCCACCTTGTCGGGATGGCCTTCGGAAACGGATTCGGACGTGAAAAGGAAGTCGTTTGACATGTGGCAGTGCTCCAAAAAAAGTACAACTCTCGCGTTGCCTGGGCTTGGGGCCTGCAGCGAACGCTTTAGCAGAACTGTCTTCACAGACAGGGCACAATGGCGGCCTTTGGCGGCCGGCCCCTGCGCTGTCGCCCTGCAAGTAGTTCCATAACTCAGCGACGCCCGGATTCTAGCCCACCCATGCAAGCCCTTTTCCGATTCCTGGCCTTGGTGCCATTGAGCCTGCTTCATGGCTTGGGGAGCGTGCTGGGTTTGCTGGCCTACCTGTTCTCGCCGGACTATCGCCAGCGTTTTCGCGATAACGTGGCGCAGGCGGGTTTGCAAGCGCAGGTTGGTTGGCGTGCGGTGTTTGCGGCGGGGCGCATGGTCAGTGAGCTGCCACGGATATGGTTCGGGGCGCCAGTTCCAGTCCAATGGCAGGGGGCGGAGCACATCGAGGCAGCGCTGGCGGCTGGGCGGGGCATCGTATTCCTGACACCCCACCTGGGCTGCTTCGAGATTACCGCGCAGGCCTATGCCCAGCGCTATGGCGCCAAACGCCCCATCACCGTGTTGTACCGGCCCGCGCGCAAGGCGTGGCTGCGACCCTTGGTGGACCATGCGCGCCATCGCCCGGGCTTGGAAACGGCACCAACCACGTTGGCCGGGGTCAAGCAGTTGATCAAGGCGCTCAGGGCCGGAGGCTGTGTCGGCCTGCTCCCCGACCAGGTGCCACCGGCCGGCATGGGGGTCTGGGTGCCTTTCTTTGGGCGCGACGCCTACACCATGACATTGGCTGCCCGCCTGGCGCTGCAGACGGGGGCCGTGGTGTTGCTCGGTTGGGGAGAGCGCTTGCCTTGGGGGCGCGGTTACACGGTGCACGTGCAGCCGCTTCGCCACGATCTGGAGGCCGACCTGACGCGCGCCACAACCCAGGTCAACGAGGCCATGGAAGCATTGGTGCGTCTGGCGCCTGCGCAGTACCTGTGGGGTTACGCCCGGTACAAGGCGCCCAAAACTGCCCCTGAGGGCATTGCATGACCAAGCTGCTATTGATGATGATGCGCTTGGCTGCGCGCTTGCCCTTGCCTGTGGTGCGGGCGCTGGGTGCCGCATTGGGTTGGTTTCTGTACGCCGCAGTGGCGTCGCGTCGGCGCGTGGTCCAGACCAACCTGGCCCTGTGCTTTCCCCAATGGACGCCAGAACATCGTCGCAGTGTGGTGCGGCGGGTGTTTGTTCTGTTTGGACAGTCGTGGTTGGACCGCGCCTGGCTATGGCATGCGCCTGCCGCCACGGTGCGCGCGCGACTGCAGATCGTGGGGGCGTTCGATGCCTTGACTGGGCAGACGCCCACGGTGCTGTTTGCTCCGCATTTCATGGGCTTGGATGCGGCGTGGACCGCCCTGACCCAACAGCTGCAGCGGCGATTTGCCACCATCTATTCGCCCCAGCTCAACCCAGCGGCCGACGCCTGGATCTACCAGGGACGCCAACGCTTTGGTGCGCCCGAAATGGTGGCGCGTTTGGCTGGGGTCAAACCCATCGTGCAGGCCGTGCGCGCAGGTGAACCGCTGTATCTGCTGCCGGACATGAATTTCGATCCATCGGAATCGCTGTTCGTGCCGTTTTTCGGTGAACCAGCGGCAACCGTGCCTTCGCTGGCGCGTTTTGCCAAGCTGGGGCGGGCGCAAGTGGTGCCGGTGGTGACGACGCTGACACCTGCCGGATACGAAGTGCGGATTCTGCCCCCATGGTCGGATTTTCCCAGTGACAACCTGGAAGCCGACACCCGGCGCATGAACCGGGAACTCGAAGCCTATATTGAACGCGACCCGGCCCAGTACTACTGGGTGCACAAACGCTTCAAGGACCGACCCGAAGGAATGCAATCGCCTTATTGACCGGTGTTCTGCGCTTCGTTTGCGGGAGGGGGTGCAGCGGGGATGGATGCATCGTGGGTCCAATCCCAGAGCAGGGTCGCCACGTCGGCAATTCCGATCTGTTTGGGAGCCGAAAACAGCCGCACTTCACCGCCACCGGCCTGCAGTTTTGCAATGGCCAGAGCCTTGCTGGCTTCTGCACGCGTGAGCTTGTCGGCCTTGGTCAGGATGACCAGGAACTTCAGGCCTTCCTCCACCCGGGGACGGATCACGTCGAGCAGGATTTCATCCAATTCGGTCATGCCATGGCGTGGGTCGCACATGAGCACGACGGCCTTGAGGTTTTCGCGTGTGACCAGGTAATTGGCCATGACCTTCTGCCAGCGCAGTTTGTCCTGCATGGGCACTGCGGCGTAGCCATAGCCAGGCAGGTCGGCCAGTACTGCGTCGGTCACCCCTTGCTTGCCCAGGGAAAAAAGGTTGATGTGCTGGGTGCGTCCGGGTTTCTTGGAGGCAAAGGCCAGCTGCTTTTGCTGGGTCAGCGTATTGATGCAGGTCGACTTGCCTGCGTTGGAGCGGCCCACGAAAGCGATTTCGGGTACATCCAGCGCCGGAAGAAAGTGCAATTGGGGCGCAGTGGTCAGAAAGCGGGCGGTGTGCAACCAGCCCATGGCTATCGTTTCCCTGTTTTTGTCGGCGGGTTGGCGGGCGGAAGGTGAAGTAGCTTGCGGAGAGGTCATGGAATGCTTTCTGGTGCCCGATGGCGCCATTGTAGAATGGCGCTGTTTTGCCCACAGACCATCGTAATCCCATGAAGTTGATTGCTCCCCTGATTCTCGCTGCTGCTTCTGCCTTGGCCTTGTCGGCCGTTGCGCAGGAAGCCCATCCCGCCGCCGCGCCTGCGGCCGCTGCCAAGCCGGACCTCGCCAAGGGTGAAGCCACCTTTGCCGTTTGTGCTGGATGCCATGGCATGGACGGCAACTCTCCCGCGCCCACCTACCCGAAGCTGGCACAACAGCATCCACAGTACATCATCAAGCAGTTGCAGGAATTCAAGAGCGGCAAGCGCGCCAGCCCGGTGATGCAAGGTTTCGCCACCGCTTTGTCAGACGATGACATGAAGAACGTGGCCTACTTCATCACCAACAAGAAGGCTGCGGCTGGTGCATCGGCCGACAAGACTCTGGTGACCTTGGGAGAGCGCATCTATCGTGGTGGGATTGCCGACCGCAAGATTGCCGCTTGTGCGGGCTGCCATAGCCCGAACGGAGCCGGTATCCCCGCCCAGTACCCGCGCTTGGCTGGCCAGTGGGGAGACTATGTAGTGGCCCAGCTGACCGCCTTCCGTGATGGCGCACGGGGTAACAGCACCCAGATGGCGCAAATCGCGGCCAAGATGAACGACAAGGAAATCAAGGCGGTGGCGGACTACATCGCCGGACTGCGCTGATTCCTCATCGCGCCGCATTCGCTGCGGTTACAGTCACACAAGGGCCACCCATCGCGGTGGCCTTTGTTTTTCCGAGGCGGACCTGTTGTTGAAGTCAGGGAAGCACCTGGGGTGTAAGGGGCTCCGCTGTGATGCCATGCAATCGTGGTCATGAAGTCCGACAATGGGCTGTGTAAGAAACCTGCCGGCTTCCCCGACCAAGGGAAAACACACGCAAAGGCCACCCATGTTGATCCACAGCCACCCCTACGGTTACCAGCCGCCCCAGGCAACCGAAATCACCCCTGAGCACCTGTTCCGTCAGCGTCGTACCTTGTTGCAATTTGGCGGCGGACTCGGTTTGCTGGGGCTTGCTCCTGGTGTTTCGAGTGCCGCCGATTCCCAGGCCCCTGGGTCGGGAAAACTCCAAGCGCTGGTGCGCCAGACCAGTGGTGTGGACGGCGCCCAGACCATGGAGAAGTGGACACCGTACAAGGATGTCACGGGGTACAACAATTTTTACGAGTTCGGTACCGACAAGAGCGAGCCGGCCCAGTATGCCCATGGCCTGAAAACCAAGCCTTGGGAGATCGCAGTCGAGGGCTTGGTGCGTCGCCCTGGCAAATTGGGTCTGGACGAACTGCTGCGCCTGGCGCCGTTGGAAGAGCGTGTCTATCGGCTGCGATGCGTCGAGGGCTGGTCGATGGTGATTCCCTGGGTCGGCTATTCCTTGTCGGCTCTGCTCAAGCAGTTTGAGCCACTAGGCAGTGCGAAGTTCGTGGAGTTCACCAGTGCCGTGGATCCGAACAGTATGCGCGGGGTGCGCTCCAATGTGCTGGATTGGCCCTATACCGAGGGTCTGCGTCTGGATGAAGCATTGCATCCGCTGACGTTGTTGGCCCTGGGCTTGTATGGCGAAGTGCTACCTAACCAGAACGGTGCACCGGTACGACTGGTGGTGCCTTGGAAGTACGGTTTCAAGAGCGCAAAGTCCATCGTGCGGATTCGCCTGACGGACAGAATGCCGACGACGGCGTGGAACAAGGCAGCGCCTGGCGAATATGGTTTCTACTCCAACGTCAATCCCAATGTGGACCACCCCCGTTGGAGTCAGGGGACCGAACGGCGCCTGGGTGAAGATGGCCTGTTTAGCCGCAAGCGCAAAACCCTGATGTTCAACGGCTACGAAGCCCAGGTTGGACAGTTGTACGCAGGCATGGACTTGCGCCGATATTTCTGATGTCCGCTGACCATGGCGCTATTGATTGGGGGGCGCGAACCAAGGTGCTGGTATTCGTGCTGGCACTGCTGCCAGCGGCTCAGCTGCTCGGATTGGCACTGTTGGATAGATTGGGGGCCAATCCGGCCGAAGCCTTGATCCGTGCCAGCGGCGATTGGACGCTGCGCTTTCTGTGCATTGTCCTGGCTGTGACGCCGGTGCGCATTGTCATGTCCTGGTCTGGCCTGGCGCGTTTGCGGCGGATGCTGGGGTTGTTCTGTTTCTTCTATGCCATGCTGCACGCCAGCCTGTACGCCGGATTGGATATGGGCTTGGACTGGGGGGGGATAGGCGCGGACATCCGCAAACGTCCTTTTATCTTGCTTGGGTTTAGCGCCTGGTGTCTGTTGCTGCTGCTCGCCGCCACATCCTGGGACGGTGCTGTGCGTTGGCTCGGGGGAAAGCGCTGGCGGCAATTGCACCGTCTGGTGTTTGTCGTGGTACCAGTTGTGGTGCTGCATTTCTACTGGATGCGCCAGGGTAAACACAATTTCACCGAGGTCTGGTGGTACGCCAGCATCCTCTTTCTGTTGCTGGCATTCAGACTGTTACGATGGGCAAGAAATCGTCTGCAAGTCTCGGAAGCACGATCGTAGACAGCTATAAATGGTATAGCTATTGTGGCGATGTCGTGGGGGGGCGTGGGCTCGGCCTCGAGTCGGGTGCGGGCAAGTACAAGGCTCCGGTCTGGCCGCAGGCCTGCAAGAATTGCATGCAGACGATTGCCAGGAAAGTCGCTTTTTTGTATCGATGCATAGGTAAATTATGAATGATCTGGAGTATTTGGACCGCGCTGAAGCACTGCTGCGGGCGGTGGAGCAGGGCTGTGACACGCTCAATGAATCGACGGACGCGGACCTGGACAACCAGCGCGTAGGGGGCATGGTCACGATCACGTTTGCCAACCGCAGCCAGATTGTGGTGAACCTGCAAAAACCCCTGCACGAAGTCTGGCTGGCAGCGCGTGACGGGGGATACCACTTCGTTTGGCGTGAACAGGCTTGGTATGACACCAAGAGTGGCGCTGAATTTTTCGCCACACTCTCGCGCTGTGCCAGCGACCAGAGCGGTATGGCGCTAGCCTTTAGGCCTAGTTCCTGAACAAGTCCAGAATCTTCTTCTTGTCCTCGGAGGCGCCGGCCGCGCCGGGTTCGGCTTCGGGTTTCGGGGTGTCGCCCAGGCTGCTTACACCGTGCCCTTTGGCAAACTCCTCAAAGTACCATTCGCCGCCCGAGAACACCACGCCCTCGGGCGCGCTAGGCTCCATGACAGGGATGTTTTTCAGGGCTGTCTCCATGAAACTGATCCAGATCGGCAAACTCAGTCCGCCGCCAGTCTCCCGGTCGCCCAGTTTGCGTGGCGTGTCGTAGCCGATCCATGTGACTGCGGTGATGGTGGGCTGGAACCCAGCGAACCAGGCATCCATGGAGTCGTTCGTAGTCCCGGTCTTCCCGTAGAGATCGGGGCGCTTGAGCGTTACTTGGGCCCGCGCTGCCGTGCCGGAGCGGGTGATTTCCTGAAGCAGGCTGGTCATGACGAAGGCGTTGCGCGGTTCGATGACCCGCTCCGCTCCCTCCAGGGTCGGTGGCGTGGTCTCCAGCAAGGTTTTTCCGCGCTGCTCGCTGACGCGCGCGATCAGCCAGGGGTTGACTCGATAACCGCCGTTGGCAAACACCGAGTAAGCGCTGGCCATTTGCATGGGCGTGACCGAACCGGCCCCAAGCGCCATGGTGAGGTAGGGAGGGTGGCGTTCGGCTTCAAACCCAAAGCGAGTGATCCACTCCTGGGCATAGGCTGGACCAATGGAATTGAGCACCTGGATGGAGATCATGTTTTTGGACTTCGCCAAACCGCGGCGCAAAGTCATCGGACCTTCGAACGTGCCGTCATAGTTTTTGGGCTCCCAGGGTTGGCCCCCAGTCACGCCAGCGTCGAAAAACAACGGCCCATCGTTGATGACGGTAGCACCATTGAAGCCTTTTTCAAGCGCTGCAGAATAGATGAAGGGCTTGAAGCTGGAGCCAGGTTGGCGCCAAGCTTGGGTCACGTGGTTGAACTTGTTCTTGGCAAAGTCAAAGCCCCCGACCAAGGACTTGATGGCGCCGCTGTTGGGGTCAATGGCCACGAAAGCGCCCTCCACCTCGGGAAGCTGAGTGATTTCCCAGCTGCCCTTGGGCGTACGAACCACCCGTACCACCGCACCGCGACGAATCTTGAGATGGGGCGGCGCTTTTTCCGACAGGCCGGATTGGACTGGCTTGAGACCGTCGCCTGAAATTTCCAGCACTTCACCGTTTTGGCGCACGGCTTTGACCAGCTTGGCGTCGGCTTGCAGCACCACAGCCGTCAGCACATCCCCATTGTCGGGAAACTCTTCCAGTGCCTCGTCAATGGCATCGTCGGTTTCCCCAGCGTTTGCAGGCAACTGGATGAACTTCTCGGGGCCGCGGTAATGCTGGCGCCGTTCGTAGTCCATGATGCCTCGGCGCAATGCCTTGTAGGCTGCGTCCTGGAGGCTGGAACTGACGGTGGTATGGACGTCCAGGCCCCGGGTGTAGGTCTCATTGCCGTACTGGCTATACATCAGCTGGCGAACCATTTCGGCGATGTACTCGGCGTGGATGCGCTGGCTGGACGAGCCATGCATGAGCTTGAGTGTTTGCTTCTTGGCTTCGCTCGCCTGTTCTGCCGTGATGAAGCCGTTGTCTTCCATGCGGTCGATGATGTAGAGCTGGCGGCTGCGTGCGCGCTTGGGGTTGGCGATCGGGTTGTAGGCCGAAGGTGCCTTGGGCAGCCCCGCCAGCATGGCGGCTTCGGCGATGGTGATGTCCTTGAGCGGCTTGCCGAAATAGGTTTCGCAGGCGGCCGCGAAGCCATAGGCGCGGTTGCCCAGGTAGATTTGATTCATGTAGATCTCGAGAATCTGGTCTTTAGTGAGGAGATGCTCGAGCTTGAATGTCAGCAGGATTTCATAGATCTTGCGCGTAAAGGTCTTCTCGGATGACAGGTACACATTGCGTGCGACCTGCATGGTGATGGTGGAGGCGCCCTGACTTTTTACGCGGCCCACATTGGCAAGACCCGCACGGATCACGCCGATGTAGTCGACGCCGCCGTGCTGGTAGAAGCGTGCATCCTCGATCGCCAGGACAGCGTTAATCATGACCTCTGGAATTTCCGCGATTGGCGTCAAATTGCGGCGTTCCTCGCCGAATTCGCCCAAAAGATCACCCTCGACAGAAAAGACACGCAGTGGCAGCTTCGGCCGGTAATCGGACAGATCGGAAATGTCTGGAAGGCTAGGGTAGGCCACCGCCAGCGCGATAGCGATGACGATGCCCAGACTCAGTACCAAGGCTGTGGCGAGCCCGGCGCTCCAGATCAGGACGTCAACCGCCCAGTGCAGGGCCTTGTGCGGTTTGGGTGATTCTTGGGGGGCGTCGTTGTGTTTTGTCATAGGCTCGGTCATGCGATTCTCGCATTATAAAAATGGCGCATCCGCCCTGCGGACCGCGACAAAAACGCGGTCGCAATGCGCGAAGCGGGGTGGCCATGGGTTTCTTTGTCTGCTTGAACGGCGTAGACTCGTGAACATTTGGCAACGAATTGACTGCTGAAAGACGGAAAAAATCTTTACCGGACAAGCATCTTGCTGATAGCATTGAAGTGAATTCTTAAGTTTTCCCCCGACTTTGGGGGGCATTACAGGGGACTGAGTTGATCGCATTGGGGACGTTGTTTAGTCGTAAACCAGCGCCGATGTTGGGATTGGACATTTCCTCGTCCAGTGTCAAGCTCGTTGAATTGGGGCATGACAAGGCGGGGAACTTGGTGCTCGAACATTGCGCCATTGAGCCTCTTGAGCGTGGGTGGATCAGTGATGGCAACATCGAGAAATTTGATGAAGTCACCGAGGCGTTGCGTCGATTGATCAAGAAAAGCGGGACCAAGACTAAGAATGTGGCTATGGCGTTGCCGCCGTCCGCTGTGATTACCAAGAAGATCATTCTTCAAGGCGGTTTGTCGGAGGCGGAGCTGGAACAGCAGGTGGAGACTGAGGCCAATCAATACATACCCTTTCCGCTCGAAGAAGTTGCCTTGGATTTTTGCGTGATCGGTCCGAGCGTGTCGTCGCCTGGAGATGTGGAGGTTCTGATTGCGGCGTCCCGGCGGGAAAAGGTTCAGGATGTTCAAGGGCTGGCCGAGTCGGTCGGGCTGACGCCGGTGATTGTTGATGTGGAGTCGTATGCATCTCGCCTGGCTGCAGGACGTTTGGTGGAACAGCTCCCTGAAGGGGGACAGGATCTCATTGTTGCCCTTTTTGAAATCGGAGCCTTCACGACGTCGATGCAGGTTTTGCGCAACGAGGAGGTCCTGTATGACAGGGACCAGGCCTTTGGGGGGGCGCAATTGACCCAGTTGCTGGTTCGTCAGTATGGGTTTTCCCAGGAAGAGGCTGAGTCCAAGAAGCGCAGCGGTGAGTTGCCTGAAGATTACGAATCGGTGGTGTTGCGGCCTTTCATTGATTCCATGGTGCAGGAGCTTGGTCGAGCCTTGCAGTTTTTCTTCACCAGTACTCCGCACAACAAAGTGGACTACATCATGTTGGCGGGCGGGAGTTCAGCATTGCCAGGTCTGACCGCCGCAGTGACGCAGCACACCAGTTTCCCGTGCAGTCTGCTCAATCCGTTTGAGGGTATGGAAATGGGGGGCTCCATCAAACTGAAGAAGGTGACGAGGGAGGCTCCATCTTATTTGACGGCGTGTGGTTTGGCTTTGCGGAGGTTTGCGCAGTGATACTGATCAATCTACTTCCGCATCGCGAAGCCGCCCGAAAGCGTCGGCGCGACTTGTTCCATGCGCTGTTGGCGGCATCCGCATTGCTGGGGGGAATCGTTTCGGGTGCTGTTTTCCTGTGGTACCAGGCCGCAATCACGCTTCAGCAGGAAACCAATGTTCTGCTCGAGAGCGAAATCAAGAAACTGGAAGCCCAGATCAAGGACATTGCGGGGCTTGAATCGGAGATCAGGGCATTGCGTGCGCGGCAACAAGCCGTGGAAGACCTGCAGTCTGACCGAAATCTGCCAGTTCATTTGCTGACCCAAATTGTCAACCAGTTGCCAGATGGGGTCTACGTTGCAAAGCTGGTGCAGTTGGATCAACTTGTCACGATCAACGGCGTGGCTCAATCGAATGACCGGGTTTCGGAGTTGCTGCGAAATTTCGCGAATAACACGCCATGGTTTGCCAAGCCTGAATTGCTGGAAATCGTATCGGGGACAGTAGCCTTGTCGCCGCGTGAACAAAAGCGTGTATATAACTTCATCGTTCGAGTCAAGCTTGTGCGTGCAAGTGAGGCAGAAAAAGCGGCGGCAATTGCTACCTCGCCCGCTTCTGCGGCATCAGGGCCGGCGATGGCTGCATCCAAACTGTGAAGGCTGTGGCGTGATGGTGAACAACTTCCCCAAGAAAATTGACTTCCAGGATTTACAAGTCCAGGTCGCTGCCCAGTTCAAGGATCTGGATCCGCGCGATCCATCCATGTGGCCCGCATTGCCTCGTTATGCTCTTTACGCGGTTGTGGCTGTTAGTGTCGTTGTAGTGTTGTGGTTTGCGTGGTTAAGTTCCTCGCAGGCTTCATTGGAAGAAGAGCAGCAGAAAGAGGAAAAGCTGAGGGCGGACTACACCACCAAATTGGCCAAGGCGGTCAATCTAGATGTACTGAAAAAGCAGCGTGAGCAAGTGCAGCAATACGTGAGTCAGTTGGAGAAGCAGCTGCCAAGCAAGGCAGAAATGGATGCACTCTTGTCTGACATCAATCAGGCAGGGGTTGGTCGAAGCCTACAGTTTGACCTCTTTCGGCCCGGGCAGCTGGTTGTGAAGGACTACTATGCGGAGTTGCCGATTGCCCTCAAGGTAAGTGGCAGGTACCACGATATCGGAGCTTTTGCGTCAGATATCGCGCATCTGTCACGCATCGTTACTCTCAATAATTTGAGCATTACTCCGCGCAATGATGGGACGCTCATTTTGGAGTCCACCGCCAAAACATTCCGGTATCTGGATCAAGACGAAGTCGCGGCCCAGAGCAAGGGAAAAGCTAAAGCTGGCGGAAAGGGTGAGAAATGAAACTGCCTTCTCATGCTCGCGTACCGTTCGCAGTTCTCTGGGGGGCGGTGTTGCTTTCCGGGTGTGGTGCTTCCAAAGAAGACGACATTCGCCAGTGGATGGCCGACGAACGGAACAAGACCCAGCCCAAAGTCGCACCGATTCCGGCGCCCAAACAGTTCAAGCCAGAGCCGTACACCAATGCGACGGCGATCGAGCCATTCAGCAACCAGAAACTGACGCAGGCATTGAAGCGCGATTCTTCCCAGGCCGCGGCAAATGCAGCGTTAATTGCGCCCGAGTTGGCGCGACGCAAGGAGCCACTGGAGGCCTTTCCGCTCGACACGATGGTGCTGGTGGGAAGCATCATCAAGGCGGGACAGCACGTCGCTTTGGTAAAGGTTGATAACCTGCTGTACCAGGTGCGGGTTGGCAGTTACCTTGGCCAGAATTACGGGAAAGTGACGAAGATTTCAGAGACAGAAGTGGTTCTGCGCGAAATCGTACAGGACGCCGTCGGCGAATGGATTGAACGTGTGGCAACCATGCAGTTGCAAGAGGGGTCGAAATGAAGAACGATGCGGTTGAGCGAGGAGTCCGACTGTCACGAGCGATTGGTGCGTTGGTGCTGTTTATGGCCTCAGGCGTTGCGTATGCACAAATCGCCATCGAATCTGTGGTGGGACTGGTTCAGGGCGGAACGGAGGCCGTCAAGATTGACTTGTCGGACGCCTTGTCCTCTGTTCCCACAGGCTTCGCCATCCAATCGCCAGCACGCATTGCCCTGGACTTTCCGGGAGTAACCAATGCCATGGGGCGTTCCAGTGTCGAGGTCAATCAGGGCAACCTGAAGTCAATTACAGTGGTCCAGGCCGGTGAGCGCACGCGCGTCGTTTTAAACCTGAAAGCCGCTGCAACCTACAAGGCGCAGTTGCAGGGAAAATCCCTTTTGGTGTTGTTGGATCAACCGGTCCAGTCGGCTGCGGAACCCAATTCACCCACGGTGTTTGCCGAAGTCCGGGCGAAGGACAATGCGCCATTGCGGGACATGGATTTCCGGCGAACCAATGATGGCGCTGGCCGTCTGATAGTTACCCTGCCCAACAATCAGGTCGGTGTGGATATACGGCAGCTAGGACAGAACTTGGTGGTCGAGTTCAAAAAGGCCACGCTGCCTGAGGGTCTTCGCCGCCGAATGGATGTGGGTGATTTCGGAACACCGATCAAGACGGTCACCACGACGCAGCAGGGTGACCGCGTCCGCGTTCTGATCGAGCCACGCGGCCAGTGGGAGCACAGTGCCTACCAGAGTGATGAGCAGTTCGTCGTTGAGGTGAAGGAAGTTCGTGACGATCCCAAAAAGCTCACGCAAGGCGTTGGCTACAACGGACAAAAATTGTCGCTGAACTTCCAGAATATCGAAGTGCGTGCCCTGTTGCAGGTGATTGCCGATTTCACGAATTTCAATATCGTGACCTCCGATTCTGTCACTGGATCTGTAACCTTGCGATTGCAGGATGTCCCATGGGATCAGGCCTTGGACATCATCTTGCAAGCCAAGGGCTTGGGCATGCGTAAATCTGGCAATGTGCTTTGGGTGGCCCCCAAGGATGAAATCGCTGCCAAGGAAAAGCTTGATCTGGAGGCGCAGGCCGCTGTTCAAAGCCTCGAACCGTTGCGCACGCAGTCATTTCAGATTAACTATGCGAAAGCGGCGGACATCGCTACTCAGCTGACTTCTTCCGGTAGCGGCGGCGGGGCGTCATCCAACGCAAGGCTGCTTAGTTCGCGGGGCAGTGTGATATCAGAGCCACGTACCAACCAAATCTTTGTTACTGATATACCATCAAAGCTTGAGCAGGTTCAAGCTTTGATTGCGAAGCTAGATATAGCTGTGCCTCAGGTGATGATCGAAGCACGTATTGTCGAAGCATCGGATACGTTTGCAAAAGCGTTGGGTGTCAAACTCGGGGGTAGGCCAGTTACCACCTCCACGGCAAGCGAGGGTGCCAACGTCGGCACGACCTACTCCAACGCCTTGGGGGCGGCAGGGGTGTCGGGCGCGACCTATGACAACCTCAGCCAGTTCGTGAATCTTCCCGCGACTGGTGCGACTGGAACGTTTGCCATCGCTCTATTCGGCGCGGGGGCAGATCGGTTCTTGGGCTTGGAAATTTCCGCAATGGAATCTGATGGCAAAGGCAAGGTGGTCTCTAGCCCGCGTGTGGTCACTGCTGACAAGAACAAGGCACTGATCGAGCAAGGCACGGAGTTTCCATACCAAGTGGCATCAGCGAGTGGAGCGACATCGATTGCATTCAGAAAGGCTTCGTTAAAGCTGGAAGTGACCCCTCAAATCACACCTGAAGGCAATATCATTCTCAATCTCGACGTGAACAAGGATACCCGTGGTATCCAAACGACGGCCGGATACGCCATCGATACCAAGCATATTCAAACGCAGGTCTTGGTGGACAACGGCGGTACTGTGGTAATTGGCGGTATATTTACCGAGGATCAGGTCAACACGGTGGACAAAGTCCCATTCTTTGGTGATCTTCCCGGAATTGGTGCCCTCTTCCGTCGCAATTCGACCTCGCAGGAAAAGCGTGAGATGTTGGTATTTATTACGCCCAAGGTGCTGGGTGACGTCAAAGGAACCCGGTAACAGAGGTCACTAGGCAGCTTTCGTGGGGCCCAATGGGCTCTGCGTTGCCGGTCAGACTGAGCAAGCGCGACTACGTTGTCGCCCACGTTTTGTATGCACATAGCTTTGGTTGGCTTGCCTGGAGTCGGAAAGACCACGGTCGGTCGGCAACTCGCGAAGAGGCTACGGTTGCCGTTCATTGATTCAGACTCCGTTATTGAATCTCGCATCGGCATGCCCATCCGGGACTATTTTGAGCGGCACGGTGAGCAGAGCTTTCGTGAGGTGGAACAGCTCGTGATTGCCGAAATCACCACTTCTCTAGAGGATCGGGTGATCTCTACGGGCGGCGGGGCAGTGTTGAAGGAGGCGAACCGGCGATGTTTGCGTGACCACTGCAAGGTCATCTATCTGCATTCCACCGCTGAAGATATTTTTCGCAGGTTGCGAAATGACACCAGCCGTCCGCTACTGCAAGGAGGCAACCCACTGGACAAATTGCGTGCACTGCTTGACCAGCGTGATCCTCTTTACCGAGAAACGGCCCATTTTGTAATGGAAACAGGCCGGCCTTCTGTGTCTACGTTGGTCAACATGATCGTGATGCAACTTGACTTGGCTGGATGTCACTTCGACACAGTTGGTAGAACAGCGTCCTAAGGGGGCGTGTTGGCTGGTCGAGTGGGGCATTGGTGTCGGGTTAGCAAGTAAACTCGGTGGATGACCGAGATTGCAACACAGCATGTTCCTATCAGCCTAGGCGAGAGAAGCTACACAATCTGCATCGGGCGCGGACTGTTAAACCGCGATGTATTCGCCGGTCTTCCCGCAGGAAATCATGCACTGATCGTGACTAACACGCAGGTTGGACCACTCTACGCGGCAGCCCTGAGGGATGCCATCGAGAGCAAGTTCCAACAGGTGCACATCATCGAATTGCCGGATGGTGAGGGCTATAAAAACTGGGAAACCCTGAATCTGGTGTTTGACGCTCTGCTGTCAGCACGGTGTGACCGCAAAACCACTCTCTTTGCCTTGGGGGGAGGGGTCGTTGGTGACATGACTGGTTTTGCCGCCGCCTGCTATATGCGGGGGGTACCTTTCGTGCAGGTGCCGACGACGTTGCTTTCGCAGGTCGACTCATCGGTGGGAGGGAAGACCGGTATCAATCATCCGATGGGCAAGAACATGATCGGTGCGTTCTACCAGCCTCTGATGGTGGTGTGCGATATCGGTACCCTTAATACGCTTCCGGAGCGCGAACTGAAAGCCGGATTGGCCGAGGTAATCAAATACGGTCCCATTGCGGACATGGATTTTTTGGGCTGGCTCGAATCCAACATGGATGCATTGCTCGCTCGTAATGCCGAGGCTTTGGCATACGCGATTCGACGCAGTTGTGAGATCAAGGCCATGGTGGTAGGGAAGGACGAGCGAGAGTCAGGGCTGCGAGCCATTCTCAATTTTGGGCACACCTTTGGCCACGCCATCGAAGCTGGTATGGGATATGGGCGGTGGCTGCATGGCGAGGCGGTGGGTTGCGGTATGGTCATGGCGGCTGAGTTGTCAGCCCAATTGGAGCTCATCGACGGAGATCTCCTGTCTCGGGTTCGTCGGCTGATAGAGCGCGCTGGGTTGCCAATGAAAGGGCCGGTTCTGGACTCGACAGACAATGCTGGGCGCTACCTTGAATTGATGCGCGTGGACAAGAAAGCGGACGCAGGGGCAATACGCTATGTCGTGGTTCACGGTAGTGGCAGGGCAACGATGCAAGCCGTTGACGATGATATCGTCAGGCAGGTCATCGAGAGATGCTGTGCCTAGGAAGTTGTTCGCACAACGGTGATCCCCTTGAAAGCACACACAGCGCCATGCAAGTGGTGACCAGCAGCAGAGACCTTGCCACGTACGCGTGCCATGCGGAACGCACGCGGGGCCGTCGATTGGTGGAAGCGCAGGCTCCGACCCGGGATGACTTTCAGCGTGATCGCGATCGAATCGTTCATTCCACGGCATTTCGCCGCCTTGTCTATAAGACGCAGGTATTCCTGAATCATGAAGGTGACCTCTTCAGAACGCGAATGACGCACTCCCTTGAAGTGGCCCAATTGGGGCGCTCTCTGGCACGCGCGTTGCGACTGAATGAGGATCTCGTCGAGACTATCGCCCTGGCTCACGACCTAGGACACACTCCCTTTGGCCATGCAGGGCAGGACGCTCTGCATGAATGCATGGCACCCTATGGAGGCTTCGAACACAACCTGCAGAGTCTTCGCGTTGTCGATGTGCTGGAAGAACGCTATCCGCACTTTGATGGACTCAATCTGTGTTTTGAGTCCCGGGAAGGCATCCTCAAACACTGCTCGCTCGCAAATGCCCGCTTGATCGAAGCGCAAGAGCCCGTGGCAGATGGGAATCGTGGGGGGGTGGCAGCGCGGTTCTTGACGGGCCAGCAGCCCAGTCTGGAGGCTCAGTTATGCGATCTGGCTGACCAGATTGCCTACAACGCACACGACATCGACGATGGCGTCCGGTCGGGTCTGTTGACTATCGATCAGTTGCGTGAGGTTCCCCTTTTTAGGCGCTTCCACGAGGCTGCTCTTCGGGATGCTCCCCAATTGGCCTTGTCCAGTAGCCAGCGTCGTTGCCTGTATGAGACGGTGCGGTTGATGTTGAGCGAGCAGGTGTACGACGTTATCCGCAGTGTGAATGGCCGTTTATCAGAGTTTGCACCCCAGAACGTCGACGAAGTGCGCCTTTCGCCGCGCATCGTGGTGTTCGGCCCGGAAATGCGTGAACAAACCAAGGCTATGAAGTCTTTCTTGTTTGCAAACCTGTATCGTCATCCCCAGGTGATCGCTTCGAGAGAAGGCGCAAAAGCCATGCTGCGCGAATTGTTCGACATCTACAGCGCCGAACCTGGCGAAATGCAGTCTGGGTATGCGGCTAAGGCTAACGCACTCGTAGCGGGAGACCCGTCCTCACCATCGAAGTTGCGACGCATAGTGGCTGACTATGTTTCAGGTATGACCGATAGGTTTGCGTCCCGTGAATACAGTCGCCTGACCGGGAAACCGGGAATGGCCGGGTAAATCCAGCATCCGGCTCGAATATTGATTTCCATTTCATCACTATGACTGGTGTCCCCAAGCGCAAGCACAACACGCCTTCGAACCCGCTTGAAGAGCTCAATCTGCGGGATGGGCAGTCCATTGAATTGCTCAAGGAACTGCATATCCTCACGCGAGAGGGACGGTTGAACCAGGACACCCGGCGCAAGCTCAAGCAGGTGAATCACCTCTATGGCTTCATCGAAAAACTGCTCACAGACTTGGCCAAGCAACAGACCGCGTTGACCCTTGCCGACCACGGCGCGGGAAAGTCCTACCTTGGGTTCATTTTGTACGATTTGTTCTTCAGGCAGCGACGGGTGCCTGGAGATGCCATCTATGGTGTTGAGACGCGCCGTGAACTGGTGTCCAGTTCGCAGGCCCTGGCCGCAAAGCTGGGCTTTGACGGCATGCGCTTTGTGCATCTTTCCGTGGCAGATGCCACCCAAAGCGCGGAGCTGCCGGAGCGCATCGACGTGGTCACCGCATTGCATGCCTGTGACTCGGCAACAGACGACGCGATTGCCTTCGGCCTGGCGAAACACGCAAAGCATATGGTGCTGGTACCCTGCTGCCAGGCAGAGATGGCCCGCGAACTGAACCGCAGCAAGGCGTTGCAGCTGTCCAAATCGTCCTTGGCCGAGCTGTGGCGCCACCCACTCCACACGCGCGAGATGGGAAGCCAATTGACGAACGTTCTGCGTTGCCTATACCTTGAAGCCTGTGGTTACGACGTGACAGTAACCGAGTTGGTTGGCTGGGAGCACAGCATGAAGAACGAGCTCATCCTTGCTCGATTCACCGGCCGTATGAACAGAAGCGCTGGGCGGCGTCTGCGCGAGTTGCTGGAGCAATTTGGGCTAGAAGACCTGCTTCATCGCCGCTTTACACATCTGCCGGACAATGGGGTGGACAACCAATCGACGCAATGAGGCGTTAAGTCTGGGTTGAAATGCAATGGAGCAAGAAATGAAACTGCGATTGGAACTGCTTGGTGTGGTGTTGGTGGCGGCGATGGTAGTCGGTTGTGCCAGCAGCAACCCGGATGTGATTGCCCGTGGTGACGCGCAGCGCATGGCGCAAGTGCAGGACGGTACGGTGCTTTCGGTTCGCACGGTGACCGTTGACGGCAGCCAGTCCGGCGTCGGTGCCGCGGTGGGTGGTGTGGTCGGTGCCATCGGGGGGTACGGTGGCAGTGGGGTGCAGCGCGAGGCGCAAGTGTTGGGTGTGCTGGCCGGTGTTGCTGGCGCTGCCGCAGGCAATGCGATCGAGCGGATGTCTACACGAGAAGAAGCGGTGGAAATCCTCGTTCAGCTGAAGAATGGCGAACGTCGTGCGGTGGTGCAGGCCAAAGGTGCGGAGGTGTTTGCAGCGGGTGAGCCGGTCATCATTGTGACGACGGGATCGAAAGTGCGCGTCAGCAAGGCTCCGAAACAGTAGACGCTGGCGTTGCCATGGCCCGACTGGCGCGGCTTGCCATAGCAGGGCAGGCCCATCACGTCATTCAACGAGGGTTGGGTGGGGTGAACCTCTTTCCCGAGGTGGCCGACCGCTTGTTCTTTCTCGAGTGTCTGGCCAGTGCCTGTCGCGGCCATCGTGTGCAACTTCATGCCTATGTTCTTTTGGATGACCACTTCCAATTGTTGGTCACTATCGCAGAGGCAGAGTCACTGGCGAAAGCCATGCAGGCGGTCGGCAGGGCCTACGTGCGCTATTTCAACGATCGGTACCGCCGTCGCGGGACCCTTTGGGAGGGGCGGTACCGGTCTACCGTTATCCAAGCGGCCCGATACATGTTGCCCTGCATGGTGTCGTTTGACTGGAACCCGGTCTTACGTTCTCAGGCTGCCCGTCCGTCTGACTACGCCTGGTCGAGCCATGGCCACTATGCTGGGCATAGAGTTGATTCGTTTCTTGTTTCTCCAGCCCAGTACTGGAGTCTGGGGAACACCCCCTTTGCCCGAGAAGCCAAGTACGCAGTGTTGGTAGAGCAGGGGTTAACGGCGCAGGAACACGAGGAAATTGCTTCCAGTGCACTTAGAGGCTGGGCTCTAGGCGATCCGGATTTTGTTGCCAAATTGCAAATGGCAACCACCCGTCGCATGACCAAAGGCCGTCCTGGCCGTCCCGCGGCGGCAGTGAAAAACTCATCGAACCTTTGAAATCCATTGATGGATAAGTGCTTACCGCTATCAAATTAAATGTGTCCCCAATAAAGTACTGATTGACTTCCTGTCTTTTAATTTAGGGTCTGTCCCCATTTAAAAACTTTGGAAACCATGCTGCAGTGCGGTATCCTGCGGTTTTCTGACATTCATTAGGAGTGCGCCATGACTACGGCTGCCGAGATTCGCCACCTTCAGGAAACCGGTCTGTATTCGGCCGACAACGAACACGACGCATGCGGCGTTGGATTTGTCGCCCACATCAAGGGCCAGAAGTCGCACGACATCGTCAAGAACGCACTGAAGATTCTGGAGAACCTGGATCATCGTGGTGCGGTGGGGGCGGACAAGCTCATGGGCGACGGTGCCGGTATCCTCATCCAACTCCCTGACGCGCTATACCGCGAAGAGATGGCCAAGCAGGGCGTCACGCTGCCGCCACAGGGGGAATACGGCGTCGGCATGATCTTCCTGCCCAAGGAACACGCATCCCGACTTGCCTGCGAACAGGAGATGGAGCGCGCAATCGCTGCCGAAGGGCAGGTGCTGCTGGGCTGGCGTGATGTGCCCGTGAACCGCGACATGCCGATGTCGCCCACCGTGCGCGAGAAAGAGCCGATCTTGCGCCAGGTGTTTATTGGTCGTGGAAACGACGTCATCGTGCAGGACGCGCTGGAGCGCAAGCTGTACGTCATCCGCAAGACCGCCAGCGCCAACATCCAGGCCTTGAAGCTCACCCACTCCAAAGAGTATTACGTGCCCAGCATGTCGAGCCGCACCGTGGTCTACAAAGGGCTGCTGCTGGCCGATCAGGTGGGTACCTACTATCTGGACCTTCAGGACCCCCGCTGCGTGTCCGCACTCGGTTTGGTGCACCAGCGATTCTCGACCAACACGTTCCCCGAGTGGCCCTTGGCACATCCCTACCGCTATGTTGCGCACAACGGCGAAATCAACACGGTCAAGGGCAACTACAACTGGATGAAGGCGCGCGAAGGCGTCATGTCCTCCCCGGTGCTCGGCCCCGATCTGCAGAAGCTCTACCCGATCAGCTTCGCTGGACAGTCCGACACTGCTACGTTCGACAACTGCCTGGAACTGCTGACCATGGCAGGCTACCCCATCAGCCAAGCGGTGATGATGATGATTCCCGAGCCCTGGGAACAACACACCATGATGGACGCCCGACGCCGCGCGTTCTACGAATACCACGCTGCCATGCTGGAGCCCTGGGACGGTCCGGCTTCCATCGTATTCACCGACGGTCGCCAGATCGGCGCCACACTGGACCGCAACGGTCTGCGCCCCTCGCGCTACTGCATCACGGACGACGACCTAGTGATCATGGGTTCCGAGTCCGGCGTGCTGCCGGTGCCGGAAAACAAGATCGTGCGCAAATGGCGCCTGCAGCCCGGCAAGATGTTCCTGATCGATCTGGAACAGGGTCGCATGATCGACGACGAGGAGCTCAAGGCAGGGCTGGCCAACAGCAAGCCCTACAAGCAGTGGATCGAGAACCTGCGCATCAAGCTCGACGATGTGTCGTTCACCGAGCGTCGCACGGAAGAGGCGCTGGCAAAGGTTGTGGCAGGCGTCGAACCCAAGCGCGTCACGGACCGCGCAACCCTGTTGGACCGCCAGCAGGCGTTCGGCTTCACCCAGGAGGACATCAAGTTCCTGTTGTCGCCCATGGCCACGGCCGGAGAAGAAGCCATTGGCTCCATGGGTAACGATAGCCCCTTGGCCGTGCTCTCCGACAAGAACAAGCCGCTGTACAACTACTTCAAGCAGTTGTTCGCGCAAGTGACCAATCCTCCCATTGACCCGATCCGCGAAGCCATCGTGATGTCCTTGGTGTCCTTCATCGGACCCAAGCCGAACCTGCTCGACATCAACCAGGTCAACCCGCCCATGCGCTTGGAAGTCAGTCAGCCGGTGCTGGACTTTGCGGACATGGCCAAGCTGCGCGACATCGAAGCCCACACACAGGGCAAGTTCCGCAGCTACACCATCGACATCACCTACCCATTGGCTTGGGGGCGTGAAGGCGTAGAGGCCAAGCTGGCCTCGCTATGCGCCGAAGCGGTCGATGCCATCAAGAGCGGCAAGAACATCCTGATCATCAGCGACCGCGCCTTGAGCGCGACCCAGGTGGCAATTCCCGCATTGCTGGCTTTGTCTGCCATCCACCAGCACCTGGTGCGTGAAGGTTTGCGCACCACGGCAGGCCTGGTGGTCGAGACAGGAACAGCCCGCGAGGTGCACCATTTTGCCGTGCTGGCCGGCTACGGCGCCGAAGCCGTGCACCCCTATCTGGCGATGGAAACCTTGGCCGACATGCACAAGGAATTGCCTGGCGACCTGAGTGCCGAGAAAGCGATCTACAACTACATCAAGGCCATCGGCAAGGGCTTGTCGAAGATCATGTCCAAGATGGGCGTGAGCACCTACATGAGCTACTGTGGTGCCCAGCTGTTCGAAGCCATCGGCCTGTCTTCCAAGACCGTCAGCCAGTACTTCACCGGCACCCCCAGCCGCGTGGAAGGCATTGGCGTGTTCGAGATTGCCGAAGAAGCCATTCGCATGCACAAGGCCGCATTCGGTGCTGATCCGGTGTTGGCCAATGCGCTGGACGCTGGCGGCGAGTACGCCTGGCGCGCCCGCGGTGAGGAGCACATGTGGACGCCGGATGCGATTGCCAAGTTGCAGCATTCCACCCGCGCAAACAACTTCAATACCTACAAGGAATACGCCCAGATCATCAACGACCAGAGCAAGCGCCACCTGACGCTGCGTGGTCTGTTCGAGTTCAAGATCGACCCCGCCAAGGCAATCCCGCTGGAAGAAGTTGAGCCCGCCAAGGAAATCGTCAAGCGCTTCGCCACGGGCGCCATGTCGCTCGGTTCGATCTCCACCGAAGCCCATGCCACGCTGGCAGTGGCCATGAACCGCATCGGCGGCAAGAGCAACACCGGTGAAGGCGGTGAGGACGCAGCGCGCTACCGCAACGAGCTCAAGGGCATTCCGATCAAGAAGGGCGATACCCTGGCCTCCGTGATCGGCAAGGACGTCGTCGAAGTCGACCTGCCGCTGCAGGATGGCGATTCGCTGCGTTCGCGCATCAAGCAGGTGGCCTCGGGTCGTTTCGGCGTGACCGCGGAATACCTGTCCAGCGCGGACCAGATCCAGATCAAGATGGCCCAGGGTGCCAAGCCCGGTGAAGGCGGCCAGCTGCCGGGTGGCAAGGTGTCCGAGTACATCGGCAAGCTGCGTCACTCCGTTCCGGGCGTGGGCCTCATTTCGCCGCCGCCGCACCATGACATCTACTCGATCGAGGACCTGGCCCAGCTGATCCACGACCTGAAGAACGTGGCACCGCACAGTGACATCTCCGTGAAGCTGGTGTCCGAGATCGGTGTTGGCACCATCGCCGCCGGCGTGGCCAAGTGCAAGGCCGACCATGTGGTGATCGCCGGCCACGACGGGGGTACTGGAGCATCGCCGTGGTCGTCCATCAAGCATGCCGGTTCTCCATGGGAAATCGGCTTGGCCGAGACCCAGCAGACCCTGGTGCTGAACCGCCTGCGCAGCCGCATCCGTGTCCAGGCCGACGGCCAGATGAAAACCGGTCGCGATGTCGCCATTGGCGCGTTGCTGGGTGCTGACGAGTTTGGCTTTGCTACGGCACCGCTGGTCGTCGAAGGTTGCGTGATGATGCGCAAGTGCCACCTGAACACTTGCCCCGTGGGTGTGGCCACACAAGACCCCGAACTGCGCAAGAAGTTCTCCGGCAAGCCCGAGCATGTGGTGAACTACTTCTTCTTCATTGCCGAGGAAGTGCGCCAGATCATGGCGCAGCTGGGTATCCGCAAGTTCGACGACATGGTGGGACGTTCCGACCTGTTGGACATGCGCCAGGGTCTGGCCCATTGGAAGGCCAAGGGACTGGACTTTACGCGCTTGTTCGCCCAACCCGCCGTTGGTGCCGATGTGCCGCGCTTCCACACCCAGACCCAGGAACATGGGCTGGAGAAGTCGCTCGACAACGTGCTGATCGCCAAGTCCAAGGCGGCCATCGAGAAGGGCGAACGCGTCCAGTTCATGGAAGTGGCACGCAACGTGAACCGTTCGGTGGGCGCCATGCTGTCCGGCGCGGTGACCAAGGTGCACCCTGAAGGTCTGCCGGATGACACCATCCGCATCCAGCTGGAAGGTACGGGCGGTCAATCCTTCGGCGCGTTCCTATGCAATGGCATCACGCTGTACCTGATCGGTGACGCCAACGACTACACCGGCAAGGGTCTTTCCGGCGGTCGCGTGGTGGTGCGCCCGAGCATCGACTTCCGTGGTGTTGCGACGGGCAACACCATCGTCGGCAACACCGTCATGTACGGTGCCACCACGGGCGAAGCCTTCTTCAGCGGCGTGGCGGGCGAGCGCTTCGCCGTGCGTCTGTCGGGTGCCACCGCGGTGGTCGAAGGCACCGGTGACCACGGGTGCGAGTACATGACTGGCGGTACCGTGGTGGTGCTGGGCAAGACCGGGCGCAACTTCGCGGCCGGCATGAGCGGCGGTATTGCCTATGTCTACGACGAGGACGGCTTGTTTGCACAACGCTGCAACACCGCGATGGTCGGTCTGGAAAAGGTTCTGCCGTCCTACGAGCAGGAAGCCACCGTGGACCGCGCCGTATGGCACCGAGGCCTGAGCGACGAAGCCCAGCTGCGCAAGCTGCTGGAAGACCACAACCGCTGGACCGGCAGCCGCCGCGCCCGCGAACTGCTGGACAACTGGGAAGCCTCGCGAGCCAAGTTCGTCAAGGTATTTCCGCACGAGTACAAGCGTGCCCTGGGCGAGATCAATGCCAAGAAAGAGGTTGCAGCCGCCGTGAATACTGCGAAGACAGCTACCAAAAAAGTAGCGACTCAAGCCAAGTAAGAAGGAAGAATCATGGGAAAAGTAACTGGCTTCATGGAGTTCGAGCGTATCGAAGAGGGCTACAAGCCCGTGGCCGAACGCCTCAAGCACTACAAGGAATTTGTCATCGGGCTCGACGACAAGCAGGCCACCAAGCAGGCGGCTCGCTGCATGGACTGCGGCACGCCGTTCTGCAACAACGGCTGCCCTGTCAACAACATCATTCCGGATTTCAATGACCTGGTGTACCGCGGCGACTGGAAGCTGGCTTTCGACACGCTGCACAGCACCAACAACTTCCCGGAGTTCACGGGGCGCATCTGCCCCGCACCCTGCGAAGCGGCCTGCACCATCAACTTCAACGGCGACGCGGTCGGCATCAAGTCCATCGAGCACGCCATCATTGACCGTGGTTGGGCCGAAGGCTGGGTGGTGCCGCAGCCTGCTGCGCAGAAGACCGGCAAGAAAGTTGCCGTGGTGGGGGCGGGCCCCGCAGGTCTGGCTGCAGCCCAGCAGCTGGCGCGTGCCGGCCACGACGTGACCCTGTTCGAGAAGAATGACCGCGTCGGTGGCCTGCTGCGCTACGGCATTCCCGACTTCAAGATGGAGAAGTCGCATATCGACCGCCGCGTCGAGCAGCTCAAGGCCGAAGGCGTGACGATCCGCACCGGTGTGGTGGTGGGTGAGTGGCCCAAGGACTCCAAGGTGACCAATTGGGCCAAGGAGACTGTGTCTGCGGCCCAGCTGCAGAAGGACTTTGACGCCGTGCTGCTGACCGGTGGCGCCGAGCAATCGCGCGACCTGCCTGTGCCCGGCCGTGACCTCGATGGCATTCACTTCGCCATGGAATTCCTGCCGCAACAGAACAAGGTCAATGCCGGCGACAAGCTCAAGGGCCAGATTCGCGCCGACGGAAAGCACGTCATCGTCATCGGCGGTGGCGACACCGGTTCCGACTGCGTGGGTACCAGCAACCGCCATGGTGCCGCCAGCGTCACCCAGTTCGAAGTGATGCCCATGCCACCCGAGCAGGAAAACAAGTCCCTGGTGTGGCCCTACTGGCCGCTCAAATTGCGTACCAGCTCCAGCCACGACGAGGGCTGCGAGCGCGTGTTCGCCATCTCCACCAAGGAATTCATCGGCAAGAACGGCAAGGTCACCGGCCTCAAGACTGTGCAGGTGGAATTCAAGGACGGGAAGATGGTCGAAGTGGCCGGGTCCGAGAAAGAGTTCAAGGCCGACCTCGTGCTGCTGGCCATGGGCTTCACCAACCCGGTCGCCACCGTGCTGGAATCCTTCGGTGTCGACAAGGACGCACGTGGCAATGCCAAGGCCAGCACGGAAGACGCAGGGGGCTATGCCACCAACGTGGCCAAGGTGTTTGCCGCCGGTGATATGCGTCGCGGCCAGAGCCTGGTGGTCTGGGCCATCCGTGAAGGCCGCCAGGCCGCCCGCGCGGTGGATGCATTCCTGATGGGAAGCAGCAACCTGCCACGATGAAAGCCAAAGGGTAATCCCTTATCATGCGGGGCCGGGTTTCAGACCCGGCCTCTTTTTTTATGGTCGACGCACATTCCTCTTCGCTGGTAGAACTGCAGGACGTAACCTTCGGGTACGGGGACCGCTGCATTCTGGACGGCGTGTCGCTCTCCATTCCACGCGGCAAGGTAACGGCGCTGATGGGCGCGTCGGGCGGTGGAAAGACCACGGTCTTGCGCCTGATCGGGGGGCAGGTCCAGGCCCAGGCGGGGCAGGTGCTGCTCCACGGTGCCCACGATAGCCAGTTGCCCCCCCAGGACATGGCCCGGTTGGGTCGCGAAGCCCTGTATGCGGCACGCCGTCGCATGGGCATGCTGTTCCAGTTCGGTGCCCTGTTTACCGACCTCAGCGTGTTCGACAACGTGGCCTTCCCCTTGCGCGAACATACTAACCTCCCCGAGCCGCTGATCCGTGACATCGTGCTCATGAAGCTCAATGCCGTCGGCCTGCGTGGTGCCCATGCGCTCATGCCCGCCGAGGTATCGGGCGGCATGGCCCGCCGGGTGGCCCTGGCCCGCGCCATTGCCCTGGACCCGGAGCTCGTGATGTACGACGAACCCTTTGCCGGGCTGGATCCGATTTCCCTGGGTACGGCCGCGCGGCTGATCCGCGAACTCAACGACGCCATGGGACTTACCAGCGTGATCGTGTCGCACGATCTGGAAGAGACCTTTCATATTGCCGACAAGGTCATCATCCTGGCCAACGGCCGCATCGTCGCGCAGGGAAGCCCGGACGAAGTGCGCCACAGCGAGGATCCGTTGGTGCACCAGTTTGTGCACGCCCTGCCCGAAGGGCCGGTGCACTTCCACTACCCGGCGCCAACGATGGAAGCCGACTTCGGCGTGGAGACTGCTGCATGAAGCTGCTGCGCCCCCAAGAACTCGGTTGGCAGGTGCGCCAGATGCTGGCTGGCTGGGGCTATGGGGCCCGATTGATGCTGCGCCTGTTGGGCAGCCTGGGTAGCACCATGGCTCGCTTTGGTCTGGTGCGCGACCAGATCCACTTCATGGGCAACCACAGCCTGGCCATCATCACGGTATCCGGCACGTTCGTCGGTTTCGTGCTGGGTCTGCAGGGCTACTACACCTTGCAGCGCTACGGTTCGGCTGAGGCCTTGGGGCTGCTGGTGGCCCTGAGCCTGGTGCGGGAGCTGGGGCCGGTCATCACCGCCCTGCTGTTTGCCGGACGGGCGGGAACTTCGCTCACGGCGGAAATCGGGCTCATGAAGGCCGGCGAGCAGCTCGCGGCCATGGAAATGATGGCGGTGGATCCGGTGCGTCGCATCCTGGCCCCGCGCTTCTGGGGCGCCGTGATCGCGATGCCGCTGCTGGCGGCGGTATTCAGTGCCGTGGGTATCCTGGGCGGTTGGCTCGTGGGTGTGGTCATGATCGGTATCGACGCCGGCAGTTTCTGGAGCCAGATGCAAGGCGGTGTGGACGTCTGGCAGGACGTTGGCAACGGCGTGGTGAAGAGTTTTGTGTTCGGTCTGGCGGTGAGCTTCATTGCTCTCCTGCAGGGCTTCGAGGCGCTGCCGACGCCGGAAGGCGTGGCCCGTGCCACTACGCGCACGGTGGTGGTGGCGTCACTCACGGTGCTCGGCTTGGACTTCGTCCTGACCGCCATGATGTTCAGTATTTGAAGGAATCGGTATGCAACGTTCCAAAAACGATGTGTGGGTTGGCCTGTTTGTCCTGATCGGGGCGCTGGCGCTGGTGTTCCTGGCCCTGCAGTCGGCCAACCTGCTGTCCCTGAGCTTTGACCGCGGCTATCTGGTGACCGCCAAGTTCGACAACATTGGTGGTCTCAAGCCCAAGGCGGCCGTCAAGAGTGCCGGTGTCGTGGTCGGGCGGGTCGAGGCCATCAGCTTTGATGACAAGACCTTCCAGGCACGCGTTCGATTGGCCATGGACAAGCGCTATGCCTTTCCCAAGGACAGTTCGCTCAAGATCCTGACCAGCGGTCTGCTGGGCGAGCAGTACATCGGAATCGAGGCTGGCGCGGATGGCGCCAATTTGGCGGAGGGTGACACCATCACCACAACCCAATCTGCCGTGGTGTTGGAAAACCTGATCAGCCAGTTCCTCTACAGCAAGGCCGCCGATGGCCCGAGCAAGGACGGCAAGTAAATGCAAGTCATGCAGGGTCGCTGGCGGATGCCTTGGCTACAGGCTGTATTGGTGCTGTGCACATTGGCACTGACCGGTTGTGCCACGGTTGCCAACCCGGATCCGCGCGACCCCTGGGAGTCCTGGAATCGGGGCGTTTTCGGATTCAACGACACCCTGGATACCGCGGTTCTGAAGCCCGTAGCGACCGGTTACCAGAAGGTGACGCCCACGGTAGTGCAAAAAGGGATCGGCAATTTCTTTGGCAACCTGACCGACATGTGGTCCGTGGTGAACAATGCCTTGGCGCTGCGCCCGCGTGAAACCGGCGACAGCATTGGGCGCGTGATGCTCAACACGACGGTGGGCCTGCTCGGTTTCATTGACGTGGCCAGTGATCTCGGTATCGAACGCCATACGGCCGATTTTGGGCTCACGCTGGCGCGTTGGGGGGTGGGCAACGGGCCCTATGTGGTTCTGCCCCTGCTGGGCCCGTCCACCCTGCGGGATACGGCAGGTTTGCCGGTGGATAACTGGGGCAATCCCGTGAATCAGATCACGGATGAACAAAGCCGCACCGGTGCAGTGGTACTTAAGGTTGTGGACACGCGTGCCCAGTTGCTGGGGGCCAGCAAGGTGCTGGATGGCGCTGCCTTGGACAAGTACACCTTCATGCGGGATGCCTATCTGCAACGCCGACGCAATCAGGTGTACGATGGAAACCCGCCGGATGATGAACTGCCCCCGGAACCTGGGCAGTAACAGGGCGGATCACGGAGAAAGAAGGAAGCGTCTGATGTTGAAGCGTGTGTGGTGGGGTGTTGCGGTGGTTTGGTTGGCCTTGTTTGCCGGGTGGGCGCATGCCGAAGACGAAGCGCCCGACGCCATGGTCAAGCGCTTGTCCAACGATGTGCTCGACACCATCAAGGCCGACAAGTCCTTGCGCTCCGGCGATCTCAACAAGATCATTGCGCTGGTCGATAACCGCATCATGCCCAACGTCAACTTCCAGCGCATGACGGCATCGGCCGTGGGCCCGGCCTGGCGCCAGGCCACACCCGAACAGCAGAAGGCGCTGCAGGACGAATTCAAGACCCTGCTGGTGCGCACCTATGCCGGTGCCTTGGCCCAGGTCAGCGACCAGACCATAGCCATGAAGCCGCTGCGCGCGGCACCCGAAGACAAGGAAGTGCTGGTGCGGACTGAAATCAAGGGCCGGGGTGATCCGATCCAACTGGACTACCGCCTGGAAAAAACGCCTGGGCAAGGCACCGGTTGGCGCATCTACAACCTCAACGTGCTGGGTGTCTGGCTGGTGGAAAACTACCGCAGCCAGTTCGGTCCGCAGATCAACGCCAAGGGCATCGACGGCCTGATCACCATGCTGGTCGACCTGAACAAGAGCAATGCCGCCAAGAAGGGGTAAACCATGCTGAGCCTGCCCGCCACCCTGACCCACGAGCAAGCCAAGGCCTGCGTCAAGCAGCTCACGGACGGTCTGCGTTCGGAAGCGGCGCAGGTGGTGGTGGATGCGGCCAAGCTGCGTCACTTCGACTCGTCAGCCTTGGCGGTGCTGCTCGAATTGCGCCGGGAGTGCGCCCGTGCCGGCAAGCGATTTGCGGTGCAGGGGCTTCCCAGCCGCCTGCTGGACTTGGCCAAGCTCTACGGCATTTCGGGGTTGCTGCCTAGCGCCTGACAGGGCCATGCCCCTGGGGCGGTAAAATCACCCCTCCCATGCCTGCCATTTCCTTCCAGTCCGTCACCAAGCACTATCCTTCTCCGCGGGGCCCCAAGGGCAGCACGTTTGCGGCGCTGGATGGGGTCTCTCTCCAAATCGAGCAAGGCGAGTTCTTCGGCCTGTTGGGGCCTAACGGGGCCGGCAAGACCACCCTCATCAGCATCCTGGCCGGCTTGACCCGTGCCACCAGCGGCCGTGTGGCTGTGCTCGGTGCGGATGTGCAGGCCGACTATGCCCAGGCCCGCAAGAACCTCGGCGTCGTGCCGCAGGAACTGGTGTTCGACCCCTTCTTCAATGTGCGCGAAACCTTGCGCATCCAGTCCGGCTATTTCGGTGTGAAGGGCAACGAGGCCTGGATCGACGAGCTGCTGGAAAGCCTGGGCCTGGCCGACAAGGCCAATGCCAACATGCGCCAGCTCTCGGGCGGCATGAAGCGCCGCGTGCTGGTGGCGCAAGCTCTGGTGCACAAGCCGCCCGTCATCGTGCTGGACGAGCCCACGGCCGGCGTCGATGTGGAATTGCGCCAGACCCTGTGGGCATTCATCGCCAAGCTCAACAAGCAGGGCAGCACCGTGTTGCTGACCACCCATTACCTGGAAGAGGCCGAAGCCCTGTGCCACCGCGTGGCCATGCTCAAGTCCGGAAAGATCGTGGCGCTGGACAGCACCAGCAGCCTGCTCAAGAACGCGTCGAGCAACGTGCTGCGTTTCAAGCTCGACGCTGACCTGCCGCCCGAATTGGCGCGCCAGGCGCGTATCACCGGCCGCGTGGTGCAGTTCCCCGCCAACGACGCAGCAGCCATCGAACACTACCTGGCCGCCGTGCGCGAAGCCGGGCTGGTGGCCCATGACGTGGAAATCCGCAAGGCCGACCTCGAAGACGTATTCCTGGACGTGATGACGCGCTCGCAGGCACCCGTGGGAGCCGCAGCATGAACGGCTGGCAAACCCTGCTCTACAAGGAAGTGCTGCGCTTCTGGAAGGTCAGCTTCCAGACCATCGCGGCGCCCGTGCTCACCTCGGTGCTGTACCTCATGATCTTCGGCCATGTGCTCGAAGACCACGTGAAGGTGTACGACAGCATCAGCTACACGGCTTTCCTGGTGCCGGGGCTGGTGATGATGAGCGTGCTGCAGAACGCCTTTGCCAACAGCTCCTCGTCGCTGATCCAGAGCAAGATCATGGGCAACCTGGTGTTCCTGCTGCTCACACCGCTGTCGCACTGGCACTGGTTCGTGGCCTACGTGGGCTCGGCCATCGCCCGCGGGTTGGTGGTGGGCGGTGGTGTGTTCCTCGTGACTGCCTGGTTTGCGCACCTGAGCTTTGTGGCACCGCTGTGGATCGTGGTGTTTGCCATCATGGGCGCGGCCCTGCTGGGCACCCTGGGACTGATTGCCGGGCTCTGGGCGGAAAAGTTTGACCAGCTGGCCGCGTTCCAGAACTTCATCATCATGCCCATGACGTTTCTCAGCGGCGTGTTCTATTCCATCCATTCCCTGCCGTCCTTCTGGCAGGGGCTGAGTCATTTCAACCCGTTCTTCTACATGATCGACGGCTTCCGCTACGGCTTCTTCGGCGTGAGCGACGTGTCGCCCTGGCTGAGCCTGGGCGTGGTGGCGGTGGCCTGGGCGCTGGTCAGTGCCGTGGCCATCCACCTGCTGCGCACCGGCTACAAGATCCGCAGCTAATTTCCTTTTTCACGATGACCGCAGACCAGATCCAATCCCTCATTGCCAACGCCATTGCCTGTGACCACTGCGTCGTTGAAGGTGATGGCCGCCACTGGTATGCCACCGTGGTCTCCAGCGCTTTTGAAGGCAAACGTCTGATCCAGCGCCACCAGGCGGTCTATGCCACCATGGGCGACCGCATGAAGACCGACGAAGTGCATGCGCTCTCGATCCGCGCGTTCACCCCGGCTGAATGGGCCCAGCAGGCCTGAACCACACAAGCACCATGGACAAACTTCTCATTCGCGGCGGCTTGCCGCTGAACGGCACCGTCGCCATTTCCGGGGCCAAGAACGCGGCCCTGCCGGAGCTGTGTGCCACCTTGCTCACGGCCGACCCCGTCACGCTGCGCAATGTGCCGCGCCTGCAGGACGTGAACACCATGCTCAAGCTCATCCGCAACATGGGCGTGCAGGTGGAGCAGGGGGCAGACGGCACCGTCACCGTGAATGCTGGCCAGCTATCCAATCCCGAGGCCCCGTATGAGCTGGTGAAGAC
This sequence comes from Curvibacter sp. APW13, assembly GCF_032337135.1. Lineage (NCBI taxonomy): Bacteria > Pseudomonadati > Pseudomonadota > Betaproteobacteria > Burkholderiales > Comamonadaceae > Curvibacter > Curvibacter sp. APW13. The sequence goes on along the minus strand of NZ_JAVXZZ010000001.1, from coordinate 369,248 downwards.
CATGCGTGCGTCGGTGCTGGCCCTGGGCCCCTTGCTGGCACGCTTCGGTGAAGCCACCGTGTCGCTGCCCGGTGGCTGCGCCATCGGCTCGCGTCCGGTGGACCAGCACCTCAAGGGCCTGGCCGCCATGGGCGCCGAAATCGTGGTCGAGCATGGCTACATGATCGCCAAGCTGCCCAAGGGCTGGACGCGCCTGAAGGGCGCGCGCATTGCCACCGACATGGTCACCGTCACCGGCACCGAGAACTTCCTCATGGCGGCCGCGCTGGCCGAAGGCGAGACCATTCTGGAAAACGCCGCCCAGGAACCCGAGATTCCGGACCTGTGCGAAATGCTCATTGCCATGGGCGCGAAGATCGAAGGGCACGGCACGAGCCGCATCCGCATCGAAGGTGTCGAGCGCCTGCACGGCGCCACCCACACGGTGGTGGCGGACCGCATCGAAACCGGCACCTTCCTGTGTGCCGTGGCCGCAACGGGCGGCGATGTGGTGTTGCAGCACGGCCGCATCGACCATTTGGAGTCGGTGGTGGAGAAGCTGCGCGATGCCGGTGCCACGGTGACCGCGGTGAACGGCGGCATCCGCATCCAGGCCCAGGGGCCGGCCTACACCCACCTCAAGGCGCAAAGCTTCCGCACCCACGAGTACCCAGGCTTCCCCACCGACATGCAGGCCCAGTTCATGGCGCTCAACTGCATTTCGCAGGGGGCGTCCAAGGTGACCGAGACCATCTTTGAGAACCGCTTCATGCACGTTAACGAACTGGTGCGTCTGGGTGCGCATATACAGATCGACGGCAAGGTGGCGGTCGTGGAGGGCGTGCCCAAGCTCTCGGGCGCCACCGTCATGGCTACCGACCTGCGGGCCTCGGCCAGCCTCGTGATCGCCGGCCTGGTGGCAGACGGGGAGACTGTGGTGGACCGCATCTACCACCTCGACCGCGGCTACGACCAGATGGAAGCCAAGTTGCGCGGCATCGGCGCAGACATTGAACGCATCAAATAGACATGATTACCCTCGCACTGTCCAAAGGCCGCATCTTTGAAGAAACCGTACCGCTGCTCAAGGCGGCCGGTATCGAGGTGCTAGACGACCCGGAAAAGTCGCGCAAGCTCATCCTCGACACCAACCTGCCCGACGTGCGCCTGCTGGTGGTGCGTGCCACCGACGTTCCCACCTACGTGCAGTACGGCGGTGCCGACCTCGGCATTACGGGCAAAGACACGCTGCTGGAGCATGGCGGAGACGGCCTGTACCAGCCGCTGGACCTGAACATTGCCAAGTGCCGCATCAGCGTGGCGGTGCGTGCAGACTTTGATTACGCGTCAGCCGTGAAGCAGGGCTCGCGCCTGACCGTGGCCACCAAGTACGTGGCCATTGCCCGTGAATTCTTCGCCAGCAAGGGCGTGCACGTGGACCTGATCAAGCTCTACGGCAGCATGGAACTCGCGCCGCTGGTGGGCTTGGCCGACGCGATTGTCGACCTCGTTTCCACCGGCAACACCCTCAAGGCCAACAAGCTCGTCGAGGTGGAGCGCATCATGGACATCAGCTCGCGCCTGGTGGTGAACCAGGCTGCGCTCAAGCTCAAGCGCGAACCGCTGCGCAAGATCATCGACGCCTTTGCCGGTGCCGTCACTCCCTAAAGAACCGACTGTTGCTATGAGTTTGGTAGCTGCTCCCGCACATCTTTCCACGGCTGCGGCCGATTTTGAGCAACTGTTTCAGGCACGCCTGCACTGGTCTGCCGATACCGATGCCGCCATCGAGCAGCGCGTGGCCGACATCCTGGCCGATGTGCAGGCCCGCGGCGACGCCGCGGTGCTGGAGTACACCGCGCGTTTCGACGCCCTGCAGGCCGCCGACATGCGCGCGCTGGAGCTGACCCAGGCCGAACTGAAAGCAGCGTTCGACAGCATCCCCGCAAAGCAGCGCAGTGCCCTGGAAGCCGCCGCACGCCGCGTGCGCAGCTACCACGAAGCGCAAAAAAAGGCCTCGGGTGAGAGCTGGAGCTACCGCGACGAGGAAGGCACCCTGCTGGGCCAGAAGGTCACGCCGCTGGACCGCGTGGGCATCTACGTGCCCGGTGGCAAGGCCGCCTACCCCTCGTCCGTGCTGATGAACGCCATCCCCGCCCACGTGGCCGGTGTGGGTGAAATCATCATGGTGGTGCCCACGCCACGTGGTGAGAAGAACGCGCTGGTGCTGGCGGCCGCTTATGTGGCCGGTGTTTCCCGTGCCTTCACCATCGGCGGTGCGCAGGCTGTGGCCGCGCTGGCCTATGGCACGGCCACCATTCCGGCCGTGGACAAGATCACCGGGCCCGGCAACGCCTATGTGGCGGCGGCCAAGCGCCGCGTGTTCGGCAAGGTGGGCATCGACATGATTGCCGGGCCCAGCGAGATCCTGGTGCTGGCCGATGGCAGCACACCGCCCGACTGGGTGGCCATGGATCTGTTCAGCCAGGCCGAGCACGACGAACTGGCCCAGAGCATCCTGCTGTGCCCCGACGCGGCCTACATCGCCCAGGTGCAGGCCAGCATCGACCGCCTGCTGCCGGAGATGCCCCGCGCCGAGATCATCGCCAAGAGCCTCACCGGCCGTGGCGCGCTCATCCATACCCGCAACATGGAAGAGGCCTGCGCCATCTCCAACCGCATTGCGCCCGAGCACCTGGAAGTCAGCAGTACCGATCCGCACCGCTGGGAGCCGCTGCTCAAGCACGCCGGTGCCATCTTCCTTGGCGCCTATACGAGCGAGAGCCTGGGCGACTACTGCGCCGGGCCCAACCACGTGCTGCCCACCAGCGGTACGGCGCGCTTCTCCAGCCCGCTGGGGGTGTACGACTTCCAGAAGCGTTCCAGCCTCATTGAGGTGAGCGAAGCCGGGGCCCAGAAGCTCGGTGTGGTCGCGGCCGAACTGGCCTACGGCGAAGGCTTGCAAGGCCATGCCCGTGCGGCCGAGATGCGGCTGAAGTAAACGGCCGCATGGGGTGTAAGAGTTCGCCACGCAGTACGACCTACCCCTATGAACCCTTCACCCCGTTTTCTCCCCCGCATCCTGGCCGTCATGGGCTTGGTCTGTCTGCTCTGGAACGTCTGTGCACCAGTACAGGCCATGTCCCTGCGCGAACTGCGCGCCCTGGAAAAGTCGGACAAGAAGCATGGCGACCTGTATGTGCGCTACTACCTCGTGGGCGTGATGGAAGGCGCTTTGGAAGCCAGTGCGCAGGCCGAGCGTGCAGGCGGGCAGCCCGTCGTCTGCCTGGGCGGGCGCCGGTTGGAGCCGCGCATGGCCCGTGACCTGTTTGACAGCGAACTGCGCCGCAACCGCGACCTGTACGAGGCCGACATGCCGGTGCAGTTCGTCATGCAGCAGGCGCTCACGTCCGCCTACCCGTGTGAATGATCTGCCCGGGCGCCGTGCCCTGGCTTGTTTTCGCCGCCTCCGATCCACACCATGATCTACCTGCACAAGCTCCTTCCCTTGCTGCTGTCCCCCATCGTGCTGGTCTGCGCCCTGGTGCTGGCCGGTGTGCTGACGCGCAGGCGCTGGCTGTCCGTATGCGGGGTGGCGCTGCTGTGGCTCTGTGCTTCCCCATGGTTTTCGGACATGGTGTTTCGCTCAGTGGAGCGGCACGCCGTGCGGCAGGTGGCGTCGGAGATGCCGCGCGCCGATGCCGTGGTGGTGCTCAGCGGCATGCTCGCTGCCGTGCCCGGCGCCCATGGCGTGGTGCAGGAGTGGAGCGACCCGGACCGTTTCTTTGGTGGGCTGGAACTGTTCGCCGCGGGCAAGGCCCCCAAGCTCGTGTTCACGCGCGGCAAGCTGCCGTGGGAGGTGACCGAGACCGCCGAGGGTGACATCCTGCGTGATCTTGCGGTGAAGCAGGGCGTGTCTGCACAGGCCATCGTCTTGACCGGCCCGGTGGAAAACACCCAGCAGGAAGCCACCGAGGTACGCCGCCTGTTTCCCACGGAAGGTGCCACGGTGCTGCTGGTCACCTCCGCCTTCCACATGCCCCGCGCCCGGGCCTTGTTCGAAGCCCAGGGCCTGCGCGTGCTTCCGTTTCCGGTGGACTTTAAGGTGCCGGAGAAGCAAACCACCGTGATGGACTTCCTGCCCGACGCCAATGCGTTGCGCTGGACGGATGTGGCGGTGCGTGAGGGGATTGGGCGGGTGTATTACTGGGTGCGAGGCAGTTGAAGTCGCTGCCAGCGGCGGGCTATCCGACCAGTCCAGCGACCGCGCCGATGGCACAGGCCAGCGCCAGGATGGTCCAAAGCCAGAATGTCTGGCTCAGATCGCCCAAGCCATAGCGCGAATTCCAATCCTTTCGTTTGGATTGCTCCATCAACGGGATGCCATCGAGCGGTTGTCCTAAATCGTCCGCTGTGACTGAATAGGGAACCTTGTCCGCAGGGACGGAGAGCTTCCACGCGTCGTAGGCCAGGCATGTGAAGACCAAGGCTGCAATCAGAAGGAGCAAGTTCATATGCGATTTAGCTATTGAGTTCAGCAGGCCAGACACTGCATTGCGATTGGCCCGTGGCGAGCATGTTGATAGCTAGCACTTCCCGGGTAAAGTGCCACGCCGGTGCAGGTCCGCTCCAGCGAGGGGTTGGGCTTCGCCGGCCTCAGCGTGACGGATGAAGGGCTTTCTCGCACAACGCCCGATTGAACCAAGTAGCCTTCGCCACAGTGATGTAGTTGTCGAAATCGCATGGCGGCAGGAAGATGGTGTCGCCCCTCTTAAGGTCCTCCTCGTCGTCGAGGCGACCCGCCAACGTTGACTTCAAGGTGGCAAGGCAATCAGCGGGGGAGCCGTCGTGATACTGCGACAGGGCAAGGTCATTTCGCACCTGATCGATCTCAATCCAGTTCATGTGCGCCTTGCACTCGGATATGAGACTGCGCAACGCGTTCTTTGATGCCTTGTAGCGCTTGGCCTTGTAGTGGGACAGGGACTGGTCCCATCGTGTTTGGCGACCTTCCGGTGTGCATGATTTGGAAAGTGCTCGATACACGCCGTCGAAGCCGGCCCGCGCGCCACAGAAGTCTCTGCAACCCTCCTCCGTTAGCGGTTCGACTTTGATCGATGTGCCGACTGTTTGGAACGAAACCGTGCACGTCAGGCCGTTGCCCTCGTCTGCGTGCCCTGACGTTTGGTGCACTCTGCCGCCAACTGAGCACAGGTGGCAGTTGCCACCGATGGTCTCGATCTGAAAGAATTGCCCGTCTAGGCCCTGTTTTTCGATCAAAAGTGTTCCGGAGCCGCCCTCTCGGTAGTATGTTCCCGGCTTCACTTCCTCAGGTGCGGCGATCACGGGCCAACTTTGGGTCAGAACGACTACAGCCAAAGCAAAAAAGCGAATCATGTGTCGTGCCCAACGTAATGTAGACGGCAGGATTCCGCCAATTCGTTCGGTTGAAAACCCATAAAAACAGCCTCCAGCCCGCGTGGAATATGCGCAAGGCGCTCATCTAAAGATAGCGACAAACCCGGCAGATGCCTTGACGGAGCGGTGGGTGGGGATAGTGCCATGGCGAGCATGCGTTGTTTTGCGTTGGACTGTAGCACTGGCACGGCCCGGAACTGATTGAAGGTATTAACCACGAAATCAGTGTTACACGAATTTCGTGTTACACTGATTTCGTGAAAAACGTCACCATCACCGTGGAAGACACCGTGCTCGAATGGGTGCGCATCGAGGCGGCCAAGCGCGGCAGCAGCGTGTCGCGGCTGGTGGGGGAGATGCTGGCCGAGAAGATGCAGCACGACGACGCCTATGCGCGCGCGCAGCGCGAGTGGCAGGCGGACACGTCCACATTCGACTCCAACGGCCAGCCGTTGCCCGCCCGCGAGGTGACGCATGGCCGCTGAAACTGCGTTGGCCCCGGTGTGTTTTGTCGACACCGCGGTGTTGCTGGCGGTGGATGACGCCCACGACGCCACCCGCCGCGCCACGGCGCGCGCCTGGATGGAAGCGCTGTGGCAGGGGCGCTGCGGGCGCGTGAGCACGCAGGTGTTGTCCGAGTACTACGTGATTGCCACCCAGCGCTTTGGCATGCCCGCTGGGGATGCCCGCGCAAAGCTGCGTCGCTACCAGCTGTGGAAGCCCTGGCAGGTGGACCACCAGACGGTGGAAACCGCCTGGGGCGTGGAAGCGCGCTTTGGCCTGCCGTACTGGGATGCCCTGGTGGTGGCCGCTGCCGCCCAGAGCGGCGCCCGCTACGTGCTGAGCACGGAGCTTACCCACCTGCAGCAGATTGACGGCGTGACCGCTTTCAACCCCTTTGTCGGCACGCTGGCAGGCGCTGGCTTCGCCGTGGAGACCCCCGCACCATGAGTACGACCGCTAGCACCGACGCTGTGATTGCACGCCGCATCCGCCAGGATGTGCAGTCCATGCATGCCTATGCCATCCAGGATTCCAAGGGCATGGTCAAGCTCGACGCCATGGAGAACCCGCACCCGCTTCCCGCCGCACTGCAGGCTGAACTGGGCCAGCGCCTGGGTGCCCTGGCGCTGAACCGCTACCCCGATGGCCGCGTGAACGACCTGCGCAAGGCGCTGGCCGCGTACGCCGACATGCCCGCGGGTTACGACATCATGCTGGGCAATGGCTCGGACGAGCTGATTTCGCTGCTGGCCATGGCCTGCGACCGCCCGGTGGCGGCCGGTGAAGCGCGCCCCGCCATCCTGGCCCCCGTGCCCGGCTTCGTGATGTACGCCATGAGCGCCGCGCTGCAGGGGCTGGACTTCATGGGCGTGCCGCTCACCCCCGAATTTGCGCTCGATGTGCCGGCCATGGTGCAGGCCATCCAGACCCGCCAACCGGCCATCGTCTACCTGGCCTACCCGAACAACCCCACGGCCAACCTGTGGGACCGCGGCGCCATGGCGACGGTCATCGAGGCAGCTGCCAGCGCGGGCAGTATCGTGGCCGTGGACGAGGCCTACCAGCCGTTTTCCAGCCACAGCTGGATCGACGAGATTCGTGCCCGCCCGCAGGACCATGGCCATGTGCTCTTGATGCGCACGCTCTCCAAGTTCGGCCTGGCCGGGGTGCGCCTGGGCTACATGGTGGGCCCCGCCGCCCTGGTGGCCGAGGTGGACAAGGTGCGCCCGCCCTACAACGTGAGCGTACTCAACTACGAATGCGCGCTGTTCGCGCTCGAACACCAGGAGGTGTTTGCGGCCCAGGCCCGCGAAATCTGTGCGCAGCGCGCTATTCTTTTGGAAGCACTTCGGGCGATGCCGGGCGTGCGGGCGTTCGAGAGCGACGCCAACATGGTGCTGGTGCGCTTCGAAGGCGCTGTGGACCGGGCACAACAGGTGTTCGACGGCCTCAAGGCCCGTGGCATTCTGGTGAAGAACGTTTCTAAAATGCACCCATTGCTGGCCAACTGCCTGCGCCTGACCGTGGGCGCCGCCGACGAAAACCGCGCCCTGCTCGCGGCCCTGCAGGACACACTATGACCGATTACGCCCTGACCGAAGTTCCCTCCACCGCCTTGCCCCGCGTGGCCGAGGTGGTGCGCAACACCAACGAGACCAAGATCCGGGTGCGCGTCAACCTGGACGGCACGGGCCAGAGCCGCCTGTCCACCGGCATCGGCTTCTTCGACCACATGCTCGACCAGATCGCCCGCCATGGACTGATCGACCTCGACATCGAAGCCGATGGCGACCTGCATATCGACGGCCACCACACGGTCGAAGACGTGGGCATCACCCTGGGGCAGGCGGTGGCCAAGGCCGTGGGTGACAAGAAGGGCATCTACCGCTACGGCCACGCCTATGTGCCACTGGACGAAGCCCTGAGCCGCGTGGTCATCGACTTTTCCGGCCGGCCGGGCCTGGTGATGGACGTGCCATTCACCAGCGGCATGATCGGCAGCTTTGACACCCAGCTCATGCACGAATTCTTCCAGGGCTTCGTGAACCATGCACAGGTGACGCTGCACATCGACAACCTCAAGGGCCACAACGCCCACCACCAGGCGGAGACGGTGTTCAAGGCCTTCGCGCGGGCACTGCGTGCGGCGCTCGAACGCGACCCCCGTGCGGCCGGGGTCATTCCGTCGACCAAGGGTAGTCTGTAGAATCGAGCCAAAAGGCCGTCTGGCCCGCGTCGATACAGCGTAAACAGCTAGTAAATTTGTAGCATGAAAAAAGTGGCAGTGGTGGACTACGGCATGGGCAACCTGCGCTCGGTGACGCAGGCCGTGATGCATGTGGCCGCAGACGCTGGCGTGGACGTGGTCTGGGCCCGCACGGCCCAGGAAGTGATGGATGCCGAGCGCGTGGTGCTGCCAGGCCAGGGCGCCATGCGCGACTGCATGCGCGACCTGCATGAGAGCGGCATGTTCGATGCCGTGATGCACGCCGCTGCCAACAAGCCGCTCATGGGCGTGTGCGTGGGCATGCAGATGCTGCTGGACCACAGCGAAGAGCAGGGCGTGGACTGCCTGGGGCTGATTCCGGGTCGCGTGGTGCGCTTCGAGCTCGAAGGCCGCTTGCAGGAAGACGGCAGCCGCTTCAAGGTACCGCAGATGGGCTGGAACCAGGTCTGGCAGACCGGCGCGGGCACCGACAAGCGACACCCGGTATGGGGCGATGTGCCGGATGGCAGCTACTTCTACTTCGTGCACAGCTACTACGCCAAACCGTCCGATGCACGCCACAGTGTGGGCGAAACCGACTACGGCGCACGCTTCAGCTGTGCGGTGGCACGCGATAATATTTTCGCGACCCAGTTCCACCCCGAAAAAAGTGCCGACCACGGTTTGTCCCTGTACCGCAACTTCCTGCACTGGAACCCCTGATTTCTTTCCTGGCGACGCTGCGCGCTTCTTTTTCCTCCACTCCCCACGCTCTGAAGCATCATGCTTTTAATCCCCGCAATTGACCTCAAGGACGGCCACTGTGTGCGCCTGAAACAAGGTGATATGGACCAATCCACCACGTTTGGTGAACAACCGGACGTGATGGCGCGCAGCTGGGTGGACAAGGGGGCGCGTCGCCTGCACCTGGTGGACCTGAACGGTGCCTTTGCCGGCCAGCCCAAGAACGAGCAGGCCATCAAGAAGATCCTCAAGACCGTGGGCGACGAGATCGACGTGCAGCTCGGTGGCGGCATCCGCGACCTGGACACCATCGAGCGCTACCTCGACGCCGGCCTGCGCTACGTCATCATCGGCACCGCGGCGGTCAAGAACCCCGGCTTCCTGCGTGACGCCTGTACTGCGTTCGGCGGCCACATCATCGTGGGCCTGGACGCCAAGGACGGCAAGGTAGCCACCGACGGCTGGAGCAAGCTCACCGGCCACGAGGTGGTGGACCTGGGCAAGAAGTTCGAGGACTACGGTGTCGAGTCCATCATCTACACCGACATCGGCCGCGACGGCATGCTCACCGGCATCAACATCGAGGCTACGGTCAAGCTGGCGCAGGCGCTCACCATTCCCGTTATCGCGTCGGGCGGCCTGTCCAACATGGCCGACATCGAGGCGCTGTGCGCGGTGGAAGATGAGGGTGTCGAAGGCGTCATCTGCGGCCGCGCTATTTACAGTGGCGATCTGGACTTCCAGAAGGCGCAAGAGCGCGCTGACGAACTGAACGGCTGACCGGTGCTTGCCAAGAGAATCATCCCTTGCCTGGACGTGACCGGTGGTCGCGTGGTCAAAGGCGTCAACTTCGTCGAGCTGCGCGATGCGGGCGACCCGGTCGAGATTGCCGCGCGCTACAACGACCAGGGTGCCGACGAGCTGACCTTTCTGGACATTACCGCCACCAGTGACGGGCGCGACCTGATCCTGCACATCATCGAGGCCGTGGCCTCCCAGGTATTCATTCCTCTCACCGTAGGCGGTGGGGTGCGCACGGTGGAAGACGTGCGCCGCCTGCTCAACGCAGGGGCCGACAAGACCAGCTTCAATTCGGCTGCGCTGGCCAACCCGCAGGTCATCAACGACGCCTCGGAAAAGTACGGCTCGCAGTGCATCGTGGTGGCCATCGACGCCAAGCGACGCAGTGCCGAAGATGCGCTCGCCCGGGGTGCCGGCTGGGATGTGTACAGCCACGGGGGACGCAAGAACACCGGTCTGGACGCCGTGGCCTGGGCGACCGAGATGGCGCGCCGGGGCGCGGGCGAGATTTTGCTGACCAGCATGGACCGTGACGGCACCAAGAGCGGCTTCGACCTGGAACTGACCCGCGCCGTGGCAGACGCCGTGAGCGTGCCGGTGATTGCCAGCGGTGGAGTGGGTAACCTCGACCACCTGGCCGATGGCGTGCAGCAGGGCGGGGCGGATGCGGTGCTGGCCGCCAGCATCTTCCATTACGGCGAATACACCGTGGCCCAGGCCAAGGCGCGCATGGCTGCGCGTGGCATTCCGGTACGGCTTTGACCATGAAATCGGGCTCTGGCCCGCGTAGAAATTGCGTAGGCAGCTACTGAATTGGTAGCAACTGGCGCACCACCGAGAACATAGCATGCAGTGGTTGGATCAGATCAAGTGGGATGAGAAGGGGCTGGTGCCCGTGATCGCGCAGGAGCAGGGCAGCCGCGACGTTCTCATGTTCGCCTGGATGAACCGCGAGGCCCTGCAGAAGACCGCCGAGCTGGGCCGTGCGGTGTACTTCAGCCGCTCGCGCAACAAGCTCTGGTTCAAGGGCGAGGAGTCGGGCCACGTGCAGACTGTGCACGCCATCCGCATCGACTGCGACAACGACGTCATCCTGCTGGAAGTGACCCAGACCGGGCACACGCCCGGCATTGCCTGCCACACCGGCCGCCACAGCTGCTTCTACAGCGTATTGCGCGACGGGCAGTGGACGGCGGTGGATCCGGTCCTGAAAGACCCTGAGAGCATCTACAAGTAAGCACCATGTCTGCGAATACACCCACTTCTTTGTCCCAGGATGCGCTGGCGCGCTTGGCTGCCGTGATCGAAAGCCGCAAGCCAGCGGCTGGGGGCGACCCCAGCGCCAGTTACGTGGCCAAGCTGCTGGCCAAGGGGCCGGACGCCTTTTTGAAGAAGATCGGCGAAGAGGCTACCGAGGTCGTCATGGCCGCCAAGGATGCCGACCACGGTGGCGACGCGACCAAGATCGTCTACGAGGTGGCCGACCTGTGGTTCCACAGCATGATCGCGCTGGCCCACTATGGCCTGACGCCTGCCGACGTGATTGCCGAGCTCGAGCGCCGTGAAGGCACCAGTGGCATCGAGGAAAAGGCCCTGCGCAAACTCGCGGCCCGAGAGGGTGGCGCAGTCTGATTGCCCGAACCCGAACTCTGGAGGTTTTCCCATGAGCGAAGATTTCACCGATGTGACACCCAAGGCGGTAGCCCCGGTTGACCTGGCGTTGCTGCAGCGCCTCAACACCATTGGCGTCATCAGCTACGTGCTGCATTTGCTCGTGGCGGTGGCAGCCATGGTGCCCGGTGCCCAGTTCGGCACCACCTTGCTCATCGTGGCGCTGCTCATTGACTGGACCCAGCGCGACAGTGCCGAGGGCACCTGGCACGCCTCGCATTTCCGTTACCGCATCCGCTCTGTGGTTACAGCGGGAGTGCTGTACCTGGTGACGCTGCCCTTGTGGGCGCTGTTGCTGCTGCCTGGCATGATTGCCTGGATCATCATTTCGGTGTGGTTCCTCTACCGCATCGCCACCGGTTTCATCGCCATGAACAAAGGCCAGGAGATTCACGCATGAGCACCCATGGAGTGGTCGACCACGACCCCGATTGCCTGTTTTGCAAGATCGTTGCCAAGAAGATTCCGTCGCGGCCGGTCTACGAGGACGATGAGTTCTACTGTTTTCACGACATTGCCCCGTGGGCGCCGGTGCATTTCTTGATCATTCCCAAGGCGCACATCCCCAGCATGGCGCACATTACGGATGCGCATGCGGGCCTGATGGGCCGCATGATGGCGCTGGTGCCGAAGCTGGCGGCGCAGGAAGGCTGCAACCCTTACCCCGATGGGGGCTTCCGGCTGGTGACCAACACCGGCGTGGAAGGCGGGCAGGAAGTGCGACACTTGCATTTTCATGTCATGGGGGGCAGCCGCCCCTGGTTGCGTGGCTGATTCGGCACAGCGGCAGTCTAAAATCCGTCACCGACTTTAGGAGTTCATCATGGGTTCGTTTTCGATTTGGCACTGGCTGATCGTTCTGTTGATCGTGGTCATGGTCTTTGGCACCAAGAAGCTCAAGAACATCGGCTCTGACCTGGGTGGTGCCGTCAAGGGCTTCAAGGACGGCATGCGGGACGGCGCCGCACCGGAGACACCTGCTACACCGCAACCGCCTGCTCAGCAGGTGTCGCACGCAGCACCGCAGACTGCTGCGAAGGACACGATCGACGTGCAAGCCACGCCCAAGTCCTGATTCCTCCTGAGTTCCTGCAAGCACTGCACGCGTGATTGATCTCGGCATATCGAAGATGGCGCTCATCGGCGCCGTGGCGCTGATCGTCATCGGCCCGGAAAAGCTGCCGGGCGTGGCGCGCACGCTGGGCGCCTTGCTGGGCAAGGCGCAGCGCTACGTGGCCGACGTCAAGGCCGAGGTCAACCGCTCCATGGCGCTCGACGAGCTCAAGAAGATGCGCGAATCGGTCGAAGGGGCCGCGCGCGACATGGAAAACAGCATCCAGACCCAGGCCTCCGAGTTCGAGAAGTCCTGGCAGGAGGCCACCGACCAGGCCCTGCCCGAGGCCACACCGGTCTATCCGCAGTACCAGCACCCGCGCAAGAATTTCCGCCTCAAGCAGGGCGCGGTACCCCAGTGGTACAAGGCCCGCATGGGCGTGCGCACCAAGGCCCAGTCGGGAGCGGCGCGTGTGGCGCGTTTCCGCCCGCCCAAAGCGCGCTGACCAGCGTCGGGCGCACCGAACATTTTCTGACCCATGGCATCCAACGACACCCCGCCGGACGAACTGGCCGGCACCGAGCAGCCGTTCGTGCAGCACTTGATCGAGCTGCGTGACCGCCTGGTCAAGGCCACCATCGCCATTGCTGTCTGTACGCTTGCCCTGGCCTTGTACCCCGGCCCCGGTGAGCTGTACGACATCCTGGCCGCGCCGCTGGTGGCGCACCTGCCCAAGGGGGCCACGCTGATCGCCACCTCGGTCATTTCCCCGTTCCTGGTGCCGCTCAAGATCCTGCTGATGGTGGCCTTCCTGATGGCCTTGCCCGTCGTGCTGTACCAGCTGTGGGCCTTCGTGGCGCCAGGCCTGTATGCGCACGAGAAGAAGCTGGTCCTGCCGCTGGTCATTTCGAGCACCGTGCTGTTCTTCATCGGTGTCGCGTTCTGCTACTTCTTCGTGTTCGGACAGGTGTTCAAGTTCATCCAGAGTTTTGCGCCCAAGTCCATCACGGCCGCACCGGACATCGAGGCTTACCTGAGCTTCGTGCTGTCGATGTTCCTTGCCTTCGGCATGGCCTTCGAAGTGCCTATCGTGGTCATTGTGCTGGCGCGCATGAACGTCGTCAGCATCGACAAGCTCAAGGCCTTCCGCAGCTATTTCATCGTCGTGGCCTTTGTCATCGCAGCCGTGGTGACGCCACCCGACGTGGTGTCGCAGCTGGCGCTGGCCATCCCGATGTGCCTGCTCTATGAGGTGGGTATCTGGGCCGCGCAACTCTTCATCAAGCACACCCAGGCGCCTGCCGAAGAGGAAGTTGCTCCCCGTTGAATCGGGCTGTAGCCCGCGTGGATGCTGCGTAGGCAGCTATTAAAGCCGTAGCAAATCAGCGCGCGTTCAGCGCTGGATGGCCTTCGGCTTTGGCCGCACACCGGGGGTGATGTCCAGGCTCAGCGCCTGGTTCTGCCGCTCAAGCTGGAACTTGGCCGCCGTGCCGGGTTTGAGGGCGGCCACGGCAGTCAGCAGTTCACTGACATTGTTGACCGGCTTGCCCTCCACCTGGGCGATCACGTCGCCGGGGTGCAGGCCAGCGCGTGACGCCGGGCCGTTCTGCAGCACACCCGTGATGATCACGCCCCTGTCGGTCTTGACGCCAAAGGTTTCCTTCAATTCCGCAGTGAGTTCGTTGGGCTCGACGCCGATCCAGCCACGGGTGACCTTGCCGTCCTTGACGATGGCGTCCAGCACCAGGCGGGCGGTGCTGACCGGAATGGCGAAGCCAATGCCCATGCTGCCGCCGGATTGCGAATAGATGGCGGTGTTGATCCCCAGCAGGTTGCCAGCGGTGTCCACCAAGGCGCCGCCCGAGTTGCCTGGGTTGATGGCAGCGTCGGTCTGGATGAAGTTCTCGAAGGTATTGATACCCAACTGGTTGCGTCCCAGTGCGCTGATGATGCCGCTGGTCACCGTCTGGCCGACACCGAAGGGGTTGCCAATGGCCAGCACCTGATCGCCCACCTGCACCGTGTCGGAGTTGCCCCAGACGATGGCCGGCAGCTTGTCGAGTTCGATCTTGAGCACGGCCAGATCGCTGTCGGGATCGGTGCCGATGACCTTGCCCGAGGCGTGGCGGCCATCCTGCAGCAGCACGTCGATCTCGTCGGCATCGTCGATCACGTGGTTGTTGGTCAGGATGTAGCCGCTGGGGCTGACGATGACGCCACTGCCCAGACCGCCGCTGGGCTGGTCGTTGGGGTCGCTGTTGAAGAAGCGCGACCAGGGGTCGCCCCCCGGCGCAGCCTGGCGTGCCGACTGGGTACTGATGCTGACCACAGCAACCGACGCCTTCTGTGCTGCCAGGCGGAAGCTGGCGGCCGGAATGTCCTGCGCGCCATTGGATGCTGCTTCTATCAATGGCACGGTACCGCTACGCGTGCCAGGTCCGCCCACCCACTGGGGTTTGAGGGTGGCAACGACGAAATAGGCCGCCAGCAGGACGGTGACGGCTTGGGAAAACAGGAGCCAGGTGCGCTTCATGGTGCGGGGGCGCGCTAAAGGGCGCGTTGGCACAAATTGTAGGTCGGGTAGGCAGTGCAGAATGGGGTTTATGCGCCAACGCGTCATTCACCTCCATTGCGAGGCCCCTCCCAAGCCGTCGGTGGGCCAGCCCTGCAACGGGTGTGGGGTCTGCTGCGCTGCCGAGCCCTGCCCATTGGGGGTGGTACTGAGCCTGCGCCGCCGCGGTGCTTGCCGGATGCTGCGCTGGGAGGCGCAGTCAAGCCGCTACCGCTGTGGCGCCCTCGATTTGGCCCACGCCGGTGGTGGCTGGTGGCGTCGCTGGTGTGCACGCTTGGTGCAGCGATGGATTGCGGCGGGCGCTGGTTGCGACTGTGACTGGGAGGCGTCCGTGGCATCATCGTTGGAGAACCGATGACAACCGCCCGTGAACGATGATCCTGCAACGCACTGAACTCTGCGCACACCTGCACACCCTGCTGGAGGTGGACAAATTCAAGGACTATTGCCCCAATGGCTTGCAGGTCGAGGGGCGTGACCGGGTGCGCAGGGTGGTCAGCGGTGTGACCGCGAGCCAGGCTCTGATCGAGCAGGCCATCGTCTTGGGTGCCGACACGATCCTGGTCCACCATGGCCTGTTCTGGCGTGGCCACGATGGCAGGGTGACGGGCTGGATGCGCAAACGCCTGGGGTTGCTGCTGCAACACGACATCAACCTGCTGGCCTACCACCTGCCGCTGGATGCCCATCCGCAGTGGGGCAACAACGTGCAACTGGGGGCGCGCCTCGGCCTGGTCGCAGACACCCGTTTCGGCGAGCAGCAGCTGGGTTTCCTGGGGCGGCCGCACGCTGACCTGTTCCATCCTGACACCGAGGGATTGCAACGTGCGGCCGACGGCACGCTGCAGTTTGCGGGCGCGCAGAGCCTGGCATCCCACGTCACGCAGGTCATGGGCCGCCAGTCGTTGCTGGTGGAAGGACATCCGGGGCCGATCGACCGCATTGCCTGGTGCACGGGCGGTGCGCAGGGCTACTTCGAGGCCGCCATTGCCGCCGGTGCCCAGGCCTTCATCACCGGGGAGATTTCCGAGCCCCAGGCGCATTACGCCCGGGAGTGCGGGGTGGCCTACATCGCCTGCGGCCACCATGCCAGCGAGCGCTACGGGGTGCAGGCATTGGGCGAGTACCTCGCCAGCCAATGGGGCGTGGAGCACCAGTTTGTTGACATCGACAACCCTGCTTGAGCCCACGATGCCGACCATGAATGCACCAAGCTTGCAGCCGATTGCGGTCACCCTGGGGGACCCCTGCGGCATCGGGCCCGAAATCATCGCCAAGGCTTTTGTGCAGGCACCTGATTCGGTACGCCATTGCTTCGTGGTGGGTGACGCCGGTGTGATGCAGCGTTGCATCGACAGCCTCGTTGCCGGTGGCCACCTGGCTCGCGCTCCGGTGCTGCGATTGATCGCTGATCCGGGCGAGGCACGGCACTGCCCTGAAGGCGTCATGGCGCTGTACCAGGTGGGTGACGCCGTGCCAGAGCTGGCGCTGGGGCAGGTGCATGCGCTGGCTGGTCGCCTGGCTGGTGACTGCGTAGCCTGGGCGGCCCAGGCGGCGCTGGAAGGTCAGGTGGCAGCGATGGTGACGGCCCCCCTGCATAAGGAAGCGCTTTCGGCTGCCGGTGCACCCTACGATGCGTTTCCCGGGCACACGGAGTTGCTGCAGCATGCCGCAGCACGTCATGCAGGATGCGACGTGGCTGACATGCCCGTGCGCATGATGCTGGCCAACGAGGAGTTGCGCACGGTCCTGGTCAGCATCCATGTGTCCCTGCGCCGAGCCATTGAAGCGGTGACCTACGCCAACGTGCTGCAGACCTTGCAGATCGCCCATCGGGCGCTCGGTCGCATGCTGGGCAGGCAGCCGCGCATAGCCGTGGCAGGCCTGAACCCACATGCCGGGGAGGGCGGTCTGTTCGGGGACGAGGAGCAGCAGGTCATCGCTCCCGCCATCGAGGCCGCGCGCCGGCAAGGCATGCGGATCGAGGGACCTTTCCCGGGGGATACGGTGTTCATGAAGGCGCGCCAGTCGGCCGCCAGTGCGGATCCGGTCGACGCGGTAGTCGCCATGTACCACGACCAGGGACTGATCCCGGTGAAGTACCTCGGTGTCGAGAATGGCGTGAATGTGACCTTGGGGCTGCCCCTGGTGCGGACCAGCCCGGACCACGGTACCGCCTTCGACATTGCCGGTCGCGGGCTGGCCGATCCATCCAGCCTGCTGGCCGCGATCCGCATGGCCCGCCAATTGTCGTAAGCCGGCGGTCATGAGGGGCTGGTGGGCTCGGCTACAATTGCCCCTTCCCCTAGTAGTGATGTTCATTGAGGATTCTCATGAGTGAAACCCTTGTCGACTCCAGTAAGCGCACATGGCTGATCGCATCTGGATGCGCTGGCGCAGTGGGCGGTGTAGCGACCGCCGTTCCTTTTGTAAGCACTTTCCAGCCCTCTGAGCGCGCCAAGGCCGCTGGTGCGGCAGTGGAAGTGGATGTCGCAAGCCTCAAGCCCGGTGAGAAGATCACTGTGGAGTGGCGTGGCAAGCCGGTGTGGATCATCCGTCGTACACCGGAGCAGTTGGCAGCGCTGTCCAAGCTGACCGACAAGGTCGCCGACCCGGAGTCCAAGCGCAAGCTGGAAATGACGCCTCCCTACGCCCGCAACGAAGGCCGCTCCATCAAGCCCGAGTACTTCGTGGCCGTCGGTATCTGCACCCACCTGGGCTGCTCGCCTTCTGACAAGTTCCAGGCTGGTCCCCAGCCTTCGCTGCCGGATGACTGGCAAGGCGGCTTCCTGTGCCCCTGCCACGGTTCCACCTTCGACATGGCCGGTCGCGTGTTCAAGAACAAGCCCGCACCGGACAACCTCGAGATCCCGCCGCACATGTATCTGTCGGATACCAAGCTGCTCATCGGTGAAGACAAGAAAGCCTGAGGAACAAGAACATGGCTGAATTCAAGGAAGTTTCCCCCAACGCGTCGGCGGGTGAAAAGCTCACCAACTGGTTCGAGAACCGTTTTCCGACCGCGTTTTCCGCCTACAAGGTGCACATGTCGGAGTACTACGCTCCGAAGAACTTCAACTTCTGGTACGCCTTCGGCTCGCTGGCCCTGCTGGTGCTGGTGATCCAGATCGTGACCGGCATTTTCCTGGTCATGCACTACAAGCCGGACGCCAACCTGGCGTTTGCCTCGGTCGAATACATCATGCGTGATGTGCCCTGGGGTTGGCTGATCCGCTACATGCATTCCACCGGTGCTTCGGCCTTCTTCGTGGTGGTGTACCTGCACATGTTCCGCGGCCTGATGTACGGCAGCTACCGCCAGCCGCGCGAGCTGGTGTGGCTGTTCGGCTGCGCCATCTTCCTGGCGCTGATGGCCGAAGCCTTCATGGGCTACCTGCTGCCCTGGGGCCAGATGAGCTATTGGGGTGCCCAGGTGATCGTGAACCTGTTTGCCGCCGTTCCCTTCGTCGGTCCGGACCTGGCGCTGCTGATCCGTGGTGACTACGTGGTGGGCGATGCCACCCTGAACCGCTTCTTCAGCTTCCACGTGATTGCCGTTCCGCTGGTATTGCTCGGCTTGGTGGTCGCCCACCTGCTGGCCCTGCACGACGTGGGTTCCAACAATCCTGACGGGGTCGAAATCAAGGGCCCCAAGGCTCCGCGCGATGCCCAGGGCCATCCGCTGGACGGCGTACCCTTCCACCCCTACTACACCGTGCACGACATCTTCATGGTGTCCTGCTTCCTGCTGGTGTTCACGGCCGTGATCTTCTTCGCGCCGGAAATGGGTGGCTACTTCCTCGAGTACAACAACTTCATCCCTGCTGATCCGCTGAAGACACCGCTGCACATTGCGCCGGTCTGGTACTTCACGCCGTTCTACTCGATGCTGCGCGCCATCACCGATGAAATGAAGATCGTCCTGATCCTCTGCGTGATCGGTGCGGGTGCCTTCTCGGTGCTCAAGCTCAAGCTGCCCAGCGTGTTCAAGGCAGTCATCGCCGGTGCCACCGTGGTCGGTGCCGCTGCCCTGTACATCTTCGAAGCCAAGTTCTGGGGTGTGGTGGTGATGGGTGGTGCCGTGATCACCCTGTTCTTCCTGCCCTGGCTGGACAACTGCGCGGTCAAGTCGATCCGCTACCGTCCGGACTGGCACAAGTACCTGTATGCCATTTTCGTGGTGAACTTCGTGGTGCTGGCCTACCTCGGTGTGCAGCCCCCGTCCCCCGTGGGTGAGCGTGTCTCCCAGGTCGGCACCCTGTTCTACTTCGGTTTCTTCTTCCTGATGCCCTGGTGGAGCGCCAAGGGCCAAACCAAGCCGGTGCCGGACCGTGTGACCTATACCGCCCACTGAGCTTTGGAGATGACGATGATGAAAAAGACAATTCTGGTTCTCCTCTCGGTCCTTGGCTTTGCCATGGGCGCGCATGCCAGCTCCGGCGGCATGGCCTGGGACAAGGCGCCCAACAAGATCAATGACATGGCTGCGCTGCAAAACGGCGCCAAGCTGTTCGTGAATTACTGCCTGAGCTGCCACTCGGCCGCCTTCATGCGCTACAACCGCCTGAAGGACATCGGATTGACCGAGCAGCAGATCAAGGACAACCTACTGTTCACGACCGAGAAGGTCGGTGAGACCATGCAGGCAGCCATCGATCCCAAGCAGGCCAAGGAATGGTTTGGTGGCAACCCGCCCGACCTGACCGTGATTGCGCGTTCGCGTGCCGGCGCCAACGGTACCGGCGCAGACTACCTGTACACCTACATGCGCACCTTCTATCCGGACGAGACCAAGGCAACCGGCTGGAACAACCTCGTGTTCCCCAATGTGGGCATGCCGCATGTGCTGTGGGAACTGCAGGGTCTGCGCAAGCCCGTCATCGAGGGTTCGCTCGACCATGGCGGCCACGTGACCGGCTGGGAGCAGATCACTCCTGGCACCATGACACCGCAGCAGTATGACGAGGCGGTGGCGGATTTGGTAAATTACCTGCAGTGGATGGCAGAGCCCGCCCAGACCAAGCGTGTGAACTTGGGTTATTTCGTCATGGCGTTTCTGGCACTGATGATTTTTGTGACCTGGCGCTTGAACCAGTCTTACTGGAAAGACGTGAAGTAAGCATTGACGTGGTTGCCGGCTGAGGGCCGGAACGCATTGCACGACAGAGTGGGCTGCGCTGCAGTCCACTCTTTTTGATTTTTAGGAGTGTTTGACCATGATGGTTTTGTATTCGGGTACCACCTGTCCTTTTTCGCACCGCTGCCGTTTTGTGCTGTTTGAAAAAGGCATGGATTTCGAGATCCGCGACGTCGATCTCTACAACAAGCCCGAAGACATCAGCGTCATGAACCCCTATGGCCAGGTGCCAATCCTGGTCGAACGCGACTTGATCCTGTACGAATCGAACATCATCAACGAGTACATCGACGAGCGCTTCCCGCATCCGCAACTGATGCCTGGCGACCCGGTGGACCGCGCCCGCGTGCGCCTGTTCCTGCTGAATTTCGAGAAGGAACTGTTCACCCATGTGATCACGCTCGAATCGCGCGCTGCCAAGGGCAACGAGAAGGCGTTGGAAAAGGCACGTGCCCATATCCGCGACCGTCTGACCCAGCTGGCCCCCGTGTTCCTGAAGAACAAGTACATGATGGGCGAGAACTTCTCGATGCTCGACGTCGCCATCGCCCCCCTGTTGTGGCGCCTGGACTACTACGGCATCGAGCTCAGCAAGAATGCCACCCCGCTGCTGAAATACGCCGAGCGCATCTTCTCGCGCCCAGCCTACATCGAGGCGCTGACGCCCTCCGAAAAGGTCATGCGCAAGTAACGCGCACCACCGATGTCCGAAAGCGCCATGCCGGGTTCGACCCGCCCCTACCTGATCCGTGCCTTGTACGAATGGTGCGCGGACAACGGTCTGACGCCCTTCATCGCAGTCGCGGTGGATGGGACCGTGAGTGTGCCGATGGAGTATGTGCGTGATGGCGAAATCGTGCTGAACATCAGCATGGACGCCACCAGCGGATTGCTCATCGGCAACGATGCGATCGAATTCAAGGGCCGTTTCGGTGGCGTTGCCCGCGACCTCTATGTGCCCATTCATCGCGTCTTGGCCATCTACGCCAGGGAAAATGGTCAGGGCATGGCATTCCCCTTGCAGCCAGCGGAGGGTGGCGTGACCGCGCCCGCCCAGCCGGAAGCGGCGGGTTCGGTTGTAAAGGCTGCAGTGGTCAAGGAAGTCAAGAGCAGCGATGCCGCAACAGAACCTCCGCCGCGCCCACCGAGCGGAGGCGCTCGCCCGACCCTGACCCGGATCAAATGAGCTGACGACGCAGCGGTGCGTGGGGCAGCGAGCTAGGTGTTCTGCGCTACAATGCGAAGCTGTGCCGATTTAGCTCAGTTGGTAGAGCACCCGCCTTGTAAGCGGTAGGTCATCAGTTCGAATCCGATAATCGGCACCACTTCTTCGCCTTGGTTGTTCAAGCAAGTACCTTGACGCGAATGGAAGTGGTCTCCCATCCTTTGCTACGGAGGTGGGCCTCCAGAGTGGGTTGCAGCTGACGCAACTTCGCAGCGACGGAGTTGTTTGCCGCAAACAGGCACCAGTTTTCCGGTGCGAGTGGCCCAGCTTTTATGTGGTTTCGCAGATGGGGTGGCAACAGAGGTTGTACCGCCGCGAGCATTTTCTGGGACTGATCGATGAGGCTGGCGTAGCGTGCCAGACCTGGGGCTTCCAGGGTGGCCTGAATCAGCGTTTTGGAAGTGGTGCGCGGCATGGCATTTCAACAGTGTGGGGAAAGCGGATGCAGGTGATTATCACGGACACGTGGCTCGCAAAGACCCGTGCCTTTCATCTCAGCGGACTGAAGCTGATCGGTTTCTTCATTGCCTGTGCATTCGCCCTGATGCTGGCATCGGCATTCATGTACCACTGGATCTTCCTCAAGGGCGCGCGTGAGGGCTGGCCCATCATCGGTACCTTGGTGCGTATCGTGGTGAAGGATGAGTTCGCCCAGCGCGACCGCTTCCTGAAGGAAAACATCGAAGTTCTGGCGCGTCGCACCGGCGAAATGCAGGCGAAGCTGCGCCAACTGGAGTCTCTGGGCGAGCGCGTGTCCTCGCTCGCGGGCATGCCCAAACCGGATTTCCAGACACCACCAGGCTCGGGTGGCGCGCTGGTACTGTCCCATGACCTCAGCCTGGAAGAGTTGGCGCGGCTGGTAGAGGCTGTGGATGGGAGCACTAATGCCGAAGTGGATTGGTTGACTGCAGTCGAGTCGCGGTTGGTGGAGCAGAAGGTCAAGAAGATGATGATTCCTACCCAGCAACCGGTCGCGCAGGCCAACCTCGGGTCGCTCTTTGGCTGGCGCATCGATCCCATCACGGCCCAATCGGCACTGCACACAGGTCTGGACTTTTCGGCTGCAGTCGGAACGCCGATCGTGGCCGCCGCGGGGGGGGGAGTCGTGACGCAGGAGTTTCATCCACAATACGGGAACATGGTGGAAATTGACCATGGCAATGCCCTGATCAGCCGTTATGCCCACGCTTCCAAGGTCTATGTGAAGAAGGGTGATCTGGTCAAGCGCGGTCAGCACATCGCTGACGTTGGTACCAGCGGGCGTTCCACCGGACCCCACCTGCATTTTGAGGTGCTCGTCAATGGGGTACCGCAGGATCCTCAACGCTTTCTCAACGCGGGTAGCCGAATTGCCGCAGTAAAATGAACGGTTATCCCTGCGGCCTTGAAGGCGGCAGGGGCGTTCCCATCTACCCAGTCGCGGGACTGTTAGCCAGGCGGTTGCTCCGGACTGCCTGCGAATACCTCTGATTCATGGCCACAAATTTCCTCACCAAGATTTTCGGCAGTCGCAACGACCGTCTTCTGAAACAATACCGGGCCGTCGCTGCCAAGGTCAACGCGCTGGAAGACCGCACGGCGGCCCTGAGTGACGAACAGCTTCAAGGCAAGACCCAGGAGTTCCGGAACCGGATCGCACAAGGCGAATCACTCGATGCGCTGATGCCGGAAGCTTTTGCCGTGGTGCGTGAAGCCTCCAAGCGGGTCATGAAGATGCGTCACTTTGACGTGCAGTTGATAGGTGCCATGGCTCTGCACCAGGGCAAGATCGCCGAAATGCGCACCGGTGAGGGCAAGACGCTGACAGCGACGCTGGCTGTCTACCTCAATGCCCTGTCAGGGCAGGGTGTGCACGTGGTGACGGTGAACGACTACCTGGCCAACCGCGACGCGGCCTGGATGGGCCGCCTCTACAACTTCCTGGGTTTGACGGTCGGTGTGAATCTGCCACAGATGTCGCGCGAGCAAAAGCAGGCGGCCTACAACGCAGATATCACTTACGGTACCAACAACGAGTACGGTTTTGACTATCTGCGTGACAACATGGTCTACGAAACCGCAGACCGTGTACAGCGCAAACTGAATTACGCCATCGTTGACGAGGTGGATTCGATCCTCATCGACGAAGCGCGTACCCCCTTGATCATCAGCGGTCAGGCGGAGGACCACACCGACCTGTACCTGGCCATCAACAAGGTGGCCCCCCGCCTGGTGCGCCAAGAAGGCGAGGCGGACCCGCGTACGGGTGAGGGTGTGACGAAACCCGGGGATTTCACGGTCGACGAAAAGAGCCACCAGGTGTTCCTGACGGAGCAGGGGCATGAGACAGCGGAACGCATTTTTGCCGAACTGGGATTGATCCCCGCAGGGGCGTCACTGTATGACCCGGCCAATATCACGCTAGTGCATCATCTCTACGCCTCGCTGAGAGCCCACCACATCTACCTGCGCGACCAGCACTATGTCGTGCAACAGGGCGAAATTGTCATCGTGGACGAATTCACGGGGCGCCTGATGACGGGGCGCCGCTGGAGCGATGGGCTGCATCAAGCGGTCGAAGCCAAGGAAGGCGTGGCGATCCAGGCGGAAAACCAGACCATGGCGTCGATCACGTTCCAGAACTATTTCCGCCTCTACTCCAAGCTCGCGGGCATGACCGGAACGGCGGATACCGAGGCCTACGAATTCCAGGAGATCTATGGCCTGGAGACGGTGGTGATTCCGCCCAACCGCGTGAGCAAGCGCGAAGACCAGTTGGATCGCGTCTACAAGACGACAGCGGAAAAATACACCGCGGCGATCGCTGACATCCGTGAGTGTTACGAGCGCGGACAACCGGTGCTGGTAGGTACCACGTCGATCGAAAACTCGGAAATCATCGCGCGCTTGCTCGAGAAGGAAAAGCTGCCGCACCAGGTGCTCAACGCCAAGCAGCATGCCAGGGAGGCCGACATCGTTGCCCAGGCCGGGCGCGAGAAGATGATCACCATTGCCACCAACATGGCCGGCCGCGGTACCGACATTGTGTTGGGCGGCAGCATCGAGAAGGCAGTGGAAGCGATCGAGGCCGACGAGAGCCTGACCAACGAGCAAAAACAGGCACGAATCGCCGATATCAAGGACCGCTGGAAGACAGACCACGAGAAGGTCAAGGCGCTTGGTGGTCTGCGCATCATTGCGACCGAGCGGCACGAGTCGCGCCGTATCGACAACCAGCTGCGCGGTCGTTCGGGGCGCCAGGGTGACCCGGGTTCGTCGCGTTTCTACCTGAGCCTTGATGACGCGCTGATGCGCATCTTTGCCGGTGATCGCGTCAAGGCCATCATGGATCGGCTGAAGATGCCCGAAGGCGAAGCCATCGAGGCCGGCATCGTGACGCGCAGCATCGAGAGCGCGCAGCGCAAGGTGGAGGCACGCAACTTCGACATGCGCAAGCAGCTGCTCGAATACGATGACGTGGCCAATGACCAGCGCAAGGTGATTTACCAGCAGCGCAATGCCATCCTCGACGCCGCAGATCTCGATGCACAGGTAGCCGCCCTGCGCGAAGGCTGCTTCGAAGACCTGGTGCGACAGTACGTACCCGCCGAATCCGTCGAAGAGCAATGGGACATCGCAGCCTTGCAGAAAGTCCTGGCGGACGAGTGGCAGCTGAACCTGGATCTGGCGGGCAAGGTCAGTGCGGCAACTGCGATCGCAGACGACGACATTGTCCAAGCCGTCGTCGCCGCCGCCCATGCGCACTTCGCCGCCAAGGTGGAACTGGTGGGAACCGAGAGCTTCACCCAGTTCGAGCGCATGGTATTGCTGCAGAGCCTGGACACGCACTGGCGCGACCACCTGAGCGCGCTGGACTACCTGCGCCAGGGTATTCACCTGCGTGGCTATGCACAGAAGCAGCCCAAGCAGGAGTACAAGCGCGAGGCGTTCGAGCTCTTTGGCCAGATGCTCGATGCGGTCAAGAACGAAGTGACGAAGGTGCTGATGACCGTTCGCATCCAGTCGAATGAGCAGATTGCGCAGGCCGCGGAAGCGATGGAAGAGAAGGCCGAGCACATTGCCAATGTCACCTATACCGCACCCGATGAATCCGGCGCTGCGGTCACCAGTGCCGCGGGTCCGTCAGCCTCCGATGTTCCCCGTGTGGGGCGCAACGATCCCTGCCCCTGCGGCAGCGGCAAGAAATACAAGCAGTGCCACGGCAAGCTGTCCTGAACCTTTGGAATTCCTATGCCCGTCAATCTTCCGATTCCTGTGAGTAGTGCCTTGGCCGCTGTGCCTGGGGTACGCATTGGCACCGCGCAAGCGGGGGTACGCAAAGTGGGGCGCACGGACCTGTGCGTGATACTGCTGGACGAGGGCGCCCACGTGGCGGGTGTCTTCACCCAGAACCGGTTCTGTGCCGCCCCGGTGCAGGTGTGCCGTGATCACCTGGCTGCAGGCAAGGGTATTCGTGCCATCGTCGTCAACACGGGCAACGCCAATGCCGGTACAGGGGCAGAAGGCATGGCCAATGCCAAGCGTACCTGTGAGGCGCTCTCCGCACGATTGGGCGTAGCGTCTGAGCAGGTGCTTCCGTTCTCGACCGGCGTCATCATGGAACAGTTGCCGGTGCAGAAGATCATCGATCGTCTGGGCGACGCCATCGATGGCGCTCATCCAGACCGATGGTTCGACGCCGCCCAGGCGATCATGACCACCGACACCCAACCCAAGGCAGCATCGCGGACCGTGCGTCTCGGTGATCGCGAAGTCGTGGTCACTGGCATCAGCAAGGGCGCGGGCATGATTCGCCCGAACATGGCCACCATGCTGGGCTTTGTGGCGACCAACGCCTGTATTGCTCCCGCGGTGCTGAATGCACTGGTGCGCTCGCTGGCCGACCAGTCCTTCAATCGCATCACCATCGACGGAGATACGTCAACCAACGATTCCTTCGTGCTGGTGGCAACGAACCAGGCTGGAAACCCGGTAGTCGATTCGGAAACCAGCGCGGAGGCCGTTGTCCTGCGCCAGGCCTTGGTGGAGGTGGCACAAGAGCTCGCGCATGCCATCGTCCGTGACGGCGAAGGCGCAACCAAGTTCATCACCATCCGCGTCGAAGGTGGGCGCAACACTGAAGAGTGCCGCCAGGTGGCCTATGCGATTGCCCATTCCCCCTTGGTGAAGACGGCGTTTTTCGCCAGTGACCCGAACCTGGGGCGCATCTTGGCCGCGGTCGGCTATGCCGGCATTGCCGACCTGGACCAGACACAGATCGAATTGCACCTGGATGATGTGCATGTGGTCACGGCCGGTGGACGCAACCCCCAATACCGTGAGGAAGACGGTCAACGCGTGATGAAGCAGAGCGAAATCACCATCCGCGTGGGGCTTGGTCGCGGCCAGGCCGTGGACACGGTGTGGACCTGCGACCTGAGCCACGACTACGTCACCATCAACGCAGATTACCGCTCCTGAACGAGGCTTGACACTGGCTGCATGATGGAAACCGATTGGCTGCGTTTTATCCACCGCGCCCTGCAGTTCATGGACCGCATGGAAGCCGCGATGCCGCATGGCATTGCTGAGCCGGATTGGAGCCAGTCCATCGCCTTTCGCTACCACCGCCGCCGCAGCGGCCATGCCGCGTTGATGCCGGTACGGCATGTGGGGCGCATCGATGCCGACCAGCTGCGGGAAATCGATGCCCAGAAAGAGAAGATCTTTCGCAATACGGCCCAGTTCGTGCAGGGGTTGCCAGCAAACAACGTGTTGTTGACCGGGGCGCGCGGCACCGGTAAGTCTTCCTTGGTTCGGGCCTGCTTGCATGCCTTTGCTGCGCAGGGACTGCGGCTTATCGAAGTCGACAAGGCCGATCTGCTGGATTTGCCCGACATTGTCGAACTGGTGGCTCAGCGGCCCGAAAAGTTCCTGGTGTTCTGCGATGACCTGAGCTTTGAAGAGGGCGAGGCCGGGTACAAGGCGCTGAAGTCCATACTCGATGGCTCGGTGGCAGCCGCCACCCCGAACGTGCTGGTGGTGGCTACGAGCAACCGGCGCCACCTGCTGCCGGAATACCAGTCGGAGAACCTGAGCTACAAGCACACCGCGGATGGAGAAATCCACCCTGGGGAAGTGGTGGAGGAAAAGATTTCGCTCTCCGAGCGCTTTGGTCTGTGGGTGAGCTTCTACCCCTTCAGCCAAGAGGAATACCTGCGCATTGTGGACCAGTGGCTGGTCGGCTATGGGGTGAGCCCTGAAGCATCGACCCAGGCCCACGCCGATGCTTTGGTGTGGGCTCTGGAGCGCGGCTCGCGCAGTGGTCGGGTGGCCTACCAGTTTGCGCGAGACTATGCAGGTCGCCATGGGCAACAGCGCGCCTGAGTCGTCTTTGTTGGTGGTGGATGCCGACATCGTGCGGCCAGACAACGCGCGTGCGCCCATTGATGTGGCTGTTGGAATGCTGCTGCAGTCCGATGGACGCTTCTTGCTATGCACCCGTCCGCCGGGCAAGGCGTACGCTGGCTATTGGGAATTTCCGGGTGGCAAGCTGGAAGCCGGAGAGGACGTCGTCAGTGCCCTGTCGCGTGAGTTGGCTGAGGAAATCGGCATCCAGGTGAGGGAAGCGCTTCCGTGGAAGACGCTTCTGGTGGACTACCCCCATGCGCTGGTGCGCTTGCACTTCTGCCGGGTACTGCGCTGGGACGGTGAGCTGCGCATGCTTGAAGGGCAAGACTGCGCGTGGCAGTCCTTACCCGTTCAGGTCCACCCCATCTTGCCCGGGACGATCCCAGTGCTGGACTGGCTGGCCCGGGACTGATCGTACACCGCGCAATCGGTTGCTATAAGTGTTATAGCTAAGTGCGTAGTATTGGTAAGGATTACGGCAGATTTTTCCGCATTTCTGGGCTGACGAGTCTTATGGGCATCAGCATCACGCGCACAGCGTGAGTTCGAAAGCGGCATCCGACTGGGTGCTGTGGTTGCGATTGTCCTCACCCTGCTGCATCAATCGGATCGAGACCATCAGGCGATTGCCGCTGATCTCTGGGATCAGGCCCAGCTCGGGGTCGATGACCAAGCGCAGCAGCTGGAAGGTTCGCCCCGCCGGCAGGTTCTGCTGGTATTGCCCACCATTGGCGGCCACCTTTTGCGGTGATCCAGAGTCACGCAGTAGCTTGAGAAGCAACTGAATCGCTTCAGCCAGCGGCGCCAGCGTGGCAGCCCAAGCTTGCAGGTCTTGCTGGCGTGACGCAGCGGGCTTGTACTGCCAAGCGTAATAGGCCGGCAAGTCAAATTCGCAGGTACCCCCGGGAATACCTACACGGCTACGGATGCCCATGAGCCAATCGTTCTCGGTCAGCGACTGGCCGGCTTTGCCCGGCTGGCTATTGAGGTTAGTGAAGCAGCGCTCGAGTTGCCCGATCACGTGGTCCAGCATGCTTTCTGCGATGGCAGGGTTCCCGCGATAGCCATTGAGCACCTGCTTTTGGCGATCCAGGTCCTTAAGTACGTCGGCCTTGAGATCAGCGCGTGCTCCCACGTCCATGACTTCGAACATGGTGGTCAGTGCATAGTGATGGTCCAGCGCATCCGTGCGCGCCATCAATGTGCCGAGATTCAGGAACAGGTGCTCCAACCGCAAGAAGGTGCGAATGCGCTCGTTGAAGGGGTACTCGTAAAGAATCACGCTGAATCTTTCGCTAATGTGTGCAAACCAAGTATGGTACAGACTTGTTGGCACTGTTTTTCCAAATCAGCCAGGCCGATGCCATCATTGAAGAGTACGAGGTCAGCGCCCGCCAGTCGCTGCTGACGCGAAGCCTGTGCCTGCATGATTGACTTCACTCGCGCCGGCGGCAATGCGCTGCGCTGGATCACGCGGGCCATCTGCGTTTCGGCGGAGCAATCCACGACAAGAACACGGTCCAGACGAGCACGCCAGTGCTTGGATTCGATCAGCAAGGGAATGTCGTACAGGAATACTCGGGAGCCACGCCGCAGGGCTGCGTCCTGTGCGTTGGCAATTTCCTGCTGAACCAGCGGATGGATGATGGCTTCGAGTTCGGCCCGAAAAGCCAGGTCGTCAAAGGCTCGCTGGCGTGCGATGCCGCGGTCCATGGCGCCATCCGCGCCGACGATGGCCTCGCCAAAGCGTGCTCGCAACGCAGGAATGGCCGACCCGCCAGATAAGGTGACAGCTCGGGCCATGTGGTCGGCGTCAAGCACGACCCCTGTGCATAGACGTGCCAGCAAGGCGGCCACGGTTGACTTGCCGCTGCCAATGCCGCCAGTGACGCCGAGATGAATCACGTGGTGAGGGGATTAAAGGCCGATCACGCGCTGAACCGTTGCCGTGCCGAATGCCAGCGTGACGAACCCCGCCCCAGCCAGGAACGGGCCGAAAGGAACATAGCCGCCCTCGCGCAACTGGCTGTTGATCTTCATGGCGATGCCAACCAGCGCGCCAATGACCGAAGCCATGAGAATCATCGGGATCAGAGCTTCCCAGCCAAACCATGCGCCCAGCGCGGCGAACAGCTTGAAATCGCCATAGCCCATGCCCTCTTTTCCGGTAGCCAACTTGAAGAGCCAGTACACCGACCATAAGGACAGGTAGCCGGCAACGGCTCCCCACAGGGCATTGCTGAGCGATAGGCCGCTGAGGCCCCACTGCGCGGCAAGCAGTCCGGCCCACACCAAGGGCAGGGTGATGTCGTCTGGCAGCAGCGTGGTGTCCCAGTCGATCAATGCCAGTGTGAGCAAGGCGGCAGAGAAACCACACCAGGCCAGCGCTGCGGATGAGGCTCCGAAGCGCAGGCCGCACCACGCGAAAAGCCCCCCGGTGACCAGCTCCACAAGCGGATAGCGTGGGCTGATGGATGCACGGCAGGCAGAGCAGCGCCCCCGCAACGCCACGTAGCTCACGATAGGGATGTTTTCATACCAGGTGATGCCGTGGCCGCAATGGGGGCAGCGTGATCGGGGTACGACGAGGTTGAATGGGTCTTGGTTTTCCTCAGGCAGAGGCGTTTTGACCTCAGCGCCTAGCATCTCGCGGCACTCGCGTTGCCACCCCCGCTCGAGCATGATAGGCAGACGGTGGATGACGACGTTGAGGAAACTTCCGATTAACAGGCCCAGAACGAACAGTCCGTAGGCTGCGTAGCTGTTCCAATCCATCAAACCACCTGACCCAGCTTGAAGATGGGCAGGTACATCGAGACCACAATGCCGCCGATGACGGTGCCGAGCACCACGATGATGATGGGTTCCATCAGGCTGGAAATACCTGCGACCATGTCATCGACTTCCGCTTCGAAGAAGTCGGCAGCCTTGCCGAGCATGTGATCAATCGAACCGGACTCCTCGCCAATGGCGCACATCTGTAGCACCATGGACGGAAAGAGGTTGGCGTTGGACATGGCCGCCGTCAGCGATGTTCCGGTGGAAACCTCTTGCTGGATCTTCTGCGTGGCATCGGAATACACGATGTTGCCGGCTGCACCACCGACGGAGTCCAAGGCTTCGACTAGCGGCACACCAGCGGCAAACATGGTGGACAAGGTACGTGTCCAGCGCGCTACGCAGGACTTGTCGACCAGGACACCAAAGATAGGCATCTTGAGCAAGGCGCGGTCCATGAAGGCCTGTACCTTGGGGCTGCGTTTCCATGCCTGCAGGAAGTAGTACACACCGCCGCCGATGCCGCCAAAAATCAAGTACCAGTACTGAATGAAGAACTCGCTCATGGCAATCACGAACAGGGTCGGTGCCGGTAATTCCCCACCAAAGGAAGTGAACACCTGCTTAAAGGACGGGATCACGAAAATCATGATCACTGATACCACAACGAAGGCCACGATCAATACGGAGATCGGGTACATGAGCGCCGATTTGATCTTGGACTTGATCGCCTCGGTCTTTTCCATGTAGACGGCCAGCCGATCCAGCAACTGGTCCAGGATACCGGCGGACTCTCCAGCTTCGACAAGGTTGCAGTACAGGTTATCGAAATAGATGGGATATTTGCGAAACGCCACACTGAGTGCGGTCCCTGTTTCGACGTCCATGCGGATGTCGTTGAGCAGTTTGGTGACGCTGGGGTTGGGATTGCCGCGGCCCACGATGTCGAAGGCCTGCAGTAGAGGAACCCCCGCTTTCATCATGGTTGCCAATTGGCGGGTAAAGATGGCTAGGTCTTTGGGCTTGATGGACTTGCCGGAGCCCATGCGGCGTTTCTTGATCTTCGTCGGTGTCACGCCCTGCCGCCGCAAGTAGGCCTTGACCTGGTTCTCACCGGCTGCGCGCGTTTCGCCGCGCACCTGCTTGCCGTTGCGGTCCTTGCCTTCCCACTCGTAGACCACCTCAGCGGCCGTTGCGCTTTTCTGTGTCGCCATGAAGCCCTCTTGTTATTACAGGTTGGTGACTGCCAGAACTTCTTCCAGCGAAGTCAGTCCCACCTTGACCTTGTGCAGCCCAGCCTGGCGCAACGAGCGCACCCCTTCAGCTTCGGACTGCGCTGCAATTTCCATGGCGCTACCATCGCGGAGGATGATTTTCTGAATCTCCTCGCTCACAGGCATCACCTGGTAGATACCGACCCGGCCTTTATAGCCGTTATTGCACATGTTGCAGCCGACTGCCCGGTACGGTTTCCAACTTCCGTCAATCTCGGACTCCTTGAATCCAGCATCCAGTAGCGAACTGCGTGGAATGTCGGCTGGGGCCTTGCAATTGGTGCATAGGCGCCGGGCTAGACGTTGCGCCGTGATCAGGATCACGCTGGACGCGATGTTGAAGGGCGCGATGCCCATATTTCGCATGCGGGTCAGTGTGGTCGGCGCGTCGTTGGTGTGCAGCGTGGACAGCACCAAGTGACCGGTTTGTGCCGCCTTGATGGAAATGTCTGCGGTTTCCAGATCTCGGATTTCGCCGACCATGATGATGTCGGGGTCTTGGCGCAGGAAGGACTTGAGTGCCGCTGCGAAGGTCAAGCCGGCCTTCTCATTGACGTTGACCTGGTTCACACCCGGCAGGTTGATTTCCGAGGGATCTTCTGCCGTGGCAATGTTGACGCCAGGCTGGTTCAGCAGATTTAGGCAGGTGTAGAGCGAAACGGTCTTGCCCGAACCTGTGGGCCCAGTGACCAGCACCATGCCGTAGGGGCGACCGATGGCATGGAGCAGTCGCTCCTTTTCCTCAGGCTCATACCCCAGGGCATCGATGCCCAGCTTGGCGCTACTCGGATCCAGGATACGGATCACGATCTTTTCGCCAAACAGTGTGGGCAGCGTGCTGACGCGGAAGTCGATCACCCGATCCGGGCCGACTTTGAGCTTCATGCGACCATCCTGCGGGACCCGCTTTTCCGAGATGTCCATGCGTGAGATCACCTTGATCCGGGACGCGAGCTTGTCTTTGATGGCAATAGGCGGGCTAGCGATTTCCCTGAGCTCGCCGTCGATGCGGAAACGTACACGGTAATTGTGTTCGTAGGGCTCGAAGTGCAGGTCGGAGGCACGCATGCTGAAGGCATCCATCAGCATCTTGTGCAGGAAACGTACAACCGGCGCATCCTCGACCTCAGAGGATGGGGCGGCCTGGTCGTCGACTACAGCTTCGGCAGCGGTCTCGTCGAATTCGAAGTCCCCACCGATGATGTCCTCTACCGCTTCGGTTGCACTGGTGGATGCCGCATCAACCAGCTTGGAGAGCTTGTCGTATTCCGCGACGACCCAGTCAACGGCAAGCTGGGTGGAAAACCGGATTTTCTCCGTCGCGGTTTGGTCTGAAGGGTCGGCAGTGGCCAGAACCAAACGATTACCGCGCTTGCTCAATGCCAGGATGCGGTAATCGCCACTGATCTTTCCGTCCAGCAGACCCTTGGGCAACTTCTGCGTATCGATGGCATTGAGATCCAGCAGCGGCAACGCAAACGCTTCGGACAGCGTGTGGGCCACATCGGAGGCGGACACTGCACCCGAACCGACCAGCTCCGCAACGAAGCTCTTCTTTCCAGCGATCGCTTTCTTGTAGACCTCTTCAGCCGCGCGCTGGCCCAATTTGCCCGCGGCCACCAAGGCTCTTCCCACGCCCGGCAAGGCGATGCCTGGGGCGTCCTTTGAAACTGCGTCAGATACGGCCATGTGTTTGTCTGCCTGTTTTCCCTGCTAGTTGTGGGCAATCATCCACCAAAAAATGGCTGGTGCCTACAGGCTTAGCCCGAGTGTATAGCTGCTTTAGGGTAAAGCATACACATTGATACAAAGCGAGGGAAGGCGCGGGGGGGCAGAAAGTGGTCGGGGTGAGAGGATTCGAACCTCCGGCCTCTACGTCCCGAACGTAGCGCTCTACCAGGCTAAGCTACACCCCGCGGTGCTATTTGCGTCGGCGCCGACTGTCTCAGTGGTCGCGTTGCAATGATTTTGCTGTCAATTGTAGCAAACACTCTTGGTAGGAATTTGCGGGAAGTTGCTCCGCAGCCTGTGCGGCCCGTTCGGCTTCCTTGCGCGCTGCATCGCGCGCGACGTCCAGTGCCCCGGTGCCGCGAACGATGCGTACGACATTCTCCAATTGGTCCAGCTCACCGTGTTCGATCGCATGACGGATCAAAGCCGCATCCTGTGGGTCAGCCCGTTTCATGGCGGCGATCAAGGGTAGCGTGGTCTTGCCTTCACGCAGGTCGTCCCCCAGGTTCTTCCCCATCACCGCGGCATCGCCTGCATAGTCCAGGACATCGTCGATCACCTGGAAGGCAGTTCCCAAGGCCTGGCCGTAGTCGGCGCAGGCCTGCTCTTGGGCTGGCGTGGCGCCCGACAGCAGGGCTCCGACGCGCGCACTGGCTTCGAACAGCTTGGCGGTTTTGGATCGGATGACTTGCAGGTAGCCCGACTCCGTGAGTTCGGCGTTGTGCATGTTCATCAGCTGCATGACCTCGCCTTCGGCGATAACGTTGGTGGCGTCGGCCAGAACCTCCATGATGCGCATGCTCTGCGCTTCCACCATCATCTGGAAGGCCCTGGAGTACAGGAAGTCACCGACCAGCACGCTGGCGGGGTTTCCGAACTTGGCATTGGCGGTGGAATTGCCGCGCCGCAGCATGGACTCGTCCACCACATCGTCGTGCAGCAGGGTTGCGGTGTGGATGAACTCGACGACTGCGGCCAGATTGAACCGCTGAGTGCCGGTATAGCCCAGAGCGCCGCAGCACAGCAGCAGCAGCGCGGGGCGCAGGCGCTTGCCACCCGCGGCAATGATGTACTGCGATACGCTGCCCACCAGGGGAACATCGGACGACAGGCGCTGGGAGATCACGCGGTCGACTTCGAGCATGTCGGGCGCGATCAGGGAGAGTCCGGCGGCGGCGGTGGCGGTGGCGGTGGCGGGGGATTGCAAGGCGTGGAATCCGGTTAGATGTTTGGGCCTAATTATAGAAAGCCTTTGTGTCCACGCCCTGGCTCTGGGTGAAGCAACTTGCCATGGCAAAGCCTGCATGGTAGAATCTCGGGCTCTGCGCGAAATACCTTCGTGCGGATTCTTCGTTTTAAGAGGTTCACATGTACGCGGTCATAAAAACCGGTGGCAAGCAATATCGCGTTGCTGCTGGCGAAAAAATCAAAGTAGAACAGATTGCTGCGGACGTAGGCCAGGAAATCGTGATCGACCAGGTTCTCGCTGTGGGTAACGGCGCTGAGCTCAAGGTGGGCACGCCCTTGGTGTCCGGTGCTACTGTTAAAGCCACTGTCGTTTCGCACGGCAAGCACGACAAAGTGCGCATCTTCAAGCTGCGCCGTCGTAAGCACTACGCGAAGCACCAAGGTCACCGTCAGCAGTTCACCGAACTGCAAATCGGTGCGATTTCTGCTTAAGGAGCTTAGGTCATGGCACAGAAAAAAGGCGGCGGCTCTACGCGTAACGGGCGCGATTCCAAGCCCAAGATGCTCGGCGTGAAGGCATTCGGTGGCGAGCTCGTCACTGCAGGTTCCATCATCGTTCGCCAGCGCGGTACCAAGTTCCATCCCGGCGCCAACGTGGGCGTGGGCGTGGACCACACCTTGTTTGCCTTGGTCGACGGCCATGTGTCGTTCGCTGTGAAGGGCGCGCTGAACAAGCACACTGTGAGCGTGACCGCGGCCTAATCCGCAGCACCATGCTCTCAGGCAAAACCCTGCGCCCTTCGCGCGGGGTTTTTCATTTTTGAACGGGACATTGCCATGAAATTCGTTGACGAAGCATTCATCGACATCGCCGCAGGAGATGGTGGCAATGGCTGCGTCTCGTTCCGGCACGAGAAGTACAAGGAATTCGGTGGCCCCAACGGTGGCGATGGAGGTCGGGGTGGGCACGTGTTTGCCGTCGCAGATCCGAGCCTCAATACCTTGGTGGACTATCGATACGCGCGTCGCTACGAGGCCAAGCGCGGTGAGCATGGCATGGGTTCCGACATGTTCGGTGCCGCAGGCGACGACATCACCCTGAAAATGCCCGTCGGGACAATCATCTCGGACGCGGAAACGGGTGAGGTGCTGTTTGAACTGCTGCATCCGGGCGAAGTCATCACCATTGCCAAGGGTGGCGACGGCGGATTCGGCAACCTGCGTTTCAAGAGTGCCATCAATCGGGCGCCGCGGCAGAAGACGCCGGGCTGGCCGGGCGAGCGCCGCAGCCTCAAGCTGGAACTGAAGGTACTGGCTGACGTGGGCCTGCTGGGCATGCCCAATGCGGGCAAGTCGACGTTCATTGCAGCGGTTTCCAACGCCCGCCCCAAGATTGCCGACTACCCCTTCACGACCCTGCACCCCAACCTCGGGGTGGTACGCGTCGGGCCGGAGCAGAGCTTTGTCGTCGCGGATATTCCGGGCCTGATCGAAGGCGCCTCCGAAGGCGCGGGGCTGGGGCACCAGTTCTTGCGCCATTTGCAGCGCACGCGTCTGCTGCTGCATGTGGTGGACGCAGCACCTTTCGATGAGTCCGTGGATACCGTGGCCCAGGCCAAGGCGATCGTCAACGAACTGAAGAAATACGACGAGGCCTTGTACAAGAAGCCGCGCTGGCTGGTGCTCAACAAGTTGGACATGGTGCCCCTTGAGCAGCGCGAAGCCCTGGTCAAGGACTTTGTGAAGCGCTTCAAGTACAAGGGGCCGGTGTTCGAGATTTCGGCGCTCACGCGAGAGGGGTGCGAGCCCTTGATTCGCGAGATCTACAAGCATGTGAAGGCGCAGCAGGTGGCGGAGCAGGTGACGGTCGAGGTGGATCCCCGCTTTGCACCGGATGCCCAGCCCTGACCATGGGATGGTTAATTCGCTATGGTTTGAGTAGCGGCCTACGCAGTATCGAAGAGGGCTAGTGGCGGAAATGATGCACAAGAAGTTCAGTTCTACGGTGCTGCGGGACGCACGCCGCATCGTGATCAAGGTGGGCTCCAGCCTCGTGACCAACGAGGGGCGGGGATTGGATGAGCAGGCCATTGGTGAATGGTGCCGGCAGATGGCCCATCTGATGCGCGACGGGCGCGAGGTGATCATGGTGTCCAGTGGTGCCATCGCGGAAGGCATGAAGCGTCTGGGCTGGTCGAGCCGACCGACAGAAATCCAGGAACTGCAGGCCGCCGCCGCCGTGGGGCAGATGGGTTTGGCCCAGATGTACGAAACCAAGCTGCGCGCCAACGATCTGGGATCGGCACAGGTGCTGCTGACCCATGCTGACCTGGCGGACCGCGAACGCTACCTCAATGCGCGCTCCACGCTGCTGACCCTGCTCATGCTCGGCGTGGTGCCGGTCATCAACGAAAACGATACCGTGGTCAACGACGAGATCAAGTTCGGAGACAACGACACCCTGGGTGCGCTGGTGGCCAACCTGGTGGAGGCCGATGCCCTGGTGATCCTGACCGACCAGAAGGGCCTGTACACCGCAGACCCACGCAAGCATCCCGAGGCCGAGTTCGTGCACGAGGCCCAGGCTGGTGATGCGACATTGGAGGCCATGGCCGGTGGTGCGGGTTCGAGCATTGGCCGTGGTGGCATGCTGACCAAGATTCTGGCCGCGAAGCGGGCGGCGGGGTCCGGAGCTTCGACCGTCATTGCCTGGGGCCGCGAGCCCGACGCCCTGATCCGCCTGACGCAGGGTGATGCCATTGGTACTTTGCTGATAGCGCCTACCCAGAAGACCCAGGCTCGCAAGCAGTGGATGGCGGACCATCTGCAACTGCGTGGCTCCGTAACGGTGGATGACGGTGCCGTGGCCAAACTCCGCGATGAGGGCAAGAGCCTGTTGCCGATTGGCATGGTGACGGTAGAGGGTGACTTCTCCCGCGGCGATGTCATTGCCATTCGCGATGGCGCTGGCATGGAAATTGGCCGTGGCCTGGCGAACTACGCCAGCGCCGAGGCGCGCCTGATTTGCCGAAAGTCGTCCACGGAATTTGCCCGGCTGCTGGGTTATGCGGCCGAGCCGGAGATGGTGCACCGCGACAATCTCGTACTGGCCCGTTAAGAACCCATTGTGCCCTTGCCGCTGAGGCCAAGGGGGCGATGCCAATACCGCTTGGCCGCCACAGGCGGCCTTGGCAAGCTCAGCGCAGCGGTGCTCCCCGCTTGAGGGCGCCAAGAATTTCCGCTACCGAGCTGCGGGGTAAGCGGACATCGCAGGCACCCTGGCGGGCAATGGCAAAGGCGTGCTTGGACGGAAGGTTGGAGTTGATCTCTTTCCACACCGGTTCGGCTATCGGCAACCAGCCATTGCTCTGGTTCCAGCGCGCATAGGTCTTCACTTCGTCGGTAGGGCAGCGAATACCCTCGTAAACCGCGCTAATCGACCCGCTTTGGTTGGTCATGTATGCCACGTAGCGAACCACGCCGTCACTGCCAATGACCACGGTACTGGGATCGACAGCAACTTTCACGCTGACGTGCAAGGGCATGGCAATGGCCAGACCACCACTGGGCTGGAAGGCGGGAGCGGGCGGTACCGCAGCCTCGACCCATTCCACTTCTGGCACGTAATTGTTGTTGGGAGCGGCCTGCACGGACAGGGTTAGGCCCAGCAAGGCCAGAAGCGCGCCGCCGACGTGTCGCAGATATTCGCTTTTCATTGCTTGCGGCCCTCTGCGTGGGCCATGGGATCGGGATCCATCGAACCACCGGGAGGCAACTCGACCCGCCCATGCAATGGCAATACCGATCGATGGCGATCCCCGGTGTGTTCCATGGAGTTGCGTGGACCGTGGCGAAGAAAACGGCCGCCACGCCCTTCCGTGCGCGGCAGGAAACGCGCTAGCTCGGTCAATGCCATCTCATAGACGCCACGCTTGAATTCGATCACCGAATCCAGCGGTACCCAATAGTCGTTCCAGCGCCAGGCGTCGAACTCGGGGTGGCTGGTGGCGCGCAGGTTCAGGTCCCAGTCGTTGCCCACGAGTTGCAGCAGGAACCAGATCTGCTTCTGGCCTTTGTAATGGCCGCGGGCGTCGCGGCGGATGTAGCGGTCGGGTACCTCGTAACGCAACCAGTCTCGGGTACGGGCCACGATACTCACGTGCTTCGGCTCCAGGCCGATTTCCTCGTGCAGCTCGCGGAACATCGCCTGCTCGGGCGTCTCGCCCCGGTCGATGCCGCCTTGGGGAAACTGCCACGAGTGCGTGCGTATGCGCTTGCCCCAAAATACCTGATTCTTCTGGTTGATTAAGACAATACCGACATTGGGCCGAAAACCGTCCCGGTCGAGCATAATCAAACCCCAAATTTTTAAACTGCGTCCATTATGCACGGCCCTTGTCGCGCATCAAGTGGTCCGCCTCCGGTTGCCTGCGAGTTCCCCCGATGAAAGCCTCCCAATTCCTGATCTCCACCCTCAAAGAAGCCCCGACCGATGCGGAAGTGGTGAGCCACAAGCTCATGATGCGCGCCGGACTCATCAAGAAGCTCGGTGCCGGCATCTACAACTACATGCCCATGGGGCTGCGGGTGATCCGCAAGGTCGAGGCCATCGTGCGCGAGGAAATGAACCGGGCCGGCGCCATGGAGATGACCATGCCGGTGATCCAACCCGCCGAACTGTGGCAGGAAACCGGGCGCTTCGACAAGATGGGACCGGAGCTACTGCGCATCAAGGACCGCCACGACCGCGACTTCGTGGTTCAGCCCACCAGTGAGGAAGTGGTCACTGACATCGCGCGGCAGGAAATCAAGAGCTACAAGCAGCTGCCCAAGAACATCTACCAGATCCAGACCAAGTTCCGTGACGAGCGCCGCCCCCGCTTCGGCCTGATGCGCGGGCGCGAATTCATCATGAAGGACGCCTACAGCTTCGACCGCGACCAGGACAGCGCCAAGGCCAGCTACCAGGTCATGGCCAACGCTTACCGCAAGATCTTCGACCGCTTCGGCTTGCGCTACCGTGCCGTGGCGGCCGACAGCGGGGCCATCGGTGGCGACCTGTCGGAAGAGTTCCAGGTAATTGCCTCCACCGGCGAAGACGCCATCATCTACTGCCCGACCAGCGATTACGCGGCCAACATCGAAAAGGCTGAGGCCCTGGCTCCGCAGCAACCACGCCCTGCCGCTGCGACAGCGATGGAAAAGATTCCCACCCCGGGCAAGAGCACCTGCGAAGATGTCGCGGCCTTGCTGGGCGTGCCGCTCTCCACGACGGTCAAGTCGCTGGTGTTGGCGACCGACGAGAAGGACGACAAGGGCGTGGTCGTCAAGACCCAGGTGTGGCTGCTGCTGGTGCGCGGCGACCATGACATGAATGAGGTCAAGGTCGGCAAGCTGCCCGGCCTGGCCGAGTTCCGCTTTGCCACCGTGGGTGAAATCGAGGAGCATTTCGGCTGCAAACCCGGCTACCTCGGCCCCATTGGCCTGAAGAAACCGCTCAAGATCGTGGCCGATCGCGACGTGGCGGTGATGGCTGACTGGATCTGCGGCGCCAACGCCGAAGACTTTCACATCCGTGGCGTGAACTGGGGCCGCGACCTGCCCGAACCGGACTTCGTGGCGGACATCCGCAACGTGGTGGCTGGCGACCTCTCGCCCGACGGCAAGGGTGTGCTGGCGATCGAGCGCGGCATCGAAGTGGGCCACGTGTTCTACCTCGGCACCAAGTATTCCAAGGCCATGAATGCCACCTTCCTGGACGTGAACGGCAAGCCCCAGTTCATGGAAATGGGCTGCTACGGCATTGGCATCACCCGCCTGCCCGCGGCGGCCATCGAGCAGAACCACGACGACAAGGGCATCATCTGGCCCGACGCCATCGCGCCCTTCACCGTGGTGCTGTGCCCCATCAGCCCCGACCGCTTCCCGGACGTGAAGGCTGCGGCCGACGCGCTCTATGCTGAGCTGCTGGCCGCAGGCGTGGACGTGATTCTGGATGACCGCAACGAGCGCCCAGGCGCCATGTTTGCCGACTGGGAACTGATCGGTGTGCCACACCGTGTGACCATCGGTGATCGCGCGCTCAAGGAAGGCGTGGTGGAATACCAGCACCGCCGTGACAGCGAAGCCACCAAGGTCGCCGTGGCCGACATTGCAGCCCACCTGCGCGCCCGCCTGCAGGCATGAGGTCCGCGCCTGTTGACGCCAGCGTCACCAGGCGTAGCTGCCTCCGCCCGCTGTTGCTGCTGGGCTTGCCGCTCTCGTTCTGGGAGCAGGCCCATGCGGGTGGACAGCTGGAAGAGCCCCTGGCCGACGCGGTGCGCACGGCACTGAGTTCGGCCATCCACAACGCCGCCCCCCCCGTACCCGAGTTTTCCAGCACCATGGAGCGCATGGCCTACCTGCGTTGGCTGGTGACCGCCAGCTACCGCCTGCGCAAGCGCAAGACCGAACTGGAAGTGCGCAAGGAGTTCCTGCAGACCGTGTGGTACGAGGCCAAGCGCTCGGGGCTCGATGTGTCGCTGGTGTTGGGGCTGATCCAGGTGGAAAGCGGCTTCCGCAAATTCGCCGTGAGCCCGGTCGGTGCCCGTGGCTATATGCAGGTCATGCCGTTCTGGACGAGGCTCATCGGCGATGGTGACCCGGGCAAGCTCTTTCACATGCAGACCAACTTGCGCTTTGGCTGCGTCATCCTGCGGCACTACCTGGACCGCGAAAAGGGCGACCTGTACATGGCCCTGGGGCGCTACAACGGCTCGCGTGGCAAGCCGGAATACCCGAATGCGGTGTTTGCTTCTCAGAAGCAGTGGGATATACCGGTTCGGTAAGGTTGGGGTTTTACGCATGGGGAACCATGCGGCACTGCCTGGTTTCGGAGAAATTGCCTTGCAGGCGGCTTCCACACTTCCCCCACTCACCCCCCGCCCTCTCGCCCCGCCGGGCGAGAGGGAGCTAACAGCCACATCTGGCCGCGTGTTCAAACGAGGGCAGTGCACGCGCCGCTTGGCGTTGGGGCAGGGGTGTGCGGATTCTTGTGCCAAATTGGCCTACAGCCCAAGTATTTATTGCGTAAGCAGCTATCAATTACGTAGCGACTGCAAGGCGGTCCCGCGCGGCCTACCGCTCACGTGGCCGTCGCCCGTGCACTTCTCTTGTTTACCGCGACAGCCAAATGTGGCTGTTCAGGCTCCCTCTTTCGCCCGGCGGGGCGAGAGAGGGCGGGGGGCGAGAGGGGGGCGTGAGGAAAAGACAAAACCAAGCATTGCCTCCGAACCACGGCACTGCCCCATGGTTCCCGAAAGCAATGGTAGGTAAAATCGATCGGTAGCCCGCGTAAAAACTGCGCAGACAGCTACTAATTCAGTAGCAACTGCATCCAGCCCAAAAGCCGCAGGCGTTCAGCCCAGCTGCCCTAAGGCTTCTGCCACCGCTGCTTCATTCACAGCCACAGCCGCCACGTCCACCTGTGCAGCCATGCCAGCCAGCGCAGATACGCCCTCGGCACGCAAGGCCGCGATGCGTTGCCCCGCTGCCTTGGGATTGTCAAAGCCCGTGCTCTGCAGCACCAGCACGCCCTCGGCATTGAGCAGCTTGAAGTAGAACTTGCCGTCCTTCTCGCGGTACTGCTTCAGGGTGGCCGTGGCGGCCTTGGCAGCCTTGGTCACAGCTTCCTGCACACCGGCACCCAGTGGGCGCAGGCCTACGGCGTGGCGCAGGGTGCGCATCAGCGGTGTGGCCTGGGCGCGGGCCTTGGCGGCACCCGCCAGCAGGATTTCCTCGATGCGCTGCGGCTCAGCCATCAGCGCCTGGTACTTGTCGCGCAGCGGGGCGATCTCGCGGTCGATTCGCTCGAACAGCATCTGCTTGGCGTCGCCCCAGGCGATGCCCTCAGCGAAGGCCTTGGCAAAGGCAGCGGTCTCGGCCTCATCGGCAAAGGCCTGGTAGATCTGGAACAGGGCCGAGCCCTCGGTGCTCTTGGGCTCGCCTGGGGCCTTGGAGTCGGTGACGATACCGCCGATGAGCTTCTTCAACTGTTCACGGCTGGCAAAGAGCGGGATGGTGTTGTCGTAGCTCTTGCTCATCTTGCGGCCGTCCAGCCCCGGCAGCGTCGCCACGTTGTCCTCAATGACCGCTTCGGGCAGCACGAAATGCTCGCCGTAGAGGTGGTTGAAGCTGGCGCCCATGTCGCGCGCCATCTCGATGTGCTGGATCTGGTCGCGCCCCACCGGTACCTTGTGGGCGTTGAACATGAGGATGTCCGCGCCCATCAGTACCGGGTACATGAACAGGCCCACGTTCACGTCGGCGTCGGGGTCGTTGCCCGCGGCGGTGTTCTTGTCCACGGCAGCCTTGTAGGCGTGGGCGCGGTTGAGCACGCCCTTGCCCAGCACGCAGCTGAAGAACCAGGTGAGTTCGGGAATTTCGGGAATGTCGGACTGGCGGTAGAACACCACCTTGGCCGGGTCCAGCCCGCAGGCCAGCCAGCTCGCGGCAATTTCCAGCGTGGAGCGCTGGATGCGCGCCGGCTCATCGATCTTGATGAGCGCGTGGTAGTCGGCCAGGAAGTAGAAGCTTTCGACATTGCTGGCCAGGCTGGCGCGCACGGAGGGGCGGATGGAGCCGACGTAGTTGCCCAGATGCGGGGTGCCCGAAGTGGTGATGCCGGTGAGGAAACGGGTGGTAGCCATGACGGAAAAAGCGAAATATTCTTAATGGGAAAGCAAGGCGAAAGGCGTGAGCAGCACTTGCAGCACGCCGCCGGTCAGGGACATGAGCGGGCGCATCCACACCGAACTGACGATGCCGGTAAACACCAGCGCCATGACGATGAAGAAGCCCCAGGGTTCGATGCGGCTCACCGCCAGTGCCTGGCGCATGGGCAGCAGCCCAACAAGGATGCGGCCACCGTCCAGCGGCGGCAGCGGAAACAGGTTGAAGGCGAACATCACCACGTTGACCAGCATGCCGCCCTGGCACATCTTGAGGAAGAAGGGTTCGCTGACACCCAGCGTCAGCATGAGGTGCAGCAATACACCCCAGGCAAACGCCTGTACGAAGTTGGAGCCCGGCCCGGCCAGTGCCACCCACACCATGTCGCGTTTGGGGTGGCGCAAGTTGCCAAAGCGCACCGGCACC
Source organism: Curvibacter sp. APW13 (assembly GCF_032337135.1). NCBI lineage: Bacteria > Pseudomonadati > Pseudomonadota > Betaproteobacteria > Burkholderiales > Comamonadaceae > Curvibacter > Curvibacter sp. APW13. The sequence goes on along the minus strand of NZ_JAVXZZ010000001.1, from coordinate 325,441 downwards.
GGCTTGGCATAGCCAAACAGGAACTCGCCCCCGGTGCCGAAATACAGCAGCAGGGGCATGAGGATGGTACCCACCGGGTCGATGTGGGCCATGGGGTTGAGCGTGACACGGCCCATCATGTAGGCGGTCTTGTCGCCGAAGCGCATGGCGGCGTAGCCGTGCGCCGCTTCGTGCAGGGTGATGGCGAAGATGACCGGCAGCGCGTACAGCGCCACGGTTTGAATCAGGTGTCCGATGTCCACAAATGGTCCAATACAAAAAATCTAGAGCCCGATGCGGGCCAGGTCGCCGCGGCCTTCTCGGATCAGTTCGGGCTCCTCGCCGCAGATGTCGACCACCGTGGTGGGCTCCAGTGGGCAGGCTCCGGCGTCGATGACACCTGCGAGCTGGTGCTCGAAGCGTTCGCGGATTTCGGCGGGGTCATTCATGGGCATGTCGTCCCCCGGGGCAATCAGTGTGGTGGCCAGCAGTGGCGCGCCATGCAGGGCCAACAGTTCGAGCAAGGTGGTGTGTTCCGGCACGCGCAGGCCGATGGTTTTGCGCGACGGGTGGCTCACGCGCCGGGGCACTTCCTTGCTGGCTTCCAGGATGAAGGTGTAGGGGCCAGGCGTGGCCGACTTGAGCAGGCGGTACTGGCGGTTGTCCACGCGGGCGTAGGCTGCCAGTTCACTCAGGTCACGGCACAACAGGGTCAGGTGGTGCTTGTCGTCCACACCGCGGATGCGGCGCAGTGCGTCCACCGCGGCCTTGTCGTCCAGGTGGCACACCAGCGCGTAGCTGGAATCGGTGGGCACGGCCAGGATGCCGCCCTTGTGCAGCAAGGCGACAGCCTGCTTGAGCAGGCGCGGCTGCGGGTTGTCGGGGTGGACTTCGAAAAGCTGGGCCATGGGATAGGTTCAGTGGGCGGCGGCGCGCAGCACCCGGTCGGCCAGGGACTCCCACACCGGGGTGAGGCCTGCGGGCAATCCGGGCAGGCTGCCGAGCTCGGTGTGGCTCTCGTCCGGGCTGTGGAAGTCGCTGCCGCGCGAGGCAAACAGGCCGAACTCGCGGGCGATGTCGGCGTATTCGCCGTACTCGGCCACGGTGTGGCTGCCGGTCACCACCTCCACGCCCTGGCCGCCATGGGCCTTGAACTCGGTGAACAGGGCGTACTCTTCGGTCGGGGTGAAATCGTAGCGGGCCGGGTGGGCCACCACGGCCATGCCTCCTGCACCCGTGATCCACTGGACCGCATCCTTCAAGGTGGCCCAGCGGTGCGGCACAAAGCCGGGCTTGCCTTCGGTGAGGAAGCGCTTGAAGACCTCGTTGGTGTCCTTGCAGACCTTGGTCTCGACCAGGAAACGGGCAAAGTGGGTGCGCGAGATGAGTTCGGGGTTGCCTGCGTACTTCAATGCGCCCTCAAAAGCGCCCTTGATGCCCACCTTGGCCAGTTCGGCGCCCATTTCCTGGGCGCGGGGGCCGCGGCCATTGCGGGTGTTGTAGAGGCCCCTGACCAGGGCGTCGTTGTGGTGGTCGAAGCCCAGACCGACGATGTGCACGGTCTTGCCTGCGAACGTGACAGAAATTTCGGTGCCGGTGAGGTAGCCCATGCCATGGGCGTGGGCCGCGGCGATGGCGCGGTCCTGGCCGCCCACCTCGTCGTGGTCGGTCAGGGCCCACAGGTCGACCCCATTGGCGGCGGCGCGCTCTGCCACGGCCTCGGGTGTGAGCGTGCCGTCAGAGACGACAGAGTGGCAGTGGAGGTCGGCGTTGAGCAGGGTGGTGGAGGTCACACCGCATTTTAGGCGCTTAGAAATCGGCTTCGCAGTGCAAGGTCAGCGGCAGGCCCGTCACCGGGTGCAGCAACTGCAGGGATTCGGCGTGCAACTGCAGCCGCGGGGCCATGGCCTGCACCGCGGGTGGGGCGTACAGGGTGTCGCCGAGGATGGGGTGGCCGATGGCGGCCAGATGCACGCGCAGCTGGTGGGTGCGCCCGGTAAGCGGCTCCAGCGCGACCCGGCTGGCATGGGAGCAGGGCAGTTGCGGCAGGGCGCAGTAGCGGGTGTGGCTGGGTTTGCCGGTCTCCAGGTCAATCTTGCGCAGCGGTCGTTGTGCCCAGTCGAAGCCGATGGGCAGGTCAATGTCGTGCCACTCGCCGATGCGGGTGGGCAGTGCGGGTGAAACCAGGGCGACATAGCGCTTGTGCACCTGGCGTTCGGAAAAGGCTTGTCCCAGGGCGCGTTGGCACTCCAGGGTGCGTGCGAACAGCAGCACGCCCGAAGTCGCCATGTCCAGGCGGTGTACCACCAGGGCGTCGGGGTAGGTCTTGCGCGCCCAGTGCCAGGCGCAGTCCTGCTTGTCCTCGCCCTTGCCGGGCACCGACAGCACGCCACTGGGCTTGTTGAGTGCCAGCAGGTGGTCATCGGCATAGAGCCACTGGCAGGCTTCTGGGCTGGTGGGCAGCCCGGCAACGTTCATGCGGTCGGCTGCAGCAGCCACTGCACGGTGTCGCACAGTTCGCTCACATCGTTGGGCTTGTGGATCAGGGCTGCGGCACCATGGGCCAGGGCGTTCTGCTCGATTTCCGGGGTCACGTAGCCCGAGGCCAATGCCACGGGCAATTCCTGGCGCAGTGCCTTGACGTCGCGCAACAGGTCCACGCCGCTGTATCCTGGCATGTTGTAGTCGGTCACCAGCAGGTCGATGCGGTGCGGTGCTTCTTTCAGCCACTGCAGGGCTTCCTGCGGGCTGGTGAAGGTGGTCACGTCAAAGCCCTTGCGCGTGAGCACGCGCCGCACCAGGAACACCAGGGCTTCGTCATCATCGACATAGAGCACGCGTTGGCCTTGCCCGCCCGGTGATGGTGTCGCTATGTTTTCAGGAGCTGCCTGCGCAGTAACGGTGGCGGCCAGGGCCGGAAAGTACAGGGAAAACCGGCTTCCTTCACCGGGCGTGCTCTGCACCTCGACCGCGCCCTGGTGGCTGCGCATGACGCCATGCACCACGCTCAGGCCCAGACCGGTGCCTTTGCCGACCTGGCGGGTGGTGAAGAAGGGTTCGAAGATGCGTTGCAGCGTCTGGGTGTCCATGCCCACACCGGTGTCGCGCACCACGACCCGCACGAACTCACCGGCCTCCAGCCCGAGTGGCTCAGCCTGCTCGGCCGCCAGGCTGGTGCGCTCGAGTTGCATGTGCACCTCACCGCCGCCCGACCCCACGGCGAGGACCGCGTTGGTGCAGAGGTTGAGCAGTGCCTGTTCCACCTGCGTGGCGTCTGCCAGCACGGTGGCATCGGTGTCGGCCGCGTCAACGATCAGACGCACATGGGGCGGCAAGGTGACGCGCACCAGGTGTTCGGTCTCGTGCACCACTTCGGCCATGCGCACGGGGCTGCGCTTGGGCGCTTCGTTGCGGCTGAAGGTCAGGATCTGCCGCACCAGGTCCCGCGCGCGCCGGCCGGCCTTGACGATTTCCGCCAGGCTGGCCAAGGCCGGGGAGTCTGGAGCGCTGTCCTGGCGCGCCAGCTCCGCATTGCCCAGGATGGCGCCAAGAATGTTGTTGAAGTCGTGGGCGATGCCGCCCGCCATGGTGCCCATGGCCTGCATCTTCTGCGACTCGCGCAATTGCGCTTCCAGCAGCTCCTGCTGCTTCTGCGCCAGTTTGCGGGCGGTCAAGTCGCGCGCGAAGATGGTGGTGATGCTGCCCTTGCGATTGCCCCGCTCATGAATCCATGGCTCGGGTGAGGCGGCAGTGCTGCTCGGACGCTTGCGTGAACGGCGCTCGAAACTCACGCTGATTTCGACCGGACAGGTGTCTCCGCCCAAGGTCAGGCCTTCGAACTCGCCCAGCATGGCCTGCGAAGGGATGGCTTCCGAGCGGATACGGGCTTCCAGCGATGGCAAGAAGCGCCCCAGCGGCATGCCCAGTGCCTTGGCCGCCGGGCACACGAACAGGCGCGTCGCTGCGGGGTTGAACACGGTGATGCGCTGCTGCTCGTCGACACAGATGATGGCGTCCAGCGAGGAATTGATGACCGCGGCCATGCGGTTCTCACTGAGCAGCAGTTGCTCATTCTTCTGGCGCAGGATGGCGGCGCTTTCCTGCAGCGCCTCACGCTGCGCCAGCATCGGACCCTGGTCCACCACGGCACAGATGAACTGGGCCAGTTCACCACCCGGGTTTTCCAGCCGCGCCACATGCAGGTCGCCCGTGAACACGCCGTCGCTGCCGACCAGAAAGCGCACTTCGTGCACCTGGCTGCTGCCTTCGTTCTTGGCATTGATGAAGGCGACGGCTACCTCGTCGGCATGGCCCTCGGCCACGAAGGGCAGCAGGTAGGTCAGTGGGCGGTCGTGCTCCTGGGGCTGGAACAGGCGCAAGGCCATGGCGTTGCTGGAGTGAACCAGTCCTTCCTCGTCGACCACCATGAGTGCCAGCGGCACGTTGGAGAACAGCGTGGCGAAGCGTTCGGACGCGCCTTCGGCTTCCTGCTGGCTGTAGCGCAGGGCCTGGTTCTGGATTTCGAGTTCGGCCTGCGCCTGGCGCAGGTCTTCGATCATCTGGTTGGGTGAGTAGGCGCCCAGGAAATCGGACTGGACGCCAAAGCCAGGTGATTTGTCCGCGCGTTGCAGCACGGAGCGCAGGGAAAAGGGTGATCGACGCAGGGGCGGGGGCATGGCTGCAGTGTAGCGTCTGCCCCTGTGGGTGTTGGCTTATTGGCCCGACCAGACCACCGGTTGCTTCTGCGCCAGCCAGGCCTCGAACTGCGCCGAGAACGCCGCTTCCATGACCGGGCGCTTGACCTTGAGCGTGGGCGTGACGAAGCCGTTCTCGGGGGTCCAGGGGGTCGTCATGGTGACCAGCATGTCCAGCTTCTCGTGCGGTTCGAGCTGGGCGTTGACGTCCTTCAGGTGCTGTGCCAGCTCGGCGGTGAGCGCGGCCTTGCCTTCAGCATTTTGTGCGCTGGCGCTGGCGTCGGGCGAGAGCAGCAGCAGCGCAATCGGCTGCGGCAGGTTGGCCCCGGTCACCAGGCAGGCTTCCACTGCCGTGTGGCGCACCAGCAGGTCTTCCACATGGGCCGGTGCCACGTACTTGCCCTTGCTGGTCTTGAAGATGTCCTTCACGCGGCCCGTGATGACCATGGCCCCTTCGGCATTGATCTGGCCCTTGTCGCCCGTGTGCAGCCAGCCGTCGGCCCCGATCGCCTCACGCGTGAGGACCGGTTCCTTGTAGTAACCCAGCATGAGGGCAGGGCAGCGCATCTGGATCTCGCCAGTCTCGGGGTCGATGCGCTGGTCCACCCCCTCGTAGGGGAAGCCCACATTGCCCGACTTGTCGGAGCCCGGCAACGTGCAGTGCGAGACACCGCAGTTTTCGGTCATGCCGTACACCTCGATCAGGTCCAGGCCGAGGCGGCGGTACCAGCGCAGCACTTCGGCCGGCATGGGGGCGGCACCGCCTGCCGCGATGCGGCACTGGTCCAGGCCCAGCCCGGTCAGGATCTTCTTGCGCACCAGGCCACCGATGAGCGGCAGTGAAAGCAGGAAATTGAGCTTCTTGGCAGGCATCTTGGAATGGATGCCATGCTGGAACTTGACCCACAGACGGGGAACCGAGAAGAAGATGGTCGGACGGGCTCGTTGCAGGTCCTGCAAGAAGGTGTCCAGCGACTCAGCGAAGAAGATCTGCCCGCCATAGCGCAGCGAGGCCTGTTCCACCAGCATGCGCTCGGCCACGTGGGCCAGCGGCAGGTAGGAAATGTAGCGGTCGTTGGCGTCCATGGGGATGCGCTTGGTGGCCGACGAAACGCCCCAGGCCATGGTGTTGAAGGTGTGCACTACCCCTTTGGGTTTGCCGGTGGTGCCCGAGGTGTAGATGATGGTGCTGACCTGGTTCCCATCCATGACGGGCTGTCCCTGCAAGGGGGCATTGCCGGTCAGCAGCTCATTCCAGGCCAGACCCTTCACATCCGCCGGTGCCAGGGGCAGCACCACCACAGGAAAGCCCTGTGGAATGCCGGAATGCACATTGGCGGTGTCGTCGAGTTTGCCAATGAAGCAGGCTTTGGCTTCGCTGTGCTCCAGGATGTAGGCAAGCGCCTCGGCATTGAACGTAGGGTAGATCGGCACCGACACGTAGCCTGCCATCTGGATCGCCAGGTCGGCCAGGATCCAATGGGCGCTGTTCTTGCCCAGAACGGCTACGCGGCTGCCTGCCTCCCAGCCGTGGGATTGCAGCCAAGTGGCCATGCGCCGCACCTGCTCGGCGGCCTGGCCCCAGGTGATGTTGTCCACGGCGCCACCGCCGGTGGGCTGGGTCAGGTACACCGCGTCGCGGCGTTGTGACTCCCAGCGGTACAGGCATTGCAAGGGCAGGTCGGAGGGCTTGACGGTGACGGTGGACTGCATGGTAAGGGCTTGCGGTAGTGAAGGGCGCGATTCTGGCGAGTGCAGAAACGGGCTGACAGACGTGTTTTCCCTAGGTGACGTGCCGCTTCGGACTGGCAACTTTGGGTGCGATGCGGGTCAGTGCTGGCAACAGAGCGGCGAAATGGCGACAAATGGCATAGAGCAGGGGGTATTTTTTGCAGTGCAAAGCCAGAGTGCGGTGGTTTAATGCAGGAAACGCCTGTGTTGGAAGGGCGGCTTGCTGTCTACTAAGGGGTTGCATCATGTGGAACCACGCATCACTCAACCATGTCTTTCGAACGGTCTGGAACCAGGCACTGGGGGCCATGGTGGCGGTTTCGGAAATCGGCAGTGCGGCGCGGAAGTCGCCGGGCGCGGGCGGAGCAGCATCGACCGCATCTCGTTTGTTTCGACTGAATTCCTCTGCAGCCCTTGTGGCTATTGCGTTGGGCGCTATAGCTTCCGTAGCGGCTGCAAATCCGACGGGCGGTGTGGCCGTGGTGGGCGGCATGAGTACCAGCACCCAGGGCAACCAGCTCACCGTCACGACCCAGAACGGTGCCGGCGGGAACTTCTCGGCGATCAACTGGCAGTCCTTCTCCATTCCCCAAGGGAGTAGCACCTACTTCGCTCAGCCCTCCAGTTCCAGCACGGTCATCAACCGCGTGGTCACCAACACACCATCGCAGGTGTTTGGCACCTTGGGCAGCAACGGACACTTGGTCTTGATCAACCAATCCGGCATTACGGTGGGTGCTGGTGCGGTAGTGGATACGGCTGGCTTCACCGCCTCGGCCCTGAAGATGAGCGATGCCGACGCACTGGCCGGGCGCATGCGCTTTGGTGACGGCAGCAGCGGTGGCAATGTCTCGGTGCAAGGCCAGGTGCTGGCCCGCAGCGGTGACGTGGTGCTCATCGGAAGCACCGTGGACACCGGCCAGGGTGCACTCATCCAGGCCCCCAACGGCAGCACCATCCTGGCTGCGGGCAACCAGGTCGAAATCACCGGGCGCGGTCTGGAGGGCATCTCCATGACCGTGCAGGCACCGGACAACAACGCCGTCAACCTCGGTACGCTCAAAGGTGATGCCGTGGGCATCTTCGCCGGCACCCTCAAGCACAGCGGAGCCATCCAGGCCACGCGCGCCACGCTCGAGGGCGGCAAGGTCGTGCTCAAGGCCAGCGGCGACGCCATGCTCGAAGGCAATGCCAGCATCACCGCCACGGGCACACGCGGCGGCAGCGTCGACGTGCTGGGAAAGCGCGTGGGCCTGATCGACAACACCCGCATCGACGTCTCTGGCGCACAGGGCGGCGGACAGGTGCGCATCGGCGGCGACTACCAGGGCAAGAACACGGCCGTGCCCAACGCGGAGTTCGCCTACGTGGGCAAGGACGTCAGTGTCCTGGCCAATGCCACCGGCAATGGCAATGGCAACGGCGGGCGCGTGATCGTGTGGGCCGACGACACCACGCGGGCCTACGGCACCATCGAGGCCAAGGGCGGAGCGCAAGGGGGCGACGGCGGTTTCATCGAGACCTCGGGCAAGCGCAGTCTGGATGTCGCGGGTATACGGGTTCGAACCGGAAGTAGTGCAGGTTTGGCTGGGATGTGGTTGTTGGACCCCTCGGACATGACCATTCAAAATGGAACGAGCACGGTGACTGCAAGCTCCGGCTTGTTTTCGGGGGGCGCGGGGTCATTGGTCACACCAGCGGACATTGAAAGCGGCTTAGCCAATGGTGACGTGTCGCTGATGTCTTCGTCGGGGATTTCTGTTTTGGATCCAGTGACTTGGACCAGTGCCAACATGTTGAACCTGCTCGCCAACAATGGTGACGTCACGGTTGGTGCTGCGTTGACTGCGACCAATTCGAGTGCGACGCTGAAGTTGCAGGCCTACGGGGGATCAACGCTTACCGGTAACGTCACCAATACCACTTCTGGCTTGATCAAAGTTGCCAGAGTGGAGGTAGTGGCAAGCGGAACCAGTGGCACGGTCAACCTTGTTGGCAACAATGAAATTTCCACCATCGCCGGCCAGAGTGGGGTGGGTGGGTTTCGATTGGAGAATGCGAATTCGGGTGGGTTAACCATCGGCAGTGTTGGCAATTCGTCCGCAGTTTATGGTGGCAATGCCGGGCTAGTGAAGATCAAGCAGGCAGCGGGTTCTCTCACGATTAACTATGTCGTGTACGTGAACGGTGCGGGATCCATCGATTTGAGCGCTGCCGGCGATATTGTTTTGGGCGCGAATGTGAAGGCCGTAGCCATGTCCAGTGCCAATCCAACGGGCACAGTGAGTTTGACTGCTGGCGGTGCCATATCTAGGAATTCGATGGCAGACACCACATACGAGGTTTTGGGGAGCAAAGTAGTGTTGAAGGCGGGTACTGGCATTGGTAGTTCCTCCAGCATGATCCGCATTGAAAAAACCCCGGTTGTTTCGGCGGCATCAGGTGGCGGTGGGGTGTATGTCCAGAGTGCCGACTCTGGCGCGCCCCTGTCCTCCGATCTGGTGGTGGAGGGAATCACCACCAACAGCGGTGATATCTACCTAGTGAACTACGGAGGCCTCAAGTCTACGGGCCTGGTTTCTACGGGAAGCGGTTCAGTGACCTTGACGGCCAACAGTCCGTTGGAGATTGGCTCGGGCGGATTGTCCGCTACTGGCAACATCACGCTGACTGCAGCGAACACGGGCAACCTGACCCTCAATGGACCTGTCAAATCCAGTGCTGGCAGCGTGACGATGTCTGCGACCGGCGGGACGTTGACCCAAAATAGTTCCGTGTTTGGTGCGGCTGGTGTTTCAGCTTCAGCAAGTTCAATGGTATTCGGTGCAGCTGCGACAACTTCTGGTTCTCCCATCAGTTACACGGCGGGAGGAACTGCGGTGTCGGCCCCCCTCGATCCGATCGCTACGGCGACCAGTAGCGGCACGCTCGTGACCACTTTTGAGGATGCCTTGACCGCTGCGGTCCAGGAGCAGGCCACGGAAGTCCAATTGGCATCGAATGAAGAGAAGAAGGACGACCCGCTGTTGGGCGGCGTTTCAACGGGGGAAATATGCTTGCGTTGATGCATGGTAGTTTGGTGTCGCAGCAACGTGGCGTGGTGGCAGAGCGCAAGGTCTTCAGACTAAGAACAAATTCAGCCCTTGTGGCTATTGCGTGGGGCGCTATAGCTTCCGTAGCGGCTGCAAATCCGACGGGCGGTGTGGCCGTGGTGGGCGGCATGAGCACCGGCACCCAGGGCAACCAGCTCACCGTCACGACCCAGAACGGTGCCGGCGGGAACTTCTCGGCGATCAACTGGCAGTCCTTCTCCATTCCCCAAGGGAGTAGCACCTACTTCGCTCAGCCCTCCAGTTCCAGCACGGTCATCAACCGCGTGGTCACCAACACACCATCGCAGGTGTTTGGCACCTTGGGCAGCAACGGACACTTGGTCTTGATCAACCAATCCGGCATTACGGTGGGTGCTGGTGCGGTAGTGGATACGGCTGGCTTCACCGCCTCGGCCCTGAAGATGAGCGATGCCGACGCACTGGCCGGGCGCATGCGCTTTGGTGACGGCAGCAGCGGTGGCAATGTCTCGGTGCAAGGCCAGGTGCTGGCCCGCAGCGGTGACGTGGTGCTCATCGGAAGCACCGTGGACACCGGCCAGGGTGCACTCATCCAGGCCCCCAACGGCAGCACCATCCTGGCTGCGGGCAACCAGGTCGAAATCACCGGGCGCGGTCTGGAGGGCATCTCCATGACCGTGCAGGCACCGGACAACAACGCCGTCAACCTCGGTACGCTCAAAGGTGATGCCGTGGGCATCTTCGCCGGCACCCTCAAGCACAGCGGAGCCATCCAGGCCACGCGCGCCACGCTCGAGGGCGGCAAGGTCGTGCTCAAGGCCAGCGGCGACGCCATGCTCGAAGGCAATGCCAGCATCACCGCCACGGGCACACGCGGCGGCAGCGTCGACGTGCTGGGAAAGCGCGTGGGCCTGATCGACAACACCCGCATCGACGTCTCTGGCGCACAGGGCGGCGGACAGGTGCGCATCGGCGGCGACTACCAGGGCAAGAACACGGCCGTGCCCAACGCGGAGTTCGCCTACGTGGGCAAGGACGTCAGTGTCCTGGCCAATGCCACCGGCAATGGCAATGGCAACGGCGGGCGCGTGATCGTGTGGGCCGACGACACCACGCGGGCCTACGGCACCATCGAGGCCAAGGGCGGAGCGCAAGGGGGCGACGGCGGTTTCATCGAGACCTCGGGCAAGCGCAGTCTGGATGTCGAAGGGATTCGTGCCAGTGCTTCGGCAGTAGCTGGCAAGGCCGGTACCTGGTTGCTGGATCCGGCAGATGTTTCCATTCAGGGCGGCACTGGTCCTGAGAGCATGGTCGAGTCCGCCGCAGGGTCGGGCATTTGGGTGCCGAATGTCGCGGCTTCGGTCATTCGAACCAATACGCTGAACTCGGCCTTGAATTCCGGAACCAATGTCACGGTGACCACTTATGACACGACACTGAATCCGACATCGCTTTCCGGCGGCAGTGGAAACATCACTGTGCAATCGGCGATAAGCTGGTCGGGTTCTGCGACCCTGACCTTGGATGCCAACAACGACATTACGCTGAGTTCCCTGGGGGGGAGCATCAGCGCTTCCGGCGGAATGCTGAAGTTGCTGGCTGGCAACCGCACGGGTGCCAATTCCGGAACCATTCGACAAGAGGCGGGTGGCAGCAATGCCATCAGTGTGCAAAAGCTCGAGGCGGTGGCATACCAGGATGTCGAGTTGACGAATACTGCCAACCAGGTCCAATACGTATCGGGCAAAAGTGTCGCTGGCTTCTTCAGTCTGTTCAGCAATTCCGCAAACGCGGTCAATGTCGCGTCCGTAGGGGGGAATGCGGGCATCAGTGCACAGCTTTCGGTTACCCTGAAGAACTATGGCAGTGGTGGACTCAATGTGGGCAACAACGTCAAGGCCACGGGGGGGGTGAATTCATCCGTGACGCTGGAGGATGCAGGCGGCTCTACGGGGGGTGGGGTCACGATCTCCGCTGGGGAGGTTTCTGGGGGATCCGTGACCATTTCCAGTGCTCGAATAGCGGGTAGCGCGATCAATCAAACCGGTGGGAGTGTCAAGGATGGTGGCAGCGGCACGACTTTGAACGCCTCTGGCAATGGCAGCATTTCATTGACTGGCGGCTCGAATGATTTCTCGTCAATCAACTTCACGGGGGCTCCAACATCGCTGTCCATCACCGATGCCAACAACATGCAATTGGGCGGGCTGTCGGCAAGCGGGGCGGTGACGCTGAAGGCGGGGGGCAATCTCATCGTAGGCAGCATTTCGGCCAGCGGGTATGCCGTGTCCCTGGTTGGTGGAGGGAGTCTGAGCCAATCGGGTGCGTCGAGCTTTGCGGCATCGTCTGTCTCGCTGACTGCAGGAACGGGCATAGGAACCAGTGCCAGCAAGTTCAACGTCTTCAGCATTCCTGTGGTCACTGCCAGCACCAACACGGGCGGTGTCTATATCCAAAGCGGGGCGGCCGTCACCATTCAGGGCATGACGGCGAATGCCGGAGACATCGTGGTTTCGAACTCCGGAGGCATTACCACGACAGGCCTGGTATCGACAAGCAACGGCGCAGTGACGATGACAGCCGCGAGCCCATTGACCGTCGGCGCGGGAGGGGTTTCTGCCAGTGGTAACGTGACACTTACCGCCGCCAGTCCCGGAGACCTTACCCTCAATGGCCCGGTCAAGTCCGGTGCGGGGAGTGTGAGCCTTTCAGCGACAGGTGGTGCGCTGAAACAGAACGGTTCTGTTTTCGGGGCCACTGGTGTCTCAGCGACAGCCAGCTCCTTTGTCTACGGCAGTGCCGCTACAACCTCGGGTGCCCCGGTGAGCTACACCACTACGGGGGGTCTGGCGGTGACGCCTCCAATCGACCCGATCGCCACCGCGACCAGCAGTGGCGCGTTGGTCACCACATTTGAAGAGACATTGACTGCGGCCTTGGAAGGACAGTCGACCGAAACGCAGTTGGCGTCGAACGAAGAGAAGAAGGATGATCCGCTGTTGAGCGGCAGCGCAACGGGGGAAATATGTCTACGATGAGGAAAGTTCCGATGATTGGCATAAAAGCGTTCGTTGGCGTTTTGGCCTTGTCCGCGCTGGTGGCTCAGGCCCAGACGGTGGGGGAGGTGGAGTTCTCACGCGGCGTGGGGTTCGCCCAGAGCGCAGGGCAGACGCCGCGCGTCCTGGGCAAAGGCTTGCCTTTGAAGGAAGGCGACCGCCTCACGACCTCCGATGGCAGTTCTGCCATCATCAAGTTGCAGGACGGTACCCGGATGACAGTACGGCCCAACTCCGACTTGGTGGTGCAGCAATACCAATTCAAGGACGGTGCACAGGACAACAGCATGGTGATGCAGCTGTTGCGGGGCGGTTTTCGAGCCATTACCGGCCTGATCTCCAAAGGCTCGCCAAATGCTGCGAAGGTGCAGACAGCCACGGCCACTATCGGTATTCGGGGGACCGATTTTGATGCGCGTCTATGTACCAAGGATTGCAAGGCCGAGAGCGACAAGGTGAGCGACCCCGCGCGCCCGAACGCCGTGCTGGCCAGTGCCAAGCTGGTGGATGCGATCGGCAGCATCAGTGCGCGCGATGTCAATGGCAACAGGCGCGTATTGGTAACCGGGGGCAGCATCTACCCGGGCGATATGGTCGAAACAGCCGCGGGCGCCCGCACAGTGTTGGTGTTTCGCGATGACAGCCGCTTGACCCTTGGGAGCAATGCCCAATTCCGCGTGGACAACTTTGTTTTTGATGAAAAGAACGCCAGCGAAGGCCGCTTTCTGGTGACCTTGCTGCGTGGCTCGCTGCGGGCCTTGACCGGGCTGATCGGCAAGGCCAACAACCGCAATGTGGGCTTCAGTACGTCCACTGCTACCATCGGCATTCGTGGCACTGGGCTGGATCTGGACTGCAGTGGCGGCGCCACCTGCGCCTTCTACACTTGGTTGGGGACCATCGAAGTAACGCCCACGGGCCAGACAGCCTTGCAGGTACTTCAAGCGGGTCAGGGATTGTTCGTTGGGCCCAGCGGCATTCGTCCGTTGAATGCCCCGACGCTGGACAACCTGCCGCGCCCGGATCAGGTTCCGGTAAACCTGCAGCAGTTGTTTGGTGTGGGTCAGCCCAACGTTGAGGAGGAGGGCCTGTTCGTGTTCGTGCGCGATGGCCATATCGAAGTTGTTTCGTCTAAGGAAACGCTGCACTTGGGTCGGGGAGAGACTGGTTTCGCCCTGCCTGATGGAAGCACCGGTCGCCCGGGAAGTCTGCCGTTGTTCATCCAGACCGATCGACTGCCCTTGCCGAACAACCCCAATCCGGGCTTGTCCAGCCTGATGGGAGATATCAATGCGACTTCGGGTCAGCAATGTCGATAAGGATGCGCACCATGAGTAACTGCTTCGGTCGGTACGCTCCTGCTCTACCTTCGGCCTGGATTCTGGCAGGTTCATTGTCGGTGCTAGCGGTGCCCGCGCTGGGCCAGGAAGGCCCTGCTGCGGCTTCTCCTTCGTTTCGCATACGCGGATTTGAGCTTACGGGCGACATCCCGCTGCCCTCCGAGGAGACCACACGTCTCTTGGCACCTTTCATCAGCAACCAGGCAACCATCGAAACACTTCAGCAGGCCAGTGCGGCGTTGGAGAAGGCTTTGAGGGATCGGGGGTTTTTGCTCCACCGTGTTGCGCTGCCACCGCAGGAGGTCGGAGACAAGGTAACGTTGAACATCGTCAAGTTCGTGATCGGCAAGGTGGTGGTCGAGGGTGCCAAGTTCAACACCGAGCAGAATATTCGAGCCAGTATCCCTGAATTGCGCGAGGGTGGCGCACCGAGCTTCAGTCGACTGGCCGTGCAGACTGCGTTGGCCAACGAAAATCCCAATAAGCGCATCCAGGTCGGCTTGCGGGAGTCGGAAGAGCCGGACCGCATCGACGCCCGTGTGCAAGTGGTCGACGAGCGCCCGTTGAGCCTGTTGCTCGGGTTGAGCAATACCGGCAATGAGGCGACCGGAAGAGACCGTTTGGCCGTGGTCGCAGCTCACAACAACCTGTTTGGCTTGGATCACCAGGCCTCGGTGGCCTACACAACCTCACTGGAGCGCAGCAGTGATGTGAAGCAATTGGGTCTGAGCTACCGCATTCCGCTGTATGCGTACGGTGGCGCGCTATCGGCGAGCTATACCAATTCCGATGTTGTGGGCAAGTTTGCCAGTTTCAACACCAGCGGCGTGGGTGAAACCTATGGTGTTTCCTACAGCCATTACCTCCAGCCGCAAGGTGGGCGTCGTTCCTACCTGACGCTGGGGTGGGAAGACAAGACCTTTAATGCAACCAAAATCACGGTTGGCGGTATCGTGCAGTACACCCCGGTGGATCTGAGCTTCAATCCGATTAACCGCAAGAGTCAGCCCCTCACCTTGGGCTACGCATCACGCACGGAATCCGATACCGCGATGTGGAGCTACAGCGTCAACTGGGCGTCCAACATGGCGTCCGGGACAGGGGCATCGCTTGCCGCCTACCAAGCAGAGGATGGCCGAATCCAGACGGTCGGCTGGAACGCTCTGCGCGGTGATGCCAGCTACACCAAGGCGTTCGCTGCCGGATGGTTGTGGGGGGCAAAGACCCAATTCCAGCTCACATCCGATGCGCTGATTTCGGGCGAACAATTCGGATTGGGCGGGGCATCATCGGTCCGGGGAACCTCTGAGCGCCCGATTTCCGGCGATAGTGGCGTGTTCGCATCGTTGGAACTCAGCACACCGGAACTCACACCGGGGCTGCGACTGGTCGGTTTTCTCGATGCGGGCATCTTGGCAAGCAATAACACCGACAAGGTTACGACAAAGGCGTCCACCGATGGCTTGTCCAGTGTGGGCCTTGGTTTGCGCTACGGTGTAGGCAATTTGGGGCTGACGGCAGAATGGGCGCGTATCGTTCGCGGCGCCAGCGTGACCAGCGGTTCCGCGTCCGACCTGCCGGCGCAGGGCGACAGCAAGTTGCATGTCAATCTGACCGCACGTTTTTGAATATTGGGGTGTTCTATGGCCGGTTTGCAACCGGGTGGCGTTGTGCCGCAGGAAATGGTGGTGCATTCCACCTCGAAAATATTGGAAGTCCGCTTTTCCGACGGGGCGCGGTTTTCGTTGCCGTTTGAGTATCTGCGGGTCTACTCCCCGTCGGCCGAAGTGCAGGGCCATGGGCCCGGCCAGGAGGTCTTGCAGACCGGCAAGCGCCAAGTCGATATCGTGGCGCTGGATCCGGTCGGGCACTATGGCGTGCAACCCACGTTCTCCGATGGGCACAGCACCGGCATCTACACCTGGGACTACCTCTACCAACTCGGTGCCGAGCAGTCAGTCCGGTGGCAGTCCTATTTGGATAGACTCGAGGCTGCGCAGCGTCATCGCGACGATCCCATGCCGGAAGCTGCCGGAAAATCCTGCGGTGGGCATTGATTGCTCTGTTTTTGATAGCTCACTGCGCTGTATTTACAAGGGCCTGAGCCCGAATTGATTGGAATTTTGATGAGCTCGACCCATTTTGGCTTCAAGACCGTGGACGAGTCGGAAAAAGCACGCCATGTGCGTGGCGTGTTCGACTCGGTGGCCCCCAAGTACGACATCATGAACGACCTGATGTCCATGGGACTGCACCGTGCCTGGAAGGCTTACACCGTGATGGTCGCCAACCTGCAGGAGGGGGACCGTGCGTTGGATATTGCGGGAGGCACCGGCGACTTGGCCATGGCATTTGCCAAGAAAGTCGGAAAGAGTGGCCAGGTGGTGCATACCGACATCAATGAAGCCATGCTGCGCACCGGTCGTGACCGGTTGCTGGACCACGGCATCGCGTTGCCTACCGTGGTTTGCGATGCCGAGAAACTGCCTTTTCCCGATGCCCATTTCGATTTGGTCAGTGTTGCCTTCGGCTTGCGCAACATGACGCACAAGGACCAGGCACTCAAGGAAATGAACCGTGTGCTCAAGCCCGGCGGCAAGCTGCTGGTGCTGGAGTTTTCCAAGGTAGCCCCGCCGCTGGAAAAACTCTACGACTGGTATTCGTTCAAGATCCTGCCCAAGCTGGGGCAGATGGTTGCCGGTGACGAAGGCAGCTACCGCTATTTGGCAGAAAGCATCCGTATGCATCCGGGCCAGGAAGAGTTAAAGACCCTGATGCACAAATGTGGTTTTGGACATGTGGACTTCCACAACATGACGGGCGGGGTGGTCGCTTTGCATGTTGGAATCAAGTGCTGAGGCTTGGAATCCGATACTTGGGTCATACCTGCCTGGTTGAATTTGTTTTGGAGTCGATATGAAATTGTGGAACCTATTCCTGGCCGCGGCACTGGTCCTGACCGGCGTGCATGCCGAGGCCGCCAAGCGCCTGGGGGGCGGCGGCTCCATGGGCAAACAAAGCAGCAACGTGACTCAGCGGCAAGCCACTCCGGCGCCAGCCCCGGCGCCCGCGCAGAATAGCGCTGCAGCGCCGTCCGCCAACAAACCGGTGGCGCCCACTCCGACGCCTGCGCCGGCACAGCCAGCCAAACGCCCCTGGGGCGCCATGCTGGGCGGTCTGGCTGCCGGTCTGGGCCTGGCCTGGCTGGCCCATTCCATGGGCCTGGGCGAAGGCATGGGCAACATGCTGACGCTGCTGCTGTTTGCGGGCTTGGTGTTCATGGCTATCAGCTGGTTCATGCGCCGCAGGGCCAGCCCGGTGGCTGTCGGGGGCTATGCTGCCCAGGGTGCAGGTCATGCGCCTTTCGCGGTGTCGCAGCCCTACAACCCCAAGAACGTCGGCAACGACGCCTCCGCACGCCCCTGGGAGCGGAACAGCACCGCGTTCCAGGCCCCCGTGAGTGCAACGTCCGGTGGCTCCATCATCGGCTCTGCACTGTCGGGGGCGCAAAATTGGGGTATTCCTGCCGGTTTCGACACCGACGGCTTTGTCAAGGCCGCCAAGACCAATTTCATCAATCTGCAGGCGGCATGGGACAAGGGTGACATCGCCACCCTGCGCTCCATGATGACCGACGACATGGTGGCGGAAATCAAGGCGCAATTGGCCGAACGCGAAAAACAGCAGCCTGGCATGGCCAACATGACCGAGGTGGTGATGCTGGATGCGCACCTGCTGGGCATTGAGGAGCTGGACGCCGAGTACATGGCCAGCGTCGAGTTTTCGGGCATGATCCGCGAGGAAGCGGGCACCAGCCCGAACCCGTTCCGCGAGGTATGGAACATGACCAAACCGAAGGCCGGTGGTGGCTGGCTGGTGGCCGGTGTGCAGGCTCTGCAGTGAGCGCAGGCCCCACGGCCCAGCGGACATAATAGGGGACTATGGCAACACAGTCCCCTTTTTCTTTCTTGGAGGACTTCCTCCGCACGCTCCCTGTTCCCGTTGCACCTCCTGCTTGGGTGGTGGATGAAACCCATCGACGCGTGGTCCTCTTGCTCAACCATGTGCTGATGCAGGAGCCCGTGGCCATGGAGCGCCTGATGCGCATCAAAGGCTCCGTGGTGCTCGTGGTTTGGCGCCAGTTCTCCTTCAAGGTGGTGGTTACACCAGCTGGCTTGCTGGATCTGGCCAGTGTCGATGCCCAGGCGGATCTGACGCTGACCATGACCCAGGATTCGCCCTTGGAGGTGGCTCAGGCACTGCTTCAGGGCGACAAGCCCGCCGTGCGGATTGAGGGCGATGTGCAACTCGCTGCCGAAATCAACTGGCTGGCTGACCATGTCCGATGGGACGTGGAGGAAGACCTGGCCCGAATCATGGGCGATGCGCCAGCCCACGCCATGTCGCAGGCGGTGCGCAGCATGGCGCAGACCCTGGCTCAGTTTGTCGGGCGTGGTCCACGCTCGGGGGACGCCGCATGAGCCGTTTTGCTCGGGCTTTCTTCATCCTGTGGGTGTTCTGGCGGCGTGGGTTGGACCAGATGCTGCTGGCCGGCCTGGACCACCCCGTGGCCCGCTTCATGACAGGTCTGTTGCGCATGGGGCGTCGGTTGGAGGCACCGCGCGGACAGCGCCTGCGCCAGGCGCTGGAAGACTTGGGGCCGATCTTTGTGAAACTGGGCCAAGTGCTGTCGACCCGCCGTGACCTGCTGCCGGTGGATATTGCTGACGAACTGGCCTTGTTGCAGGACCGGGTGCCGCCATTCAGTGCGGACATCGCCATCGCCACCATCGAACGCAATCTGCGACGCCCCTTGGACCAGGTGTTTGCTTCCTTTGAGCGCGAACCGGTCGCCAGTGCTTCCATTGCCCAAGTGCACTTCGCGGTACTGAAGGACTGGAAGGGCGCGCCCAAGGAAGTTGCGGTGAAGGTGCTGCGCCCTGGCATGACGGAGGCTATCCGCAAGGACCTGCGCCTGATGCGCATGATGGCCAACTGGCTCGATGCGCTGTCGGTCGATGGTCGTCGTCTCAAGCCCAAGGAAGTGGTGGCCGAGTTCGACATGTACCTGCATGACGAGCTCGACTTGGTTCGCGAAGCAGCCAGTGCGGCCCAGTTGCGGCGCAATATGGAAGGTCTGGACCTGGTGCTGATCCCGGAAATGTTCTGGGACTTCAGCTCGACGGAAGTGCTGGTGATGGAGCGCATGCACGGCGTTCCCATCAGCCAGGTCGATCGCTTGCGTTCCGCAGGCGTGGATATTCCGAAGCTGGCACGTGACGGTGTCACCATCTTCTTCACCCAGGTGTTCCGTGACGGTTTTTTCCACGCCGACATGCACCCAGGCAATATCCAGGTCAGCATCGACCCGGCTACCTTCGGACGCTACATCTCGCTCGACTTCGGCATCGTCGGTTCCCTGACCGAAGTGGACAAGGAGTACCTGGCCCAGAACTTCGCCGCATTCTTCCGGCGTGACTACAAGCGGGTCGCAGAACTGCACATCGAGTCGGGATGGGTGCCACGCACCACCAAGGTCAACGAGCTTGAAGGGGCGGTGCGCGCGGTCTGCGAGCCCTATTTCGATCGCCCGCTGAAGGAAATTTCACTGGGCATGGTGCTTCTGCGGCTGTTCCAGGCTTCGCGGCGCTTCAACGTTGAGATTCAACCGCAGTTGGTACTGCTGCAGAAGACACTTCTCAACATCGAAGGGCTGGGGCGCGAGCTGGACCCCAACCTCGACCTCTGGGCTACCGCCAAGCCCTTCCTTGAGAACTGGATGATGGAGCAGGTCGGCCCCCAAAAGCTCATGGACCAGTTCAAGTTCCATGCGCCGCACTACGCCAAAGTGATCCCTGAGCTGCCGCTCCTGCTGCATGCCTACCTTCAGAGAACCTCCCTGCAGGAGAGCTCAATGCACCAGGAGTTGCTGGCGGAGCAGCGTCGCACGAATCGTCTGTTGCAGACTATTCTGTCCGTCGCACTGGGCTTCGTGGCGGGCCTGGTGGTCATGCAGATCGTGGTCCGGATCCGACTTTTCTGACGGCCGTTCTATAATTCAAGGTTTTGCTGATTCCCGAGCGAGTCTTGAACCATGCCTATCTACGCCTACAAATGTGATGCCTGCGGGTTTTCCAAGGACGTGTTGCAGAAAATGTCGGATGCGCCCTTGCAGGAATGCCCTTCGTGCGGCAAAAACACCTTTTCCAAGCAATTGACTGCCGCTGGCTTCCAGCTCAAGGGGTCGGGGTGGTACGCCACCGACTTCAAGGGCGGCTCCTCCTGTGCGCCCGCCCCCGCGGCCTCGGGCGATGCCCCTGCGGCAGCCTGTGCGAGTTGCCCCGTGGCAGCCCAAGCCTGAACAACGATTGACCGCTGTGCCCTTTCGCAAATACCTGCTGACTGGTCTGATGGTGTGGTTGCCCCTGGCGATCACGCTGTGGGTACTTCTGTGGCTCATCGGTTTGCTCGATGGCGTTTTCGGGGCTTTCCTGTCGGGCTTGGCTGCCGTGACGCCAGCGTCGCTGCTGCCCGTGATCGACCAGTTGCGCCACATCCCTGGCCTTGGGGTGATTCTGGTGGCTTCGGTACTGCTGTTCACGGGCGCCTTGGTTTCCAACGTGGCTGGGCGGTGGTGGGTCAAGCAGTGGGACAAGCTGTTCACCAACATCCCCATCGTCAAGTCCATCTATAACAGCGTCAAGAAGGTGTCCGACACGCTGTTTTCCAGCAATGGCAACGCCTTTCGGACCGCGATGCTGATCCAGTACCCGCGCCCGGGCATGTGGACCATCGCGTTCCAGACCGGTACGCCAAGTGGTGAAGTGCAGCAGCGTCTGGGGGGCGATTTTGTGAGTGTGTACGTTCCCACCACGCCCAATCCCACCAGCGGCTTCTTCCTGATGCTACCCCGTGCCGACGTGATCGAGCTCGACATGAGCGTCGACCAGGCACTGACCTACGTCATTTCCATGGGTGCCGTGGCGCCGGGGGCCCTGCCACCCCGCGCCGCCGCGCCGGTTTCCGATCAACCTTAACTTTGGCTGCCCACAAGGCAGCAAACCGAAAGCTAGCTATGGCCATGCGCTCCCATTACTGCGGTCTGGTGACCGAAGCCCTGTTGGGCCAAACCGTAACCCTCGCCGGCTGGGTCAACCGTCGCCGTGACCATGGTGGCGTGATCTTCGTCGATCTGCGTGACCGCGAGGGCTATGTGCAGGTGGTCTGCGACCCCGATCGTCCCGAGATGTTCCAGGTGGCCGAAGACCTGCGCAACGAATTCTGCGTCCAGGTCAAGGGTGTCGTGCGTGCACGCCCCGAAGGCACCACCAACGACAAGCTCAAGAGCGGCCAGATCGAAGTGCTGTGCCACGAGCTCAAGGTGCTCAACCCCTCGGTCACTCCCCCGTTCCAGCTCGACGAAGACAACCTGTCCGAAACGACCCGTCTCACGCACCGCGTGCTGGATCTGCGCCGCCCCTACATGCAGAACAACCTGATGCTGCGCTACCGCGTCGCCATGGAAGTGCGCAAGTACCTCGACGCCAACGGCTTCATCGATATCGAAACCCCGATGCTCACCAAGAGCACGCCCGAAGGCGCGCGCGACTACTTGGTGCCCAGCCGTGTGCATGATGGCCAGTTCTTTGCGCTGCCGCAGTCGCCCCAGCTGTTCAAGCAGTTGCTCATGGTGGCCGGCTTTGACCGTTACTACCAGATCACCAAGTGCTTCCGTGACGAAGACCTGCGCGCCGACCGCCAGCCCGAATTCACGCAGATCGATATCGAGACCTCGTTCCTGACGGAAGAGGACATCCGTGCCATGTTCCAGGGCATGATCAAGACCGTGTTTCAGAACACCATCGGTGTGGACCTGGGTGAGTTCCCGGTCATGACCTACCAGGATGCCATGCACCTGTACGGCTCCGACAAGCCCGACCTGCGCGTGAACCTGCAGTTCGCCGAACTTACCGACGTGATGAAGGACGTGGACTTCAAGGTCTTCTCCAGCGCTGCCACCATGAAGGGTGGTCGCGTGGTGGCCCTGCGCGTGCCCGGTGGCTCGGTCGAAGGCGGTGGCATCAGCCGCGGCGAGATCGACGCTTACACCGAATTCGTCAAGATCTACGGTGCCAAGGGCCTGGCCTACATCCGTGTCAACGACCTGTCCAAGGGCCGTGACGGTCTGCAGAGCCCCATCGTCAAGAACATCCACGACGCTGCGTTGGCAGCGGTGCTGGAGCGCACCGGTGCCCAGAACGGCGACCTGATTTTCTTCGGTGCCGACAAGGAAAAGATCGTCAACGACGCCATTGGCGCACTGCGCCTGAAGGTCGGCCACAGCGAATTCGGCAAGAAGAACGGTTTGTT
Organism: Curvibacter sp. APW13; assembly: GCF_032337135.1. Lineage (NCBI taxonomy): Bacteria > Pseudomonadati > Pseudomonadota > Betaproteobacteria > Burkholderiales > Comamonadaceae > Curvibacter > Curvibacter sp. APW13. The sequence continues at coordinate 303,200 of NZ_JAVXZZ010000001.1, read as the reverse complement.
CACGGCCGGCTGGCGCCCGATGTGGGTGGTGGATTTCCCGATGTTCGAGTACGACGAGGAAAACCAGCGCTACACCGCCGTGCACCACCCCTTCACCGCGCCCAAGGAAGGCCACGAGGATTGGATGGTCACGGCCCCCGAGAAGTGCATCTCCCAGGGCTACGACATGGTCCTGAACGGCTGGGAAATGGGGGGTGGCTCGGTCCGTATCCACCGCGCCGATGTGCAGAGCAAGGTGTTCGACGCGCTCAAGATCGGACCCGAGGAAGCGCAAGCCAAGTTCGGCTTCCTGCTCGATGCCCTGCAGTACGGCGCGCCCCCGCATGGCGGCTTGGCCTTCGGCCTGGACCGCATCGTCACGCTGATGACCGGTGCCGAGTCCATCCGTGACGTGATCGCCTTCCCCAAGACCCAGCGTGCCCAGTGTCTGCTCACCGCAGCGCCATCACCCGTGGACGAAAAGCAGTTGCGCGAACTGCACATCAAGCTGCGCAACCCGCAGCCCGTCTGACCCAGACTGAGGCAGAATCGAAGGGCGCTTGCAGCGCCCTTTTTTCTGCCATGAATCCACAGCAGCCCTTCAAGGTACCGCGCTCGGTGCTGGTGGTGATCCACACACCCCGGTGGGATGTATTGCTGCTGCGTAGGCGCAACGATGCTCCGGATGGCACGCCATTTTGGCAGTCTGTGACAGGGTCGCAGGAAGCGGACGATGCGGGATGGACCGAGACCGCCGCGCGGGAAGTGCAGGAGGAGACCGGTCTGCAGTGTGGGCTGGGCTGGCCAGCGGCCTGTTTGCAAGACTGGGCGCTGGAAAACGTCTATCCCATCTACCCGCGGTGGCGCAATCGCTATGCCCCCGGGGTCTTCTTCAATGTCGAGCGCGTTTTTGGCCTGTGTGTCCCCGAACCGTATCCTGTTCGCCTGAGCGCTGCAGAGCATCGGGCATATTGCTGGCTCCCTTGGATTGAGGCGGCCGATCGGTGCTATTCGGCCTCCAATGCCGAAGCGATCCTGAGTTTGCCGCACATCCGACGGGCTTCACTTTCACGCGCGGAGGATCCATGCCGATAGTGCGGGTCGCTACCTACAACATCCACAAGGGAGTCCAAGGCATCGGTCCGCTCAGGCGGCTCGAGATCCACAATCTGGGCTTGGCGGTGGAGCAGCTCGATGCCGACCTCGTGTGCCTTCAGGAGGTGCGCCATAGCAATCGACGCGAAGCCCGGCGTTTTGCGCATTGGCCGACGTTGCCGCAGGCGGACTTCCTGGCACCGGGTGGGTATGAAGCGGTCTACCGCACCAACGCGGTGACGCGCCATGGTGAGCATGGCAATGCCTTGCTGAGCCGTTGGCCCGTGTGCGACCACCAGCACGAAGACATGTCAGACCACCGTTTTGAGCAGCGTGGTCTGCTGCATGTGCAGGTGGAGGTCCATGGTCGGCGCGTGCATGTTCTGGTGGTGCATCTGGGGCTGGTCCGCTCCAGCCGGGTGCGGCAGCTACAGCAGCTGATCCGCTTCATCGGCCGCGAAATCGGTGCCGACCAACCCCTGATCGTGGCTGGCGATTTCAATGAGTGGGGTGATTGGGCCCACCAGACCATGCTGCAGGCGGGGCTGCGTTGCTTCGGGCCGGTACAGGCCTTGACCTTTCCCTCGCGCCTGCCCTTGTTGCAGTTGGACCATGTCTATGCACGGGGCATGGAGCCGCTGGCGCAATGGGTGCCGCGCGGTACTGCCTGGGCGCGCATGTCGGACCATCTGCCACTGGTCGCGGAATTCCGGTTGGATGCCTGAACCGACATGGGCAGTTCCGCCATCCAATCCCACCGCATCCGCCTGCTGACGGGCGGGCAGGCGTACTTTGATGCGCTGGTGCAGGCGATTGATGCGAGCTACCGCGAAGTGTTGCTGGAGACCTACATCCTCCACGTGGAAGGGGCGGTGGTCGCCGTGGTGGATGCCTTGCTGCGCGCTGCACGTCGTGGAGTGGTGGTTCGCCTGGTAGTGGATGGAGCGGGTACGCCCACCCTGCCGGACCATTGGGTCCAGGCGATGGCCCTGGCCGGTGTGCAGTGGCATCGTTTCCTGCCTCTGCAGGGTTTGCAGGTCATGGTTCCCAGGCGCTGGCGACGGCTGCACCGCAAACTGTGCGTCATTGATGGGCGCTTGCTGTTCTGTGGGGGGATCAATCTGTTGGACGACCATATCGACCTCAACCACGGACCACAGGAAGTTGCACGACTCGATTTTGCGGTCTGCGTGTCGGGTGAGATGGTTGGACAGGCGCAGCGCCTGATGGCTGGGTTCTGGGCACGCCTGCTGGCGCAGCATCAGTTTGAAGAGCGGCAGTACCGTGCTGCGGGTGCCAGCTTGGTCAGCAGCAGTGCGAAGCAATGGCCGACCCATATCGATGTCTCCGACTGGTCCGATGGCACGGCAGTCGAGGTGGCGAAGGCCGGACTGATCCTTCGTGACAATGTTCGCAACCGCCTGCGCATCGAAAGGGCCTACCGCCGCGCCATCACGCAGGCTCGGTCCGAGATACTGATTGCCAACGCGTATTTCCTGCCAGGTCGCGCCTTGCGGCAGGCCCTGGTGCAGGCGGCACGACGTGGGGTGCGGGTGCGCCTGGTGCTGCAGGGACGCTACGAATACTTTCTGCAATACCACGCGACTCGTGCCGTGTATGGTAAGCTATTGTTGGCGGGGATCGAGATCTGGGAGTACCAGGCGGGGTTCCTGCATGCAAAGGTGGCGGTGGTGGATGGACACTGGAGCACTGTGGGTTCTTCCAATCTGGACCCGCTGAGCCTGCTGCTCGCCCGTGAGGCCAATGTGGTGGTGGACGATGCCCAATTCGCCGCTACGCTTCGTTCACAATTGTTGGCGCGCGTACACGGCCATACACGCCAACTGGATCCCGCCGTCTTCGCCCGGCGTCCCCTGAAGCAGCGCTTTTTCGATGCACTGGCGTATGCCGTAGCCCGTCTCTCCGTGTTCCTTCTGGGGAAGCGCTACTGAATTGATAGCTGTCTACACCCTGTTTTCTGGGGTGAAGGGCGAATAACCCTGTTGGCGAAAGGCTGGTACGATGCCAGCCATGTTAATGCAGACGCAACCGACCATGAAGGCATCCGACGCAGACGAGGGGACCCCAGTTTCCGTGAAGATTCGCGAACGGATTCGAGCCGCCCGCAAACGCTTCAACGCCAATGACAACATTGCCCAGTTCATCGAGCCGGGTGAACTGGAGCAACTGCTCGATGAAGTCGAGCAGAAGATGAAGGGCGTGCTCGACAGCCTGGTGATCGACACCGAGAACGACCACAACACCGATGACACTGCCCGTCGTGTGGCCAAGATGTACGTGAACGAAGTGTTTCGTGGCCGCTATGTGCAGGGGCCCAGCATTACCGAATTTCCCAACGTCGGGCACCTCAACGAGTTGATGATCGTCGGTCCGATCACCGTGCGCAGTGCCTGCAGCCACCATTTCTGCCCGGTCATCGGCAAGATCTGGATCGGTGTGATGCCCAACGAGCACACCAACGTGATCGGTCTGTCCAAGTACGCGCGCCTTGCCGAGTGGATCATGGGCCGCCCGCAGATCCAGGAAGAGGCCGTGGTACAGCTGGCCGACCTGATCCAGGAAAAGACCCAGCCGGATGGGCTGGCGATCGTCATGGAAGCCAGTCACTACTGCATGGCGTGGCGCGGTGTGAAGGACATGGACAGCAAGATGATCAACTCGGTCATGCGCGGTGTGTTCCTGAAGGATTCGACGCTGCGGCGCGAGTTTTTGTCCCTGATTCCGCGGAAGGCCTGAGCCATGCTGGTTCGCTTGTTGTACGCCAGTCGCGCCGTGGACCCCAGTGAGGTGGCCATCGAGTCGATTCTGTCCCAGTCCCGCCAATTCAACCCGACCTGCGGGATCACCGGCATACTCTGCTATGGGGGTGGCATCTTCCTGCAAGCCATAGAGGGCGGGCGTTCGGCGGTCAATGAGTTGTACAGCCATATCGTGCGCGACCGCAGGCACAAGGACGTGGTCCTGCTGCACTACGAGGAAATCATGGAGCGGCGTTTTGGCGGATGGACCATGGGCCAGGTAAACACCAGCCGCATCAACGCCAGCATTCTCCTCAAGTATGCGGAAAAGCCAGAACTGGATCCGTATTCCGTATCTGGTGCAGTGTCACTGGCGCTGATGGAAGAACTCATGGCCACCGCGTCCATCATCGGTCGGGCTTGAGGGCCCTTGCGGGGCAAGAGCAATCAGGCTGCGCTCTTGGCGGCCACCATTTCTTCGACTTTGCCTGCGAGCTGGCCAATCGCCAGTGCAGCTGGGCAGCCAGGGGCAGCAGCGAGCAGCAACTGGCGCCGCATGACCGCTTGGCGGACCGATACATCGACCGGAATATCCCCCATGTGCTGGAGCTTGACAGAGCGTCCCGGCTCGACCGTGACAAAGCGGTCCAGCACCTGCTGCAATTGGGTGGTGATGGCCCGTCCATCTCCCAGGCGTGCCGCCTGATTGATGACCATTCGAATGGTGTAGCGCTTTTGCTGACCAGCCAGCACCTTGATGGTGGCATAGGCATCGGTCAGGGAAGTGGGCTCGGGGGTGGCTACCACCAGCACTTCCGACGCCAGTGATACGGCAAACAGCACCACATCCGAGATCCCCGCGCCGGTGTCCAGAATGACCACATCGTAGTGCGGCACCAAACCTTCCATGATCCGCAGGAAATCGTCGCGCACCTCGGTCGTCAGGCGCGAGTATTCGACCATGCCGGAGCCGGCCAAGAGCACTGAAAAACCACCTGGTGCGCGGATGATTGCTTCTTCCAGCTTGGCCTTGCCGGTGAAGACGTCGTGCAGGGTGGTCTTGGGGTACAGATTGAGTACCACATCCAGGTTGGCCAGACCCAGGTCGGCGTCAAGTACGAGTACCCGCTGTCCACGTTTTGCCAAAGCCGCGGCCAGATTGGCAGAAACGAAGGTCTTGCCCACACCGCCTTTGCCGCTGGTGACTGCAATGACCTTGCCCAGCGGCTTGAGCGGGAGCTTTTCTTCCAACGAAGCGGTGGGGGTGTTGGTGGTTTCGGTCATCAATTCACCCTGTGCAAGGATTCATCCACGGCATCCGACGTTTCGGCTGTGGAATTGGCGTCTGGCCAGACGGGGTCGCCCAACGAAAGGTGGCCAAACAGGAGGTTCTTTTCCTCGGCACTGACATAGATTTCCTGTTGGTGGTCCAGGCACACACGGTTGCGCCCCTGGGCCTTGGCTTGGTACAGCTGAATGTCCGCGCGTTCGGTCCACAGCGAAGCGGTGGAGCGCACCCACTCCGGTGCAAAGGCGCCACCGATACTGATGGTGACGCGCAGGTTCTGGTGCGGTGCCACGGAAATCTCCAGCGCCTCCACACAGGCGCGGATGCGCTCGGCCACGAGAGCGCCATAGGCGCCATGGCAGTTGGGCAGGATGATGGCGAATTCCTCGCCACCAAAGCGGGCCACGGTGTCCATCGGACGTACACATCCCGTCAGAGCCTCACCCACGGTGCGCAACACCTGGTCACCAGCCTGGTGACCGTAGTTGTCGTTGACTTTCTTGAAATGGTCGATGTCGAGGATCAGCAGCAAGGCCGATTCACCCGAACGCGCCACCATTTCGATGGTGCGTTCCTGCACCGCCTGGAAGTGGCGGCGATTGGCCAGTCCCGTCAGCGGATCGCGGGAAGATAGCTCGCACAGCCCGTCGATGACTGCCTGCAGATAGGCCGTGGCCGTCACGCTGTCGGGCGAAGGGAGTTTCGGCGATTGGCTATGCGACAGCAACGCACGCGCATCGTCCAGCTGCAGGGCTTGCAGCGAAACGGGGGATGCGGGGCTGGAAGCGTCCAAGGTGCGTTTCGGTCAAGTTCGGTGATGCAAGTCTAGCAGTTCAGCGCCAGTTCAAATGGCGAAAAACACTGGTGAATGCGCGCTTTAACGTGGATGCATCGACGGTGGGGTACGTGCTCAGTTGTCCTTGACCTCGGGCTTGCGCTCCGTCAGCGTCTTGCTCACCAGTACCTCGCGTCCTTTAAGCTTGTTCAGGGCCTGGATCAGCGGGAAGTCCTTGTCGGAACCGAATTCGGGCAGGCGGCGTTCCGATTCTGGCTTGCGCGCTTCTTCCTCCAGGCGCTTGAGGGCCTGTTCGCGGGCGCGCTCCCGCTCGGGGTCTTTCTTTTCCTCGCCCTGGCCACTCTGCAAGTGCTTGTCCAAGTCGGCTTCGCGCATCCGCAGCACGGCGTAGGGACTACCCTCTTCGGTGTCGTCCACCATCAGGTCGGGGACGATGCCCTTGGCCTGGATAGAACGCCCCGAAGGCGTGTAATAGCGCGATGTCGTGATCTTCAGGCCGGTATCGGGGCCGAGTGGTCGGAAGGTCTGCACTGATCCCTTGCCGAAGGTCTGGCTTCCCATGATGGTCGCACGCTGGTGATCCTGCAGGGCGCCCGCCACGATTTCGCTGGCCGAAGCAGAGCCTTCATTGACCAGGACGACCAGCGGGATTTTCTTCAGTGCGGCGGGCAGGGCCTTGATCGGGTCGGCTCCACGGCCTGCATAGTCCTTGGGGTTGGCCTTGAACACTTGCTTGCTGTCGGGGGTCTGCCCATTGGTGGAGACCACGGTGACGTTGTCGGGCAGGAAACTGGCCGAAATCGCAACCGCTGCGGTAAGCAGACCGCCCGGATCGTTGCGCAAGTCCAGCACAATGCCCTTGAGCTTGGGGTCCTGCTTGTACAGCTCATCGATTTTCTTGGCGAAGTCCTCGACCGTCCGCTCCTGGAACTGGCTGATGCGCAGCCAGGCGTAGCCGGGCTCAATCATCTTGGCACGGACCGACTGCTGCTTGATCTCTTCGCGGACGATGGTGACGGTGAACGTGCGGTTCTCGTCCTTGCGGAAGATGGTCAGCAGCACTTTGGTGGCGGGCTCGCCACGCATGCGCTTGACGGCTTCGTTCAGGGTCAGGCCCTTGACCGCCGTGTCATCGATGCGGGTGATCAGGTCGTTGGGCTTGAGTCCGGCACGGAACGCGGGTGAACCTTCGATCGGAGAGACCACTTTCACGAGGCCCTCTTCCTGCGTGATCTCGATGCCCACACCGACGAATTTGCCGGAAGTGCCTTCACGGAATTCCTTGAAGGCCTTCTTGTCGAAATACTGGGAATGGGGGTCCAGGCTTGCCACCATGCCGGAGATGGCATCGGTGATCAGTTTCTTCTCATCGACCGGCTCGACGTAGTCGGACTTGATCAGGTTGAACACGGCAGCCAGTTGCTGCAGTTCTTCCAACGGCAGCGGGTCGAGCGTGTTGCGCGCCACCGTTTGCAGTGAAACGGTGGTCAACGCGCCAGCGAGGGCGCCCAGTGCAATCCAGCCGGTGATTTTCAGTTTGTGGCCCATAGGTATTCCTGTGCGGTGCACTATACACGGCGCTGCGATTCGGTCGGCACTGTGGGCTGCAAATTCCCGCAGCACCGACGGGACTCAGGCCTTGCCTTGGGTTGCGACGGCGGCAGCGGCCTTGGCCGCAGCTTCGGCGTCACCCAGATAGTAGTGGCGGATCGGCTTGAGCTGGGCGTCGAGTTCGTACACCAACGGGATGCCATTGGGGATGTTCAGTCCAACGATGTCGTTGTCCGAGATGTTGTCGAGGTATTTGACCAGCGCGCGGATGGAGTTGCCATGGGCAGCGATCACCACGCGCTTGCCGGACTGGATTGCAGGCGCGATTTCTTCATTCCAGTAAGGCAGGACGCGCGCCACCGTGTCCTTCAAGCATTCGGTCAGGGGCACCTGTTCCGCCGGTAGACCGGCATAGCGCAGATCCTGGCGCTGTCCACGCGGGTCATTGGCGTCCAGCGCGGGGGGCGGGGTGTCGTAGCTGCGGCGCCAGATGAGCACCTGCTCGTCGCCGTACTGCTTGGCCATGTCGGCCTTGTTCAGACCCTGCAGGCCGCCGTAATGGCGCTCGTTGAGGCGCCAGTGTTTGACCACCGGCAACCAGGTGCGGTCCATTTCGTCCAGGCAGTAGTTCAGCGTGTGGATGGCGCGCTTGAGCACCGAGGTGTAGGCCACGTCGAATTCATAGCCCTCGGCCTTGAGCAACTTGCCCGCGGACATGGCCTGTGAAATGCCGGTGGGCGTGAGTTCCACATCGGTCCAGCCGGTGAAGCGGTTTTCGAGGTTCCAGGTGGATTCGCCGTGGCGGATGAGAACGAGTTTGTGCATGGTCACAGGAGGGCTAGGGTTGCTTGGAGGGGCCGCAGGGGTCCCAAAGCTGCGCATTTTAAAATGCTGCTATTGCGCCCGTCGGGTCGCAGCCCACAAAGGAAACGAAAAAGTGAAATTTTTGCTCGATAACTGGATGCTCGTCACCATCGCCATCCTGTCCGCTGCCATGCTGATGTTGCCGGTGGTGCAGGGGGCTGCGACTGCGGGGCTGGATCCGCAAAGCGCCGTGATGCTGATGAACCGCGAAAAGGCGGTGGTGGTCGATGTCTGCGAGCCTGCCGAATTTGCGGCGGGCCACATCGGCGGCGCGAAGAACATTCCCCTGGGGGAGCTTGAATCCAAACTGGCGGGAGCGGTCAAGAACAAGAACGTGCCCTTGATCCTGGTGTGCCAGTCGGGGGCCCGGTCCGGGCGCGCCGTCGCAGTGGCCAAGAAACTCGGCTACGAGAATGCCCAATCGCTCGGTGGTGGCCTGAAGGCTTGGGCGGCGGCGAACCTGCCCACCGAAAAAGCCTGACGGATACAGGAGCATCGCCATGCAAACCGTGAAGATGTACACCACTGCCGTGTGCCCCTATTGCATTCAAGCCAAGCGCATCCTGCAGTCCAAGGGGGTCGCGACGATCCAGGAAGTGCGGGTCGACAGCCAGCCCGAAGAGCGCATCAAGATGATGGAACTGACGGGGCGACGGACGGTACCCCAAATCTTCATCGGCGAAACCCATGTGGGCGGTTGCGACGATCTCATGGCGCTGGATGCCCGTGGTGGCTTGATGCCTTTGCTGCAATCGGCCTGACATAATGCGGGGCTTGCGCCGCCTGGCGCAGAAGCCGCCGCAAGGGCGGCCTTTGATTGTTCAGAAAGAAACTGATGGCAGACCAAGACCCCGTATTCCAGATCCAGCGCGTGTACCTCAAGGAGGCTTCGCTGGAGCAGCCCAATTCTCCCGCGATCCTGCTGGAGCAAGAGACTCCTTCCGTGGACATCCAGTTGGCCGTGGGCGCCGCGCCCGTGGCGGATGGTGTGTTCGAGGTTGCCGTCACTGCCACCGTGCAGACCAAGATCCAGGACAAGACCGTGTTCCTGGTCGAAGCCAAGCAAGCCGGCATTTTTGAGATCCGCAACCTGCCCGAAGACCAGATGGGTCCGATCATGGGCATCGCTTGCCCGCAGATCGTCTACCCCTACCTGCGTGGCAACGTGGCGGACCTGATCCAGCGCGCCGGCTTCCCTCCCGTGCACCTGGCCGAAATCAACTTCCAGGCCATGTACGAGCAGCAGCAGGTCGAAACCGCCGGCGCCCCCAGCGGGACCTTGCCGCAGTAATCAGAGAAATATGCATCTAGCCCGCGTGAATATTGCGTAGGCAGCTATGAAAATAGTAGTAATTGGCGCAGGTGCCTGGGGCACGGCGCTGGCTGTTTCGGCCAGCAGCCAACCCCACCATGCCCATGCGGTGACCTTGTGGGCCCGTGACAGCGAGCAGGCTGCTGCCATGCAGACCGCTCGCCGCAACGCGCGCTACCTGCCGGATATCGTGCTGCCCGAAAGCCTGCAACTCTCGGGTGGTGACGAAGCGCTTGCCGCCCTTATACAGGGCAGTGAACTGTTGGTCATCGCCACCCCCATGGCGGGCTTGCGTGGCGCATTGGAGCGGGTGCGCAATGCAGCAGTGCCCGTGGTCTGGTTGTGCAAGGGGTTTGAATCGTCGCAAGCGGGCGCCTTGGGGTTGCTGGGCCATGAAGTCCAGCACGCGGTGGCGCCCAATTTGCGGTGTGGTGTGCTCAGCGGGCCAAGCTTTGCGTTGGAGGTGGCCCGGGCACAGCCCACGGCGTTGGTGGCTGCCAGCGCCCATGCCGATGTGCGTCAGGCCATGGTTCAGGCCTTTCACAGCCCCAGTCTGCGTGTCTACGCCAACGACGATGTCGTGGGTGTGGAGGTCGGCGGTGCCGTGAAGAATGTGCTCGCTGTCGCCACCGGACTGTGCGATGGCCTGACCTTGGGGCTGAATGCGCGCGCGGCGCTCGTCACACGCGGCTTGGCGGAAATGACCCGATTGGGACTTGCGCTGGGCGCGCGGCTGGAAACGTTCATGGGCCTGGGCGGTCTGGGGGATCTGGTGCTCACCGCCACCGGGGATCTGTCGCGTAATCGCCGCGTGGGTCTGGCCCTGGCCGCTGGCCAAACCTTGCAACAGGCCACCGATGCCCTGGGACATGTGGCAGAGGGCGTCTACAGTGCGCGTACGGTCGCGCATCGGGCTGCCAGCCTCGGGGTGGACATGCCTATTACCCAGGCGGTGGTGGATTTGCTCGATGGTCGAATTACCCCGGCGCAAGCCGTTGCCCGATTGATGGCGCGCGACCCCGCGCAAGAGGCCAGCACGCCCTCCGACCTCGGCTGAGTACGTGGTCCAGCAGCCTCCCGGTGGGGCGGGTGCGCCGCCGAGAGTCTGCTGGCGTCAGGGTTTCAGGCTGCCGCAGCCACCTTGGCGCTGATATGGCGCAGCGCTTCTTCCACCTGGTCTACCAGGATCAGGCACAGCTCGCCCGGTTGCAGCTTGTCCATGGCGGTGTCGATGGCCAGGAACTCGCCACGGATCTCGCATTGGCTGACCGTCTTCTTGGCGTTCGCCAATCCTTCGCGCAGCAGGGCCAGCACTTCACCGTCCTTGCGGCCGCGCTGGCAGGCATCCTCGAACATCACCACCTCTTCGAACGCGTCGCCCAGAATTTCGGTCTGCTGCCGGATGTCCTGGTCACGCCGGTCACCCGCGCCGCTGATGACCACGCTGCGCCGCGTGGCCGGCATCTGCTGCACGGCCCGTACCAGGGCCAGCATGGCGTCCGGGTTATGCCCGTAGTCGGCAATCACCGTAGCACCGCGGTAGTTGAACAGGTTGAAGCGTCCCTGGGCGTTGTCGTTGTCGTTGGAGAAGTTGCGCAGCGCCGCGCAAATGCCTTCCCAGGGCAGATTCAGCGCCCAGGCAGCAGCCACCGAGGCCAGGACGTTTTCCACCTGGAAGCCGACGGTTCCGTTCATCGTGACCGGTACTTCGGACAAGGGCAGGGAGAGCAGCGACTCGCCCCTGGCCGCAATCAGGTGGCCCGCATCGGTGTAGACCACGGCATTGCCCTTGGCACGGTGGGTGGCGATGATCGGGTTGTGCTTGTCCTGCGCGAAGAAGATGACCTTGCCCTTGCACTTGGCAGCCATCGCCGCCACGATCGGATCCGCGGCGTTGAGCACGGCGGTCCCCTGGGTGCCGACGTTCATCACGATCACGCGCTTGAGCACAGCGAGCTCGTCCACGGTGGTGATGTAGTTGAGGCCCAGGTGGTCGCCGCTGCCCACGTTGGTGACCACGGCAACGTCGCAGCGGTCGAAGGCCAGGCCTTCCCGCAGGATGCCGCCGCGGGCAGTTTCGAGCACCGCTGCATCCACGTCCGGATGGTGCAGAACACTCTTGGCGCTCTTGGGGCCGCTGCAGTCGCCGGTGTCGATGCAGTCGCCACCCACATAGACGCCGTCCGTATTGGTCATGCCCACGCACTTGCCTTGCTGGGCGAGGATGTGGGAGATGAGCCGTACCGTGGTGGTCTTGCCGTTGGTGCCCGTGACGGCGACGATGGGAATGCGACCATCCTCACCATCCTTGAACATGGCAGAGATGATGGCTTCACCGACGGCACGCCCTTTGCCGAACGAGGGCGATAGGTGCATGCGCAGGCCCGGAGCGGCATTGACTTCCACGATGCCGCCACCCTGGTCTTCGATCGGGTGCAGGATGCTGTCGCATACCAGGTCCACGCCGCAGATGTCGAGGCCCACCATCTGGGCTGCCGCCACGGCACGCGCAGCCACTTCGGGGTGCACGTCGTCCGTGACATCGGTCGCGGAGCCACCGGTAGACAGGTTGGCGTTGTTGCGCAGGTTCACCGGCTTGCCCTTGGGAGGCACCGACTCGGCGGTGTAACCCTGCGAGGCCAGGCAGGAGCGCGCAATGTCGTCAAAGCGGATCTTGGTCAGTGAGGTGGCATGGCCGGTTCCGCGGCGCGGGTCCTTGTTGACCTCTTCCACCAGTTGCGCAATGGTGTGTTCGCCGTCGCCGACCACGCGCGGCGGATCGCGTCGGGCTGCTGCGACCAGGCGATCGCCGACGACCAGCAGTCGGAAATCGTTGCCCGGCATGTAGCGCTCGACCATGACATCGTCACGGAAACCCGCCGCCACGGTGTAAGCCCGCTCCAGCTGTTCGCGTGTGGTGATGTTCACAGTGACGCCCTTGCCCTGGTTGCCATCCTGCGGCTTGACGACGACGGGCAGGCCGATTTCCTGGGCCGCTGCCCAGGCATCTTCCACGTCCTTCACGCCGCGGCCCTGGGGCACGGGAACACCGGCTGCCGCCAGCAGTTTCTTGGTCAGCTCCTTGTCCTGTGCAATGCTCTCGGCAATGGCACTGGTGACATCCATTTCTGCTGCCTGGATGCGGCGCTGCTTGCTGCCCCAACCCAGGCGCACCATGCTGCCTTCGGTCATGCGGCTGATCGGGATGCCGCGGGCCACTGCGGCATCGGCAATGGAGCCGGTGCTGGGGCCCAGGCGAACGTCCTCGTCGAGTTCGCGCAACTGTTCGAGCGCTGCAGTCAGGTCGAAGGGGCTGTCGTCCCAGGCGGCCTGGCACAACTGCTGGGCCAGCTCCATGGCCTGCCGTCCCACGTCTTCTTCGGAATACTCGAATACCACCTGGAATACCTGGGGTTCCAGCGTCGGCATGGTGCAGCTGAACGTGACCGGGCAGCCTGCCTGGGCCTGCAGGCCCAATGCGGCCATCTCGAGCACGCGGGCCATCGGGATGGCGTCGTCGTGCCCCGTGGGCTGCAGCGGCCCCATGGCCGGAAAGCGTGCCCGCAGCCGCGCTTCGAAGCCTGCCACGAGGTTGATGTTGCACTCCTGCACGGTACAAGACACCACCGATTGGATGGCGGTGTGGTGGCTCCACAGGTTGGGGCCGCGCAGGGCGCGGATGCGAGAGACTTCCATGGCGTGCTCAGTAGGGGGTTTTCTTGGGGTTGGATTCGAAGGTGCGCAGTCCGGCTGCAATCAATTCGACCGGGATCTGCAGCGCCCATGCAGCGGCCACGGCGGCCATCACCATTTCGGGCAATGCCGCCTTGGCCGGCTTCAGGTCCGCCAGCGGCAGCAGGGCCAGTTCTTCCGCTCCATTGGCCAGGACGATGGCCTGGTCGCGCAGGAAGACAATGCGCCCGCCATTGGCACGGTGCGTGGCCAGTACCGATTGGTTTTCATCGAGTCCGTAGTAGATCACCTGCCCATCACACAGCGCGGCCAGGTCCACCACCTGGGGTTCGGCTGCGTTGAGCACGGCGGTACCGGTCGGCAGCACCACGTCCACCTGGGTGCGGGCCACCTTGAAGGCCTGCTCGTCGTCCAGGATGTCGAAGCGGCGCAAGTCCTCAGTCCAGCCAATGTCGGTGACGATGCCGACGTCGCACTTGTCGTAGGCCAGCCCTTCGCCCAGGATGGTCGCGTTGGGGTTCTCGAACACGGCTGCCTCGACCGAGCGGTTGATCAGGATGCGCTGTCCGGCTTCGAACGTGGCGCAATTGCGGGCGTCTACACGGCGGCTGTCGAGGAACAGGCCCTCGGCGCAGGCCAGTCCCACCTGCTTGCCGCTGATGTGGATCAACCAGGCCAGCAAGCGTGCCATGCGCGCTGTATTCTGGCTTCCGTTGATACCCACCACAGGGATACGTCCGGTCTTTTCAGCCGTGAACAGGTGGTCGATGATGGCCTTGCCCACGGGCTGCCCCGCACCATTGACCGGCTTGATGTGGGCCAGCAGGCCCGGGCTGGCATTCACCTCAATGACGGCGCCGCGCTGGCTGCGCATGGGTTTGGAGGCATCCTCCAGCACCATGTCGACGCCGGCGATGTCCAGGCCGACAACACGCGCTGCCAGGGCAGCGGCGGCAGCCACTGTGGGGTGCACGGTGTCGGTGATGTCGACGGCGACATTGCCGTTGCGCTGGATCAGTACCTTCTGGCCGGCGGCCGGGATGGAATCAGGTGTCAGGCCTGCGCGTTCGAGGTCGAGCAGGATTTCCGGGCTTTCTGCTGGCTTGATCAGGCCCAGTGGAAACTCCTCCGTCTCTCCGCGGCGCGGATCGGTGTTGAGTTGCTGGTCCACCAAGGCAGTGACGGTTGATTTCCCGTCGCCGACTACCCAGGCGGTTTCCCCTTTGGCAGCGGCAACGACGTGTCTGCCCACTACCAGCAAGCGGTGTTCATTGCCGGGAATGAACTCTTCGACGATGACGCTGCCGCTGCCCTGTTCATGGGCTACCTCGTAGGCGGTGCGGACGCTGGCTTCATCGCGAAGATCCAGCGAGACACCGCGGCCATGGTTGCCGTCCAGCGGCTTGATGGCTACGGGCAGGCCCACATCCTGTGCTGCAGCCCAGGCCGCGTCGGCGCTGCGCACCAGTTCGCCATGGGGGATGGGTACACCACAGGCTTTCAGCAAGGCCTTGGTCATGTCCTTGTCGCTGGCAATCTCTTCGGCAATCGCGCTGGTCTGGTCGGTTTCCGCGGTCCAGATGCGGCGTTGGGCAGTTCCGTAGCCCAGTTGCACGAGGTTGCCGTCGGTCAGGCGGATGTGGGGAATACGCCGGTCGGTCGCGGCATCGACGATGTGCTGGGTGGACGGGCCCAGGCAGCGCCGGTCCACCAGGTCACGCAGTTCGGCGATGCGGCCCGCCGCATCGAAGGGGGTGTCATTGATGGCGGCCAAGACCAGTTCGACGGCAGACTGCAGGGCGGCACGGCCAACGCTCTCTTCCCGGGTACGGAAAGCCACCTTGTAGACGCCGCGCTGCGACGTCTGGCGCGCCTTGCCGAAACCGGTGCGCATGCCGGCCTGGGTCTGCAGTTCCAGTGTGACGTGTTCCACGATGTGGGCCGCCCAGGTGCCCTCCTGCAGGCGCTGCAGAAAGCCGCCGCGCACGCCGGGGCTGCAGCGGTGCTCCACCAGGCCGGGCAGCCAGGCGGTGAGCCGTTCATAGAACCCGGGCAGGGTGTTGGAAGGGTGGTCTTCCAGTTCGCCGATGTCCAGCCAGGCCTCGATCACGGGGCGGTAGGTCCAGATGTTGGGGCCGCGCAGGTGGGTTACCCGCAGGATTTGGATGTTTTTTGGGGGCGTCATGGATTGCAAGGGGAAACTGTCCACCGTATAGGCATATTCTGCGTTAAGTATTTTCGTCGAACTCGGTGCCGCTTGGAAAAGAGTCGATCCGCCCGTCGAAATCCCGGTTGGCGTCCGGGGCGGTGTGCATGCCGTGGCGATTGGCCGTAAACGTAAAATTCAACAAAAACCTGCGCTTTCAATGACACAAGAATTACCCAACGCCGTCACTTCCGTGCCGGAAGTGCCCGCTGCCTGGGCACCGAGCCTGCGCCAGCAACTGTCCTCCGATGAAAACGTCGTGGCCTTGCTGGAGGTTGACCTGGATGCGCAGTTGCACTTCGTGCCCGGGCTGCTGGTGCTGACCACGGCGCGGCTGTTGGCCTGCGATAGACCCGAGGGGGCGTGGCGCCAGTGGCCGCTGCAGGCGGGACAGGCGCTGCAGCACCATGACCATGCCGGGGTCGGCCATGTGGCGCTGGTCGACAGGCAGGGGCGACTGGCCCATTGGCGCTTCACGCTGGGCCAGAACCTGCAGGCGATTCGTTTGGTGGACCAGTTCCGTTCGGTGCTGGACAGTGTGGCGCATGGCAAGCCGCTGGTGCCGGCACTGCGCAACGTCTGCCCCAGCTGCAAGGCGCCACTGGACTCCGAGGACGAGGAATGCCCGATCTGCGCCAAGGTGGAGCACACCCCGCCTTCGACCGGCACCTTGTTCCGTCTGTGGCGCTTTGCCAAGCCCTACAAGGGGCAACTGCTGCTGGGCTTCATCCTCATGCTGTTGGGTACCGCTGCCAGCCAGGTGCCCCCTTACCTGACCGTGCCACTGGTGGACGAGGTGCTGATCCCGTTCCAGAGTGGCAAGACCATACCCACCTCCACGGTGGCGCTGTACCTCGGGGGCTTGCTAGGCTCGGCCCTGCTGGCCTGGGTTCTGAGCTGGGGCAAGACCTATGTGCTGGCGCTGGCTTCGGAACGCATCGCGGCCGATCTGCGCACCACCACCTACGAACACCTGCTCAAGCTGTCGCTGGAGTACTTCGGCGGCAAGCGCACCGGGGATCTGCTGTCGCGCATCGGCTCGGAGAGCGACCGCATTGCGGTCTACCTGTCGCTGCACCTGACGGACTTCGCCAGCGACGTCATCATGATCATGATGACCGCCGTGGTGCTGTTTTCCATGGACCCGCTGCTGGCCATGATCACCCTGGTGCCGCTGCCCTTCATCGGCTGGATGATCCACTTCGTGCGCTACCGCTTGCGCACCGGTTTCGAGAAGATTGACCGCGTCTGGGGTGAGGTGACCAATGTGCTGTCGGACACCATTCCGGGCATCCGCGTGGTGAAGGCCTTTGCCCAGGAGCAGCGCGAGGCCGCGCGATTCCGTGAAGCCAACCGCCACAACCTGCAGGTGAACGACCGCATCAACAAGATCTGGTCGCTGTTCTCGCCCAGCGTGTCCCTGTTCACCGAGATCGGCCTGCTGGTGGTTTGGGGCTTTGGCATCTGGCAGATTTCGCGCGGGCAGATCACCGTGGGCATGCTGCTGGCAGCCATTGCCTACATCAGCCGCTTCTACGGACGGCTCGATTCCATGAGCCGCATCGTTTCCGTCACGCACAAGTCGGCATCGGCGGCCAAGCGCATCTTCGACATCCTGGACCATGTCTCCAGCGTGCCCGAGCCGGTCAAGCCGGTGCCGCTGGACACGGTGAAGGGTGCCATCGAAGTGCGGGAAGTGGGCTTCCGCTATGGCAACCGCCAGGTCAACCGGGGCATCAGCCTGAAGATTGCCCCCGGCGAAATGATCGGTCTGGTGGGCCACAGTGGTTCGGGCAAGAGCACCCTGGTCAACCTGATCTGCCGTTTCTACGACGTCAGTGAAGGCGCCATCCTGGTTGACGGGGTGGACATCCGTTCCTACGCCGTGGCGGACTTCCGCCGCAACATCGGTCTGGTACTGCAGGAACCCTTCCTGTTCTTCGGCACCATTGCCGAGAACATTGCCTACGGCAAGCCGCATGCAACCCGCGAGGAGATCATTGCCGCAGCCCGTGCGGCCCATGCGCACGAGTTCATCCTGCGCCTGCCCCAGGGTTACGACTCGATGGTGGGGGAGCGGGGCCAGGGCTTGTCCGGCGGTGAGCGCCAGCGCATCTCCATTGCCCGCGCGCTGCTGATCGACCCGCGCATCCTGATCCTCGATGAAGCCACCTCGTCGGTGGACTCCGAGACCGAGAAGGAAATCCAGAAGGCGCTGGAAAACCTGGTGCAGGGGCGTACCACCATTGCTATCGCCCACCGGCTGTCCACCCTCCACCGCGCCGACCGCCTGGTGGTGCTGGACCGCGGCAAGGTGGTGGAAGAGGGGCCGCACGACGAGCTCATGGCCCGCCAGGGGGCCTACTACCAGCTGTACCAGGCGCAGGCGCGCAATGCAGAAGGCGCTGAAACCTCCGCCAAGGAGTCCGAATGAATACCGCTCCGTTATCTTCCGCTCAGTCCTCTACCGCAACGCCGGACTGGCGCCTGCAGCGTGACCCGTTTGGCAAGCTGATCCTGCAATTGGCCGATGGCTCGGTGCACGAGGGTGTGGTGCCGGTCCGGGCCTTTCCGATCCAGTCGCCCGAGGTCGGTATCGGCCTGGTGGCTACCGACGGCAAGGAAATGGCCTGGGTGGAGGCGTTGGCCGATGTGCCCGAGCCCGCGCAGAGCCTGATCCGCGAAGAGCTGGCCGGGCGCGAGTTCATGCCGGTGATCGAGCGCATCGAGTCCGTCACGAGCTTTTCCACCCCCTGTACCTGGACGGTGCAGACCGACCGCGGGTCAACCCAGTTCGTGCTGCGGGGGGATGAGGACATCCGCCGTCTGGGCACCGAGGGCACGCTCTTGATTGCCGATTCGCACAGCATCCAGTACCTGGTGCGCGACCTGTACGCACTCGATGCGCATAGCAAGCGCATTCTTGACCGGTTCATGTAGTTGCTACGAAATTCGTAGCTGCTTACGCACTATATGTGCGGGCTAGAGCCTGAATTGGCTCAAATTTCCATGTTGTCGATGAGGCGCGTGGCGCCCAGCCGTGCGGCGGCGAGCACCACCTTGGCGTCACCTGCCTGTGGCGGCTGCAGGTCGGCCTGGCGGCGGATCGCCACATAGTCGGGCCGCCAGCCCTGGTGGCTCAGGCTCTGCATGGCCTGGTTCTCCAGCCGCGCCAGAGCGACTGCATCCATGGTGGGGTTGGCACGCACGGCTTCCACGATGCCGCGCAAGGCCTGGCTCAACTGCAGGGCCTGGGTCCGTTCGGCGGCGCTCAGGTAGCCGTTGCGGCTGGACAGGGCCAGGCCGTCGTCGGCGCGCTGGGTCTCCCCGCCGATGATGTCGATGGGCATGGCGAACTGCTTGACCATGTTGCGGATCACCATGAGCTGCTGGTAGTCCTTCTTGCCGAACAGGGCTGTACGCGCCTGCGTCAGGGACAGCAGTTTCAGCACCACGGTGCAGACACCGATGAAGAAACCCGGGCGGAAGTGCCCTTCGAGAATGTCGGCCAGCTCGGTGGGTGGGTGCACCTTGAAGGTCTGGGGCTGCGGGTACATCTCGGTTTCCTTGGGCGCGAACACGAGGTCGCACCCGGCGGCTTCGAGCTGCTCACAGTCGGCGTCGAGGGTGCGCGGGTAGGTGTCGAAGTCCTCGTGCGGCGCAAACTGCAGCCGGTTCACGAAGATGGTCGAGATGGTCACATCGCCCAGCGGCTTGGCCTGGCGCACCAGCGCCAGGTGGCCTGCGTGCAGGTTGCCCATGGTGGGCACCACGGCAGGGTGGCGGTAGGCGCGCAATTCGTCGCGCAGCTCGGCGATGGTGTGGATTATTTTCATCGTAGTTCGGAGTAGGTCCCCATGTTCCGGGACACCGTGGAACCGGCTCGGCCGGGCCACTGGTGTCGCCCCCTGGAGGGGGAGGCGCCGCAGGCGCTTCGGGGGGGAGTCATTTCACCAGGCGTGGACGCTGTCCACGGGAAAGCTGCCGTCCTTCACGGCGGCCACATAGGCCTCGAAGGCGCCGCGGATGCTCGGTGCGTCTTCCATGAAGTTGCGGACAAACTTTGGGTTCTTGCCGAGGTTCAGCCCCAGCATGTCGTGCATCACCAGCACCTGCCCCGCGGTGCCCTTGCCGGCGCCGATACCGATCGTGGCGCAGTGGGTCAGCTCGTTGGTCAGTTCGGTGGCCAGGGGGGCGGGCACCATTTCCAGCACCAGCATGGAGGCACCGGCATCCTGCAGTGCGTGGGCCTGCTTCTTCATGTGCTCGGCCGCCTGGTCGCCACGCCCCTGCACCCGGTAGCCTCCGAGCGCGTGCACGGTCTGGGGTGTCAGGCCCAGATGGGCGCACACGGGAATGCCGCGTTCGACCAGGAAGTGCACCACCTCGGTGGTCCAGCCACCGCCTTCCAGCTTGACCATATGGGCACCAGCCTGCATCAGCACGCTGGCACTGCGCATGGCCTGTTCCTTGGATTCCTGGTAGCTGCCAAAGGGCAGGTCGCCGATGAGCCAGGCCGTGCCCTGGGCGCGGCGCAGGCCGCGGGCCACGATCTCGGTGTGGTAGCGCATGTCGTCCAGGGTCACGCCCACGGTGGTGTGCAGGCCCTGGCAGACCATGCCGAGCGAGTCACCGACCAGGATGCACTCGATGCCCGCGGCGTCGGCCACCGCGGCAAAGGTGGCGTCGTAGGCCGTGATCATGGTGATCTTCTCGCCGCGCGCACGCATCTCCAGGATGCGCGGCAGGCTGATGGGTTTGCGGCTGGGCAAGGGAGACGCCGGTGGCAGCGTGCCGTAGGGGGTGCCTGTGGCCTGGGTCGCACTGGTGCTTTGGGTCATGGTGGAGGGCTCCAACAAAAACGGGACCGAAGTGGGGGCGAATACTAACCGTAGAACGCTCGGTGGCCGAAAGACCCTATGCGGGCTGGTAGGCCAGGCGCACGTAGATCGGTGCGAAGGCCTCGGCCTGGGTGATCTCGATCAGAGTTTCCTTGCCCAGTTCCAGCAGGGCAATGAAGGTCACCACCAGTACCGGGACGCCCTGGCTGGGGTCGAACAGCTGCTCAAATTCGATGAACTTGCGCCCCTGCAGCTTCTTGAGCACCAGGCTCATGTGCTCTCGCACCGAAAGCTCTTCGCGCGTGATCTTGTGGTGCTGGACCAGCTTGGCGCGCTTGAGGATGTCGCGCCAGGCTTCCTGCAGGTCGACGATGTGCACGTCCGGAAAGCGCGGCTGCAGCGACTGTTCGATGTAGACCGACGCCTTGAGAAAGTCGCGGCCGTGCTGCGGCAGGGCATTGATGCGGGCTGCAGCCAGCTTCATCTGCTCGTATTCCATCAGGCGGCGCACCAGCTCGGCACGCGGGTCTTCGGCTTCCTCGCCGTCGGCCGTCTTCTTGGGCGGCAGCAGCATGCGCGACTTGATCTCGATCAGCATCGCCGCCATCAGCAGGTACTCGGCGGCCAGTTCCAGGTTGCGGCTGCGGATCTCGTCTACATAGGCCAGGTACTGCTTCGTCACCGCGACCATGGGGATGTCGAGGATGTTGAAGTTCTGCTTGCGGATCAGGTACAGCAGCAGGTCCAGCGGGCCTTCGAAGGCTTCGAGAAAGACTTCGAGCGCGTCCGGCGGTATGTACAGGTCCTGCGGCAGCGCGAATAGCGGCTCGCCGTACAGGCGCGCCAGCGCGACCTGGTCCACCACCTCGGGCGTGGCCGCAGTCAGCGCCTGCTCCGGCGTTGTGTCGGAGGCGCCGGATGGCGTGGCAATCATGAGTTGCTATGCAAAAAATAGCTGCCTACGCAGTAACTGCGCGGTCTAGAGGATATTTCAGTGCTCGTTCTGGTAGACGTAGGGCTTCTGCGCCACCCGGGCGGCCTGGTAGCCCGCCTGGGCTTCGCGGTCTACCTGCTTGTCCCACAGCAGGGCGCGGCCTTCGCGCTGGCCTTGTTCCAGCTGGGGCTTGGCGGCCTTGAGCTGGTCGATGAACTGGGTGGCGTCGGAGCGGTAGTCGGGGCGTCGGAACAAATGCATGGTGGGTACCTCTTGGGCTGCATTTTACCGTGCGCTGGCAGGAGACCGAGGGCCTGACGTGGCCATGGCATTGGCCCTACACTTGCGTCCTGGCTTCCGGGGCGCGCAACATGCCCCCGCGGGGCGTCATGACGTTGGAGGTTCAAGATGTTCTGGTGGCGTGTTCTTGCAGTGTGCGTGGGTCTTTCCCTGGGACCCTTGGTCGAGTGGTACTTTCCGCTGCTGGCGCAGGGGTTCGACACCTGGACCATTGCACGGGCCTCGGCCATCAGCATGGGGGGCTACCTGGTGGCCATCCTGGGCATGAACTGGCTGGAGCGCCGTCTGTACCCGGATGACTTCCGCGACAGCCGCTCGGAGACCGGCTACAGCCGCTTCCGCGCCACCGAGAGCCGCTTCTGGCCCTGATTGATCGTCGCCTTCACGGACGACACCGTTTTCGCAAGCTTGTATGACACAGAAAACATCGAATGACGCGCAATGGCTGGCCCAGGTCGAGCACGACGTGGACCGCGCCTTGCAGGAGGATGTCGGCGCGGGTGACCTGACTGCCGGACTGATTGACCCCGCACGCCGCGTACGCGCCCGCATCCTGGTGCGCGAAAGCGCCGTGCTGTGCGGCGTGCCCTGGGCTGAGGCCACGCTGCGCCGCCTGGACCCTACTGCCACCTGGGGCTGGTCGGTGGGCGAGGGTGCCCGTTGCGACGCCGACCAGGTGGTGCTGCAGATGGAGGGTAACGCCCGCGCGCTGCTGACGGCAGAACGCACCATGCTCAACTTCCTGCAACTGCTGAGCGCCGTGGCCACCAAGACGGCCGTGTTCGTGGATGCCGTGAACGGCGTGCCGGGCAACCGTGCCGCCATCGTGGACACCCGCAAGACCATTCCTGGGCTGCGCCTGGCACAGAAGTACGCTGTGCGCATGGGCGGCGGAACCAACCATCGCATTGGCCTGCATGACGCCGTCCTCATCAAGGAAAACCACATTGCCGCGGCCGGTGGCGTGACCGCCGTGTTGCGCAGTGCTGAACGTGTAGCCGCGGACGCCAAGTTCATCGAGATCGAAGTCGAAACCTTGGCCCAGTTGCGCGAGGCGCTCGACGCTGGAGCCCGCATGGTGCTGCTGGACAACATGAACCTGGCGCAGCTGCGCGAAGCCGTGGCCATCAACGCCGGCCGTGCCGTGCTCGAAGTGTCGGGTGGCGTGAACCTGGATACGGTGCGCGACATCGCGGCCACCGGGGTGGACCGCATTTCGATCGGGGCCCTCACCAAGGACGTGAAGGCCACCGATTTTTCCATGCGTTTCGAGGATCTGTGATGGCCGACGTGATTGATGTCGAATACGAACAGCCGGCCTGTTCCACCAAGCATGCCTGGGCCCGTGTGCCCGTGGAACCCAGCCCTACCGAGCGCGCTGCGCTCAAGGACAAGATCCGGCGCTTGCTGAAGGAAAAGAACGCGGTCATGGTGTCGCACTACTACGTGCACCCGGACCTGCAGGACCTGGCCGAGGAAACCGGCGGCTTGGTCAGCGACTCGCTGGAAATGGCCCGCTTCGGGCGCGACCACAGCGCCCAGACACTGGTGGTGTCGGGCGTGAAGTTCATGGGCGAGACCAGCAAGATCCTGTCGCCGCACAAGACCGTGCTGATGCCCGACCTGGACGCCACCTGCTCGCTTGACCTGGGCTGCCCGATCGACGAGTTCTCGGCTTTCTGCGATGCCCACCCCGACCGCACCGTGGTGGTGTATGCCAACACCAGCGCGGCCGTGAAGGCGCGCGCCGACTGGCTGGTGACTTCCAGCTGCGCGCTCGACATCGTGCGCGCGCAGAAAGATCAGGGCCACAAGATTTTGTGGGCGCCCGACAAGCACTTGGGCGGCTACATCCAGCGCGAAACCGGGGCCGACATGGTGTTCTGGGAAGGTTCGTGCATCGTGCACGACGAGTTCAAGGCCTTCGAGCTCGAAGCCCTGATTGCCGAGCATCCCCAAGCCAAGGTGCTGGTGCACCCCGAGTCGCCCAAGGACGTGGTGGCCCTGGCCCACGCAGTGGGCTCCACCAGTGCCATCCTCAAGGCGGCGCAGACCTTCGATGCCAAGGAGTTCATCGTGGCTACGGACAATGGCATGCTGCACAAGCTGCGCACGCTCAACCCCGGCAAGACCTTCATCGAAGCCCCCACGGCCGGCAATAGCGCCACCTGCAAGAGCTGCGCCCACTGCCCCTGGATGGCCATGAACGGCCTGGCGGCGGTAGCGCATGTGCTGGAACATGGCACGAACGAGGTGCATGTGGATGCGGCCCTGATCGACCGCGCACGGCTGCCGATTGACCGCATGCTGGCGTTCACGGCGGCGCTCAAGAGCGGGCAGGCGGCGGGATCGTTGGTGCCGAAGATTGGGGCGGCTTGAGCTTCAAGTCCTTTCGAATATTCGCAGCAGTAGCGCAGTTGGGTGCACCCGGTCAAATACCGAGAATTCGAGAGGATCGAAATAGTGGAGAAATTGAAAGGTTGGCTCGAAGCATTGCATCCACACAGGGAGAAGTTGCGGTACGCAGGACTTGTGTTCGCCTTGCTCTCAATACTTGTCCAAATGAGCCTCCAAGATTGGGAAGTATCGAGAGTACTCATTGGCACGGCAATTGCCATTGGTTTTTTCGTTTGTGCGGCGCTGTATTTCTATTACACGTTTTTCTATAAAGAGAGCCCCGACCCTGAGGCGCTTTTAGCGAGCCAATCTGAGGCGTCAGAAGCTTTTTGGAAGGAGGCCAGAAAGCGTCGACGCATTGCTCTTTTGATGTTCCCATGTTGGTTGATCGCAGGTCCATTTTTGGTTTGGGTCTATTCGGCAGTATTTTTTGCAGTAGACCCCTTGATTCCGATGATTGCTTCCTTGGCAACATACATGGTGTTTTTAATCTGGCTGGGGTCGCGTTTCACGTCAATGAGATGCTTTCATTGCGGTGAAAAGGCTTTTGACAATTTGTTGGTTTTCAAATTGCGTTGCCAACACTGTGGGGTGTCTTTCAAACGGACTGAGAAGTCCAATACATAGCGAGTGAGAAATTTGCGGTGCCCACCGTGCTAGTGTTCTGAATGAATGTATGGCTAGGTCGTTTTCAGCGGTGTACATAGTGCAAATATTTGATGTCGTGGCTTGGCGTTCGTGTGTCCATTGACCACATGCTGGCGTTCAAGGCGGCCCTCAAGAGTGGGCAGGTGGCCGGATCTTTGGTGCTGAAGAACGGGACGGTTTGACTGAGTTGCTGGGTGCCTGCGCGGCACTGACGTATCCGGTTACCGAAGGCGGGAGCCATGCGGCATTGCTTTAATTCGTAGAAATTTCCTTGCAGGCGGCTTCCACACTGTCCCCACTCACCCCCCGCCCTCTCGCCCCGCCGGGCGAGAGGGAGTTTGAACAGCCACATTTGGCCGCGTCTTCAAACGAAGGAAGTGCACGCGCCACTTGGCGTTGTGGCAG
This sequence comes from Curvibacter sp. APW13, assembly GCF_032337135.1. Taxonomy (NCBI): domain Bacteria; kingdom Pseudomonadati; phylum Pseudomonadota; class Betaproteobacteria; order Burkholderiales; family Comamonadaceae; genus Curvibacter; species Curvibacter sp. APW13. The sequence goes on along the minus strand of NZ_JAVXZZ010000001.1, from coordinate 278,132 downwards.
GCGAGTTTCAGCGCAAAAGTGGCCTGTAGCCCGCGTATTTATTGCGTAAGCAGCTGCCAATTACGTAGCGATTTCAAAACGGTTCCGCACAGCACGGCGGCCACGTGGCCGTCGCGCGTGCACTTCCCTCGTTTACCGCGACAGCCAAATGTGGCTGTTGGGCGCCCTCTCGCCCGGCGGGGCGAGAGGGCGGGGGGTGAGTGGGGGAATTGAGGAAGCCGCCTGCAAAGGCAAACTCTCCGAAACCAGGCAAAGCGACACGGTTCCCCGGTGAATGGAAGGAGCCAAGCTCCAAGCGGATCATTCCGCCATCTGCGTCGGCACCTTGTGCCGCAGCTCCACCTGCTGGTTCTTCTCGTTCACGAACACCAGCTGGGGTTCATGCTTGGCGACCTGGTCCTCGTGCACCTGGGCAAAGGCCGCGACGATGAGCAGGTCGCCGTTGCTGATGCGGTGTTCAGAGAAGGGCACAGTACAAGACCTGATTCCATTCTTCGTTCGGCGGTCGACGTCATGGTGGCGTATCCCTGTAGCGGTATCTGGTGGTTGTCTGTTCCATTCGTGTTATCGACGCGCTCTCCTTGCCGTTGCGCGCTGTTACAACGATACGTTTGCTAGTTTTCAGTACGTGCGGAATCAGTCCTTCGGACTCGGTGATCAGTTCTAGATCCTCCTCAAAGTCCAAGGACTCGATCATCTCCGGGATTGCCGTTTTGGTATTCGGACTCAGTTCTTTGAAAAGTGCCAACAGTACGCTTTGCAGTTCCTGTTGGTTGGGTCGTGTCTGTACTTCGATCCGTACACAGCGCCGGGCCTGGCCGCCCCGCGTACAGGGTGGCTCGTCCTTGATCTGTATGCTCGAATGTACAGTGACAGTTTGGCCGGAGAGGATTGGGAGTGAGTTCCTGAACTCCAAGTCGTAGGCTTCTCCTACCTCCATCGTGGCATCAGACCAACTGCCGACGGGTTGGTTCCATCGGGCGCGCGCCATGACATTCAGCTGTTCTTCGGACAGCAACTTGCCAAGAACCATTCTTGGATTCCGCTGGTCGGGTAAATCAGAGAATGTTTGTGCGAACTGCGTCAAAACGGCCGTTCGATAAGCGGCCGCGTCATCAATGTGAAGGAATTCGCCAGACGGACTGATGACAAATGGAGGTAGTACCAACTGCGCAAACTGTTCGATGGACTGTCGATCCGCGTCCTTAAGGGATGGCGGTAGCGATTCCATGTTGAAACGCATGTTGTCAAAGGACACCAGGACACTATTGGCGCGCTTGCTTGCCTTCATGTCGTAGAGCGTTGTCATCGTAACGGCCGGTCTTGGGGCGCTACCGAATTGCGTCCGGGTCACAGTGTGGGTGACCTCCGCGTGCAGACCGTCCGGCCAGGCGAAGGTTAGGGCGACTTGTGCCTGGGCCGATGAACAAAGGAGGCCTGCCGCCAAGGAAATCAGGACTGAGTAGGTAGCACGCATTGGGTGAAGATCAACCGAGTTTTTGAGAGTTTTCGTTGGCGGAAGAATCCAGAACATTGGCGAGTTATTCAGAGCTAGGCGCGGGGTCAAGGGGTCATCTGTGTCGGCACCTTGTGCCGCAGCTCCACCTGCTGGTTCTTCTCGTTCACAAACACCAGCTGGGGTTCATGCTTGGCGACCTGGTCCTCGTGCACCTGGGCAAAGGCCGCGATGATGAGCAGGTCGCCGTTGCTGGCGCGCCGGGCGGCCGAGCCGTTGACCGAGATCATGCCGCTGCCGCGCTCGCCCTTGATGGCGTAGGTGATGAAGCGTTCGCCGTTGTTGATGTTCCAGATGTGTACCTGCTCGTTCTCGCAGATGTTGGCGGCGTCGAGCAGGTCTTCGTCGATGGCGCAGGAGCCTTCGTAATGCAGCTCGCACTGGGTGACGGCGACGCGGTGGATCTTGGATTTGAGCAGGGTACGGAACATGGGCAATCTCAGGGTAGTTGGGTCAGGTAGTCGGACAGGGCTTTGGTGTCCTCGGGGCTGAGCTTGGCCGCGATGTCGTGCATCACGGCGTTGTCATTGGTGCGGCGGCGCAGGGTGAAGTCCTGCAGCTGGGTACTCAGGTAGCGGGCATTCTGGCCGGCCAGGCGTGGCAGGGTGGCGGTGCCGTGGGCGTCCAAGCCGTGACAGCTGGCGCAGGCCGGTATGCCGCTGGCGGCCTTGCCCTGGGTGTACAGGGCTTGACCATGGGCCACCGAGTCCGCGTTGGACACGCGGCCGATGCGCGGCGGCTTGGCGGCAAAGAAGGCCGCCAGCTCGGCAATGTTCTGCGGGCTCAGGTCCTGTGCCTGGGGCGACATGGTTTCGTTCACGCGCCGCCCGGCCACGAAATCGCTGAGCTGCTTGGCGATGTACTGGGGGTTCTGCCCGGCCAGCGAGGGGTAGATGGGGCTGGTGGCCTGGCCCTGCGGGCCGTGGCAGGCGCCGCAGCGCATCGCCACGATGTCGGGTGCGGCGATGTCCAGCGCCCAGGATGGGCCGCAGAGCAGGGCCACCAGGGCCAGGACGGTGAAGCGTTGCATGGGAAGCCTCCTTGCGTGACGGCGCGCAGTGTACGGCCGATTGGCTACACCACACTGGACTGACCTCTCAAGGCTGCAGCACCGTGGGTTTGCTGTTCGGGTCGGGCAGCGGGTAGTCACGGCTGAAGTGCAGTCCACGGCTCTCGTGGCGCGACTGGGCGCTGCGCACGATCAGGTCGGCCACCTGCACCAGGTTGCGCAGCTCCAGCAGGTCGCGGCTCACGTGGAAGTGGGCGTAGTACTCCTGGATTTCGCCCTGCAGCAGGGCAATGCGGTGGGCGGCACGCTCCAGGCGCTTGTTGGTGCGCACGATGCCCACGTAGTCCCACATGAACCGGCGCAGCTCGTCCCAGTTGTGCGAGATGACCACCGTCTCGTCCGAGTCGGTCACGCGGCTGTCGTCCCAGGCGGGCAGCACGGCCTGTGTGGCTGGTGCGCCCTGGCCGATGGCCTCCACCGCGGCCTTGGCAAACACCATGCACTCCACGAGCGAGTTGCTGGCCAGGCGGTTGGCGCCGTGCAGGCCACTGCAGGCGGTCTCGCCCACGGCGTACAGCCCCGCAATGTCGGTGCGTCCGGCAAGGTCGGCCACCACGCCGCCGCAGGTGTAGTGCGCCGCCGGCACCACGGGAATCGGTTGCTGGCTGATATCGATGCCCAGTTCCAGGCAGCGGGCGTAGATGTTGGGGAAGTGCTCCAGCAGGAAGGTCTTGGGCTGGTGCGAGATGTCGAGGTAGACGCAGTCGAAGCCGCCCTTCTTCATCTCGAAGTCGATGGCGCGGGCCACCACGTCGCGCGGGGCCAGCTCGGCACGCTCGTCGTGCTGGGGCATGAAGCGGGTGCCATCGGGCAGCAGCAGGCGGCCACCCTCGCCGCGTACCGCTTCGCTGATGAGGAAGCTCTTGGCGTGCGGGTGGTACAGGCAGGTGGGGTGGAACTGGATGAACTCCATGTTCTGCACCCTGCAGCCCGCGCGCCAGGCCGCGGCAATGCCGTCGCCGGTGGCAGTGTCGGGGTTGGTGGTGTAGAGGTAGACCTTGCCGGCACCGCCCGTGGCCAGCACGGTGTGCGGGGCCGAGAAGGTCAGCACCTGGTCGGTGTGGTCGTCCAGCGCGTACAGGCCCAGGCACCGGTTTTCCTGGTTATTTTGGCCTGTAGCCCGCGTGGAATCTGCGTGAGCAGCTCCTGTTTTGGTAGCGGCCAGTTTGCTGCTGGTGATCAGGTCGACCAGCGTGTGGTGCTCGAACAGCGTGATGTTGGGCCGTTGGCGTACCTGGGCGATCAGCGTCTGCTGCACAGCCGCGCCGGTGGCATCGGTCACGTGCACGATGCGCCGGGCGCTGTGGCCGCCTTCGCGCGTGAGGTGCAATTGCCCGTCCACCTCGGCCGAAAACGGCACGCCCATCTGCTGCAGCCAGCCAATGGCCTCGGGCGCGTGCTCCACCACGTAGCGGGTGGCGTCCAGGTCGCACAGGCCGGCACCGGCCACCAGCGTGTCGTCCACGTGGGCGGCAAAGCTGTCGTCCTTGGCCCATACCGCGGCAATGCCGCCCTGCGCCCAGCCGCTGGAGCCTTCGGACACCGAGCGCTTGGTGATGATGGCCACGCGCTGGGTGGCGGGAAGCAGCAATGCGGTGGACAGGCCGGCCAGGCCGCTGCCGACGATCAGCACGTCAAATTGCAGCGGCATTGCCACCGTGTGGGAAGAAATTCGGTCACTGGACATGGCTTGGGGCGCCGTCGTCAACGGTCGTGGGGTGGGAAAGAATGGCAAGTGCACGGCCAATTGCCTGGGGCATGGTCGCGCACAGATTGTCCGGGTCCATGGACTGGGCGATGCCGCAGCGTTGGAGGATGTCGAGGGGCTGGTACGCTAGGCCGCAGATGACCAGCGCGACCTGGTGCTTGCCGCAGGCCCGCAGCAGGTCGGCCAGGCTGTCGGCCCCGGACGAATCGACGTACAGCACGTTCTTGAAATCGAGCACCAGCACACGTTGCGGCAGGTGGTCGGCCATGTCTTCGAGGAGCTTCACGGCACCAAAGAACAGGGCCCCGTGCAGGCGGTAGCCGTGGATGCTGTGTTCCTGGCCGGCCAAGGCCGGGTAGTCGGCGGCCCCTACCGGGTCGGCGCGCGACAGGCTGGAAATGCGGTAGATGAAGGTCAGGCAGGCCGCCACCAGACCGACCTCCACCGCCGCGGTCAGGTCGACGATCACAGTCAGCACGAACACCGAAAGCAGGGTCAGTCGGTAGGGCATGCGGTACTGGCGCAGGTGCAGGAATTCGCGCCATTCGCCCATGTTCCAGGCCACGAACATCAGGATGGCGGCCATGGCGCTCAGCGGAATGTGCGCTGCCAGTGGCGCCGCCAGCAGCACAATGGCCAGCAGCGTGACCGCATGCACCATGCCGGCCACCGGGCTGGTGGCGCCGTTTCGGATGTTGGTCATGGTGCGGGCGATGGTGCCGGTGGCCGGCATGCCGCCAAAGAAGGGGGTCACCAGGTTGGCCACGCCCTGGGCCATCAGCTCCTGGTTGGGGTCGTGGCGGTCGTCGATCATGCTGTCGGCCACGCGCGCGCACAGCAGCGACTCGATAGCGCCCAGCAGCGCCAGGGTCAGCGCTGGCACGAACAGGAAACGCACCGTGCCCCAGGAAAATTCGGGCCATTGCCAACCCGGCAGGCTCGAAGGGATGCCGCCAAAGCGGCTGCCGATGGTCTCCACGTCCCAGCCGATGAAGGCGACCCAGGCCGTGCTGCTGAGCAGCATGATCACCGAGCCGGGCAGGCGCTGCAAAGGGGCCAAAACCGGCCAGCGCGCGGCCACGCGTGGCAGCACAAACTGCCAGCACACCAGCCCGACCAGACAGACCATGGCGACCCAGGCCGACAGGAAGTTCCAGGTGGGCAGTGCCTGCCACAGCGTGCGCAGCAGGCCGAAGAAGTCGGCCGGTACCGCCCCCTGGACTTGCAGGCCGAGAAATTCCTTGATTTGCGACAGCGCAATCAGCACGGCGATGCCATTGGTGAAGCCGATGATGACGGCCACGGGAATGAATCGGATCAGCGTGCCCAGGCGGAAAAAGCCCATGGCCAGCAGCAGCACGCCCGACATGGCGGTGGCGATGACGAGGTTGGCCACGCCGTAGCGGTGCACGATGCCGTAGACGATGACGATGAAGGCGCCTGCGGGGCCGCCGATCTGCACCCTGCTGCCGCCCAGTGCCGAAATCAGGAAGCCGGCAATGATGGCGGTGAACAAGCCTGCCTGGGGGCCGAGGCCACTGGCTATGGCGAAGGCCATGGCCAGCGGCAGTGCCACGAGCCCGACCGCAATGCCCGCACCGATATCAGCGCCCAGTTGGGTGCGCTGGTAGCCCTTCAGGCTGTCAAGAAGCTTGGGCCGGAACAGCCTGTGCTTGCGCGGGGCCGCAGGGGGTGTTGGGGCGTGGTGGGAAGAGGCCATGGGGGCAGGGGCTCAGTGCGGGTGGATCCAGCGTTTGGCGTCGTCCAGCACGGGGCGCATGACCAGCAGCACCAGCAACAGCGCCAGGGGCACGGTCGCGATGTAGCCGAAATGCTTGAAACCCATGGCGCCGGCCAGTGCCCCGATGCAGAAGCTGGCGATTAGCGTGGACTGGATTCTGAGGCGACCACGGTCCGCGTGCACCTTGTTCTTGCGGTCCAGTCGGTTCACGTAGAACAGCTTGCCGAGCTCGATCCCCAGGTCGGTGAGCAGGCCCGTGAGGTGCGTGGTGCGGATCTCAGCGTGGGAAATCTTGGTGATGACGGCGTTCTGCAGCCCCATGATGTAGCACAGGATCAGCACCGTGGCGGGTACGGCAACGTGGGCCAAGTCGGCAATCGCCACGCCAAACAGGCCGAACACCAGCAGCAGCGCCGCTTCCAGCAGCAGCGGGCGGCCATAGGCACTGTGCAACTTGCGGCGCAGGGCCCAGTTCACCATCCAGGCCGTGGTCATGGCGCCGGCCACAAACGCTGCCAGCGAGGCCAGTGCGGCAGCGGCGAGGGCGAAATTGCCGAGCACCACATCGTCCATCAGGGAGGAGACGATGCCGGTCATGTGTGAGGTGTACTGGCCCACGGCCAGAAAGCCACCTGCATTGGTAGCCCCGGCCACAAAGCACAGGGTAGCTCCCAGCCGCAGGTTGGTCTTGGCAGACCGCTGAACTGTCGTCCAACCGTGCAGCAGGGGAATCATGCGCCGCGACTGCCGATCAGTGGATGCGCATGCCCGGCTGGGCACCGGGGAAGGGTTCGAGCACGTAGATGCCGGGCTGGGCGGCTTCGTCGGCATGGCTGGCAGCCAGCACCATGCCCTCCGACATGCCGAATTTCATCTTGCGCGGTGCCAGATTCGCCACCAGCACGGTGAGCTTGCCCACCAGTTGCTCGGGCTGGTACATGCTGGCAATGCCGGAAAACACGTTGCGCGTAGTCGGTTGGCCCTCGGCATTCTTCTCGCCTGCATCCAGCGTCAGGCGCAAGAGCTTGGTCGATCCTTCCACCGCCTCGCAGGCCAGGATCTTGGCAATGCGCAGGTCCACCTTGGCAAAGTCGTCGATGCTGATGGTGGGGGCCAGGGCCTCGCCACCGGGAGCGTTCGGGTCGACCGGCGCAGGGGCTGCTTTTGCTGCCTTTTTAGGAGCGGCTTGCGCAGGTTTTTCCTGGGCTTCAGGCTCTTTTACGCCAAACAGCGCATCGAGCTGCTCGGGTGTCACGCGCTGCATCAGGTGCTGGTAGGGCTGGATGCGCTCCACCAGGGCCTGGGCATCCCACTGGGTCATGCTCTGGCCCACGAAGCTTTCCACCTGCGCCGCCAGGCCCGGCAGCACCGGAGCCAGGTAGCGCGTAAGCAGCGCAAAGGCATTCACCAGCACTGAGCACACCTGGTGCAGGGCGGCGTTGTTGGCCGGGTCCTTGGCCAGGTCCCAGGGCTTGTGCACGTCCACATAGCTGTTCACCTTGTCGGCCAGCAGCATCACCTCGCGGGTGACCTTGCTGAACTCGCGCTCGTCGTACCACTGGGCCAGCTGCTCGCTCTGCGCGCGGATTGTTTCCAGCAGGGCCTGGCCGTCGTCGGCAAAGCCGGTGGTGAGTGTGCCGTCAAAGCGCTTGGTCAGGAAGCCGGCGGCGCGGGAGGCGATGTTGATGTACTTGCCGATCAGGTCGCTGTTGACGCGGGCCATGAAGTCGTCGGCATTGAAATCGATGTCCTCGTTGCGGCCCGACAGCTTGGCGGCCAGGTAGTAGCGCAGCCATTCGGCGTTCATGCCGAGCTGCAGGTACTTCAGGGGATCCAGGCCGGTGCCGCGGCTCTTGCTCATCTTCTCGCCGTTGTTCACGGTGAGGAAACCGTGCACGTAGACGTTGTCGGGCACCTTGCGGCCGCTGAACTTCAGCGTGGCGGGCCAGAACAGGGTGTGGAAGGTGACGATGTCCTTGCCGATGAAGTGGATCTGGCGCAGTTCGGGGTTGGCCATGTACTCGTCATAGCTCTGGCCGCGCTTGTCCAGCAGGTTCTTCAGCGAGGCCAGGTAGCCGATGGGCGCGTCCAGCCAGACGTAGAAGTACTTGCCCGGTGCGTTCGGAATCTCGATGCCGAAGTAGGGTGCGTCGCGCGAGATGTCCCAGTCGCCCAGGCCTTCGCTGGTGGAGCCGTCCGGGTTGGTGCGCACGGTGAACCATTCCTTCACCTTGTTGGCCACCTCGGGCTGCAGGCGCCCGTCCTGGGTCCAGGCCTGCAGGAAATCGACGCAGCGTGGGTCGGACAGCTTGAAGAAGAAATGCTCGGAGTTCTTCAGTACCGGTGTGGCGCCGGAGAGCGCCGAGAAGGGCTTGATCAGGTCGGTGGGTGCGTAGACCGCACCGCAGACTTCACAGTTGTCGCCGTACTGGTCCTGCGCGTGGCACTTGGGGCACTCGCCCTTGATGTAGCGGTCGGGCAGGAACATGTTCTTCTCGGGGTCGAAGAACTGTTCGATGGTGCGGGTTTCGATCAGGCCATTGGCCTGCAGGTCCAGGAAAATCTGTTTTGCCAGTTCGTGGTTTTCGGGCGCGTCGGTGCTGTGCCAGTTGTCGAAGCGGATGTGGAAGCCGTCCAGGTACTGCTTGCGACCGGCGGCAATGTCAGCCACGAACTGCTGCGGTGTCTTGCCCACTTTTTCGGCCGCAATCATGATCGGCGCGCCGTGGGTATCGTCAGCGCCGCAGAAGTCCACCGCCACGCCACGCATGCGCTGGAACCGCACCCAGGTGTCGGCCTGGATGTACTCCATGATGTGGCCGATGTGGAAGTTGCCGTTGGCGTAGGGCAGGGCGGTGGTGACGAAAAGCTGGCGGGGCATGGGAATCTGCGTTTTTGGGTTTAGCCCTCAATTTTAGTCGGTGGGCCTCCTAGAATGCCGGGCAAAGATAGGGAGGAAGGCATGGGGGCGAGGCATTGGGTCTTGGTGTGGGCGTTTGCCGCAATGGCGGGGCAAGTGCATGCTGGTATGGAAGGCAGACCAACTTGCGATGCGATTCGTGAGCAGGTGAAGGCAGCTGCCGTTGAGAAAAAGGTAAGCTTGGCTGACGTTGCGCGTGCGGTTTCGTCAATCGATAGCTCTGACCAGAGGGTATTGGCTGCACTTCTCCATTTGTGCGGAATCGGAGTCGCACAAGACCCGTCTAAGGGGCTCGCGATGCTCCAAAAGGAAATTTCAAGTGGCGATCGGGGTGCCACTGGGATCATCGCACTCGCCTACATGAATGGCGAGTTGGGCCTACCCAAGGATGCCCGCACGGGAAAACGGATGTTCAGCCAATTTTCCGACACGCAGCAAATCAATGGCGCATTTATTCTTCCCGGTGACATTTCTCGACATCGTGAGCATTTTCCAGACATCGCCGCCACGGAAGATGCATGGTTGCTGAAGGCAGCATTCAACGGCGACCGAACAGCACTCGCGGACCGCGCACTGGCGGAATATGACGCTGGCCGGTATGAATCAGCATGGCCACTACTACGTGTCTCTGCAGCTTCGGGTGACTTTCGTGCATATGACCGGTTGATCTGGATGTACCAAACAGGAACTGGCGTGGTTGCCGATGAAAAGGAAGCATTCCTCTGGGCACAGAGGGGCTTGAGTACAGGCAGTTCCGCAGCGTATGAGCGGATGGGTGGGTTGATTTCTCATTTTCGTGGAGGAAGACAGGCTGCCCTTGCGTGGGCGCAGCAGCTTGCCGATGCTGGGGACGCAGGTGCGATGAACTACTTGGGTTTGATGCACGATGGTGGTGATGGTCTCGTGCCCGCAAACCAAGATGTGGCGGAAAAATGGTGGAGGGCGGCAGCTGCCAAAGGATACGGTCCCGCCGAAGACAACTTGAACGGATTGGCAACAAGGAGGTCGTGGCGAACGGAAAGCAACAGGGAATTGAGCGAAGCGCGCGAGGCGACACACAGTGGAACTGCCTCGGCTTATTTGGCATTGGCGCGCATCACCAATTCTCGTGAGGAACGGCATTCGTCCTATCGAAAGGCGATTGAGCTTGGAAGCGAAACCGCAGTGTTGGAGTATGGAACATTGTTGGTGTATTACGGAAATACAGACAAGGATCGCTCAGACGGACTGCGCATCATCCACGAAGCTGCTGCACAAGGGAACAAGAAGGCCATGGCCTGGCTGTCGCGCAATTACGCGGAGGGTGGCTGTGTGGTGCAGGACCTTCCACTGGCATTTGCGCTCAATTTCCTGGCCTATGCGGAGAGCCCGGACAGTGCGGACGAACTGGCGCGCTACCAGGCTTCCCTGCCCGTCACGCTGACACCGGCGCAGCTCGCGCAGGGGCGCCGCCTGGCCACCGAGTTGCGCGAGCCTGGCCGGTTCGTACCGGTACTGCAGACGCATCTGGCCCGCTGACTGTCAGTACGGCAGCAGGAAACATCAAAGGGATCGTATGACCGAGAAAAACTTGAAGCTAAAAGGCCTGGCCGTTGCGTCGCTGCTGTGGGTCTGGGCCGTTGCTGCCTTGGCTGCGCCCAGCCCGGTGCCCGAAGTCGTGGTGGCGCCTGCGCCGGCCTGGGTCAAACCAGTGGAGCACAACGCCAATGCAGTGGACGTGGCCAACCTGCAGGTGCAGGGTGAAGCGTATTTGTTGTTCGACCGGCAGATCTATCTGCGTGGAAGTGAGCGCCAGATCTTTTCGCACTCCGTCACCCAGGTCGTCAATGAAAGTGGTTTGGAGCGAGCGGCCCATATCGCCATTGATTTCGATCCGAGCTACCAGCAGCTGCAGTTCCACTATGTCTACATCCACCGCGGTAGCCAGCGCATGGCGCAGCTGAACCTCAAATCGATGCGCCTGGTACAGCGCGAGAAGTCGTTGGAAAGCCAGATCTATGACGGCACCAAGACGGCCAACCTGTTTCTGGAGGATGTGCGGGTAGGTGACCTGGTTGAATTCGCCTACACCCGCAAGGGCGCCAATCCGGTATTCGGCGGCAAGCTCTCGGGCCAGATCGACATGCAGTGGAGCGTTCCGGTGCAGGAACTGCGCATGCGGCTGGTGACCGATCCGGGGCGGCCACTGCAGCTGCGCTACCTGAACCAAGCTCCTCTGCCTACCGAGGAGGCTGGCCCGCAGGGCATGAAAGCGCTGACCTGGTCGTTTTCCAACGTGGCGGGTTTGCGTGTCAAAGACGATGCGCCGGGTTGGTACGACCCCTATGTTGCTGTCCAATACAGCGACTTTGCGGATTGGCGTTCCGTGGTGGCTTGGGCAGAGCCTTTGTACCAGCCACCGGCCGTCCTGCCGGCGGAGGTTCAGCAGGAAGTCACGCGCCTGTGGGGTTTGCGCTTGTCCGCGCATGAGCGCGCCGTGCAGGCGCTGCGCTTCGTACAGAAGAACGTGCGCTATCTCGGTATCGAAGTCGGGGCCTCGTCGCATGCGCCCACTGCACCGGAGCTCGTGATGAAGCGCCGTTTCGGCGACTGCAAGGACAAGTCCTTGCTCACACTGACCATGCTGCGGGCCTTGGGCATCGAGGCCCATGCGGCTTTGGTCCACACCAAGGTGCGCCGCGGCACGGTGGACCAACTGCCCATGCCGGTGGTGTTCGATCATGTGATCGTGAAGGCGGTGATTGATGGACAGGTGTTCTGGGTCGACCCCACACGCCCACCGCAGGAGGGAACACTCGAATCGATTTCGCAGCCGGATTTCGGCTATGCGCTGGTGATTGCGCCGCAGGAGAGCACGCTCACTGCCATGAATCCAGGTGCATCCTCGGCCTATTACCGCCGCTCACTGGCTGAACTCGATGCCAGTGCGGGCCCCGGGCGAGAGGCAAGCCTGTCAGTGGTGTCGTTCTTTGAAGGCCGCAGCGCAGAGTTGCTGCGTCAGCGTCTGGCATCGGAGCCGCGCCGGGAATTGGAGAAGCAGTTTTTGAACCAGTGGGCTCGGTATTACCCTTCCATCGCGTCGAAAGCTGCCTTGGTGGTGTCCGACGATGTGGTCGCCAACCAAATTGTGCTGACCGAGCGCTATGGCATTACCGATTTCTGGTCTGCCAAAGACTCGGACAAGGTGGAAGCCTACGTCCCGAGTCCTTCGGTCTACGAGTACCTGCGGGCGCCCGGTGCATCGGTGCGGGTAGAGCCGCTGGGGCTCCAGCACCCGGTCGATGTGAGCGAAACCACCTACGTTCGGATACCGAAGGCGTGGAAATTCCAGGATGGCACCACTGTGATCAAGGACCGAGCTTTTGAACTGACCAGCGCCATAACGGCCAAGGACGGTCTGGTCACGCTGCGCGATGCCTACAAGAGCAGTGCTGACCACGTCCCTGCAGCCGGCATGGGTGCCTACCTGGGCAACGCCAAGAAGGCGCGCAACCTGGTCGGCAACACGTTCACCGGGTTGGTGAAGGATTTCGAATAGACGGCTGATTCAGCGCACCCGCAGCGGATCGTTGCGGCGTTCCTGGAATGGCGGGTAATGGGCCTCGGCGGGCGTGGCCTTCGGGTCGGTCCAGCCGAAGAAGGTGCACACCTCAGCGCGCTGGCGCTGGGCGTCCTCGTAGCCGAGCTTCATCAGCTCCTGGGTGTACGGGGCTTCGAACAGCAGGTAGCTGGCCAGGGCGGAGCCTTTGACGTCGGCCTGGCGGGATGACACACCCACCCCACCGAGCATGGTGCGCACGGCGTGGGGCAGGGCGTCGATGTGGCGGGCCGCAATGGCGTCGATGCGCTGGCTCGGTGCGATGACCAGCAGGTCCACGGGGCGCAGTGCGCTGGACTGGCGCATCTCGGCTGGCACCAGGTTGATGGTGTGGTTGATGCGCTTGACGCGCTCCACATCGACCGAGAGAGCATCCAGGAAGATGTTGGAGAGCGCATGGCCGGCAATCTGCGCGATGCTGGGGTAGGCCGAGCTGGTGTACAGGTGCTCTTCGTTCTTGGGCTCGTGCATGCGCCCGGCACCGATGACCAGGATGCGTTCGGAGCCAAGGTGGATGGCTGGTGAGATCGGGGCGCTTTGGCGCATCGAGCCGTCGCCGAAGTATTCGTCTCGGCCCCGTATATGCAACTGCACCGCAGGAAACACGAAGGGAATGGCGCTGGAGGCCATCAGGTGGGCGTGGGTAATGCTGTCACGCACCGCAATGCGCTGGCTGCGTATCCACGGCATGAGGCGCTTGTCACCCTGGAAGAAGGTGACATGCTCCCCCGAGCTGTAGCTGGACGCGGTCACGGCCAGCGCCTGCATATGCCCCTGGCGGATCAGCAGCGGCAGGCGCTCCAGCGGCACCATGCGCTCCAGCAGGCCCCACACCGGGCTGTTGTCCAGCAGCGAACGCGGCTTGATGCGGCGCCACTTGGCCAGCACCCAGCCCAGTGACAGCAGGGTCATCCAGCGCGCACCCGAGCGCAGCATGCTCAGGTGGTCGGCACGGTAGACGTCGTGGGCGTGGAAGTCGCGCCAGGTCTGGGCGATGAGGCGCACCGTAGCGTCGAAATTGTCGGAGCCGCAGGCCAGCGCCGAGGCATTGATGGCGCCAGCCGAGGTGCCGGTGATGATGGGAAAGGGGTTCGGATCGTCCAGGTGGCCACATTCCTTGCGGATGTCGGCGATGGCTTCCAGCACCCCCACCTGGTAGGCCGCACGCGCACCGCCCCCGGTGAGCAACAGGCCGGTGGGGGAGGGTGGCGTGGCGGGGCTGGGCATGGATTCATTATGGGCAGCGCAGTGGCCTTGTAAATCCCCGCTGCATGCGGGCTTACCCGAATGCAGCACTACACTCGGGGCAGGAGTGAACCCCATGAGTACCGTGAACGACAACACCATCCGCCAAGCCCTGCAATCCGTCATCGATCCCAACACCGGCAAGGACTTCGTCTCGGCCAAGGCGATTCGCAGCCTGAGCGTTGAGGCTGACACGGTGCGGCTGGAGATCGAACTGGGTTACCCGGCGCAGACGCAGCATGGTGCGATTGCCGCCCAAGTGCGTGCGGCGGTGCTGGCCGTGCCCGGCGTGGCCTCTGCCGAGGTACAGGTGCGCAGCAGGGTGGTGGCCCATGCCGTGCAGCGTGGCGTCGAGCTGCTGCCGGGTGTCAAGAACATCGTTGCCGTGGCGTCGGGCAAGGGTGGGGTGGGCAAGAGCACCACAGCCGTCAACCTGGCCCTGGCCCTGGCGGCCGAAGGCGCCAAAGTCGGCGTGCTGGATGCCGACATCTACGGCCCCAGCGTGCCGACCATGCTGGGCGTGAGTGGGCGCCCCGAGAGCCATGACGGCAAGACCATGGAGCCGCTCGAGAACTACGGGCTGCAGATCATGTCCATCGGCCTGCTGGTGGCCCAGGACGAAGCGATGATCTGGCGTGGCCCGATGGCCATCCAGGCCCTGGACCAGTTGCTGCGCCAGAGCAACTGGAAAGACCTGGATTACCTGCTCATCGACATGCCACCGGGCACCGGCGACATCCAGCTGAGCCTGGCGCAGAAGGTGCCGCTCACCGGTGCGGTCATCGTCACCACACCGCAGGACATTGCCCTGCTCGATGTGCGCAAGGGCATCAAGATGTTCGAGAAGGTGGGCGTTCCGGTCCTCGGGGTTGTCGAGAACATGGCCGTGCACGTGTGCAGCCAGTGCGGCCACACCGAGCACATCTTCGGCGTGGATGGCGGCAAGCGCCTGGCCGAGCAGTACAAGGTGGACTACCTCGGTGCTCTGCCGCTGGCCCTGCCGATCCGCGAGGATGCGGACCGCGGCCAACCCACGGTGGTGGCTGCGCCGCAGAGCGAAGTGGCGGGCCTGTACGGCGCGGTGGCGCGCAAGGTGGCAGTGGCCGTTGCCGCGCAGGCCAAGGGCTTCACCACCAAGTTCCCCACCATCACCATTTCCAAGAACACCTGAGGGTGCCTGGTCCGCAGCCTGCGGCGCTGACGCCATGAACCTGCTCACGTCCATGCGCTACCTGGTGGCGCTCAACGAGCACCAGCACTTCGGGCGCGCCGCGGCCGCCTGCCACATCACCCAGCCGGCCCTGTCCAATGCCTTGCGGGCGCTGGAGAAGGAGTTCGACGCGGTGATCGTGCGCCGGGGGCGCAACTTTGCCGGGCTCACACCCGAAGGCGAGCGTGTGCTGGCCACGGCCTTCGTCCTGCTGCGCGAAGCCGAGGTACTCAAGCAGGAGCTCAAGGCTGCCCCGCAGCAGATCCAGGGAACGCTACGGATCGGAGCCGTACCCACGGCGATCCCCATCGCCGCGCGCTTTGCCGCGTCGCTGCGGGAATGCCATGCCGGAATTCAGCCCGTGGTCTTGTCCATGAGCTCTTCGTCACTGGAGCGCGGTCTGGAGGAGCTTTCCGTCGACATGGCCTTGGGCTACACCGAGCGCATGAGTCCTCGCGTCCGTCTGCGCAGCCTGGCGCAGTACACCGAGCACTACTTCCTGGTGCGCAAGGCCCACACTGCGGGCCGGCGTGCCGGGCTGTCGTTCGGGGCGCCGCTTTCCTGGCAGGAAGCAGCGAAGCTTCCCTTGTGCCTGCTGGTCGAGGAAATGCACAACCGCACCATCGTGGATTCGGCGTTCACCACCGCCGGGGTGGCCGTGGTGCCGGCCATGGAAACCAATTCCATCCTGACGCTCATCCTCTCGGTGGCGGCCGGTGACGTGTGCAGCGTGCTGCCCGGTGCCTTGGTGGGGTCGGTGCTCCATGACAGGCAGTTGGAGGCATTGCCTCTGGTAGACCCGCAGGTGCGTACACCGATCGGGTTTCTCACCCATGCCGCCGTGCGTCCCTCCCAGGCACTGGATGCGGCGCTGGAGCTGGCTCGCTCCCCGTCCTGGGCGAGCATCGTTCGTACGCATAGCGGTGCCATGCGATAGGGAACACGGCACGCGGTCGCTGGCATTTAGTTTCTGAATCGATCCATGTGCGTTTCCGATTGGACAGCGGGCGCACTCCTTTTGCATACTAGGCGCTTGCGCTTCCATGGTCTGGCTCCCAGGCGTGCCGCTTCTGCGGGGCTGAAGCTGCCCTAGTGCGGCGCGCAGTCGATGGAAGAACGAAACAAATCAGGAATGCATTGATGGAATCCGATACCTCTGTCCGCACCACCCCCTTGGCCACCGTGGCCGAGATGCGTGAGCAACTCGGCCGCCGCAAGGGGCAGCTCAAGGGGCGCCAGCCCAGTGAAGCCGCGTTGGCGCGGGTGCAGGCGCTGGTGGGCGACGGGCCCTATCGGCGCGACCTGCTCATCGAGTACCTGCACCGCCTGCAGGATGCCTTCCAGGGGCTGCTCGAAGCCGATCTGGTGGCGCTGGCCAAGCTGCTCAACATCTCCATGGCCGAGGTGTTCGAGGTGGCTTCGTTCTACCACCACTTCGACATCGTGCGCGATGGCGACACGGCGGCGCCCCTGACGGTGCGCGTGTGTGACGGCCTGAGCTGTGCGATGGGTGGTGCCAAGGACTTGCTGGAGCGGGTATCCACCTTGCTGGGGCCCGAGGGCGTGCGCGTTGTGGCAGCGCCCTGCGTAGGCCGCTGCGAGCAGGCGCCGGTGGCCGTGGTGCACCAGCGCCCGGTGCCGCAGGCGCAAGCCGAGCAGGTGGCAGAACTGGCCCGTTCGGCCTTGGTTTCGGGGCTGAATTTGGCTGTAGCCCGCCATCCGATTGCGCAGCCAGCTACGAAATTCGTAGCGACTGATGTGGCGAATGCAGACCTGTCAGCGGTTGCACCCGCGGTGCTGCGCCTGGCGAGTTACCGGGCGACGGGTGGCTACCAGCTGCCGACACAGCTGGCCGACGGCAGCCTCACCACGGATGCCGTGCTGCAGGCCATGGAAGACTCGGGCCTGCGCGGCCTGGGCGGTGCCGGCTTTCCCGCCGGGCGCAAGTGGCGCATCGTGCGTGACCAACCCAGTCCACGGCTCATGGCTGTGAACATCGACGAAGGCGAGCCCGGCACCTTCAAGGACCGCACCTACCTGGAGCGCGATCCGCACCGTTTCCTGGAGGGCATGCTGGTCGCGGCCCAGGTGGTCGGGATAGCAAAGGTCTACATCTACCTGCGCGACGAGTACCACGGCTGCCGCGCCATCCTGGCGCAGGCCATTGCCGAACTGCAGGCCGATCCGCCATGCCCCTTGCCGGAGATCGAACTGCGCCGCGGTGCCGGAGCCTACATCTGCGGTGAAGAGTCGGCCATGATCGAGAGCATCGAGGGCAAGCGCGGCGAGCCACGCATGCGCCCGCCCTACATTGCCCAGGTGGGCCTGTTCGGCCGGCCCACGCTGGAGCACAACTTCGAGACCCTGTACTGGGTGCGCGACATCGTGCAGAAGGGCCCACAGTGGTTCAGCGGCCATGGCCGCCATGGGCGAAAGGGTTTGCGGTCTTTCAGCGTCAGCGGTCGGGTGCGCCAGCCGGGTGTCAAGCTGGCCCCGGCCGGCATCACCTTGCGCGAACTCATTGGCGAGTATTGCGGCGGCATGCTCGAAGGCCACACCCTGTACGCCTACCTGCCGGGCGGCGCCTCGGGCGGCATCTTTCCGGCGTCGCTGGCCGATGTGCCGCTGGACTTCGACACCTTGCAGCCGCATGGCGGCTTCATCGGCTCGGCGGCGGTCATCGTGCTGAGCCAGCACGACCGGGTGCGCGATGCGGCCCTGAACATGGTGCGCTTCTTCGCCCACGAGTCCTGCGGCCAGTGCACGCCCTGCCGCGTGGGTACGGCCAAGGCCGCCGTGCTGATGGAAAGCGCGGTGTGGGACGCCCAGACGCTGGAGGACCTGAGCCAGGTGATGGAAGACGCCTCGATCTGTGGCCTGGGCCAGGCGGCGCCCAACCCGGTGCGCTCGGTGCTGCGCTATTTCCCCCACGAAGTGACTGCCCAGGGAGAGAAGGCATGAACGCCCCCATGAAACACGGCCCCATGATCGACATCACGCTCAACCAGCAGCCGGTGCAGGCCTACAGCGGTGAGAGCATCCTGCAGGTGGCCCAGCGCTGCGGCGTGCAGGTGCCGCACCTGTGCCACAAGGACGGTCTGCGCTCCGACGGCAACTGCCGTGCCTGCGTGGTCGAAATCAAGGGCGAGCGCACGCTGGCCCCGAGCTGCTGCCGCACCGTCACCCCCGGCATGGACGTGCAGACCGACAGCCCGCGGGCCCGCAAGAGCCAGGAAATGGTGCTGGAGCTGCTGCTGTCGGACATGCCCGGGCAAGGGCACAAATGGGCCGATGCGCAGGGCGCCTTGCCCCATGGCGAGCTGAGCCAGTGGGCCCAGTCGCAGGGGGTGGCCGTGCGCCCGGCATTGCAGGCCCTGCGCCGCGAACAGCCTGCGGCCGACACCTCGCACCCGGCCATGGCCGTGAACCTCGATGCCTGCATCCAGTGCAACCGCTGCGTGCGCGCCTGCCGCGAGGAGCAGGTGAACGACGTGATCGGCTATGCCTTCCGCGGCAGCCACAGCGCCATCACGTTTGACCTGAACGACCCGATGGGAGAGAGTTCCTGCGTGGCCTGCGGCGAATGCGTGCAGGCCTGCCCCACGGGCGCCCTGAGCCCCAAGACGCTGATCGGCAGCCAGGTGGTGGACAAGAAGGTGGATTCGGTCTGCCCGTTCTGCGGCGTGGGCTGCCTCATGACCTACCACGTGCGCGACAACCGCATCGTCAATGTCGAGGGCCGCAACGGTCCGGCCAACGAGGGGCGCCTGTGCGTGAAGGGCCGCTTCGGCTTCGATTACGTGCACAACCCCCAGCGCCTGACTGTGCCGCTCATCCGCAAGCCCGGAGTGCCCAAGGACCCTGAGGCGCTCAACCACCTGAACCGCAACACGGCCGACTGGTCGGCGGTGTTCCGCGAAGCCACCTGGGAAGAGGCGCTGGACCTCGCCGCGGGAAAGCTCAAGGCCTTGCGCGACACCCATGGCAAGAAGGCGCTGGCCGGATTCGGCAGCGCCAAGGGCAGCAACGAGGAGGCTTACCTGTTCCAGAAGCTGGTGCGCACCGGCTTTGGCTCGAACAACGTGGACCATTGCACGCGGCTGTGCCATGCGTCTAGCGTGGCGGCCCTGCTCGAAGGCGTGGGCTCCGGCGCGGTCAGCAATCCGGCCAAGGACGTGGAGAATGCCGATTTCATTCTCGTCATCGGCTCCAACCCGTCGAACAACCACCCGGTGGCTGCCACCTGGATGAAGAACGCCGTGAAGCGCGGTGCCAAGCTGGTTCTGGCCGATCCGCGCGTGACCGACATCGGCCGCCATGCCTGGCGCACGCTGCAGTTCAAGGCCGATACCGACGTGGCCATGCTCAACGCCATGCTCCACGTCATCGTCGAAGAAAACCTGGTGGACCGCGAATTCATTGCGCAACGTGCTCTGAATTTCGAAGCAATCCGCGACAACGTGCAGGGCTACAGCCCCGAAGCCATGGCGCCGATCTGCGGCATCCCGGCGCAGACGCTGCGCGAAGTGGCACGGGCCTATGCCTCGTCCAAATCCTCCATGATCCTGTGGGGCATGGGCGTGAGCCAGCACGTGCATGGCACCGACAACGTGCGCTGCCTCATCGCGCTGTGCATGGTGTCGGGCCAGATCGGCCGACCCGGCACGGGGCTGCACCCCTTGCGCGGCCAGAACAACGTGCAGGGCGCGTCCGACGCCGGCCTCATCCCCATGATGTACCCGAACTACCAGCGCGTGACCAACCAGGCCGCGCACGACTGGTTCGAGAACTTCTGGGCCACCAAGCTGGACGACCAGCCCGGTTACACCGTGGTCGAGATCATGCACAAGATCCTGGCCGAGGATAGCGACCCGCACAAGGTGCGCGGCATGTACATCATGGGCGAGAACCCGGCCATGAGTGACCCCAATCTGAACCACACGCGCCACGCCCTGGCCTCGCTGGAACACCTGGTGGTGCAGGACATCTTCATGACCGAGACCGCCTGGCTGGCCGATGTGGTGCTGCCTGCCACGGCCTGGCCCGAGAAGACCGGCACCGTGACCAACACCGACCGCATGGTGCAGATGGGCCGCCAGGCCATCACGCCACCGGGCCAGGCGCGGCCGGACCTGGCCATCATCCAGGACATCGCCCAACGCATGGGCCTGGCCTGGAACTACCCCGGCGAGCATGCCGGCGTGGCGGCGGTGTACGAGGAAATGCGCCAGGCCATGCATGCGGCCATTGAAGGCATCACCTGGGAGCGCCTGGAGCGCGAACACAGCGTCACCTACCCCTGCCTGTCGGCGGACGACCCGGGCCAGCCCATCGTGTTCCACGACCACTTCGCCACGCCCGACGGCAAGGTGCACCTGGTGCCGGCCGACATCATCCCGGCCAACGAACGCCCCGATGCCGACTACCCCTTCGTGCTCATCACCGGGCGCCAGCTGGAGCACTGGCACACTGGCAGCATGACGCGCCGCGCCACCGTGCTCGATGCCATCGAACCTGTGGCCACGGCCAGCCTGTGCGGGGCCGACCTGCAGGCGCTGGGGCTGGTGGCGGGCGATGTCATCACCGTACGTTCGCGCCGCGGTGAAGTCGTGCTGCATGTGCGCCGCGACGACGGCACGCCCCAGGGCGCGGTGTACATGCCCTTCGCCTACCACGAGGCGGCGGCCAACCTCATGACCAACCCGGCGCTGGACCCGTTCGGCAAGATCCCCGAGTTCAAGTACTGCGCGGTGGCGGTGGCCAAGGGAGGCAAGCTGCAGGCGCAGGCCGGCTATGCCCTGGAGGCCCTGCCGTGAGTGCCGGCTTGCCGCGCCTGACCCAAGCCCGTGCACCGCTGTTGCAGGCGGTGCAGGTGGTGAACGAACGCGGTGAGGTGCAGCAGCTGCAGATTCCGGCGGAGCGCGCCCTCACGCTCTATGTGGACAAGCGTGAACTTGTCACGCTCATGACCCTCGGTGCCCACCCGGAGTGGATGGTGCTGGGTTACCTGCTCAACCAGCAACTCATCGCCAGCGCCAGCGATGTCGAGTCGATCACGGTGGACTGGGAAGTGGGCGCGGCCGGCATCCATACCCACCGTGGCATCACGGACCTCGCGGCCAAGACTGCTACCCGGGTGGTCACCACGGGCTGCGGGCAGGGCAGCATGTTCGGCGACCTGCTGGACAGCGTGTCGCGCCGCGCCTTGCCGCCGACTACGGTGACGCCGCAGATGCTGCAATCGATCACCGAAACCATCCGCCAGCAGGACAGCGTCTACAAGCAAGCCGGGTCGGTCCATGGGTGCGCGCTGTTCTCGGGCGGCGAATTGCAGCTGTTCGTGGAAGACGTGGGGCGCCACAACGCCATCGATACCCTGGCCGGCTGGATGGCCCTGCAGCAGCGGCCGGTGGAGCAGGGCGTGCTCTACACCACTGGGCGCTTGACCAGCGAAATGGTCATGAAGGCCGCCACCATGGGCATTGCCGTGGTGGTGTCGCGCAGCGGCATCACCCACATGGGCCTGTCGCTGGCTCAGAGCCTGGGGGTGTGCGCCATCGGGCGTGCGCTGCATCAGCGCTTCCTGTGCTACTGCGGCCACGAGCGTCTGCTGTTCGCGCCGCAACACCGGGCAGTCACCGTGGCGTAAAGTCCTCCCCTGCAGTCTTTGCTTGGAGGTGCCATGTTTTCCCATGTGTTTGTCGGCGTGCGCGATTTCGAACGTGCACTTGCGTTCTACCAACCGGTATTGGCCGTGCTGGGCTTGACCCAGCGTTTCGTGGAGCGTGAGCGCCCCTGGGCAGGCTGGCAGATGCCGGGGCAGGCCCGGCCGCTGTTCCTCATCGGGGCACCTTTTGACGGTGCGCCAGCCAGTGCAGGCAATGGCCAGATGGCAGGCTTTCTGGCCACGACCCGGGCGCAGGTGGATGCGATGCATGCGGCGGCCCTGGCGCATGGTGGGTCGGACGAGGGGGCCCCCGGCCTGCGGCCCGAGTACCACGCGCATTACTACGGCGCTTACATCCGGGACCCCGATGGGAACAAGCTGTGCGTGGCTTGCCATGAAGCCACGGGCTGAACGGGAAGCGTCCTACCAGGGGGCTACGCGGTACTTTTCCAGCAGCTTGTTCAGCTCGCCGTTCTTCTTCATTGCAGCCAGTTCCTGATCCACCATCTGCTTGATTGACGCGGCGTGCGGGACTTTCTTGCTGTAGCCGAAGTACAGGTCTTCTTCCTGCATGCAGCCGGCATTCCCCACCCAGCGCAGTTCCGGTACCTCCGACTCCGAATGGCGCACGACATTGACGTTTTCCACGAATGCCTCGATGCGTTGGGAGGTCAGCTTCTTGGCCTGCATCTGCAAGGTGTTTTCGCCGGCGACTGCCTGCACCTGGCGTGCATGGCGCTTTTGCCATTGCATGAATTCGTCGGGATAGCCATAGCCCTCCACGATCCCGATGCGTCCGAAGCTGTCGAGGTCGGATACCCTGCGATATCGCAAGGTGCTTCCCTTGAGGACGAAAACGCAGGTGGCATCCACCCCCATCTTGTCTGACAGCAGCAGCCCCTCGCGGTTGCTCGCCACCATGCCCACCACCCCCGTGATCAAGCCCTCGCGGGCTTGCTGCAAGGCCCGTGGCCAAGGCATGAGCCGGTAGTCCAGGGTGTGCCCATGCTTGGCCGCAGTTCGCTGCAGTATCTCGATCATGTAGCCCGGGCGGTCGGTGCCCGGGGTGCAGTTGTACGGGCACCAGTGATCCGCACGGATAGTCCATGTCTCCGCATGGGTAGGCAGGATCGCCCACAGCCACCCCATGGCCAGCAGGGCGTATCGGTTGAAGCGGGTACCAACGAGATACATGGGGTGTAGCGAAATCCGAGCGAACGGCCACTATGCCATGTTGGGGGGTGCATGGGTAGGGGGATTGCGGGTTTGCGCTAGCGTCGGGCAATGCTGGAGGCCGCCTTTGTTCTCTGGCCTGCCGGGAACTGCGAGGGTGAAAGCGCTGGCCTCTGGTGTTTTCTTTGGGAGCCATGCGGCAATGCCTTGGTTCGGAGGCATTGCCATTGCAGGCGGCTTCCACACGGCCCCCACTCACCCCCCGCCCTCTCGCCCCGCCGGGCGAGAGGGAGCCTGAACAGCCACATTTGGCCGCGTGTTCAAACAAGGGAAGTGCACGCGCCGCCTGGCGTTGGGGCAGGGCGGGTGGATGGTTTTAGGTGCCAAATTGGCCTCTAGCCCCCATAGAAATTGCGTCGACAGCTAGCAAAACGATAGCAATAGCACGATGATCTCGCAAACCACAGCGCCCACGAGGCCGTGGCGCGTGCACTTCCCTTGTTTTCCGTGACAGCCAAATGTGGCTGTTCAGGCTCCCCTCTTTCGCCCGGCGGGGCGAGAGAGGGGCTGGGGGAGTGAGGGGGGCGTGAGGAAAAAACAAGACCAAGCATTTCCTCCGAACCAAGGCATCGCCACATGGCTCCCCATCAAAGAACCCCAGAAAACACCATCCCCACCGGGGCAAACCCCTTTTGCGCTAAGGTGTGCCCATGAAAAGCACATTCTGGCAGTTGGGTTGGCGCTCCCTGGTCCGCGATCTGCGCGCCGGTGAGTTGCGTCTGGTGGTGGTGGCCGTGGCCCTGGCCGTGGCGGCCCTGACGGCGGTGGGTTTCCTGGCCGACCGCATCCAGGGCGGGCTGCAGCGCGATGCGCGCCAGCTGCTGGGGGGCGACGTGGTGGTGGCCAGCGACAACCCGCCTGCTGCCGAATTCCTGCAGCAAGCCCGCCAGCGCGGCCTGGACCAGGCCCTGTCGGCCACTTTTCCGACCATGGCGCGGGCCACCGACGAACGCGGTGGCGCGGCCAAGCTGGTGGCGCTCAAGGCGGTCGAGGCCGGGTACCCCCTGCGTGGAACCCTGCAGCTGCAGGTCGGTGAACGGGTGGAGCCTGCCAAGGGTATTCCGGCCACTGGCACGGTCTGGGTCGATGGCGCGCTGCTGGAGGCCTTGGGTCTGCAGGTGGGGGACCGGCTGCACCTGGGCCAAAGCCTGCTGCGCATCGACGCCGTCATTGCGGTCGAGCCGGACCGCGGCGCGGGGTTCATGAACTTCGCTCCGCGGGTGATGCTCAACAGCGCCGACCTGGGCGCAACTGCGCTGGTGCAACCGGCCAGCCGCGTGACCTACCGCCTGGCGCTGGCCGGCCCCGACGCCGCGGTGACGGGCTACAGCACCTGGGCCGACCGCTACCTCAAGGACAAGGCCATGCGCGGGGTGCGGCTGGAGTCGCTGCAGGGCGGACGCCCTGAAATGGGCCAGACGCTGGAGCGCGCCGAGAAGTTCCTGAGCCTGGTGTCGCTGCTGGCGGCCCTGCTCAGCGCCGTGGCGGTGGCCTTGGCGGCGCGGCGCTTTGCCCAGCACCACCTGGACGACTGCGCCATGCTGCGCGTGCTGGGCCTGAGCCAACGCACCATGGCGGCGGCCTACACGCTGGAATTCACCACCGTGGGCCTGCTGGCTGCACTTTTGGGCGTGGCAATGGGCTATGGCGTGCACTTAGGGTTTGTGGTGCTGCTGGCCGGCCTGGTGGACAGCAGCTTGCCCGCGCCGGGCTGGCAGCCGGTGGCCTATGGCCTGGGCATGGCCCTGACCCTGCTGCTGGCCTTCGGCCTGCCGCCCGTGCTGCAGCTGGCCCGCGTGCCCGCGCTGCGCGTGATCCGGCGCGATGTCGGGCAACTGCGCCCGGCTTCGCTCGGGGTGCTGGGCCTGGGGCTGGCGGGCTTTGCTGCGCTGCTGCTGGTGGTAAGCCGCGACGCCACGCTGGGCGCCATCGCCGTGGCGGGCTTCGGTGGTGCGGTGCTGCTGTTTGCGGGCGTGAGCTGGTTCATGGTGGCGCTGGTGCGGGTGCTGGTGGAGCGCAGTCCGCGCGCACCGCGTTGGCTGGCCTTGGCCACGCGGCAGGTGGCGGCGCGCCGGGCCTTCACCGTGGTGCAGGTCAGTGCCCTCGCCGTGGGCTTGCTCGCGCTGGTACTGCTGGTGCTGCTGCGTACCGACCTGGTGAGCAGCTGGCGCAAGGCCTCGCCGGCCGATGCGCCAAACCGTTTTGTCATCAATGTGCTGCCCGAGCAGGCGCAGGACTTCCGCGCCACCCTGGCCGAGGCCGGGGTGCAGAAGTACGACTGGTACCCGATGCTGCGCGGGCGCCTGGTGGCGGTCAATGGCCGCAACGTCTCGCCCGATGACTACGCGGAAGACCGAGCCAAGCGGCTGGTCGACCGCGAATTCAACCTCTCGTACAGCGAACACGCTCCGCCCAACAACACCGTGGTGGCGGGGCGCTGGACGCCGCAGGAGCGCGAGGGCATCAGTGTGGAAGAGGGCTTGGCCAAGACCCTGCAGCTGCAGCTGGGCGACACCCTGCGGTTTGACATGGGTGGCATGCAACGCGAAGGGCGCATCACCTCGCTGCGCAAGGTGGACTGGGGCTCCATGCGGGCCAACTTCTTCGTCATGTTCCCGGTGGCGGCGCTGGAAGGCGTGCCGGTGACCTACATGGGGGCCTACCGGGCACCCGATACCAAGGGCTTCGACAACGCCCTGGTGCGGCGTTTCCCCAATGTCACCAACGTCGACATGACGCTCACCGTGAACCAGATCCAGCGCGTGCTCGACCAGGTCATCCGCGCGGTCGAGTTCCTCTTCGGTTTCACGCTCGCGGCTGGGCTGGTGGTGCTGTTCGCCGCCGTCACGGCCACGCGTGAGGAGCGCGCCCGCGAGTTTGCCATCATGCGGGCGGTGGGGGCCCGCAATTCCCTGCTGCGCCAGGTGCAGCGCGCCGAGCTGGCGGGCGTGGGGGCGCTGGCCGGGCTGCTGGCCTCCGTCGTCGCACTGGCCGTGGGCTGGGCGTTGGCGCGCTATGTGTTCGAGTTCGACTGGTCGCTGCAATGGGCCACGCCATTTGCCGGTGCCCTGGCGGGCGCCTTGCTTGCCTGGCTTGCAGGTTGGTGGGGTTTGCGTGACGTATTGCGCAGACCGGTGGTGGAGACCCTGCGCCGTGCCGCCGTATAGTCGGGGCTTCTTGCAAGGAGCAGGCAATGAACTTTCGAAACCGGTGCTTGGTGGTGTGTGCCTTGTGGGTCGGCATGACCGCGTCGGCCCAGACGGCACCACCGGTGGCCGGGTCTGCCGAGCCGGTGGGCCGGGTCAAGACCCTGCGTGGCCAGGCAACCATCCGTACCCAGACGCAGACCGTGGAAGCCGCGGTGGGAACGCCGGTCTATCTGGGTAGCGAAATCCGCACCGGCAAGGACGCCAGCCTGGGCCTCACCTTCAAGGACAGCACGGTGCTGTCCCTGGGGGCCGACACCCGGCTGACCGTGGACGAATACGTGTACGACCCCAACCAGGGCCAGTACAAGTTTGGCGCCAACCTTGGTAAGGGCGCCCTGAACTACATATCCGGGGCCATTGCCAAGGCGCGCCCGGAAGCCGTGTCGGTGAAGACGCCGGGCGCCGTCATCGGCGTGCGCGGCACCCACTTCGTGGTCAAGGCTGAGGAAGAACAATGAGGGCCTGGTGTGCGGCGTGGGCCGCCGTGGTCCTGGTTGGTTGCGCCAGCCCGTCGTATGTGGTGCTGCTGGAAGACCCGCAAGGCGGCGTTGGCAAGGTTACCGTGCGCGGCAAGAATGGCACGCAAATGATAGACCGCGCCATGGATGCAACGTCGCTCGACGGTGCCAAGCCCCCCGAACCGGTGGACGTGCGCCGCTTCGAGGCCGACTTTGCGGCGGTGCTGGCGGCACAGCCTGTGCTGCCCCAGCGCTACCTGCTCTACTTCCAGAGCGGCGGTGCCGAATTGACGCCCGAGTCGCAGGCGCTGCTGGCCACCATCCTCGACGATGTGCGGCGTCGGCCGGTGGCCGACGTCAGCGTCATCGGCCACACCGACACGGTGGGTAACGCCGAAGCCAATGAAGCCCTGGGCCTCAAGCGCGCGCAGGGCATTGCCGCCCTGCTGACCGAGCAGGGCCTGCAGGCCTTTGCGCTGAGCGTGGAATCGCACGGCGAACGCAACCCGCTGGTTCCCACGCCCGATGAAACCGATGAACCACGCAACCGGCGCGTGGAGATCTCGGTGCGTTGAATCGCCGAAGTGATGCACAGCGCCTTGCGCAAGGCCATTCTCCCTTTGCTGTGTGCCGTGCTGGCACTGCTGTCGGTCTGGGTACAGCCGGTAGCGCTGCAGGTGCTGCGCAATGTCCAGTTCGACCAGTTCCAGCGCTGGCACCCGCGCGACTATGCCGATGTCGGGGTGGTGGTTGTCGATCTGGACGACGAGAGCCTGCGCACCTACGGGCAGTGGCCCTGGCCGCGCACGCGCGTGGCCGAGCTGGTGCAGCGGCTGCGCGCCATGGGCGCAGTCGTCATCGGCCTGGATGCCTTGTTCGTGGAGCCGGACCGGACCTCGCCGCAACGCGCGTCAGCCCAATGGGCCATTTCGCCTGAGATGCGCCAGGCGCTGCGCCAGCTGCCCGACCACGACCAGGTACTGGCCCGCGCACTGCAAGCAGGTGGCACGGTGGTGGGCATGGCGCTGGAGCAGGGCGATGGCACCGGTCCCGGCGGTCTGCAGCCACTGCCGGACGTGGTGCCCTACCGGGTGCTGACCTTGGGCGACTCCGCCGCAGGGCGCCTGCACCGCTTTGATGGTGCCCGCCTGCCCCTGCCTGCAATCCGTGCGGCCAGTGCGGGCCTCGGTTCGCTGAACTTTGTGGCCGATCCGGACGGTGTGGTGCGGCGCGTGCCCATGCTGTTTGCCGTGCAGCAGCAACTGGCGCCCACCCTGGTGGCAGAAATGCTGCGGGTGGCGCAGGGGGCGAGCAACTACATGCTCAAGGGGGCGGGGCACGATGGCGCGGGCCTGCAGGAGGTGCGCATTGGCGCATTCACCATTCCCACCACCGCCGAGGGGGAAATGTGGCTGCATTACAGCGCCCCGCAAAGCGAACGCTTCGAGCCCGCCTGGCGGGTGCTGGCGGGCAAGACCGAGCCGGGACGCATCGCTGGCAAGCTGGTGCTGGTGGGGACTTCGGCCCAGGGCTTGATGGACCTACGCTTCAGCCCCCTGGGCCATGTCATGCCCGGGGTGACGGCGCACGCGCAGGCCCTGGAGCAGGTCCTGGGGGGGCAGGCACTGCAGCGCCCCTCCTGGGCCATGGGGCTGGAAGCGCTGGTGGTGGTGCTCGGCTGCCTGGCCGTAGGCTTTGCCGCGGCCAGCACCCGGGCCGCCGTGTCGGCTACCTGGGCTTTTCTGGCTGTGGTCGTGGTGGTGGGTGGCGCGTGGTGGGCCTTTGTGCAGTACCGGCTGCTGCTCAACGGCCTGGAGCCCGCGCTGTGGATGGTGCTGGCATTCCTGTTGTGCAGCGTGCAGCGCCACCTGGATACCGAGCGCGAGGAACGCTGGATCCGCCAGGCCTTTTCGCGCTATGTCTCGCCCAACCGCGTGGATCACCTGGTGGCGCACCCGGAGCAACTCGAACTCGGTGGCAAGCGCCAGGAATGCAGTTTCGTGTTTACCGACCTGGCCGGGTTCACCACGCTGATGGAATCCATGGACCCCGGTGGCGCCGTGGCCTTGCTCAACGACTACCTGGACCGCATGATTGCGATTGCCTTCGCCCATGGCGCCACGCTGGACCGGTTTGTCGGCGACGCCGTGGCCGTGGTGTTTTCCGCGCCCCTGGTACAGCCCGACCATCGCCAGCGGGCCGTGCAGTGCGCGCTGGAGATGAGTGCCTTTGCACAAGCCTATGCCCAGCGCATCCAGACCGAGCGCCAGGTGCCCTTTGGCTACACCCGCATCGGCGTGCATTCGGGCGAGGTCATTGTGGGCAACTTTGGTGGCTCCACCATGTTCGATTACCGCGCGCTGGGCGACCCGGTGAATACAGCGTCACGGCTGGAGGGGGCCAACAAGTACCTCGGCAGCCTGGTGTGCATTTCGGAGGCGACCCTCTCGGCCTGCACCGATGTGCCCGCGCGCCCCGTAGCCCACCTGGTGCTCAAGGGCAAGACGCAGGCATTGGCGGTGTGGGAGCCCTGTGCCGCCCAGCTCCCCGGCTGTGCGCCTCTGGAAGACTATGGGGCAGCCTATGCCCGGCTGGAGTCGAATGACCCGCAGGCCTTGCAGACGTTCGAAGCCTTGGCGGCCCGCTATCCGCAGGACGGCGTGGTTGCCATGCACCTGCAGCGCCTGCAGCGCGGTGAGACTGGTGTGCAGCTGGTGCTGCACGACAAGTAGGCAGACCCGGACATCCGGATTTTCTGCGTCCCAATCAGCCTCCAGGGGGCGATCGGGCCCAAGGTTCACCTGACGCGCCCCTAAATTGCAATGAATGTGAGGTTTGCCGCGATGGCGGTCATGACCCTGCTCAATCCCAGCATCTGGTCCGGGCCAGTTGCAGTCTTTGGCGAATGACCGCAATCAGAAAATGTGTTGAAAGGCTTTGGTGACTAGAATTGCCAGCCTGTTGGATGGGACTTCAAGCCCACATGCTATTCAATTCCGGAGGGACGTCGTTGTAGAAAATCCACAGTGTGCGTCATGTGCATAATGCCAATCACTCGGCCCAGCAGGGTGAGTTTCTGTTGCTGCTACTTCTCGCCGACAATTCCTTGAATCAACACCGCACCCCGTTCGCCGAGCTCAAACATCGCGCATTGGCAGCATTGCAAAGCGGCTTCATCGCAAGTGATATTGAGCACCCTCACGCAGCGTTTGCACGCTCGGTGACTCGGCAGAGAAACCTCCTCAAAGCCCGCAGCGATGCACGCATCTACCTGCCGATAAGCGAGTTGCTTCGCTTTGAGCACTGGCTCATGGGGGAGATTGAACTTCGTAGCCGGTCCAAAGATTACAGAGCACGTCTTGATGTGCTATACGAAACCCCCAGAGAGGTGGTAGTTCTTCCGCTGCACGATTCATTTCAGATCGCGCTGCAATTGCTTGATAGCAATCAAGTCGCGATTCAGGATCAACTCCTTGCGGTTAGGGGCGTAAACAAGCTGATCGCAGAGAATAAGCTTCTTGAGGCCGAGGGAGCGCTGAAGGCACATCGGGAAAAATTTGGCGCGTCATATTGGTCTGCCGAAACTGAAATCGCTCTAGCCAATGTTCGTGCAACTTCAGAGGAAGTACGAACTCTTCAGAAGCAGCTGAGTGGCAATCAACGCGGATTGGTGCGCTTTTTTCTTTCGGCCGCGGCCACCCGTAGCGACAGCGCTCAGCTAGCAACCAGGCAGCTGGCTCTCCTCGGGCGGCGCATCCGAAACTCTGACCTCATCGAACCACAGAAGGTACATACTCAGTACCGAGCTACTGCAACCTTACCGGTCAGCGAGGACGACCTTGCGACGATCATGGCCTATGAGCTCTTACTGCCACCTCTGGACGGAATTCTTTCGGCTGTCTCGACTGCCTACGCTCTCTTTGCCCGTCGAGCATCGATTGACGAGCGTACTAATGCTGCAGTTGAGACATTACTATCTAGGTACGGGGCCCCATTTTTATCGCTCCCATTGCCCGAAACCTCCGCCAGCGGAACTGTTTGTTCGGACCTCTCTCGCTTCATCCGAGGAGCAGTTTCCTCTCTGCTTGATAGGGCAACGCAGCTATCAGCAGGCGAAATTGGGCTTGAAGCAGCTATCGCAGCTCAGCTGACCGGGGAAGACGCCTCAGCCAAAGAGCGGCTTCATCACTTCACCGCCTGCTTCCCTACTCATCCGTGGTCCATCCAGCTTCGACCAGCGCTCCCGCTTCAGACTCTACCTCAGCTGGTTTGTGATATCGCTGAACAGCGATCACGGTCGGCTGAAGTCCCGGTTCATGCTCAGGTCGCACGAGCCTTCCTCAATAGCGTCTCGGGACACGAAGAGTCAGCCTTTAAGCTTTTGATCGACAGTATCGGTTGTGACCACGCTCTTGGCCTATTGAACGACGCCGCGTTCCTGCAACGCGTCGAGAACCTCAGCAAGACTGCGCGAGATTGTCTGGAGGTAGCACTAGCCTGGGCATTGCTCCGAGGGGGATATCCCGCGGAAGCAATGCGTGTGGCGTTGCATACGGGACTGCGGAACCAGCGAGTGGTGGAATCCACGCCGCTCGTTGAATTGTTCGAGGCTAAATCGTGGAAGCACCTTAAGCACTTTGATGCGCTGCTGGAGCTGTCCTGCGCATTGCAGCTTTACCATTCCGCAACCGGCGATTCGCAGGCAAAGACTACAAAACGGTTTGCGGTTTCGGCTTTGATGAGGCGAGAGGGATGTTCGGACTT
The DNA here is from genome assembly GCF_032337135.1 of Curvibacter sp. APW13. Taxonomy (NCBI): domain Bacteria; kingdom Pseudomonadati; phylum Pseudomonadota; class Betaproteobacteria; order Burkholderiales; family Comamonadaceae; genus Curvibacter; species Curvibacter sp. APW13. The sequence continues at coordinate 246,794 of NZ_JAVXZZ010000001.1, read as the reverse complement.
GGTCTCACTAGTTTCAAAACTAGGTGCAAGTCCAAACATTGAGCCACGCGTACTGAACTTCTTCGTTGGGCAAGTCCTAGACCTCCCCCTCATAGAGCTAATTGGAATCGCCGACAGCACCAATGCAGCGCAGCAAGAGCTGCTAAACACATTGCGAGCTGGATCTCAACTACCTGATGCCGACGTTGCAGGCATGGAAGCTCGCATTGCCGAGGTAGAACATTCGATTGCGATAGCGATGGCAAGGGGGACCATCGATGCCACCAAGGTTTTCGTAAGTGAATCGGAACTAATTCATAAGGCTGCGCTTGAATACCGGCTCACCTACGAACACTACCGAGGTTTGGTCGAAGAACGGCCTCTTAGCGAAGTTGATCTTGACGATATTTTGCGCATTGGCCCTGCAGATCTTGACGCCGACATCAGTGACTCACAGCGCCTTTTGCGCGAGATCTTTGTTGGAGTTTTGGACATGTTCCTCAATGACCCCTCGGCTGGGTTGGACTCCGTAATAGGTCGCCGAATTCGTCACGGGGAAATCACCGGTGCGCTCCGCGGAACGCTGGACCATGTTGGCATGATCAGTCACCGCCCTAAGGCTGGCGCGCCCTATGAAGTCTCAAATCGACTTGCGGATGAATTGTCGGCATACCAACCGAAACAGCGCACAGCTGTCTCAGCAGCTCTAAGCAAGTTTTCGACCGCAATAGATAACCTATGCCAAGTCTTGTGCGATGATGTCTTTCAGTGTCAACGGCAGAACCCCACATCTAGGTTGCGCCCGGCTTTTGCTCTGGAGGTAAACGCCAGGAGCTTAGCTGGCCTGCTTCACTTAGCTAGCCAAGACCAACCATTCGAAGAGTTCGTTCGCGTCTGTTTCGTGATGTTCTGGGTGAGCATCTACGCAAACATTGAGCGAGAGCGCCCGGTCATTTCCGCGTACGTAAAGAAGTCACTCAAAGACGCCTGCACAAAGCTGCAGACCGAACTGAAGGGGCTGAATCTGCCTGATCGCGTCCTGATTGACAGAGCTCAACTTGCGACTGACAAAGTGCTAACTAAGGGCGAGACAGTCCTGAGCTGGCTGGCCGTACCGAAGGCCGACGAGACGTCTGCGTACCTTCGCGTAAGCCATGTCGCTTACGGCACGGAGATGCACATACGCGGCCAACACAGCGACTTCGAGCCGGAAGTGTCTATCAACGCGCCAGTTGAAGCCTTGTCACTTGACAACGCCATGCTCCTGCATGATGCGCTCTACATTCTGTTCGACAACGCCGCCGCACATTCAAAGGTTGCCCGGCCTGATATTCGAGTGACCATTACTGCCGATGACACCAGTTTGTGGGTTAGCTTCACTTGCACGATTGCGTCGGCAGTATTTGCTGAGCTTGAGGCGGGTAGGCTCGCTGGAGTTCAGAGTGAGATCGCAGCGCGTGGTGCGGCATCGGTCGCTAAGCAAAACAAGGGGTCCGGTTTAGGAAAGCTATCGAGCCTCACAATTGGTCGCGGCGGACAACTGTCAATGACCTTGGACCACGAAGCGTCGACCTTGGTTACAAAGTTTGCCCTTCCTTTGCACATCAGCAAGCGTTCAAACGACGAGCTTGAAGGCGGTGCGCCGTGACATTTCGCGTGCTCATCGTCGAAGACATCGAAACCAAGAGGTTGAGCGTGGAACAGCTTGTTGTAGCTGCGTTTTCCGACGTTCAAGTCGACTCCGCAGCTTCAGTCAATTCCGCAATCAAGCTACTAAATGAGCATGACTACTGCCTTGTACTTCTGGACATGTCGTTGCCCACCTATGACCTTACGAAGGCAGAAGGTGGCGGCACTCCACGCCCTCGGGGCGGAATGGAGTTGTTCGCGCATCTAGACGGGATTGGTATTGAAGTTCCAGTCATCGTCGTAAGCGCATACGGGGCACTGGAAGAAAAGGGCTCGTTGATCTCACTTGAAGAGATCTCGACGCAGCTTCGCGTAGCCTATCCAGGACTCTTTCGAGGAAGCGTCCTTTTTGACTCCGTATACACAGTATGGGCTAGCGAGCTATCTGAACTCATTCGAAAGGCGCTCAAGACGTGAAGCCACTTAAAGTTCTATTTGTCGAAGACGAGCTTCATAAAAAGACTCGCCTGCTGGAGACCATAAGAGCGCACCCTGAACTCTTTGACGAGCCTCAAGTCGTCGAGACGACGGCCAGTGCGCTTGAGCGACTCGCGTCGAGCCGCTTCGACTTGCTATTGGCTGACCTAATTCTTCCCCGTCAGTACCGTGGAGAGGCATCTGAAGCGAATGGAGTGGACTTACTTGAGTCAGTTGAGCAGTTCGAAGATGCATGCGGAGCCGCCTACACACTATCGATTTCGCGTGCGGATCAGTTATCTCCTGAGACCCAGAAATTTTTCTCAGGTCGACCTTGGGGGCTACTGCGCTATCGAGACGACACTACGGTTTGTCTTGAGGACATCATTTCGATTGCCAGGTACATCCAGAAGGCTCAAGCAGGTCAGGCGGAAAGAAGTCCTGATGTTGACGTCCTCATCATCACCGCGCTGCTTGAACCTGAGTTCGTTTCGGTCGAACGAGCACTGCCCTCGCTAGGCGCAGTTCGTCCGCTGGACGTACGGCAGTACTACAGACTGGGAGAATTGGATCTCTCGGATGCACGAAAGCTGTCGATTGCAGTGGCTCATTGCGAGCGGATGGGGCCAGTGCATGCTGCAGTATCGACGTCAAAGCTCTGTCAGGCGCTTACACCAAAACTCGTTGTGATGGCTGGCATCTGCGCTGGGTTCCCCAAGAAAGCGAACATTGGTGATGTGTTAGCTGCGGAGACTTCCTGGCTATGGCAAGACGGGAAGTTCTCGGTGACGGATGGAGTCTCGGCTTTTCAGGAGTCGCCTCACCAGGTGCATGTCAGCCCTTTGGTCAAACAGTGCCTATTGGAAATGATGCGCGACGATGGAATTTGGAACGCATTTGGCGCCGCTTCACGTGAAGCTGGCATTGCCACGCCGAAGCTGGTGTGCGGCCCGGTTGCGACGGGCGCGGCCGTTCTTGCAGACGCGAAAGTTCGCGACTCTATCGCACAGACTCAGCATCGCGCTGTGGTCGGACTCGATATGGAAACCTACCCTGTATATGTCGCCGCAGAGTCATCAAGCTCGGTCAAGGCCTTCGTCTCCTTGAAGTCGGTCTGCGATGTAGGGGATAAGGAAAAAGCCGATAAGTATCAGGCATACGCGGCAACGGTCTCTGCGAAGGCAACGATTGCATTTATTCGGAAGTTCTTTAGTCGACCTGGGCAGTTGGGTCGCTGACAACCTTTAGCTATCCAGATCAGACTTTCGACCTATGTTGCTGTGTGTTGCTCAATGCGGCCTGCCTTTTAGTTGTCGTAGACTGACTGCTATCGCTGCAATCCCGTGGCCCGTCATCATGAAACGCAGTCATCTCTGAATGACCGCTTTCAGGCGCTGAAACTGTTGGCCTAGACTTCCGCAATGGGTCGATTGCGTGAATTGGTTGTTGATGACCGTACGACCGCTTCCAGTCCACCGCTGCCGTTACTGCCAGCCCAGCAAAGACAACGGTCAAACTCCGATAATCTGGATGACCGAAGAAACTTACTGCGCCATACGCCGCAGCTGGGGCATGGCTGCGGCGCCTGCCACGGCGACCAGGGCCAGGCCGATGCCGGCGCCCAGCAGGGCATCGGTCAGCCCGGCCTTGCGCACCAGGACACCCGCCACCACGCCCGACAGGGCCGGAATGACCTGCGAAATGATGGCGTAGACCGCCATCACCCGGCCGCGCAGCACGTCGGGCACCTGGGCCTGTATGCCTGCGACCACGAAGCTGATGGTCATGCCACCGAGCAGACCGACGAGCGCGAGCACCGTGGCGGAGAGCGCCGGCACCTGCCATTGGCTCAGGCTGGCGAACAGCAGGCAGGCCACCAGGGTGGCGGCCAGGATGGCGCGGCCATGGTGCAGGTGCTTGCCCACCACCAGGGCCGCTATGCCGCCGCCGATGAGCGACAGGGCAAGCAGCCCGAGGTACATGCCGCGTTCGATTTCGCTCAGGCCCAGGGTCTCGCGCGCCAGCTTGGGCAGCATGATCTGCAGCGGGCCGGTCATGGCGTAGGCAATGACCGCGGCCAGCAGCAGCTGCTTGAGCAAGGGGGTGCGGCCGATGAAGGCAAAGCTGTCGAGCAGGTCGCGGGTGGCACTTTGCTGGGAGGCCGCCGCCTCGCGGGTACGGATGCCCAGCAGCATGAGCCCCGAGGCCGCGAACAGTGCCATGCCGGTGGCAAACACCCAGGGCCAGCCGCCGTAGTGGCGCTGTACGGCCAGCACGATGGGGGCCAGGCCGAAGCCCAGCATGACCTGCACGTTGAACAGGATGGTGGCGGGCTTCAGGCGTGCCGGGTCGGCCAGTTGCCCCAGGGCGGCCAGGCGCGCCGGTCCCACGAAGGACCAGCCCAGGCCCGAGAACAGCGCCGCGAGCATGACCAGCACCACACGCGTGTCGCCGCTGGCTTTCGCGTCGATCCACCACAGCAAGCCCAGGCAGACCACGAACAGCGTCTGCGCCCACTGGATCACCCGGTGCGGGGCCACACGGTCGCACAGCACGCCGGCGAACCAGCCGAACAGCAGCGAGGAGCCGAACGAGAGCCCGAAGCCTATGCCGGAGAGCAGGTCCGAGCCCACCGTTTCCTGCAGGTACAGGATCACGGTGTAGTTCACCATGTGCCCGGCCGTGAAGGCCAGCAGGCACGACAGGTAAAACCGCGTCACGGCGTGATTTCCATCAGGGTCGGCTGCTGGTCCTCGATGTGCCAGCTCGGAAAGGCCGCGCCGCTCACGTAGGCCTTGCCATCCTTGGTGATTTCGACGTCACGCGTGAAGGTGACCTTGCGCTGCATCGGGTACACATTCCACTTGCCAGCGGCAATGTCGAAGCGGTACACCGAGTCCGAATTGGTGCCGTTGACCCACACCTGGTTGCGCTGGCGGTCCACGTTGAGCGAGTAGGGGGTGTCGCTGCCCTTGGGCACCACGGGCAGGTCGAAGGTGGTGAACTCGGCCTTGGCCGGGTTGTAGCGGGCAATCAGCGACTCGTTGAAGGCCGCGATCCACAGGTTACCCTGGGCATCGGCACGCAGTCGGCGCGGCGCCGTGAAGGGGGTCGCGATCATGGTGACCGAGCCCTTGTCGGGGTCGATGACGCCGATCTCGTTGGTGTAGAGGCGGGCGATCCAGACCTTGCCGTCCGGGGTGATGTCCAGGCCGTAGGGCAGGGGCACGCCGGTGCTCTGGTGGTCGACCTTGACGAGGTTGGCTACGGGAATGCCAAAGCGCGTCAGACCCATGAGTGTGGGCGTGAGCTTGATGGTGAGGCCTTCCATGAACGAGCGCGCGGGCAGGTCGTAGTAGGTGAATTGCTTAGTCGTACGGTCGAACATGGCCACCTGGTTGGAGAGGGCCAGGGTGAACCAGACGCGGTCCTTGGCGTCGATGCGCACGGTGTGCGGGTAGAAGCCGCGCTCCATCTCGTGCTGGACGAACTGTTTGCTGACCGGATCGAATTCGATCAGGCGGCGCTGGTGCGAGGGCGTGAGGAAGATGTGCCCGTCCTTGGTGGACTCGGCCAGCGAGTGGATGCCCTGGTAGGTCTGGTGCTTGGGGAAGTCCACCAGGCGCCCGGGCATCAGGCCACCGAGGCGGTCGCCGTCCTGCTTGGGCACATGGAATACCGTGAACTTGCCGGTGGTGGGTTCGATCTCGTACAGGCGGTCCTGCAGGTTGTCGCCGATGTACACCTTGCCGTTGGAGTGCACCAGCAGATCGTGCATCTGCGACATGGCGTCGCCCACGGGCATTTCACGCACTGTCACCTTGGACAGATCGGCGGACCAGGGCGTGCCGGCAGGCACTTTCTCGGGGTGGGCGGCGATGTCCTTCCAGTGCGCCTCCAGCAGCGCGGGAATCTTCTCGCGCGCTTCGCTGGACAGGCGCGAGCCGTAGCGCACCATGCGCTTCATGGCTTCCTTCCACTCGTCGGCACTGCGCTCGCGGCGCAGCAGGGCGCCGCCTTGCTGGTGGCAATAGTTGCACTGGAGCATGAACTCCTTCTTGAGTGCCGCATCACCGAAGTCGATGGTGGAAGTCCAGGCGTTCGAGGGCCGTTGGGCTGCGAGTTCTGCCGGGTCGGTCTCGGCCTGCATGACCACCGGCTTGGAGGCCTCGGCGGGACTGACGATCCGGTCCTTGTAGCCGGCCTTGCGCAGGCGCAGCTTCCAGGCGTGCTCGGCCGCGGGAATGTCGGCACGACCCTGGGAATCGGTGAAGCGCGTGAGCTCGATATAGGACTGCTGCAATTTGCCGCTGGCGGGATAGCCTTCGTCCGAGGTGTCGAGCACGGCCGCCTTGACTGGCTGGCGACTGACCATGACGGTGGCCAACGGCTTGCCGTGGGTATCGACCACCTGCACCGGTGCGGCGAAACTTTGCAGCGCCACCAGGCCCAGCAATGCAAATACGGTTTTTTTCATGCGCCTTCCTTCGGGATGAATGAGGGGTATTCCGGGGCAATGCGCCGCGTCATGGTGCGGGCATAGAAGCGGGGTGCGAGCTTGCTGACCCACCACGCCATGCGGGAGGTGCGGTCGGGCAGCAGCTGCGGTTCGCGTCGGTCGATGGACTGCAGGATGGCCGCAGCGATCTGGTCCGGGCTGGATTCGCCACCGGTGGCCACACGCGCCGTTTCACCGCTGCGGGCGATTGCGGTGGCAATGAAGGAGGGGCTGGCCAGGCACACCGCCACGCCCTGGGGCGCCAGCTCGCAGCGCAGGGTATCGAAAAAGCCGTGCAGCGCATGCTTGCTGGCGCAGTAGGCACTGCGCCCCAGCAGCGGAGCGAAACCCGCCACGCTGGACACCGCAGCGACCACGCCCCGGTGTTGGACCAACTGGGGCAGGGCGGCGTGGGTCAGGTGCACGGCACCGAGGTAGTTCACCTCCATCACGCGGCGCAGCTGCGCCAGGTCTGCCTCTACAAACAGGCTGCGCTGGGTGATGCCGGCGTTGTTGATGACGATGTCGATGCGACCGAAGCGTTCCACAGCGGCGGCTACGGCCTGCCTGCAGGATTCGGCGTTGGTGACGTCGCCCAGGGCCCCGCTGCACACCAGAAGTTGCTTGGCTGGCAGGGATCGCTCCAGTGCTGTCGCGTTCGCGGCGTCAGGCTCCAGTGCCACCACGCAATCCCCCCGGGCGATGTAGCTGCGGCACAGGGCAGTGCCCAGGCCACCACCCGCGCCGCTGATCAGCACTACCCGTCGAGCATTCATTGCACTTGGCCCTTGCGGGCTTGCAGGTACAGGTCGAACACCTGTGCCGAACTGAGTTTGGGCGTGTAGCCGAACTCGGTCTTGAGCCGCGTGTTGAGCAGCACCGGGCGGTAGCGCAGAAAGTCGAGCTGTTCCGGGCCGTATTGGGTGAGGTGCAGTTGCTTCAGAATCCATAGCGCACTGCGCAATACCCATGCGGGGAAGACCACGCATTGCTTGTGGAGCTTGGCCGCGATCTGGTGGATGCTGAGCTTGCCGTCTCCGGCCACATTGAAGATACCGGTCTGGGCCGAATCGATGCCATGCACGATGGCGCCGACCACATCCTGGTCGTGGATGAACACGAAGGGGCTGTCGCTACCCGCAATGGCAATGAGGCGCGGCTTCTCGAACAGGTCGGTGATCTGGTTGCGTACGGTCGGGCCCAGGATGGTGCCGATGCGGAACACCACCTGTTCCAGCGCGGGGTGTTGGGCACGGTACTCGGCCAGCATCTCTTCGACCAGGCGCTTGTGGTGCGAATAGGCAAAGGCCTCGTTGCCGCGCACTGGGTCGGTTTCGACCAACCATTCCGGGTTATCGGCGTGGTAGCCGTAGGCGGCCCCGCTGCTGGACACGATGACGCGGCGCACGCCATGCGCCACACAGGCCTGCAGCAGGTTGCGCGTTCCGTTCACGTCCACGTCGTATTCGAAGGCGCGATTGCTGTCCTTGCCGGGGGTGACGATGCTGGCCAGGTGCACCACAACGTCGGGGCGGTGCGTGGCGACGATGCTGTCCACTTCCACCGCACGGATGTCGGCTACCGCGTAGGTGACGCCATCCAGGCGCTGGGTTGGCTCACGGACATCGAGGCCGACAATGCGCAGGTCGGCACGCTGTGCCAGCGTGGCCAGCACCTGGCTGCCCAGGTAGCCCGAACTGCCGGTGACGAGAATGGTCTGGGTGCTCATGGAATGCCTTCGATCAATAGCCACGGATGCCGGGTTGCGGGTCGCGCTTGCTCCAGAACAGTGCCAGCGAGAGGCCCGAGACGATGTGCCAGATGCCCCACCAGGCGGTGATGATGGCCATGCCACCCAGGCCGTGGAACATGTTGAAGATCAGGATCAGACCCAGACCGGAGTTCTGGATGCCCATTTCGAAGGTGACGGCGCGGCGGTCGCGTTCGGGCAAGCGAAGCAAGGTGGAGAGTCCGTAGCCCGTGACCAGTGCCAGACCGTTGTGGATGAACACCAGCAGCACCACGAATTGGATGTACTGCAGGAAGTGCTGGAAGTTGGCCGCCAGGGCACCCACCACGAAGAGCGCAAACACCACCATCGAAAAGCGCTTCATGGGCTTCTCGGCGCGTTTGGCAAACGCCGGGAACTTGTGCGCCACACCCATGCCTGCCACCAGCGGGATGCCGAGCAGGATGATGATGTCCTTGAGCATCACCCACGGGTCGATGGAGATGGTCTGCATCAGGTCGTGGGTGATGGGGTGCAGGTTGCCCCAGAAGTTGAAGTTCAGCGGGGTCATCACGATGGCCAGCGCGGTGGAGATGGCGCTGGCACTCACCGACAGCGCGGCGTTGCCCTTGGACAGGTGGGTGAGGAAGTTGGACAGGTGACCGGCCGGGCAGGACGACACCAGGATCATGCCCAGCGCAATGCTGGGGCTCGGTTGCATGATCCAGATCAGGACGTAGGTCATGGCCGGGAACAGGATGTGGTGTCCGATGGTGGCCAGCAGCAGTCCTTTGGGGCTGCGGAAGGCCTCGCGGAAGTCGGATACGCGCAGGTCGAGCGCGATGCCGAACATCACCAGCCCGAGGATGGCGTTGAGCCCGGCCAGCGTGGCCGGGTTGAATTGCAGTTGTACCTGGTCGATGGGCAGCATGCGTGTCTCCTGGTTGGATGTGTTGTTGCGCGCAGCTTGGGCAATGACCGGATGCTAGGACTTGCGGCAGATTTCGGCTTGTCCGACAATGCCTTGTTTTTGTCATTTTGCGCCAGTCTGTCGGCGCATTCAACACCCCATCCATGCACACACTCAGTACCGTCGGTGGCGGCTTCGTGGCCGGACTGTTCGAAACCGCCCAGCGACTGGGGGTGGAGCGCAGTGCCTTGCTGCGTGCCGCGGGCTTGGCGCAGGACACGCCCCAGGAGGGACAGGCCCGCTGGCCCGTGGGCGATGTGGTGGCCCTGTTCGAGGCGGCGCAGCGGCTGACGGGGCGCCGCGATATTGGCCTGGAGTTCGCAGCCCAGGTGCGACCCGGCACCTTCCAGGTGCTGGGCTATGCGCTCATGACCTGCCGCACCCTGGGCGAAGCGCTGGCCTTGGTGCCGCACTACCGGCGCCTGGTGTTCGACATCGGCTACAGCGAAATGCGCATGAGCGAGCAGGGTGCGCACGCGGTGCTGGAGTGGCATGTGCTGCAGCCCCAGCTGTCCTACAGCCCGGTACTGGCCGAGGCGCTGATCGCCAGCTGGTTCGCCTTCGGGCGCTGGATGGCGGGCGTGCCGCTGCCGCTGCGCCAGGTCACGTTCCAGCACGCGGCCGCAGGTGCCGGTGAGGCCTTTTCGCAGTTCTTCGGCTGCCCCGTGGCCTTTGGCCAGCACACCAATGCCCTGGTGTTCGAGCGCAGTCTGCTGGCCATGCCCCTGGTGCAGGCCGATGAAACCCTGCACCTGGCCATGCGCGAGCAGGCCCGGGCCGCGATGGAGAAGGCCTTTGGCAGCACCGACGTGGCGCAGCAGGTGCGTGCGGCGCTGATTCCGCTCATGCCCAAGTGCGAGGCCACGCTGGCGCACGTGGCCCGTGCACTGGGGGTGCCCGCCCGTAGCCTGCAGCGTCGGCTGGCCGAAGCCAATACCTCGTTCGGGCAGATTCTCGATGCGGTGCGCAAGGACCTGGCCAAGGTCTACCTGCGCGATGCCTCGCTGAGCATGCTCGACGTGGCCCTGCTGCTGGGCTATGCAGAGCAGAGTTCGTTCACGCGCGCGTTTCGGCAGTGGCTGGGCCAGAGCCCGCTGCAGTGGCGGCGCGAGAAGGTATTGCAGTCGCTACGAAAATAGGAGCTGCATGCGCAGTATCTGCGCCGGCTTGGGTGTGTTTTTGCGGAAAAATAGCTACTTCACCGCTACCACAGGGTTCTGCTTCCACTGCGCGAAGGCCTGGCGGATCAACTCTTCCACCACACCGCTCTTCTTGAGCTGGGCCAACTTGGCGTCGATGGCATCGAGCTTGTCGGCGCAGCGGCCCTTGCGTGTGAGGGCGAGGTAGTTGGGGGTGTCGACCACGAATGGGCTCAGCGCGGTAAAGCGCATCTCGTCGCCGCGCTTGAGCAGGTAGGCCATGCCGGCGTAGTACCCGGTGATGAAGTAATCGATGCGGGCGGCCCCGAGCTTGCTGAAGTTGTTCTCCGGGCTGTCCGCCTCCTCGATGCTCAGGTGGTGGCGCAGGAACTCGTCGAAGTCGTCGCCGAACACGTTGCCGCGCGTGATGCCGCCGCGACGCCCCACGAGGTCGGTGCGATCCTTGAACTTGAACATGCGTTCACGCGAGGCAAACACCGCCACCGGGTTGGCCAGCGCCGCGGTACGCGGGTAGAGCAGGAACTGCTCGCGCTCCGGCGTTTTCTTCAGTGTCACGACCATGTCCACATCACCCTGTTCGGCCGCATTGACGACGCGCGGAAACGGGCCGAGGTAGCGCACTTCGTAGGGAATCTTCAGCTCGTCGAGCACGCGCTTGGCGATCGTGACGGAGGCACCATGGAACTGGGTGCCGTCGTACCAGTGCATGGGTGGGTAGCTGGGGTCGGCGGTGAGCACCAGCTTGTCGCATTCGGCCTGCGCGGCCAGACTGGTCAGAAACCCCGCCAGCAGCATGAGGACAGTACGGATTGCCATGCCCAAGCTCCTCCTGTGACTGAATCCAGAAAACGTTGCTTCAGGGCGCCACCGTACCAGCCTCGGGCGTGGGTGACAAGTCCCCGAATCAGGTGCCCTGTGGGCGGGTACTGGCCCGCTGGCGCACCGGCTGCAGCAGCACCAGCAGGGCCCCAGCCCCGCCGTGCGCGGGCGGCGACTGCACGAAGGCCACGACCTCGCTTTTCTGCACCAGCCACTTGCGCACCTTGTCCTTGAGCACCGGGGTCTTGCCGGGCGAACCCAGGCCCTTGCCGTGCACCACGCGCACGCAGCGCAGGCCCTGGGCGTGGCAGTCGTGCACGAACCGTCCCAGGGTTTCGCGGGCGTCGTCGGTGCGCAGGCCGTGCAGGTCGATCTGGGCCTGCACGGCCCAGTGGCCCTTGCGCAGGCGTTGCGTCACGTCGGCACCGACGCCGCGGCGGCGAAAACTCAGGTGCTCGTCCGTGTCGAGCAGGGTGCTGATGTCGACCTCGTCGCTCAACGCCTCGCGCAGCGCAGCGGCCTCGTCCAGCTCGCGCTGCTTCGGGATGGGCTCGGCCGGGCGTGGGCGCAGGTCGGCCACCGGCGCGGTCTTGAGCGGCTGTACCTTGCCGACCGACAGACGAAACAGGTGTTTGTGCGCATGGGCGCGGGCCGCTTCTTCCTTCTGCCGTGCGGCCTCCTGCGCCGCAGCCTCTGCCCGCTGCACCAAGGCTTTTCGGACCTGGGCGAGTTCACCCAGGCCACGCACGGTGAGTGCGGGGTTCTTCACAGCAGCCCCCGCTCGGCCATCGAAAGGGATTGGCCCGGCGCCACGATGATGTGGTCGAGCACGCGCACGTCCACCAGGGCGAGCGCGGCCTTCAGCGTGTTCGTCAGCGCTTCGTCGGCGCGGCTGGGCTCCACGCTGCCGCTGGGGTGGTTGTGCGCCAGGATCACGCTGCTGGCGTGGTGGTGCAGGGCGCGTAGCACCACCTCGCGCGGGTAGACGCTGGTCTGGCTCAGGGTGCCCCGGAACAGTTCTTCGAGTGCCAGCAGGCGGTGCTGGCTGTCCAGGAAAAGCACGGCGAACACCTCGTACCGGCGCTGGCCGATGTGCAGTTGCACGTATTCGCGTACCGTGGCCGGGGCATCGAGCACGGTGCGCTCGCGCAGTTGCTGCTGCGCGGCCCGGCGGGCCAGTTCCAGCACGGCCAGCAGTTCGGCGCGCTTGGCCGGGCCCAGGCCCTTGACGCGCTCCAGGTCCTGCGCGGTGGCGTTCAGCAGCCCGGCAATGCCGTCAAAGCCGCCGCCCTGGCCATTCCTGTGTGGCAGCGCCAGCAGTTCCTGGGCCATGTGCAGCACGTTCTTGCCCGCAATGCCGGTGCGCAGCAGCAGTGCCAGCAGCTCGGCGTCGCTCAGCGCCGAGGCGCCCTTGGCCAGCAGCTTTTCGCGCGGGCGGGCGTCCGGGGGAAGGTCATCCAGGGGCATGGCGGGGCGGGAAGGGCAGGGGTTTTTACAATACGGGTCAGTTTATCGGGACTTTGTATGACCACCACCCCTGCCCAGGTCCAGCCTGGGGCCTTCCTCACCCTGCATTACCGCTTGAGCGGCCCAGCGGGCGACGCCATCAGCACCTTCGAGGGCAAGCCGGCCACGCTCACCCTGGGCAGCGGCCAGCTGTCCCCGGCGCTGGAGGCTTGCCTCATGGGACTGGAGGAGGGCACGCAGACCAGTTTCGACCTGCCAGCCGGTGCGGCTTTCGGCGAGCGCAGCGCCACCATGCAGCAGTGGCTGGATGCCAAGGAACTGCGCGCCATGGGCGAGCCGGGCGAGGAATACGCCGTGGGCGACGTGGTGCACTTCCCCACCCCCGACGGGGCCGGCCAGTTTGCCGGCGTGGTGCTGGCCACGCGCGAGGCGGATGGCAAGCTGCAGGCGGTGCAGTTCGACTTCAACCACCCGCTGGCCGGGCAACCGGTGCGCTTTGACGTGCATGTGATCGGGGTGCTATGAATTCGGAAGCTGTTCACGCAGTTCCCATGCGGGGTGAAGGCGAAATTGTTTTGGCAGAGCCGCGTGGCTTCTGCGCCGGGGTCGACCGCGCCATCGACATCGTGGAAAAGGCGCTGCTGAAGTTCGGAGCGCCCATCTACGTGCGCCACGAGATCGTGCACAACACCTACGTGGTGAACGACCTCAAGAGCCGCGGCGCCATCTTCATCGAGGAACTCGACGAGGTACCGGCCGGTGCTACGCTGGTGTTCTCGGCGCACGGCGTGAGCCAGGCGGTGCAGAAGGAGGCCCAGGCGCGCGGCTTTCGCATCTTCGACGCCACCTGCCCGCTGGTGACCAAGGTGCACGTGGAAGTGGCCAAGCTGCACAAGGAAGGCTTCGAGTTCATCATGATCGGCCACAAGGGCCACCCCGAGGTGGAAGGCACCATGGGCCAGCTCGACAGCGGCATCCACCTGGTGGAAGACGTGGAAGACGTGGCCAAACTGCAGCTGCCGCAGACCGACAAGATTGCCGTGGTGACGCAGACCACGCTGAGCGTGGACGACGCCGCCGAGATCACCGCCGCCGTGAAGGCGCGCTTTCCCCAGGTGCGCCAGCCCAAGCAGCAGGACATCTGCTACGCCACCCAGAACCGCCAGGACGCCGTGAAGGTGCTCAGCCCCCAGGTGGACGTGGTGATCGTGGTGGGCAGCCCCACCAGTTCCAACAGCAACCGCCTGCGCGAACTGGCCCACAAGCTGGGCACCGACAGCTACATGGTCGATTCGGCGGCCGAGCTGCAGCCCGAGTGGTTTGCCAACGCCCGCCGCGTGGGCCTCACCGCCGGGGCCTCCGCACCCGATGTATTGGTGCAGGCGGTGATCGCCCGCATCAAGGAACTGGGTGCCATTTCCGTGCGCAAGATGGACGGCATCGAGGAGACCATCAAGTTCCCGCTGCCCAAAGGGCTGCGGCTGGAAGAGTCACCGGAGTGATTGGTCTGCAGCCGCTATGCAAATGCTAGCGGCTTGCGCAATAAAATAGCGGGCTAGAGCCTGATTTGATTAGTAAAAGAGAACGACATGCTAGACATTACCCTGCTGCGCAAGGACCTCGATTCGGTCGTGGCGCGACTGCTCACCCGCAAGAACCCGCAGGCCTTCCTGGACGTGGATGCCTTCCGCGCGCTGGAAGCCGAGCGCAAGACCATCCAGATGCGCACCGAAGAACTGCAGAGCCAACGCAACACGGTTTCCAAGCAGATCGGCATGCTCAAGGGCAAGGGCCAGCACGCAGAGGCCGAAGCGGCCATGGCCCAGGTGGCCGGCATCAAGACCGAGCTGGAAACCTCGGCCACGCGCCTGGAGGCCATCCAGGCGGACATGGAAAAGATGCTGCTGGCCGTGCCCAACCTGCCGCACGAAAGCGTGCCGGTGGGCAGCGACGAGTCCGGCAACGTGGTGGTGCGCACCTGGGGCACACCGCGCGTGCCCGATGCCACCACCAAAGACCATGTGGATGTCGGTACGCCACTGGGCCTGGACTTCGAGATGGGCATCAAGCTCACTGGGGCCCGCTTCACGGTGATGAAGGGCCAGATCGCCCGCCTGCACCGCGCCCTGGCCCAATTTATGCTCGACACCCAGACCGTCGAGCACGGCTACACCGAGTGCTACACCCCCTACATCGTCAACGGCGACAGCCTGCGTGGAACCGGCCAATTGCCCAAATTCGAGGAAGACCTGTTTGCCGCCAAGAAGGGCGGGCAGGAAGGTGCCGACGAGAACGTGGCGCTGTACCTGATTCCCACCAGCGAGGTGTCGCTGACCAACTTCGTGCGCGACGAGATCGTGGCCGAAGCAGACCTGCCCATCAAGCTCACCGCCCACACCCCGTGCTTCCGCTCGGAAGCCGGCAGCGGCGGGCGCGACATCCGTGGCCTGATCCGCCAGCACCAGTTCGACAAGGTGGAAATGGTGCAGATCACCCATCCCGAGAAGAGCTACGAGGCGCTGGACGCCATGGTCGGCCACGCCGAAGCCATCCTGCAGAAGCTGGGCCTGCCCTACCGCGTAATGAGCCTGTGCACCGGCGACATGGGCTTTGGCGCCGCCAAGACCTACGATCTGGAGGTTTGGTTGCCGGCGCAGAACACCTACCGCGAGATCAGCTCGGTCTCAAACTGCGAAGCCTTCCAGGCCCGCCGCCTGCAGGCCCGCTTCAAGAACGCCCAGGGCAAGAACGAACTGGTGCACACCTTGAACGGCTCCGGCCTGGCCGTAGGCCGCACCCTGGTGGCCGTTCTTGAGAATTACCAACAGGCCGACGGCAGCGTGGTGATACCCGAGGTATTGCGCCCCTACATGGGCGGCCTCGAGAAAATCGCCCCCTGAGTGCGGTAGAATGCGCGCTTCGCTTCGACCAGAGCGACGCTATTTCAGGAGAGGTGGCAGAGTGGTCGAATGTACCTGACTCGAAATCAGGCGTAGTGGTAACACTACCGAGGGTTCGAATCCCTCCCTCTCCGCCAATCCGCAAAAACGCGCCTTCCGGCGCGTTTTTCATTTCTGCTGTGAACCCCCGCGCTGATGCTGCTCCAGGCACGCACGCACCGCCTGGGCCATGCGTTCCACCCCCGTGACGATGCGCTCCGGTGTGAGCCCTGCATAGCCCATGACCAGGCCGGCACAGCGGTGGCGCCGCAGCCGCTGGCCGGCGGCATACAGCGGCGTGATGCTCCACAGGCCCACACCCCGCTTGCGCGCTTCGGCCATCAGCTGCGGCTCCTGGTCAATCGGCAGGTCGTGCAGCCAGACCACGATGTGCAGCCCCGAGGCCGTGCCTTCCACCTCCACGCGAGCGGGAAGGAAGCGCTGGATGGCGTCTACCAGCACGGTGCGCCGGTGTTCGTTGGCCCGGCGCACACGCCGGATGTGCCGTTCATAGGCACCGCTGCGGATGAAGCGTGCCACCACCTGCTGTTCCGGGTAGGGGGCATGGCGGTCGGTCAGCAGCTTGGCCTGGCGAAAGACCGGCACCAGCGCTTCAGGCAGCACCAGGTAGCCCAGCCGCAACTGTGGCGAGAGCGTCTTGGAAAACGTGCCCATGTAGAGCACGCAGCCGTCTCCATCAAGTGCATGCAGGGGCTGCGTGGGCTGCAGGCCGTAGCGGAACTCGCTGTCGTAGTCGTCCTCGATGATCCAGCAGCGGTTTTGGGTGGCCCAGGCCAGCAGTTCGCGCCGGCGCCCGATGGACAGCACCGAGCCGAGCGGAAACTGGTGCGATGGCGTGACATAGGCCAGTGCATGGCGGGTGTCGGGCAACATTGCGGTCACGAGCCCGTGCTCGTCGACCGGAATCGGGGTGATGTCAGCGCCGACGGCCGCGAATGCGGCGCGGGCCCGCTGGTAGCAGGGCTCTTCCATCAGCACGGCGGCGCCGGGGTCCACCAGCAGCCGTGCGCACAGGTCAATGGCCTGCTGCGAGCCCTGGACCACGATGATCTGTTCCTGGGTGCATGACAGGCCCCGCGCGCGCAGCAGGTAGTCCTGCAGCGCGGCGCGCAACTCCAGGCTACCTTCCGGCGGGCCGTAGTACAGGGCCGGCTGGCGCTGCATCAGCGCCTGGTTGTAGAGCCGGCGCCACAGGAGTTTGGGAAAGTCGTCTTCTGCAATGGCGCCGTAGAGGAAGTTGATGTCGGCACTGTCGCTGCTGGGCAGCACCAGGGACATTTGGGCGGTGCGCTGCCCGTAGGCCGAAAGCGGGCGCGGCGCGCCACGCTGCGCGGCCTGCGCGGGGCGGCGGCGCTTCGCCGCCTGCACCACTGCACCTGGGGCCACGCGGGCGCGCGCGCCGGGGCGGGTTTCGATGTAGCCCTCACTGACCAGTTGCTCGTAGACGTTGACCACGGTGGAGCGGGAAACGCCCAGTTCCTGGGCCAGTGCCCGGGTCGAAGGCAGCGCCTGGCCCGGGCGCAACTCCCCAGCGTCGATCTGGCGCCGGAACAGCTCGCAGATGCGCGGGCTCGATGCAGGAGGGGGCATGGAAAACTGGTATGCCTATTTTGTTCAAAACGGGATCTTCATGCTAAACCATGTGGGCCCGAGAATGCGTGTCACGCGCCTGCCCACCGAACCGGAGCCACCATGTACATTCCCGCCCACTTTGCCATGCCGGACCCCCAGACCATGCACCGGATCATCCGTGCCCACCCGCTGGGCGTGCTGGTCACCCAGACCCCACAGGGGCTGGATGCCAACCACATTCCGTTCGAACTGGATGCGCAAGCGGGCGTGCTGACCGGCCATGTGGCACGCGCCAACCCGGTCTGGCAGCAATGCGGTGATGGTGCGGACGTCCTGGTGGTGTTTCGTGCCAGCGAGGGCTATGTCTCGCCCAACTGGTATCCCAGCAAGCACGAAACCCACCGCCTGGTTCCGACCTGGAACTACGAGGTGGTCCATGTGCATGGGCGCCTGACGGTGCAGGACCAGGAAAAGTTCACCCGCGCAGTGGTGGGGCGCCTGACACGCACCCATGAAGCCACCGAGCCCCAGCCCTGGAAGATGGCCGACGCCGCCCCCGGTGTCATCGACACCATGCTCCAGGCCATCGTGGGTATCGAGATCCGCATCACGCGCATGGAGGGCAAGGCCAAGCTGAGCCAGAACCGCGAAGACCGCGACCGGCTCCATGCCGCCGACATGCTGCAGGGGCGGGGCCATGACGCCTTGGCGCAGGCCATGCGTCAGGTCAAATAGGGCATTCGCGTTTCGGTGGGGCGGCACGCCCCAAAACCCTGCCGGACACCGGTGCTTTTGTCGGGGGGCACACTGGTGCCATGCAGACCGCCAAGGAATCGCTGGTCAGTACCGAGCACGCGCGCAGCCGCTTTGCACCGCATGGTGAGGTGCTGATTACCCCGGACGGAGAGTTGATCCGTTTCGACGTCCATGGGCCGTTCAATGCCGAGGCATTGCAGGCCCTGGGGTATGCCATGGCCCAGCTGCTGATGTCGTGGAAGCCCAAAGGCCCATTTGCCACCGTGTCGTACTGGCACAAGAGCATGCTGGCGTCCCCAGACGCATTGCAGGCCTACCGTGGGGTGTTGCGCCAAGGCCGTGGCATGCTGCCGCGCGAGGTCGTCAACGTCTGGTACGTGCCGCCCTCGGTCGAAGGCCGTGCGCTCATGGAGATGCACTGGCGCCAGCTCTATGTCGAGTGCGACTACCCGCTCGAAATCTTCGATACCGAAGCAGCGGCACTGGCCTGTGTGCAGGAGCGACTGCACGCCGCGATTCAGCCGCGCTGACGCCAGGCGCCGAGCGCCATGAGTACCCAGCCCACCATGAAGCAAATGCCTCCGGTGGGCACGAGCGCACGCAGGGCGTTGAAGTCCCACAGGGCGCGGGCGTAGAGGTTGAAGCTGAACAGCAGCAGCCCCAGTGCGAAGGCGGTGCCTGACAGGGGCCACCAGCGGCTGGTCGGTCCAGCTCGCAGCAGCACGCCCACCGCGATCAGTCCCAGGGCATGGAACTGGTGCATGGCCACGGCATTGGGCAGATAGGCGGCCGCCTGCAGGGCGGGGGCATGGGCGCTGGCGGCTGCCATGGCCACGGCCAGGGCCGCATTGAGTGCCCCCAGGATGATCCAGAACCGCGATGTGGGCATCTGCGCGCGCTCCTTATCGGGCGTCTGGCCGGTTGGGCAGCTCATCCGGGTTGGGCTGGCTGTCGGCGGTCGCGAAGTGCGTCTGCAGCTGGGTCGATACTGCCGCCACGGCCTGCAGCAGTCCCTGCTCGTAATCGTCCTGGCGCAGCGCTTGGCCCAGTGACTGCACGATGCGCTGCCAGGTGCCCGCTGCCACGCGGGCGTCGATGCCGCGGTCGGCCACCAGTTCGATGCGTCGCTCGCTCAGCAGCAGGTAGATCAGCACGCCGTTGTTGTGCTCGGTGTCCCAGACCCGCAGTTTGGAAAACTGCGAAATCGCACGCTGGCGGGTGATGGCGGGCAGCGGGGCGCGGCGCAGCAGGTAGCTGCGCGGCAGGCGCGCCTCGATGCAGACCCGGATTTCACCGCTGTGCCCGACCTCGGCCGCACTGGTGGCGGCTGTGATGCGCTGCATGGCCTCTTCGGACAGGTAGTGCTGCCAGCGCGGCGCCAGCGCATGCTTGACCAGGCGTTTCGCTTGTTCCCACATCACCAGTCTCCCGAGGCGCCACCGCCGCCAAAATCGCCGCCGCCACCCGAACCGAACGAGCCCCCACCCGAGCCGCCACTGGACCAGCCACCGCTGCTGCCAGCGCCCCAGGCGCCGGTGTGCATGCCGCGCGAAACCACCGAGTGACCATGGCGTGCGCGTCGGCGCGAGAGCGCCAGCATGAGGATGGCGACGACCAGGAAGATGATGAGACCGGTGTCGATTTCCGCATCGTCCTGCGTGCTGGCGCTGGGCGTCGGCAAGCCTTCCCGGGCCACCAGTTGCATCAATTGCTCCACACCGGACTGCACGCCTCCTGCGTAGTCACCTTGTTTGAAGTGGGGCGTGATGGCTTGGTCGATAACGCGCTTGGCGGCCAGGTCGGGGATCGCACCTTCGAGGGCCTTGGCGACTTCGATGCGCAGCTTGCGGTCGTTCTTGGCCACGATCAGCAGCAAGCCGTCGCCCACGTCCTTGCGGCCGATCTTCCAGGTGTTGCCGACACGGTTGGCATAGCTGGCAATGTCTTCGGGCGCGGTGCTGGCAACGATGAGCACCACCAGCTGGGTGCCCTTTTCCTGTTCGAACGCCGCGAGTCGGTTGTCCAGTGCCTGGCGTTGCGCTGCGTTGAGCGTGCCGGTTTGGTCGATGACGTGGCTGCTCAAGGCAGGCACGCTCTGCACGTTGACCTGCGCCCAGGCATGGGCGCTCAGCAACGCCAGCACGAAGGCGCGCAACAGGGCTGACAGGCCCGCAGACACGATTTACTTCTTGTTGAAGTCCACCACCGGGGCCTGCTTTACGGCCGCCTCGTTTTCCACCGTGAAGCTGGGCTTGACGTCGTAGCTGAAGGCCATGGCCGTCAGGTTGGTGGGGAAGCTGCGGGCCAGCACGTTGTACTCCTGCACTGCCTGGATGTAGCGTCCACGGGCCACCGCAATGCGGTTTTCGGTGCCTTCGAGCTGCACGCGCAGGTCGGCAAAGGCCTGGTTGGCCTTGAGGTTGGGGTACTGCTCACTGACCACCATGAGGCGGCTTAGGGCCTGGGTCAAGCCCCCTTGGGCCGCCTGGAACTGCTGGAAGGCTTGCGGGTTGCTCAGTGTTTCGGGCGTGATCTGGATCGACGTGGCCTTGGCGCGTGCCTCGATCACCTTGGTCAGGGTTTCCTGCTCGAAGTTGGCTTCGCCCTTGACGGTGGCCACGATGTTGGGCACCAGCTCGGCGCGGCGTTGGTACTGGTTCAGCACCTCGCTCCAGGCCGCCTTGGTCTGCTCGTCCAGCCGTTGGAAATCGTTGTAGCCACATCCGCTCAACAGCACTGCACTTGCCGCCACCAAGACCCACCGCAACCAAGCTTTCATCGTCTTCTCCATCGAACAGCGATGGCGCAAGCATACAGGTTCAGCGCTCTGCCAAACTTACGTTCAGGGTTGGGGCTCCACCGCGTAGGTCTGTTCCAGGTACTCGACGATGGCACGTGACTCGAACATCTTGACCCCGGTGTTCGGGTCTTCCAGGTAGGGCACCTGCACGCGGCCCAGGCGTGCCAGCAGGGCTTCGCGCTTGCCGCCGGCCTTGGGCACATAGGGGCCGGGTTTGACCCGCATGGTCGCCGGGCCCATGTCGGCCCACTGCTCCTTGCCGATGTTGTGCAGCACATAGGGCAGCTCCAGTTCGGTCAGGCGCTCGCGCACCAGGCGCGAATACGGGCTGCTTTCGAAGCTCCACAGGTGCAACTCCTTTTCCGGCGCCTTGGCGGGGCGGGACTTGATGCCACGCAAGCCGCGCGCGGCCGTGGCCAGTGCGCTGAACGCGGGACGGATGGGCCCGCGCCGGTACACCAGCGGCGTGCTGCCCGGGCCATAGGTGGCAAACAGGTAGTTCACGATGTCGGCAGACTCGTACATCGTGGTGCCGGTATTCGGGTCCACCAGCAAGGGGAACTGCTGCTTGCCGCCGAGCTTCTTGGCCTGCGGGCGAAAGCGCTTGCCCCCGGCGGGGCAAGGCAGGATCTGCACGTCCAGCCCCAGTGCGGTGAAGGCTTCGCGCACGAAGCGGCAGTAGGGGCTGCCTTCCATGTCGTAGAGCTGCAGGTACTTTTCGGGCTGGCGCGCCTGGTGCACGACGTTGGTGCCGCGCCAGGCTTCCAGGGTGGAACTGGCGACGGAGCCGAAGACGCGAAGCTGGTGGGTAAGAGAGTTGGACATGGTTTCCTTGGGACGTGAAGTCTCCATGGTAGGGCCAGAGCGCTCCACCCCAAGGCTATAGCGCCGAAAGGTACGCAGGAAAGTTGGGCATTCCGGCAAACGACCCTGCCGCCTGCGCAGGGTGTCCGGTGCGCAGCCCCAGTCCTCGTGTCGGCTATTCAAGCAGGCCCAAATCCGCTACGCTGCAACTGCGCGGCACTTCAGTACCCGCGCACACCTGAACTACACAAAAGGAGCAACCATGACTTCGCTGAAACGTTGGATTGTCGGCTTGGTGTGTCTGTGCACCCTGCCTTGGGTATGGGCCGAAACATGGAAGGTCACGTCGCTGGACTGGCAGCCGTTCTCGGGAAAGGCGCTGCCGGAGGGGGGCGCGGGCATTGCGGTGCTGCGGGCAGCACTCAAGGCCGAAGGCATTGACCTGGTGGTCGAGTTCTACCCTTGGACCCGCGCCATCGACACTGCCAAGGATCCGGCCTATGCGGGTGTGTACCCGTCGTGGCCGGAAGACGTGGGTGATGGCTTCATCAAGTCGCCGGTGCTGTTCAAGTCTCCGGTCGGTTTCGTCGAGCCCAAGGCCAAACCCCTGGTGTGGAACAAGCTGGAAGACCTCAAGGGCAAGACCATCGGCACGGTGCAGGACTATGGCAATACCCCGGAGTTCATGGCCTTGATCAAGAACGGAACCATCAAGACCCAGGTGGTGGTGGACGACCTGACCAACATCAAGAAGGTGGCGGGTGGCCGCATTGACGGTGCATTCATCGACCTCGCCAACCTGGACTATTTCCTGAAGAACGATGCCAAGGACGTTGCGGCAAGCGTGCAGGCCAACTCCAAGGTCATTGACACCAAGGACTTGGTGTTGGGCATCAACGAGAAATTCGCCAACAAGAAGGCGGCGGAAATCGTCAAGCGCGGCATCTCCAAGATCGATCCGGACAAGATCATCAAGGAGTACATGGCCAAGCACATCAAGTAGTGCCTAGTAGCGCCTCGGCGGCGCATTGCACTGGGCGCGCCAGGGTGGCTGGCCCGGTGCTCTGCGGTGTGGGCATCCTCCGATGCAGGCGCGCCCTGCGTTGCGCGCCTGCGCGACAATCGGGGCCGATGGGGGAGAGTCCATGAAGAGCAAATCGGCCAGTGGTGGCCTGGTGTATTCGACCGACGGCGGGCGCATGTGCCCGCAATGTCGCCAGCCGCTGGCGCAATGCCAGTGCAGCAAGGCCCCGGCGCGCCCGGCGGGCGATGGCGTGGTGCGCGTGGGGCGCGAAACCAAGGGCCGCGGCGGCAAGGCCGTCACGCTGGTGCGCGGCCTGCCGCTGGACGATGGCGCCTTGGCCACGCTCGGCAAGCAGCTGCGCACCGCCTGCGGCAGCGGCGGCACGGTTAAGGACGGTGTGGTGGAAGTGCAGGGCGACCATGTGGAGCGCGTGCTGGCCTGGCTCACGGCGCAGGGCTACAAGCCGAAGCGCACTGGCGGATGAAACCCGAAGACCTGGAGTTGCTGGTGCAGCGCACCATGCCCTACGGAAAGTACCAGGGGCGCGTGCTGGCCGACCTGCCCGGCAACTACCTGCAGTGGTTCGCGCGCGAGGGTTTTCCCAAAGGGGAACTGGGGCGCCTGCTGCAGCTCATGTTCGAGATCGACCACAACGGCCTGCGTTCCCTGTTGCATCCCTTGCGGCGCTAGCGTTGCTATTCAATTGGTAGCTGCATGCCCAATTTCTGTGCGGGCTAGGGGGCGAAATCGTCACCGATTTCGCTGTGTGCGCGGCTCCATGCCAGAATGCGCCATGCTTGCACTGCTGCGCCGCCACTACCGCCTGTTGCTGATCGGACTTGTCCTGATCCTGGCGGGAGGCTGGGCACTGGTGCGCTGGGAGCTGGCGCAGTTGCGCGATGCCTTCGAGGTGGACGCGCGCATCAGCCACCGGGTATTGAGCCAGCGCGCGGTGCAGCACGAAGCGGTGTTGGCCACGCTGGCACTGCTGCAGCCTGTCATTCAGGCCGACGCCAGCGACGCCCCGGTGCGGCGCCTCACGGCGCTGTACCCACAGGTGCTGGACGTGTTGCGCAGCGATGCGCTCACCCCCTGGAGCAGCGAGTCCTTGCGCTCTGCCGAGGCGCGTTCGCGCCAGTCGGGGCAGCCGGCCCTGGCCGAATTGGCGTTCTCGGCGGACAGCGGCCGCTACACCCTGGTGCTGGCCGGCCAACCCGCCAGCTATGCGCTGCGGTTCGACGTGCGCACCAGCGTGCCTTGGGCCGACTGGTCGATGCCGGTGCAGACCAGTCCGGTGCGCGTCACGCTCGAACAGAGCGGACAGACCTTCGTGGTGCAGCCCGGCCAGGAGCGCAGCGGCCCGGCGCGCTTTGAATTCCGCAAGCACCTGGCCAGTGAGAGCCAGCCCTTTGACGTGGTGGCCCAGCGCCAGGTCGGCTGGCCGGAGCTGCCCTGGGGGGCGCTGCTGCTGTGGGCAGCCCTGGTGTCTGCGGCCTTGCTGGCCTGGGCGGCGTGGCAGCGCCAGCGTAGCGCGCGCTTGCGGGCCGAAGGCCTGTTGCGCGTAGGCCAGGTGGCGCGCCTCAATGCCCTGGGCGAGCTCGCCGCGGGCATGGCCCATGAACTCAACCAGCCGCTGACCGCCATCGTGGCCAACACCCAGGCCGCCCGGCGCCTGCTTGATGACGACCCGGCCGATGCGCCCGCTGCGCGCCAGGCCATGGAGCAGGCGGTGGCCCAGGCACGCCGCGCGGCGGACGTCGTGGCGCGCCTTCGGCGCACGGTGGAACAGTCCAAGGAAGCCGGCGCGGTGCAGGCGCTGGACCTGGCCCAGACCGTGGGCACCGCCATGCACCTGTTGGAGCCGCAATGCCGCGCCGCCGACGTTGCCTTACAGGTACTGACCGACACACCGGTCATGGTGCAGGCCGAGCGCGTGGCCGTGGAGCAGATCGTGCACAACCTCGTCACCAACGCCGTGCAGGCCCTGGCCCAGGTGCCGAGCGGTGAGCGTCAACTGAGCGTGGCGGTGGAGTTGCAAGGCCACCAGGGCGTGCTGCGCGTCATCGATACCGGCCCCGGCATCGCTCCCGAGGCCTTGCCCAAGCTGTTCACCCCGTTCTTCAGCACCCGCGAGGGCGGCCTGGGGCTGGGGCTGGGGCTGAGCCTGTGCGAAACCCTGGCCCAGGGCATGGAAGGCACACTCACCGTGCACCCGCATGCGCCCCGCGGCACCGAATTCCAGCTGCGCCTGCCACACACCAGCCCACCATGAACGCACCCCAGTCCCCGCTGATCCACCTCATCGACGACGACGCTGCGGTGCGCGAGGCACTGGCCCTGCTCATCGGCACCGTGGGCCTGCGCACCCAGACCTGGGCCGACCCCCAAACCTTCCTGCAGCAGTTTGACCGCGAGGGCATCGGCGCCATCGTGCTCGACGTGCGCATGCCCGGCATCAGCGGCCTCACGGTGCTCGACACCCTGGTAGCTCAAGGTGTGGACCAGCCCGTGGTCATGCTCACGGGGCACGGCACGGTGGAGATGTGCCGGCGCGCCTTCAAGGCCGGGGCGGCGGAATTTCTGGAAAAACCGGTGGACGACGAACTGCTGCTCGAAACCCTGCAGAACGCCGTGCGCCAGCATGTACGCACGCGGGTCCAGCACCAGGCCGACCGCCAGGCACGAAGCCTCTACACCCAGCTCTCGGAGCGCGAGCGCGAGGTGCTGGGGCTGATCGTCGAAGGGCTCACCAACAAGGAGATCGGTCGCGCGCTCGACCTGTCGCCGCGCACGGTGGAGACGCACCGCGCCAACCTCTTTGCCAAGCTGCAGACCGACTCGCTGGCCCAGCTGGTGCGGCACTACGCCGCGCTGGTGGCGGCTGGCACTCCGTAGTTCTACGGAGGGCCGCGCGTAGCCGTACGAATGGGCAGAGCGCCGCCTGGTGCCTACAGTTCATCCCAGCGCAGACGTTGGTGTCTGAGCAACCGATCCACTGGAGAAACCACCATGCAAACCAAGTCCCTCCTTACCCTCGTTGCCGCTTCCCTGTGCGCGCTGGGCGCCAGCGCCCAGGCCGTGCGCGTCGAGAAGAACATGTCGCTGGAACTGGCGACCAAGATTGCTGCCGCCACCGTGGCGGCCTGCAGCGCCGACAAGTACAACGTGACCGCCACCGTGGTGGACCGTGCGGGTACGGTTCGCGCCGTGATGCGTGCCGACAATGCCGGCCCGCACACCGTGGCCGCCTCGCAGGCCAAGGCCTTCACGTCGGCTTCGGGCAAGAACACCACTGCAGCCATGTGGGAAGGGGTGCAGAAGAATCCGGCGTCTGCCAATGTCGCCATGATTCCCGGCTACCTGCTGCTCGGCGGGGGTCTGCCCGTGAAGGTGGGTGACGAAGTGATTGGCGCCGTGGGCGTGGGCGGTGCACCTGGCGGCCACCTGGACGAGAAATGCGCCCTGGCCGGCATTGCCAGCGTGCAGGACTTGCTGAAGTAAGGCGCACGGTATGTGGGGGCGTTGCATTGCTGCCGTATTGGCTGCACTGGCCTGCCTCGGCATCGCACGCGCCCAGGTAGGGCCCAGTGCGGCTGAACTGGCGCAGTACAGCGGTCTGCACGCCGCCGCCCACCGCGGCGATGTGGCCCAGATCCGCAAGCTGCTCGCCGCCGGGGCTGCAGTGGATGCGCGGGACGGCTACGGCCGCACCGCCGTGCACGTGGCTACGTTTGCGCGCCAGCGCGAGGCCGTGCGGGCGCTGCACCAGGGCGGCGCCCGGCTGGAGCTGCTGGAGAACGACCGCTACGACGCCGTGACCATCGCCGCCGTGGCCGACGACGAGGACACCCTGCGTGTGCTGCTTTCACTGGGGGCGAGCGCCAAGCTGACCACCAGCCGCTACGACGGCACCGCGCTCATTGCCGCGGCGCACCTGGGGCACGATGGCGTGGTGCGCCAGCTGATTGCCGCCGGGGCGCCCCTGGACCATGTGAACAACCTGCACTGGACGGCCCTGATCGAGGCCGTGGTACTGGGGGACGGCGGGCCGCGCCACCAGCGCGTGGTGCGCGACCTGCTGGCGGCGGGCGCGAATACGCAGCTGACCGACCGACAGGGCAACACGCCGCTGGCGCTGGCGAGAGCGCGCGGCTATGGCGCGCTGGCAGACTTGCTGCAACAGGCCCGTGCGGGCCGTTGAGCCCACCAGCACCTGGCTTGCGTGTGTCAGGGGCTGCGCACTGTGGGCGCAGCAGCGGTGGCCGTGCCCAACAGCGCATCGCGCAGTTCCGGCCGGCGCGTCTTCGGGTCGAGCCAGATGCGGAAGAAGGCGTCGGTGAAGGCCTCGTCGGGGCTTTCCCCCAGCAGCTTGGCATTGAGGAAGAAGCGTGCTCCCTTGTCGGGCACGCGCACACCCACCAGGCGGTCGCCGGACTTCACGTCCACGAACAGCTGGGTCATGAAGGTGGTCCAGGCCTTGATCTGCTCCGGCGTGGCACTGGCCAGGCGGCTCATCTCGATCAGCGAGGTGTTCACGATGTCACTGGCCTTGACGGTGGTGTTGTAGCGGATGTCGAGCGCGAAGCTGCGGTTGGGGGCATAGCTGGTCTGACCGGCAGGCAGCCACAGCGTGGCGTCGTAGGCCTTGAAGCCGAAGAAGCGCAGGGCACCGCTGCCACGCGCATTCCAGGCTGGGGCATAGGCACTGAGTTCGGGTGGCGCTTCCAATAGAGGCGCCGCTGCAGTGGCCTGGGCCCGGGCCGGGCGGTGGGCTACGAGGGCGGTCACGCCGATCCCGAAGGCGAGCAGGGCGGTGCGTCGGGTGGGCAGCAGTGCGGGTGTGGGCTGGGTGTGCATGGGCGCAGTCTGGGGATTTTTGGCCTTGGCTGTGCCTGCCGAGCCAAAAAGAACATGCCGCCAGTAGGGGAATGGCTGCTTCATTGCTATGCAATTAGTAGCTGTATACGCACTATCGGCGAGGGCGGGAGGCCGATTTCCAAGTGCTGATGCAGGATCAGCCGATCCACAGGGCGTTGAGGTCCGGAAATTTCCACTTGTCCGGATCTTCCCGGCTGGCGATTTTTTCCTTGCAGTCCGGCGCCGACAGGTCCACCAGCACGGGCGTGATGCGCAGGTTGGACTGGGTGGAGAAGAACACCTTCACCTTGGGTACCAGCAGCGATCGGTCCGACTGCTCCACCACCACGCCCAGGCGGCCTGAACTGAGGCGCACCAGCGAACCTGTGGGATAGATGCCCAGGCTCTTGACGAAGGCCTGGAAGATGGTGGGGTCGAAGTGGCCCTTGCTCCACTCGGCCATCTTGCGCAGCGACTCGGCCGGGTCCCAGCCAGCCTTGTAGGGGCGGTTGGAGGTGATGGCGTCGTACACATCGCACACCGCGCCCATGCGGGCAAAGAGGCTGATCTGCTCACCGGCAAGGCCTTCGGGGTAGCCCGAGCCATCGACCTTCTCGTGGTGGTGCAGGCACACGTCCAGTGCCACCGGGTCCACGTTGCTGCCGCCCTGCAGCATGCGGTGTCCTTCCTCGGGGTGCCTCTTGATGATGGCAAATTCTTCGTCGGTGAGCTTTCCCGGCTTGTTCAGCACCTCCATGGGCATGAGCGCCTTGCCCAGGTCGTGCAGCAGCCCGGCAATGCCGGCCTGGCGCGTCTGCTCGGCGTCCAGGCCGAGCTGCTTGGCCAGCGCCACCATGAGGGCGCACACCGCTACCGAGTGCATGTAGGTGTAGTCGTCGGCCGTCTTCAGGCGCGCCAGGCTGATGAAAGCACCGGGGTTGCGGGTGATCGAATCGGAAATTTCTTCCACCAGTTGCTGTGCGGCTTCGGTGTCCACCGACTTGCCCATGCGTGCCTCGTGGAACATGCTGGTGACGGCTTCCTTCGACTTGGCACAGATCTTCTTGGCGCGCTCCAGTTCCTCGGCCATGGGGGCGGCCTGCACCTGGCGCTGGGCCTGCGCTACCCGGTGCAGTTCGGCATCCACCTCCGCGTCGGACTCCGCCTGCGACACCGCCTGCACATCCGGCGCCACGTCCAGGCCCTTGGAGGCGTCGATCCAGACTTCGCGGATGGCGCTGGCGCGGATGCGCACGATGTCCTGCGGGTCGGTAATGACAAAGCTGTTGCGCCAGAACGGGTGGTCCATCCAGGAGCCGCAGAACTCCTTCAGGTGCATCCCCACCTGGAGCTGTTGGACACTGATGCGCTTGAGCATGGTGGCACCAGTGTAGCGTGACGCTAGTTGAAACGCTGAGCGCCAGAGCGTTCTGCTTCGTGTCCTCCGCCTGCTGCGCGGGCTCCCCCTTTACCTACGCAGAACGCTCTGCCACTCAGTGCTTTATGCGTTGGAATCGGCTGCTTGCCACAGCCTGGCCCCACCCCCATCGAGGTGCGTCAGGTACACACGCACCTCGAATTCGAGCTGGAAATAGTCCGGCTGCATGTGGCGGCACAGCTGGTAGAAGGCTTTGTTGTGCTCGCGTTCCCGCAGGTGCGCCAGCTCGTGCACGGCGATCATCTTCAGGAAGGGCTCGGGCGCGTCGCGGAACAGGGTGCCGATGCGGATCTCGCGCTTGGCCTTGAGCTTGGCGCCCTGCACGCGCGCCACGGTGGTGTGCATGCCCAGTGCCTGGGCCACCACCTGCAGCTTGCTGTCATAGGCGACCTTGGTCACCGGCTCGCTGCCGCGCAGGTATTCGCTCTTGAGTGCCTGTACATAGTCGTACAACGCCCGGTCGGTGCGCAGGCCGTGGGCCTGCGGGTGGCGCTGCAGCAACCAAGCGCCCACGCGGTTGCCCGCCAGCAGCTGCTGCACCTGGGCTACGGCATCTGCAGGGTAACCCTGCAGGTAAGGCAGGGTACCAGTCGCTACGTTTTTCATAGCTGTCTACGCAGATTCCTTGCGGGCCAGGGCCCGAAAAGGCATCAAGCCTCGCGGCGCAGCGCGGGGAACAGGAT
Source organism: Curvibacter sp. APW13 (assembly GCF_032337135.1). NCBI lineage: Bacteria > Pseudomonadati > Pseudomonadota > Betaproteobacteria > Burkholderiales > Comamonadaceae > Curvibacter > Curvibacter sp. APW13. The sequence goes on along the minus strand of NZ_JAVXZZ010000001.1, from coordinate 217,172 downwards.
GACGTCGCGGATCGAGGGGCTGTCGGTCAGCAGCATCATCAGGCGGTCGATGCCGATGCCGCAGCCGCCGGTGGGGGGCATGCCGTATTCCAGGGCGCGCACGAAGTCGTGGTCGTAGAACATGGCTTCGTCATCACCGCTGTCCTTGGCGGCCACCTGGGCGTGGAAGCGGGCGGCCTGGTCTTCGGCGTCATTGAGCTCGGAGAAGCCGTTGCCGAACTCGCGCCCGGTGATGTAGAGCTCGAAACGCTCGGTCACTTCGGGGCGCTGGTCGTTGGCACGGGCCAGCGGCGAGATCTCGGTCGGGTGCTCCATGATGAAGGTGGGCTGCCACAGCTTCTCTTCCACCGTTTCCTCGAAGTACAGCACCTGCAGGCTCGCCAGCGAGCGCTTGCTCAAGCCGTGCTTGGCCTCGGTCATGCCCAGTTTCTTGAGAGCGCCCAGCAGCCATTCGGCGCTGTGCACGTTCTCGCCGGCTTCGGTGTATTTCTGGATCGCCTGCACGATGGTCAGGCGCTGGAACGGCTGCGACAGGTCAACTTCCTTGCCCTGGTAGGTCAGCAGAAGGCTGTCACCAGCCTTCTGGGCCGCGTCGCGCACCAGATCTTCGGTGAAGCTCATCAGGTCCTGGTAGTTCCAGTAGGCCGCGTAGAACTCCATCATGGTGAACTCGGGGTTGTGGCGCACCGAGATGCCTTCGTTGCGGAAGTTGCGGTTGATCTCGAACACGCGGTCAAAGCCGCCCACCACCAGACGCTTGAGGTAGAGCTCGGGCGCAATGCGCAGGTACATTTCCTGGTCCAGCGCATTGTGGTGGGTGATGAAGGGTTTGGCGTTGGCACCGCCGGGAATGGGGTGCAGCATGGGTGTTTCGACTTCCAGGAAGCCGTGCTGCACCATGAACTCGCGGATGCCGCTGACGGCGCGGCTGCGTGCCACGAAGCGCTTGCGGGCGGCCTCGTCGGTCATCAGGTCGATGTAACGCTGGCGGTACTTGATTTCCTGGTCGGCCACGCCGTGGAACTTGTCCGGCATGGGGCGCAGGCTCTTGGTCAGCAACCGGATGCGTGTCGCGTGGATGGAGAGCTCACCGGTCTTGGTCTTGAACACCACACCTTCGGCGGCCACGATGTCACCCAGGTCCCAGTGCTTGAAGGCATCGTACAGCTCGGCGCCCACGTCCTCACCCTTCACGTAGATCTGGATGCGACCGGCGCTGGGGCCGAAGGAGGCATCCTGCAGGGTGCAGAAGCTGGCCTTGCCCATCACGCGCTTGAGCATCATGCGTCCGGCCACGCGGGCATGCTGGTTGATGGTCGCCAGTTCTTCGGTGCTCTTGTGCTGGTAGTGGTCGAAGATCTGCTCGGCCTTGTGGGTGGGCTTGAAATCGTTGGGGAAGGCCACGCCACCGCCATTGGCCTGCACGGCACGCAGGGCCTTGAGTTTCTCGCGGCGCTCCTGCATGAGTTGGTTTTCGTCCTGGGGGGCAGCAGCGGCAGCAGTAGTGTGGTCAGACATGGCGGGGAGGTGGGTGGCGCCTGCGACAGCCTTGCCGCAGGCAGGGAAAAGGGTTGATTTTACCGGGGGCGCTGCCGCTATGATGCGCTGCACTCTTTTCTTTGGTCACCATGCTCTACCAAATCGTCTCCCTGCTGCTCGAAGTCGTGGTCGGTCTGCTGGCCGGCGCCTGCCTGCTGCGCCTGTACATGCAGTGGCAGCGCATCCCCATGTCGCTGCGTTCGGGCAACCCACTGTCGCGCTTCATCTTCACCCTGACCGACTGGCTGGTGCTGCCGCTGCGCAAGGCCATCCCGCCCGTGGGTAGCCTGGACACGGCCAGCCTGGTCGGTGCCTTCCTGCTGCAGCTGGTGGAGTTCTCGCTGTTGTGGCTGCTACAGGGAATGGCCGCCCCGGCGGCCACCTTGCCGGTGCTGGCACTGATCGGCTTGGTGCGGCTGAGCATTTCGGCGCTGACCGCGCTGGTCATTGCCTACGCCGTGCTGTCCTGGGTGCCCGGCCCGGGCCAGTCGCCGTTTGCTGACATCATCGAGCGACTGGTCACCCCCGTGCTGGCCCCCATCCGCCGCTTCCTGCCGCTGGTGGGTGGGGTGGATCTGTCGCCGTTGGCGCTGCTGGTGCTGCTGCAGATTGCTGCCATTGTGCTGGGCTCGGTGCAAGCCTCACTGTTGCGGATGGTCTTGGTCTGACAAGACATCCGCGCCTGTGGGGCGGATGAGGCTCAGTCGGTTATTGCAAGCCCGAAACCCTGCAGCCAGGCCAAACCCTCTTCCACGCTGTCGCACTGCTTGACGGGGCCGACCCGGGCGACACTCTGATTCACGGTATCGGCCATCGACTGCGTGAAGGCGGATGGGTACAGCTGCACGTGGGCCACCGCGCCGGCGCCAGGGTACCAATCGGAGAGGGCGGCATAGGCTTCCTTGCCCTCGGGGGTGATTCCCTGCCACTGGCGCAGATCGGCCAGACGGCCCCACCGCGTCAGGCCCCGCTGTGCTACGGTTTGGCGCAGGTCGGTGCAGAAGACTTCCACCGCCTCAATGTTGAACACGCCAAAGAAGCGAATGCACAGGACCTCGCCCTTCCATTCGAAATCGTAGGCCCCATGGGCCGCGTACTGCTGGGGTGCTGGCATCGGCGCTGTGGGTCTTTCCGCCCATCAGTCGTGGGCGTAGAGACCTCTTGGAACGGATCAGATCACCGCGTCGGCCGGCTGGCGCAGCAGCATGGCCAGGGTGTCGGCAATGGTCTTGCGCAGCTCGCGGCGGTCGCAGATGAAGTCCACAGCGCCTTTTTCCTGCAGGAACTCGGCGCGCTGGAAGCCTTCGGGCAGGGTCACGCGCACCGTGTTCTCGATCACGCGCGGGCCGGCAAAGCCGATCAGGGCCTTGGGCTCGGCGATGACCACGTCACCCACGAACGCGAAACCGGCGCTCACGCCCCCCATGGTGGGGTCGGTGAGTACGCTGATGTAGGGCAGGCCTTTCTTGGCCAGACGGGTAAGCGCAGCGTTGGTCTTGGCCATCTGCATCAGGCTCAGCAGGCCTTCCTGCATGCGCGCGCCGCCGGTGGCGGTAAAGCACACGAAGGGCACCTTCTGTTCGATGGCGGTTTCGACACCGCGTACAAAGCGTTCACCCACCACGGAGCCCATGGAGCCGCCCATGAACTCGAACTCGAAGCAGGCCGCCACCAGGTTGATGCCGTGCACGGCACCGCCCATGACCACCAGGGCGTCGGTCTCACCGGTGGCTTCCAGGGCTTCTTTCAGGCGCTCGGGGTACTTGCGACTGTCCTTGAACTTCAGTGCGTCCACGGGCAGCACTTCCTGGGCCACTTCGTAGCGGCCTTCGTTGTCCAGGAAGGCGTTCAGGCGCGCACGCGCGCCAATGCGGTGGTGGTGGCTGCAGGTGGGGCAAACGCCCTGGTTCTGCTCCAGATCGGTCTTGTAGAGCACCGATTCGCAGCTGGGGCACTTGATCCACAGGCCCTCGGGTACGCTGCGGCGGTCTGCCGGGTCCGTCTGCTGAATCTTCGGGGGAAGCAGTTTTTCCAACCAACTCATCGTTTGTTCCTTGTGTCAGTGGCAGCGGCGGGTAGCGGCTGCCCGGTTGTCTTCCAAACAGCCGCGATTATCCCCAAAACCGCTGACCGCCCTTTTTTAGGGCGGTCAGGGTTGATCAGGCATCCATGGCCTGGCGCACGCCGCGCAGGAAGTCGCGTGCGATGCCGGCCACGCGTTCGTGGGGCTGGCCGTCCAGCAACTGGATGATCTTGCTGCCGATGACCACGGCGTCCGACACCTCGCTGATGGTGCGGGCCGTGGCCCCGTCGCGGATACCAAAGCCCACGCCCACCGGGGTGGAAATGTGCTTGCGGATGATGGGCAGCATGGCGGCCACGGCATCGGTGTCCAGCGCACCCGAGCCGGTCACGCCCTTGAGCGAGACGTAATACACGTAGCCGCTGGCCACGCGCGCCACCTGCTGCATGCGCTCTTCGGTGCTGGTGGGTGCCAGCAGGAAGATCAGGTCCATGCCGTGGGCACGCAGGTCGGCGGCAAACGCCTCGCACTCCTCGGGCGGGTAGTCCACCACCAGCACGCCGTCCACACCGGCCGCGGAAGCATCGGCCACGAAGGCGCTCTTCACACCCGCGCGGGCATGCTTCTGCTCGTAGCGCTCCACCGGGTTGGCGTAGCCCATCAGCACCACCGGGGTGGTGGTATTGGTCTGGCGGAACTCGCGCACCATGGCCAGCACCTGCACCAGGCCAATGCCCAGCGCCAGCGCCCGGTCGCCCGCCTTCTGGATCACGGGGCCGTCGGCGCTGGGATCGGAAAAGGGCACGCCCAGCTCGATCACGTCGGCACCGCCCTCGACCATGGCGTGCATCAGCGCGGGGGTGATGTCGGCGTAGGGATAGCCGGCCGTGACAAAGGGGATGAGGGCCTTGCGGTTCTGTTCCGCCAGCGCCTTGAATGTCGTTTCGATTCGTTTCATGCTATGACTTTCGTAGCTGCTTACGCACGTTTCATGGGGGCTACGACCACATTTCCCTTGACGGACTGGCCTTGGCAGCTGGGGCGGCAGTAGAAGTCGCCGCCCGACAGGTCGGCCACGGTACCGATGTCCTTGTCGCCACGGCCGGAGAGGTTCACGAGCACGGACTGGTCTGGGCGCATGGTCTTGGCCAGCTTCATGCCGTAGGCTACGGCGTGGCTGGACTCCAGCGCGGGAATGATTCCCTCGGTGCGGCACAGGTAGTGGAAGGCATCCAGTGCTTCCTGGTCGGTGATGCCCACATACTCGGCGCGGCCGATGTCGGCCAGGAATGCGTGCTCAGGGCCCACACCCGGGTAGTCCAGCCCGGCACTCACGCTGTGCGTTTCGGTCACCTGGCCGTTGTCGTCCTGCAGCACGTAGGTGCGGTTGCCGTGCAGCACGCCGGCGCTGCCGCGCTGGATGGAGGCCGAGTGCTTGCCGCTGTCCAGGCCTTCACCGGCGGCTTCCACGCCGATGAGGCGCGTGCCAGCATGGTTGATGTAGGGGTAGAAGATGCCCATGGCGTTCGAGCCGCCGCCCACGCAGGCGACCACGGCGTCGGGCTGCTCGGTCTTGCAACCGGCCTCCTTGAGCATCTGCGGCATCTGCACCAGGCACTCGTTGCCGATCACGCTCTGGAAGTCGCGCACCATCATGGGGTAGGGGTGTGGGCCGGCCACGGTGCCGATGATGTAGAAGGTGTTGTCCACATTGGCGACCCAGTCGCGCATGGCCTCATTGAGCGCGTCCTTGAGGGTCTTGCTGCCGCTCTCCACCGGTACCACGGTGGCACCCAGCAGCTTCATGCGGTAGACGTTGGGGCTTTGGCGCTTGACGTCCTCACTGCCCATGTAGACCACGCATTCCAGCCCGTAGCGGGCGCAGATGGTGGCGGTGGCCACGCCGTGCTGGCCCGCACCGGTCTCTGCAATCACGCGCGGCTTGCCCATGCGCTTGGCGAGCATGGCTTGGCCGATCACATTGTTGATCTTGTGCGCGCCAGTGTGGTTCAAGTCTTCGCGCTTGAGGAAGATCTGCGCCCCGCCCACTTCGCGGCTCATGCGCTCGGCGTGGTACACGGGCGAGGGCCGGCCTACAAAGTGCGCCAGTTCCTTCTTGAATTCCGCCAGGAAGGCCGGGTCGTGCTGGTACTGCGCGTAAGCAGCCTTGAGCTGGTTGATGGCGTGGGTCAGGGTCTCAGAAACGAAGCTGCCGCCGTATTTGCCAAAGTGCCCGCTGGCGTCGGGTTGCTGGTAATCAGCCATGGTGTCTTTTCCTTGTTTGATCAGGCACCCAGTGCTTCGGAATAGGCGGCGTCTGCAGCGCGGACGGCGGCCACGAAGGCACGGATGCGTTGGGGATCCTTGATGCCCTTTTGGGGCGTTCCTGCGGCGTCGAGCGCTTCCACGCCCGAACTCACGTCGACGGCCAGCGACTTACCGCGCGACCGCAACGCAGCGATGCCATCGCCCACGTTTGCTGAGTCGAGTCCACCACTCAAGACGAGGTGAGCGTTGACGTTTGGAGGAAGCAGTGACCAATTGAATGTCTTGCCAGCGCCACCGTACCCGTCCACATGGGCGTCGAGCAGGATGGCTTGGGCGGTTGAATAGTCTTGGGCGAATTGTACGAGGTCGAAGTGTGCGGCGTCCTCGCTCAAGGGAATGCGGGCGGCGCGCAGGTAGGAGCGTGGGTACGGGCGGTCGTTCGACGCCTTGGCCAACGCCAGGCAGAGTGCGGGTGTTTCATCCCCATGAAACTGCAGCGTGGCATTGGGCAGCAGCTCGCAGGCCCTGCGCACCAGGGCCGGTTCTGCATTGACGAACAGCAGCACCGGCGTGACGAAGGACGGCAGCCGGCGCGCCAGCATGGCGGCGCGCTCCGGCGTCACGTAGCGTGGGCTCTTGCTGTACAGCACGAAGCCAATGGCATCGGCACCGGCTTGCACGGCGGCGTCCACGTCAGCCTCACGGGTGAGGCCACAAATCTTGATGCGTGTGCGGAAGAATCCGCCGCTGGGCCGCCCCGAGGCGGATTGCGCCCCCTCGGGGGGCAGCGCAGCAGACGAAGTCGCAAGCGTGGGGGCTATTTCTTTCATGGGAGCCAATCATACGCAGGCGTACGATCGGGCATGTCCCAGGAGGCGTCATAGCGGGGGCCCAAAAAGTAGAGCCCGTCAGGGGAAAAGGTAGGCGCCGCGGCACGGCGGTCGCGTGCCGCCAGCACCTCGGCCATCCATTGCGGCGGCCGTTTGCCCTGGCCGATGGTGACCAGGCAGCCCATGATGTTGCGGATCATGTGGTGCAGGAAGGCATTGGCCTCGAATTCGATGCGCCAGTAGGCGCCGCGCTGGTGCAGCGCAATGTCCATCATGGTCTTGACCGGGCTGATGGCCTGGCACTCGGCGGCGCGAAACGAGGTGAAGTCGTGCTCGCCCAGCAACAGGTCGGCTGCAGTACGCATGGCGTCATGGTCGAGCGTCTGGAAGGTCCAGCCCACGCGCCCGGCCTCGATGCTGGGGCGGATGGGCGACTCCAGCAGCACGTAGGCGTAGCGGCGCGATTTCGCGCTGGCGCGGCAGTGGAACTGGGGCGTGGTCTTGACGGCCCAGTGCACGGAAATGTCCTTGGGCAAGTTGGCGTTGGTGCCGCGCACCCAGGAGTAGTCGGTGCGTTCGATCTCGGTGTCGAAATGCACCACCTGCATCAGCGCGTGCACCCCGGCATCGGTGCGCCCGGCACACAGGGTGCCGATGCGTTGGTTTGCAAAGGTGGAAAGGGCTTTTTCGAGCTTGTCCTGCACGGTCTGGCCTCCGGGCTGGCTCTGCCAGCCGCGGTAGGCCTGTCCGTTGTAGCTGACCCCTAAAGCGATGCGCACCACGTCAATGGGTCTGCTACAAAACAGCCGATTCAGCCCCTGTGAAAGGGCTTAGCTCAATTGCGACAGGGCACGTTGGGCCTTCTCGCGGGTGGCGCCGGTGGCTTCTGCCAGCACTTCCTCAATCAGCGCACGGGCACCGTCCTCGTCGCCGATGGACACGAATTCTTCGGCGAGGGCCAACTTGGTTTCCAGCGGATCCTCGTTTTCGGTGCTGGGCGCCTCCATTGGCTGTTCGGGAGCCGGGGTATCCAGGTCCATGGACAGGGAACCCAGGTCGAATTCCAGCATGCCATCCTTGCCGGGTGCGGATGCGGCCGCGGGCACGTCCACTGGCAGGGGGCTGGTCGCACCGAAGTCCGGTGCCGAGCTGGCGCTGGGGGCATCCAGGTCGAGGGAAATCTCGGGCAGGGCGTGTGCCACAGGTTCCATGGCGGGGGCAGGGGCAGCCACCGGCACGTCGGGCAGGTCAAAGTCCAAGCCACCATCGTCAGCAGGCGCAGCGGGCTCTGCCGACTGCTCCATCTTGACGGTCTGGTCATAGGACACGGCATGCGCGCTGCTGCCGGTCACGTCGCTGATGGCGGCACTGGCAGGGGCATCGTCGAGCGAGAAATCCAGATCCAGGTCCAGATCTATCCCGGCCGCCGGTGCCACGGGCTCCGGCGCCGCTGGCGCTGCCTTGAACTGCACCGTGCCTTCGAACGACGAAGGCGAGATGTTGGCGGCATCGGCTCCCGTGGGTGCCCCACCTGGTTGGTACAGGGGGTTCTGTGGGTCGATGGCCTGGCCCATTTCGCAGATGCGGGTCCAGTCCTGGCTGTTCGGGCCGGTGATCTTGTAGGCCTGCGTCGCGCTTGCCTCGAAGCTACGGGCATCCTTGCGCTTGGCAAAGATCTCCAGCAGCTTGGTGTGCACCGCCAGACGGCCGGGTGTGGTCTTGGCGGCTTCCTTCAGGATCTCTTCGGCCTGCAGATCACGGCCATAGGCCAGGTAGACATCGGCTTCTGCGACGGGGTCCACATCATCGGCAGCGTCCAGCTGGCTTGGGGAGTAGACCATGGACGAGCCCGTGGGGGCGCCGTTTTCGTTCGCAGTGTCGATGCGCTGCCCACCGCTGGCACCAAAGAACGAGTCGGGTTGCAGTCTGCTTTCGAGGAAGGAGCTGTCGACCTGGGCAGCATTCTTCTTGCGCTGGCGAACGCGCCAGAATGCAAAGCCGCCGATCAGGGCGAGCAGGCCACCGGCAGCCAATGGTGTCATGGGGTTGTCGATGAGCTCGTCCACCAGGCTCGGTTCTTCAATCGGCACCGAGGCAGGCACGGGTGTGTCGACCACCGGCTTCTTGGCGGGTGCACTGGCGGGCGCTGCCGGCGCAGAAGCGGTGGCAGCCGGCGCCGACGCGGCAGCCGCAGGCGCAGCTGCCACCGGTGCCGGAGCAGAGGCTGGCGCAACAGGCGCTGCGGCGGGGGGCGCAGGCGTGGTGTTGGCCGCGACCGTCAGGCCTGGAGCGGGCTTGGGTGCAGGTGCTGAAGCAGGTGCCGCTGCAGTCGCAGCCGGTGCAGCCGGTGCAGCTCCGGCCTTGAGCTTGTTCAGGTCTGCGAGGTTCTTTTCCAGCTCCGCGGCGCGGGCCTTGGCTTCCTTTTCAGCGCGCTCCTTGGCAATCTTGTCGTCGGCTTTGGCCTGCACGCTGCCCTTGTTCAGGGTCAGCTTGTCGGGCGCTGCCGTGGCCGGCTTCTTGTCCTCTACCTTGGACTCGATCTTGCCGCTGGCTTGCTGGGTCTTGGTGTCAACGTTCTGCAATGGAGCCGCAGTGGCCAGATTCTTGCGGAAGCTGTTGAAGTCCTTGCTCTGGGCCACCACGATCTGCCGGGCTTTCTCTGCCGGCACGGCCTGCGCCTGCTCGCTGCTGGGCAGTGTGAGCACGGCACCCTTGCGCAAGCGGTTGATGTTGTCTTCGACAAAGGCATCCGGGTTCGTGGCCAGCAAGGCAACAAGCATCTGGTCGAGCGAAACGCCCGCGGGCTTGTTGTTGGCGGCAATCTTTCCGGCCGTATCTCCTGCTTTCACCGTAACTTGGCGCGCGTCCGGGGTGCTTGCTGGCTTTTCTGCGGATTCGGCCTTGGCCTTGGATGCAGCCTTGGTGGAAGGCTTGGCCGCTGCCACCGGTGCCGGCTGGGCGGCAGCGGCCGGTGCTGCCGCGCTTGCCGGCGCAGCGTTGGCGGCTTGGGCCGGCTGTGCACTGGCTGCTGCTGGGGTCTGTGCCAGCGAGGGTGCAGGAGCGGGGGTGCGCAGTGCCGGGGGGTCAAACAGCATCGTGTAGTCGCGCACGATGCGTCCAGAGGCCCAGTTGACTTCCAGGATGAGGTCAACGAAGGGATCGTTGATCGTGCGGTCGGTGCTCAGGCGGATGTAGGAGCGACCGTCAGCACGTTTCTGCAGGCTGGTGCGCATGCCACCGATGGCGGCGTTGTATTCCAGGCCGGCCGCCGAGAAGGCTGCGGGTGGGGCGATGGTGGTGCGCAGCGAAGCGGCTTCGTCTGCATTGATGTCGAGGATGTCGATTTCTGCCCGAAGGGGTTCACCGAGCGCCGATTGCACCGTGAGCCGCCCCAGCGACAAGGCCATGGCGTCGGTGGCGGCCATCCCCAGCAGGGCGGCGGCCGCAGCGGCCATGGCGGTGCGCTGCCAATGTTGTGACTTAGATCTCAATTTATGTGTCTCCGGCGCTAATTCGAGCAGCAAATGCGGCTGCAGCCGCAGCCTGTCGCATTGCAGGCGGCAAAAACGAAAAAGTACCATAACATCAATGTCTTACGCTGACAAGCTGAGAAAGCGCTTAACTTTCAAAGCCTTACAAACAGCGCAGCATTGATGCCATGGTTTGTTGCCTCGCGACAACGAAGCGCGCAGGAGGATCAGGCGTCGAGCAGGATGCGCAGCATGCGGCGCAGCGGCTCGGCAGCGCCCCACAGCAGCTGGTCACCGATGGTGAAGGCACCCACGTACTCGGGGCCCATGGCCAGCTTGCGGATACGTCCCACGGGGATGGTCATGGTGCCGGTCACGGCCACCGGGGTCAGGTCCTGGATGGTGGCTTCACGGGTGTTGGGCACGACCTTCACCCACTGGTTGTCGGCGGCAATCATGGCTTCGATGTCGGCCACGGGCACGTCCTTCTTGAGCTTGAAGGTCAGGGCCTGGCTGTGGCAGCGCATGGCACCCACGCGCACGCAGAAGCCGTCCACGGGGATGGCGCTGGTGCCGAAGCCCTCGCCCATGCCCAGGATCTTGTTGGTCTCTGCCATGCCCTTCCACTCTTCTTTGGACTGGCCGTTGCCCAGGTCCTTGTCGATCCAGGGGATCAGCGAACCGCCCAGGGGGACGCCGAAATTGGCGGTTTCTGCGCCGGTGAGCGCACGCTGCTTGGCGATGACCTTGCGGTCGATTTCCAGGATGGCGCTCTTGGGGTCGTCGAGCAGGGCCTTCACTTCAGCGTTCAGGGTACCGTACTGGGTAAGCAGCTCGCGCATGTGTTGCGCACCGCCACCGCTGGCTGCCTGGTAGGTCTGGGTGCTCATCCATTCAACCAAACCGGCCTTGTACAGGGCGCCCACGCCCATGAGCATGCAGCTCACGGTGCAGTTGCCGCCGATCCAGTTGTTGCCGCCCTTGGACAGGGCATTCTTGATGACCGGCATGTTGACGGGGTCGAGGATGATGACCGCGTCGTCCTTCATGCGCAGGGTGGAGGCGGCATCGATCCAGTGGCCGTTCCAGCCGGCAGCGCGCAGTTTGGGGAACACCTCGGTGGTGTAGTCGCCGCCCTGGCAGGAGATGATGATCTCGCAGCGCTTGAGGGCATCGACGTTGTAGGCGTCCTGCAGCGTGGTTTCGTTCTTGGCCTGCGCGGGGGCCTTGCCGCCGGAGTTGCTGGTGGAGAAGAACATGGGTTCGATCAGGTCGAAGTCCTTTTCCTGCACCATGCGATCCATCAATACCGAGCCGACCATGCCGCGCCAGCCGACCAGACCTACCAACTTGCTCATATCAACGCCCTTTCAAAAAAACAAAAATGCCGTTCACGCATTTCAGGCTTCTCTGGCCCGGCTCGTCTGGCCGGGGTGGGCGCACGACGATGCCGGAGCTGGATCAGCCCTTAATGGTCGTGGTTTTGGTGGTGAATGCGCGCACGGCCTTGTCTGCCAGGGCGGCAGAAACAATGGTCAAGGTGACGGGGCGGGCGGCAAACATGGAGGCGATTGTAGTTCAAGTCGCCGATTTTTTGCTCCGCGCGGACTGAATTTTCTTCATTTATGGTTCGCCTACCACAGTGCTTAGCTTGAAACGGTTGCGGCCTTCATCTTTGGCTGCGTAAAGCATCTGATCAGCTGCTTGTTTTAAGGTTTCAATACCGCTGTCGCTCCTGGGCGTGGTGGTGGCGGCGCCAATGCTCACGGTGACCACTGGCGCTGCGCGCGAGAGCGCATGTGGTATCTGCAACGCGGCCACCGCGGACAGAAACCGACTCGCCTGCTTGGCTGCTGCCTGCGCGTCAGCGTCTGAAAGTAATGCAACAAACTCTTCTCCACCATAGCGCCCGACAAAGTCACCCGGTCTGCGCGCGCAGCCAGCAAGGGCTCGCCCTACACGCACCAGACAGCTGTCGCCCGGACCATGGCCGTAGTGGTCGTTGTATTGCTTGAACATGTCGACATCCAGCATCAGCAGAGCCATCGGCGTCTGCGCGCGCCGACAGCGCGACCATTCGCGCTCGCAGACCTGGTCAAAGGCACGGCGGTTGGGAATACCGGTTAGGCTGTCCAGCATGGCCATGCTTTCGAGCAGTTGACTTTGTCGCCGCATGCGGGCATGCGTGCGCACCCGTGCGGTAACGATGAGTTCGTTGAAGGGCTTTGTGATGTAGTCAACCGCACCCAGCACAAAGCCTTGAGCTTCGTCGTGTACCTCGCTGCGCGCAGTAATGAAGATGACGGGAATCCCTTGGGTGGCAGGAGCGAGCTTGAGGCGACGGCATACCTCGTGACCGTCCATGTCGGGCATAACCACATCGAGCAGGATCAGGTCTGGCTGCTGTTCAGCCGCCAAGCGCAAACCCTGGGCTCCGTTTGTCGCGATCAGAAGCTCGAACTCGTCTCGCAACAAGGCGGTCAAGGCCATCAGGTTGATGCGCTCATCATCGACGAGAAGGATGCGGGTCTTTCGGTCGGTGTCAGTGTGAGGGAGCATGGGGCAGGTTCTCCACAAGGTCACAGAGGATGCGCAAGTGTTCCTGCGCCAAGCTGAAATCGAAATCGGCAAGGTATCGGCCCAACTGCAATGCTGCGTCACGTGCGTCCCCTGTGGGGAGCAGGGTAAGCAAATGCGCAAGTGCAGGTTCGGCTTCCAGGCTCTGGGCATCGAGAAGGCCCTTCAAGTGGTCCAGCGAAGCGAGGCAGAGGGAGCGATCGAATACTGTCGCGGCGTCGTGGCCCGAAGGCTCGGCGGGCGATGTCGTTACAACGGGGGCCGTGCGTTTGCGCAGCTGCGCTACCAGTTGCTCCATGGCAGCGTCGATGCGCTCCATGAGTGCGGCGACCGCCGAAAGCTGCTCGGCATTGGCGTGACGCTCTGCCGTCTGTGCCAGAACTTGAAGTTGCGTAGCGCCGAAATAGCCTGCACTGCCCTTGAGCCCATGGGCGGCGCGCGCGGCAGTGGCGATATCTGCGTCCTGGAGCGCTTGGCGCAGCGCACTGACCAATCGCGGACCTTCGGTGGTGAAGGCCAGACACATCGCGGGGGTTGCCGTCATCGCGGTCGCCATGGCTGGGCGGGCGGGTATGGGAACCGCGGGGAGGGGCGGTGACTCACCCAGGGTTTCGGCAATGGCGGCGTGCAAGGCGCTTTCGTCTATCGGTTTGGAGACAAACCCCTGCGCGCCTGCGGCCAGGAAGCGTGCGCGTTCGTCTGCACCCGCATTGGCGGTGCAGGCAATTACAGGAAGGAGCGGGTTGCGGACACCGCGTTCGCCCGCCCGTAGGCTGCGCAACACATCGATGCCGTCCATTCGGGGCATGCGGCTATCGAGGATCAAGAGGTCGAAGTCGTTTGCGGCCAATGCTTCCAGCGCAGCCTCGCCGTCTTCCGCCAAGGTAAAACTGTGTCCCATGCTGGTGACCAGTTCGCGCAGGATCACCTGATTGGTGACGCCATCTTCGGCGCACAACACACGCAAGCTGCGCCCATGCGCCTGTGCGCTGTCGGGTGCCGTCTCTCTTACAGGCTGGCCTTCGGGCAGGGGCAGGTATACGCTGAACGTTGAGCCTTGGCCCGGCGTGCTGGTGACGGTGATGTCGCCACCCATGGACTCCACAATGCTTTTGCAAATAGCCAGCCCCAATCCGGTTCCACCGAAGCGACGTGCTGTGCTGGCGTCCGCTTGTTCGAACTTGCGGAACAGGCGTTGCTGCGCATCCGGGGCGATGCCAATGCCGGTGTCTCGCACTGCGAACTCCAATCCGCCGCTGTGATGTACGCGCACAGATAGACGCACCTCGCCGTGCTGTGTGAACTTGATTGCGTTGCCCATCAGATTGATGAGCACCTGACGCAACCGCGTTGGATCACCCAAGCACCAGATTGGCAGATCCGCGGCAACTTCGGCTACCAGGGACAAGCCCTTGGATTCGGCGCGCTCTTGCAGAATCGTGACGGCGTCGCGCACCACCGTGGCAAGGCGAAAATCCACCTCTTCGAGTGGCATCTTTCCCGCTTGCAGCTTGGAAAAGTCCAGAATGTCGTTGATGATCTGCAGCAAGGTCTCCGCGTTGGACAGGCCGATGGACAGTTTCTCTTGGGTGCCAGTCGATAAGGTGGCATCCTTGAGTGCAAAGCGCAGCATGCCGATGACGCCACCCAAGGGAGTGCGCACCTCGTGGCTGATCATGGCCAGGAAATCACTCTTGAGCTGGTTGGCCACTTCGGCGGCCTGCTTTGCCGCCTGGGTGTCGCGCAATTCGGTTTCGCGTCGGCGTTCGTCCGTGGCATCGCGTGCCACCGACAACAGGATGTCGCCGCCACTGGCGCGAGCGATGGCGGCGAATATGATCATGGTACGTTTTTCGCCAGATCGAGTCGTCAGCGTGGCTTCAAAATCATTGAGCACCGTGTGCTGGTGCAGCAGTGTCAGGAAGCGCTTCTGGTCTCCCGGTTCCGCCCAGATCCCCAGGCCCACTGCCGTCTTCCCAATTACCTGATCGCGGCTCCAGCCCGTAATGCGCTCGAAGCTGGGGTTGATGTCGATGATCGTGGCATCCACCATGCGGGTGATGCAGGCGTAATAGGGGAGGGCCGTGAACATCTGCGCCCAGCGCGACTGGGAGTCGCGTAATTCAGCTTCACGCCGGCGTTCGTCGGTGACGTCGGACGCGATGGTCGCGAGGTATTGCTGACCGTCCACCTCATAGGCCGCAAATGACGCAACCGCATCCAGCACGACTCCGTCCTTGCGCCGAATGTGACCTTCCAAACGCTGTACTTGGCCGTTCGCGGCGCGCAGCTCGCGCTTGATGGTTTCTCGGAACTCTGCGCTGATGATGCCCAGTTCTATGGATGTGCGACCCAACGCTGCGCGGCGTGTCCAGCCAGACATAACTTCGAAGCCCCGGCTGACTTCCAGCAGCTTTCCCGTGGCGAGCTCCGAGATCGCAACATACTCTGGCATGGCGTGAAACAAGGCCTGGTGCATCGCATTGGAATGGCGTATGGCGATTTCTTGCTGGCGCTGTTGCGTTGCATCGCGTGCGATTGAGATCAGGAGATCGCCATCACCAGAATGCACGATGGCGGCCGAGATGATCATGATGCGTTTTTCACCTGAGCGGGTAGTCAGCAGGCCTTCGAAGTCATGCAGCACCGATTGCCGCTGCAACTGGTCCAGGTAGCGCTCACGGTCTTGCAGGTTTGTCCATATCCCCAGGGCCAACGTGGTGCGGCCGATGGCTTCGTCACGCTGCCAGCCGGTGATGCGTTCAAAGCTGGGGTTGACGTCGATGATCTCCCCATCGGTTACACGGGTGATGCAGGCATAGTCGGGCAAGGCGGCGAACATCTGGGCCCATCGGGCTTGCGAGTCACTCAGTGCCTGCTGTTGGACCTTCTGGGTGGTTATGTCCACCATCAAGCCACGCAACCAGCGCGGTTGCCCGTTTTCACTCACTACCGTGACGATGTCGTGCAGCCAGACCGTGCGCCCATCTTTGGCGATGAAGCGGTATTCGAAATCGTGCGCCTCCAACCGCCCCGTGCAGGAGGCACAGAAAGAGGGGGCCCAGGAGCGGTCGTCCGGGTGCAGGTGCTCAACCCAGAAGCCCGGCGTCAGCCAGTCCGAGGTGGCAAATCCCAACATGCGCTCGGCTTGCTGGCTGATGAAAGTGAAGGTGAAGGTGGTGGCGTCGGCTTCCCAGACAATTCCCTGCACGGTCTGGATCAGGTCGGAGAGCCGCTGGTCCGTGGCCCGCAACGCGGCTTCGCGCTGGTTGGCTTCAGTCATGTCCCTGGCAATTGCGACCAGGTACTGGCGCCAGCCGACTTCGTAGATGGCCAGCGAGGCCAAGACGTCGAATGTGTGCCCATCGCGATGGCACAGTTGGGTTGAAAGGCCACGGACCTGACCACCTTGGGCACGCAAGGCGGAGGTGATCCGTGCCCGTTCCGCCACGGAAAGAATGCCCAGCTCAGGTGTCGTGCGCCCGATCGCCTCTTCCCGCGACCAGCCGGTCAATTCCTCAAACCCGGGATTGACTTCCAGGAGTTCACCGGTTTCAAGCAGCGAAATGGTCATGTACTCTGGCACTGCGAGCAACAAGGCGCGGTTTTCCTGTACGCTGCGGTCGAGTCGACGCTTCTGATCCCTGAGTTCGGTGAAGGAGTCTTGCAAGCGCCGCGCCATGCTGTTGAAGGCGCGGGCCAGATCATTGGTTTCTTCCAGCAGGCCGTCTTCAGGCAAGACCGCTTGCACATCCCCCAGCGACAGGGCATTGGCGGCCTTCGCAACGCCTTCGAGGGGGCGCGAGATGATGCGCACCAGGAGCACGCCGCAGACCGCGCCCAGAGTCGCCAACAGCAAGGACACTGCATTGAAACCACGGCCGGTTGGGGCATCGCCCAATAGATCCGATTCGGGCATCAGGCTCACAATGCGCCAGTGGATGCCGGCGGGGTCGTCATACGGTGTGACGCGCCCAAAATATCGCGAGCCGTCCTGGCGCACGGAAAAGCTGACTTCACGTAGCGCTTGCTCACCCATGACCCACGGTGCGGTCGCACGCAATACGGCGCTCGGGCTTTCATCGATCAGCATACGCTGTGCACGCGCACTGCGCCCGCTCCCATCGGCAACCACCGACCCCGGCAGCGAGTGGGCAACGAGGCGGCCTTCCGGGTCAACGATGGCGACAACGCCGTTACGTAGCAAGGGCTCTTCGCGCAGAAATCGGTTGATGCCATCGAGTTTGACATCAGCCTCGACGACGCCGATCAGGTGGCCATTCCTACGTACCGGCGACGTAGCCGAGATGGTGATCTCTGCCTGCTCGTCGTAGTTGGCATAGATCGCAGACCACAAAGCACGACCGCTGTCGGCCGCGGGACGGTACCACGGGCGATGCCGGGGATCGTAGGCGTCGAAGCGAGCGCGCAAGGGGGTACGCAGTGACGGGCCGTCAAAGATGCGCAGGACGTTGCCCGTGGTGCGGTCCTTGCGCATCAGGTTAAAGCGGTCGGGTGTTCCGGGCGCAGTGTCCTCGCGGCGGATGCCGCCATAGTCGCCCGACTCACTGCCGAAGCTCATCACGCTGATGTGTCGCTGCTCCCGATAGAGATCCTGGTACTGGCCCAGTATGTACTCAGTGACGGTGCCTATGTTGGATCGGGTATACAAGCCGTGGCGGCCAATGGCGTCTCCAATGCTGCGTTGGATCCGAAAGGGTTCGCCCAGGAACTCCTGCAGGCTGTTGCGGGTGTTGGTACCCAAGGCATCCAGTACGTGCTGGCTGGCAAGGTCGAGTTCGCGCCTTGTCTCGTCGGCTTGGTGTTGGACCTGCAGCGTGGCGGTCAGGAACAGCAGCGCAAAGAAGGGCGCGCCGATGGCCACCCACAGGGACATGCGCAGCCTAGGCATGGGCAGCTTCTGGCGCGTCTGGGTCCACGACAGCCTCCTCTATCCGTTGGGACGGGGCAGTATAGAAGGCCTCGCTAGGATTCGTCCAGTGGGTGTGGGAGGTGTCGGATTGCTATAAAAATGGAAGCAGTTTGGTCTCGTTTCCCCGTGGGTTGCGGCCAACTGCCTCTAGAAATGGCGGCAAGGGGGTGCAGATCCCGTGGCGACGGGTGCCAACGGGACCTGCACAGGTAGGCCTACGCCAGCGCCTTGACCACCGCGTCGCCCATCTCGCGGGTGCTGACCTTGGTGGTGCCTTGGCTGTAGATGTCGGGCGTGCGCAAGCCTTGCTCCAGCACCTTCTGCACGGCGGCTTCGATGCGTTGGGCGGCCGCTTCCTGGTTCAGGCTGAAGCGCAGCATCATGGCGGCCGACAGGATCGTGGCCAGCGGGTTGGCAATGCCCTTGCCCGCGATGTCCGGCGCGCTGCCGTGGCTGGGCTCGTACAGGCCCTGGCCTTGTGCGTTGAGCGAGGCCGACGGCAGCATGCCGATGGAGCCGGTCAGCATGGAGGCTTCGTCCGAGAGGATGTCGCCGAACATGTTGCCGGTGACCACCACGTCAAAGCGCTTGGGGGCCTTGACCAGCTGCATGGCGGCGTTGTCCACGTACATGTGGTCGAGTTCGACGTCGGGGTACTGCTGGCCCACGTCGGTGACCACGTCTTTCCAGAACTGGAAGGTCTCCAGCACGTTGGCCTTGTCCACGCTGGTGACCTTCTTGTTGCGCTTGCGAGCGGCCTGGAAGGCGACGTGGGCGATGCGCTCGATCTCGGGCTTGGAGTAGCGCATGGTGTCGAACGCTTCCTCGGCGCCGGGGAAGTGGCCGTCCACGGCGGTACGGCGGCCACGGGGCTGGCCGAAGTAGATGTCGCCGGTGAGCTCGCGGATGATCAGGATGTCCAGCCCGGCGATGAGCTCGGGCTTGAGGCTGGAGGCACCGACCAGCTGTTCGTAGCAGATGGCGGGGCGGAAGTTGGCGAACAGGCCCATGTGTTTGCGCAGGCCCAGGATGGCTTGCTCGGGGCGCAGCGGGCGGTCGAGCTTGTCGTATTTCCAGTCGCCCACCGCGCCGAACAGCACGGCGTCGGAGTCCATGGCCAGCTTCAGGGTGGACTCGGGCAGGGGGTGGCCATGGGCCTCGTAGGCGGCACCGCCTACGAGGGCCTGTTCCATCTCAAACGGGAGGCCCAATACGTTGAGGACCTTGACCGCTTCGGCCACGATTTCGGTACCGATGCCATCACCGGGAAGAACTGCAATTTTCATGATGCTATAAAAAGGTGAGCTGCTTACGCAGTATTTATGCGGGCTGGATGCAAAAAACAGGGTGAAAGGTCAGCCGATCATCTGGTGCGCCAGCCAGGGCTTGGTGGCCAGGCGCTCGGCTTCGAAGGCCTTGATCTTGTCGGCGTGGCGCAGGGTCAGGCCGATGTCGTCAAAGCCGTTGAGCAGGCAGTACTTGCGGAAGGGCAGCACGTCGAACGCAATCTCCTCGCCCTGTGCGCGCACGATGCGCTGGCGCTCCAGGTCGATGGTGAGCTGGTAGCCGGGGAAGGCGTGCACTTCGTCGAACAGCTGGGCCACGGTGGCCTCGGGCAGCACGATGGGCAGCAGGCCGTTCTTGAAGCAGTTGCTGAAGAAGATGTCGGCAAAGCTGGGCGCAATGATGGCGCGGAAACCATACTGCTCCAGCGCCCAGGGGGCGTGTTCGCGGCTCGACCCGCAGCCGAAGTTCTTGCGCGCGATCAGGATGCTGGCCCCCTTGTAGCGTGGCTGGTTCAGCACGAAGTCGGGGTTGGGCTGGCGCGCGCTCTCGGGCACGCCGGGCTGGCCGGGCTGGTCCAGGTAGCGCCATTCGTCGAACAGGTTGGGGCCGAAGCCGGTCTTGCGGATCGACTTGAGGAATTGCTTGGGGATGATGGCGTCGGTGTCGACGTTCTCACGGTCCATGGGGGCGACGAGCCCGGAGTGAATGGTGAAGGCTTTCATGGGGTTCTCACTTTTTCTTGGCGACGTCTTCGATCTTCTCGCCGGCCTTCTGCAGGTCCTGGCCGATGCCCTTGACGGTGTTGCAGCCGCCCAGGGCGAACAGGGCGGTCAGCACGGTGGCAGTAACGAGGGTTTTCATGACGGTCTCCTCAAGGAATTCAGGCGAAACGACGTACGTCCACGAAGTGGCCGTGGATGGCGGCAGCGGCGGCCATGGCGGGGCTCACCAGGTGGGTGCGCCCACCGGCGCCCTGGCGGCCTTCGAAGTTGCGGTTGCTGGTGGAAGCGCAGCGCTCGCCCGGCTCCAGGCGGTCGGCGTTCATGGCCAGGCACATGGAGCAGCCCGGTTCGCGCCACTCGAAACCGGCGGCCTTGAAGATCTCGTGCAGTCCTTCGGCTTCTGCCTGGGCCTTGACCAGACCCGAGCCGGGAACCACCATGGCCAACTTGACGTTCTTGGCCACTTTCTGGCCCAGCTTCTTCACCACGGCGGCGGCTTCGCGCATGTCCTCGATGCGGCTGTTGGTGCAGGAGCCGATGAACACCTTGTCCACGGTGATGTCGGTCAGGGCCTTGCCTGGCTGCAGATTCATGTAGGTGAGTGCCCGCTCCATGGCACCGCGCTTGTTGGCGTCCTTCTCCTTGTCGGGGTCGGGCACGGACGCGTCCACACCCAGCACCATCTCGGGCGAGGTGCCCCAGGTGACTTGCGGCAGGATCTGGCTGCCGTCGAGTTCGACTACCGCGTCGAAATGGGCGTCGGGGTCGGAATGCAGGGTGCGCCAGTAGGCCACGGCCTGGTCCCACTCCACACCGGTGGGCGCCAGCGGGCGGCCCTTCACGTACTCGATGGTCTTGTCGTCCACCGCCACCAGGCCGGCGCGGGCGCCGCCTTCGATGGCCATGTTGCACACCGTCATGCGGCCTTCCATGCTCATGGCACGGAACACCGAGCCCGCGAACTCGATGGTGTAGCCGGTGCCGCCCGCGGTACCGATCTTGCCGATGATTGCCAGCACCACGTCCTTCGGGGTCACGCCCGGTGCCAAGGTGCCTTCCACCTTGACGAGCATGTTCTTGGCCTTCTTGGCCAGCAGGGTCTGCGTGGCCATGACGTGCTCGACCTCACTGGTGCCGATGCCATGCGCCAGCGCACCGAAGGCGCCATGGGTGGAGGTGTGGCTGTCGCCGCACACCACGGTCATGCCTGGCAGCGTGGCACCGTTTTCCGGGCCCATGACGTGGACGATGCCCTGGCGCTTGTGCATGAAGGGGAAGAACGCGGCGGCACCGAATTCCTGGATGTTGCTGTCCAGCGTGGTGATCTGTTCCTTGCTGATCGGGTCGGAAATGCCGTCGTAGCCCAGCTCCCAGCCGGTGGTGGGGGTGTTGTGGTCGGCCGTGGCCACCACCGAGCTCACGCGCCAGAGCTTGCGCCCGGCTTCGCGCAGTCCTTCGAAGGCCTGCGGGCTGGTCACTTCATGCACCAGATGGCGGTCGATGTAGAGGACGGAGGTGCCGTCCTCTTCGGTGTGGACGACGTGCTCGTCCCAGATCTTGTCGTAAAGGGTGCGTCCCATGGTGCGTTTCCTGTGTGCTACGTGAGAAAAGTGGATGAAATTGGTGAGTGGCCCCCGTGGATATTGCGCAATCAGCTATCGAAATGGGAGCGGCTGGATTGCTGCAGGTGCTCCACCAGCATGCGGGCGGTGAGTGGCAAGGTGCCGAAGTTGCGGGCCACGAGCTGCAGGGTGCGCTCGGCCCAAGGGTCGGTGAGTGCCACGGCCCGCAGGGCGCCCATGCCGGAGCCCAGTAGGGCAAAGGCCCGGTCGGGCAGCAGCCCAATGCCCAAGCCTGCCTGCACCATGCGGCACATGGCGTCCAGCCCCGTGACCTGGATGCGCAGCCGCAATGGCTTGTTGGCCTGCGTGGCAGCGCGGCGCATGGCCAGGTACAGGGCGCTGTTGCTGTGCAGGCCCACGTGGTCGTAGTCGAGCGTCTGGGCAAAGTCCACTGCGTCGTTCTCGGCCAGTGGGTGCTGTGCAGGCACCACGACGACCAGTCGGTCCTTGCGGTAGGGCTGCGTGACGAGGTCACGCAGCGGCTGGGCGACATGCGCGATGCCAAGGTCGGCCTGTCCCTCGGCCACGGCGCGGGCGATGTCGGTGCTGACGTGTTCCTGCAGGTCGATCTTGATTTGCCCATGGGCGCGGCTGAAGGAAGCCAGGTCTTCGGGCAGGAACTGTACGATGGCCGAGATGTTGGCGTGCACGCGCACATGGCCCTTGATGCCCGCAGCGTATTCATCCAGGTCGACCTGCAGCCGGTCCATGTTGAAGAGCACGGTGCGGGCGTGGTGCAGAAAGGTTTCCCCGGCTGGGGTGAGGTCCACCCCGCGCGCATGGCGGTACAGCAGCGCGGTGTCGACGCTGCTTTCCAGGTCCGACAAGCGCTTGCTCACGGCGGAAGCTGCCAGGTGTTCGCGCTGTGCCGCACGGGCGATCGAGCCTTCCTCGCACACGGCCACGAACAGTTGCATGGACGTGAGGTCCAGGCGGCGTGTGGGCGTGCTTGCGGGGGTCAGCATGGCGGCGGGTAATCGACTTTGGCGATGATTGTTCGGATTATCCGTCAGAAAATTGCCTAGCCATCGTATTGCACGATGGCTGGTGACGAATCCGGGCAGGCATGAAAAAACCGGCCAAAGCCGGTTTTTCGGGTGTCCGCTGCGGACAGGATCAGCGCTGGTCGATGGGCTTGATGTCGCGCTTGACGTTGCCGCTGAACAGCTGGCGGGGACGGCCGATCTTGTACTCGGGGTCGGCCAGCATTTCGTTGAGCTGGGCAATCCAGCCCACGGTACGGGCCAGGGCGAAGATACCGGTGAACAGGCTGACCGGAATACCGATGGCGCGCTGCACGATGCCAGAGTAGAAGTCCACGTTGGGGTAGAGCTTGCGCTGCACGAAGTAGTCGTCTTCCAGGGCGATCTTTTCGAGCTGCTTGGCCAGCTTGAACAGCGGGTCGTTTTCCAGGCCCAGGGCAGCAAGCACTTCGTTGCAGGTTTCCTGCATGAGCTTGGCGCGGGGGTCGTAGTTCTTGTACACGCGGTGACCGAAGCCCATGAGCTTGACGCCGGAGTTCTTGTCCTTCACCTGTTCCATGAACTGGCCAACCTTGGCCACGCCACCGTTGGCCTGGATCTCTTCGAGCATGTTCAGGCATGCTTCGTTGGCACCACCGTGGGCAGGGCCCCACAGGCAGGCCACACCCGCGGCGATGGCGGCAAACGGATTGGTGCCAGAAGAACCGCACAGACGCACGGTGGAGGTGGAGGCATTCTGCTCGTGGTCAGCGTGCAGGATGAAGATGCGGTCCATCGCCTTTTCGATCACGGGGTTGACCTTGTAGTCCTCGCAGGGGGTGCCGAACATCATGCGCAGGAAGTTGCCTGCGTAGGACAGTTCATTGCGGGGGTACATGTAGGGTTGGCCCATGCCGTACTTGTAGGCCATGGCCACGAGCGTGGGCATCTTGGCGATCAGGCGGATCGCGGCGATGCGGCGGTGCTCGGGGTTGTTGATGTCGGTGCTGTCATGGTAGAAGGCCGACAGGGCGCCCACCAGACCGGTCAGCACGGCCATGGGGTGTGCGTCGCGGCGGAAGCCACGCAGGAAGAACTGCATCTGCTCGTTGACCATGGTGTGGTTGATCACGAGCTTGTGGAAGTCGTTGCGTTCGGTTGCGTTGGGCAGGTCGCCGTTGAGCAGCAGGTAGCAGGTGTCGAGGTAGTCGCACTGGGTGGCGAGCTGCTCGATGGGGTAGCCGCGGTGCAGCAGTTCACCCTTGTCGCCGTCGATGTAGGTGATGGCGGACTGGCAGGACGCCGTGGACAGGAAGCCCGGATCGTAGGTGAACATGCCGGTCTGGGCATACAGCTTGCGGATGTCGATCACATCCGGGCCGATGTTGCCGTGGTAGATCGGCAATTCGATGCTGGGGGCACCGTTGGCGAACGACATGGTCGCTTTGTTGTCAGACAGTTTCATTTTTTCACCTTTCAGATCGGTTCTATCAACATACTCAAAACTTCACGCACGTCGGCGGTGTCCAACGACGCATCCACTTCCGCTAGCGACTTGCGTGCCAGATGCAGGTCTAGCAGGTCGTTGTCGCTCAAGTCCATCAGGCGCGACATGCCATCAGCCGTGCGCGCTGTCATTCCCTGGGCATGGCGCTGGAAGAAACGCTCGATGAAGAGGTCGTTCTCCAGCAAGCCGCGCCGGCACCGCCAGCGCAGTTTGCTCAGTTCGGCCTCGGTAATCAAGCGTTCTGGGTCCATGCCTTCAGTGGTTTACACCGCGCGACGAACCATCAGTTCCTTGATCTTGCCGATTGCCTTGGTCGGGTTCAGGCTCTTGGGGCAGACGTCCACACAGTTCATGATGGTGTGGCAGCGGAACAGGCGGTAGGGGTCTTCCAGGTTGTCCAGTCGCTCATTGGTGGCGTCGTCGCGGCTGTCGGCGATGAAGCGGTAGGCCTGCAGCAGACCGGCAGGACCCACGAACTTGTCGGGGTTCCACCAGAAGCTCGGGCAGGACGTGGAGCAGCTGGCGCACAGGATGCACTCGTACAGGCCGTTGAGCTCTTCGCGCTCTTCGGGGCTCTGCAGGCGCTCGCGCTCCGGCGCGGGCGTGTTGCTGATCAGGTAGGGCTTGATCGAGTGGTACTGCTTGAAGAACATGGTCATGTCCACGATCAGGTCGCGCACCACGGGCAGGCCCGGCAGGGGCTTGAGGACGATGTCGCCCGACAGCGTCTTCAGGTTGGTCAGGCAGGCCAGACCGTTCTTGCCGTTGATGTTCATGGCGTCCGAGCCGCACACGCCTTCGCGGCAGGAGCGCCGGAAGGACAGGGTGGGGTCGATGGCCTTGAGCTTGACCAGGGCGTCGAGCAGCATGCGCTCGGAGCCGTCGAGGTCGAGCTCGATGGTCTGCATGTACGGCTTGTCGTTCTTGTCCGGGTCGTAGCGGTAGATTTTGAAAGTGCGTTTTGCCATTTTGGAAAATTCCTATGCGGTACGAGCGGACCAATCAGAAAGTGCGGACCTTGGGCGGCACGGTTTCGGCCGTCAGGGGCTTCATGCGTACGGGCTTGTAGTCGAGGCGGTTGCCTTCGGTGTACCACAGGGTGTGCTTCATCCAGTTCGCGTCGTCGCGACCCAGGGGAGCGGTCGGGTGGTCGGCACCGTGCTCGTAGTCACGCACGAGGTGGGCGCCACGGCATTCGTGGCGGGCCGCGGCACTGGTCATGGTGGCCTGGGCGGCTTCCATGAGGTTTTCCACTTCCAGCGCTTCGATGCGGGCGGTGTTGAACACCTTGGAGTTGTCCTTGAGGCCAATGTTGGCCACTCGCTCACGCAGGGCGTTGATCTTCTTGACGCCTTCGTCCATGGACTCCTGGCTGCGGAACACACCGGCGTGGGTCTGCATGGCGGCGCGCATGTCGTTGGCCACGTCTTGCGAGTACTCGCCGTTCTTGCAGTTGTCCAGGCGGTTCAGGCGTGCCAGTGACCGGTCGGCAGCGTTGGCCGGCAAGTCCTTATGGGCCTGCGAGGGCTTGACGTTGGCGATGATGTGGTTGCCCGCTGCCTTGCCGAACACCAGCAGGTCCAGCAGGGAGTTGGTGCCCAGGCGGTTGGCGCCGTGCACCGAAACGCAGGAGCATTCGCCCACGGCGTAGAGGCCGTTGATGGCGCGATCTTCACCGCCCACACGCTCGACCACCTGGCCGTTGATGTTGGTCGGGATACCGCCCATCTGGTAGTGAATGGTGGGCACCACGGGAATCGGCTCGCGGGTGATGTCCACGTTGGCGAAGTTGTGGCCAATCTCTTCCACGGAGGGCAGGCGCTTGCGGATGGTTTCGGCGCCCAGGTGGTCCAGCTTCATGTGGATGTAGTCCTTGTTCGGACCGCAGCCGCGGCCTTCGAGGATTTCCTGGCCCATGCAGCGGGACACGAAGTCACGTGGTGCCAAGTCCTTCAGCGTGGGGGCATAGCGTTCCATGAAGCGCTCGCCGTTGCTGTTGAGCAGGATGGCGCCTTCGCCGCGGCAGCCTTCGGTCAGCAGCACACCGGCACCGGCCACGCCGGTGGGGTGGAACTGCCAGAACTCCATGTCCTGCAGGGCGATGCCGGCGCGGGCCGCCATACCCAGCCCGTCGCCGGTGTTGATGAAGGCGTTGGTGGATGCCTGGAAGATGCGACCGGCGCCACCGGTGGCCAGCAGCACGGTTTTGGCGTGCAGGGTGTAGACCTCACCGGTCTCCATTTCCAGGGCGTTGACACCGACCACGTCGCCGTCGGCGTCGCGGATCAGGTCCAGAGCCATCCATTCCACGAAGAAGGTGGTGCGCGATGCCACGTTGGCCTGGTAGAGGGTGTGCAGCATGGCGTGGCCGGTACGGTCGGCCGCGGCACAGGCGCGCTGCACCGGCTTTTCACCGTAGTTGGCGGTGTGGCCGCCGAAGGGGCGCTGGTAGATGGTGCCGTCGGCATTGCGGTCAAACGGCATGCCCATGTGTTCGAGTTCGTAGACCACATTGGGGGCTTCGCGGCACATGAATTCGATGGCGTCCTGGTCGCCGAGCCAGTCGGATCCCTTGACGGTGTCGTAGAAATGGAACTCCCAGTTGTCTTCGCTCATGTTGCCCAGCGATGCGGACACGCCACCCTGGGCAGCCACGGTATGGGAACGGGTGGGGAAGACTTTGGAGAGAACGGCAACATTCAGGCCAGCGCGGGCCAGCTGCAGGGAGGCACGCATGCCGGAGCCGCCTGCACCCACGATGACGACGTCAAATTTGCGCTTGGATACTTTGTAAGACATGGAAATTCGCTTTCAGCAGGGGGCGATTACAGACGCCACAGGACCTGGATGGCCCAGCCGGCGCAGCCGACCAGCCAGACAATGGAGAACACGTGCAGGGCCAGACGCACACCGACGGGCTTGACGTAGTCCATCCAGATGTCACGCACGCCGACCCACACGTGGTAGAGCAGGGCAATGATGACGGCGAAGGTCAGGAACTTCATCCATTGGGCGGAGAAGATGCCGGCCCACTTGTCGTAGCCAATCGGGCCCTTGGTGAACAGCACCTGAGCGAGCACGGCCAGGGTGAACAGGGCCATGAGCAAACCGGTGACACGCTGAGCCATCCAGTCACGCAGGCCGTAGCCTGCACCGACGGTCAGGCGCTTGGATCCGTAGTTAACTGCCATTTTGTGGTTCCTTCTTGTTTTAGTACAGGCCGAAGAGCTTGGCGCCCAGGATCAGCGTCAGGCCCACGCTCAGGGCCAGGGTAACGACGGCCGACGACTTGCCGAACTCCTTGGTCACGGAGTGGGTCAGGTCCATGTAGATATGGCGAACGCCGGCAATGAAGTGGTGCAGGTAAGCCCAGATCAGAGCCAGGGCCACGAGCTTCATGAACCAACCGGGAACAAAACCCAGGCCGACATTGAACGCGGCGCTGAACTTGGCAAACGAGATTTCGGAAGAAACCGAGGTGTCGAACATCCAGATGATGAGTGGCATCAGCAGGAACATCAGTACACCACTGATACGGTGCAGGATGGACACGATACCCGCTGCCGGCAAGCGGTAGCTGGGGAGGTCGCTCAAGGCGTTGATGTTGCGGAATTCAGGGCGGGGGGAGCGCGTTGCCGGAGAGGACTCAGCCATAGACGTCTTTCGTGGAGGTAACTGAAATGTAATTATTGCAGCGAGAGGCCGGATTTTATTGCACTGCACTAGGCTGACGGGGGACTTGCGGGAACATCAATTCTCAACTCAGCGCATTGTGGTAGTAGTGGGTGTCCGTCAGGTACAGGCCCTGGCGCAACTCCATCGGGACATCGTTGTAGGTGTAGGCGATGCGTTCTACCCGCAGCAAGGGGGTTTGTGCCTTGATCTGCAGCAATTCACACTGGTCTTCGGTCGGCAGCACGGCGCGGATCTTTTCGTCCGCCCGCACCATGCGTACGCCGAACTCGGCTTCGAACAGGCCGTACATGGGGCCGTTGTAGTCGTCCAGCCGCTCCGCGGTCAGCCCCTTGAACGGGGTGCCTGGCAGCCACAGGTCTTCAAGAATGGTGGGAATGCCGGCAAATGCCAGTACCCGGCGGACCTGCAGCACGGGCTCGCCCACTTTCAGTCCGAGTGCCTTGGCCACTTCGGTGGAGGCGCGCACGCGCTTGCAGTCGATGATGCGCCGCTGTGCCGGGCCTTCGCTGTTCAAGTCCCCCGAGTCGGGCATGAGCTTGAGGAAGCGGTACTGCACCTGGCGCTCGGCGTGGGTGGCCACGAAGGTGCCCTTGCCCTGCTTGCGCACCAGCAGGTTTTCCGAGGCCAGTTCGTCGATGGCTTTGCGCACCGTGCCCTGGCTCACCTTGTAGCGTGCCGCCAGTTCCAGTTCACTGGGAATGGCGCTGCTGGGTTTCCACTCGCCGGCCTGCAGGCTTTGCAGGATGAGTGCCTTGATTTGCTGGTACAGGGGGCTGAACGATGGCGTGGGAACACCGCCCGAAGACGGCAAAGCATCTGCGCCGCTGGCTGCCGCTGCATCGTTGGCAGGGGTGTTGGGGGTGTTCATACGGTCGTTTTGTCAGGGCGAAGTCAGACTTGCGAATTTCTCACAATCATATCTTATATAAGACATAAGACAAGTTGACCGTCGCGCATTTTCGGGGGTAAACTCCATGGCACTTGGGGCTGGTTTGCGCTAGGTCAAACCGAGCACCCTCCAAGTTTCCTTTACCTTTCTGGAGTCTCACCATGAGCAAAAAACCCGTACGTGTTGCCGTTACCGGCGCTGCTGGCCAAATCGGTTACGCCCTGCTGTTCCGCATCGCCTCTGGCGAAATGCTGGGCAAGGACCAGCCCGTCATCCTGCAATTGCTCGAAATTCCGGATGAAAAAGCCCAGAACGCGCTCAAGGGCGTGATCATGGAACTCGAAGACTGCGCATTCCCCCTGCTGGCCGGCATCGAAGCCCACAGCGACCCCATGACCGCCTTCAAGGACACCGACTACGCCTTGCTCGTGGGTGCCCGTCCCCGCGGTCCCGGCATGGAGCGCGCCGACCTGCTGGCCGCCAACGCCCAGATCTTCACCGCCCAGGGCAAGGCCCTGAATGCCGTGGCTTCGCGCAACGTGCGCGTGCTGGTGGTCGGCAACCCCGCCAACACCAACGCCTACATTGCCATGAAGTCGGCTCCTGACCTGCCGGCCAAGAACTTCACAGCCATGCTGCGCCTGGACCACAACCGCGCTGCGTCGCAAATCGCCACCAAGATCGGTTGCGCCGTGGGCGACATCGAGAAGCTGGCCGTGTGGGGCAACCACTCGCCCACCATGTACGCCGACTACCGCTTCGCCACGGTGAATGGCAAGTCCGTCAAGGACACCATCAATGACCACGATTGGAATGCGAACACCTTCCTGCCCACCGTGGGCAAGCGTGGTGCCGCCATCATCGCCGCCCGTGGCCTGTCGTCTGCTGCTTCCGCCGCCAACGCAGCCATCGACCACATGCGCGACTGGGCCCTGGGCACCAACGGCAAGTGGGTCACCATGGGTATTCCTTCCAACGGCGAGTACGGCATTCCCAAGGAAGTCATGTTCGGCTACCCCGTCACCTGCGAGGGCGGCGAGTACAAGATTGTCGAAGGCCTGCCGATCGACGCCTTCAGCCAAGAGTGCATCAACAAGACCCTGGCTGAACTGGAAGGCGAAAAAGACGGCGTCAAGCACCTGCTGTAAGCCACTGCAGTGACCCATCCGCGCGACATACTTCTCGGCGCCCAGGGCGCCACGGGCATGCTGCCCGTGTGCGACCACTATTGCGGTGTCGAGGCGCGGATGGTCAAGAGCCTGCAGCTGCAGGCCAGTTCCATTGAGCAGCACGGGGTGTGCGCATTCGACGTCACCCTGGACTGCGAGGACGGCGCCCCGGTTGGGGCCGAAGTCGAGCATGCCAATCTGGTGGTAGCCCTCGCCAATCAAGCGCAGTCCGCTAGCAAATTGCTAGCATCTGTGCGGCGCGTCGGTGCCCGTGTGCATCCGGTGGATCACCCCTCGTTTGCGGCCGATGTGCAGACCATCGTGGGACAGGCAGGCGGTGCGTTGCGCTACCTCATGATCCCGAAGGTGGAGTCGCGCGACGATGTCGACATCGCCGTGGCGGCCGTGAACCAGGCTGGTGGCCATGCATTGCCGCTGCACGTACTCATCGAGTCCCCGGGGGCGGTGGAGCAGGCGTTTGCCATTGCGTCCCATCCGCGGGTGCAGTCGGTGAGTTTCGGTCTGATGGACTTCGTCTCGGCCCATGGTGGAGCCATTCCTTCCCAGGCCATGACGGTCGGACGGGGGGAAGATGCCGCGTTGGACCAGTTTCACCACCCGCTGGTGGTACGGGCCAAGCTCGCCATTGCGAGTGCCTGCCACGCCTTCGGCAAGGTGCCCTCGCATTGTGTGGTCACCGAGTTCAAGGACACGGCCTTGCTGGGCCGTGCTGCCCGCATGGCCTACCAGGCTTTCGGTTACACCCGCATGTGGAGCATCCACCCGGATCAAATCCCTGTCATCGTTGCTGCTTTGTCGCCCACTGCAGACGAGGTGGTGCAGGCTGGTGCCATCATGGTGGCAGCGCGCGACAAGGAATGGGGGCCGGTGTCCGTCGATGGCAAGCTGCACGACCGCGCCAGTTTCCGCTATTTCTGGCAGGTGCTGGAGCGCGCCCACCAGGCTGGCATGGAGATGCCGACACAGATGCAGCCGTATTTTGACCGGACGTCGAACGAGTTGCTATGAATTTGGAAGCTGTCTGCGCACATTCTGCGCGGGCAACTGATGGTTTTGATGGTTTTTTTGAGGAGTAGAGAGATGTTGCAAGCCTACCGCGCCCACGTTGCCGAACGCGCTGCCCTGGGTATCCCGCCACTGGCGTTGGATGCCAAACAGGTCGAAGCGCTGATCGAGCTGATCAAGAACCCGCCCGCCGGCGAAGAAGCGTTCCTGATGGACTTGCTGACCCACCGCGTACCCCCGGGTGTGGACGACGCTGCCAAGGTCAAGGCCAGCTTCCTGGCCGCGGTCGCGCACGGTGACATCAAGGTTGGCCTGATCTCCAAGGCCAAGGCCACCGAGTTGCTGGGCACCATGGTCGGTGGCTACAACGTGCATCCCCTGATCGAGCTGCTGGACGACGCCGAAGTGGCCGGTGTGGCTGCCAACGCGCTCAAAAAGACCTTGTTGATGTTTGACTTCTTCAACGATGTGGCGGCCAAGGCCAAGGCTGGCAATGCCAAGGCCAAGGAAGTGATGCAGAGCTGGGCCGACGCCGAGTGGTTCACCAGCCGTCCCGAAGTCGAGAAGAAGATCACCGTCACCGTGTTCAAGGTGCCCGGTGAAACCAACACCGACGACCTGTCGCCCGCGCCCGACGCCTGGAGCCGCCCCGACATCCCCTTGCACTACCTGGCGATGCTCAAGAACACCCGTCCCGACGCGGCCTTCAAGCCCGAGGAAGACGGCAAGCGTGGTCCGATGCAGTTCATCGAAGACCTGAAGAAGAAGGGTCACCTGGTCGCTTATGTGGGTGACGTGGTCGGTACCGGTTCTTCCCGCAAGTCGGCCACCAACTCCGTGGTTTGGGCCACCGGTCAGGACATCCCCTTCGTGCCGAACAAGCGTTTTGGCGGCGTGACCCTGGGCGGCAAGATCGCCCCCATCTTCTTCAACACTCAGGAAGACTCCGGCTCGTTGCCGATCGAAGTGGACGTGACCAAGCTCGAAATGGGCGACGTGATCGACGTGCTGCCCTACGATGGCAAGATCCTGAAGAACGGCGAAACCGTGGCCGAGTTCCAGCTCAAGAGCCAGGTGCTGCTCGACGAAGTGCGTGCCGGCGGCCGCATCAACCTGATCATCGGCCGCAGCCTGACGGCCAAGGCCCGTGAATTCCTGGGTCTGGCCGCTTCCACGGCCTTCCGCCTGCCCCAGGCGCCCAAGGACACCGGCAAGGGCTTCACCCTGGCGCAGAAGATGGTCGGCCGCGCCTGCGGTCTGCCCGAAGGCCAGGGCATTCGCCCCGGAACCTACTGCGAACCCAAGATGACCACCGTGGGTTCCCAGGACACCACCGGCCCGATGACCCGCGACGAGCTGAAGGACCTGGCATGCCTGGGCTTCTCCGCCGACTTGGTGATGCAGTCCTTCTGCCACACCGCTGCCTATCCGAAGCCGGTCGATGCCAAGATGCACCGCGAGCTGCCCGCCTTCATCTCCAACCGCGGTGGCGTGGCCCTGCGTCCCGGTGACGGCGTGATCCACAGCTGGCTCAACCGCCTGCTGCTGCCCGATACCGTCGGTACCGGTGGCGACAGCCACACCCGCTTCCCCATCGGCATTTCCTTCCCCGCAGGCTCCGGCCTGGTGGCCTTCGGCGCCGCCACCGGCGTGATGCCGCTGGACATGCCCGAGTCGGTGCTGGTGCGCTTCAAGGGCAAGATGCAGCCCGGCGTCACCCTGCGTGACCTGGTGCATGCCATCCCCCTGTACGCCATCAAGGCCGGTTTGCTGACCGTGGCCAAGCAGGGCAAGAAGAACGTGTTCTCCGGCCGCGTGCTGGAAATCGAAGGTCTGCCCGACCTGAAGGTGGAGCAGGCGTTCGAACTGTCCGACGCCGCCGCCGAGCGTTCCGCTGCCGCCTGCACGGTGCAGCTCAACCCCGAGCCGATCGCCGAGTACCTGCGCTCCAACATCGTTCTGATGAAGAACATGATTGCCGATGGTTACCAGGACGCCAAGACCCTGGCCCGCCGTATCGAGAAGGTCGAGCAATGGCTGGCCAACCCCAGCCTGCTTAAGGCCGACAAGGATGCCGAGTACGCTGCCGTGATCGAGATCGACATGAACGAGATCGTCGAGCCCATCGTCTGCTGCCCCAACGATCCGGACGATGCCAAGACCCTGTCCGAAGTGGCCGGTGCCAAGATCGACGAGGCCTTCATCGGCTCGTGCATGACCAACATCGGCCACTTCCGCGCGGCAGCCACCGTGTTGGGCGGTGCCCGTGACATCCCGGTCAAGCTGTGGGTGGCACCGCCCACCAAGATGGATGCGTCTGAGCTGATGAAGGAAGGCCATTACGCCAACTTCGGTGCTGCCGGTGCGCGCACCGAAATGCCCGGCTGCTCGTTGTGCATGGGCAACCAGGCCCAGGTGCGCGAAGGCGCGACCGTCATCTCCACCTCGACCCGCAACTTTCCCAACCGTCTGGGCAAGAACACCAACGTGTACCTGGGCTCGGCCGAACTGGCTGCCGTGGCGTCCAAGCTGGGCAAGCTGCCGACCAAGGAAGAGTACCTGGCGGCCACCGGCGTCATCACTGCCAAGGCGGACCAGATCTACAAGTACATGAACTTCGACCAGATCGAAGAGTACGCAGAGACCGCCAAGACCGTCGCCTGAGCGTTCGACCGTCGATGCATGAGAAACGGCCCTTCGGGGCCGTTTTCATTTCCGGGGCTGCTTTCCGGTCAACGCGGTACCGACGGTACGACAGCTTCGCAAACGCAGTGGCCACGGCGTCGCTCGCCAGGAAATCCTTGAGCGCCTGGAGTGCCGCTGGCGTGTGGCGACGTCTGGAGGCACCGAATCTTCCCCTTGTATTCCCCAGTCCCTGTCGCCAAACCTCTATCGAACGTGCTGCTTGGGGCTGTTTGTCCATCCCGTGAGGGGGCGGCTGGGGGCTAGGGTAACTACGTGGTTGCGCCAAGACGAAACCTGCAGCGCTTCACGGCGAATCAGGCTAGGATGTTGGAGGACGTTGGTCAATTCCTAAAAGAGGTGAATGATGAGCACATCCAGCATCAAGTTTCGATTGAATCTCTTGTTCGTGGTAATCGTTTCCGTCTTGCTGTTGGTGTTCGGAGCGGTCAACTACTTTCGGGCCAAGGCAAGCCTTGAGGCGTCCATGCAGCATCAGGTCGACGCGACCTTGGGGCGCTTGGCGTCCGGCCTGCCGGGGGCGATCTGGAATTTCGACAAGGCGCAGATCGACCAGGGTCTGAATTCCGAAATGGGGGCCAGTTTCATTTCGGGCATAGTCATCAAGAACGGTGAAAAAATCGTTGGAGGGACGGTTCGGGGTAGCGATGGCAAGCCTCAGCCTGGAACACAAACACCGGCCTTTGATTACTCCAAGGCCACTGACATGGAGTACATGGATGGTGGCAAGGCCAACTC
Organism: Curvibacter sp. APW13; assembly: GCF_032337135.1. Classification (NCBI taxonomy): domain Bacteria; kingdom Pseudomonadati; phylum Pseudomonadota; class Betaproteobacteria; order Burkholderiales; family Comamonadaceae; genus Curvibacter; species Curvibacter sp. APW13. The sequence goes on along the minus strand of NZ_JAVXZZ010000001.1, from coordinate 183,211 downwards.
TGTGGGCAAGGTGACCGTGTACGTTTCCTATGCCGAGATCAACAAGGCCTTGCGTGATGAACTGGTTTGGACCGTGGTCCAGATACTGGTGTTGGACATCATCATCGTGGTTGCCCTGTCCGGCATTCTCAGCACCATGGTGCTCAACCCGTTGGCGCAGATTGGTGCAGCCTTGCATGACATTGCGGAAGGCGAGGCAGATCTGACGAAGCGCATTCCTCGCGCTCAGACCGATGAGTTCAACCGGGTTGCTGACAGCTTCAACGTCTTCATCGACCGGCTGCAGCAGATCATTTCCCAGGTCAGTGGCGGCATCGTGACCATCACGCATGCAGCCAATGAGATTGCCAGCGGCAATATGGACCTCTCGAATCGCACCGAGTCACAGGCCAGCGCATTGGAGGAAACGGCTGCTTCGATGCAGGAGATTACCCAAACTGTGAAGCAGAACGCCGAGAACGCGCAAATCGCCAACCGCATGGTGGGTACTGCAGCCGATGTCGCTTCCAAGGGGGGAGCCGTGGTGGCTCAGGTGGTGCAGACCATGGGGGCCATCAATCAGTCGTCGCGCAAGATCGTGGACATCATCAGCGTGATTGATGGTATTGCATTCCAAACCAATATCCTTGCCCTGAACGCCGCAGTGGAGGCAGCGCGTGCGGGTGAGCAGGGGCGGGGATTCGCGGTGGTCGCCAGCGAAGTCCGCAGTCTTGCAGGGCGATCTGCTTCTGCCGCCAAGGAAATCAAATCACTGATCGACGAATCGGTGGGTAACGTTGAGATTGGCACCAAGCTGGTCGATGAGGCCGGTACCACCATGACTGAGATTGTGGACAGCGTCAGCAAGGTCACCAGCATCATGGCGGAGATCCAGTCGGCCAGCGAAGCACAAACCCTCGGCATCAGCCAGGTCAACGAAGCAGTGCGTCATATGGACACCAACACGCAGCAAAATGCCGCGCTTGTGGAGGAGGCTGCTGCTGCCGCCGGGTCGATGCAGACCCAGGCGTCACACCTCGCCCAGGCGGTGAGCGTTTTCAAACTCGGAAATGAGGCGCACCTGCCTGCGCTTCGCTAACCGCTTCGCTCTGGTGGAGACCGCTGTTTTTGTTGATTGACAAGGACAGTGGGCTAGACGTAAGGTGCAACAGTCAGGGCTAAGGTTTTCCTGGCATTCAACGACCATTTTTTCGAGGAGTAGCGTCATGAGGAAATTCTTCTTGTCTCTCTTGCTGGCTGCTGCTGGCCTGGGTGGCGCGCATGCGGCCGAGGTAATCAATTTGGCGATCGGTGAATGGGCTCCCTTCACCTCCGAGAAGGACCCCAAAGGGAAACTGCTGGAAACGGTCGTGACAGAAGCCTTCAAGCTGGAGGGCATTGAGGTGAAGTACAGCTACTATCCGTGGAAGCGCAGTTCGACCATGGTCGAGGAGGGCCAGTCAGACGGCAGTTTTCCCTGGGGCAAGATTCCCGAGCGTGAGGCCACGTTCGTGTTTGCCAAGTCGCCTGTCATGACCGATGAGTCGGTGTATTTCTTCCCGAAAAGTGTGCCTTTTGACTGGAAGACCATCGATGATCTGAAGAAGTACAAGGTCGGGGTCACCATTGGGTACAAGAACGAAACGGTCTACAAGAACAAGGGAATTGCCGCCGAGTCCGTTCCCCAGGAAGAGTTGAATTTCAAGAAATTGGCCGCGGGGCGCCTGGATGTGTACGAAACCTCAAAGGAGGTGGGATATGCGCTCATTGCCAAGCACTTGACGCCCGAAGAGGCAAAGCTCATTACGCACCACCCCAAGGCGTCCGAGCAGATGGAATACTACATTTTCTTCTCGAAGAAGAATCCCAAGGCGAAGATGTATGCGGACAAGTTTGATTCAGGCTTGGCCAAGCTGAAGGCATCGGGCGGATACGCCAAGATATTTGCCAAATAGTCGGTGGTAGCTGCCGTATCCCCCCAAGAGTGGTGCGTAAGCCGGGGGGCAAAGGTGGCACGGGCCAGTTCTTTGGTTGGGTAATCGAGGCACACGCAGTCAGCTGCGGGTGATTGTCCGGGGGGAAAGGCGAGGCGCTTGTTCCAGGCAGTGGTGGCTGCACTGCTTGGATAATGGCGGCATGAGTTTCATGACGTCGATTCCGTTGCCTGCCCAGACCGTGCTGTTGTTGGTGGCCAGCAATGTGTTCATGACAGTGGCATGGTATGGACATCTGAAGAACATGGCCACGGCCCCCTGGTATGTTGCTGCGTTGCTGAGTTGGGGTGTGGCACTGTTCGAATACCTGCTTCAGGTACCGGCGAACCGAATTGGCTTTCAGCAGGCAGGTTTCTCTGTAGCCCAGTTGAAGATCCTTCAGGAGGTCATCACACTGGCTATCTTTGTACCGTTCTCGGTGCTGTATTTGGATCAGCCCATCAAGCTTGACTACCTGTGGGCTGGGCTGTGCCTGGTGGGTGCGGTCTATTTTGTATTTCGGGGTGCCTGAGGGGCATTTCGGGGGCAGCGGTTACACTCCCGCCTTCGTTTAACCCTAATTTTCTTGCCAGAATTTTTCCTGGAGACCCTCCTATGTTCGGAAAGCTGCTGCCCCGCGAAGGCAATTTCTTTGAGATGTTCAACCAGCATGCGGATCGTGTGGTGGAAGCGGCAAAGGCGTTCTCCCAGTTGGTGGCGAACTATGGTGACTTGGACTTGCGCGCCAAGTACAACCAGGCAGTGGATGACGCGGAGCGTGCGGCAGATCGCGTGACGCACGACTGCAACAAGGCCATTCACATGACTTTCATCACGCCCATTGACCGCGAGCAGATCCACTCGCTGATCAACACCATGGACGATGTGGCGGACCTGATCCAGGATTCTGCGGAGACCATGGCGCTGTACGACGTACGGCACATGACCGACGAAATCGTGCGTCTGACCGATTTGAGTCTGAAGTGCTGCGAGCGACTGCGCGATGCCGTGAAGCTTCTGGGAAACATTGCCGATCAGGCCACCGCCGAAGCGGCGCTCAAGACCTGCGAAGAGATTGACCGCCTCGAGTCCGACGCAGACCGCGTGATGCGCACCGCGATGAGCAAGTTGTTCCGCGAGGAGCCCGATGTGCGGGAAGTGATCAAGCTGAAGGCGATCTACGAGTTGCTGGAAACCATCACCGACAAGTGCGAAGACGTTGCCAACGTCATCGAGGGCATCATCCTTGAGAACTCCTGATTCCGGGCGGAGAACCTGACTTATGGATACCGCACAAACCGGATTGTGGGTGGTCGTGATGCTGGTGCTGTTGGCGCTGGCATTCGACTTCATGAATGGCTTTCACGACGCCGCCAACTCCATCGCGACAGTGGTGTCAACAGGCGTCTTGCGCCCCGGACAGGCCATTCTGTTCGCGGCGTTCTTCAACTTCATCGCCATCCTGATCTTCAAGCTCAGTGTTGCGGCCACGGTGGGCAAGGGCATTGTCCAGCCGGGAGTGATCGATATCCATGTGGTCTTTGGCGCCCTGTCGGGAGCGATTGCCTGGAACGTGATCACCTGGTACTACGGCATTCCCAGTTCATCTTCGCATGCGCTGTTGGGCGGGATTGTCGGCGCGGTCATCGTCAAGGCTGGCGCAGGTGCGCTGATTCCTGGAAAGATCCTGACCACGGTCGCGTTCATTTTCGTTGCGCCGTTCCTTGGTTTCGTGCTGGGTTCCCTCATCATGGTGATCGTGGCCTGGATATTCCGCCGAACGCGCCCAAGCAAGGTGGATACCTGGTTCAGGCGTTTGCAGCTGCTTTCCGCTGGTGCCTACAGCCTCGGTCACGGCGGCAATGACGCGCAGAAGACCATGGGAATCATCTGGATGCTCCTGATTGCCACAGGATACAGCGCTGCGGAAGACAAGAACCCCCCGAATTGGGTGATCATTTCCTGTTATGCAGCGATCGGTCTGGGAACCATGTTCGGCGGTTGGCGCATCGTCAAGACCATGGGGCAAAAGATCACCAAACTCAAGCCAGTAGGGGGCTTCTGCGCAGAGACCGGTGGCGCCATCACCTTGTTCCTCGCTACCGGCTTGGGTATCCCTGTCTCGACCACACATACCATCACCGGTGCAATTGTCGGTGTCGGCTCCACGCAGCGGGCAAGCGCCGTACGCTGGGGTGTGGCGGGCAATATTGTCTGGGCGTGGATCTTCACGATCCCGGCGTCCGCATTCATGGCGGCCATCGCCTATTGGATCAGTCTGATGCTTTTCTGACGATGATCTGATGCACCGGAAGGGAGCCTCAAGGCTCCCTTTTTCATTCCGGGTTCGTGGTGTTGCCCTGGCCGATGAAACGTTGCATCAAGACTACGTCAAGCCAGCGGCCGAATTTCCAGCCGCAGGCATCGAGGGTGCCTGCGTGTTCGAATCCGCAGCTGCGGTGTACGCCGACCGAGCCGGCGTTCGCCGAGTCCCCGATCACGGCGATCAGCTTTCGTACACCGGCCCGCTCCGCTTGTGCCATCAGCTCCGAGAGCAGCAGTTTTCCATAGCCTTTGCCAGCAGCCTGTGGTGCGAGGTAGATCGAATCTTCTGCGGAAAACCGATAGGCGGGGCGCGGCTTGAACCAGTTGCAGTAGGCGAATCCTTGCACCGTACCGTTGTTTTCCAGCACCAGGTATGGAAGGCCTTTGCCCAGCACGTCGGCGCGTCGTGCGGCCATCTCGGTTTCGGTGGGGGGCGTGGTTTCAAAAGTGCCGGTTCCATGCAGGACATGGTGGGCATAAATGGCGGTGATGGCGGGCAGATCGCTGTCGTGTGCTGGGCGCAGGGTGGTCATTTGGGAAATGCAGGGTTATAATCGTCGGCTTTTCGGAGTGTCACTTCCCGGGTGGGTAGTTGCGTGTCTCAAACTCCGAGAAACATGTGAAAACTGTTACACCCCCGAAGGATAAATCATGGTCGTCATTCGACTTGCTCGCGGTGGAGCCAAAGCCCGCCCCTTTTTCAACATCGTTGTTGCCGACAAGCGTAACCGCCGCGATGGCCGTTTCATCGAGCGCATCGGTTTCTACAACCCCATCGCCGCCGCCAACGAAGAAGGCCTGCGCATTGCCCAGGACCGCCTGACCTACTGGAAGAGCGTCGGTGCCCAGGCTTCTCCCACCGTGGAGCGCCTGATCGCCCAAGCCGCCAAGAAGGCTGCCTAATTTTCCTGCCTGAAGGCGGGTGTACCCTTTTGGGGTGCGCCCGCTTTTTGCGTTTCTGGAGTCTCAATCCGTATGCTGACCGGCCTTGAACCAACCACCTTGCCTGATGACGCCGTCGAAGTGGGGCGCATCGGCGATGCCTGGGGCATCAAGGGATGGTTTCGGGTGCTGCCACACAACAGCAGCACCGAGGCCCTTTTTGCTGCCAAGCAATGGTTCCTGCTGCCAGCGGAGAAGGGTGCCAAGACATTCTCCGGGGTCGGGTGCCTGCAGCTGGCCCAGGTGAAATACCACTCCGATTCCATTGTGGCTGGTCCCAAGGGTATTGCCGACCGGACGGGCGCTGAGGCCCTGCGCGGCGCACGCATCTTCCTGTCCCGGACGGACTTTCCGCCGTCGCAGGAAGGCGAGTTCTATTGGGTCGACCTGATCGGTCTGCAGGTTGACAACCGCGAAGGCCAGTCCATGGGGGTGGTGCGCGACCTGCTGGAAACCGGTCCGCAGACCGTGCTGGTGCTTGAATACGAGCTGGATGGCAAAGCTGCCGAGCGCATGATCCCCTTTGTGTCGGCCTATGTCGACAAGGTGGACCTGGCGGCGAAGAAGATCCTGGTCGACTGGCAGGCCGATTACTGATGGTGTCGCGTGCGCTTTGACGTCATCACCCTGTTTCCGGAGATGTTTGCGCCACTGACCACGGTGGGCATCAATCGGCGGGCCTTTGAGTCCGGTGCACTGGAACTGCATCTGACCAACCCGCGTGACTTCGCGCCCGGCAACTACCGCCGTGTCGACGACCGTCCATTCGGTGGAGGCCCAGGCATGGTGATGATGGCGGAGCCGCTGGCGCAAGCCGTACAGCATATCCGGGCGCAGCGGCAGGATCGGGCTCCCGTTGTACTGTTTTCACCGATCGGAGATTCGCTGAACCATGCGCGGGTCGAAACCTGGGCGCAAAGTCAAGGCGCCATCCTGATTTGCGGTCGTTACGAGGGACTGGACCAGCGTTTCATCGACCGCTATGTGGACATGCAGATCAGTCTGGGCGATTTCGTCTTGTCGGGTGGCGAATTGCCCGCGATGGTTCTGTTGGATGCCGTCGCGCGCCTGCTGCCGGGCGTACTGGGTGACCAGGACAGCCATGTGCAAGACAGTTTCAACCCGGCGGTTCAGGGCCTGCTGGATTGCCCGCACTACACGCGCCCCGAAGAGTGGGAAGGCCAACGTGTCCCGGAGGTGCTGCTGAGCGGGCACCATGAAAAGATCGAGGCTTGGCGCATGCAGCAGCGTCGAGAACTGACCAAAAAGCTGCGTCCTGACTTGCTCAAGGACTGAGCTGCCCACCGTGTCAGTGGCCCAGTTTGCCCCAGGCTTGGGGCTCGGGTTATAATGAAAGGCTAACCGATCCTCTGTACAGGCAGGTTCGTCCGCATTCGGCGTGATGGATTGATACCAATTCCGGTGTCGTCGTGTACATGATCACTGAGGAAACCATGAGCAAAATCATCCAAGCCCTCGAGGCAGAAGAAATCGCCCGCCTGGGCAAGAACATCCCTGAGTTCGCCCCCGGTGACACCGTCATCGTGAGCGTGAACGTGGTGGAAGGTAACCGCAAGCGCGTCCAGGCCTACGAAGGCGTGGTCATTGCCAAGCGCAACCGTGGTCTGAACAGCGGCTTCATCGTGCGCAAGATCTCCAGCGGCGAAGGCGTGGAACGTACGTTCCAGCTGTACAGCCCCCTGATCGCCGGTATCGAAGTCAAGCGCCGTGGTGACGTTCGCCGCGCCAAGCTGTACTACCTGCGTGACCGCAGCGGCAAGTCTGCCCGCATCAAGGAAAAGCTGCCCGCCAAGAAGGCCGCTGAATAAGCGTCTTCCTGGACTGAAAACCGCCACCGATCGTGGCGGTTTTTTTTTGCCCGCCGCCGGCGCCCCGATAATGTGCTATCCCCCTGTTATGAATGGATAAGACCGTCTTGCCTGCCTTGCCCGCCTTTGATCCTCGCCTGGTCCCCATTACCGGTGTGGACACCCACCTCCCGCCATTGGGCGAGCAGGATTTGCGTGCCGAGGCAATACGGCAGCGTTGTTCCCGTGAACTGGCATGGACGCCCGAGTTTCGCAAGGAGGAGCGCTTTTCCGACCGGCCACCGACCCAGGCGTCCGTACTGGTGCCCCTGGTGTTGCGCGATTCGCTGACTGTGCTGCTGACGCAGCGCACTGCCCATCTCAACAGCCACTCGGGGCAAATAGCGTTTCCCGGTGGCAAGGTGGACCCGCAGGACAGGGATGTCGCCCACACGGCCTTGCGAGAGGCGCAGGAGGAAGTCGGCTTGGACAGTGCCCATGTAGAAGTCATTGGCACCTTGCCCGAATATGCGACAGGTAGTGGTTTCGTCGTCACGCCGGTGCTGGCGTTTGTGTCGGCCGAGGCGGCCCTGGTGCCGAACCCGGAGGAGGTGGCCGACGTGTTTGAAGTCCCGCTGTCGTTCCTGATGAATCCTGCCAACCACCGCCACCATGCCGTCGAATGGGCCGGACGCACACGGCACTGGATGTCCATGCCCTACCAGCAGGGTGCTCAGGAGCGCTTCATCTGGGGCGCCACGGCTGCCATGCTGCGCAATCTTTACGCATACCTGCGCGCGGGTGTTTAGACCGCCGTAGCGGAGTCGCTATCATCGCCCCATGAGTTTCGTCTCCATTTTGCTGGCGCTGCTTCTGGAGCAGGCCCGACCGCTTTCTCCTGGCAATCCGGTACACGGTGCGGCCCGTGATTGGCTGCGCTGGGTGGGGCGCAATTTCGATACCGGCGCTAACCGGCATACCGCATTGGCCTGGGGCCTGTCCGCACTGTTCCCTGCGCTGGTGGCGTTGGCTGTGCACTGGGCATTGCTCTGGACCTTCGGTTGGGCGGTGGCCGTGGTGTGGAGCGTCGTGGTGCTCTATGCCACTCTGGGGTTCCGTCAGTTCAGCTTCCATTTCACGGAGGTGCGTGACGCGCTGGATGCCGGGGATGTCGAGCAGGCACGGGCAGCGCTGGCGCGCTGGATGCGCCGAGATGCCAGCGAGCTGCCCAAGACCGAAATCGTGCGCGAGGTCATTGCACACTCCGTGCTGTCGGCACACCGCCATGTGTTCGGGGTGTTGGCTTGGTATACCGTGCTCGCGGCCTTCGGGTTCGGGCCCGCCGGCGCGGTCTTCTACCGCATGGCGGCCTACACCCAGGAGTTTGCCTCGCGCCCGCTCAAACCGTCGAGCCAACCGGTGAGCGCAGCCTTCATCGAACGCAGTCGGCATGCGTGGTATGCCGTCGATTGGGTGCCGGTACGTCTTACTGCCTTGTTCTTCGCCTTCGTCGGAAGTTTCGAGGAAGCGGTGGACGCTTGGCGTCAGCATGCCCAGAGCCGGCCGCACGACAACGATGGCGTGGTGCTGGCCGCTACTGCAGGTGCTGTCAACGTTCGCCTGGAACCGGCGGGGGCTGGTGCCGAGCCGCAGGTTTCGCATCTTCGTGCGGTGGTGGGACTGGTATGGCGAACTGTCGTGATGTGGATGGTGTTCCTGGCCCTGATCTCGGTGGCACGCGTTCTGGGCTGACGCTAGCTGGAGCTGTCGGGATCAAAAACGCTTCTGCGATAGTTCCTCGTGCAGAACGCTATAAATTGAATAGCGGCTAGTGCTTATTTCACCTGGACTAGCGCCTGATTTGGTGGCGGAAATCACGCCGCAGCCGGGTTCGTGCAAGTGGGTGCAGTTGTAGAACTTGCAGTTCTGGGCGTGGGCTCGGATGTCTGGCATCCAGGAGGCGAGGTCCTGGGGCGCGATATGGGCCAGCCCGAACTCCTGAAAGCCTGGTGAATCCATCACGCCGGTGGTCCGTTCGGCATCGAGCCAATACAGGGTCGTGCTGGTGGTGGTGTGCTTGCCGGAATTGAGCGCAGTCGAGATGCTGTTGGTCAACACACCTGCGTTCGGAATCAGGCAGTTGATGAGGGTACTCTTTCCCGAGCCGGAGGGCCCCAGCACCAGGCTCTTCTTGCCCTGCATGTGGCCCAGCAGTTCAGCCAATCCCTTTTGCGCAGCAACTTCGGGTGAGCCCGGGTTTAGCGCCAGTGGCAGGACCGTGTAGCCCATGGCCCGGTAGGGAGCGAGCTTTTCCCACGCGCGGGCGAATGGCTCGGACAGGTCTTCCTTGTTGAGGCCGATCAAGACCGGTATGCGCTCGGCTTCGCAGGCGATCAAGGCACGGGCCAGTTGCTGCTCCGAGAACTCCGGCTCCGCGGCAATCAGGATGACCACGAGGTCCAGGTTGGCCGCGAACATCTTGGTGCGGATCTCGTCCTGGCGGTAGAGCAGATTGCGCCGAGGTTCCACCTTTTCGATCGTGCCTTCGTCCTGCGAGGGTTTCCATAGCACCTCGTCCCCAACGACCGTGGCGCTTTTCTTGCCGCGGGGGTGGCAGATGCGGCGCTGGCCATCGGGCGTCTCCACCCACACGTGGCGGCCGTGCCCCGCTACGACGAGTCCGCGCTGCAGGCCGGCTTCAGCCATGGGCCACCATGCGGGCGATGCGTTCCGACGCGGGAGGGTGTGAGTAGTAGAACTTCACGTAAACCGGATCTGGGGTCAGGGTGGAGGCATTGTCCTTGTAGAGCTTGAGCAGGGCGTTGGCCAGGTCCTGAGCACCGGCGTTCTGCGCTGCGAAGGCATCCGCCTCGAACTCGTGCTTGCGCGACAGCTGGGCGAAGACCGGGCTCACGAAACTGGTGGCTACCGGTAGCGTCATCATGAACAGCAGCAGTGCCAGGGCATCATTGCCCCCCGACAGGTTGGGAACGACGCCCAGCCCGGTGTAGAACCAGACCTGTTGGCTCAGCCAGCCCAGTAGCGCCAAGGCAGACAGGCTCAAGGCAAAGGTGGAGACGATGCGCTTGGTGATGTGCCTGTGCTTGAAATGCCCCAGTTCATGGGCCAGCACCGCATCCACTTCCGCGGGTGTCAGCTGGGCCAGCAGCGTGTCGTAGAACACCACACGCTTGGCACTGCCGAAACCGGTAAAGTAGGCGTTGGCATGGGCACTGCGGCGGCTGCCGTCCATCACGTAGAAGCCCTTGCTCGTGAAGCCACAGCGCTGCATGAGGGCCGTGACACGTTCTTTCAGCGCAGCGTCTTCCAGGGGTTGGAACTTGTTGAACAAGGGGGCGATCCAGGTGGGGTAGACCACCAGCATCAGCAGGTTGAACCCCATCCAGACGCCCCAGGTCCACAGCCACCACAGGGGGCCAGTGGCCCCCATGAGCCAAAGCACCAAGGTCACCATGGGAATTCCGATGATCGCGCCAACGACGGCCGACTTCACCAGATCCTGCACCCACAATTGAAGCGTAGTGCGGTTGAAGCCGAAGCGCTGCTCCAGCACAAAGGTTCGCCAGGCTGCCCAAGGCAGGTCCAGCAGGCCGCCAATGACCCCGAAGGCGACCACCAGTGCGACCTGCTGCCACAGCCCCGGCGCAATCCATCCGGTGATCCATCCATTGAGTGCGGAGAGGCCTCCCAGCAAGGTCCACGCCAGCAACAGGGCCGTGCCCCATGCCAGTTCCAGCAGCCCGAACTGTCCTTGGGCAATGGTGTAGTCCGCCGCCTTCTGATGGTCAGCCAGGGGGATCTGCGGCGCGAACGCCGCGGGCACGGTATCCCGATGGGCTGCCACATGGCGCATTTGGCGCGTGGCGAGCCACAGCTTCAGGAGCACACTGGCCATGAGCAGCATGGCGAATGCAATGGAGAGCAGATTGGAAGGGGAGAGGTCGGCGTCGGTCATCGGCGCCGAGTGTAGGGCATCGGTCACAATATCCCCATGACCGCTACAACTCCCCCCTTGGCCAAATCCGACCAGAACCTGGTATGGCTCGACTGCGAGATGACTGGCTTGAATCCCGAGCATGACCGGATCCTCGAGATCGCGGTGGTCGTGACCGGGCCGCACCTGGAGCCCCGGGTGGAAGGGCCGGTGTTTGCCATCCACCAGAGTGACGCATTGCTCGATGGCATGGATGCCTGGAACAAGGGGACCCATGGCAAGAGTGGGCTCATCGACAAGGTGAAGGCCTCGACCGTGACCGAGGCACAGGCCGAGGAGGCCCTGCTGGCGTTTCTGGCCCAGTACGTGCCCGCCAACGCATCGCCGCTGTGTGGCAACACCATTTCGCAGGATCGACGCTTTCTGGTGAAGTACATGCCCAAGCTGGAGGCATTTCTGCACTATCGCAATCTCGATGTCAGCACGCTCAAGGAGTTGGCAGCGCGCTGGAAGCCTGCGGTGAAGTCGGGCTTCAAGAAGCAGCAACGGCACACGGCGCTGGCGGATGTGCACGAGTCCATCGACGAACTGGCGCACTACCGCACCCACTTCCTGAACCTGGCCTGAAACGGCTGAATAGAAAAAATTAGGTAAAAACCCTAGGTTGTGCAATAATCTAGGGCTTCGCTGCTTTCGGTAGCGAATTTGCACATCTCCCTTCATGCACCGGGCACGCCTTGTTGGCGAAAAAAAGCCCCCCGCACTGATTCCCCCAGACAGACTTGGGCGGCCAGAGCAGGTTCCGTTTGATGGTTGATGTTTTTTAACCATGAACGGGGCCCACCGCACCACGTGCGGCGCTCGCTTTCGAGAAAAACTATGACTGACACTATGCAAGTGGCTGGCGACTTTGCGCCTGCCGAAATTTCTTTGGACAACAACGCTGCCGTGGTGGACACCCTGGTGCAGGACGACACCCCCAACGGCTTTGTCGAACTGGGCCTGGCCCCGCAACTCGTGCAGGCCGTGAAAGACCTGGGCTATGTCCAGCCCACCTCCGTTCAGACCAAGGCCATTCCCCTGGCGTTGCCCACCGACGACGAGGAACACCATGGCTACAACGACCTGATGGTCTCCAGCCAGACTGGTTCGGGCAAAACGGCAGCGTTCCTGCTGCCCGTGTTGCACACCCTGATCGAACAGCAGGCCCAAGCCGAAGCGCAGGAGCGTGCCGACTATGAGCGCGCTGTGGCCGAGGCTGCTGCCAAGGGTGACGCTGCGCCCAAGCGCCCCAAGCGCAAGGACCCGACCAACCCCCGCAATTTCAAGGCCGCCGTTCCCGGCGCGCTGGTACTGTGCCCGACCCGTGAATTGGCCCAGCAGGTGGCGCACGACGCCATCGACCTGGTGAAACACTGCCGTGGCCTGCGCATTGCCAATATCGTTGGTGGCATGCCCTACCAGCTGCAGATTGCCAAGCTGCAGAATGCCAACCTGGTAGTGGCCACTCCAGGTCGCTTGCTCGACCTGCAGCGCTCCATGCAGATCAAGCTGGACCAGGTGCAGTTCCTGGTGGTCGATGAAGCCGACCGCATGCTGGACCTGGGCTTCTCGGACGACCTCGCCGAAATCAACCAGCTCACCAGCCAGCGCCGCCAGACCATGATGTTCTCGGCCACCTTCGCGCCGCGTATCCAGCAACTGGCCATGCGCGTGATGCACGACGGTGGCACCCGTGTGCGCAAGGTGCAGATCGATACCCCGCAGGAAAAGCACGCCAACATCAAGCAGTCGCTGTTCTGGGCCGACAACGCCCAGCACAAGCGCAAGCTGCTGGACCACTGGCTGCGCGATTCCAGCATCGACCAGGCCATCGTGTTCGCCAGCACCCAGATCGAGTGTGACGGCTTGGCTGCCGATCTGCAGCAAGACGGCTTCTCCGCCGTGGCCCTGCACGGTGCCCTGAGCCAGGGCATGCGCAATCGCCGCCTCATGGCCTTGCGCAATGGTCAGGTGAAGATCCTGGTGGCAACCGACGTGGCCGCCCGCGGTATCGACGTGCCCACCATCACCCACGTGTTCAACTTCGGCCTGCCCATGAAGGCGGAAGACTACACCCACCGCATCGGCCGTACCGGCCGTGCCGGACGCGACGGTCTGGCCGTGACCTTTGCGGAGTTCCGTGATCGCCGCAAGATCATGGACATCGAGCAGTACACGCACCAGCCCCTGAAGGCCGAGACCATTCCTGGCATGGAGCCGCAGCAGCGCTTCCCCGACACCCGTGCGGGTCTCGGTGGCCGCGGTGGTCGCCGTGATGACCGCGCCCCCCGTGGCGGTGGTCGCCGTTTCGATGGCCCGCGTGAAGGCGGATTTACCAATGGCCCGCGCGAGGGTGGTTTCAGCTACGAGCGCAAGGGCGGTTTCAATGACCGCTTTGCCGGCCAGGGTTTCTCGGCCCGCCGCGATAACGGCGATCGTCCGCATGGGCGCGGTGGTTTCGGCAACGGCCCGCGCGAGGGTGGATTTGCCAATGGTCCCCGCGAAGGTGGTTTCGGCGGCGGTCGTCGCGTTGACGGTCCGCGTGAAGGTGGATTCGGTGGTGGGCGTGATTTCCACGCACCCCGTGAGGGCGGCCGCGATTTTGGTGGTCAGCGTGAAGGCGGTTTCGGTGGAAACCGCGGTGGATTCGACGCACCCCGTGGCGACTTCAAACCCGCATTTGCCCGTCCCGCAGGCTTCGGCAAGGCCGCAGGCAACGGTGGCAAGCCTTTCACGCCGCGCGACGGCAAGAAGCGCCCCGCCCGCAACTTCGACTGATCCACTTTTGCGACTTTCAAAGGAGCCACCTTCGGGTGGCTCTTTGTTTTTGGGTGAGTTATTGGATTTTCAGAATGCAGGCTTTGGAGTGTGCGAACGCACCCGAGGGTATTCCGCAGGCTTGGTTGGTGTGGGCGCGTTTGACAATTTCCTGGTGTGCTCCCAGGTACTGGCTGTTGGGGGTGCCATACCTTAACCTTGTTGGAGACCCTACCATGGCTCGTTCCCCTCTTCTGCGAAAGCTTCTGGCTGTGTCACGTCTGGTGCATGCAACCGACGGTGAGGCGGCTGACTACGATTCGGCGATCGCCCTGCAACGCAGCCGCCGCCAGGCACTCAAGGTCGGTGTAGCTGCAGGCGCTGCGACGGTCTTGTCGTCGGCGCCCTTGGAAGCGCTGGCGCTGACCTATGCGCCAGCACGCATTGCCATCATTGGGGCAGGGCTGGCCGGGATGCGCTGCGCATACGAACTCAACAAGGTTGGCATTCCCTTTACCGTCTACGAGGCCAATCCGAATCGTTTGGGTGGCCGCGTATGGAGTAACAGAGAAACCTTCGCTCCAAACATCACGGAAAACGGCGGGGAGCTGATCGATACGGTGCATACCAACATCCTTGCATTGGCCAAGGAACTCGGACTCGGGCTCGACGACTGTGCGGGTTGGGCAGCAGATCGGGGTTTGGAAGAGATGTACTTTGTCAACGGACGCAAGTACACCTTTGCCCAGGCGTTCGAGGACTTCAAACTCATGGCCAACCAGCTCAACCAGGACCGTGCCAAAGCCCAGTTTCCCCAGACCTGGGACAACCTCAGTGATCGGGGGCGCGAGCTCGACAACATGTCGGTGCGCGAGTACATCGCGCGTTACGCGCCCGGAGGACTGACCTCTGATTTCGGTCGGGTGCTGGATGTGGCCTACAACATTGAATATGGGGCGGAAACCGACCAGCAGGGTGCCTATGGCCTGGTGGCCTTGTTGGGCTACTCCAATACCACTACCAGCGGAAAATCAAAGTTCTACTGGTTTGGGCAGTCAGACGAGCGCTATCGCATCACAGGGGGCAACGATCAACTGATTTCGCGCATGGCCGCACAGGTGCCGGCAAATCAGATCAAGATGGGACACGCGCTGACCAAGGTTGCACGCAATGCAGACGGTACCTATGCATTGGAGTTTGCAGTTGGGAACCAACGGATCAGCACGGTGGCTGACCACGTGGTGATGGCGATTCCTTTCTCCATTTTGCGCAGCAGCGTGAACTACGCAGCCGCTGGGTTTGATGCGCGCAAAACCCGAGCCATCCAGACCATGCCCATGGGCAACAACTGCAAGTTCCAGCTGCAATTCAACCGTCGGGTTTGGCATGACGTCAAAGGTAGTGGCGACACCTTCACCGATCAGGGATACCAGGCTACCTGGGAGTCGACCCGTGCACAGCCGACAACAACAGGGGTGATCAACAACTACACCGGTGGCAACACCGCGCTGGCGTATTCAAACTCAACCGACCTGCAAGGCGTTGCAACAGCGTTTCTGGCCCAGTTTGAGCGGCTCTTTCCTGGGGTAACACAGGCATGGAACGGCAAGTTCATTCTGAACAACTGGCCCAAGAATCCTTACACCAAGGGCGCCTATGGCTACTATGCGCCGGGCAACATCGCCAGCTTCCTGGGATACGAAGGTGTGCGCCAGGGTAATTGCCATTTCTGTGGCGAGCACACGTCGATTCCCGCGCAAGGCTATCTGGAAGGTGCTGTGGAGACGGGGCAGCGTTGCGCGGAAGAAATCAAGAATGACCTGAAGAACGCCTGATCGGCTGCCCGAACGATTCAGCCATGTCACACATCCAGGTCGGGGGCCGCAAAGGAAGGGTCGTACTGCTGCTAGTGGCAGTTGCGGCGGCGGCCCACTTCTGGCCGGACGCGACGTTGCCGCCATCGCCGGACGGTGTACATCAGCAGCGGCACTTGATTGGCGTGCACACTGAGTACGCATTGGCGCACGCTGGCACAAGGGCAGCAGCTGTCCCGAACTCCGGCGAGACTTCCAGCAACAAAGACTTGCAGGGAAGTGTGGCGCATGCCAAGCTTCATTTGCCGCCGGGTGCCTGCCGGCTGCAATCGGATGCGGAAGGCAATGTGGTCGGAACCTGCGCAGTCCCGGCCGGCGAGCCCGTGGGCACGCGCCTCAATCCCTTTGGTGGGATCAGCTGGAATACCCCCTCGCCGTTACCGGTTCAGTGACCGGAGTCGACCTTCAGGCTGTCGCCGATCACATAGAACTGCCCGCCTGCAATGTAGTGCAAGGTACGCAGCGAGTCGGGCGCGGATGCGAACTCCCAGTGACCATCGCGGAACACCCGTGGGTCCGCCCAGGCGGCGATGACTTCGCCCAGAAACAGGTCGTAGCGTTGTTGGTTGTGGGGCTCGGGCAGCAGTTTGCAGTGCAGCCAGCCCACGCAGCCGTGTACCAGCGGCAGCGCTTCGCCGGGTGGCGAAAATAGCGTGACGCCATGCCGGGCCAGCTTGTCGGGGTGGCTGACCGCACTGTCCGTGCCCACGCCCAGCACTTGCGCCGCAATGGCCTTTGAGGGAATGTTCAGAACAAAACCTCCGGCGCCTTCCACCAGCGCGCGGGTTGCCGTGGCCTTGTCGATCACAACCGCCACCTTGGGCGGCGAAAAGTCCAGTGGCATCGCCCAGGCTGCCGCCATGACGTTGGAAACCCCGGCGTGCGCGGCCGACACCAGCACGGTGGGCCCATGGTTGAGCAGGCGGTAGGCCTTGCTCAGCGCCACCTCTGCGAAATATTCTGGCGGTTCGTTGCGTAGTGTTTCCGTCGCCATTCAGCTCATTCCATTGCGGCTCGCCAGTTCCACGAACAGGCCCGACTGGTCCAGGTCCGCCAGTCCGTGCTCCAGCCCTTGGGCGTAGAGCTTCTCGAACAACTGGGTGATGGGGGCATCGAAGCCAATTTCCTCGGCGGTGGCCAGGGCATTGCGCAGGTCCTTGGTCTGCACCGACATCTTGCCGCGCGGCGCAAAGTCACGCTCAATCATGCGTTGCCCATGTACCTGCAGTATGCGGCTGTCGGCAAAGCCGCCGGTAATGGCTTCGCGCACCTTGGCCATGTTGGCGCCTCCACGTTCGCAGAACAGCAGCGCCTCTGCCACCGCGCCGATGGTGATGCCTACGATCATCTGGTTGGCAAGCTTGGCCATCTGCCCCGAGCCGACCGGCCCGACATGCGTGGGGCGTCCAAACATCCGCAGTACCGGACTCGCGCGCTCGAACTGCGCCGCCTTGCCACCGGCCATGATGGCCAGCGAGCCCTGCTCGGCGCCGATGGTGCCACCGGACACCGGCGAGTCCAGGTATTCGACACCCAGTGCATGCAGGCGTGCCGCATGGTCACGCGCTTCCGCCGGCTTGATCGACGACATGTCCACCACCAGTGCTCCCTGGGGAATGGCGCGCGCAGCGCCCAATTCAAAAAGCACATGTTCGACCACCGGGCCGTTTTCCAGCATGGTGATGACGACCTCGGCGCGGCGCACCGCATCGGCCGGGTTCAGGTGGGCTGTCGCCCCCAAGGGCACCAATCGCTGCGCACGTTCCGCAGTGCGGTTCCACGCATGGACTTCGTGCCCCGCTTCGCACAGCCTGCGGGCCATGGGATAGCCCATCAGTCCGATACCCAACACTGCGATTTTCATGCGACCTCCTGCCCTCAAATGCCACCTGTGCCAGCCCAAAAGAATACAGCGCTGCAGGCCCACCTTTCGGCAGCATGCAGCGCTGTGGCTGTCGAAACCCTGACGGGTATCCGGGGGGCTTACATCAGCAGGTGTTCGCCAGCGTTGTCCCCACCCAGGATGACGTAGTTGACCTTGCGGATATCCATCAGTTTCTTGCCTCCCGCGTAGGAAATGGAGCTCTGCACGTCCTGTTCCATTTCGATCAGCGTGTCGGCCAGCTTGCCCTTTACGGGCTCCAGGATGCGCTTGCCTTCGACGTGCTTGTACTCGCCTTTGTTGAAGTCCGAGGCCGAGCCGTAGTATTCCTTGAAGATCTGGCCGTCCACTTCCACGGTCTTGCCCGGGCTCTCCTCGTGGCCGGCAAACAGCGAGCCAATCATGACCATGGTGGCGCCGAAGCGGATGCTCTTGGCGATGTCGCCATGGCTGCGGATGCCGCCGTCGGCAATGATGGGCTTGGTGGCCACGCGTGCGCACCACTTCAGGGCCGACAACTGCCAGCCACCGGTGCCAAAGCCGGTCTTGAGCTTGGTGATGCACACCTTGCCAGGGCCCACACCCACCTTGGTGGCGTCGGCGCCCCAGTTCTCGAGGTCGATCACGGCTTCGGGGGTGGCCACGTTGCCAGCGATGACAAAGCTCTTGGGCAGCTTTTCCTTCAGGTACACGATCATGTTCTTCACGCTGTCGGCATGGCCATGGGCAATGTCGATGGTGATGTACTCGGGGGTCAGCCCCTCGGCCACCAGCGTGTCCACAGTGGCGTAGTCCGGCTGCTTCACGCCCAGCGAGATCGAGGCGAACAGGCCTTGTTTGTGCATGTCGCGCACGAACTGGACATTGTCCAGATCGAAGCGGTGCATGACGTAGAAGTAGTTGTTCTGCGCCAGCCAGACGCAGATGGACTCGTCCACCACCGTCTTCATGTTCGCCGGGACAACCGGCAGGCGGAACTTGCGTCCGCCGAGCTCCATGCCAGCGTCGCACTCACTGCGGCTCTCTACCCGGCACTTGCGTGGCAGCAGCAGGATGTTGTCGTAGTCAAAGATTTCCATGATTCCAAGCTCCAGTTTCGATGTGAAAAGAAAGTGGGCGCTTGGATTGGTGCCGGCGTTGTTTCAGGTGGCGCTGTATTGGAGGAGCGCAGAAACAAAAAACCGGGCAGCCAAATGCTTGGGCCCGGTGATTGATTGTATACAAAACGGTCGAAACCCTGCAATTATT
Organism: Curvibacter sp. APW13; assembly: GCF_032337135.1. Classification (NCBI taxonomy): domain Bacteria; kingdom Pseudomonadati; phylum Pseudomonadota; class Betaproteobacteria; order Burkholderiales; family Comamonadaceae; genus Curvibacter; species Curvibacter sp. APW13. The sequence goes on along the minus strand of NZ_JAVXZZ010000001.1, from coordinate 164,426 downwards.
TCTTCTGCGGTGGGGTGCTGACTGTTGTTTGTTCGCCCGTGGCCGGTGGGGGTTTCTACAATCCCCATCATGTTTGCCCCTGTCTCCTCCGAAGTTCCGTCTGCCGCGCTGTTGGCCAATCTGAACGATGAGCAACTCGCCGCGGTCACCCTGCCCGACGAGCATGCACTCATCCTCGCCGGGGCAGGCTCTGGCAAGACCCGGGTGCTGACCACGCGCATTGCCTGGCTGCTGAGCCAGGGGCATGTGTCCCCAGCGGGCATCCTGGCCGTGACCTTCACCAACAAGGCCGCCAAGGAAATGCTCACGCGGCTGCAGGCCATGCTGCCCATCAATGCACGCGGCATGTGGATCGGAACCTTCCACGGCCTGTGCAACCGCTTCCTGCGCGCCCACTACAAGCTGGCCAACCTGCCGCAGAGCTTCCAGATCCTGGACACGCAAGACCAGCTCAGTGCCATCAAGCGCCTGTGCAAGCAGCACAAGGTGGACGACGAGCGCTTCCCTCCGAAGCAGCTGGCCTGGTTCATTGCCGGCTGCAAGGAAGACGGTCTGCGCCCGCATAAACTGGACGCACGCGACCCCGACACCCGCAAGAAGGTTGAGCTGTACCAGCTGTACGAAGAGCAGTGCCAGCGCGAAGGGGTGGTGGACTTTGGCGAACTGATGCTACGTTCATTCGAGCTGCTGCGCGACAACGACCCGATCCGCGCGCACTACCAGCGCCGGTTTCGCCACATCTTGATCGACGAGTTCCAGGACACCAACAAGCTGCAGTACGCCTGGATCAAGCTGTTGGCCGGGCAGAGCGAGCCTGAAGGCCGCGTGGTCGATGCCGGTTCCGTGCTGGCCGTTGGCGACGACGACCAGAGCATCTACGCCTTTCGCGGCGCGCGCGTGGGCAACATGGCCGACTTCGTGCGCGAGTTCGGCGTGCGCCACCAGATCAAGCTGGAGCAGAACTACCGCTCCTTCAGCAACATCCTCGACTCGGCCAACGCGCTGATCGGCCACAACGCCAACCGCCTGGGCAAGAACCTGCGCACCGACCAGGGCGCGGGCGAGCCGGTGCGTGTGGTGTCCAACCCGACCGACTTCGACGAGGCGCGCTGGGTGGTGGACGAGATCAAGCAGCTGGTGCGTGACGAGGTGCCCAAGAACGAGATCGCCATCCTGTACCGTTCCAACGCGCAAAGCCGCGTGGTGGAAACCGCGCTGTTCAACGCCGGTCTGCCTTACCGCGTGTATGGCGGCCTGCGCTTCTTCGAGCGTGCCGAAATCAAGCACGCGCTAGCCTACCTGCGCCTGCTGGAGAACCCCAATGACGACACCAGCTTCCTGCGCGTGGTGAACTTCCCGGCGCGCGGCATCGGGGCGCGCTCCATCGAACAGTTGCAGGACATCGCCCGCGATGTGGGCTGTTCGCTGCACGACGCCGTGAGTTCACTCACGGGCCGCGCCGGCACCGCCATGGCGACCTTCGTGGCCAAGGTGGACGTGATGCGTGAGCAGACCGGCAACTTGCGCCTCAGCGAGATCGTGAAACTGGTGCTGGAACACAGCGGCCTCATCGAACACTACCGTCTGGACAAGGAAGGCGAAGACCGGCTGGAAAACCTGGAAGAACTGGTCAACGCCGCCGAGAGCTTTGTCATGCAGGAAGGATTTGGCCGCGAAGCACCCGGCATGGAGGCCGCCTTGCGCAGCCCGGCGGCGCAGGCTGCGGGTGCGGGGCCAGAGGGTGCCGACGCCGCCGAGTTCGGTGACACCGGCGAAACCCTGTCGCCCCTGGCCGCCTTCCTGACCCACGCGGCGCTGGAGGCCGGCGACAACATGGCCCAGGCCGGGCAGGAAGCCATCCAGCTCATGACCGTGCACTCGGCCAAGGGGCTGGAGTTTGACTGCGTGTTCATCACCGGCCTGGAAGAAGGCCTGTTCCCGCACGAAAACTCCATGAACGACCGCGACGGCCTAGAGGAAGAGCGCCGCCTCATGTACGTGGCCATCACCCGCGCGCGCAAGCGCCTGTACCTGACGCTGGCCCAGACGCGCATGCTGCACGGCCAGACCCGCTACAACCCCAGCAGCCGCTTCCTCGACGAGCTACCCGAAGGTTGCCTCAAGTGGCTCAGCCCACGCGCTGCCGCGCTCAACCCGATGACGGCGCAGCGCAGCTGGGGCGGTGGATACGCTACGAATTCAGGAGCTGCTTCCGTATATTCTCCGCGGGCTGGTGTGCAATTTGGCACCGAGAAGTTGCCCGAAGTGGCGCGCAAGAGTGAGGGCGACAGTGGCCTCAAAAAGGGCCAGAAGGTGTTCCACAACAAGTTCGGCGAGGGCACGGTACTGGCCATCGAAGGCGTGGGGGCGGACGCCCGTGCGCACATCGACTTTCCGCGCCACGGTGCCAAGTGGCTGGCGCTGAGCGTGGCCAAGCTCACGCCCGTTTGAGAAGGACCTCAACCATGTCGCTGATAGCGAAGACCCCACCGCCGCCGTACTACGCCGTCATCTTCACCAGCACGCGCACCGAGGGCGACCACGGCTACGCCGCCATGGCTGAGCGCATGGTGGCGTTGGCACAGCAGCAGCCCGGTTTCCTGGGGGCGGAGTCGGCCCGCAACGAGGTCGGCATTACCGTGTCGTACTGGAAAGACCTGAAATCCATCCGCGCCTGGAAGGCCAACGCCGAGCATCTGGAAGCGCAGCGCCAAGGCCGTGCCCAGTGGTACAGCGCCTTCACGACCCGCATTGCCAAGGTGGAACGGGACTACAGTCTGTAGTGCTCCATCGCTCGGCTTGATGGTCAAATAGTGGCGAAACCCCTGGTATTCATTGCGTAGGCAGCTACTGAAACAATAGCAAGAATAAAGCCCCGGCAGACCGCAACTGCCGGGGCTAGACAACGCGCGCTGCTGCCGCGCCGATGGCTTACATGCCGTCGCGCGCAGCGACGGCGGTGTCGGCGAAGTCGCTGAACAGGCCGTCCACGCCCAGCGCGTAGAAGCGCTTGTATTCGGCCTTGGGGTCGCCCTTGTAGTCGGACAGCAGCAGCGGCTGCTCGTTGCGGAAGGTGTAGGCGTGCACGAACAGGCCAGCAGCATGGGCGTCCTTCACAACGTTGGTGGGGGGCAGGGCCACGCGGTCAGCATCGGTGATCTTGCCGTCGCCATTGAGGTCCTTGGGCTTGCCGTCGGCACCCAGCACGTGCGCGCCGCTGGCGAGGTAGGGCTTCCACGGGCCGATGCCATCGGCGTAGGTGCGGATCTCGGCCAAGCCTGCAGGCGTCAGCATGTCCTTGAAGGTGCGCTTGTCGCGCGCCAGGGCAAAGTCGTAGGGTCGGTCGAAGGGCGCGACCAGGGTGACCTCACCCATGGAATCGACATCGTCGCCGTCGATGAGCTGCACCAGGCGCACTTGGGTCTGGCCGCGCAACTCCTTCAGGTTGGACACTTCGAACGACTGGATGATGATGGGCGAGTCCTTCTTGGTGTAGCCGTACTCGGCCAGGACCTTCAGCAGCTTGGGCTCCAGCATCAACCCTTCGGTGATGTGGTACGACGGGTGCTTGGTTTCGGGGTACACGCCAATGGTGCGGCCGCGCTTGGCGGACTCTTCCTTGGCCAGGTTCAGGATTTCGCGGAAGGTGGGTACTTGGAACTGGCCGTCGTAGGACTTGTCTCGCGCCGGGTTGGGCTGCACGGCACGCAGGGTGCGCAGTTCAGCCAGGGTGAAGTCGGTGACAAACCAGCCGGTTTCCTTCACGCCGTCGACCATGCGCGTGGTCTTGCGGTTGGCGAACTCGGGGCGCTTGGAGACGTCGGTGGTGGCCGTGATGTTGGGTTCGTGGCGTGCGACCAGTTCGCCGTCCTTGGTGGACACCAGATCAGGTTCGATGAAGTCGGCGCCGAGCTCGATGGCTTTCTTGTACGCAGCCAGCGTGTGCTCGGGCATGTAGCCGCTGGCGCCGCGGTGGCCAATGACCAGCGGCTTGGCACCGCCCAGCGTGGGGTAGGCGGAAGTCTGCGAGCCGGTGGTGGCGCAGGCCGACAGCAGGGCCGCGATGGACAGTGCTATAGCTGTGGAAGAAAAACGCATCGTGGTCATGAAGCTTCCCGCGAGGGGTGGTGGAACAAGCGGCCGATGATGGCGGGGGCTTGTGACGAAAGCGTGACAAAGGTGTGGCGGTTGAACTACACCTCAGAAATGAGGTGCAGTCAGCTTCGCTTACTTAATGCCAAGCAGCGCATCCTTCAGATGAAATTCGGCCGGGAAATTGCCCACCCAAACAGAAACCAGGGCTCGGAAAAAATCGGGGTCCTTGATGGGGGCACCTTGTTGCTTGCCCTGCACGCGAATTACCGTACCCATGCCTGGTATCCAGTCCACGGTAACTACATCACCCACAGCGATGTTTTTATTGGCACTGAACATCTCACTGAGTCGGATAAGGCCAGGAATGATCTTGCTCATCTCACTCTTCTGGGTGTTGTCTTGGATGCTTTGAGACAGGATGCGGATGAGTGTGCCGCTCTCCACATTTCTTATAAACGTTAGCGCAACCCTTTTGGGTCCTGGCACGCTGATGACTTCATCGAAAGAAGATACTTTCCCAGAGGTATACAGTGCAGCTACGTAGACCTTGAAAACCGCCTTGTAGGCTATGCCTGCGCCGTTTAGCTTCAGGTGTGAATTTTCTATCTCTGCATCGTCATCAATCTTCATGCCGGCAATGTCAAGTGCATAGGCGGATGGTTGTAGGCACAACACGAGCAGTGTTGACCAAACCAAGAGTCTTTTCTTCAGTTTCATAGTCGGTTTCAAGTCATTCAATGCTGATGGTGGATTCAATGCGATCAATGCACGAGATGGACTGTTCCTACGGTTTGCTTTTTGACTATTGAGTTCTTTGCTATTGGAAGAACTATGAGCGGTGGCTGTCGCCCACCCTGGCAGCACATGGTGTTGTTTCATGGTGACTCTTTCATCCATGCAAAAGTAAATTCGCCCAATGCACGTTCCAGAGCGGCGGAATCGCCTTCCTGTACCGACCAAAAGGCGACAAAGCCTTTGGTTGGGTCCAGGACAACCCGAACGTTGCGCAGAGGTATGCCCAGCTTTTTTGCCTGGTCCTGCACCACGGCGGAAATTTCGATTTGCATCAGCGCTGGTTTGAAGATCTTGCCAATCGCTGTCACGGGCAGGGCATCCAGGATGCACACCTCCTTGGGGACTGCCGCACGCTCTCTGAGCTTTTCAGTGGCATATGCCAGCAGCTCGGACGAACTGGCGCTCAGACCCGGACGCAACTGCACGTAGGCAACAGGTACTTCTCCCGAATAGGCATCGGGGCGCCCCACTGCGGCAGCCAGTGCGACACATGGGTGGGAAGACAGGGCTTCCTCTATCTGCTTGGGATCAATGTTGTGCCCGCCGCGGATAATGAGTTCTTTCTTGCGCCCGGTTAACCAGTAGTACCCTTCGCCATCGACCCTGCCGAGGTCTCCGGTGTTCAACCAGGGTTGCGCTTTCTGGGTGTCTTCAGGTGCATAAAGCCAAAGTCCTTGGTTGTGCTGATGATCGAGGTAGCCCTTGAAGAGATTGGGTCCGCGAATGGCGATGACACCGGATTCGTCGGTCTTGGCGTCGCGTACCCATCGCCCGGTCTCGTCCAGGATGGCAATCCGCATCGGCTGCCATGGCAAACGCATTCCGATACTGCCAAATCTGGCTTCACCACGTATCGGATTCAGACTGGATACGCATCCCCCCTCGGTGAGCCCATAGCCTTCGATCACCTTGATGCCAGTCTCCTTCTGGAAGCGGTGGTACAACTCCATCGGCATGGGGGCTGCGCCGCAAACGCCGAATCGGACCGTGCGGATGTCGCTGTCTTTTGGCGGAAATTGAAGCAGTGCTGCATACACCGTCGGTACCCCGGAAAAGGTGACGATGCGGTGGTGCGCAACAATCTCCCAAAAGCGTTGCAACAACCCCGGAGCGCGGTATCCCTGCGGAGTACCCAGGATCACATGGGCACCAGCGGACCAGGGCGTCAGTCCGGTGCCGATCTGGGCATTGACGTGAAAGAGCGGCAAGCCACAGAACAGGTTGCTGTTCTTGTCGTAGAGGTCTTCGCCAAATACGGCGGCCACCTGCAGGGCATTCGCCACTTCGGTGCGATGGCTGCGCACGGCAATTTTCGGCAGCCCTGTTGTTCCTCCGGTACAGAAATATGAGGCTGTGTCGTCCAGTTTCGGTGGGGCAAAGGTCAATCGGTCAGAACGATGGTGACGCAATGCGCGCTCCATGGAATCCACGCGCACTTTGCCAATGCACCGGGGTGTGCGCAGTTGGTGGATCCATGCCAGTGCACCAGAGAGTGGGCCTGGGAGGTACTTCAGGGGGGTGACAGTCAGGACGCGTTCCAGGGAGTCAACGCCGTGGATGGCTTGCACTACTTTTTGCCAAATGTCAGTGCCTGGCGTGGGCGCCAGTGTGACCAGCATTCGGGGTTTCGCGGCCTTGAGCAGTTCCGACATCATGGCCGGCTCCAGCAGCGGGTTGATCGCCATGACGATGCCGGCGGTCTCGCCTCCCCAAATGGTCAGATGGGTTTCCGGCAGATTGGGCAGTATGTAGGCAATCACTGTGTCGCGCTGCACCCCCAGGCTGCGGAACATGTTTGCTGCCTGAACGATAGCCTGACTCCAGTGCGTGTAGGTCCAGGTGTGGGGCCGGGTGTGGTCCTCGGTACGCAGGAAGAAGGACAGTGCAGGGCGGTCTGAGCCCAGTGCTGCACCGCGCATCAACAGGTCATAGGTGCTGTTGATGCCGGTGGGTATGCAGGGGCCTTGCTGCTCGGTTGCGACAATGTCTGTCAGCGTGGTGATGGAAGATTTCATGGCGTTCATTGGGGCGGGCCTTTACTCGCTGGCGAGCGAATTGCTGCGCTCCAGCAGCGAGTTGGGCGGAATGTCGATGTAACGCAGGGGCAAATCCACCATTCGACGCGCCGCAGCGACCGTGACCCCCAAGCCCAGCAGAATGTGGAACGCGATTTCCTCTGGATAGGAGTCGTTATGGTCATTCCGAGTCAAGAGAGACTGCACACCACCAAGCGTAGCGCCCACGATGAAGTCAATGGCGACATCCATCTTGTCCGCACCCTTCAGTTTTCCAAGGTGCATGGCTTCGCCGATGTCGCGCTCCAGGAATTGATGCGCCAGTGAGCTGGAGGGTGTGACTGCGACATTGCTGCGTAAGAAAAAGTTCCCGAAACGGGGGTAGCGACGGGCCGTGTGCATGGTTAGCCGCAATGCTGCGCATACGCGTTCCAACGGATTCTTGGTAGTCCCCACTACCTGCTCGATCAACCAGAAGAGTTCGTGGCCCATCTCCTGCACCACGGCTACGAGCAACTCTTCGTTCGACTTGAAGTAGTTGTAAAAGGTGCCACGGGAGACTTCTGCCAACGCAATGACCTCGTCGACCACTGCGGCCTCCACACCTTTGCGCGAGAAGACAACCATTGCGCACTCCACTAGCTTCCGACGCATCTTTTCGCGCTTTTCCGCTGCCACACGGGTGCGGTGATCGATGTCATTCATGGGGCTCTCCTTGTCCGGGGATGTTGGGGTTGTTGACGTTGTCTCGGATTGTAATAGATAATATCGTCATAATGACATAACAGTCATTTAATCTACTTTGCCACAAGGATGGGCTACACCATGCACTCTGACCTCAAACTTGCCGTTCCGATTGAATACCCCGAGGAACAGCGACCTTCGCATGTGCAGAAACTGGAGCGGCCGCAGCCGTTGGTGAAGGCAAGTCGATTGGCGTTTTTGCGGTTTGGAAAGCCTGACCTGGACCAGTGCAGAAATTTCTGGAGTGACTTCGGTCTGCGCGTGGTGGAGTCCACGCCGATGCGGTTGTGCATGGGGACGGCCGATGGTTCTCCTGTCGCGATTGTTGCTACCAAGTCGGCCAAGCCTCGGTTTCTTGGAGCAGCGTTTGAAGTGGATGCGGATGTGGATTGGCAAGACCTGCTGCGTCGTACGGCTGGACGCGCATTGGGTTCGGACGAGCTGCCGGGGGGCGGTTCGGGCATTGAATGCATCGACCCGGAAGGGTTTGCAGTGTGGTTAATCGCACCGCAAGCACGTGTTGACGTCAAGCCAGTGCGCGAGGCCGTGCCGGCGAATGGCAATACCTTCCACCATGCCAATCGCATAAACGCCACCGTACGCACACCCATCGAACCGGCCACGGTCGGTCGCTTGGGGCACTACGTGCTGCAGACGCCGCGTTTTGCCGAGATGGCGCAGTGGTACATGAGCCATCTGGGACTGATTCCCTCGGATGTGCAGTACTTGCCGGACGGATCCCCATTACTGGCGTTCTTCAGGCTGGACAAGGGTGGGACACCCGTGGACCACCACACCGTGGTGATTGCCTCAGGATTGAAGGCCGATTACGAACACAGTGCTTATGAGGTCGCCGATCTCGATGCCCTGGGGCAGGGGCAGCAGGTCATGCGGGCTGCGGGCCATGAGCACTTCTGGGGCATTGGGCGCCATGTTCTGGGCAGCCAGTTGTTCGACTACTGGTCCGACCATGACAAGCACCAGTTTGAGCATTACACCGATGGTGATGTCTTCACCGCAGACCGACCAACGCACTATGTCCCATTCGCGCCCGGCAGCATTTGGGCATGGGGAGATGACGCGCCAAGGGAGATCTTTCCGCAAAAGTCATTGGGCATGCTCTGGCGCGCTATCCAGCTGGTACGTCGGCGCGTCTATTCACTGGACAAACTCAAAGCCATGGCCGCAGCAACCGATCAACCGGCACGTCCTTGGCTTTGAGTCGAATTAATCCTTACGCATTTCATTGGAGCAAACATGGCAACAAAAATCGTTCGTTACAGCACCGAAGGTGGACCTGCTCAATGGGGTGTCGTCCATAGCGACGCTATTGCACCCCTGCGGGGCATTTACCAATCCACGCGTGAGTTGCTGCTGCAAGGGCAGGTAGACATACGTGAGGCAGAACAAGCGAAGGGCAGCATTGCCTTGCAGGGTGTTCGGGTCTTGTCTCCGATCACAGTACAGCAACAATTTCTGTGCCAGGGCATTAACTACGAAAGTCACGTCCGTGAATCCGGACTGGACCTGCGCCAGTTCCCATTCAATACCCTCTTCACCAAGGCATCCTCCAGTTTGTGTGGAGCCCATGACGCCATCGTGCGCCCATCGCACGTGCGATTGCTGGACTATGAAATCGAACTGGGTGTCGTCTTGGCGCGCGATATCAACAGCCCGCAGACCGTCAATGCAAATGCACTGCACGAATACCTGTGTGGTGTCACCATCATCAACGACATCTCCGCCAGGGACGTTCAGCTGCCACAGACCCAGTTTTACAAGGGAAAAAGTTACCGCACCTTCGGGCCGGCAGGCCCATTTCTGGTACTGCTCAGTGCGGCCGAGTGGAAGCGCTGGCCCGAACTGCACATGACGCTGAAGGTCAACGGGGTTGTGCGCCAGAATGCAATGTGCGGTGAGATGATCCACCAGCCTGCGGCCACCTTGACGGAGTTTTCCGGCATGCATGATCTGCAAGCAGGGGACGTGATTGCCACCGGAACACCGGCCGGGTGCGCGGCGCGGGCCCCTTCCAAAGCCATTGCTTGGATTGCCAAGCACTTTCTGTCCGATCAGGCCAAGTGGCAGGCATTCATCAATGCTGGACAGAAGAACCCTGCTTACCTGCAACCTGGAGATGAGCTTCGGCTCGCGATTCGCACAGACGATGGCTTGATTGACCTGGGTGAGCAGGTGAACAAGATCGTGGGGGCGTGATGCCGTACCACGGGCTTTTCTGCACAGCCAATGCAGGCGGATTCGCTTTGGAATGGCGTCCACTCGGTGGTTTGCCCCGCCCTTCGGCGCACGAGGTTCTTGTTCAGGTACGGGCTGCATCGGTGAATCCCATCGACACAAAGCGTGCTGCCGGCTATGGCGCACGTTTGCTGCGCCTGAAAGGCGCTACTGGCATGCCACGCGTGTTGGGCAATGATTTTGCCGGTGTGGTTGCGGATGTGGGCTCGGGAGTTCGTGAGTTTGCAGTGGGGCAGCGGGTATGGGGTGTCTTGGACACAGGGGCCGTGGGCACCCATGCCAGCCACGTTGTCGTTCCGACCAATCAGCTTTTCTTTGCGCCACATTCGGTGCCGGACGCGGTGCTGGCCGCACTGCCCTACAACTTTTGCACGATGTGGAGAGCGTTGCGCGATGCCGGCATTGAAGAGCACGGTGCAAAAGGGCGTCGTATCCTGGTGCATGGCGCATCTGGTGGTCTGGGATTGCTGGCCTTGCAGATCCTGCGCGGTTGGGGAGCAATCACCACCGCGGTGTGTAGTACACCAGCCATAGAACAATGTTTTGCAGCCGGTGCCAGTGAGGTCTACGACCGAACCTCGCAAACTTTGCATGACCTTGAGGCGGTCTACGATGCTGTGCTCAACTTTGCCAACTGGACGGATGAACGGGTGCTGGCAACGAAGCTCAACGCACGTGCGTTGGGCATGGCCAGTACCACCCATCCATTGCTTGCGAGTCTGGACCAATACGGGTGGTTGCGCGGTGCGTGGCGCATTGTCAGAGCACAACGCGAGGTGCGTCAGCTGGTTCGGCAGTGCAGTCCCACTGCGGTGTACCGCTGGACGGTATTCCGACCCGATGCGCAGGCCTTGCTGGCATTGAATGGTCTTTTGCGTACCGACACCATTGATCTGCCCATTGGAATCAGCTGTCCTGTAACCGATGCACAAGCGGCATTTGTGCATGTGGCGCAACAAAAGCGCGGCAGAGCAATTCTCACTTTCAACACTCACTAAAACTCCAAGGAAACAGCATGCTTGGCAAAGACGAACGGTATGACGTGCTTATCAACGGCTTGGGGCCCGTCGGGGCTGCACTGGCCTGCCTACTGGGCCAACAAGGCCTCAAGGTGTGTGCGATCGACAAGGCCACCAAGATATTTGAGGCACCGCGTGCGATTGCGCTCGACAACGAGGCCTTGCGCATTCTGCAGATGGCTGGTCTTGCAGAGGGCAGCTTCGAGACCATCGCCATTCCCGAGGTCAACATGCATTCGCCCTTGCTGGGGCGCTACAACCGCATCGCCGTGTCCGGCGCCATGGATGGTCACCCGCGCCTGGTCACATTCTTTCAACCCGAGTTGGAGATGCGACTGCGCGCACAGATCGCCAGATTGCTGAATGTACAAGTGCGGCTGGGCTGCGAACTCGTGTCGTTTGCGCAAGAGTCCGAAGGTATCCGCGCCCAAATCCGCAATGCTGAAGGAGACAGCGAAGAGATGACTGCCCGGTACCTGGTCGGAGCCGATGGTGCGGGTTCCACCATCCGTCGTTTGCTCGGGCTTGACTTTAAAGGCGAGACGTACGTCGAGGATTGGTTGGTGGTGGACGTGAAGAATGCCCCGAAACCGATCGACCACATTGAGTTCATCTGTGATCCTGGTCGACCAGCACCGCACATGCCCGCACCGGGTGGGCGGCAGCGTTGGGAGTTCAAGCTGCAGCCAGGGGAGAGCCGGGAACAGATGGAAAAGCCAGAGGTCATTCGCGATCTGCTGAAGCCCTGGGATCCGGACGGCAAAAGTGAAATTGAGCGTGTGGCGGTTTATCGCTTCCACGCCCGTGTGGCCGACACATTCAGCAAAGGCAGGGTATTTCTCGTGGGTGATGCGGCCCACATCACCCCTCCCTTTGTTGGACAGGGTTTGGTCGCAGGCCTTCGCGACGCCGCCAACCTGTCCTGGAAGCTGGTGGCGGTTTGCAAAGGCTGGTCCCACCCGGCCTTGCTCCAAACCTACGATCCCGAGCGCAGGCCCCATGCACAGGCCATGATTGACGTGGCCAAATTGATGGGCAAGCTGGTCATGCCCCGCAACAAGGCTTTGGCCTGGTTTGCACACGGGTTGGTACTTCTCATGCGGCAGATTCCACGCCTTCGCCGATACCTCGAAACTGCGGAAATCAAGCCTCCGCATGTATTTTTGCGTGGTGCGCTGGTGCCTGGACGGGCATCAGGTACGCTGGTTCGCGGTGGATTATTTCCACAAGGATGGATTCGCTTTGAAAAATCCTCGGCCCCTGCGCAACTGAGCGACAGTGCCTTGCGCGGTCAGCTCACATTGGTCGGGTTTGGCATCGATCCGCGTGCCTGCCTTCCTTTGGACTGCATAGAGCGTTGGTTGGCCCATGGCGGGCAGTTGCTCACCATCCACCCACGCGGTCGTTTCGAAGTCGGCGCTTACGAGGATGCATCGGGCGATTGGGTCGGTACCAAGGTGCCACTCAATCATTTGGTCACGGTTCGACCCGATTGTGCGGTCATCTGCGATGCACCCGCTACACAAGGGCGGCAGCTGGTGGAACAGTCTTTGACTGCGCTCCATGCGGCTTGAGAGGCCGGTGGCAAACTCTCCGGTTTACGCATTGAACCCAAGAAGACGCACGGGGCGCGGCAGCCCCCTTCGCGTTGAGCGACAGACCCTCTCTACTCCTTGGCAAACGCCATCAGCGCCGCAAAGCCCACAAACACACCGCCCGTGGCGCGGTTGAAGGCGCGCAGGATGGTGGGGCGCTGCAGGTAGGCCGACAAGCGCTTGCCCGAGGCGGCGTAGATGAAGTACCAGCTGATCTCGATCACGGCGAAGGTGGTGAGCAGGATGGCGAACTGGGGCAACTTGGCTGCATCAAGGTTGATGAACTGCGGAAAGAAGGCGGCTGCGAACAGGATGGCCTTGGGGTTGCTTGCCGCCACCAGAAAGCCCTGGCGGTAGATGGCCGCCGTGCTGACTGCGGTCGCCAAGGGGGCCTGTTGCGCGGCGGCGCTGTCGCTGACCGGCGATCGCCACACCTGCACACCCAGGTAGGCCAGATAGGCGGCTCCCATCAGGCGCAGGGCTTCGAATACGGTGGGAAAGGCCTGCAGCAAGGCACCCAATCCCGCGGCGGAGATACCCATCATGAGCATCAGTGCGGTCATGCACCCGGCCATGCCGGCCACGGCCACGCGCAGGCCAGAACGCGCGGCAATGCTCATGATGAGCAGCATGTTGGGTCCGGGGGTGGCCGAGACGAAGAAGGTCATGACGACGAAGAGCCAGAGGGTGGAGAGAGTCATGGTGGCGTGATGGTGGAGCGAGACCGATAGGCTAACAGATGCCACCTGCCAGCCCTCCCAGCCCGACCAGGCCCGTGCATCCCATGGTTACGCATTCGGCACAGGGTATGGCGCGACAGGCTGCGCATGCCGATAATGAACCTTGCTGTCCACCATGCTTCGCCCATGACTCCCGTACCCTCCGGTGCCGTGCCATTGACTGTCCCCCAGCGTGTCTGCTGGTTTGTGGGTGTTGTCGGTGTGCTGCTCGGGGCGGTAGGTATCCGGGCGGCGCAAGACCCTGCGTGGGTCAATTTTTTTGACAACCTGCATTGGACCAGTGCTACCGTGGCGACTGCCGGACTGGCCTGGCTGGCTTGGCAGCGGGCGGCCGCCGGACCCCACCGGGACCTGCATTTCTGGATGGCCTGTGGCGCCACGGCGTATGCCTGTGGCCAGATCGCGTGGGATGTCCAGGTCTGGATAGGCTATGTGGCTTTCCCTGCGCCAGCAGATGCCCTGTATCTGGCACTGGGACCTTGCTTTGTCATCGCCTGTGTGCGTGCGTTGCGACGCCCCGGTACCAGGGGGCTACGGGTTGCAGTTCCGCTGCTGGATGCGGCCTTGTTCACGGCAGCGCTGACGGCGTTGGTGCTGGTGGTGTACCTTCCCAAGCGCGGCGACACCGAACCGGCTGCCTTGCTGACCCTCATTGCCTACCCCGCCGTGTTGTTCGCAGCAGTGGCCACGCTGGTGACGACGGCTTTGACCAACCGGTGGCGGGTGTCTGGCGCATTGCTGAGCTTGTTTGCAGGATTGCTGGCGACAGCGCTGATCTGGATGCGTTGGAACTTCCTCGCACTGGATGGCCTCGCGGCGGCGGGAACCTGGTTCAACGTGAGTTTTTCCGTGGCCATCCTGGCGATGGCGTATGGACTGACCCACTGGGACCAATCGGTCAACCGATCCGTGCGCTGGGAGCGATTCTGTGAAGGTGTTCTGCGCCAATTGCCGATGGTATTCGTGGTCATGGCGGCGGTCGCGGTCTTGATGGCACGCCACTGGAGCGGGTTGCCCGAAGTCATCGAACGCATTGCCGACATCAGTGCCGGGCTGGTGGTGATGTTGGCGATGGCAAGGCAAAGTACGCTGCTGCGCGAGCATGATGAATTGCTGGCCACGCAGTCCGCTCTGCAATCGAGCCAGGCCGCCTTGTCCTTGGAGCAGGCGCAACTGAAATCGGTACTGAACACCATTCCGGATCTCGTATGGCTCAAGAATTCCGAGGGTGTTTACCTGGCCTGCAATCGCAGCTTTGAGGACTTCTTTGGTGCCGATGCGGCCGACATTGTGGGCAAGACGGATTACGACTTCGTGCCCCGCGAGTTGGCCGACTTCTTTCGGGACAACGATAGGCTGGCCTTGCAGGAAGAGCATGGCCGACGCAACGAGGAGTCATTGACGTTTGCACGCGGCGGCTACCAGGGAATCTTTGAAACCATCAAGACCCCGATGCGCGATGCGCAGGGCCGGCTTATCGGCGTCTTGGGCATTGCCCGTGATGTGAGCGAACGCAAGCGTTTCGAGAAGCACCTGGCCATCCAGGCTGATCTGCTGGCCCACCTGACCGAGGGCATTCATCTCGCCACGGCCGATACCCTGACCATCGTGTACGCCAATCGGCAGCTCGAGCAGATGTTCGGTTACGCGCAGAACGAGTTGTTGGGCCAGCACGTGAGTGTGCTCAATGCCCCCGATGTGCCCGATACGCCAGCCAGCCAGCAGCGCGTCCAGGAAGCGCTGGCCCATGCCGGACGATGGGAAGGCGATGTCCGCAATGTGCGCAAGGATGGAACGGTGTTCTGGTCGCACGCCGTGGTTTCCGGCTTCTTGCACCCGGAGCATGGCCAGGTCTGGATTTCGGTCCACGAAGATGCCACGGCCCGCAAGCTGGCGGAAGAGGAGGTTGCCAGCCTGGCCTTCTACGATCCGCTGACGGGACTGCCCAACCGGCGCCTGATGCTGGACCGGGCACAGCAGGCCCTGGCCGCAAATGCACGCAGTGGAAAGAGTGGCGCTTTGCTGCTGATTGATCTGGACAACTTCAAGGTGTTGAATGACACCCTGGGTCATGACGTGGGGGACCAGTTGCTCAAGGAAGTTGGACAGCGTCTCACGCGGCACATGCGCGATGGCGATACTGTTGCCCGTCTCGGTGGTGACGAATTCGTGGTCATTCTCAGCGGCTTGGAGTCGGGCGATGACGGGGTAATGCAGGCCCAGGTGGTTGCACGCAAGATCCAGCATGCGCTCAACGCAAGCTACGAACTCACATCCCGGACCGAAGAGGGGGTAGTGACGCAACACCAGCACCAGTGCTCCCCCAGCATCGGCATCTGCATCTTTGCCGGGCCGCGCTTCGGTGTGGATGAGCTGCTCAAGCGGGCCGATACGGCCATGTACCAGGCCAAGCGTGCGGGGCGCAACAGCATCTGCTTCTACGAGCCGACCATGCAGCAAGCCATCAAGCTGCGCGCACAGACCGAAGAGGAGATTCGCCGGGCCATCCAGCGCCAGGAGTTTGTCATCTACTGCCAGCCGCAGATCGATTCCGCGGGAGCGCTGTTCGGTGCTGAAGTGTTGGTGCGCTGGTTGCACCCGGAACGCGGCTTGGTAGCGCCGGTGGAATTCATCCCCGTGGCCGAGGAGACCGGGCAGATCGTCGCCATCGGCAACCTGGTGTTGCGGGGCGCCTGTGAGCAGTTGGCCCGGTGGGCATCTGACACCGCGCTGAGCGGACTGGCGCTGTCGGTCAACGTCAGCGCGTTGCAGATGGCTGCATCGGACTTTGAGCAGGGCGTGGTGTCGCTGATTCGCGAGACCGGTGTCAATCCCGAGCGGCTCAAGCTCGAGTTGACCGAAGGTTTGCTGCTGAACAACGCCGAAGCGGCCATTGCAAAGATGGCTGCTTTGCGTGGACACGGCGTGCACTTCTCGCTGGACGACTTCGGCACCGGGTATTCGTCCCTTTCCTACCTCAAGAGCCTCCCGCTGGAACAACTCAAGATCGATCGCTCGTTCGTGCGGGACTTGCTGATCGACCCCAATGATGAGGTTATCGCCAAGACCGTGATTGCGTTAGGTCACAGTCTGGGCCTGCAAGTGATTGCAGAAGGGGTCGAGACAACGGAGCAGCGCGACGTGCTGCGAGCGGCGGGATGCGATGCCTACCAGGGCTATCTGTTCGGAAAGCCCATGTCGGTGACTGATTTCGAGGCCTTTGCCCGTTCTTGGGCGGCCTCTGCAGCGCTGTAACTTCCGCCCGCAGGGGCACTGTCCCCCGTGCTTGTCACAATGGCGCCTGGAGTACCCATGGCAGCTACCACGATCTACCACAACCCCAAGTGCGGCACCTCGCGCAACACGCTCGCGATGATCCGCAACAGCGGCGAAGAGCCGCAGGTCATTCTCTACCTGCAAACCCCACCCGACCGTGCCACGCTGGAGCGGCTGATTGCCGCCAACGGCGAGGGCGTGCGCGCCATCATGCGCGAGAAGGAAGCCCTGTTTACCGCGCTGGGGTTGGGGGCGGAGGGCTGCACCGACGTCCAGCGCATCGAGGCCATGTTGGCCCACCCCATCCTCATCAACCGCCCCATCGTTGTCACGCCACTTGGCACGAAACTGTGCCGCCCCAGTGAGCGCGTGCTCGACATCCTGCCACGGCCCCAGCAAGGTGCCTTCACCAAGGAAGACGGTGAGGCCGTGGTCGACGCGCAGGGTCAGCGGTTGCGCTGACAGGACCTGTCTAAGCAAGCAAGGAATGACCATGAACCACTTCCCGCTGGCCTTGCTGGAGGACCCCAGCCGCTACCTGTTTTTCACCGGCAAGGGCGGCGTGGGCAAGACCTCGGTATCCACGGCCGTGGCCGTCCATCTGGCTGACCAGGGCAAGCGGGTCCTGCTGGTGAGTACCGATGCCGCCTCCAACCTGGACCAGATGCTGGATGTGCCCCTGCGCAACGCAGCGACGCCCGTGCCTGGCGTACCGGGTTTGTCCGTGCTGAACATCGACCCCCAGGCTGCTGCCGAGGCCTACCGTGCGCGTGTCATTGCCCAGATGGCGTCCACCGCCGAGGCCGGTGCCGTGGCCACGGTGCGGGAGCAGCTCTCGGGCGCCTGCACCACCGAGATTGCTGCCTTTGATGAATTTGCTGCGCTCTTGTCCGACCCCGACCCGCAGTGGGACCACGTGGTGTTCGACACCGCGCCCACAGGCCACACGCTGCGCCTGCTGAGCCTGCCCAAGGCCTGGAGCGGCTTCCTGGCCGGCAACGACCGCGGCGCCTCGTGCCTGGGGCCGCACTCGGGCCTCAAGATGCAGGAAGCACGTTTTCAGGCCGCCTGGAACGCTTTGAGCGACGCCACCCAGACCACCATCGTGCTGGTGGTGCGCCCCGACACCGGGGCCATTGCCGAAGCGGCGCGCACCAGTACCGAGCTGCTGGAACTGGGGCTGCAGCACCAGCGCCTGGTGGTCAACGGGGTGTTCCAGGCCAGCGCCCCGGACGATACCGTGGCACAGGCCCTGCAGGCCCTGGGCGAACAGGCCCTGGCGGCCATGCCCGCACCGCTGCGGGTGCTGCCGCTGGACCAGATTTCCCTGAAGGCGTTCGATACCGTGGGGCTGGCCGCCTTGCGGGCCTTGCTGGGCGGCACCGACAGCCTGCCGTTGCAGGGCGCATCTGTTCCAGCCTGGGATACTTTGGACAAGGACCAGAGCCTGCGCGCCTTGACCGAGGCGCTGGCCCGGACCGGACACGGGCTGATCATGGTGATGGGCAAGGGAGGTGTCGGCAAGACCACGGTGGCGGCAGCACTTGCCTTGGGACTGGTGCAGCGCGGCCACAGCGTGCACCTCTCCACCACCGACCCGGCCGCCCACCTGGACCAAACCTTGGCAGGGGCGGTGGCCGGCTTGCGGGTGGACCGCATTGACCCGGCAGTGGAAACGCAGCGCTACATCGACAAGGTCATGGCCACCAAGGGCAAGGGGCTGGACGCCCAGGAACAGGCCCTCATGCTGGAGGACTTGCGCTCGCCGTGCACCGAAGAAGTGGCAGTGTTCCATGCGTTCTCGCGCGTGGTGGCCGAAGCCCGCAGCGCTTTTGTGGTGCTGGATACGGCGCCCACCGGGCATTCGCTGCTGCTCATGGATGCCACCGGCGCCTACCACCGCCAGATGGTGCGTGAGCTGTCCGGCCACGGAAGTCCCAGCATGGTGACACCGCTGATGCGCCTGCAAGACCCCGACTACACGAAAGTGGTACTGGTGACTCTGCCCGAGACCACCCCCGTGACCCAGGCCGAAGAGTTGCAGACCGACCTGCGCCGTGCCCGCATCGAGCCCTTTGCCTGGGTCATCAATAAGAGCCTGCTGGCTGCGGGTACGCACGATCCGGTGCTGCAAGCCCGGCTCCACAGCGAGTACGCCCAGGTGCAGCGGGTACAAGGCGGGCTGGCGCAGCGATGCTTTGTGGTGCCATGGCAGGCGCAGCCCCCGGTGGGCGTTGCTGCCCTACAGGGCATGGTGTGAAACTACCGTCCAAAGGGATTCCTGCGGATAATGCAGCCATGACAGTGAAACACTTTGCTCTTTTCGCCTGGGCCGCAGCGCTTGGTTTTCCATCTTTGGCGCAGCCGGCATGTGATGCCCGAGCTGATGCGGAAGTGGATGCCGTCACGCGCGAATTCGCTGCACGCTCACCGGGCAAAGGCACTGGACCGGCGCATCAGGTCTGGGCGAAGGAAATGCACGAGGCGCTTCAGGCTGTCGCGCAACGCCATGAGGCCTGCCGCAAAGCCAACACCCCGTCACCCACTGCGGCGCAGACCCAGCGCCGCGATGGCTGCCTGGATGCCAACCGGCGCCAGTTCGAGGCCATGGACAAACGCTACCAGGGGCGAACCTTGAGCTTCCAGGAACAGACCCAATGGCGCACCGAACAGCAGAAGCTGCTCGACGAGCGCAACGCCTGCACGCAGCAGAAGTAAGGGGTTCGGATTTACATGCCAAACAGGCCTCTGGCCCGCATGTATATTACGTAATTTGCTACTGAAATGGTAGCAATTTCCGACTTCCAGGGCGCCTTGGCTTAGGCGGCTTGGCGTGGCGGCTGGCTGGGGAACGCATGGCGCAGGATGCGCCACAGCACCTGGCTGAACTGCCCCACCATGGATCCGGTGTTGTAATGCACGCCATAGCGTGCACAGATGTCGCGCACGGCCACGGCCATGTCGCCGTAGCGGTTGGCCGGCACGTCGGGGAACAGGTGGTGCTCGATCTGGTGGCTCAGGTTGCCGGTCAGGATGTGCAGCAGCTTGCCGCCCGAGAGGTTGCTCGACCCCAAGATCTGGCGCAGGTACCAGTGGGCGCGGCTTTCATTGCGCAGCACGCTTTTCGGGAAGGTCTGGGCATCGGTCGTGAAGTGGCCGCAGAAGATCACGGTGTAGGTCCACAGGCTGCGCAGCACATTGGCCACCGCGTTGCCGCTGAGCACGGCCAGCCAGGCCGGGCCGGCCAGCAAGGGGAATACCAGGTAATCCTTGATGATCTGGCGGCGCATCTTGCGGCCGACCGGGGCGAACTGTTCGGCCAGTTGCTTGCCCGTCATGCGGCCCTTGAACCAGCGGCCCAGGCGCACGTCCTGCATGGCCACACCCCACTCGAACAGCAAGGCGAAGATCACGGCGTACAGGGGTTGCAGCAGGTAACCGGCGTTCCAGCGCTGCTGCGGGAACAGGCGCAGCACGCCGTAGCCGATGTCCTCGTCCATGCCGTGCACGTTGGTGTAGGTGTGGTGGCGGTAGTTGTGCGTCTTGCGCCAGTTGGCACTGGTGCCCGCGATGTCCCACTCGAAGGTCTTGCCGTTGAGGTGCCTGTCTCCCATCCAGTCGAACTGGCCATGGATCACGTTGTGGCCCAGTTCCATGTTGTCCAGGATCTTGGAAAGCGCCAGTAGCAGCACACCCACCATCCAGGCCGGCAGCAGCCAGCCGGCAGGCAGGAAGAAGCTGGCCATGAGCGTGATGCGGCCAGCGGCTTCGAAATAGCGTACGGCGGCGAATACACGGCGGATGTAGCGGGCGTCACGCTGGCCCAGGTCGGCCACGGTGCGCGCGCGCAGGGCATCGATTTCGGCGCCAAAGGCGGCCAGTTGCTCGGGACTCAGCTGGGGATTCACGGAAAGGCGCATGGTGCTTCGTGTCTTACAGATCAAGGGTCAGGGGGGTGCGGGCGCGGCTCACGCACAGGCGCACGTCCATGCCGGTTTCGGTTTCCAGCGCACCAGTCTGCAGGCTTTGGGTGATGCCCTCGGTGCGGGTACAGGTGCAGGTGTGGCACACGCCCATGCGGCAGCCATGGGCCGGGTTCAGACCGGCCGATTCCAGGGCTTCCAGCAGCGACATGCCAGTGGGCACAGTCACCGTGCGCTGGCTCTGGGTCAGTGTGACTTCCACGGTGGCGGGTCCGGCGGTGTCTGGTGCCAGGGCGGGTGCAGTGAAACCTTCGCCCATGAAGGACCGTGCCTTGTCGCACAGTGCGCGGGCGGTCTGCACGAAGCCGCCGGGGCCGCAGGCCAGTACTCGGCGCTGGTGCAGGTCGGGCACATGCTGCTGCAGCAGTTCTGAACTCAGCAGGCCATGCTCTTCACAGGGGATGCCTTCGCGCTCGTGGGTGGTGAACAGCTGCAACTGCAGCTGGGGCCACTGCTGGGCCAGCTTCTGCAGTTCCTCGGCAAAGCACATCTGGGCGCGTGTGCGCGCCCAGTACAGCAGGCTCAGGGCCGAACTGGCGCCGGCCTGCGCCCAGGCGCGCGTCAGCGCCATCAGGGGCGTGATGCCGCTGCCGGCGGCCAAAAAGCACAGGTCGTTGGCGGCGGGATTGGGCAGGGTCATGCTGCCGAACGCCTGGCTCAACTCCAGCACATCGCCCACGCGGGCCTGCGTGCATAAGTGGCTGCTGAGCTTGCCGCATTCCAGGTGCTTCACCGTGATGTGCAACTGTCCGTCGGCCGCAGGGGGGCGGGTGAAACTGTAGCTGCGGGTGGTGCGTCGGCCCTGCAGTTCGGCGGACACGTTGAGGTGCTGGCCGGGCTGGAAGCCCCGGAAATGGCGATTGGGCTGCAGAACCAGCGACACCGCATCCTCGGCCTCGCGGCGGAGTTCGACGACGCGGGCGAGCACACGGTCCCAGCTCCACAGCGGGTTGATCTTCTGTACCCAGAAATCGAAAGTGGCGGGATCGACCAGTGGG
Organism: Curvibacter sp. APW13; assembly: GCF_032337135.1. Classification (NCBI taxonomy): domain Bacteria; kingdom Pseudomonadati; phylum Pseudomonadota; class Betaproteobacteria; order Burkholderiales; family Comamonadaceae; genus Curvibacter; species Curvibacter sp. APW13. Next base: position 142,910 of record NZ_JAVXZZ010000001.1, on the reverse strand, counting down.
GCCAGTACACGGTGCAGGGCAGGGGAAGTGGCAGCGGTCACGGGCGCTCCAGAATGAAAACGGCGCAAGTATACATTCATCGGCACACATATATGCACAGGTGTGCAGTAATTCATTTGGGTATCATCTCTACCCATGGCCCTTGCACCGGAAACGACGGAATCCACCACCCCCAGCAACGCTTCCCCCTCGGTGGGGCGCAAGCCGGTGATCTCGCGCGAGGATGTAATCGCCGCCGCACTCAAACTCGTGGGGCCGCACCGCAGTGTCTCCTCCTTGAGCCTGCGCGAGGTGGCGCGTGAAGCGGGCATTGCGCCCAACAGCTTTTACCGCCAGTTCCGTGACATGGATGAGCTGGCCGTTGCACTGATCGATCTCGCCGGTTCGTCCCTACGCCAGATCATCGGTGCCGCGCGTCAGGCGGCGCGCATGCGCCGCAGCGTGGTGCGCAGTTCGGTGCAGGCATTCATGGCGCAGCTCGGCAGCGACGACAAGCTGCTGCACATCCTGCTGCGCGAAGGCATGGTGGGCTCAGACGCCTTCAAGCAGGCGGTGGACCGCCAGCTGAACTATTTCGAAGACGAGTTGCGGCTGGACCTGATCCGACTGGCACGCGTGAGTGGTAACACCCTGTACGAGCCGGCCCTGGCAGCCAAGGCCATTACCCGGCTGGTGTTCGCCATGGGTGCCACCGCCATCGACCTGCCACCGGACAAATGGCCGGGGGTGGGCGAGCAACTGGTGGTGATGGTGCGCATGATCCTGACCGGGTCGCAGCACCTCAGCGAGCACGCGCCACGGGCCCTGGCCGACGCAGCGGACGCCGACTGAAGCGTCACCCACCGCGTGGTCGTCGCCAGCGCATCGGCGACCAGTGTTGGTGGGTCAAAAAAGGTTCACAGAACTGTCACAGGGTGTTCCTAGGATGCGGGTTTTATTCCTATCCACCGTGAATCCCATGACTGAATACGCCCCCCGCACCACCCGACGCAACATCCTGCGCATTGCCGCCAGCGCCCCCTTGCTGCCTCTGGGGAGTCTGGCCGCAACCAGCCTGCTCGGTGCCTGCGCCACGGCACCCGGAACAGGCGCGGGCGTGCCTGGAAGCAGTCGATTTGTCTCCATGGCAGCACCCAGCCTGGCAAATGCCGCCGCCATGGCCACCACCCACGTCGAATCGGCCCTGGAAGTGGTGCTGCCCGACGGCACGACCCGCAGCTACCGCCTGGCCTACGAGCCCTTCTTCATCACCGGTGACATGGTCAGCGACGGCAAGGGCGGCAAGGTACTGGCCGGCGGTTACGTGGACATCTTCAACCGCCCCATCATCGACCGTTCGGTGCCGGGCAAGGAGCGCCAGTTCTTTTCCGACTGTCCCGACGGCACCTCGCTGCTGCAGTTGCCCAATGCCAAGGTTCCTGGTGTCAAGGGCAAGCCCGTCTTTGCCGTGGTGCAGTTCGAATACACCAATGCCGACCAGGCCGGTGCTGACACCTATGGCACGCTGCCCTCGTGCATCGCCGTGCTGACGCTGGACCAGGATGTGAGCACCGGCAAGCTCACGCTGGTGAAGTACCACAACGTCGATACCTCGCAGGCCCAGGGCCTGTGGATCACCTGCGGCTCCAGCCTGTCGCCCTGGGGCACCCACCTTTCGAGCGAAGAGTACGAACCGGATGCCCCCTTTGCCGCCGAGAACAAGGTGTTCCGCAGCTTCAGCCGCAACCTGTTCGGTGACGAGACCGTGGCCAACCCCTACCACTACGGACACCTTCCGGAAGTGACCGTGAACCCCGATGGCACCGGATCCATCGTCAAGCACTATTGCCTGGGCCGCATTTCGCACGAGCTGATCCAGGTCATGCCCGACAACCGCACCGCACTGATGGGCGACGACGCTACCAACGGCGGCCTGTTCCTCTTCGTGGCCGACAAGGAGAAGACCCTGTCGTCCGGAACCTTGTATGTGGCCCAGCTGCAGGACCCCCTGACGCTGGACACGAGCGCCGCCGGTGCCCGCCTGCGCTGGATCAGATTAGGTCATGCCAGCAGCGACGAGATCGAGAAGCTGGCCAACAAGCTCAAGCCGTCCGACATCATGGACGTGCGCAAGACCGATCCGCAGGACGCTTCGTTCACCCGCATCTTCCACGGCGGTGCGGTCAACTGGGTCAAGCTCAAGCCGGGCATGGAAAAGGCCGCGGCCTTCCTGGAAACCCACCGCTACGCCTACCTCATGGGCGGCAGCATGGGCTTTTCCAAGATGGAGGGTACGACGGTGAATGCCCGCGACAAGGTGGCCTACTCTGCCCTGCAGAACATCCAGGACTCGATGGTCAAGGGCAAGAAGGGCTGGAATGCCGAAAGCAACATCGCCCTGGACAAGGCCTTGATCGCGGGTGGCGTGTTCGCACATGACCTCGGTGGTGCGGTGAAGGACCACACGGGTGCCGACATCCGAAGCGAATGGGTGCCACTGCGAACCCGCGCCTTGCTGCTGGGCGAGGACATCGCGCCCGACGCCCTGGGCAACCTCGCGAACCCCGACAAGGTGGCCAACCCGGACAACCTGAAGTTCTCGGAAAAGCTGCGCACACTGTTCATCGGCGAGGACAGCAGCACCCACGTCAACAACTTCGTCTGGGCCTACAACGTGGACACCAAGCAGCTCAGCCGCCTGGCCTCCATGCCGGTGGGCGCAGAAGCGACTGGACTGGGCGTGGTGGACGACCTCAATGGCTGGACCTACATCACGACGAATTTCCAGCACCCCGGGGACTGGCTGCCAAACCTGCATGGCAAGGTGCAGGCTACGCTGGACCCGCTGGTACGGGCCAACTACAAGAACCGTTTCGGTGCCGCCGTTGGGTACCTGACCGGCGTGCCGGTGGGCAGCAAATAGGCCGAGTGCGCCCATCCATGAAAAAACCGGGCGACGCCCGGTTTTTGTTTGCCTGCTGCTGGCGGCAGGATCACCACTTGCCGATGGTCTGGGCCGGGTGCATTTGGCCGGGCTTTTCTTCCATGTAGCCCTTGCCGTCCTTGACGCCCTTCTTGCCTAGGATCTGCCACGCAGTGCGCTGGTCGATCAGCTTGGCCAGGTACTCAATTTCTTCGTCGGTGTGGTTGATGGCCTTGGCGGGTGTGAGCATGCGTCCGTCCTTGGGGGCCACTTCGCCCCAGAAAGCCTGGTGGTAGCTCGATTCGCTCGTGACCTGGTCACGCCCCGCGCTCATGTCCACAACGCCATAGCAGTTGCAGAAGTAACTGCGGCCGCCCTGGTCGCCGAAAATCTCGGTGTAGACCCCGGTGCCGCGGATGCCTGCGGTCAGTGTCGGCGTGACGATCTGGCGCAGCGATCCTTTGCCCCAGGCGCTACCGACCGCGCCACTGAGCAGGCGCAGGATGCTGACCGCACTGAGTGTGGGGCCCCGCTCCAGGGTGAGACTGGAGTTTTGGCGCACATGGAACGCGGCGTTGCCCAGTACAAAGGTCAGGGTCGATTGGGGACCGGTCTGCAGCGTGTCGCCGGTCTGGATGGTCTGGTTGCTCGACAGGCGCTGACCGTTGATCAGTGCATCGCCGCGCAGCTCCACGATGTTGGAACGGGCCTGGGCCAATGCTGCGCCGAAGCCGCCCATGGCCGTGAAAGCAGCAGCCCCTTGCAGGAACGTGCGGCGCTGAAACCACAGGACCTCGTCGTCGTGGCGTCCCTGCAAACTATGTTGCGTCATGGAGTTCTCCTTCAGGTGGTACCAGGCAATCGCGGTAACTGTAATGGATGGAGGTAAAGAACAGTGCCGCCATGGCCAATGTCATGGGCATGAGCAGCCATTGCAGGGCCTCCGGCCCGCCCACCATCACGGCCACGGCCGAGGCCAGCATGCTGATGGCCATGTAGAACAGCGACCAGCTCAGGCCGTACACCGTGAACGCGCCGATATTGCGCTTGCAGGCCACAAAGCTAAAGAACAGCGCCTTGACCGGGCCAATGTCTTCGTCGGCGACCAGCATGGGGGCATGCCAGAACGCCATCGATACCGGCAGGTACAGCACCAGGGTGAGCAGCGCGGCATTGAGCAGGGCGGGGTTGCGCAGGGTTTCCTCGTCCAGGGTGCCGCCCAGCACATAGAAACGGGCCAGGGAGCCGCCGTCGACAAACACCGACACCAGCATCAGCAGCGCAATCGACAGCAAGTACAGGCCACCGAGGGCTGCCATGCGTTGGCGCGTCACCCGCGAGCGGGCCCAATACACCAGTTCGTGCGGCAGGGGAAACTTGCCTTCCTCGACCCGGCGCGCGGCACGCACAAAACCGGCCGTGAAGCCTGGTACCAGCGCCAGCCCCAGGGCGGTGCCCAGGGTGGGCAGCACATGCAGTCCCATGAGCAGCAGGGCAAACATCATGAACAGGCCGATCAGGCCCAGCGGCTGGCGCATAAAGGTGCGCAGGCCCTGGCGTACCCAGGTCGAACCGCGGTTGGCGCTTACCAGTTGCAGTTTCATGCTTCGAGCTCCGCCATGGTCAGGGGGTGTTGGATGCGCTCGCGCAGCACCCGTTCGAAATGGGTCGGATCGTGGGGCTTGAGCAGCGCGGCGTCGCGCGGCAGGTAGAAGTCCCACAGGCGCGAGAGCCAGAAACGCAGCGCACCGGCACGCAGCAGGGCCGGCAGCAGGCTGCGCTCGGCGGCTGTCAGCGGGCGCACCTGCTGGTAGGCGGCCACGAAGGCACGGGCTCGTTCCGGGTCATGGCGGCCGGTGGGCAGGTCGATGCACCAGTCGTTCAGGCACACGGCCAAGTCGAACAGCCAGCTGTCCAAGCCAGCAAAGTAGAAGTCGAAGAAGCCGGTCAGTTCCGGCGCCTTGCCGTCGCTGAGGTCATGCGCAAACATCACGTTGTCGCGGAACAGGTCGGCATGGATGGGGCCGCGCGGCAGGGCCACATAGGCGGATTGCTCGGCCACATGGTTCTGGTAGGCCAGTTCGGCGCGCAGCAGCTCGGCCTGGGCTGGTTCGAGGTAGGGCATCACGACGGGCACGGTTTCGTTCCACCACGGCAGGGCACGCAGGTTGGGCTGCTGCATCTCGAAGCTGCGTCCGGCCAGGTGCATGCGGGCGAGCATGGCGCCCACGGTGGCGCAGTGGGCAGCGGTGGGGGACAGTTCACTGCCACCGCGCAGGCGGTTCACCACGGCGGCAGGTTTGCCCTGCAGGCGGTGCAGCACGTCGCCATCGGCGTTGGCCGCTGGGTCGGGCACGGGAATGCCATTGGCGGCCAGGTGCTTCATGAGGCGCAGGTAGAACGGCAACTGCTCGAAGCTCAGGCGTTCGAACAGCGTCAGCACGTAGGCCCCGGCGTCGGTGGTGACGAAGTAGTTGGTGTTCTCGATGCCACCAGAGCAGGGTTTCATCTCCTGCAGGGTGCCCAGCCTGAGGCTGGACAGGAATGCTTGTGCTTCGTCGAAGGAGACTTCTGTGTAGACCGCCATGGAAACCAACTTTGGGAAAAGGGCGGCTGCCCGGGTGCAGCGCGCAACCGGGCATTGTAGGGCCGGGGCACCGATTGCGCGCCGGGCCGCCCCAAGCGCAATCATGCCCCCTTGGGGGGCAGCGACCCGCGCAGCGGCGGAGCGTGGGGGCACGGATTGCGCGCCGGGCCGCCCCAAGCGCAATCACGTCCCCTTGGGGGGCAGCGACCCGCGCAGCGGCGGAGCGTGGGGGCACAATCTACCCCCATGACCGATCCCCGAAATACCCTGCTGCTGGTCGATGGCTCCAGCTACCTGTACCGTGCCTTCTTTGCCGGCGGCGACAACATGAGCACGACGCTGCCCGACGGCACCGTACAGAAGACCGGGGCCATCCGCATCATGATCAACATGATGAACAGCCTGCGCAAGGAATACCCGGCTGCCTATGCAGCCTGCGTGTTCGACGCCAAGGGGCCGACCTTCCGCGATGCCATCTACCCCCAGTACAAGGCGCACCGCGACCCCATGCCCGACGACCTGCGCAGCCAGATAGCCCCGATCCACGAGATCGTGCGCCACCTGGGCTGGAAGGTGCTGGACGTGCCGGGCGTGGAAGCCGACGACGTGATCGGCACCCTGGCCGTGACGGCGGCGCAGCAGGGCATGGACGTGGTCATCAGCAGCGGCGACAAGGACCTGGCCCAACTGGTGACGGAGCGCATCGTCATCATCGACACCATGAACGGCAAGCGCCGCGACTTGGCCGGTGTGCAGGCTGAGTTCGGCGTGCCCGCGAGCCTGATGCTGGACTACCAGACCTTGGTGGGCGACACCGTGGACAACGTCCCCGGCGTGGAGAAGGTCGGGCCCAAGACAGCAGCCAAATGGCTGGCGGAGTACGGCTCGCTGCAGGGGGTGGTGGCCAACGCAGCCAACATCAAGGGCGTGGCCGGCGAGAACCTGCGCAAGGCACTGGACTGGCTACCGACCGGGCAGCAGTTGCTGAGGATCAAGACCGACTGCGATCTGGCGGGGTGGGTGGATGGCTTGCCCGCTATGGATTCCGTAGCTGCTCACGCAGGGGATATGCGGGCTCAGCACGATTTTTATTTGAAGTATGGGTTCAAGGGCTTGGCCAAGACGGTGGAGTCGCAGCTAGCGGGTGGGGCACCAGCGGCCGACACCACGGCGGCCCCGGGGGCGGTTGCAGTACCGCAACCCGCCACCGACGACCTGTTCGGCGGTGCCGAGGCCACGTCGAGTGTGCGAGGAGCCGTGCAGTACACCACCGTGCTGGACTGGGCAGCGTTCGATGCGCTGCTGGCCCAGATCGACGCCGCTGCCCTCACGGCACTCGACACCGAAACCAATAACCTGGACGAGATGCGGGCCGAGATCGTTGGCATCTCCTTTAGCACCTTACCGGGCCAAGCCAGTTACCTGCCGTTGGCGCACAGCTACCCGGGCGCTCCGGCCCAGTTGCCGCGTGACGAGGTGCTGGCACGCCTGAAGCCCTGGCTGGAAAACCCGCACAAGCCGAAGCTGGGTCAGCACGTGAAGTACGACCGCCATGTGTTTGCCAACCACGGCATCGAGGTGCGCGGCTACGCCCATGACACCATGCTGCAGAGCTACGTGCTCGAAGTGCACAAGCCCCATGGCCTGGAGAGCCTGGCACAGCGCCATGTGGGGCGCAAGGGGCTGAGCTTCGAAGACCTGTGCGGCAAGGGCGCGCACCAGATCACCATCGACCAGGTGGACATCGAGCGCGTGGCGCAGTACGCCTGCGAAGATGCCGACATGACGCTGGATGTGCACCTGGCACTGTGGCCGCGCATCGAGCTTGACGCCAAGCTGCGCTTCATCTACGAGCTCGAAGTTGCCAGCAGCGAGGCGCTGTACCGCATCGAGCGCAATGGCGTGCTCATCGACGCCGCCACGCTCAGCGCACAAAGCCACGAGTTGGGGCAGCGGATATTGCAACTGGAGCAGGACGCCTATGCCATTGCCGGACAGCCGTTCAACCTGGCCAGCCCGAAGCAGCTTGGCGAAATCTTCTTCGACAAGCTGGGCATGCCCGTGGTCAAGAAAACCGCCACGGGTGCGCGCAGCACCGACGAGGAAGTACTGGAAAAGCTGGCCGAAGACTATCCACTGCCCGCCAAGCTGCTGGAACACCGCAGCCTCTCCAAGCTCAAGGGCACCTACACCGACAAGCTGGCGCAACTGGCCCTGCCGCGCACCGGGCGCGTGCACACCCACTACGCGCAGGCCGTGGCCGTGACTGGGCGGCTGTCGAGCAACGACCCGAACCTGCAGAACATTCCGATCCGCACGGCCGAGGGCCGGCGTGTGCGCGAGGCCTTTGTGGCCCCTGCGGGCAGCGTCATCGCCAGCGCCGATTACTCGCAGATCGAACTGCGCATCATGGCGCACCTCAGTGGCGACGAGGCCCTGCTGCGTGCTTTCCGGGAAGGCCACGACGTGCACCGCGCCACGGCGGCCGAGGTGTTCGGGTTGGAGTTGGATGCCGTGAGCAGCGAACAGCGCCGCTATGCCAAGGTCATCAACTTCGGGCTCATCTATGGCATGAGTGCCTTTGGTCTGGCACGCAGCTTAGGGATAGACAACACGGCGGCCAAGAACTTCATCACGCGCTATTTCGAGCGCTACCCTGGCGTGAAGACCTACATGGAAACGACCCGGGCCACGGCCCGTGCCCAAGGCTATGTGGAAACCGTGTTTGGCCGGCGCTTGCAGATGGCCGGCATCCAGACCGCCAAGGGCGCGCTGCTGGCGGGGCTGGAGCGTGCCGCCATCAACGCGCCCATGCAGGGCACCGCGGCCGACCTGATCAAGCTGGCCATGGTGGCGGTGCAGAAGGCGCTCGACGATGCGGGCAAGGCCACCCGCGTCATCATGCAGGTGCATGACGAACTGGTGTTCGAGGTACCGCAAGCGGAAGTGGATTGGGTACGTACCGAAGTGCCGCGCCTGATGGCTTCGGTGGCGTCGTTGAATGTACCGCTGGTGGCTGAAGTGGGCGTTGGGGCCAACTGGGAGAAGGCGCACTGATTGCGCCTTGGCGCAGACACAGCGGGCGCAGCAGCCAATCGGCGTTTTCTGCCTCGGCTTGATCAGGGTAAACACAGGGGTTGGCAGCACTTGCAAACCGCTGGGGCCGGAGTAGCATGTGATTGGCGCCTGTGGTCAGGCGCGCTACCCCGGAGGCTTCTGTGCAATTGAATGTAAAACAACGTCTGTTGGTGGGGTTCGGTGGCTTGCTGGTGTTGTTGGCCACTGTCACCGTGGTGGGTCAAAAGCAGCTCGCGACGATCCAGCATTTCAATACCGAACTCGATGAGCGCGCCTTTCGGCTCTCACTGGCCGGAGATTGGGCGACACAGATCAAGGTGGCCGTGGCAGCCAAGTCTGCCGTGCCTTCACTCGACAGCGAGGCCGTCAAGAAGCTCGGTGGCCTGATCAAGGCGGACGAGGAGAAGCAGGCGCTCGACGCCGCCCTGCGCTCGCATACGGCGACTCCCGAGGAACACAGCAAGGCTGTGGACGCGTTCAACGGAAAACTGGTGTCGCTGCAGATCAGTGACAGCAAGCAGTTGCAGGCAGCACTGGATCGGGCAGTAACCACCATCTGGGCCTGCCTGGTCGTCGGCATCGTCTTTGGCGTGGTGATGGCCCTGCGCATTGCCAAGAGCATCGTGCAGCCGCTGACGCGGGCCATCGCCGTGACCGAAAAGGTCGCGTCCGGGGATCTGACCGACAGCATCGACGTGACCCGCAGTGACGAAGTGGGGCAAATGCTGGCGGCCCTGGCCAAGATGCAGGGCAACCTGTCCAAACTGGTTACCGACGTAAGGCATGGGTCGGAGAGCGTGGCCACGGCCAGCACCGAGATTGCCCAGGGCAACAATGACCTGTCCATTCGTACGGAACAACAGGCCAGTGCCTTGCAGACCACGGCGAGTTCCATGGCGGAGCTCAATTCCACGGTGCGCCAGAACGCCGATTCGGCGCGTCAGGCTAACCAGTTGGCCATGACGGCTTCCACGGTGGCCGTGCGTGGTGGCGATGTCGTGGGCCAGGTCGTGGAGACCATGAAGGACATCAACGACTCCTCGCGCAAGATCGGTGACATCATTTCCGTCATCGACGGTATTGCCTTCCAGACCAATATCCTGGCCCTCAACGCCGCCGTGGAAGCGGCGCGTGCCGGAGAACAGGGCCGCGGCTTTGCCGTGGTGGCCTCCGAAGTACGTGCCCTGGCCGGACGCAGTGCCGAAGCCGCCAAGGAAATCAAGGCCCTCATCACCGCCAGTGTGGAAAAGGTCGAACACGGCACCACCCTGGTGGACCAGGCGGGTGAGACCATGACCGAAGTGGTGGCCTCGATTCGCCGCGTGACCGACATCATGGGCGAGATCAGCGCCGCGTCGGAAGAGCAGAGCGCGCGCGTGGCGCAGGTGGGTGAGGCTGCCCAGCAGATGGACCACACCACCCAGCAGAATGCCGCACTGGTAGAGGAAATGGCGGCAGCGGCATCGAGCCTGAAATCGCAGGCGCAGGATCTGGTGCAGATCGTGGCCGCCTTCAAGGTGCATGCCACCGGCAATTTCGGCGGCGTGACGCAGGCGCGGGTGCGCTCGGCAGCGCCACCCGCCAAGCCTTTCGCGGGGACGGATCGCCGCACCACGGGGGTGTCGCAGGGGGCGGCGGCGCGCAAGCCAGCCGCCACCGCGGCACCGGCCAAGCTGGCCGCAGCCCCAGTAGCAGCCGCCAAGAAGTCCAGCGCAGCGCAGGACGATGACTGGGAAACGTTCTAGCCCCCGTCCCAGGGGCTTCTCACTCGGTTGAGGAGAATCAACATGAAAAAACTGCCAATCGCCACCAAACTGTGGCTCTTCATGTTCGCCGTCATCGCTCTGATCGCGTCGGTGGCCATCTTCGGCTTGATGCGCAGTGCCAGCATCCTGGCCGAGGGGCGGGCGCGCCAGGCGGTTTCCGTCGAGCTGGTCCAGATCACCACCGAGTGGGCGGGCCTGACGCAGACCAATGCCGCCCGCAATCAGGCGATTCTGCTGAGCGAAGGCTCAACCCTGGAAGAAGCGTTCAAAGACGCTGTCGCCGCGACCAGCGCGCAGATCGGCGAGTTCCAGAAGAAGATTGAGGCCATGCCCTTGACCGAGGCCGACAAGGCGCAGATGAAGAAGATTGGGGACCTGCGCCAAAAGGTGATTAACCTGCGCACCAAAGCTCGCGAGGCCAAGAAGGCTGGCAATGCCGAAGTGGCGATGCAGGTCCTCAAAGCCGACTATCTGCCAGCCATGGCCCAGTACGTGGCGGCGCAGAAGGAGATGGTGGAATTGCAGAAAGCGAACAGCGCGGCGGTGGCTACCGAAACCGAGGATCGCCGACGTGCCAACGCGATCATCATGATCATCGGGCTGGTATTGGTCGTTGTGCTCGTGGCGGTTGGCACCCTGTGGATGGTGCGATCCATCCGCATTCCGCTGGAGCAGGCCAACCATGTGGCGCAGCGCATTGCACAGGGCGATCTGAGCGCCACCATCACCAACGACCGCCACGATGAATTCGGCCAACTGCTCAGCTCGTTGCAGCACATGAACGAGTCACTCGGGCGCATGGTCACCGAGGTGCGCGACAGCACCGAGAGCATTGCCGGGGCCAGCTCCGAAATTGCCCAGGGCAATGCCGACTTGGCCCACCGCACCGAGCAGACATCGGCCAACCTGCAGGCCACGGCCTCCAGCATGGAGCACCTGACCGGCACCGTGCAGCACAGTACCGACAACGCGCGCCAGGCCAGCCAGTTGGCGACCAGTGCCTCTACCGTAGCCCAGCGGGGGGGCGAAGTGGTCACCGAAGTTGTGCGCACCATGCAGGAGATCGATGCCAGCAGCAAGAAGATCTCCGACATCATTTCCGTCATCGATGGCATTGCGTTCCAGACCAACATCCTGGCCCTCAACGCCGCCGTGGAAGCGGCGCGCGCCGGTGAGCAGGGGCGTGGCTTTGCGGTGGTTGCCAGTGAAGTGCGTGCGCTGGCCGGACGCTCGGCCGAGGCCGCCAAGGAGATCAAGGCACTCATTGCCCAGTCGGTTGAGAAGGTTGAGTCCGGTACCAGCTATGTGACCCAGGCCGGCAGCACCATGGAGGAAATCGTGCAGTCGGTGCGCCGCGTGGCCGATGTCATCGGCGAGATCACCGCGGCTGCCAACGAGCAGAACAGCGGCATTGCCTCCGTCAACCAGTCGATTGGTGATCTGGACCAGATGACGCAGCAGAACGCCGCCCTGGTGGAGCAAAGTGCCGCCGCAGCCGAAAGTCTGCGCGAGCAGGCCGACCGGCTCAAGCAGGCCGTGGCGGTGTTCAAGGTGGGGGGTAGCGCGGGCACCTTGGCCCTGCCTCACCACTGAGTCAGGTGGGCACTGGCCGCTCCTGCAAGCCCGCCGACAACAAGGGTTTCCCAGTTGCGCTAGATTGGCGCGTGGCATTGCGCCACCAGCAACCCAATGACCAGGAGACAGTACCCATGTACGAGGAAATGAAGCGAGATATCGATTCCCTGCTGCCCGGCTCCGCCGCTGGCGAAGCCACCCGCCGCGATGTGATGCGCACGGTGGTTGGCGTTGGATTTGCGGCATCGGTCTTGCCAGTCAGTGCCCAGACAGTCATCAAGACTTCGACCGATGGCTTGACTGCAGGTACCGAGATTTTCGATGTGGACGGCGCCACGGTGCCGTTCTACTACGCCATGCCCGAGGGCAAGAAGAACCTGCCTGTCATTCTGGTCATCCAGGAAATCTTCGGTGTCCATGAGCACATCGCCGACGTCTGCCGTCGATTTGCCAAGGCCGGCTACCTGGCCATTGCGCCGGAGCTCTATGCGCGCCAGGGTGACCCGTCCAAGTACACCGACATTCCCAAGCTGCAGGCCGAGATCGTCTCCAAGGTGCCCGATGCCCAGGTCATGGGCGATCTGGACGCGGCAGTGGCCTGGGCTGAAGCCAATGGTGGCAACACCAAGAAGCTGGGCATTACCGGTTTCTGCTGGGGCGGGCGCATCACCTGGCTCTACTGCGCGCACAACAAGGGCGTGAAGGCCGGTGTCGCCTGGTACGGTCGCCTGGTGGGGACCAATTCGGAAAACAGCCCCAAGCACCCGGTGCAACTGGCCGGCGACCTGAAGGCGCCGGTGCTGGGCCTGTATGGCGGTCAGGACGGTGGCATCCCATTGACCACCGTGAACGAAATGAAGGAAGCGCTGGCTGCCGCAGCCGCCAAGGGCAACAAGGCCGCTAAGGCCAGCGAGTTCGTGGTGTTCCGCGATGCACCGCATGCCTTCCACGCCGATTACCGCCCCAGCTACCGCCAGGAGGCGGCGCAGGAGGGCTGGAGCCGCGCCCTGGCATGGTTCAAGAGCCACGGCGTCTGATGGCGCCTCTGGCACAATGACACCCAAGGCCGCCTGTTGGCGGCCTTCGTCTTTGGCCTCCTTGTTGTTTGAAAACCGGTGTTGGACCCGGTGAATATTGCGTAGATAGCTATGACATTGATAGCAATTCTGGTCGGAACCCTGCTAGCTGGCATTGGCAGCGTGTGGGTTGCTGCCGCGCTCAGTTTCGGCGCCCTGGCGCGCTACACCCAGCACATGCTCAGCATGGCGGCCGGCGCCCTGTTGGCCACGGCCTTCCTGCACCTGCTGCCGGAAGCGTTCGAAAGCGAAGCCGGTGCCCACGACCTGTTCCTGACCCTGCTGCTGGGGGTGCTGTTCTTCTTCCTGCTCGACAAGGCCGAGTTGTGGCACCACGGCCATGAACACCACCATGGGCCGGATGGCGCGCACGATCATGACCACGACCACCATGACCACGGGCACCACCATGGCGTGCCCGGTGCCTGGTCGGTGCTTACCGGCGACAGTGTCCACTGCTTTGGCGATGGCGTGCTGATCGCCTCGGCCTTCATGGCCGACCTGCGCCTGGGCGCCCTGGCGGCGCTGGCGGTGCTGGCGCACGAAGTGCCGCACCACATGGGCGACCTGGCGGTGCTGCGCACGGGCGCATCGAACCGGCGCATGGCACTGGTCAAGGTTTCACTGGCCGGTGCCGTGACGGCCCTGGGTGGGGTGGCGGGTTTCTGGCTGCTGGAGCGGCTGCAGGACTACCTGCCGTACTTTCTGGCGGTGGCGTCGAGCAGCTTCATCTATGTGGCGCTGGCCGACCTGATTCCGCAGCTGCAGAAGCGCCTGACGACCCGACAGACCGCCGCCCAACTGGCTTGGCTGGCGGTGGGCATTGCCATGGTCTCGCTGGTCAGCGGCCTGGGGCATGGCCACTGATGCGCTTGCCTGCCGGTGTAAACGCCGGGTAAAAATGGGCTGTCCGTTCTGGGATTTGGTCAAAAGTTGATTTTTGGCAAGAACGCCGTCAGCCGCTGCGGGCACACTACCCCCGGTAGCAGGGTGCAGGGCAATGACAATCCAGGATTTCATGGCGGGAGACCACCGCTTTTGTGACAGTTTCTACGCATCGGCGCAAGACGCCGTGCAGGCGCAGCAGTGGGACGAGGCCCTGGCGCAGTTCGGGCGATTCACCGGCCTGGTGCACCAGCATTTCTGTGCCGAAGAGCATGTGCTGTTCCCTGCGTTCGAGGAAGCCACCGGCATGACCCAGGGACCGACCCAGGTCATGCGCCATGAGCACGAGCAGCTGCGCCAGCTCATGCAAGCTGCCATCGATGCACTGCGCAGCCGTGACGCCGACGAGTTCGATGGCCATGCAGAAACCCTGTTCCTGATGCTGCAGCAGCACAACGCCAAGGAAGAAGGGGTGCTGTACCCGATGTGTGACCAGCGTCTGGGCGCACAGCACGGTGCCGTGCACGAACAGTTGCAGGCCCGCATTCCCCCTTCGCTGGAGTGAGTTCCCATGACCGACGCGCCCAAGCCCCCCGAGCATGTCATCGACGCCCGCACCTGGGAGCCGCCCGAGCCCTTCGTGGCGACCATGGACGCGCTGGACGCCATGCAGCCGCATGAGCGCGTGCTGCTGATCCTGAACCGTGAACCCCACCCGCTGTACCGCGCACTGCTCAAGCAGGGCTACCAGTACCAGACCACCTTCAACGACGCAACGGGCTTCGAGATCCTGATCTGGCGCGAGGCGGTCTGATGGCGGCGGTGTCGCTGGATGCGGCGCCGCCGCTCGATGTTCCGCTGCGATTCCTGCTGACGGCGCCGCTCTTCTCAGCGCTGGTGGGGGTGCTCATGCTGTTCCAGGGCCCGTTCCTGTGGACCAGCCAATGGACGCCCGGTGCGCTGGGTGTCACCCACCTGATGACCCTGGGCCTGATGCTGTTCTCCATCGTCGGTGCATTGCTGCAAATGTTGCCAGTGATGTTGGGCGTAGGGGTAGCGCAGCCACGCCTGGTCGCTGGGGCAGTGCAGAGTGGGGTGGTGGGTGGCCTCTTGTGCCTGGAGTCTGCATTCCTGTGGCGTGTGGAGGGCGGCTTTGGTGGGGCGGCGGTGCTGCTGGGCACCGCGATCGGGGTGTTTGTGCTGGCCTGCGGCCATGCCTTGTGGCATGTGCCGCGGGGCAGCGCCACCGCCACGGGGCTGCGCTGGGCCCTGGTGGGGCTGGTGGCGGCCATCGTGTTGGGGGCCAGCATGGCGCTTGGGCTGGAGGGCTGGCTGCCGCTGCCCCTGTCCTTGCCACGCCTGGTCACCATGCACCTGGCTTGGGGTCTGCTGGGCTGGAATCTGGTCGTACTGGCTTCGGTGGCGCTGGTGGTGGTGCCCATGTTCCAGGTCACGCCCGCGTACCCGCGCTGGTTTGCGGTCGGGTTTCCCGGTGCCACGGTAGTGCTGCTGCTGGCCTGGAGCCTGGCCGAGTGGCAGCGCTGGAGCATTCTCTCCGATGTGCTCGGTGTCGCCGTGGCCATGGTGGCCGTGTGCTTTGCGCTGGTGACGCTGCGGCTGCATTGGCGCTCGCGCCGCGCCATGGCCGATGCCATCACGCGGCACTGGTGGGTAGGCCTGGGCAGCATGGTGTCTGCGGCCCTGGTCTGGGCCCTGGGGCGGGTGGCACCGCAATGGCTGCAGTGGACCGAATGGCCGGTGCTGGTGGGCACGCTGCTGCTCTTTGGCGGCTTCCTGTCGGTGCTGACTGGCATGTTCTACCGCATCGTGCCCTTTCTGGTGTGGATGCACCTGCAGGATCTGGGGCAGGGCCGCCTGCTGGCGCCCAACGTGCGCAAGCTGCTGCCGCAGGACCGTATCGAGGCACAGACCCGCGCCCACTGGGTGAGCCTGGCACTGCTGGTCGGTGCGGCCTGCTGGCCCACCGTGCTGGCCTACCCCGCGGGGGCAGCGTTGCTGGTGTCGCAGCTGTGGTTGGCGCACAACCTGTGGGGGGTGGTGCCGCTGTACCGTGCGCACTGCGCCAGGCTGGACGCCCTGGAGGCCAAAACCCCACTCGCAACAGGGCTTAGTTAAATCAATCGTTTGATTTAACTCGCTAGAATCGGCGCCATGACTGCCGATTCCCCACCTACAGGCCTCGCCAAGCTGCTCAATGGCTTGTGCACGGCTTCCGGCACGCCCTTGCGCAGTGACGGCGTTGAGGCCCGAAACCGCCTGCTGCGCGCCGCGCTGGCGCTGTTTGCCGCCAAGGGTTTTGCCAAGACCTCCACCCGCGAGATTGCGGCGGCTGCCGGGGTGAACATTGCCTCCATCAGCTACTACTTCGGCGACAAGGCCGGCTTGTACCGCACCGTCTACAACGACCCGCTGGACTGCGGCGCCCAAGGTTACGACCAGTTTGTCGACCCCGCGCTGACGCTGCGCGAGGCGCTGGGCCTGTACCTGCAGGGTTTTACCGACCCGCTGAAGGAAGGCGACCTGGCGCAGCAGCTGATGAAGCTGCATTTCCGCGAAATGCTGGAGCCCACCGGGCTGTGGCAGGAGCACATCCAGACCCAGATCGCCCCCATGCACCAGGGCCTGCTCGACGTGCTCGGCCGTACCCTGGGCGTGACCGAGGCCGACGACGACCTGCACCGCCTGGCCTTTTCCATCACGGCCTTGGGCATCCAGATGTTTGTGGGCGCTGACATCACCCGCGCCCTGCGTCCGGGGCTGGCCGACTCCAACGCTGCCATCGACACCACCCACCACCGCCTCACCGACTTCGCCCTGGCCATGGTCGAAGACGAGCGCCAACGCCGCCAAGCGGCCCGAACCCTATGAACAAACACCCTCTGCGTTTCCTGCGTGCGCCCGTGTGGGCGGCCACCTGCGCTGCCGTCCTCTCAGGCTGCGCCATCACCATGCCAGCGCCCAAAGTGGATGCCGAACCCGCGGCCCAGTGGCAGGCGCCGCTGCCCCATGGTGGCGCCGTGTCCGACCTGTCGCAGTGGTGGCAGGCCCAGGGCGATGCCACGCTGGTGGCCTTCATCGAAGCGGCCCAGCAGGTCAGCCCGGGCGTGGCCCAGGCGCTGGCGCGCATCGAGTCGGCACGCGCCAACCAGGCCCAGGCGCGCGGCACGCTGCTGCCGCAGGTGAATGCCCAGGTGGCGGCCCAGCGCGGCGTCAGCACCCCGGGCGTGCCCGTGGCCACCACGCTCACCGGCGGCCTGCAGGCCGCCTGGGAGCTGGACCTGGTGGGCGCTAACCGCGCCGTGAACAAGGCCGCACAAGACCAGGTGCAGGGCAGCCAGGCGCTGTGGCACGACGCCCGCGTGTCGGTGGCGGCCGAAGTGGCGAACGTGTACTACGGCGAACGCCACTGCCGCACCCAGTTGGAGCTCATGCGCAAGGACGCTGCTTCGCGTGCCGAGACTGCCAAGCTGGTGGGCATCAGTGCCAAGGCCGGTTTTGTCTCGGCCGGTGACAGCGCCCTGGCCCAGGGTGCCGCCGCCGACAGTGCCGCCCGCGTGACCCAACAGGCCACCAGCTGCGACATGAACATCAAGGCGCTGGTGGCGCTGACCGGATTGGCCGAGCCAGACGTACGGCAAAAAATGGCTGAAGCCCTCGCAAAACCTGCGCAGACAGCTCCTTTTTCCATAGCGGCGGTACCGGCCCAGACGGTGGCCCAGCGCCCCGACGTGTTTGCCGCCGAGCGCGATGTGGCCGTGGCCAGTGCCCAGGTGGGTGCAGCCAAGGCCCAGCGCTACCCGCGCCTGACGCTGCAGGGCTCCATCGGGGCGCTGCGCACCACGTCGTACGGGGTGGAAACCAATCTCGACACCTGGTCCTTCGGCCCGCTGGCGCTGACGCTGCCGATCTTCGACGGTGGCCAGCGCGTGGCCAACGTGGCGGCCGCCCAGGCCAACTACACCCAGGCCGTGTCGGTCTACAAGGCCCGGGTGCGCAACGCCGTGCGCGAGGTGGAGGAAGCCCTGCTCACACTGCAGAGCACCGCCGCACGCAAGGCCGATGTGGACACGGCCGTGGCCGGCTTCACCCAGTCGCTCTCCGCCACGCAGACCCGACATGCCCAAGGGCTGGCCAGCCTGATGGAACTGGAAGACGCACGCCGCCAGGCGCTCTCCGCCCAGTCGGCCCAGGCCGCGCTGGACCTGGAGCGCCGTAGGGCCTGGATTGCCCTGTACCGCGCCTCGGGCGGCGGCTTCCAGGCCGACCGCTCTGAATGACACCCCCTCGAACCGAACACGCTTCTGAATGGACACCACCATGCAACGCACCACCTTTCACCTCGCCACCCCCCGCGCACTGGCCAGCACGCTCGCCGTAGCGGCTGCCCTGGGTCTGTGGACTGCCAACGCCGCGGCGGCCGATGCCGCCAAACCCGCGGCCGCACCCCGTGCCGCGCTCACCGTGAGCACGGTGCAGCCGCAAAGCGCCCAGCTCACCGTGGCGCTGGCCGCCAACGGCAGCATTGCCGCCTGGCAGGAGGCCAGCATCGGCTCCGAGGCCAATGGCCTGCGCGTGGCCGAACTGCACGCCGCCGTGGGCGACACGGTGCAGAAGGGCCAGCTGCTGGTGAGCTTTGCCCAGGAAACGGTGCAGGCCGACGTGGCCCTGGCCCGCGCCGCACTGGCCGAGGCCCAGGCCGTGGTGGCCGAGGCGCAGGCCAACGCCGACCGCGCCCGGGCCGTGCAGGACAGCGGCGCACTGAGCGCCCAGCAGGTGGGCCAGTACCTGAGCAGTGAAGCCACGGCCAAGGCGCGGGTCGCCTCTGCCCAGGCCCAGCTCGATGCCCAGCTGCTGCGCCTGAAGAACACCCAGGTACACGCCCCCGACAGCGGCGTCATCTCGGCGCGCAACGCCACCGTGGGTGCCGTGGTGGGCGCGGGCATGGAGCTGTACCGCATCATCCGCCAGGGCCGCCTGGAGTGGCGCGGCGAGGTGACGGCGGCCGAGCTCGCGCGCATCGCCCCCGGAACCGCGGTGACGGTCACCGCCGCGGGCGGGGCCCAGGCCAAGGGCCGCGTGCGCATGGTGGCCCCCACGGTGGACGCCCAGACCCGCAACGGTCTGGTCTACGTGGACCTGCCGGCCGCCAAGGGCTTCAAGCCGGGCATGTTTGCCCGCGGCGAGTTTGCCCTGGGGGCCTCGGGCGCCCTGACCGTGCCGCAGACCGCCGTGGTGGTGCGCGACGGTTTCAGCTACGTCTACAAGGTGGGCGCCGACAGCAAGGTCAAGCAAGTGAAGGTGCAGACCGGGCGCGTGGCCGGCGATCAGCTCGAAGTACTCAGTGGTGTGACCGCCCAGGACAAGCTCGTGGCCAGTGGGGGCAGCTTCCTGAGCGACGGCGACCTGGTGAAGGTCGTCGATTCAGGGCAAAAACAGCCGGTAGCCCCCGCAAACACTGCGCAACCAGCTACGAAATAAGGAGCGACTTGCCATGAACACGTGCTCCCAAAGCCGGAACAGATCCGGAGGTAAGCCATGAATTTTTCCGCCTGGTCGATCAAGAACCCCATCCCCGCCATCATGCTGTTCGTGCTGCTGACGGTGGCCGGGCTGGTGTCGTTCAAGTCCATGAAGGTGCAGCAGTTCCCGGACCTGGAAATGCCCATGGTCACGGTCTCGGCCGCGCTGCCGGGGGCCGCCCCGGCGCAGCTGGAAACCGAGGTGGCGCGCAAGCTGGAAAACGCCATTGCGCCGCTGCAGGGTCTGAAGAACATCTACACCAACGTTTCCGACGGCCTGGTCTCCATCACGGTCGAATTCCGCCTGGAAAAGCCCACGCAGGAAGCCGTGGACGATGTGCGCAGTGCAGTGCAGAGCGTGCGCAGCGACCTGCCCAGCGACCTGCGCGACCCCATCGTCGGCAAGATCAGCTTCTCGGCCCAGCCGGTGCTGGCCTTCACCGTGAACTCGGCCCAGATGGACGAGGAGGCCTTGAGCTGGTTCGTGGACAACACCATTGCCCGCACCCTGCTGGGCGTGAAGGGCGTGGGCGCCGTGGCCCGTGTGGGCGGCGTGAACCGCGAAGTGCAGGTGGCACTGGACCCGGTGAAGTTGCAAAGCCTGGGTGCTACCGCGGCCGACGTGTCGCGCCAGCTGCGCCAGGTGCAGACCGAAAGCGCCGGTGGCCGCGCCGACCTGGGCGGCAGCGAGCAGCCCATGCGCACCCTGGCCACCGTGGCTACCGTGGACGAGTTGCGGCAGCTGGAGCTGAGCCTGCCCTCGGGCAAGTCCGTGCGCCTGGACGAACTCGCCAGCGTGACGGACACCGTGGCCGAGCCGCGCAGCGTAGCCATGCTCAACGGCAAGCGCGTGGTCGGCTTCGAGGTGAGCCGCAGCAAGGGCGCTTCCGAAATCGAAGTGGGGGCAGGGGTGCAGAAGGCCCTTGACGCCCTCAAGGCCCAGCACCCCGACCTGGAGCTGACGCAAGCCTTCGACTTCGTGACCCCGGTGCAGGAGGAGTTCGACGCCTCCATGACCATGCTGTACGAGGGCGCCTTGCTGGCGGTGATCGTGGTGTGGTTCTTCCTGCGCAGCTGGCGTGCCACTTTCGTCTCCGCCGTGGCATTGCCGCTGTCGGCCATTCCGGCCTTCATCGGCATGCACTACATGGGCTTCACCACCAACATCGTGACCCTGCTGGCGCTCTCGCTGGTCATCGGCATCCTGGTAGACGACGCCATCGTGGAAGTGGAAAACATCGAACGCCACCTGCGCATGGGCAAGACGCCCTACCAGGCCGCCATGGAAGCGGCCGACGAGATCGGCCTGGCGGTGATTGCCACCACCTTCGCGCTGATTGCGGTGTTCCTGCCCACGGCCTTCATGGACGGCATCGTCGGCAAGTTCTTCAAGCAGTTTGGCTGGACGGCAGTGTTCGCCATCTTCGCCTCGCTGCTGGTGGCGCGCCTGCTCACGCCCATGATGGCGGCCTACATCCTCAAGCCCTCCACCCACGTGCACGAGGAGCCGGTGTGGATGCCGCTGTACCTGAAGATCACGCGCTGGACACTGAGCCACCGCTGGATCACCGTGGCCCTGGCGATTGCCTTCTTCGTCGGCTCCATCTTCCTGGTGCCGCTCATTCCCTCGGGCTTCATCCCGCCGGACGACAACTCGCAGACCCAGGTCTATCTGGAACTGCCCCCGGGCAGCACGCTGAAACAGACGCGGGATGCAGCCGAGCAGGCCCGCACCCTGCTGGGCGGCGTGAAGCACGTGGCCAGTGTCTACACCACCATCGGCGGCGGCACTGCGGGTACCGACCCCATGGCCGGCAGCGTGCCCGAGGTGCGCAAGGCCACGCTCACCATCACGCTCGACCCGCGCGGCGAGCGGCCACGCAAGCAGGGCATCGAGGCCGACATGCGCACTGCCCTGTCCAACCTGCCCGGCGTGCGCTTCAAGGTGGGCCTGGGCGGCAATGGCGAGAAGTACCTCATGGTGCTCAAGAGCGACGACCCGCGCGCACTCTCGCAAGCTGCCGCCGCGGTGGAGCGCGACCTGCGCACCATTCCCGGCATCGGCAACATCTCGTCCACGGCCAGCCTCACGCGCGCCGAGGTCAGCATCCGGCCCGACTTTGCCAAGGCCGCCGATCTGGGCGTGACCAGTGCCGCCATAGCCGAGACCCTGCGCGTGGCCACGGTGGGTGACTACGAAGCCGCATTGCCGAAGCTGAACCTGAGCCAGCGCCAGGTGCCCATCGTGGTGAAGCTCGACACCGCTGCCCGCAAGGACCTGGAGCTGCTGGGCCGCCTGACCGTGCCCGGCACCAAAGGCCCGGTCATGCTCAGCCAGGTGGCCACGCTGGAAATGTCCGGTGGGCCCGCCGTGGTGAGCCGCATGAACCGCGTGCGCAACGTCAACTTCGAGGTGGAGCTTTCCGGCAAACCCCTGGGTGAGCTGACCGCCGCCGTTGCCCAGCTGCCCAGCATCCGCAACCTGCCTGCCGGTGTGCAGCAGGTGGAAGTGGGCGACGCCGAAGTGCAGGCCGAAATGGTGGCGGGCTTTGGCATGGCCATGCTGACCGGCGTGCTCTGCATCTACATCGTGCTGGTGCTGCTGTTCCGCGACTTTGTGCACCCCATCACCATCGTGCCCTCGCTCATCCTGTCCTTCGGCGGGGCCTTCGTGGCGCTGCTGGTGTCGGGCAAGATGCTCTCCATGCCCTCGTTCATCGGGCTCATCATGCTCATCGGGGTGTCCACCAAGAACTCCATCCTGCTGGTGGACTACGCCATCATGGCGCGGCGCGACTACGGCATGAGCCGCTTCGATGCCCTCATCGACGCCTGCCACAAGCGCGCCCGCCCCATCATCATGACCACCATCGCCATGGTGGCCGGCATGGTGCCGCTGGTGGTGGGCATGGGTCACGCCGACAACAGCTTCCGCGCCCCCATGGCCGCAGCGGTAATCGGCGGCCTCATCACCTCCACCATCCTGAGCCTGCTGGTAACCCCAAGCTTCTTCACCATCGTCGACGACATCGAACACTTCTTCGCCGTGGCCAAGGCCAAGGTGATGGGGTTGGCGCAACGGGTGGTTCCGCAGAAGGGGACGGTTGGGGGTTAAATCTGGCTGTAGCCCGCATGTGAATTGCGCAAGCCGCTACGGAAAACGTAGCGGCTTGTTTTTTGCGCTTTCGGATAATCGGTAGAGCGGCACTACTTGCGATGGCGCCTCGCTGGGCAGGTTCCGACCCAAAGCAGAAGTCTGGGCCAACAAAATTAGTGCCTGGAAGCGCTCACATTTAACGCTGGGACTTATTCAATATACCTAGCACCGGGATTGCATCGGTTGCTGCCGTTCACTGAAGTGCGTCCACGGCACAATCACACACCAAAGGCGGTCATTAGCCGCGCCTGTACAGTGTTCAGTCGGACGTCGGATATCTGGTGGTTAGCCGGTTCGCCTCAGCCCGTTTTGCTCCAAATATGGGACCAACGTCCGCAATGCGGATGCAGTCTGTCAAGCAGGTTATTGCACCATGCAGTTGTCCCCCTATTTCGTCCCAACCAAACAAGCCACCCTCCACAAGAAAAGGGCTGGAGTCAACTGACGGTTACGATCAAAGCCCGAGCTCTAAGCCCCTTCAATCAACCCACCGCATCTTTGCCAAAGATCTGGCGTGCTACCAACAGCCGCTGAATTTCGTTCGCACCTTCGTAGATTTCACCGATCTTGGAATCACGATAGATAGCCTCTAGTGGGAACTGCTGCCCCGTTGCAGCCAACTCTTTGACGAAACCATACCCTCCACAGACTTGGATAGCGTCACGCGCCAGGTCGCCTGCCAAAGAGCTTCCCACCAACTTGGCCATGGCACATTGGGTCGCCACCGATGCGCGGCCGGTGTCCTGTGCAATCGCTGCCTTGACATACAAGTTGCGTGCGCTTTCCAGCTGGGTTGCATAGTCGGCAAACCGGAATTGCCAGTACTGGAAGTTCGAAAGTGGTTTGCCAAAGACACTTCGGTTGTGCATGTAGTCGACTGCAAAGTCAAAGGCTGCCTGGGCCATTCCGACCCCACAGGCTCCAATACCGACCCGCCCGAGGGTGAGCGAGGTGAGCGCAGACTTTAGTCCCTTCGCCTCTTCTCCAACCAGGTGATCTGCCGGCACAAAGACATCGTCGAAATAAACATCGGCAGTGAGTTGGGCATGGTTCCCCATTTTCTTGTCAGGCTCTCCAACCTTGACACCCTGTGCTTTCATGTCCACCAGCAGCATGGTCATCGACTGGTCCAACTTGCACAGTACAAACATGTAATGTGCAACTGGTGAATTGGTAATCCAACGCTTGCGCCCGGTCAGGCGATAGCCACCGGTGACGCGTGTCGCCCGAGTCTGCAAGGCATTGATGCTCAGGTCCGTACTGGCAGCAGGTTCGCTGGTTGCGAAAGCGCCAACAATATCCCCTGCATAAAGCGTCGGAAAGAGCTTTGCCTTGACCGTCGGACTTGCATGCTGCAACGTGTGCCCGAAGAGAATCAGCTGGACATCGATGAGCGCCGCTGCGATCCCCGAACTCACGTAAGCGGTTTCTTCCAGCATGACCATGGTTGCAAGCGCAGGGTATTCGAGCCCGAGACCACCATCGGCCTTGCTGAATGGAATGCGGAACAATCCGGCTTCACCCATGGACTTCACAAGGTGCCAGGGAAATCCATTCACGCTCTCGGGTGTGTTGTTCAGTTCATGTGCAACGGGTGCGAGGACCTGGGTCGCAAACGTGCGAACGTTGTCGCGGATTTCAAGAGTCTCTTTTGGCAACCACAGGTCGTCATACAAGCGATCTGAGAGGCGCGGCGTTTGTTTTGTCATGGTGAAAGTTCCTGGGTCGTTCATTACATTGAACCCCAAGAATATTCAGTGGCTCACCAA
Source organism: Curvibacter sp. APW13 (assembly GCF_032337135.1). Lineage (NCBI taxonomy): Bacteria > Pseudomonadati > Pseudomonadota > Betaproteobacteria > Burkholderiales > Comamonadaceae > Curvibacter > Curvibacter sp. APW13. The sequence continues at coordinate 118,575 of NZ_JAVXZZ010000001.1, read as the reverse complement.
TACCCAATGTGCAGTTTTAACATTTAATATGCGAATTAAGACATTGGCGACCTATTCAACTTCACGAGCAACTACAAAGTGCCATCTGCCGGAATTCTTTGCTTTGATGGATGCTACGCATCCGTTGTCGGAGGCTTTGCCGACCTGATGCAAGTGGCGAACGCACACTTGAAAAAGTCAGCCCCCCAGGTGGCCACGTACACCTGGGACTTTCTCTCCACCGCCGGAGGCGGCGTGCGCGCCAGCAATGGCATGGACCTGAGCACCAGGCCAATTCCGCCCAGAAAGCGCTACGACGTTGTATTCATCCCCAGCTTTCACTATCGTGGCAAGAACGAACTGTCAAAATTCATCGGCAGTTGCGCGCCCGCTGCGCAATGGCTCCAGGAGCAATGGGCGCAGGGAGCCTATTTGGCAGCGAACTGCACAGGGACCTTTGTGTTGGCCTCCACAGGGCTGCTGAACAACCGGAGGGCAACCACCACATGGTGGCTTGAACAAAGCTTCAGAGACCGCTTTCCCGACGTTCAGCTCCAAATGCACCCTCTGGTGACCGAAGAGGACCGCCTGATATGCGCCGGGGCGCATGCTGCCTTCCTGACACAGACGGTGCGTGTACTTTCACAATTTTCGGGGGCTGCCATCGGGACGCAGTGTGCCCGCAGCATGTTGATCGACGTGACACAAAGCACCCAAACCATGCTTTTGCCCTTGATGTCCGATCGAGCGCATAACGATGCATTGGTTCATCGGGCAGAAGCATGGCTGCACAAACGCATGCATTCTGATGTGCGCCTGTCTGAAATGGCAGACGAACTGGCAGTCACGCAGCGCACCTTGACCAGGCGCTTCCAGTCTGCTCGCGGCCAATCACCACTCGCATTCCTCCAGAACATGCGCATTGACGCTGCCAGAGCGCTGCTTGAAACAGGTTCACTGAGCATTGAGCAGATTTGTGCCTATGTCGGATATGCCGATACGAGTTCATTTACACGCCTGTTTCGGGCGCGGGTTGGTCTCACACCCGGCAACTATCGCGACAGATTCAACGCATCACCCGCTCAATGAGTACTTTTCTACACTTCGCCCCTAGGGCACCATGGGATCGCGTCCATAGGCGTCTGCCAATGCACCGATGCCGAGGGAGGCAAGCGCCGCGGAGAAAGCGAACAGCGATACCAGTTGCTGTGCTGCATGTTCACTGACCCGCAAATCAGTGCGGACAGACGGCGTAATCGCGATGACCGTGTCCGAAAACAAGGACATTGCCGTCCTGCAAAGGTCTATGCGTATCGGCAAGCCTAAAGTCATCTGCCCAGGCGTGCGGTAGCAGTTCATGTGATTATGTGTATTCCAAGGCCGGCATTGCCACGACGCGTTGATCACGCACCTTGAATACTTCCACTGCCCTCACCAAATCGTGCGCCTGGGACTTCAGGGCGGACGCAGCCGCTGCCATCTCCTCCACCAACGCCGCGTTTTGCTGTGTGGTCTGGTCCATCTCAGTGACCGCTTCGCCGACTTGCGATACGCCAGCCGCTTGCTCGTTGCTGGCCGCGCTGATCTCAGCCATGAGGTCATTGACACGCTGGATGGCGCTCACCACTTCTTGCATGGTGCTGCCAGCCACATCGACCTGGGCACTGCCTTGTTCCACCTTCTCCACACTGGCGGTGATCAAGGCCTTGATTTCCTTTGCAGCTTCGGCACTGCGACCGGCTAAGGCGCGGACTTCACTGGCCACCACGGCAAAGCCTTTGCCTTGTTCTCCAGCGCGCGCCGCCTCCACTGCGGCATTGAGCGCCAGAATGTTGGTTTGGAAAGCAATGCCATCGATCACGCTGATGATGTCGGCAATCTTGCGAGAAGAGTCATTGATATCGCGCATGGTCTGTACCACATGCGCCACCATGTCGCCGCCTTTCACTGCGACCGTATTGGCCGTTGCCGACAGTTGCCGCGCCTGTTGCGCCGAATCAGCGTTTTGACGCACCGTTGAGGCGAGCTCTTCCATACTGGCCGCTGTCTCCTCCAACGCACTGGCTTGGCTTTCTGTGCGAGCAGAGAGGTCCTGGTTTCCCTGGGCAATCTCGATACTGGCATTGGACACCGATTCGGAACCACTGCGCACTTGGGAGACAACTGCAGACAAGCTGGTTTGCATGTGGTCCAGCGCTTTCATGAGTTGGCTAACTTCATCGTTTCCATCCAGGGGGATGGCGGTGGTGAGGTCGCCTTTGGCCACCGACTCGGTCGTAAAGACGGCAAGCTCCATGGCCTTACGGAATTGCCGCAACAGGTTGAACATTGCACCGCAGATGATGATGACAAGAACGATGCTGAGTGCCAACAGCGTGGTACGGGTACTGTTGTATCGGGCGATCGCGGACTCGTACTCTGCCTTTGCAGCGTGAACCTGCAATGCTGTCAATTTGTTGAGGGTGACCTGGGCGCTTCCGATCAATGGGCTAATCTTCTCTTGGTAAATCTTTTCGCCTTCATCATGATTTCCGGCGTTGATGGCGGCCCTGGCAGGGTTCAAGCCTTCGTCACGGTATAGGGCCCGCTGAAGCGTGAGCTCCTTTGCAAGTCGCTCCTCCTCCTCATCCATCTTCGTGGCCATGTATTCCGACCATCGGGAGTCGATGATGGCTGCATTGCGCTCGAACTCATCATTTCGCTTATTGATGTTGTCGGGAGCATCATTGATCAGCATGTCCATCACCAGGACCCGATTTCGCGTCATCAGTCTTCCGACTTCTTCCAGCTGGGCCAACGCAATGGTTCGGTCCTCGTAGACAGTCTTCAGGCCGTCGTTGGCCATGGACATTCCGGACAGTCCCATGACGCAAACAAACAGCAGTGCCATGACAAATACGGCCATGTAGAAGGCCATGCGTGTTGCCAATCTGAATTTGCGCAATTTCTTCTCCGTCAGCGTTGTGTCTTCCAGGTACTTACATCCAGCGCAGAATTGCCAATGCAAGCAACGCCAAGAACAGTGTTTCCCCGAACATGAGTGCGATCGGTCGAATGCCGACAGAGACGATTTCCACCATGCGTGTTTTCAGTCCGATGGCCGAGATGGCAATCACCAGACACCAGCGCGAGGCATCATTGCCCAGACCTTGAATGACAGCGGGCACCCACCCCAGACTGCCCACTACCACCAGCACCGCAAAGGCCACCACGAACCATGGCAGGATCGGCGGTCGCTCCCCACCGGCGGCCTGTTGCCCACGGTACACGGCCGCAAACACCACGATCACCGGCATCAGCATGGCCACGCGCATGAGCTTGACCACCGTGGCCGTGTCTCCGGCCTCGGTCGAGACCCCATAGCCGGCCCCCACCACCTGCGCCACATCGTGGATGGTCGCGCCCAGGAACAGCCCCGTGGCATGGTCCGAGTAACCCAGTGCATGCGCCACCATGGGGTAGGCCACCATGGCCAAGGTGGACAAGGCACTCACGCCAATGACGGTGAACAAGGTCGCCTGCTCCTTGCGTTCATGCGCTGGCAGTACGGTGGAGATCGCCAATGCCGCTGAAGCGCCGCAAATGGCCACTGCGCCACCCGTGAGGACTCCGAACGGGGTGTTGAACCCGGCCAGGCGCGCCATCACGATGCCCACCATGATGGTCACGACCACCGAGCCCACCACCAGCAACACCGGCCCCCAGCCCAGCGCGGCAATCTGGCCATAGGTAATGCGCAAGCCCAGCAGGGCCACACCCAGGCGCAGCAGCTGCTTGGCCGCCAGTTCGATGCCGGGGCGGCACGGTCCTTCCTGCGAGAGGAAGTTCATCGACATGCCCAAGAGGAGCGCAAACAGCATGACCGGCGCACCGTAGTGCTGCGACAGGAAGGTGGCCGCCGCCGCGACGGTGGCGCTGGCAATCAGGCCGGGGAACAAGGCCCGGGCACGGCCAAGCCCCTGTTGCCAGGTCGTGGAGGTCAGGGACATGGTGCTTACGCCGTCGGCAGCTTGTAGTCGGCAAACTGTTCGCGCAGCTTCACCTTCATCATCTTGCCGGTGGCCCCCAGCGGAATGGATTCGACGAAGACCACGTCGTCAGGCGTCCACCACTTGGCGATCTTGCCTTCGAAGAATTGCAGGATGTCTTCGCGGCTGACCTCGGCTGCAGGCTTCTTCACCACCACCAGCAAGGGGCGCTCATCCCACTTGGGGTGCTTGGCGGCAATGCAGGCGGCCATGGCCACAGCCGGGTGGGCCATGGCGATGTTTTCCAGGTCAATGGAGCCGATCCACTCGCCGCCGGACTTGATCACGTCCTTGCTGCGGTCGGTGATCTGCATCACACCGTCGGAGGTGATCTTGGCCACGTCCCCGGTGGGGAACCAGCCACGACCTGCGCCGTCCTTGACCAGTGGGCTGCTGTCCTGCTGCTTGAAGTAGGTGTCGATGATCCAGTGTCCGCGCACCAGCAGGTCACCCGAGACCGAGCCGTCGCGGGGCAGCTCCTTGCCTTCGGGGTCGACGATTTTCATGTCCACGCCGAAGACGACGCGACCTTGCTTGGCTTGTACGGCCAGGCGCTCTTCTTCACTGAGTTTGAGGTGTTCGGGCTTGAAGGACATGACGGTGCCCAGGGGGCTCATCTCGGTCATGCCCCAGGCATGCAGGACGTGCACGCCATAGGTTTGCTCAAAGGTCTTGAGCATGGCCGGAGGACAGGCCGAGCCACCGATGATGGTGCGCTTCATGCTGGAAAAACGCAGCCCCTGCGGCTCCATATGACCCAGCAAACCCTGCCAGACGGTGGGCACGCCGGCCGATACGGTGACGTTTTCGTACTCCATGAGTTCGTACAAGGACTTGCCATCGAGCCCCGGGCCGGGGAAGACAAGCTTGGAGCCGACCATGCAGGCCACATACGGCAGGCTCCAGGCGTTGACGTGGAACATGGGAACCACCGGCAAGATGACGTCGCTGGCCGAGCAGTTCAATGCATCGGGCAAGGCTGCTCCAAAGGCATGCAGCATGGTCGAGCGATGCGAGTACAGAACACCTTTGGGGTTGCCGGTGGTGCCGCTGGTGTAGCACAGGGTGCAGGCAGCTTGCTCGTCGAACTCAGGCCAGTCGTAGCGGTCGGAAGATTGCGCCAGCAGTTCTTCGTAGCACAGCAGGTTGGGGATCTTCGTGCTGGCCGGCATGTGGGAGCGGTCGGTCATGGCCACGAAGGCCTTGATGGTCTTCACGCGTCCGGCAATGGCTTCGATGATGGGCAGGAAGGTCATGTCAAAGAACAGGACCTGGTCTTCGGCATGGTCGGCAATCCACACCACCTGGTCCGGGTGCAGGCGGGGATTCAGGGTGTGCAGGACGGCGCCCGAGCCCGACACGCCGTAGTAGAGCTCCATGTGGCGGTAGCCGTTCCAGGCCAAGGTTGCCACGCGGTCGGACATTTGCACGCCCAGGTGCTTCAAGGCATTGGCAACACGGCGCGAGCGCGAGGCCAACTCGGCAAAGGTTTCGCGGTGGATGTCACCTTCAACCCGGCGTGACACCACTTCTTGCTCCGGGTGGTGGCGTTCGGCATGCACCAGCAGGCTGGACACCAGCAGCGGCATTTGCATCATTTGTCCGTTCAGCATTTCTTCTCCTGATTTCAAATTGCATCCAGATCGAGTACCACGTTGCCGTGGTCCACTCGCACCGGATAGGTCTTGTTGCGCAGGTCGGGTGAGACTTGCGAGCAACCGGTACGCACGTCAAATTTCAGACCATGCGCGGGGCAGGCGACTGTGTGGCCGCTGATCTTGCCGTTGGAAAGGGATGCACCACTGTGGGGGCAGCTGTCGGCAATGGCAAAGACTTCGCCATCGACCCGAAAGACTGCCAACTCCAGACCGTTGACGCTGCAATGCAGCCCCCGTGTCTGGGGTACTTTCCAAAGTTGGGTCACTACGACATCACGTGACATGTGCTTAACCTCCTGCTGCCTCTGGGCAGAGGCAGCATCGTTGGTGGTGTTACGTTTGGATCAGTGTGCAACGATGGATTTGTCGCGCTCAGCTCCCAGGCGTGGGTCTCCGCTCAATGAAGCGCGCCAGAAGAACCACAGTGACAGCGCCACCAAGACGTCGGTAGCAATCAACACAGTCGACAGGCCTTGTGTGGATCCCGCCTTGGTCAAACGGTCGCTAATGGCACCGACGGCCAGGTTTCCAATCGCAATCGCAACCACATTCAGCAGCAACATGACCACACCGACAACGGTGGAGCGCATGCTTGCAGGTGCCAGGGTTTGAAACAGAGTCAGGCAAGGGCCATACACCGCCAATGGGAGGAAGAAGCCGGCACACATACCGACATAGAACAACGCAGAGCCTGGTGCCGCAAAACGGTAAGTCAGCATGAGAGGAGCGAGGAACAGCACCAACAGCGTGACTACGGTGGCATGTCCACCCTTGAAACGCTTGAACAGGCGGTCGCTTGCGATACCTCCAAGGATGGCACCCAGGGTTCCGAAGACGATTTGCAAACCGCCCATCTGCTTGGCAATCTGGGCTGCGTCAAAGCCGCGTTCGCGCACCAGCCACAGCTGCACAAACGAGAGGCCTGCAAAGGCAAAGTGAACCAATACAAAGCCCACTACCGTCTGACGCAGCGGCTTGCATTCCTTCATCACACCGTGCACAGCACGCAGCTGCTGGAAGAACGGGGCACCGCGTTCGGCGGCTGCCAGGTTTCCACGATCATCCTTGAGCAACAACAGCGGAAAGGTCAATCCAACCCCTGCAACACCCAGAGCCATGAACGTCATGCGCCAGCCCCAGGTCACCCCCAAGGAACCGGCGATGACAAACGCCAGACCAATACCCAACGGGATGCCTACGAAGAAAACACCCACCGCACTGCTGCGGCGTTGTGCGCTGAAAACCTCTGCAATCAAGGACACCGCAGCAGGTACCAAGGCTGCCTCACCGCTGGCAACCAGGAAGCGTGCCACGACCATCTGGCCAAAGTCTTGTGCAAAGCCTGAGGCCGCAGTGCAAACACTCCAGATCAAGACGCCAGCAGCGATCACCTTGGTACGGCTGAAACGGTCTGCCAGCGAGCCCATGAACGTGGCCATGAAGCCGTAGCTCAGCACCCAAACGGCTCCGGTGAGGAATCCGTACTGGGCATTGGACAAGGACAATTCGCCGGTGATCTGGGGGGAAAAACCCAGCAGCATGTTGCGATCGATGTGCGCCAGCACGTGCATAAAGAGCAGGCCTATCAGGATTGCTCCCGGCCTGTCTTTCCATGTAGTTCCGTTCGATGTACTCATTTCTGTCTCCTTCATCGTTTATTTGTAGAACCAGCCAAGCGACTGGTTTTAGATCACCATGCCGCCATTTGGACTGATCACCTGTCCAACCAAGTAGTGCGGACCCGCGAGGAAAAGCACTGTGTCTGTGTATTCCTGTAGTGCGCCGAGGCGTCCTGCAGGAACAATTTGCCAAAGCCGGTTGCGTTGCTCTTCGGTCATGGCTGCAAGGTAGTCCTTGAAGGCCTGGGTCTCAATTCCACCGGGGGCCATGGCATTGACGAAGATATTGGCACCAGCAACTTCCGCGGCAACCGATTTGGTAAAGGCGATAACGGCACCTTTGCTTGCCGAATAGTGCGGACTGTGCGCGCTCAGGGCAGAAATGCCCGAAGTCGATGCCACATTGATGATGCGACCTTCACCTTGGGGTTCCATCATTCGCAGGGCTTCACGTGTGCAGTAGAAGACGCCGTGGACGTTCACACCCCAGTAGCGGTGCCAATCCTCGTCCGTCAGATTGCTGGTGAATTGCAGCGATTGACGTGGCTGGGGTGTGGTCAGGTAACCGTAGTGCTTGGATCGACGGGCCGCGTCATCGGGCCGCTCGGGAACGATGGCGGCATTGTTCACCAACACATGCACAGTTCCAAATTTTTCCTTGACCGTATCGAACAGGCCTTTGACATCAGAACTGCTGGACACGTCACAGGTCTTGCACATGAAGGGACTACCCACAGCTTGGAGGTCTTGCGCAACTTCGTCCAGTCGCTGAGCATGGATGTCGGTTGCCACTACCTGTGCACCTTGCGCGGCAAACGCCAATGCGATCGCACGCCCCAGTTGGCCCGCCGCACCGGTCACGACGACCACTTTACCAACGAAGCGCTCTCTCGGATTGCTGTCCACCATCATGGGTAGTCTCCTTATGCGTTGTGATTGATTCAGCGCTTTGCGTTAGGCAGCCAGGCGCAGAGGGTTACCGCGCTCATTGGTCCGGTTAGGCGCATAGCCAACCTTGGCCAGTGTTTCGTCCACGGACTTGTAATGCTCGCCAATCTTGTAGATCTCGCGGGCCTGTTTGCCGGTGGCGACTTCACGGTGCAACTCACGGGCGATGCGTACCTGCTGCTCTACCTGCTTCACCGAGGTCATGCGTTCACCCTTCTTGCCCCACAGGTTGTCTTCGATGCCCACGCGGGTGTGCAGACCCATGGCGATGGCCATGGTGGTCAAGGGCAACACGTTGCGCATGATGGTTTCGATGGTCAGCACTGCGCCTTCGGGACAACGGTTGATGAATTCCATCATGTTGCGGGGATTGGGACCATCCAGTCCACCACCGATCATGACGTGATTGAGAATCAGCGGGCCAGTGTAGATACCGCGTCGCATCAGGCGCTCCACGGTTTCCAGCTGACCTACGTCTGCCAGCATGAAATGCGGCTGGATGCCGGCTGCCTGCAGGCGCTTCAAGTGCTCGGCCACGAATGCCGGGCCGGAGGGAATGGTCATTTCGGAATAGGCCGCCTGGTAGGCCGGCAAGGCCAGCGAAGTGCCGGCGACGTCGTCGGCCGACATCAACTCGCAGACGTTCATCTGATTGGTGTTGATGGCAATGGTCACCTGGTCGGGCTTGGGGGTCAGCTCGGCCAGCATGTGGCGCGTGTCGTCACTGAGCCACTTGGCTTCATTGCCCTCACCTTCGGGCGCAAAGGAAATGGAACCGCCCACTTGCAACAGCATGTCTGGCACAGCCTCGCGCAGGCGGGCCAGCGTTTCGTTGAAGCGCGACAGGCGCTTCGAGCCCTGGCCGTCTTCCTCTCGGCAGTGCACGTGCAGCACGGTAGCGCCTGCGTTGTAGCAGTCCACAGCTTTCTGGATTTGTGCGTCCAGGGATACCGGAATGTCGTCGGAATCACCGGGCAGGAATTCCGGTCCAAAGGGGGCGACCTGGATTACCAGGGGCTGTTGGTTTTCGGGGAGCAGGGAATCATCAAAGAATTGCATTACTTTCTCCTAATTGAAACTTTGCGGGGCATGCAGCGGCGCAATGTCTGTGCGAGCTGCATGCAGGAAGCCTGTGGAATTACTTCCAGCGGGTCGAAACGAAGCGGCCGGTGACAGCGGCGTTTACCAAGTCGGGCAGGCTGCCAAAGATCATTCCGGGGCCAAGGCCTCCGAAAATCTTGACCTGCTTGAAGCTATTGGTTGCGACGTTGTAGTTGGTCCCCCAGTTTTCGCTGAGCTGGTTCATCCCTGCGCAGGTCTGGTGGTAGATCTTGGCACCTGCTTCTTCGATGATCTTTGCTTCGCCGTAGTGCTTGGCCATCATGTAGCTGGGGGTGTCGGTCTGCACCCACATCATCACGTCTTTGTTGACCTTCTTGCCTTCAATCGCCTTGGCAATCTGACGGATCTCCTCATAGGTGAGGTGAGGGCAACCCATGTGAACGATGTCCACTTTGTCGTTCTTGGCCGAGCACAGGTGTTCGTAAGTTTCCTGCAGATCTTTCAAGGTGATCTTGATACGCACCACGTCGGCAGGCACGGGTCCGCCAAAGGCATCTTCCAGCGTATTGGAGCCCGGCGTAATGCCAATCAGGTGCAGCAAGGGGTCGTTCATGCCAGGAGAGGCGCAGGCGGTGAACGCCTTGGCGGCAGAACCGGTCAAACGATCAGGCATGTTCAGTACAGCAGGGATGCCGCGGTTGTTGACCTTCATGGCGATGGTGCCACCCAGGGCCGCCCAGTCGGCAGGATCATCGGTAATGGAGTTCTTGACCTCGTCCGCGATTTCGAAAATCAGCTTGGCCTTGCGGTTTTCTTCCAGCAACATGCCGTATTTGGGCAGCGTTCCGGTGAAGGCCGCGTACATGCCAGTGACCGCGTTTTCGCGGTTGGTCTTCACCCCCAGGATGGTGTTGAGATAGCAGGCGCAGCTGGATTCGCAGGAAGCCGCGTATTGACCGTACTTGGGCGACACGGTGTTGAACTGTGGCGTGCAAGACAGGGTGTTGACCCAGCCCATCTTCTTCATGGCGTTGAAGCCTTCGACCGAAGCCTCATGGACTACTTTGGGCAGCTTGAAGAACTTGTTGTTCCAGGGCGTTCCTTCCTCGTCGTAGCGGTCCAGTTGGAGCAGCAGCGGGTCGGTGCAGGCGGTGCACTTGGAATCACCCGACAACTTGGCATCCATTTCGAAGAAGGGCTCCAGCTGCAGGCCCTGGCCCCATTCGTACTTCTCGTATTCGGGCAGGTCCTTGGACAAGTCCTTCACGGCACCGATGTAATGGACAAAGGACAGAGGAACCATCTCGGTGGCACCAACCGCATTGCCGAAGTCCACCAGCTTTTCCATCGCCAGCTTCTTGGCTGGGCCATGCTTGCCGTCGATCATTTCCTGTTCGTAGGTGTTCAGTATCATGGTGTGTCTCTTTTTGCTGTGTGAGGGATGAACGGCGCTTGCGTCAAGCTTTGCGGGTGATGGTGACGGTGGCTTCCTTGCCGACTTCGTCGGCACGGATTTCGACCCAGTCTCCTGACTGGATCACCTCCACTGGATCGACGTCAAAGGAGTCGATGGCGGGAATGTCGCTGGCGATGCAGCCGGCAATGTCGATGAAGTGCACGTCCTTGCAAATGATGCCGGTGGGGCCGGTTTTGGCTTGCTTGACTTTGAACAGCATTCCAAACGAACCCGAAGTGGAACCCGTCACCGTGGGGTACACGATGATCTTGCCCTTGACGTTTTCGCCATTGAGGGGGTTTCCATAGGCCCTGATGGAGCCGTCATTGAGAATTGAGCAAGGTGCCCAGCTCAGGTTCATGGGGCTCACCAAAGCTTCGCCAGACGCATGTCCGCGTGCCTTTGCAACGCCCTTGAGCACGATTTTTTGTTCCATTTGCTTGTCTCCTTCCGAGTTGGATGTGGGTGGCTAACGGAACAGAAATTTATTCTTTTGGAATTTTTTATTTCTAGCATTTGGTGCCTAAAATCACGCATTTGGTGCCATTGATATCCGGGTTTTTACGGATATGACCAAGGACTGGAGGCAGGCATGGAAGCGTTGCTCAGAGCCGTTTCACTCAAGCACTACGTCACCATTGCAGAGAAGTGCGGGCTCAACGGTTTGCAGATGTTGCGTCAGCACAAGATCACACCAGCCATGATCGCCAACCCCGAGCAGATGCTGTCCTATGCCAGCGTCCTGCAACTATTGGAGGACTCGGCAAAGGCTTCAGGGCAGGAGAGTTTTGGACTGCTGATGGCCGAAGTGCGAACCATGGCCGACTGGGGTGAGGTGAGTTTGCTGATGAGCCACCAACCCACATTGCGTGAGGCCCTGCACGTGGTGATGGATTTCGGAAACCTGATCAACCGGTACTTCGCATTGCGCATTGAAGACCGGGGGCGGCGCGTGTTTTTGCGCGAGGAAACCCTTGCGGATTCCGATCTGCCCAAGCGACAGGCCGTTGAGCTGTCAACGGCATTGATTCACCAGACATGCGCAGCCATACTGGGTACGCAATGGCGGCCCAAGATGGTGTGTTTTACCCATTCGAAGCCGTCCACCCTCACCGTCCACGAACGGGTCTTCCACTCGCGATTTGAATTCGATGCCAGTGCCAACGGCATTTGGTGCGACGCGGCCGACCTGGATGCCCCCAACCCTCGTGCCGATCCTGCCATGGCAGCCATTGCGCGGCGCTTTATGGGCGCCAGAGAGGTGCGTGACGCAGACGATCTATTGTTCAACCTGCGCAAGGCAACTTACCTGTTGCTGCCGCTGGGCAAAGCCAAGATCAAGCAGGTGGCCCCGGGCTTAGGTATGAGCGTGCGCAATCTGCAGCGCCAGTTGGATGAGCTTGGTGTGAGCTACTCTACGGTACTCAATGAGGTACGAAAGGAATTGGTCTTGGGGCATCTCCAGAACCGAAAGACCTCGATTGAAAGTATCGCTGCCATGCTGGGATACACAAAGGCTACTTCTTTCACACGATGGTTTAACACTGAGTATGGCGTGCCGCCACGCAATTGGCGCAAGGAGAAAGCGTTACGCAGTTCTGGCTGAATTCGTGTTAGTGAATCGCCCCCAAAACTATCGGCGTTTGCTAGCCTCATTCCCGTCATTCGTGAATGACTGCAACTGGCCCACATCAGCCGTCCACAGTGAGTCCATGGATGGCGAATAACCGGTGCACGGTCTGCAACCCTTGAGGCCGCTGCGAGAAATGCAGCGGCTTGTTTTCGGCGCTCGAAAAGCCCCGGTCAGTCAAATATCTCGTGCAGCCACGACTTCTTGCGGTAGTGGGGATTTCGCTGGTAGTCGTTGAAGTCCGAGTCGGCGAAGTCGCGTTGCCGGGGGGCGCTGGGGGCCCGCGCCGGTGATGCCGTTGTGGCTGGAGCGGCCTTTTCCAGCAGCTTGTCGAGCTCGCCCCGGTCGAGCCAGATGCCGCGGCAGGCGGGGCAGTAGTCAATCTCCACGCCTTGGCGCTCGGACATGACCAGGGTGGTGTCAGTGCAGTGGGGGCATTTCATGGTGGGCTCCTTGGGGGTTAGAGGGCGAATCCGGTGGCGACCAGCAGCAAACCACCTGCTCCGCAGCCAGCCAGCAGCTTGGCGTCGCGCAGGTTGCGCTGGGAATACTCATGCCACGCGGCATAGAGAACCGGTATGGATAGTGCGAGGCCTATGGCCTGCAGTGTGGAGAAGTCGGCGTCCATCAGTGATCTCCGCTTTCTGGCTGCGGGGAGCGGCCGCGTACGCCCTTGTGCTGGCGCTGCAGTTGCCGGGTCAGCGCGCGCACGAGCCTGTCCAACGCCGCATTCAGGGCGGCTTGCCAATCACTGGCCACGGTCGAAATCGCCAGCACTCCGGACTTCTCGGTCTTCACCTCCAGCAGGCATTGCTTGTCCACGCCGCCTCGGGGGCCGTTGACGTCGATGAACCGCACCTTGGCACGCAGCACCAGGGTGCGCAGCCGCCGCAGGGCAAAGCGTACGCGCTGTAGCGCAGGCTCGCGCAGTGCGCTGGCCTGGGGCTCGCGGGATTCGAAAATGATCTGCATGGAAAAGCTCCTGGTCATGAAAGAGCCTCGACCATAGGCTTTGCCATGCTGCGTAAAAAGCAGATAATTTCTTACAAATCATTCGGATAAATGGGAATATGAGCACCGCATTCAACTACAAGCACCTGTACTACTTCTGGGTGGTCGCCAAGGAAGGCGGCATGTCGCGCGCGGCGGACCGGCTGGACATGGCGGTGCAGACCGTGAGTGCCCAGGTGCGCGAACTGGAGCGCTCGCTGGGCTATGCCCTGCTCAAGCCTGCCGGGCGTGGGCTGGTGCTCACCGACGCGGGCGTGACAGCCATGCAGCTGGCCGACCAGATATTCCAGATCGGGGAAAGCCTGCCGGCACTGGTGCGCGACGCCGCCAGCGCGCCGTCGATGCGGCTGGCGGTGGGTATCTCGGACAGCATTCCGAAGCTGGTGGTACGCCGCCTGCTGCAGCCGGTGCTGGCCGAGCCCCACCTGCGACTCATTTGCCATGAGGGTGAGCTGGACGACCTGTTGGGCGATCTGGCGCTGCACCGCCTGGACGTGGTCTTCTCGGACCGCCCGGCCCCGGCCAACCCGAACATCAAGCTCTACAGCCACGCCATGGGCACCTCACCCATGGCCTGGTACGCCACGCCGGCCATGGTGCGCGCGGGTGGGCGCAAGTTCCCCCAGTGCCTGGCCGACATGCCGGTGCTGCTGCCCACGGCCCACACCGCCGTGCGGGTGCGCCTGGACCAGTGGTTCGAGCAGCAGGGCATCCGCCCGCGCATCGTGGGCGAGTTCGAGGACAGCGCGCTGCTCAAGACCTTCGGTGGCAGCGGCATGGGGGCCTTTCCGGCAGCCGAGTGGGTGCACGACGACCTGCTGGCGCACTACGGCGTCAAGCGTCTGGGGCCGTGCGACGGGGTGGTCGAGCATTTCTACGCCCTGGGCACCGAGCGCAAGGTGCAGCACCCGCTGGTGCTGCGGGTGCTGCAGGGGGCAAGCTAGCATTACTCAGTTTTTCTGGGAATGATGTTCCACTGATTGTTGGTTTTTATTGAACGTCATCGTCCTTACTCTCCACCCTGTCCTTTGACTTTTCAGGAGATGACGATGAAAACCTTCCTATCGATGTTGGCCGTGGTGTTCACGCTGGGCCTCGCCACGGTGTCCATGGAGGCCGAGGCCGCCAAGCGCATGGGCTCGGGCAAGTCCGTGGGTACCCAACGCCAGGCCGTGCAGGACAAGGCGCCCGCAGCGCCAGCCGCACAGAACGCAGCCCCTGCCGCAGGCGCCGGTGCAGCCGCTGCCTCCAAGGGTTCCATGATGGGCCCGCTGGCCGGCTTGGCCGCCGGTCTGGGTATCGCCGCCCTGGCTTCCCACTTCGGCTTTGGCGACGAACTGGCTTCCATGGTGATGATGGGCTTGCTGGTGTTTGCCGTGCTGGCGGTTGTGGGCTTCTTCCTGCGCAAGCGTGCCCAAGCGGCGCAAGGCGGAATGGCCGCCCCGGCGGGGTTCACGCCAGCCGCCGCAGGGGCAGGGCATGGCGCTTCCAATGTGCCTACTGACGCCCAGCAGCCCGCCTACAAGGTGTCCATGCCCGCTAACGTCAGTACCGCCAGCAGCGCAGGTGGTTCGTTGATCGGTGCCGACATTGGCGCCGCACGCCCGGCCAGTGCGTCGATCCCTGCGGACTTTGACCGCGCCGCTTTCGAGCGCAACGCCAAGGTGCAGTTCATTCGTCTGCAGGCCGCCTACGATGCCGGCAAACTCGACGACATCCGCGAATTCACCACGCCGGAGATGTTTGCCGAGCTGAAGCTCGACCTGGCCGAGCGCGAGTCCGGCACCCAGCATGGCGAAGTGCTGCGGGTGGATGCCCAGGTGCTTGAGGTGGTGGAAGAAGCCCAGCGCTACCTGGTGAGCGTGCAGTTCACCGGCTTCATCCGCTACGGTGCGGGATCAGACGACGAAACCTTCGACGAGATCTGGCACCTGACCAAGCCCCGCCAGGGCAACGGCGGCTGGACCCTGGCAGGTATCCAGCAGGCAGACTGATCTGCACGCCGCGCCCATCGGGGCGTGGTGCTCAGGCCGCTACGCTGGCGTAGCGGCCTTTTTTCATGCGCGCTTACCCAGCAGGGCGGCCTTCAGTTCCGGATCCGCGGGTTTGGTGCCGAGCCAGATCTTCATCATCGGTGCGATGAGGTCCTTCTTCTCGAACACCTGGCGAATCGGTTTGCTCTCGTTGCGCTGAAACACCGTGATGGTGGTGCCTATGGCAGGGTTCCATTCGATCTGGAAGCCGTCGCCGGTGAGCAGCTTGCCGCGGTCGGCGATGAAGGAGCCCAGTTCCAGCATTTCGGGGACGATGGCTGCGAGGTCGTCATCGGGGTTGTTGGTCACCAGGCCGCGCGACAGCATGTCGGCCATGTCGCGGCTATTGAGGTCCTGCAACATGAAGACGCGCAGTTGCTTGGGGCCCGGGCTGGCCAGCACTTCATCGGCGCTGCGAGCCGGGCTGCCCAGGTACAGCGCGGCCGAGTACAGGTTGGCGTTGGCCTTGCGGCGGATGCCCGCGCCATTAAGTTGCAGCAGTTGCCCGCCGGCCTGCAACTGCGCGGCGTAGTTCACGCCCGCCACCTCCACGGCGCGGGAGATGCCAGGCAGGGCCGCGAGTGCAGCCACCGCCAATGAGGCCACCAGCAGGCGGCCCATGTTCTTCTGAAACAGTGTCATGGTTCCCTTCCTTTCATGGGGCACGATGCCCTGCGTCCATTGCAAGCGTGTGACGCGCTGGAAACTAGAGCGAGCACTCTGTCATGCCGTGGTCACCATCGTGTGCCAGCGCGGTGCGCATGCACAGGCCCTGTGCATGGGCGGCCTGGTGTCGACCGGGAAAGGGGAGGTGTACCCATTGAGGAAGCATTTGCGCTCGGCACAGGTGACCATTGCGCACAAGGCCGGTGCGCAAACGCCGCTAGAGAGAGGGGTCAATTCACGTGCGTGTGGCGGGGCGGGTGTGGTGCCAGCGCATCACCGGCCCCACGCCATGGACAGACAGCGCTGGAAATGGCGCGGGTCAGCTGGCAGCGGCGGGCCCTTCAATGCCGGCTATGCCATTGCATTGACTTGCGTACCCAGCGTGCCACTGGTCGCCAGGGGCAGGGCTTGCAGCAGGGTCAGCGCACCTGCCGCTTGCATGTCCATGGCTTTCTTCAATACCAGCACCTGCGCTGTCTGTGCAACCTGGTTTTGTTGCCGCAGGGCATAAGCCTGTACCAGTGAGGTGGTGGATATTTCCATGGCGTGATCCTTGAGGGCGTGTCATGCTTATCGGACGAATTCCGTGAAAGCTTGAGCGGCGGCTGCCAGAATGCGGCCGCTTTCTGTCGACCAGCGGGCGCATCTTGGTCTGCGCCCAGGTGGAGTCTGCGACAAATGCTATGAAAGCGATAGCGAGTGGATGGAGCCCCGCAGGGCATGCAGCAGGGGGTCGCGCAAGGGATGGGCGGCGGCCACCTGGGGTACCAGGGCCGAGACGGTGAACGGTATCGATGCCGACAGCGGCCGCACCGCCAGCGCGGGCCCGGCCATGGCGGCAGCAGTGAGCGGGTTGACGATGGCCACGCCCAGGCCCTGCGCCACCATGGCGCACACCGCCACGGCGCTGGCGGCTTCCAGGCGCAGTTCGCGCGCGACACCGGCTTGCTGGAACAGTGCGTCGATGGCCTGGCGGTAGGGGTCGCCCACCGCTAGGCTCACGAAAGGCAGGGCAGCAAAGTCGCCGGGCTGCAGACGTTTCTTGCGGCACAGCGGGTGGCTTGCGGGCAGCACGGCCACTTCATTGGCTTGCAGCAGGGCCACGCGGGTGGTGCCGGTAGGGGGCTCGGTGCTTTCGCTCAGGGCCAGGTCGAAGCGCTGCTCACTCACGGCCTGCTCCAGCCACGGCGATTCGATCGGCACCACGCTGACCTGCGCGTCGGGGTGGGATTTGCACAGCCGGGCCAGGGCCTGCGGTACCAGCGCATGTGCCAGTGCCGGCAGGCAGGCCAGTTGCAGCCGGGTGTTGTTGTGCGTGCGCAGTTCGAACGCGCGCTGCGCCACCTGCTCCAGCCCGACGAAGCTGCGCTCCACCTCCTGCATCAGCGCCTGGGCACGCACCGTGGGGCGCAGGCGCCCGCGCACGCGGTCGAACAGCGGGTAGCCCAGCACTTGCTCCAGACGGGCCAGTTCGCGGCTGAGGGTGGGCTGCGAGGTGTTCATGCCCTCGGCCGCCCGGCTCAGGTTGCCCTGCAGCATGACGGCGCGAAACAGTGCCAACTGGCGGTGGGTCAGGGCAGGTGGTGTGGCATTCATGCCATAACTATATCGAATGTGAATAGATTAAAAACGAAAATGGCATTGATTGAATTGGTGGTGGTGGGCAAGATGTTGGCATGAACCCTTTCTCCCCCGCCCAACTCGCCAGCCTCGCCCAGCAGTACGGCACCCCCGTGTGGGTGTACGACGCGCCCACCATCCGCAGCCGCATTGCCGCGCTGCAGTCGTTCGATGTGGTGCGCTTCGCCCAGAAGGCCAATTCCAATACCCACATCCTGCGCCTGATGAAGGAGCAGGGCGTGGTGGTGGATTCGGTGTCGTTGGGTGAGATCGAGCGCGCGCTGGCGGCCGGCTTCACACCGGGCCTGCGCGCTGATGGACATGCCGACATCGTCTTCACTGCCGACATCCTCGACCGCACCACGCTGGCGCGCGTGGCGGAGCTGGGCGTGCCGGTGAATTGCGGCTCCATCGACATGCTCGACCAGCTCGGTACTGCCAGCCCCGGCCACCCGGTGTGGCTGCGCATCAACCCCGGTTTCGGCCACGGCCATTCGAACAAGACCAATACCGGCGGCGAGCACAGCAAGCACGGCATCTGGCACGGTGATCTGGTGCGTGCGCTGGACACCGTGAAGGCACGCGGCCTGAAGCTGCAGGGCCTGCACATGCACATCGGCTCGGGGGTGGACTATGGCCACTTGCAGGAGGTGTGCGGGGCCATGGTGGAGCTCGTCAAGGCCGTGCAGGCCCAAGGCCTGGACCTGCACGCCATCTCGGCCGGTGGCGGCCTGTCCATACCCTACCGCGCGGGCGAGCCGGTCATCGACACCGCGCATTACTTCTCGCTGTGGGATGCGGCGCGCCAGCAGGTGCAGGCGCTGCTGGGCCACGCGGTACAGCTGGAGATCGAGCCCGGGCGCTACCTGGTGGCCGAATCGGGTGTGCTGGTGAGCGAGGTGCGTGCCAGCAAGCACCAGGGCAGCCAGCATTTCGTGCTGGTGGATGCGGGTTTCTCTGACCTCATGCGTCCGGCCATGTACGGCGCGCACCATGGCATCGAACTCATCCGGGCCGACGGCACAGCCGCCTCAGGCGCGCTGCAGCCGACGGTGGTGGCAGGTCCCTTGTGCGAGTCGGGTGACGTGTTCACGCAAGGCGAAGGCGGTGTCGTGCTGCTGCGTGACCTGCCTGCCGCGCAGGTGGGTGACTGGCTGGTGCTGCACGACACCGGGGCCTATGGCGCGTCCATGTCTTCCAACTACAACACCCGTCCGCTGATTCCCGAGGTGCTGGTCGATGGCACCGACGTGCGGCTGATCCGGCGCAAGCAGACCGTGGCCGAGCTGTTGGCGCTGGAAGCAACGTAGCCAGAGTTGTCACATTTCCCGCTGCAGGGTCATGCTCCCGGGTGTATAACGCCTGCTGAGACATTGCACTGACTGCAGACGGAAAGCGGGCGGTGCATTCCAATCAGAACGAGGGGGAGTGCAAGTGCGCAAACTGTGCTGGTGGCTTTGGTTGAGCTGGGCGATGCTCACGGGGGTGCAGGCGGAACCGCTGGTGGTGAAGGTCGGGGTATACCCCTTCCTGCCGTTTTCCGATGGCAGCCGCGGGCTGACGCATGAATTGGTACAGGAACTCAACAGTTTCCAGAACGAGTACCGTTTCGAGACCGTTCCCACCTCGGCCAACCGCCGCTACCGTGATCTGGCCGACGGCAGTTACAGCCACATCTTCTTTGAGAACATCAAATGGGGCTGGTCGCCCGAGCAGGTAGAGGCCAGCAAGGTCTACCTCAAGGGCGATGGCGAGGTGTTCGTGGCGCGGGCGCAGCGAGGGCGTGGGCAGGAATACTTCCACAAGCTCACCGACAAGAGCCTGATGGTCGTGCTCGGGTACCACTATGCCTTTGCCGATTTCGAGGCCGAGCCTGCGTTGCTCCGCAAGCGTTTCACCATCACCTTCAGCAGCGACAACGCCGTGATCCTGCGCAACCTGCTCGCCGGGCGGGGGGACGTGGGGGTGCTCACCAAGTCCTACCTGGGCCGCTACCTGGCGGAACAACCGCAAGACCGGGCCCGTTTGCTGGTCTCGGAGCACATGGACCAGACCTACGCCCACACGGCCCTGGTGGCCAAGGGGGCGCGCCCCTCGGCACCGGAACTCAGCAAGTTGCTGGGCCAGATGGAGGCCGCTGGCGTGCTGCAACGCCTGTGGGCGGCCTATGGCATGTCGCCCTGACCTGCGGGCGGCGCCAACGCAGCGCGGCCCCGGGTAATCTGTCACGGTTTGGGTAAACCCGCATCGCAAGGGTGGGGGAGCACACTGCTACAGTTGTTGCATGAATTTCCTAACCGCGGGGCTTGCATGCACACACCTTTGAGCAAATGGCGTTTTTTCCGGGCCGGTGGCTTTGACCAGGTCCGTCTGGAGACTGCACAGGAACTGCTGTCCATCGGCAGTCTGGACCAGAAACTGTGGGTGGCACTGTCGTGCCCCGTCAAGGGCATCGAATTCGACGCCCGCACGCTGGCCTTCATCGATACCGACAACGATGGCCACGTCCGCGCGCCGGACCTGATCGCGGCCGTGCAGTGGGCTGGCGAGCGCTTGGCACAGCCGGAGGTGCTGGCCCAGAAGCTCGCAGGGGTACCGCTGGCCGCCATCCGTGCTGATGACGAAACCGGCGCCCGCATTGCTGCAGCCGCCCGTGAAGTGCTGGCCGCCAATGGTTCCGCACAGGATGGGCTGGTCACCGTGGAAGCGGCTGCTGCAGCACAGGCGCATTTCGCACAGCAGGCCCAGTCCGCCTGGGAGTCTGCGGGTGCTGCCGCTCGCGTGGCTGGCGAGGGCACGGAAGCTGTCTACGCGGCCTTGCAGGCCGTGGCCGCCAAGGTGGACGACTGGTTCGTGCGCTGTGACCTCGCAGCCTTCGATGGCCGCGCGGCCGATGCGCTCAATGCCACCGGCGATGCGCTCAGCGCCTTGGGCGCCAGTGCGCTGCGCAGCGACAACGAGGGCGTGGCTGCCTTGCCGTTGGCCCGTGTGCAGGCTGGTGGCGCGCTACCGCTGGACACCGGCATCAACCCCGCCTGGGCGGCACGCGTGCAGGCCCTGCGCGACGCTGCCGTGGTGCCCCTGCTGGGGGCACAGAGCGCACTGACGGCCGCGCAATGGCAAGACCTGAAGGACCGGTTTGCACCGTACGCTGCCTGGTTGGCCGCCAAGCCCGACCCGGCGGCCCAGGGCGATGGCGTGCGCGAGCTGGAGCAGCTGGCCCGCTTCGTGCGCGACCTGATGCTGCTGGCCAACAACTTCGTCGCCTTCAAGGACTTCTATGCCCGCCAGGGGCGTGCCACGTTCCAGGTGGGCACCCTGTACCTCGATGGCCGTTCGGCCGAACTCTGCGTGGCGGTGAACGATGCGGGCAAGCATGCCGCGCTGGCCACGCTGGCACGCATGTGCCTGGTCTACGTGGACTGTGTGCGCGGGGCCGAGAAGATGAGCGTGGCGGCTGCCTTCACGGCTGGCGACTCGGACCAGCTCATCGTCGGGCGCAACGGCGTGTTCTACGATCGCCAGGGCCGCGACTGGAACGCCACCATCACCAAGATCGTGGACCACCCGATCAGCCTGCGCCAGGCGTTCTGGGCACCCTACAAGCGCCTGGCACGCCTTGTCAGCGAACAGCTGCAGAAGATCGCTGCCAACAAGGCCAAGGAAGCCGATGACCGCATGGCTGTGCTGGCGGTAGAGGCGGCCAAGAAGGGCACCACGGCCGCGGCACCTGCACCGGCCAAGGCCGCTCCACCGGCGCCGCCCACCGCATTCGATGTGGGCAAGTTCGCCGGTATCTTTGCCGCCATCGGCCTGGCCGTGGGCGCCTTGGGAACCGCACTGGCCTCGGTGCTCACCGGGCTGCTGGCCCTCAAGTGGTGGCAGCTTCCGATTGCGCTGGCGGGCATGCTGCTGGTGGTTTCGGGTCCGGCGGTGATCATGGCCTGGTTCAAGCTGCGCAGCCGCAACCTGGGGCCCATCCTCGATGCCAATGGCTGGGCCATCAATGCGCGCGCGCGCATCAACATTCCGTTCGGCACCTCGCTGACCCAGCTGGCCCAGTTGCCGGCCAACGCCGAGCGCGCCCTGACCGACCCCTATGCCGAGAAGGACACGCCCTGGGGGCTGTATGCCGTGGTGCTGGCAATATTGGTGGCGGGCCTGTACTGGGGCTGGAAGTCCGGCTGGTTGCCGGTCTGAGGGCGCGTGCCTGCCTAGCACATTTTTGGGGCCCTTCGGGGCCCCATTTGTTTCTGTTATGCACAAATTCCGGCAACGTGCTTCGCGGCTGGCGGATGCCGGCGCTTGCGGCGCTATTCAATTGCTAGCGATCCTAAGTTGTTGATTTATAAGGAATTTGATTTGTGTGCTGAATTTGCGGGCAGCCTAAGAAAAGCCTTGATTTATGCGGGTTTTGGCGCACTGGCAAGGGGATATCAACAAAGTTATCCACAGGAATGTGGGATTGTGCTGCAGGTCGTGAAGAATCAAGGACTTAGCGGCGAGTCTTGAAGTAAAGCGTTGCTTCGCAGGCCGGTGACTTCCCGTGGCAGCAAGCGGGAATGGCAATGGCTGCAGGCGGTCGTTGGCACAAAAAGGGTGCCACAGTCCGCGTGGACCGGGGCGATGGTGGGCTGGCAGTGGGTCAAGTGCGTGGCGGCCCAGTGGTCGAAGCACACGATGTAGCCCAGCAGCGCGTGACTCGCAGGGGTCAGCGCGTAGTGGCGCTTGCGGGCATCGGATCGGTCGGCATCCACATGCAGCAGGCCGGCATCCACCAGCGCAGCCAGACGCCTCGCCAGCACCGCGCTGGATACCCCGAGGGTGACTTGCAGGCTGCTGAAATGGTGGCAGCCGAGCATCACGGCGGCAACGCACAGCAGTGCCCACCGGTCCACACGCAGACCCAGGCCCATGCGGGCGGTATGCGCGCTGTCGCCCATGCGGGCCCCGCGCTGGCGGGTAGCGGGCGGCAGACGCGGTGGCGTCAGGCCCGAGGACGGTACCAGCTCCAGTCGCAGGCGGTGCAAGTGGGCCGGGGCCGGGCAGTGCCGGCAGGTCAACTCGGGCGTGAATGCATGGCCACAAGGCTGGTGAACCAGGGTGGTGGGCATGGCCAGGTCGCGTCCGCCGAAGCGGCGCTCCCAGTCCCAGATCATCAGCACCGCGTCGTACAGTGCCAGGCCCGCGGGGCTGAGGTGGTAGCTGCCGCTGCTGTCGCGCCGCTCCAGTACACCCAGCTGGCACAGGCTGCGCAAGCGGTCGGACAGCGTGGCGCGCGGGATGCCCAGCAGCGAGAGCCAGCCCTCGAAGCGCTTGGTGCCCATGAACGCCCCCAGGAGGATGGCGACGGTCCAACGCTCGCCGAGGTAGTGCAGGCCCTGGCTCAACGGTCCGTGCATCAGCGCACGGTGCAGGTCCTGCGGCGCCAAGGGCGCAGCAGCTGTGTCCAGCAGCGCGGCGGAGGTCACGCGGGGAGTCGCTCCAGCACGGCAGCTGCTGCAAGGCCTGTGGCGCCGCACAGGGCCACCACGGCATAGCGCTGCTGGCGGCGCTCCAGTTCGTCCAGCGCCATGCTGACGAGCGCACAACCGGTGGAGCCCATGGCATGGCCCAGGGCGATGGCACCGCCGTTCACGTTGAGCCGCTCGTGCGGCACACCGAGGTGGCGCTGGTAGTGCAACATCAGCGCGGCAAAGGATTCGTTCACTTCAAAGAGATCGATGTCCGCTACGTCTAGCCCGGCACGCTGCAAGGCCCATTGGGTGGCGTCCACCGCGCCGGTCAGGGCCAGGGTGCGGTTCACGGCCAGTGTGGCGTGCGAGACGATGCGCGCACGCGGCCGCAGGCCCAGGCGGCGCACGGCGGCATCCCCTGCGAGCAGGCAGACGGATGCGCCGTCGGCCGTGGCGGGGGCATTGGCCGCGTGGTGTACGTGGGTAAGCGCCGAAAGCTTGAGTTCGTCACAGAGTGAAGCACTGAAATCCGGCAGCCTGTCGAAGGCCAACGGCGTGCGCGCCAGGCTCTCGGCACTGGTGGCGGCACGTGGCGTTTCGTCCTGCGCCAGCAGCGTGGTGCCGTGCGCGTCCGTCACAGGCACCAGCGAACGGAAGTGGCCCTGGGCAAGTGCTGCCTGCGCCCGCTGCTGCGAGGCCAAGGCATAGGCATCGCATTGCGCGCGGGTGAAGCCCTCCAGCGTGGCGACCGCGTCAGCGGCCAAGCCAATCGGCACTAGGTTCAGCCGCCGCTGCAATTCCGTGTCGGCAAAGAGTGGTGCCGCATCCGCGCCCATGGGCGTGTTGGACATCATCTCCACCCCCCCGGAAACGGCCACAGCCCCCGTGGAATGTGCGCACTGCGCTGCAAAAAGCGTAGCGGAGAGGCCGGAGGCACAGTAGCGGTTGAGCGTGACGCCGGGCACGCTGTCGCTCCAGCCGGCCTGCAATGCGGCCAGGCGTGCGATGTTGCCCGCTTGTCCGCTGTGCTGCGTCACGCAGCCGACGATGACATCCTGCGCTTCGGCACAGGCCTGGGGCTGGGCGGCGGCCAAGGCGCGCAGCGGCTGGGCCAGCAGTTCCACTGGGGCCACGCCCGCCAGCGCCCCCCGGCTGTTGCCGCGCCCGCGTGGGGTGCGCAGGGCTTCGATGATGTAGGTCATGGGGCGCGTTCGACCACGAAAGACACGACCGTAGCGCACGAGCCGCCGATGTTGAGCGTCTGCATGCGCTGGGCACCGTCGATCTGCATGGCCTGGGCCTGGCCGGTCACCTGGCGTGCCGCGTCCCACAGCATGCGCGCACCGGTGGCCCCTACCGGGTGGCCGCAGCCGATGAGGCCGCCGCTGCGGTTCACGGGGCAGCTGCCACCGGGGGCGATGCGCCCGCTCTCCACCGCCTGCCAGCTCATGCCCGGTGGGGTGAGCCCCAGGTGGTCGATGGCCAGGTATTCGGTGATGGTGAAACAGTCGTGCGTTTCCACGCCTTGCACCGCGTCGATGCCACCAATGCCCGCTCGCCGCCACGCGTCTTCGATGGCCTGGCGCAGGTGCCCAAACACATAGGGCTCATTGCGGCTACGCTCGAATTTGTCCTGTAGACGCAGGCCCGCCGTGCGGTGGCCCCATCCGGCGATGCGCGCGTAGTCGCTTTGCATGTGCCCAACGTGGCGGGCATGGCGCTGCAAAAAGCGTTCGGACACCAGCACCACGGCGCAGGCCCCATCGGTGATCTGCCCGCAGTCTTGCCTGCGGGTGCCGGGCTCGATCACCGGATTGGCTTCGTCGTCGTCGGTGAAGCTCAAGTCATCAAACGCCCACTTGCGTGTTTGCGCCAGCGGGTTGTCTTTGGCGTTGGCGTAATTTTGTTTGGCGATCTGGTTGAGCCACTGCCGGTCCAGGC
The DNA here is from genome assembly GCF_032337135.1 of Curvibacter sp. APW13. Taxonomy (NCBI): domain Bacteria; kingdom Pseudomonadati; phylum Pseudomonadota; class Betaproteobacteria; order Burkholderiales; family Comamonadaceae; genus Curvibacter; species Curvibacter sp. APW13. The sequence continues at coordinate 93,468 of NZ_JAVXZZ010000001.1, read as the reverse complement.
CGTAGCGCTCGTCGTATTCGCGCGCCACCAGGCCAAAGGCCGCGGGCCACATGAAGGTGCAGTCAATGTCCTCGTGCCCCTGCCAGGAGGCGGCATTCTGGTTTTGCGAGGCCAGGTCACCGGGCAGGTTCTTGAACTCTTCCACGCCCAGCACCAGCACGCAGTCGTAGCGCCCGGCTTCGATCTCGGCCATGGCCGCCAGCACGGCCAGCGAGGACGAGGCACAGGCCCCTTCGTGGCGCATGGCCGGCACGCCCCACAGCTCGGGCACCACCTGGGCCACCATGGCCCCCAGGTGCCCCTGCTGGCGCTGCGCTTCGCCAAAGGCGTTGCCGACGTGGATACTCTCGATGGCGCCGGGGTCGAGGCGGCACTGCTGCAGCACCCCGTAGGTGGCTTCGCGCACCATGTCCGAAATGTCCTGCCCCTGGCGCGACCAGACCTTGGCGAAGTCGGTCTGAAAGCCGCCCAATACAAACACCCCTGCGGTCATACCTTAGCTTTCATGCGGTGCGCCGCCATCCAGCAGCCGTGGAAGCCCAGCGGAATGCGCACCGGCATGGCCACCTGCGCTACGGGGCCCTGGTTCAGGTCGCGGGCATCGAAGATGTCCAGGGTCTGGCGCTGCAGCTGGTCGTGCCACTGGAAGGCAATGACATAGCCGTGGTCTTCGCTTTGCGGGTTGTCGGCGCTGGCAAACCAGGGCTCGGAATACCAGCTGTGTTCCAGGCTGTCGCTCCAGGCGCTCAGGCATTCCCCCGTGGTCAGGTCGTACTTGCGGATGCCAGCCCACTGCAAGGTGTTCACATCGGAGTGGTCCACCAGGTAGCCGTAACGGGTGAAGCGGCCGGTGCGGGCGCTGTTGTAGGTGGGGAACTCGACGTTGCGCTCGCCGTCGAGTTCGCGCTCCTGACTTTCACCGGTTCTCAGGTTCATGCGCCAGTGCCACAGGCGCGCGTGCATCACCAGTTCGGCCACGTCGCGCGCGGTGCGGTTGGCGTCGATGCTGCCGTCTGCGTGGCGTACCGGCATGTAGCGGCAACCCACCATCTCTACCCAGTCACCATCCTCCCAGGCATTGACCACGTGGTAGACAAAGCAGGGGCTGAACTCGAACCAGCGGATGCTGTCGCTCGCCCCCAGGCGCGGGATCACGCCAAAGCGCGTGGGAACGTCGGGGAAGAAGCAGATTTTGTGGCGCCCCAGCTTCAGGGCCTCGGGGTCGTGGAACAGCGGCAGGTCGTGCAGCACGGCATAGTGTTCGGTGATGGCCATGTCGTGCGGCAGGCGCGGGCCCGGCAGGTCAATGGGCACGTAGTGCTTGAGCTTCCCATCTGGCCCCACCACACCATAGTGCATGTAGGGCGCTTCCAGGCCGTAGTCGAAGAACATCAGCTCTTCGGCAATTTCATCCACCTTGGCGTGGGCCGAGATGCCGCCGCCGCTGGCGGTCACGGCTTGCGATTTGCCCAGCGTTTCCAGCGTGGTGGGGTCGAGCTCGTAGGCGTCGCCGCTCATGTACCACAGCGCCAGGGCCCGTCCGGCATGGGCCACCATGTCGGTGTTGGCGCTGTCCTTGAGGCGCTTGTCGGGGCGGCCCTTGAGCGTTTCGCGGATGCCGTAGAAGGTGGACTTTCCAGCCGCATCCTCTTCCTTCCAGGCGTCGGTGCGCACCCAGCGGTTGCGGTAGGTCAGGCGTCCTGCCGCGAACTGCGCCGCGTGCACCATGCCGTCGCCATCGAAGGGGTGGTAGCGGCCATTGGGCGCAAATCGGGTGTTGGGGCCGGCGCGCAGGTACACGCCATTCAGGTCGGCCGGGATGGCACCTTGGAGCAGCGGCAGCTCGGTCAGCTGGCACTCGTCCGCCACCGGGGCGTACACACCCTGCAGGAGCGGGCCGTAGTCGTCGCCAAAGGGGGCGAGGTTGTGGGCGGGTACCGGTGCGTTCATGCCTGTCTCCTGATTGCTTTCTTAATTGAACCGAGAATACGGCATCCGCCGGTGTCGGACAAGCAGGGTTATCGCGCAGGTGACTTTCCCGCGCAGGGCCAGAGAATGCACCCAGGAGGACAAGCGATGTGTGACACCCTGTATGTGCGCCACGAGGGCGTAGGCTGGTTTGCCAAGAACAGCGACCGCGAGAGCGACGAGCCGCAGGCCTTGGTGTGGCGCGGCGCGGTGGCGGGTGATGCGGCAGCCCGTGTGCGCTGCACCTATATCGACGTGCCGCAGCTGCCACAGCGCCACGGCGTGCTGCTGTCGCAGCCGAGCTGGATCTGGGGCGGCGAGATCGGTGTCAACGCGCAGGGCGTGGCCATCGGCAACGAGGCGGTGTTCAGCAAGCTGGTGGACAAAAAGGGCCAGTCGCTGCTGGGCATGGACCTGCTGCGCCTGGGGCTGGAGCGCGCCGCCACGGCCCGCGAAGCGCTGGACATCATTACCGAGCTGCTCCAGGCGCACGGGCAGGGCGGGCCAGCGGGCTACCGCGACAAGGGCTTTCGCTACGACAACAGCTTTCTCATTGCCGATGCACACGAGGCCTGGGTGCTGGAAACGGCCGGGCGGCTGTGGGCCGCCAAGCGCGTGCAGGCCTGGGCCATTTCCAACTGCTACTCGCTGGGGGAGGACTTTGACCTCAGCAGCCCGGGGCTGCAGGACGCCGCCCGCAAGCTGGGACTGTGGGATGGCAAGGCGCCGTTCCACTTCGGCAAGGCCTTCGATACCCGCCTGTATGCCTGGGTCGGCGGTGCCCACCGCCGCCGCGCGCTCAATGCCGAGGCACTGGCCTGTGGGCTGGTGCCTTCGTGGCAGGCGCTGACGGCGCGTCTGCGCGACCACGGGCAGCATGGCGACGACTTTGCCCGCCACGACAACCGGCAGGTGTGCCTGCATGCGGCCAGCTTCTGGCGGCCGTCGCAGACCACGGCTTCGCTGATTGCGCGGCTGGAAGTGGGTAGGCCGGTGCAAGTGGCGGCCACCGGCACGTCGGCACCGTGCCTGTCGCTGTTCGAGCCGCTGCCGGTCGGTGCCGAACGCCCCAGCAGCAGCCTCGTGCTGGCCCCAGACACCCCGGTGTCGGCCAGCGCCTGGGCCGCATGGGAGCCGGTGCACCAGCGCGCGCTGTTCGATGCCGACTTCCGCCAACGCCTGCGCGCCGAACGCGACGCGCTGGAGGCGCAGTGGTGGAGCGCCTTGGAACGCGGTGAGGCGGTGGATGGTAGCTGGGCGCAGCAGGCGGCCGACTGGCGCGCGCGCTGGCAGGCCCAGGCCCGCGTGGGAGACTGGCAGGGTCGAGGCTTGCTGGGGCGCTGGTGGCGCCAGGCTGCGGCACGGGAGGCCGCAGCGTCAGCCCAGCGCTTCGTCTGAGTTGCTATTGAATTGGTAGCTGTCTACGCAATATCTGTGAGGGCTGGAAGCTGAATTTGCCCTCAAATCGGGCTTGGGTCAGGCTGCCAGCATGTGCTTCGCTGCTACCGTGCTGAAGGCCATGATGGTGAAGCTTGGATCCACCGAGGGCCCGGTGGGGAACACCGAGGGGTCGGCCACGAACAGGTTGGAAAACCCGTGCACGCGGTGGTCCATGCCCACCACCGACGTTTTCGGGTCCGCCCCCATGCGGCAGCCACCGAAGGGGTGGGGTGCCGCCATGAAGAGGCCACCGCCCGTGATGTCGAGCTGGTCGATGGCCGAGAGGTCGTTGGCGCTGTCGAGCATGACGCGCCGCCCGCTGCCCAGCAGCACCTTGCGGGCCCCAGTGGCAAACAGCACCTGCACCTGCTTCTTCATCGAATCGCGCAGCATGGCCGTGGTGACCGGGCCATAGGGATAGTCCACCTTGGGCGAGCCGTCGGCGTTGATGCCGATGGTGCCCAGCTCTTCCTCGTAGTCGTCCAACCAGACGATGGTGCTGCCGATCTTGTGGGCCTGGCCCATCCATTCGCCGATCTCGTCGCCCATGAGCGGCATGGTGCCGGCCAGGGTGCCAGGCTGCACCTGGTTGGCCATGAGCAGGTAGCCGCCCTCCAGGTAGCGGTTTTGCGCATCGAAGCGGGCCAGGCGGAATTCCTCCACGCCGAAGGCCGCCGGGATGTTGCGCCAGAGCGTGATGTCCTCGTCGTACAGGCCGAAGGCCCAGGCGGTCGGGTTCATGCCGAAGTGCTGGCCCAGCGCGGGCAACTGGCTCTGCAGGCCGTTGGCGATGAGGAAGGGCGCGCTGTAGTAGCCACCGGCGGCAACGGCGAATTGCTTGGCGTGCACGTTGAGCGTGTGACCGGAGGGGCGGTTGGTGGCGCGGTCCATCACCCGGCAAGCCAGGCTGCTCACCTTCCCGTTGGCATGGGTGAGCTTCTCGGCCAGGATGTCTGCGTACACGTTCGCACCCGCGGCCACAGCCTGCGGGATGTGCGTGACCAGCTGGCTTTGCTTGGCCGCGTACAGGCAGCCCTGCATGCAGTGGCCGCTCTTGACACAGCCCTTGCGCGCCTGCGGCACGGCATTGCCTTCCCAGCCCAGCTTCTTCGCGCCTTCGCGCAGCAGCTGGTTCATGCGGTTGTGGTGTTCCTCGTCGGCGCGGTGCACGTTCAGCACCTTGTCGAGAGCGTCCCAGGCCGGGCTGAGTTCGGCCGCGCCGTGGCCGGTGAGGCCGTAGCGCTGCGTCCAGTGGTCCAGCCGGTCCTGCGGTGTGCGGTAGGTGTCGGCCCAGTAGTGCACGGAAGCCCCACCGACGTTGTTGCCCGACAGCAGCAGCGTGCCGCCGTCGGTGCTGCTCTTGAGGCTGCGGTTGGCGGAGAGCTTGCCGTTCATGTTGAGCTCGTCCTGGTCGAAGTCGGCCTCGGTGTAGTAGCCCCCACGCTCCAGCACCACCACCGTGCGCCCGGCCAGCGCGAGTTGCTTGGCCAAAGTCGCACCGCCACAGCCCGAGCCGATGATGCAGACGTCGGCCTCGATGGTCGTGTCGGCGGTGATGTCCTTGCCTTGCCAGATCTTCCCGCTCATTTCGCTGCTCCCTGTTGCACGCGCAGGGCATAGGCCTTGCGCTGCTCGCTAACGATGGGCGCGCGCTTCTGGAACGGGCCGTCGTAGCCGATGGCGGCCCAGGTGCTGGGGTGGCCGAAGTACATGAAGTGCGACACCAGCTTGAGGTTGGTGCCGATGGCGCGCACGGTCTCCACGCTGGAGGCCATCCAGCGCTGCAGCAAGGCCTGCTGGGCCGTGCGTTCCAGGCGCGTGAAACGGCTGAAATGCCCGTAGGCCAACGGCAGCCATTCGGCTACGTCCAGCGCGGCGCGCATGTCGTCCTGGATGCTGGCGTCGGACAGCCACAGCTCCTCGTCCAGGCGCTGCACCACCTGGGCCTGCGCCACGGAGGGAAAGCCTTGCTGTGACGGCACGACGGCGGCGGCGATGGCTGCCATGGTGACAGCCTGGCCGGAAGACAGCACCAGCAGGCGCTGAGCGGGCGCATCTGCACCGGAGCACGCCGTCAGCAGGGGGGCGGTGGCACCGGCGGCGCCCAGGGTACCGAGCAGGCGCAGAAAGCGGCGTCGGCCCAGGCCGTGCCATTCGAGGGATGAGGGGGAATGGGGGAGGTGCATGGAACGGTATGGTTCAGTGGATCCAGAGGTTGGTCATGGCACTGGTGGCGACCACTGGGGCCGCATGGGGCTGACCACGCTGCAGGGTGAGCGTGCCACCGTCGGAGCCCAGGTCCCAGAGCTGGCCGCGCAAGAATACGTTGGCAGCCGTGTGCACGCCGATCGCTGGCGCACGCGCCTGCATGGCGTACTTGTGCCAAGCCTGTGCTTCAGTCAAGGTGCCGATGTCGCGGGTATCCACGTCAGCGGCGTTCGGGGCCCCGTTGTAGCCGGCCCAGGGAACGCTCCAGGCACCATTGCCGGCAGAGAACGAGGGCACGGCCATCAGCGTGGCCCCGGCACCCCGCAGGAGATCGTAGGACGCCGGGTACCAGGCGTCGGCACAGATCAATACCGCCAGCTTGCCCGCATCGGTGACGAACAGGGGCGCCTGTGCGGAGCGCGCGGGAATGGCGAAATCCAGCTCGTCGGCGATGGGGAAAGACTTGAGCACCAGCGGCGCCTGAATGCGTCCATCGGGGGCAAACACGGCACTCATGGCCACCAGCGGCTGGCCCGGTTGCACGACCAGGTGACCTTTGACCAGGGTCGGGGAGGGCAGCACGGTGGAACCCGCCACCATGTAGACACCAAAGCGGCGGGAAAGGTTGCCGAACACGGTTTCGTAGTCCGCCGCCATGCTGCGGCTCTTGAGCGTGAACAGTGCCCATCGATCCTTCGCAGCGACGGCAGGGGCGGTGAGCAAGCGGAAGGCATATGCGGGTAGGTGGGTCAAGGCCACCGTGGTCAGCGCCGATACGATGCCGGGTGCTTCCAGAGCGGCCTGCTTTTCGTTGGCGGCGACCAGCCAGGTGCCGGTGTATTCGGGCCATACCACCACCGTCTTGCCACCATGGAGCCAGCCCTTGTCCTGTGCCAGCTGCAGGTAGGTGGCGAGTTTGCGTTCCAGCGTGTCGGCATTGGCGTAGTCGCGAGCAGTCAGCCAAGGCTGCACCGCCAGCATGTTGCCTTTGCCGGTATTGGAGCCGATGGACTCCACCACCGTCGCGTGCGGATCGGCGGAGGGTGGCATGGCGTCGGGGTATCCGGTCAGGGTCCAGAGAAACCAGGCCAGGCACAGGGCCAGTAGCAGCCCCAAAAAGGTTCGGACAGACAGCATGCCAGAGCAGGAGGAAAGCAGGGACACCACCTTAGTGCAGGTCATCGGGCACTGTCTGTAGGGGAAAACCTCCGGGGGTATGACTCGAAGGCCTGTATCCGGTGCCATGGCCTGTGCCTAGCACAGAACCGCGTGGTCCGGGCAGCTGCCAGGGGCGGTTATGCACATTTTTCCTGGGTGTTGTGCGGCCTGGCCTGGAGTGAGGCAGCCTGCGCTACAAACCCCATAGCACACGTAAGTTGTTGATTTTCATAGGTTTTAGAAATGTGCCAAAAAACCGTGCAGGCCAAGGAAAGCCTTGATGCATGCGGGTTGCGGGCCTTCCGCCTGCGGATATCAACAAAGTTATCCACAGGAAGTCTGAACAGTTCACCAGTGCGAGGAAAATCAAGCACTTAGCGCGCAAACTTGCAGAAGACGATGTCGGCTGGACCTGGGCGAATGGGCGTGGCGGGGCTTGTTCGTCAGGCACCTGTCAAACCGGCAGGCTCCAATCGCACCCAATCGTTGTCCGGGTGACAAAGTCGGGGGTAATCCCGTAACTGCCCGGGCTGGCGGGACATCGACAATCCCGCGACTCTCAACGGTGGCCTTCGAAACATCATGTCCCATTCCCTGTTCTCTCCCCGGCGTCGGTGGTTGGCCTGCGCGCTGCTTCCACTGTGTGCCCTGTCTTTGGCTCCCTGGCAGGTCCGTGCCGACACGACGGAGCCCATCGTGCTGGAGCAGACAGTGGCACTGACCGGCCCGCTCGGCGACCTGGGACAGGAATTCAGCCGGGGCGCCAAGGTGTACTTCGACGCCCTCAACGCACGCGGTGGTGTGCAGGGTCGCAGCGTCAAGCTGGTGGTCCATGACGACGCCTACGACCCGAAGAAGACGGTGGAGATCGCCCAGGGTGTGATCGCCAACGCAAGCGCATTCGCATTCTTCGGCAGCTTTGGCACTGCCAACAATGAAGCCTTGATCCCGCTGGCGCAGTCGGCGGGCATGCCCGTGATCACACCCTACACCGGCGCCAACTCGGTGCGTGCGAAGTCGCTCTCTGGTGTCTTCAACCTGCGGGCCAGCTATGCCGACGAGGTGGAGCGCTCGGTGGAACATCTGGCCACGGTGGGCATCCAGCGCCTCGCTGTGATCCACCAGAACAATGCCTTCGGCAAGGAATACCTGGCCGCCGCCCATGCGGCCATGGAAAAGCGCGGGCTCAAGCCCGTATTGGTGGCGTCGGTGGAGAACGATGCCTCGGACGTGAATGCCGTGGCAGAGAAGGCTGCGGGGAGCAGTGCCGAGGCGGTGTTGCTCGGTCTGGCAGGCAAGCCGGCCATCGAGGCCATCAAGGGCATCAGCCAGCGTCGCCGTGGCCTGACCCTGTACGGCCTGTCGGTGTTGGGTACCGCCTCCAACATCAAGGCACTGGGGTCGGCAGGCACGGGGGTGGCGATCACGCAGGTGGTGCCGTTTCCGACCAACCCGGCCTTGCCGCTGGTGCGGGAGTACCAGCAGGCCATGACCGCAGCCGGGTTCACCGACTTTTCGCACCAGAGCCTGGAGGGCTATGCCAATGCCAAGCTCGCTGCGGAAGGCTTGCGGCGCGCCGGCAAGAACCTGTCGCGCAGCAGTTTCGTGGCCGCCATGGAGGAAATGCGCGGCCTCAACCTGGGCGGTGTCACGGTCAGCTTCGGGCAGGGCGCCGCCAGCGGCTCGAAATTTGTCGAGCTGACGCTCATCGGCTCCCAGGGCCGCCTCATCAAGTAGGGGTGTGGATCAGGCCTTGGGTCAGCCCTGTGCCACGGGGCGGTCGGGGTGTGCACACCACTCGCTCCAGCTGCCGGCAAACAGCGCCGGGGTCGGATAGCCCGCCAGGACCATGGCCAGCACATTGGGAACGGCGGTCACGCCGCTGCCGCAATGGTGCACCACATGGGCCGCATCGCGCTGACCCAACAGAGACTGAAATTCCGAACGCAGCTGCGCCGCCGGTTTGAATTTGCCGTCGGGCCCGAAGTTGCTGGTGAAGGGACGGTTCAGGGCGCCGGGAATGTGCCCTGCCTTGGGGTCCAGGGGCTCGACCTCGCCGCGAAAGCGCGGCGCTCCACGGGCGTCAATGATGTGCTGGTCGGGCTGGCCCAGGTGCGCGAGAACCGTATCGGCATCGACCAGGGTGACACGGGGTGGATGCAGTGCAAAGTCGCAGGCGGTGGCGGGTGCCGCTTCACCGGTGGCTGTGGCCCCCCCGGCAGCCACCCAGGCCTGCAGTCCGCCGTCCAGCACGGCCACGGCTTCGTGGCCTAGCCATTGCAGCATCCACCACAGGCGGCCGCAGTAGTGCACGCCCTGGCGGTCGTAGACCACGACCTGGGTGCTGTTGCCGACGCCCTGGCTTCCGATCCATTGGGCGAACGACTCGCGGGTCGGCAAGGGGTGGCGCCCGCCATTGACGGCCGGGCGCTCCCCCTTGGCGCTGAGGTGCAGGTCAAGGTGGGCATAGCGCGCGCCCGCAATGTGCTGCTGTGCAAACTGTTCGGGCCCGGCCTGCGGGTTCGCGAGCTCGGAACTGCAGTCAAAGATCACCAGCGGGCTGCCACTGGACTGCAGGGCCTGGAGCTGTTCGACGGTGATGAGGGTGGAATAGGGCATGTGGCAGTCCTGGGTGCGAAGGTGCTGCGCATGATAGCGCCCGCTTCGGCGTCTCGGCGCAGGGTCGTCGGCGGGAGTGCGGTGCTGTCGACTGCGGGACTCGGCTGCCTTCCGGTGACCATCAGAATCCGCGCCCAGCCGCATTGGCCGCTTTCCATGGCAGGCAGTGGCGGTGTGCCCCGCGCCGTGGAATGCGCCATGGCGGGGTGATTCATAGCAACAAGAGGAGTCAGGAATGGTGCCGGTTTGGAAACGTTGGATGGCCTGTCTGGGCGTGGTATGGGGCTCGGTGGCGGGTGCCGCGACGGTGGATGTCGCGGGGGTCAAGTTCGCCGATGAATTGGCGCTTGGCGGTACGGCCTTGCGCCTGAATGGCGCGGGGGTGCGCTACAAGGCCATCTTCAAGGTCTTTGCCGGGGGGCTCTACCTGACACGCAAGTCCGCTACAGCGGAAGAGGTACTGTCGGCCCCAGGCCCCAAACGCATGCAGATCAATCTGTTGGTGGATGTGGAGGCCAAGAAATTCAGCAAGGAATTCATCCGTGGGTTCGATGACAACGCCAACAAGTCCGAGATGGCGCCACTGGTGCCGGGACTGATACGCATGGGCCAGATACTGGGCGACCACGGCAAGTTCATGGCCGGTGAGAGCTTCACCATCGACTGGCTGCCGGGTACCGGCGCGGTCCTGGCCATCAACAACAAGGTGCAGGGCGAGCCGTTCAAGGAGGTCGAGTTCTACAACGCCTTGCTGTCGATCTGGGTCGGCAAGTCGCCCGCCGACTGGAGATTCAAGGACGCCGTACTGGGGCGATGAGCCCGAGAGGCTCAGTGGTCCTCGGCGGGCGTCTGCGGCAGGGCACGGGTGCGCAGCACGGTGGCAAGGATGCCGCTGACGACGATGAGCGCGATGCCCAGCCAGCCCAGCACCGGGATGGTGTCGTTGAACAGAACCACGCTGAACAGCGAAGCAAACACGATGCCCGAGTACTGCAGGTTGGCCACGACCAGGGTGGCGCCTTGGCGATAGGCGCGTGTCAGGCTCCACTGGCCCAGCGAGGCCAGCACGCCGATGGGAATGAGCCAGGCTGCATCCTGCCAGCGTACGCTGCTCCAGGTGGTGATGCCGCCCGCGAGCATGCCCACGAGACCCACCAGCGTGGTGCCGACGGAGAAATAGAACACCACGCGTTCTTCCGGCTCTCCTGCCTTGCCCAGGGCGGTGACCTGCATGTAGGCCAGGGCCGCGCCCATGCCCGACATCATGCCGACCAGACCTGCAAACAGCTGGGTGTGGTCCATGGTGGGGCGCAGGGCCATCAGCACGCCAACGAAGCCCATCAGCACCGCCGCCAGCAGCGGCCCCTGGCGCTGTGGCGCATTGCCGTACAGCAGCGCACCACCGACGATGAACGCTGCGATCCAGACGCTGCTCGTGTAATTCAGCGTCATGGCTGTGGCCAGGGGCAGTTGGGCAATGGCGTAGAACCAGGTGCCCATGGCAAAGACGCCGGCTGCACTGCGTGACACGTGCAGCATGGGAACGGGGGTGCGCCAGTCGATACGCCGAACGGCCAGCACCGTGCCCATGAATACCATGGCAACCAGGCCGCGGTAGAACAGGATTTCCAGCGTGCCGAAGCTCTGCGACGCGTACTTGATGCCGACCGCCATGAGCGAGAAGAAGAAGGTGCCCAGCACCATCCAGGAGGCTTGCATGCGGAAATCCTAGTATGAAAAATGCCGCAACCCCTTGCGGAAATTGCGGCAGAAGCTATTGAAAATGTAGCAAATGATGCGCTTGGTCAGGCATTGAGCGGATCAGCTGCCTATGGCATCGGGTGCGATGCGCTGGCGGTACCACTCGTGGAAGTGCTGCATACCGTCTTCCATGGGGGTCTGGTAGGGGCCCACTTCGTTGTCGCCGCGCTGGTACAGGGCCCGGCGTCCCTCGTCCATGCGCTCACCAATCTCGTCGTCCTCGATGCAGGTCTCCATGTAGGCCGCGCGCTGGGCCTCCACGAACTCGCGCTCGAAAGCGGCAATTTCTTCCGGGTAGTAGAACTCGACCATGTTCATGGTGCGGTCTGGCCCCATGGGGTGCAGTGTGGAAACCGTCAGCACATGCGGGTAGGCCTCGACCATGATGTGCGGGTAGTAGGTGAGCCACACGGCACCAAAGCTCGGGGCCTGGCCTTCGCGCACCGCCAGCAAGGCCTTCTTGTAGCGCTCGTACACGGCCGAGCCGCCGCCAGCCAGGGCTGCGGCTAGGCCTTTGGCGACGCCGACGGTCTGTACCGAGTACTCGCTCTTGAATTCCCAGCGCAGGTCGTCGCAGGTGACGAAGTTGCCCAAGCCCGGGTGGAAGGGCGCCACGTGGTAGTCCTCCAGGTAGACCTCGATGAAGGTCTTCCAGTTGTACTTGCACTCGTGCATTTCCACGTGGTCGAGCACGAAGCCGTCGAAGCTCAGGGCTTCGCGCGGGCCCATGCCGTTCAGGTCGGCAGCAATGTCGCGCCCGTTGTCCTCGAACAGCAGACCGTTCCATTCGCGCAGGCGGTAGTTGTTCAGGTTCAGGCACGGGTCGTGGCTGAAGTGGGGTGCACCGATGAGCGTACCGGTGGCGTTGTTGCCTGTGGGTGCGCCGCTGTAGGTCCAGCGATGGATGGGGCACACGATGTTGCCCGAGCCCTGCGCGCGCAGGTTGCCGCGTCCCTTGAGCATGACGGCCTGACGGTGGCGGCAGACATTGGAGATCAGTTCCACCCCCTGGGCGTTGCGTACCAGCGCCCGTCCCCCTTGTTCCTGGGGCAGGGCATAGTAGTCGCCGTGCTCCGGAACCGACAGGACATGGCCGACGTATTTCGGGCCTCGTGCAAAAAGTTGCTTCATTTCCAGGGCATACAGCGCTGGATCGAAATAGCTTGAAACTGGTAGTTGGCTAACAGCCGGCTGCAGTTGAAGACTTAAATCAGACATGGGTGACCTGACCTAAAGACTCCCCACAGGGGGACGCGTCACACGTGAAGGAGGTGTGCGCAGGGTGAAACAAAAAGCGCAAAGCCCCGAAGTGAGTGCCCTGCGCCGCCAAGAGCCCGGGATTGTACCCCCACCCCCGCGATCGACCTAGGCTTAAACAGGGGTATTGGCCCCGCACCGCTCCCGAAGGCTGGCTGCCAGGGCCTAAAATCAGCCTTTTTTGCCGCGCAGTCTGCGCCTGACCCATGCCCAAGGCTCCTCCATCCACCGCGACTGCTGTCGAAGCCCCTGCCAGTTACGAAGCTGCCCTGGCTGAATTGCAGCGCATCGTCGAGGCGCTGGAGTCGGGCAGCATGCCGCTGGAGCAGATGCTCTCAAGCTACCAGCGTGGTGCCGAACTGCTGAATTTCTGCCGTGGCAAGCTGCAGGCGGTGGAAGAGCAGGTGCGTCTGATCGACGGCAGTGTCTTCAAACCCAAGCGCGCAGGCACCGTGTGACCATGGACGTGTCTTTCGATTTCCAGCGCTGGATGGCGCAGCGCCTCGACACCGTCGAGCGCGCTTTGGCGCAGTGGGTGAGTGTACGTTCGGACGCCAGCGCCGACCACGACGCGCCCGCGGCCCTGGTGGAGGCCATGCGTTACGCGGTGCTCGATGGTGGCAAGCGTTTGCGCCCGCTGCTGGTGCTGGCGGCATGCGAGGCTGTGGCTTCTTCGGGCGCCGATGCCCAAGCGGGGCAGGCGGCAGCGCTGCGCGCGGCCTGCGCGGTGGAGCTGATCCATGCCTATTCCCTGGTGCACGATGACATGCCGTGCATGGACAACGACGTGCTGCGCCGGGGCAAGCCCACGGTGCATGTGCGCTTTGGTGAAGCCTCGGCCTTGCTGGCCGGCGACGCCTTGCAGGCCCTGGCCTTTGAGCTGCTCACCCCTGTGGACGGCAGCGTGCCCGCAGCCGTGCAGGCGCGCCTGTGCGCCGTGCTGGCGCGGGCGTCGGGCTGTGCGGGCATGGCGGGTGGCCAGGCCATCGATTTGGCGAGTGTGGGCGAGCAGCTGTCGGAACAGCAGTTGCGCACCATGCACCAGCTCAAGACCGGTGCGCTATTGCAGGCGAGCGTGCTCATGGGCGCGGAATGTGCTGCAGCAACGGGTGTGGCAATGCAGGCCCTCAAGGCCTATGGTGCCGCCATCGGCCTGGCCTTCCAGGTGGTCGACGACATTCTGGATGTGACGGCCGATTCCGCCACGCTGGGCAAGACCGCCGGCAAGGACGCCGACAACGACAAGCCGACCTACGTGTCCATCATGGGCCTGGAGCGCAGCCGAGCCTATGCCCAGTCGCTGCTGGAGCAGTCGCTGCAGGCCCTGGCTGACAGCGGCTTGGCCGATACCCGCTCGCTGCAGGCGCTGGCCCACATGGTGGTCGGCCGATCCAGCTGACTTCAGGATAAATCGGCCGCCTGCCCGCATAGAACAAGCGTAACAAGCTATAAAAAGAGTAGTGAAACCATGCCGCACACGCAAGCTGTCTCCCTGAGTTCCATCCAGTCCCCGGCGGACTTGCGTCGTGTGCCGAGAGCCCAGTTGCGTGGCCTGGCCGACGAGTTGCGCAGCTACCTGCTGGAATCGGTGGCCAAGACCGGTGGACACCTGAGCTCCAACCTGGGCACGGTGGAACTCACGGTGGCCCTGCACTACGTGTTCAACACGCCCGAAGACCGCATCGTCTGGGACGTGGGACACCAGACCTACCCGCACAAGATCCTCACCGGCCGCCGCGACCGCATGCACACGCTGCGCCAGATGGGTGGCCTGTCCGGCTTCCCGCAGCGGGCCGAAAGCGTGTACGACACCTTCGGCACGGCACACTCCAGTACCTCGATTTCGGCGGCTCTGGGCATGGCGCTGGCCGCACGCCAGAAGGGTGAGGACCGCCATGCGATTGCCGTCATCGGAGATGGTGCCATGACGGCCGGCATGGCCTTCGAGGCGCTCAACCACGGCGGCGTGGAAGACTGCAGGCTGCTGGTGATCCTCAACGACAACGACATGAGCATCAGCCCGCCGGTGGGTGCGCTCAACCGCTATCTGGCCCAGCTCATGAGCGGGCAGTTCTATGCCGCGGCAAAGAACGTGGGCAAGACGGTGCTCAAGGGTGCTCCGCCCCTGTTTGAGCTGGCCAAGCGCATCGAGGAACATGCCAAGGGCATGGTGGTGCCGGCCACGCTGTTCGAAAAGTTCGGGTTCAACTACATCGGTCCCATCGACGGACACGACCTCGAGTCGCTGATCCCCACGCTGGAGAACATCAAGCACCTGCAAGGGCCGCAGTTCCTGCACGTGGTGACCAAGAAGGGGCAGGGCTACAAGCTCGCCGAGGCCGATCCGATTGCCTACCATGGCCCGGGCAAGTTCGACCCCGCCGTGGGTCTGCAGAAGCCCGCCACACCGCCCAAGACCACGTTCACGCAGGTGTTCGGTCAGTGGCTGTGCGATATGGCCGAGAAGGACGACAAGCTGGTCGGAATTACCCCTGCCATGCGCGAAGGCTCGGGCATGGTCGAATTCCACAAGCGCTTCCCGGACCGTTACTACGACGTGGGCATTGCCGAGCAGCATGCGGTCACCTTTGCCGCCGGACTGGCCTGTGAAGGTCTGAAACCGGTAGTGGCGATCTACTCCACCTTCCTGCAGCGTGCCTACGACCAGGCCATCCACGACGTGGCGCTGCAGAACCTGCCGGTGGTGTTTGCGCTGGACCGCGCCGGGTTGGTGGGGGCCGACGGCGCCACCCACGCCGGTGCCTACGACATCGCCTACCTGCGCTGCATTCCCAACTTCAGCGTGGCTTGCCCGGCCGACGAAGCCGAGTGCCGCCAGCTGTTGAGCACCGCCTATGCCCAGAACCACCCGGTCGCCGTGCGCTATCCGCGCGGCAGTGGTGCGGGTGTGGTGCCCGCGGCGGATCTGGAACCCTTGCCGTTCGGCAAGGGCGAGGTGCGCCTGCAGGGCAAGGGCGTGGCCATTCTGGCCTTTGGTACCTTGGTCTACCCGGCCCTGCAGGCCGCAGAGGCCTTGGGTGCCACCGTGGTCAACATGCGTTGGGCCAAGCCGCTCGACACCGCCCTGCTGCTGGAAGTGGCAGCGCAGCACGATGCGCTGGTCACGGTGGAAGAAGGCTGCATCATGGGTGGCGCCGGCAGTGCCGTGCTGGAAGCATTGAATGCAGCCAGTGTGCTGCGCCCGGTGCTGCAGTTGGGCTTGCGCGACGAGTTCATCGAACACGGTGATCCGGCCAAGCTGCTGGCCTTGCAGGGGCTGGATGCCGCAGGCATCGAGGCTGCAATTCGCGCGCGCTTTGCGTCCGCACTGGCATGCGCCGCGGTTCCCAAGGCGGCCTGATCTGACGCGAAACTTGCAAGTGCCACTGCCTACACTTGCAGAAAGCTGAAGGCGTCGTTTCTAGGGTTATTTTCGAGGGAAAACCCGCAGGGTTGACCGCGGTGGCGTTCCTACAATGACCGCAGACCGTAATTGCGTCTTGTGTCGTGCTGTTCCAGCATGGCATGTTCCCTAACCATCCAAGGAGTCAATACATGGATCGTCGTTCCGCCCTCAAGAACGCTGGCGTCGCCGGTGTAATCGCCGCTGGTGCTGCACCCGCTGTGCAGGCCCAGTCGGCCACTATTCGCTGGCGTCTGGCCTCCAGCTTCCCCAAGGCGCTGGACACCATCTTCGGTGCCGCTGAAACCTTCGCCAAGAAAGTCGGCGAAATGTCCGGTGGCAAGTTTGTCATTACCGTGCATCCCGGTGGCGAGCTGATGCCTCCCTTCGGCGTGGTCGATGGCGTGCAAAACAAGACCGTGGAAATGGCTCACACCGCCCCCTATTACTTCTTCGGCAAGGACGAGACCTTTGCACTGGGTTGCGCCATCCCCTTCGGTCTGAACAGCCGCCAGATGACCGCCTGGCAGTACCAGGGCAATGGCTTGAAGCTGATGCGCGAGTTCTACGCCAAGTACAACATCGTCAGCTTCCCCATGGGCAACACCGGTGCGCAGATGGGCGGCTGGTACCGCAAGGAAATCAAGTCGGTCAAGGACATCAAGGGCATGAAGATGCGCATTGGTGGCTTTGCCGGTAAGGTGTTCGAGCGCATGGGTGGCGTGCCCCAAAACATTCCTGGCGGTGAAATCTACACCGCATTGGAAAAAGGCACCATTGACGCCGCTGAGTGGGTGGGTCCGTACGACGACCAGAAGCTGGGCTTCAACAAGGTTGCGCCCTTCTATTACTACCCCGGCTGGTGGGAAGGTGGCCCACAGCTCGACCTGTACATCAACAAGGAAGCGTACGAGGCACTGAGCCCCGAATACAAGGCGATTGTGGAAGCGGCTGCGGCCTATGCCCACACCGAAATGCAAGCCAAGTACGACGCCAAGAACCCCGGAGCGCTCAAGCAGCTGGTAGGCCAGAAGGTCAAAGTGCTGCCCTTCCCCAAGGATGTGATGGACTTGGCTTTCAAGGAAGCCATGGCTATCTACGCCGAACTGAGCGCCAAGAACGAAAACTGGAAGAAGGTCTACGAAGACATGGCCGCTTTCCGCAAGGACCAGAACCTGTGGTTCCGTTTCACAGAAGCGCGTTTCGACAGCTTCATGCAGGCGCAAAAGCTGTAAGCACCGCATCGGCCTTCGGGCCGACGTACAGAACCCCGCCTTGGCGGGGTTTTTTTATGGCCGTGCGTTCTCTTCCTGGTTGTGAGCGCCAAAAAACAGGGGCCCCAGAGGCCCCTATTGCGCGTGCACTGTGGGCCCGCGGAATTGTTTTAGTGCAGCAGGTTGTACTGGATGATGTAGGCAATCGCTCCACCGGCATAGCCCAGCAAGGCCAGGCCGCTGATGCGTTTCATGTACCAGAAGAAGTCGATCTTCTCCAGGCCCATGGCCGCCACACCGGCGGCGGAGCCGATGATGAGGATGGAGCCGCCCGTACCAGCACAGTAGGCCATGAATTCCCACAGGAAGCTGTCGGTGGGGTACTGCTCCAGGCTGTACATGCCCATGCTGGCGGCTACCAGAGGCACGTTGTCCACCACTGCACTCACCAGCCCGATCAGGACAACGATGATGTCCTGGCGGCCCACGGTGGTGTCCAGCCATTTGGCAATGCTGGAGAGGATATGGGTGTGCTCCAGCACCGCCACGCTGAGCAGGATGCCAATGAAGAACACGATGGAGCTCATGTCGATGCGGGTGAGTGCCCGTGCCAGCGTCAAGCGCTGCTTGCGCAGGTCTTCGGTCTTGCGGTGCACCAAGTCACCCACCAGCCACAGCACGCCCAGGCCCAACAGAATGCCCATGAAAGGCGGCAGGTGGGTCACGGTCTTGAACACCGGTACCAGCACCAGGATGGAAAGACCCATGTAGAACATGAGGTTGCGCTCGAAGGCGCTGGTCTCGAAGGGCTCTTCTTCGGGGTTGCGCTGTGGTGCAATGACCGGGCGGTTTCCCAGCACCATGGCGGTCACCGCGAGTGGTACCAGCAGGTTGATCATGGAGGGAATGAACAGTCCTTTCATGATCTCCACGGCTGTGATTTGGCCGCCAATCCACAGCATGGTGGTGGTGACGTCGCCGATGGGTGTCCAGGCGCCACCGGCGTTGGCTGCAATGATGATGATGCCCGCAAAGAACAGGCGGTCTTCGCGCTTGTCGAGCAGCTTCTTCATCAGCGACACCATGACGATGGTGGTGGTCAGGTTGTCGAGGATGGAGCTCAGGAAGAACGCCACGAACCCCACCATCCACATCAGACTGGAGAGCTTCTGCGTCTTGATGCGCGAGGTGATGACCTCGAAGCCGTTGTGCGCGTCCACCACCTCGACGATGGTCATGGCACCCATGAGGAAGAACACGATCTGCGCCGTGCCCATGAGCGATTCGTTGAGGTGCTCGCCCACCAGGTGGGCGTCGCCCTGGCCCAGCGCGTAGATGGTCCACAACAGGCCCGCGCCGAGCAGGGCGCTGGCCGACTTGTTGATGTGCAGCGGGTGTTCGAGCGCAATGGCGGCGTAGGCCAGCACAAAAATGATGACGAGTGTGGTCAGCATGCTGTCTCCTTTGTAGTTATGGAAAAAAAGGGGCCCGCCGGGCCCCTTGTTGTGTCGGCCCGGCTCAGGGCTTCTTCTTGGCGTCTTTCTCGGCCTCTTCCAGCATGGCTTTCATGGGGTCGTCTTCCTTCGCGGCATCGGCGGCCGGGTTGGGCATTTCGCCCTCTTTGGCCTCGCCTTCCTTGGCGGCGTTTTCCATCGCTGCCGCGGGGTCTGCTTCACCCTCGGCCTTGGGCATTTCCAGCTGCTCCATGATCTGGTCGGCGTTCAGGGTTTCGGTTTTTTCGATCCCTCCGGTGACCAGCACCGGGAAGGCAACAACTGCAACCACCATGATCAGCTGCAGGATGATGAAGGCGATGGAGCCTTTGTAGATTTCCACGGTCTTGACCGAGGGAATCAGCTTGCCGGTGACACGGTCCTTGTAGTCGAACTTGGCGGCCACGCTGCGCAGGTAGAACAGCGCAAAGCCGAAGGGCGGTGTCAGGAACGAGGTCTGCAGGTTCATGGCAATGATCACGCCAAACCAGATCATCGCCTGGTCGGGAGTCATGCCGGGGACCAGACCGGGCAGTAGCTTCTCGGCCACGGGCGCCAGCAGCGGGATCACGATGAAGGCGATCTCGAAGAAGTCGATGAAGCAACCGAGGATGAACACCAGAATGTTCACCACGAGCAGGAAGCCCCAGGCGCCACCGGGCATGCTGGCGAACAGATGCTCGACCCAGATGTGGCCGTCGGCGGCGTTGAAGGTGAAGCTGAACACGGTGGAGCCGATCAGGATGAACAGCACGAAGCTGGCCAGCTTGGCGGTGTTTTCCAATGCCTGCTTCATCAGGCTGAAGGACAGGCGCTTCTTGCCAATGGCCAGCACCATGGCACCCAGTGCACCCATGGCGCCGCCTTCGGTGGGAGTGGCTACGCCCAGGAAGATGGTGCCCAGTACCAGGAAGATCAGGATCAGCGGTGGCATGAGCACAAAGGTCACTTGCTCGGCCAGGCGCGAAAGCAGCTTCAGGCCGATCACTTTGTTCACGATGGCCAGTGCCAGGCCGGTGAGGGAGGCCAGTGTCAAGGACATGATGACGATTTCATCGCCGGGCGACTTGGTGGCACGTTCCAGCCATTGGGTCATCAGGCCGTCGTGCACTTGGGCCCAGCCGTAGCCCACGGCGGTGCAGATCAGTGCCAGTGCCAGCAGGGACTTGTGGCCCGATGCACCGTTGTCTTCCTTGTACAGCAAGGCCTCGGGCGGCAAGGCCGGCACCATGGCGGGCTTGAAAATGGCCACGGCCACGATGAAGGCGATGTACAGGCCTACCAGCAGCAGACCGGGAATCAACGCGCCGGAATACATGTCACCGACGGAGCGACCCAGCTGGTCGGCCAGAACGATCAGCACCAGCGAAGGCGGAATGGCCTGCGCCAGGGTGCCCGAGGCAGTGATGGTGCCGGTGGCGATGGTGCGGCTGTAGCCGTAGCGCAGCATGACGGGCAGGGAGATGAGGCCCATGGAAATGACCGCTGCGGCCACAACACCGGTGGTAGCGGCCAGCAGCGCACCCACCAGGATGACGGCGATGGCCACGCCACCGCGCACCGGGCCGAACACCTGGCCTACCGTTTCCAGCAGGTCTTCGGCCATGCCGCTTCGCTCCAGGATGATGCCCATGAAGGTGAAGAACGGAATGGCCAGCAGGGTGTCGTTCTGCATGATGCCGAAGATGCGCAAGGGCAGAGCCTGGAACATGGCCGCGGGGAAGATGCCGGCCTGGATGCCGACAAAGCCCAGCCCCAGGCCGGTTGCTGCCAGACCGAAAGCGACGGGAAAGCCTGTCAGCAACACGGCGAACAGGGTGATGAACATGATGGGCACAAACTGCTGTGCCAGGAAAGTCTCTTGCATTACTTGGTACCTCCCAACTGGGCAGCGGCCTGGGCTTCGAGCGCTTCCAGGTGCTTTTGTTCGTCGGACTTGGTGTCTTCGCTATTCAATACGTCGGGGCCGTTGCCGGTGAGGAAGGCCAGGCGCTTGATGAGTTCGGACACACCCTGCAGCATCAGCAGGGCAAAGCCCACGGGGATGAGCAGGTAGGCCGGCCAGCGGATCAGGCCGCCAGCGTTTTGCGACATTTCACCGCTGGTGAAGGCCTGCATGAAGAAGGGCCAACCCAAGGAGATGCCGATGATGCAGAACGGAAACAGCACCGCCACGATGCCGACCACGTCCACCCAGTTGCGTCCGCGGTCCGACAGCTTGCTGGAGATGAAGTCGATGCGGACATGGGAATTCTTCAGGAAACCGTAGCTGGCCCCCAGCATGAACACGCCGGCAAACAGGTACCACTGGATTTCCAGCAGGCCGTTGGAGCTGCTGTTGAAGAACTTGCGCACCAGTGCATTGCCTGCACTGATGAGCGTGGTGGCCAGAATGAGCCACATGGTGAGTTTGCCGACCAGGGTGCTGACCTTGTCGATCAGTCTGGACAGCGAGAGCAAAGGTGTCATGGTTGTCTCCGTTGTAGTGGTGGGCAGCACAAAAACATTGGCAATACCCACTTGCGAGCCGCGAGTCTACGCCTTGTCTCTGGCTCGTGTGCTGAAGAGATGCTGACGGCTAGGGTTTGTCTGGGCTTGGCCAAGGCCCGTGAAATCGATTTTGACGACATTGCTCGGCGGGGCCTTTGGTGGCCAGCGATGTGACCGCTTTGACCGGCAGAAATACGTCGTACCGCTGTGGAGACTTCCAAACCGTTGCAATCCGGGCATTTTGCGCGGCTCGGGTGAGTTGTCCATTCCGCCGCAGGGCAGAAAGCTTATTTCGTGAGCAGTACAGGCAAAGTACTTTGGTGCAGAACTTTGGTTGTGACCGATCCCATGATCATTGCTGCGACACTGCTGTGCCCATGGGTCCCCATGACGATCCTTGTGCAGGCGTTGCTCGATCCGAATGCAACAATCGTCGATGCGACAGACCCCACCACGATGTGGACCGAGTGCGCAAGTCCAGTAGCTTCCACGAGGTCTTTTGCGGCCTGAACAGCGCGTTCACCGGCTTCGCGGTGGAATTCATCAATGGTTCCGCCGTCGATAAACCGGGTAACGTCCGACGGCAACGGCAGTTGCACATTGAGTAGCATCAACTTCGGTGTTGTAAGTCGTGCCTGTGCTTCGCTGATCGCAAGTTTCAAGGCGTGGATTGAATGGTCCGATCCATCAATCGGTACTAACCAATGCTCTGGTGTATGAGATGTCATTCCATTCTTTCCGTTATCGGTTTTCATTGGATGCCGCAGATATGTCGTGCGGACTTGGTGGTTGTCTTTGCCTTGCTTTCCACTTTCCGATGACGACCACTAGTACGGCTCCGATTGCAGAGAATACATAGTTCGCATGTGGCATTGATTCCGATAGCGACTTCGGCATGGCTGGGTCGGTCAGCATCATCCCTCCAGCAATCCAGCCCAACAGTGCCCCACCCAATGTGATTACTAGAGGGAATCGGTCCATGAGCGTCAACACCAGCTTACTTCCCCACACCACGATGGGGATAGATACCAAAATGCCGAATGTCACCAATATGAGCGACCCGTGGGACGCACCAGCGACGGCGATTACGTTGTCCAAACTCATGACTGCATCGGCAACAATGATCGTTTTGATGGCGTTCAACAGGGTGGTGCCACCGTCGATAGCGTCGTGTTGCTCATCTTCGGGGACGAGGAGCTTGATTCCAATCCAAAGCAACAGAAGTGCACCAAAAATCTTCAGGTAAGGCAACTCAAGCAGTCGCAGAGCGAAATAGATCAGTGCAATCCGTAGTCCGATCGCACCCACCACACCCCAGAATATCCCTCTATTGCGCTGCTCAGGCGGTAGCTTGCGACAGGCCAATGCAATAACGACGGCGTTGTCGCCGCCGAGCATGATGTCGATTGCGATGATTTGCAGTACGGAAATCCAAAACAACGATGAAGTGAAATCTGGCATGCTGGTTTTTTCAATGGCAACCAAGTGAATCGTACTTGGTAATTGCCTAGGTCTGGGGCCATAGCCGTGGGAAACGGATTCGGCCGGTGCAGATGTCTCCCCAGCGGTGCAACGGCTAACCAAAGTTGTTCACTATCAGTGCGCCGGATTGTCTTGCAGGGAATATTGGGACGAGTAGCGAAATACTTCACGGCGACTGGCTAGGCATTGCGCGTAACATCAGCCCCATGCCACATGTATTTGTCCTCGCATTCAGTCCGCGATGGAAGTGCATTGTCGACTCGAAAAATTCGTATGGTATTTAGCTCCAATCTCTTTCTGTTTGCGTTTCTGCCGCTGTTCCTGGCGAGCTATTACCTCTCCCCGCAGCGCTGGCGGTCGGCGCTGATTCTGGCGTTCAGCTATGCTTTTTATGCATGGTGGCGCCCGGACTTCCTGGGCCTGCTGGTGGGGGTCACGGTGGTTTCCTACGCCATCGCGCTGGCCATTGGATCGGCTGCCGACAAGGCCACCAAGTACCGCTACCTGACGCTGGGGGTGGTGCTGAACCTGGCCGCGCTGGCCTATTTCAAGTACGCCAATTTCGGGGTGGAGACCTTCAATGCCCTGCTGGTGGCCATGGGGTTCGAAGCCATGCCCTGGTCCCATGTGCTCCTGCCCATCGGCCTGTCGTTCTACATCTTCCATGCCATCAGCTACCTGGTCGACATCTACCGCGAAGAGGCGCCGCCGGCGCGCAACCTGATCGACTTTGCGGCATTCATTGCCCTCTTTCCGCACCTGGTCGCGGGCCCGGTGCTGCGCTACCACCTGCTGGCGCAGCAGTTCGGCAGCCGGGTGCACTCCATGGAGCGCTTCAGCCGCGGTTGCGTGATCTTCATGGTGGGGTTCTGCAAGAAGGTGCTGATAGCCGACTCGGTCGCCCCGTTGGCCGACGCCGCGTTTGCGCTGAGTAATCCCAGTCTGGCCGATGCCTGGTTGGGCGCGGTGGCCTACACCGTGCAGCTGTTCTTCGACTTCAGCGGCTATACCGACATGGCCATCGGCTTGGCATTGATGATCGGTTTTGTCTTTCCCGAAAACTTCAACGACCCCTACACCTCCAAGTCCATCACCGAATTCTGGAAGCGCTGGCACATGTCCTTGTCGAACTGGCTGCGCGAGTACCTGTACATCGCGCTCGGGGGCAACCGCAAGGGCAGGGTGCGTACCTACATCAACCTGTTCCTCACCATGCTGCTCGGAGGCCTGTGGCATGGCGCCAACTTCACCTTCGTGATCTGGGGGGCCTGGCACGGGGGCATCCTCGCGGTCGAGCGCTACCTCGAAGAGCGCTTCGGGCCGAGCCGCCTGCCTGCAGTGGTGCGGGTGGCCAAGACCATGCTGCTGGTCATCATTGGCTGGGTCTTTTTCCGCGCCGCGGACGTGGCAGGTGCGATGCGCATGTTCAAGGGCATGGCGGGTATGCAGGGCCTGGGAATTTCGGACCCGATGTCCTGGCAGGTGGTGCCCGAGCGACTGCTGGTGCTGGTGTTCGGTATCGGTCTGGTGTACGCCATGCCCTGGCTGCGCCGCCAGCGTGGCAGTGTGCTGCGCTATGCGCTGATCCCCTTGTTCGTGTGGGCGGTGGCGACCCTGTCGTCGCAGTCGTTCACACCGTTCCTGTATTTCCAATTCTGAGCGCTGCCATGCAAGACACCCTGAACGCTTCCAACGGGCCGGCTGATTCTGTACTGGAGCGCTGGCACCGGCATGCGGCAGCCGCGGCTTTGGGCCTGGTGGTCCTGGCAGGTGCCAGCCAGTACGTGTTGGCCCTGGCATCCGGCAAGCCGATCGAATTTCCGCACGGAATTGACGCCTTCCGCGACGGCCGCATGACGGGGGCGATCGAGAAGTCGCTGGACAAGGCGATGCCGCAGCGGGCCGACATCATCGCCTTTGCCAATGCCCTGCGCTGGCGCATCACCGGTGGAGCCAACGACCAGGTGCGCCTGGGGCGCGATGGCTGGATCTTCCTTACCGAGGAAGTGCAGTTTGATGACCATGGCCAGGAGCAGCTGGCCGCACGTGTAGCCCTGCTGCAGCAAACCCGCCAGGCCTTGGCGAAGAAGCAGGTGGAACTGGTGGTGGCGGTGGTACCCGACAAGGCACGCATCTACGCGGAATGGGTGCAGGGTGGCTATCCGTCCTACCTGCAGGGCCGCTACACGGCGGCCCTGGATGGTTTGCGCAATGCCGGTGTACCGGTGGTGGACTTGGTCACACCGTTGACGCAGGCCGGGCGCACCAAACCGGTTTATTACCGCACCGACACGCACTGGAACCAGGACGGGGCCGAGATCGCCGCACAGGCCATTGCCAAGCAGATTCAGTCGATGCTGGCGGGCGCTGGCGATACGCGCTTCGAAACCGCGCCGCAAGGCCCGGAGGGGGAGCGTCCTGGCGACCTGTTGCGTCTCATGGGGCTCGAGTCGGTGCCCAACGGCTGGCGTCCCTTGCCGGACCGCGAGACACCAAGGGCAACCAGCCAGGTCTCACAGGACGCCGCCGTCGGCTTGTTCGGTGATGCGGCGGTCCCGGTGGTGCTGACTGGCACCTCGTATTCGCAGCGAGGCAACTTCCATGGTGCGTTGCAGCAGGCACTTTCGCGCAAGGTGCTCAACGTGTCGAAGGACGGAGGCGGTTTCCTGCAGGCGACCACCGCCTACCTGAAAGACGAGGCGTTCACATCCGCACCACCGAATGTGCTGGTGTGGGAGTTGCCCGAGCGTTTTCTCTACCGTCCCTTGGGGGAGGAGAAGGACTGGTTGCGCAGCGTCGGTCTGGTCGGCCCTTGAGCGCGATACAGAACGGATTTGGGATAGAAATTGGCCTGCAGCCCGCGCAAACTATGCGTGGGTAGCTAGGAAAATGCTAGCGGATCGGATGCCGGCAATGGTCATGGCCAGTGACCCGAGCAGGTGCAGTGCCGAGGTGCCCAGGGCCAAGGCATAACGCTCCTGCCCCAGCATGGCCACCACTTCGGCGGAGAAACTGGAAAAGGTGGTCAGGGCGCCCAGGAAGCCGGTGACCAGCGCCAGTCGCCATGCCGGGTGCAGTTCCGGCAAGGCCTGGAACACGGCCACACAGACGCCGATGAGGTAGCCGCCGATGAGGTTGGCCGCCAGGGTGCCCAGGGGCAAGGTGCTGCCCACCACCACGCCGGTGGGGTTGAGCCACAGCCCGAGTTGCCAGCGCGCCAGTGCGCCCGCGCAGGCGCCCAGGCAGATGGCGAACACCTGGAGCATCATTTCGCAGGGGGCTGGTAGCCTTGTTCGTTCACGGTCAGGCCGTTGGCCGTCAGCTTGGCAGCGGTGGCGGGCTTGATGCCCTTGACGCGCGCCATCAGGTCGGCCCAGTTCTTGAACAGGCCTTTTTCACGGGCCTGCAGGATGCGCGCGGTCTGGCTGGGCCCGAGCCCCTTGACACTGTCCAATTCCGCTTCCGTGGCGGTATTGGCGTCCACGGCAAACGCGCTGGTGGCCAGGGCCAGGCAAAGAGCCGCCAAGCCGGTACGCAGGGTGTGAAGTGGCTGCTTCATGGCGAGTGTCTTCAGCCGCGCTGGTGCAGCCACTGCACGTACTTGGCGACTCCGGTCTGCACATCCACGAACGCATGGTCGCAACCGGCGCTGCGCAGTGCCGTGAGATCCGCCTGGGTATAGCACTGGTACTTGCCGCGCAGCGCATCGGGGAAAGGAACGTACTCGACCAGGCCCTGGGCGGCGATGTCGGCCAGCGGCAAGGGGGCGTCACCACGCAGCGTGCGCAGGGCGTTGACCACCGAGCTGGCAACGTCGTTGAACGGCTGCGCGCGGCCGGAACCGAGGTTGAAGATGCCGACCTTGGAGGGGTTGTCGAAGAACCAGAGGTTGACCGCGACCACATCGTCCACGAAGACGAAGTCCCGCATCTGGCCACCAGCTGCGTAGCCGCCGTATTCGCCGAACAGCTTGACTTTTCCTTCGCCCTGGAACTGGTGGTATTGGTGGAAGGCGACGCTGGCCATGCGGCCCTTGTGCTGTTCACGCGGGCCGTACACGTTGAAGTAGCGGAAACCCACCACCTGGTGGGTGCGGCCGGCCTTGGTGCGTTCGAAGTTGACACCGCACTCGCGGCGCATGCGTTGGTCGAACAGCAGCTTCGAGTAGCCGTACACGTTCAGTGGCAACTCAAACGCAGGGTCTTCGCGGAAGGTGCTGGAGCCGCCGTAGGTGGCGGCACTCGACGCATACAGCAGGCGCGCGCCGCGCTTCTGGCAGGCCTGGAACAGGTTCCACGACAGCGTGTAGTTGTTGGCCATCATGTACTTGCCATCAAGTTCCATGGTGTCGCTGCAGGCGCCTTCGTGGAACACCGCTTCGATCTGGCCGTAGTGGCCGGAAGCGAATTCGTCGTAAAAGGTGCCGGCGTCCACGTAGTCGGCGATCTGCAGGTCGGCCAGGTTGCGGAACTTGTCGCCCTGGGTCAGGTCATCGACCGCAATGATGTCGGTGAGGCCGCGGGCGTTGAGCCCGGCGATGATGTTGCTGCCAATAAAACCTGCGGCGCCAGTTACAACAATTCGGGTCATGCGAACAACTCCTCGAAAGACACGGCAGCGGTGCCGAATTTGCCGACCACGATGCCGCCGGCGCGGTTGGCGTGGGGTACGGCTTCACGCAGCGTCATGCCCGCCCCCACCAGGGCGGCCATGGTGGCAATGACGGTGTCCCCAGCGCCCGTCACGTCAAACACCTCACGGGCCTGGGCGCTCACGTGGAGTTCGCCATCGGCATCAAAGAGGGTCATGCCTTCCTCACTGCGGGTCAGCAGCACAGCGTCGAGCTGCAGGTCCGCGCGCAACTGGTGCGCCTTGGCGCGCAGTTCGGTTTCGCTGTTCCAGTGGCCCACCACCTGCTGCAGCTCGGCCCGGTTGGGGGTGATGACGCTGGCGCCGCGGTAGCGCGAATAGTCGGCCCCCTTGGGGTCGATTAGCACCGGCTTGCCGGCGGCGCGTGCCCGGGCAATCATGTCGCTCACGTGGGCCAGCCCGCCCTTGCAGTAGTCCGAAAACAGCACAGCCTCGTGGCTGGGCAGCAGTTGTGCGAAGGTTTCGGTCTGGGTGGCCAGCACCTCGGTCTTGGGGGTGTTCTCGAAGTCCAGACGGATCAACTGCTGCTGGCGCCCGATCACGCGCAGCTTGACGGTGGTCTGCAGGTCCGCGTCGCGACCGAAGTGGGTGCGGATGCCGGTACGGGCGACGATGCGTTCGAGCTTGTGGCTGGCCTCGTCGTCACCGACCACGGTCAGCAAAGATGCCTGCGCACCCAGCGATGCAGCGTTGAAGGCCACGTTGGCGGCGCCACCGCAGCGTTCTTCCTCGCGCGTGACGCGCACCACGGGCACCGGGGCCTCTGGGCTGATGCGGTCAACGGCGCCGTACCAGTAGCGGTCGAGCATGACGTCGCCGACGACCAGCACGCGGGAGGCGGATAGTTTTGCTTTGTTGATGTCCATACGAATCGGTGTTTATAGCTCTTCGACGCGCCGTGCGGGGTAGCTGTCCCAGGTCTGGCAACCCGGGCACTGCCAGAAGTGACTCTTGGCTTCAAACCCGCAGGCGGCGCAGCGGTAGCGTGTGAGAGGCTTGACGGCGTGGTCCAGGGCGCGCTGCACCTGGGGGTGGAACTGTTCGTGCTCCAGCTTCTCGCCCGCAATCCACTTGGCGGCAGCCACCAGCGAGGGCTCCTTTTCCAGGTGTTGCACATACCAGTCGCGCGCACTCTCCAGGGCGTCGGGTGCTTGCAGGGAGACAATCGCATCGAGCACGTCGAGGGATGGGTGTGGGCCGCGGTACAAGGCCAGCAAGGTCTCCAGTGCACGTGTCTGCTGGCCGCAGGCTTGGGCATAGCGTGCCAGCAAGGGGGCGACCAACGGGCTGGCCTGTGGTGCATGGTCAAGGGCAGCCAGCAGGGTCTCGAACGCGTCCGAGGTTTGTCCTTGGCGGTGCTGCAGTTCGGCCAGCGCAATGCGCGCCCGGGCCGCCTCCGGGGCGGTGTCGATGGCTCGGCGGTAGAGCGCCATGGCCTCATCGACCTGTTGTTGCTGCACCAGGGTCTGCGCCTGCTCACACAGGTAGTGCGCCAGTCGTGTCGCAAAATGTCCCTGGCCGCTGTCCTGCAGGCGCTGAGCCACCCCGGCGGCGAGTGGCCAGTCGCGGCTGCGCTCGTAGTTGGCCAGCAGGGCCAGGCGCGCCTGCTCCTCGAAACGGGTGCCTTCGAGCTTGAGCAGGGCCTGCTCGGCGCGGTCGAGCAGGCCAGCCTTGAGATAGTCCAGCGCCAGTGCGTGCTGGGCGCGGTGGCGGTCATCCTGGCTGAGGTCGGATCGCGACAGCAGGTGCTGGTGCACGCGCACTGCCCGTTCGTACTCGCCACGGCGGCGAAACAGGTTGCCCAGGGCAAAATGCAGCTCCGACGTGTCGGGGTCGTTCTGCACCGCCTCGATGAATGCGTCGATGGCCTGGTCCTGCTGTTCGTTGAGCAGGAAATTCAGGCCCTTGAAATAGGCCTTGGGGGCTTGCTGGTTTTCCAGTCGCAGTTGCCGGATGTCCATGCGTGAGGCGAGCCACCCCAGTCCGAACGCGATGGGCAAGCCCAGTAGGAAGAAACTGAAATCAAATTCCATCGGGTGGTAGGGGAGTGGATGGGGGCGTGGCGGGGGCCGCCGGGCCTTGCATGGCCCGGCGCGCCTGTTCGGCGTCGCTGCGGTGGCGCCACCAGCGCGGCACCATGGCCACGATGCCAAGCATGACACCAATGCAGAACGCACCCAGCACTACCAGGATCAGCGGGCCGGTCCATTGGCGACCGAAGAAGAAATGGACCGTGACGTCCGCCTGATTGTTGAGCGTGAACGCGAACAGGGTAAAGAATATGGCCGCTTTCACCAGGGTGCGAAAGAGCCAGGCCAGGTGTTTCATGGATCTCCTCGCAGGCGAGGTGATTCTATCGCTGCATCGCAGCCACTCAGGCCCTGGACTGCAGTTCGGCGGTGCGCTTGTCCACGGCTTCGCGCAAGGCCTTGCCGGGTTTGAAGTGGGGAACGCGCTTCTCGGGAATGGCGACACTTTCGCCACTGCGTGGGTTGCGGCCCATGCGCGGCGGGCGGCGGTTGATGGAGAAACTTCCGAAACCGCGGATTTCGATACGGTGGCCGCGCACCAAGGCGTCGTTCATGGCGTCCAGGATTGCCTTCACGGCGATTTCGGAGTCGCGGTGGTTCAGTTGGGCAAAACGGTTGGCCAGTTCTTCAACGAGGTCGGAGCGGGTCATGGTGATTCACTACAAAAGAAAACGGCCGAAGCCCACACTGAAGGGAGCGTTCGGCCGTTGATCAGGGTCTACAACAGCTGATTAGTTGTTGTTGTCCAGCTTGGCGCGCAGCAGAGCGCCCAGGCTGGTGGTGCCGGCGTTGCCGGAGTTCTGGCTCAGGTTGGCCATGGCTTCGTTCTGGTCTGCCACGTCCTTGGCCTTGATGGACAGCTGGATGTTGCGGCTCTTGCGATCCACGTTCACGACCACAGCGGTGACTTCGTCGCCTTCCTTCAGCACATTGCGGGCGTCTTCGACGCGGTCGCGGCTGATTTCGGAAGCACGCAGGTAGCCGATGACGTCTTCGCCCAGGTCGATTTCAGCGCCCTTGGGGTCCACGGTCTTGACCTTGCCGGTCACGGTGGCACCCTTGTCGTTGATCGACACGAAGGTGGTGAAGGGGTCGGAATCGAGTTGCTTGATGCCCAGGGAGATGCGCTCGCGGTCCACGTCCACAGCCAACACGATGGCTTCGACTTCCTGGCCCTTCTTGAACTCACGCACGGCGGCTTCGCCGGACTCGTTCCAGGACAGGTCAGACAGGTGCACCAGGCCGTCGATACCGGCAGCCAGACCCACGAACACGCCGAAGTCGGTGATCGACTTGATCGGGCCCTTGACGCGGTCGCCGCGCTTGGTGTTCTGGGCGAATTCCTGCCAGGGGTTGGCCTTGCACTGCTTCATGCCCAGGGAGATACGACGCTTGTCTTCGTCGATTTCCAGAACCATGACTTCGACTTCGTCACCCAGGGACACGATCTTGGAAGGAGCAACGTTCTTGTTGGTCCAGTCCATTTCGGACACGTGCACCAGGCCTTCGATGCCGGGTTCGAG
Organism: Curvibacter sp. APW13; assembly: GCF_032337135.1. Classification (NCBI taxonomy): domain Bacteria; kingdom Pseudomonadati; phylum Pseudomonadota; class Betaproteobacteria; order Burkholderiales; family Comamonadaceae; genus Curvibacter; species Curvibacter sp. APW13. The sequence continues at coordinate 62,772 of NZ_JAVXZZ010000001.1, read as the reverse complement.
TTCGACGAATGCACCGTAGTCGGCGATGTTCGTGATCTTGCCGAACATGCGGGTGCCGGAGGGGTAGCGGCGGTTGACGCCCATCCAGGGATCGTCGCCCATTTGCTTGAGGCCCAGGGACACGCGGTTCTTCTCGGTGTCGAACTTGAGGATCTTGGCAGAGATCTCTTGGCCAGCCTGCACCACCTCGGAGGGGTGGCGGACACGGCGCCATGCCATGTCGGTGATGTGCAGCAGGCCGTCGATGCCACCCAGGTCCACGAATGCACCGTATTCGGTGATGTTCTTGACCACGCCGCGGACGATGGAACCTTCCTTGAGGTTTTCCATCAGCTTGGCGCGCTCTTCGCCCATGGAGGCTTCCACCACGGCACGGCGGCTCAGCACCACGTTGTTGCGCTTGCGGTCCAGCTTGATGACCTTGAATTCCATGGTCTTGTTTTCCCAGGGAGACAGGTCCTTGGTGGGACGTGTATCGACCAGCGAACCGGGCAGGAAGGCGCGGATGCCGTTGACCAGAACGGTCAGGCCGCCCTTGACCTTGCCGGAAGTGGTGCCGGTGACGAACTCGCCGGATTCCAGGGCCTTTTCCAGGCTCATCCAGGAAGCCAGGCGCTTGGCGGTGTCGCGGCTGACGATGGTGTCGCCGTAACCGTTTTCCATGGCGACGATGGCCACGGAAATGAACTCGCCCACTTGAACTTCGAGTTCGCCTTGGTCATTCTTGAACTCGGACAGAGGCACATAGGCTTCCGACTTGAGGCCGGCATTGACCACGACGAAGTTGTGCTCGATGCGAATGACTTCGGCGGTGACGACTTCACCAACCTTGGTTTCGGAACGCTTGAGGGACTCTTCAAAGAGGGCTGCGAAAGATTCAGACATGTTGTTGTGCGGCGTGAACCGCAAGTTGCTCACGGTGTGACCCGTGGGTTAGGTTGTAGAACCCTGTTGCCAGTGCGCTGTCGCGCGAGAGGAGCACCAGGGGCCCGGTTTTGCGCGACCCCAGGAGGGACGCGACTTGCTGTCGCCAGTCGTTGCTACGTGTGTTGAAACGGCTGCTTGCCTTGCCACCAGCCCAGCACCAATTCGACCGACTGTTCGACGGTGAGATCGGAGTTGTCCAGAAGTTGGGCGTCCTGCGCTGGCTTCAAAGGCGCTACGCTGCGGTTCATGTCGCGGGCGTCACGTTCTTCCAAATCGGCGCGAAGACTGTCGAGTGTAGCTGCAATTCCTTTTGAAATCAACTGCTTATGGCGCCTCTCCGCACGCTTCTGGGCACTGGCCGTGAGGAACACCTTGAGTGGCGCTTCAGGGAAGATCACCGTACCCATGTCGCGACCGTCGGCCACCAGGCCAGGCAGTTGGGCAAAGCTGTGCTGGAACGCGGTCATGGCGATGCGCACAGGCGGTAGGGCAGCGATGCGTGAAGCGTTCATGCCGGCTTCCTCGGTGCGGATGGCCTGGGTCACATCCTCGCCATCCAGGAAGACTGTCATGCCTTCAAAATGGATGTGCAGGCCGCCCACCATGTCCGCCAGTGCCTGGGCGTTGGCTGGTTCGATGGCGATGCCGCGGCGGGTAGCGGCAAGCCCGGTGATGCGGTACAGCGAGCCTGAGTCCAGCAGGTGGTAGCCGAGGCGTTCGGCCAGTACCGTGGCCAGCGTGCCTTTGCCGGACGCTGTGGGGCCATCCACGCACAGCACGGGAATCGCTGCGCTGTCCGCCTTTGCGAGAGAAAACAATGCTTCGAAATAGTCCGGAAAGGTCTTCGCCACGCATTTCGGGTCTTCGATGCGCACCGGCAGACCTGCGGGGTTGAACACGGCCAGCGAGAAGCACATGGCCACCCGGTGGTCGTCGTAGGTGTGGATCGAAGCCGCCTTCCAGTCGGACTTCGAAGCGGGTGCGGTGACCGAAATGAAGTCTTCCCCTTCGACCACCGTGGCACCCAGCTTGCGCAGTTCGCAGGCCATGGCGGCGATGCGGTCGGTTTCCTTGACACGCCAGGAGGCGATGTTGCGCAGGGTGGTGGTGCCTTCGGCATAGAGAGCCATGACCGCCAGGGTCATGGCCGCGTCAGGAATGTGGTTGCAGTCGAGGTCGATGGCCTTCAGGGGCCAGCTACCGCGCGACACCTTGAGCCAGTTCGGTCCACTTTCCACCTTCGCACCCATGGCGGTGGCCGCTTCCACGAAACGGATGTCACCCTGGATGCTGTCCGCCCCCACGCCTTGGATGTGGATGTGATTTTCGCCTCCATCCCGCGTGGCAATTGCGCCAAGCGCTATGAAATAGCTAGCGGACGAGGCGTCGGCCTCGACATGGATGGTGCCGGGGCTGGTATACCGGGCCCCCGCTGCAATGGTGAAGCGCTGCCAGCCATCACGCTGAACCCGTACGCCAAAGCGCGCCAGCAACTGCAGGGTGATCTCGATGTAGGGTTTGGAAATGAGTTCACCCACCACCTCGATCACGATGGCCTGGGTTTGGGCAACCAGCGGAAGTGCCAGCAGCAAGGCGGTGAGAAACTGGCTGGAAACGTCACCACGCACGCGGATCGGTGCGTCGATGGCAATGTGGGCCTGGCCGATGTGCAGCGGCGGGTAACCCTCGTTACCCAGGTAGCGCACATCGCAGCCAAGCTGGCGCAGCGCGTCCACCAGGTCACCGATGGGGCGCTCATGCATGCGCGGGATACCACGCAGCTGGAAGTCGCCACCCAGTACCGAGAGGGCGGCCGTCAAGGGGCGCATGGCAGTGCCAGCGTTGCCCAGGAACAGGTCGGCCTGTGCGTTCTGCGGTGCGATCCTGCCGCCCAGACCGGTGATCTGCACGGTGGCGCCGGATTGTTCGATGGTGCAACCGAGCTGGCGCAAGGCCGCCAGCATGACCCGGGTGTCGTCCGAATCGAGCAGGTCGTGGATGGTGGTAACGCCTTCGCACAGGGCGGCCAGCAGCAGTACGCGGTTGGAAATGCTCTTGGAGCCCGGCAGGGTGATGCTGCCCTGCGCGCTGGCGAGTGGGGGCAGGTCGAGAAAAGCAGTGGAAAACATCAGTTCTGTGGGTTGTTGCCCAGGGTCCAATTGCCCCGGGCTTGGCTTGCCTGCTCGAGCAGGCCTTGCAAGGCTTCGCCATTGCCGCTGGAGATCACCAGTTCCAGGGCGTGCAGGTTGCGCTGGAAGATCTGGCTCTGCTTGAGCAGTTCGTCGCGGTTGGCCAGGAGGATGTCACGCCAGACCTTGGGGTCGCCGGCGGCAATGCGCGTGAAGTCGCGAAAGCCCGGACCGGCCAATGACAGGTAATCCTTGGACTGCGGCTGGCTGGTGATGCCGTTCATTATGGCAAAGGCCAGCAGGTGGGGCAGGTGGCTCACGGCGGCGTAGGCTGCATCATGCTGCTCGGGGCTCATCTGCAGCACCCGGCAACCCAGCGCCGTCCACAGGTCGATGGCCTTCTGGACCTGCGCAGCACCGGTTTGGTCGTTCGGGGTCAGGATGACCTGGCGCCCCTTGTAGAGCTCGGGATCGGCATGTTCCACACCGGCCAACTCCTTGCCGGCAATGGGGTGGGCCGGCACGAAGGATCGGACGCGCTCGCGCAGCACGCGACTGGCGGCCTGGATCACGTCCGACTTGGTCGACCCCACGTCCATGATGAGCATGTCATTGGACACCAGGTGCTTGATGGCCTTGAAGGTTGCTTCAGTGGATGCCACCGGGACGGCAATCAGCACGATGTCGGCGCCTGAGACGGCAAGCAGGGCCGACGGCGCTTCCACGTCGATCACGCCCATGGCACGGGCGCGTTCGGTGGTGCTGGGCGACTTGCTGTAGCCGACCACGCGGCGCACCAGGCCGGCGCGCTTGAGCGCCAATGCGAAGGAGCCGCCCATGAGGCCGCATCCGATGAGTCCCAATTGTTCAAACATGCGATCGGGCCCTTCCCATCAGTCGGCCAAGGGGTAGGCGCCCAGGATCTTGTAGAAGGCGCACAGGTTCTGCAGGTCGGCCAGCGCTGCGGCCACGTGGGGCTCGCTGGGGTGACCCTGCAGGTCGATGAAGAAGTGGTACTCCCATTGGCCCGAGCGCGCCGGGCGCGATTCGAAGCGCGTCATGGACACACCGTGCTTCTTCAGCGGCACCAGCATGTCGTGCACGGCGCCGGGGCGGTTGGGCACCGACACCACGAGGCTGGTGCAGTCGCGCCCGGTGGCCTGCGGTACCGGCAGCACCGAAGGCAGGCAGATCACGGCAAAGCGGGTGCGGTTGAACGGGTCGTCCTGGATGGCGTGGGCGGCGATGTGCAGGCCAAACTCGGAGCCGGCGCGTTCGCTGGCGATGCCGGCCCAGGCCGGGTTGGTGGCGGCCAGGCGGGCACCCTCGGCATTGCTCGATACGGCGCGGCGCTCGGCATGGGGCAGGTGGGTGTTGAGCCATTCCTGGCACTGGGCCAGCGCTTGCGGGTGCGCCAGCACCACCTCGATGCCATCGAGCGAATTGGTGCTGCGCAGCAGCTGGTGGCGAATCAGCAGGCTGATTTCGCCGACGATGTGCAGGGGCGAGTGCAGCAGCAAATCCAGCGTGCGCGTGACCACGCCTTCGGTGCTGTTTTCGAGCGCCACCACGCCGTATTGCGCATTGCCGCAGGTGGCGGCATGGAACACTTCGTCGAACGAGTTGCAGGGAATCTTGTGGATGCTGGAGCCGAAGAAGCGCAGCGCGGCCTCTTCCGTGAAGGTGCCGAACGGGCCGAGGTAGGCCACGCGCTGCGGGGCTTCCAGTGCGCGGCAGGCGGACATGATCTCGCGCCAGATGACGGCGATGTTCTCGTCGCGCAGGGCCCCGTCGTTGGCCTTCTGCAGGCCGGCAATCACTTGCGCTTCGCGTTCGGGGCGGAACACCACCGAGCCTTCATGGCGCTTGATCTCGCCGACTTCGTTGGCATATCCGGCGCGCTTGTTCAGCAGTTGCAGCAGTTCCAGGTCGACGGCGTCAATCAGCGCGCGGAGTTCGGGGAGGGTGCGGGCCATGGGGTCTTATCCGTGGGTGCGTTCAAATTCCTGCAGGTAGCTGCACAGGGCCTGCACGCCCTCCAGGGGCATGGCGTTGTAGAGGCTGGCGCGCATGCCGCCGACCGACTTGTGGCCCTTGAGCTGCAGCAGCCCGGCCTCCTTGGCACCGGCCAGGAAGGCGTCGTTCAGCGCTTCGTTGCGCAGGAAGAAGGGTACGTTCATGCGTGAACGGCAGTCGGGCGCCACGCGGTTCTCGTACAGGCCGGAGGCGTCGATGGTGCGGTACAGCAACTCGGCCTTGGCAATGTTGCGCTGCTCCATGGCTGCGACGCCGCCTTGGCGCTTGAGCCACTGGAAGGTCAGGCCCGCCATGTAGATGGCGTAGGTGGGCGGGGTGTTGTACATGGAGCCGTTATCGGCCACCAGCTTGTAGTCGAAGGCGCTGGGGCAGTGCGCCATCGCATGGCCCAGCAGGTCTTCCCGCACAACCACCAGGGTTAGGCCGGCGGGGCCCAGGTTCTTCTGGGCGCCACCGAAGGCGAGCCCCACCTTGTTCCAATCCATGGGGCGCGAAGCCACGTTCGAGGAAAAGTCCACCACCAGTTCGGCATCGCTGCCCAGGGCCTTCAGGTCGGGCAGGGTGTGGTACTCCAGGCCGTTGATGGTCTCATTGCCGCAGACATGGACATAGCTGACGCCTTGGCGCAGTTGCCAGGTCGACGCGGCGGGAATCGCGGTGTGGCCTTCGGCCTGGTTGCTGGCGGCGATGTGCACGTCGCAGTAGCGGCGCGCTTCCTTCTGCGACTTGTCGCTCCAGCTGCCGGTGACCACGAAATCGGCCGCCGGGGCGTGACCCTGCGCGCCGCGCCGTGCGGCCAGGTTCAGGGGCACGATGGCGTTTTCGGCCAGTCCACCGCCCTGCATGAACAGGATCCTGAAGTTGCTTGGCACCGCCAGCAGTTCACGCAGGTCGGCTTCGGCCTGGGTGTAGATGGACAGGAACTCCTTGCCGCGGTGGCTCATCTCCATCACGCCCATGCCGCATCGCTTGCCCGTTGCATCCGGCCAATCGAGCATTTCATCGGCCGCCTGGGCCAGCACTTCGGCGGGCATGGCGGCGGGGCCGGCGGAGAAGTTGTACGGACGCAGCATCGGTTTTAGGTATCAAATCGGGCCGAAGCCCGCGTAAACATTGCGCAAGCAGCTATCGGAATGGTAGCGACTTGCACGTTTCATGGTGTCGCTCAGGTCGCCGCTTCGTCGCCTTCGCCAGCTTCGCCCTCGGCGCTATTGGCGTCGTTCTCGACGATGCGCTGCAGCCCGCTGAGCTTGGAGCCTTCGTCCAGGTTGATCAGCGTCACGCCCTGGGTAGCGCGACCCAGTTCGCGGATTTCCGCGACCCGGGTTCGCACCAGCACGCCCTTGTCGGTGATGAGCATGATCTCGTCCTGGGCGTGGACCAGGGTGGCGGCCACGACCTTGCCGTTGCGTTCGGACTGCTGGATGGCGATCATGCCCTTGGTACCGCGGCCGTGGCGGGTGTATTCGACGATGCTGGTGCGCTTGCCATAGCCGTTTTCGGTGGCCGTCAGCACGCTTTGCTCCTCGTCTTCGGCCACCAGCATGGCGATCACGCTCTGGCCGTCTTCGAGCATCATGCCGCGCACGCCGCGGGCAGCACGGCCCAGCGGGCGCACATCGTTTTCGTCAAAACGCACGGCCTTGCCGCCGTCGCTGAACAGCATCACGTCGTGCTTACCGTCAGTCAGCGCCGCGCCAATCAGGTAGTCCCCTTCGTCCAGGTTCACGGCAATGATGCCGCCCTTGCGCGGGTTGGAGAACTCGTCCAGCGCGGTCTTCTTGACCGTGCCCATGCTGGTCGCCATGAACACGAAGCGGTCGGCCGGGAAGGTGCGCGACTCGCCGGTCAGCGGCAGCACCACGGTGATCTTTTCGCCCTCGGCCAGCGGGAACATGTTGACGATGGGGCGGCCACGTGAACCGCGCGAGCCCTGCGGCACTTCCCACACCTTGAGCCAGTACAGGCGCCCGCGGTTCGAGAAGCACAGGATGTAGTCGTGCGTGTTGGCAATGAAGAGCTGGTCGACCCAATCGTCCTCTTTGGTGGCGGTAGCCTGCTTGCCGCGTCCGCCGCGCTTCTGGGCACGGTACTCGGACACCGGCTGGCTCTTGATGTAGCCGCTGTGCGACAGGGTCACCACCATGTCGGTCGGGGTGATGAGGTCTTCGGTGGACAGGTCGTACGACGAGTGTTCCACTTGGCTGCGGCGGGCACCGATCTTGGTCTGGCCGAACTCGGTCTTGATGACGGTCAGCTCTTCACCAATGATGGTGGACACGCGTTCGGGCTTCGCCAGGATGTCCAGCAGGTCGTCGATCTCGGCCATGACTTCCTTGTATTCGGCTACGATCTTGTCCTGCTCCAGACCGGTCAGGCGCTGCAGGCGCATCTGCAGGATTTCCTGGGCCTGGGTGTCGGACAGGCGGTACAGGCCATCGCCCTGCATGCCGTAGCTGCGTTCCAGTCCTTCGGGGCGGTAATCGTCGGCATTGACCACGCCACCATCTTCGCGTGAACGGGTGAGCATCTCGCGCACCAGCTTGCTGCCCCAGCTGCGGCTCATCAGCTCGGCCTTGGCCACCGGGGGGGTGGGGGCGTTTCGGATGATGGCGATGAAGTCGTCGATGTTGGCCAGCGCGACGGCCAGGCCTTCGAGCACGTGGCCGCGGTCGCGGGCCTTGCGCAGGTTGTACACCGTGCGGCGAGTCACCACTTCGCGGCGGTGCTGCAGGAAGACCTGGATCAGGTCTTTCAGGTTGCACAGCTTGGGCTGGCCGTTGACCAGCGCCACCATGTTCATGCCGAAAGTGTCCTGCAGCTGCGTCTGCTTGTACAGGTTGTTCAGCACCACTTCGGGCACTTCACCGCGCTTGAGTTCGATCACCAGGCGCATGCCGGACTTGTCCGATTCGTCCTGGATGTGGCTGATGCCCTCGATCTTCTTCTCGTGCACCAGTTCGGCCATGCGTTCCTGCAGCGTCTTCTTGTTGACCTGGTAGGGCAGCTCGTCGACGATGATGGCCTGGCGCTGGCCCTTGTCGATGTCCTCGAAGTGGCAGCGTGCACGCATCACCACCTTGCCGCGGCCGGTGCGGTAGCCGTCCTTCACGCCGTTAATGCCATAGATGATGCCGGCGGTAGGGAAGTCGGGTGCCGGGATGATCTCCATCAGGTCATCGACCGTGGCTTCGGGGTTGCGCAGCAGGTGCAGGCAGGCGTCCACCACCTCGTTGAGGTTGTGCGGCGGAATGTTGGTGGCCATACCAACGGCAATGCCGCCCGAGCCATTGACCAGCAGATTGGGCAGGCGGGTGGGCAGCACCAGGGGTTCTTTTTCCGAACCGTCGTAGTTCGGCCCGAAATCCACGGTTTCCTTGTCCAGGTCTGCCAGCAGTTCGTGCGCCACCTTGGCCAAGCGGATTTCGGTGTAACGCATCGCCGCAGCGTTGTCTCCGTCCACCGAGCCGAAGTTACCCTGGCCGTCTACCAGCATGTGGCGCATGGAGAAGTCCTGCGCCATGCGCACGATGGTGTCATACACCGACTGGTCGCCGTGCGGGTGGTACTTACCGATCACGTCACCGACGATACGGGCCGACTTCTTGTATGGCCGGTTCCAGTCGTTGTTGAGTTCGTGCATGGCAAACAGTACGCGCCGGTGCACTGGCTTCAAGCCGTCTCGCGCATCGGGCAAGGCACGCCCCACGATCACGCTCATGGCGTAATCGAGGTAGCTGCGCCGCATTTCTTCTTCGAGACTGGTCGGGAGCGTTTCTTTGGCGAACTGTGTCATGGGATCGGAGGGCCGTAGGCTGGACAACCTGCCATTCTAAGGGGATGCAGCGCTAGACTGGTTTGTCGCGGTGCAGCAACAACTTATTCACGTTTGTCGGGCGATTTCTCGTGTATCGGGCGGGGGAACGCACCAGCGGGTGTTTTGCATGTGGCACAATCGTGCGACACCGGAACGCTATTGTTTTGGTAGGATTGCCCCCATGCTTGCAGCGCAGCTGCAGTTTGTTCTGTTCTAAGGAAAACCATGAAACACATGAATAAAGTAGCCATCGCTATCGCCGCTGCCGCCCTTGCCACCGTTGCTGGCGCTCAGGAAATTCACAACTGGCGCAGTGCCTCTGGCGAAGTCTGGAAGAGCGCTTCCGGTGAGTGCTGGCGCGATGCCGTATGGACCCCCGCCACTGCTGCTCCTGGTTGTGACGGCGCAATCGCCGCTGCTCCCAAGGCTGCTGAACCTGCTGCTGCCGCACCCGCTGCCACTGCTGCTGCATCCGCTGCAGCCAAACCCGCAGCCCCCGCTGCTGCTGCCGCTGCCTCTAAGGTGACCTACGCCGCTGATGCGTTCTTTGATTTCGACAAGGCAGTTCTGAAGCCTGAGGGCAAGGCCAAGCTGGATGACCTGGTTGCCAAGGTCAAGGGCATCAATCTGGAAGTCATCATCGCCGTGGGCCACACCGACTCCGTCGGTGGCGATGCCTACAACCAGAAGCTGTCTGTGGCACGTTCTGAAGCTGTGAAGGCTTACCTGGTGTCCAAGGGCATCGAAAAGAACCGCATCTACACCGAAGGCAAGGGCGAGAAGCAACCCGTGGCTGACAACAAGACCAAGGAAGGCCGCGCCAAGAACCGCCGCGTGGAAATCGAAGTGGTCGGTACCCGCGCCAAGTAATCCCTCGGATTCCAACCAAGAAACCCGCTTCGGCGGGTTTTTTGTTTTCTGCCCTTCGGGCAGCGCTTCGAGGCCCGGTGCTTCGCGGGATAATTCCATCATGAGCAACCAAGTCAATGCCGATCCGGCCGAACTGGCCAAATTCTCCGAACTCGCCCACCGCTGGTGGGACATGGACAGCGAATTTCGTCCGCTGCACGACATCAATCCCTTGCGTTTGGGATGGATTCAGGCGATCCAGCCGCTCTCTGGATTGAAGGTTGTCGATATTGGCTGCGGTGGAGGCATCCTGGCCGATTCCATGGCCCGTGCCGGTGCCGACGTTCTTGGCATTGACTTGGCAAGCAAGGCACTCAAGGTGGCGCAGTTGCACGCCCTGGAGGCCCAGACGCCCCATGTGCAATACCGCGAAATCAGCGCCGAGGCGCTGGCCAGTGAACGTGCCGGGCAGTTTGACGCCGTGACCTGCATGGAAATGCTGGAGCATGTTCCCGATCCGCAGTCTGTGGTCCGCGCCTGCGCCGACCTCGTCAAACCGGGCGGCTGGGTGTTCCTGTCCACCATCAACCGCAACGCCAAGGCATTTGCCCTGGCCATCGTGGGCGCGGAATACATCCTCAACATGATCCCCCGGGGCACGCACGAGTATTCCAAGATGATCCGTCCCAGCGAACTGGCCCACTACTGCCGTGAGGCAGGTTTGTCGCTGGCCCATACCAAGGGGTTGGAATACAACCCGCTGACCCGGCGCTACCGTCTCAGTGACGATACCAGCGTCAACTACATGATTGCAGTGCGCAAGGTGGCATGACCGTGGTGATTTCCGCAGGCATCCGTGCCGTGCTGTTCGACTTGGATGGCACCCTTATCGACAGTGCACCCGATCTGGGGGCTGCTGCGGACCAGATGCGCACCGACCGCGGCATGCCCAGCCTGCCGATCGACGCCTACCGCCCGATGGCCGGCGCTGGCGCACGCGGCATGCTGGGTGTGGCCTTTGGCATGACACCCGAACACCCCGATTTCCTGACCTACCGCGAAGAGTTCTTCTGCAACTACGAAGCGCGGATGACCCGCTCGACCTTTCTGTTCGACGGCGTGGCAGATCTGATTGGGGCTTTGGAACGTTTGGGCCTGCAGTGGGGCATCGTGACCAACAAATCCCAGCGTTTCACCATTCCGCTGGTGGCCTCGATGCCGGTTTTTTCCAAGGCGGCGGCTGTGGTCAGCGGCGATACCACGCCCCATGCCAAGCCGCATCCCGCGCCATTGCTGCACGCAGCCCAGGTCATGGCGCTGGCGCCGGACCAATGCATGTACGTGGGTGATGATGAGCGCGACATCGTGGCTGGCCGGGCCGCCGGCATGCCCACCGTAGCGGCCACTTATGGCTATCTGGGGTCCCAGTCGGACACCAGCCAGTGGGGCGCACAGGCCCACATAAATAGTCCGCTGGACCTATTGCAATTGCTCCGGACGGCCTAAAATAGCACCCATCACGGGGCTGCACTGGTTTCGACGGGGGTGCGGAATCGACGTGGTGCATGTCGAGCTGAATGTGCTCGTAAAACTGATTCAAAAAAACTAACTGCAAACGACGAACGTTTCGCACTCGCTGCTTAATAACCAGTGAGCCTTACAACGGCAGGCCGATGGGCCGGGCAAGGGTGGCGCAAGCTGTCCAGGCTGTAAGGTCATTTACATCGGCTGGCCTGACACCGGGTACCTTGGTGGCAGGCGAGAAAACAGGGTACTGGCGGCGTTTGTAGCGTGCGACTGCGCGACACACGTGGCGAGATCCAAATCAGACCGCTAAACATGTAGATCTGCTCGAAGATGGCTTTCGGACGGGGGTTCAAATCCCCCCAGCTCCACCAAATTGAAGGGCTCGGATAATCTCCGGGCCCTTTTTCTTGCCTGAAATCCCCGCGCAGTGCGGGGTTCCGGCCATCCGTACTGCGGGTGGCGACCTGCCGAAAGGCCCGGTTTTCGGCGCTTCCGGCTCCAAATCTGTCTCTATTCTCCGTTTGCCCTGCGGGTAGGCGCGGTTTTGGCTCGCGCAAAATCAAGCACTTATGCGCGGCGGTTCATCGTCAACCAAGGCGACCGGTCAGGCATCAAACGCCATTACCACCTCCCGTTGCGCCACCCAGTCGGTCGGCAGCGGATTGCGCTGGAACCACAGCAGGCTCATGCACCGGGGCTGCCGCCCGGCCAGGATGGTCTGGATGATGGCAGGCTCCAGCAGGGTCAGACGCAGCAGCTCGTTGACCGTCGAGTGGTGCAGACCTTCACGCTGGGCGATCTCGCTACCGCTGCCGACCATGCCGTCGTCGAGCAACTGCTGCCAGTAGAAAGCCCGCGTCAGCGCCACCAGCAAGGGCTTGTCGATCTGGGTGACTACCTTGCCCAGCGTGTCGAGCTGGCCGTCCGGGCGCACCACCACCTTGCTTCCGCCACGCTTGCGGATTTTCAACGGGATAAAGGTGGACAGCTTCACCTGCCCGCCATCCCGGCGTTCGCGGGCGATGGCTGCGCCCAAGGTCTGCACTTTAGGTTTCATACAGTGTCCTCCATCTCCTGCAATTCCGCACCGATGGTGCTGGGCAGCAACTCTCCAGCCAGATCCTGCCAACCCTGATCGCGCCAGATAATTTCCAGCCCGCCGTCGGCAATCACCACCCGCTCGATCAGCAGTTGCGCCAGTCGGCACTGCTCCGCTGGAAACAACTCCCGCCACAGACTGGCGAGATTGCGCATCGGCAGCACGACCTGCGGCTCGGTAAGGTCCGGTCGAATCTGCTGCATCCGGTCCCACACCGATTGCACGATGTGCGGGGCTGACAGCGCCGCCACGATTTGCTGCGTGACCAGTTCTTCAATCGGCGCGGCTGGCAGCGGCCCGTGCTGGCTGGCCCATGCGCCGAAGCGCCGGTGTTTGATCGGGCTGTAGTAGCGGTAGGTCTTGCCTTTCTTCTTTGTGTAGCTCGGCACCAGCCGTTCGCCATCAGACGTGTACAGCAGGCCACGCAGCAGCACCGGTTCACTCTGGCGGTCATTGGTTTCGCGCCTGCGATCAATGCCATCGGTGGCGATCAACGCGTGGACTGCATCCCACTGCGCCTGCGTCACGATGGCCTGATGCTGACCGGGGAAGCTCTGCCCTTTGTGCACTATCTCGCCCAGGTACATCCGGTTGTGCAGCATCTTATAGATGGTCTGCTTGGTGAAGGGCTTGCCGCCTTTGGTGACTACCCCTTCCGCGCCATAGGCCTTGGCCATCAGCGTGGCCGAGCGCACGGTTACGAAGTCATCGAAGATGCGCCGCACCAACGTGGCCTCAACTTCGTTGATCACCAACAATCGATTATCGACGTCGTATCCCAGCGGCAACGGCCCGCCCATCCACATGCCCTTGGCCTTGCTGGCGGCGATCTTGTCGCGGATGCGCTCGCCGGTCACTTCGCGCTCAAATTGGGCAAACGACAACAGGACGTTCAGCATCAGCCTGCCCATCGAGGTGGCCGAGTTGATCTGCTGCGTGACGGAGCTGAAGCTGACGCGGTGGCGGTCGAACACATCGACCATCCGTGCGAAATCGGCCAGCGAGCGACTGAGCCTGTCAATTTTGTAAACAACCACGATGTCGACCTTGCCCATCTGGATATCCGCCATCAGGCGGCGCAGTGCGGGCCGCTCCATGTTGCCGCCAGAGAAACCGCCGTCGTCGTAATCATCGGCCACCGCGATCCAGCCCTCGTGGCTTTGGCTCTTGATGAAGGCGTGCCCGGCTTCCTTCTGAGCATCGATAGAATTGAAGGACTGGTCCAGCCTTTCGTCGCTGGACACGCGGCAATACACCGCGCAGCGTTTGGGCGGCACGAGCAATGGCGCGTTCATTGACCACCTGCCTTGCTGTCACGCAGGCCGAAGAATTTCGGCCCGTTCCACTGCGTGCCCGTGATGTGGCGCGCTGCCGCCGACAGGCTCTTGAACACCTGACCGTTGAGCTCGTACAGGCCATCGGGCGTCACGGTGACGCGATGCTGGCGCTCATCCCATTCGCGGATCAGCGTGGTGCCGGGCATCAACAAGGTCTGCGCGTTGCGCCCAACACTGCTTTTGATCTTGGAATGCTTGGCTCCGGCCTCGACCAGCATCTTGCGGATGTTGGTGGGCAGCGCGCCGTAGGCCTTCTCCTGGATGCGGTAGGCCAGACGCGATTCCACGTAATGGCGATTGCGATGGCTGGGCCGCCGGGGAAAGTGCTGATCCCATAGCGCCCAGAGCTCGGCCATCGGCAGGGATGGCAGCACGGCCAGTTGGGCCGAGATGCTGCCGTTGGGGGTGTCCGTCATTTCGAGTTTCTCCTGTGGTTGAGACAGGTCCATGAACGCGCTGTGGCTGGCAGAAGCCAAGTCAAACCGCGCTCTATCGTCTATTAATCACCGGCGGCGATGCTGACGCGGCTGACGTTGGACGTGGCGATGCCACCAACGCCGGAGGCGGCGTTCAACACGCGCGGCTGCACACAGCCAGCGCCACCACCATGGCAGCGTTACCCGTACTCGCCGTGGTCGGCGCACGATGGATATCGATGGCCTGCCCGGAACGTTGATCGATGCATCGCCCCACGATGCCTGCGATACGGACGGCATTGCACCCACACCGTCATCCCGCGTGATGGCTGCCTGTGCTGCCGGTGGCAAGAACTGCTGCGGGCGAACCAGAATATCCGGGGCGGGTGCGCTACGTGGCGACAGCGGCCCGATGCGATCAGGCTGATGCTGGCGTGAAGGCTGGATTTCCATGATTGTCTCCCTCATACATCCACGCGCACCACGTCACACACACGATGGCCCGCGTAGGGCGCAAGCACCTTCTTCGGCGGATTGGGGTCGGGCGCGTAAATGCTGCGCTCATCGCCCTTGGCTTTGGGGCGATAGACTTTGAGGCCGAAGCCATCGAAGCCCGCGCTGCGCAGAGCGTTGTCCAGCGCCGCGACCAGTTCGTTGTCGGTGCGTGTGAATTCGTCATTGAGATCACGCAGCGCTTCATACGGCAGACCCTCGATGAGCGTGGGCAGCAGATCGCCATCGCGTGCCTGTCCGATCAGCTCATGGTCATACCGGGTGCAGGCATCGCCGGTCACGCGTGTGTGGGTCAGGCGCACGCGTTGCAGCAGGACTGCCTCCACGCTCTGCATCTCGCGCCAGGCCTGCACAAAGATCTTGGCGGCCTCCAGCATTCGCTGCGCGCTGGGCCGGAAGATGCGGCGGATTTCCTGATCGATCAGCGTCTCATCCAGCCCGGCCACCATCTGCCCCGCCAGGTCGTTGAGGTATTGCTCCAGCGCCTTGATGCGGGTGGGCGCTTCCAGTACCTGCTGCGTGGCCTTATCACGGGCGGCTTGTTCCAGGGCCAGTGCCTGCTGGTGTTCCTGATCGAACTTGGCCAGCGCATCCGCATCGTCCAAGGCCAGCAGCACCTCGCGCTGAATGGTCAGCGCCATCTCTGGCTCGGCGGGCTTGTCCCAGCCACAGGTGATGCGGTTGGCCGTGACCAGTGCGGCAATGGCCTGGTCGTACTGGGCGTTTTGCTGGCGCAGACGGGCAAACATCGCCGCCACGGCACTGACATCCCCGATTTCATTCAAAGGGGATTCGGCATTGGCTGTGACGTCAGTGGATTTTTTGCTGCGGCGGATCAGATTCACGGTGGACTCCTGTCGAAAATAGAGAATGGTTCAGACAGGTGTAATGGTCCGCGTGGAGACAGTTCAGGTCGATCAGGGCGCAGCGGGTGGCTGAGGGTTTGCGGGCACGATTCAGCCTTGGTCGTCCTCGATATCCGGGGCACTGTTGTAAAAAAACCCTGAAGCAGATAGCAATTTAGAGTAACGCTTGGGGGCTATTGGTGCCCGTTTCGCACAAAAGCGAATTTTGGCCATTTGCCTTCGGAAATCAGCAGGCGAAGAATCTCCTCATTGCGGGCGCACATCCCTCTCGACGGGACAGCGTCCCCCAACGACGACAGGAGATTCCGATGCAAAACACGCTGCCCGAACTGATCACCCCGCGCACGCTGGCGGCCCGCTGGGGCCTTTCCGAAAAAACCCTTGAGCGCTGGCGCATGACCGGCAACGGCCCGACGTTTCTCAAGCTGGGCAGCCGGGTGCTATACCGCATGGATGATGTGTCGGCACACGAGGCACAGCGCACCCGTCGCTGCACCGCAGGCCAATCCATCAGCGAAGGAATCTGGCGATGAACCGCGCCCAACGCCGCCAGCGCGACAGCCTCACCCGGCAACTCCGTGCCCACATTGCCGAGCACGGCATCGAGGCGATGCTCGACAAAATGTTCGGCCCGGGCAGCTGGCGTTACGACGCCCGCGAACAGCTGTGGATCGTGCCCGATGCCAAGGACACCGGCCCCGGTCGCGCCTATTACTGCGTGCGCGCCAATGGCGACTGGTTCAAGGCACGGCTGGATGCGGGGCACACGCAATGATGGCGACTACCACGCAAGCGGCCACAGTAGTCCGCCATCCTTTCTTCGATTTCAACGATGCAGCCGACCTCATCTTGCCGCGCCACGACAAGGATGAAATCCGCGCCCGCCTGCTGGACCAATTGGAATCGGTGCTGCTCTATCTGTTTCCACGCGGCAAGCGGCGTGGCGGCCAGTTCTATATCGGCAACCTACAAGGCGAGCCCGGCGACAGCCTGGTGGTCGAACTGGACGGGCCCAAGCGCGGCCTGTGGATTGACTTCGCCACCGGCGAATCGGGCGATGTGCTGGCGCTGTGGGCCAGCACGCGGGGCTACCACTTGCCCGCTGACTTCAGCGACCTGCTGGAAGACGCAGGTGATTGGCTGATGGTGCCGCGTATCGCCACCGCGCCAGTGCTGCACACCAGCCGTGCCTATGACGATCTCGGCCCGCACACCGGCAAATGGAATTACCACGCGGCCGACGGCAGTCTGCTGGCCTGTGTTTATCGCCACGACACACCCACCGGCAAGCAGTACCGCCCGTGGGATGTGCGGGCGCGAGCCATGCGTATGCCGGAGCCGCGTCCACTCTACAACCTGCCTGCCATCGCTACAGCGGATGCCGTGGTGCTGGTCGAAGGTGAAAAATGCGCCGATGCCCTGATGAAATTGGGCATCGTTGCCACCACGGCAATGGGCGGCGCGGCGACCACCATCGACAAGACCGACTGGACACCGCTGGCAGGCAAAACGGTCGCCGTCTGGCCCGATCATGATGAAGCAGGTGCGCGTTATGCCACTGCTGCTATCCGGAAGCTGGCGAGCATCGGAGCCTCGGTCCGCCGTGTCCGTGTGCCGCAGGACAAGCCCGCGAAGTGGGATGCCGCCGATGCCATGGCCGAAGGTTTCGATGTCGAGGCGTTATTACGTACCTCCGCGCCGGTCACCGACATTGCCACCGCCACCCCAACGCTGGACATCACCCGCTGGCGGGCGGCCGACCGTTTCATCGGGCAGCCCCAGCAACGCCGCTGGCTGGTCGAAGGCGTGTTCCCCCAGGCACAAGCCGCGCTGATCGCCGCTGCGGGCGGGGTCGGCAAATCCTTCCTGCTGCTGGCGCTCACGCGTGAAGTCGCAGCTTTCGATGGCGTCTGGGCCAATGCTCCAACCCTGTTCGGCGGCGCGCTGGCAGGTCATGGCGTGGCGATCTACATCACCGCCGAGGATGATGCCATCGAGGTGCACAACCGGCTCAACGCACTCGGGCCGATTCCAGACCGGCTCTACGTGCTACCCCTGCCCGATGCCGGTGGCGCAGTGCCACTGTTCGCGCCCGACCCCGCCAGCCGAGGCCCAACGATCACAGCAGCGTGGATGGATCTGGAGCGGCAACTCAAGGCCATGCCCGGCCTGTGCCTGGTGGTGCTCGATCCGCTGCAGCCGCTGTGCGCGCTGGACTTGAACGTGCCAGAAAACGCCCAGTTTGTCTGCTCGCGTTTGGCGGCGCTGGCGGCCAGCACGGGGGCCTCAGTGATCGTGTCGCACCACTTTGCCAAGCGCGAGGCATCCACGCCCGAGCAGGCCCGCGAAGCGATCCGGGGTACTGGCGGTCTGGTCGACGGCGTGCGGGCGGTCTACGCCCTGTGGCACCCCAAGGAAGATTAGGCCAAGAAGCTCTGCGAGTCCTTGGGCGAACCCTTTGAGCGCGGCCGCATGGTGATGGGCGGCGTGGTCAAGGCCAATGGCCGCGCCAACCTGCGCATGACCACCTTCTTGCGCGGTACCAGCGGCTTGCTGATCGATTGCAGCGACCGTCTGCGCCAGACCCGACCGGAGCCGGATGACCTGCTGCCCGCCCTGAAATCCGCCATCGCCCGTGCCGCACGGGACGGTCAGCCCTACACTAAGACTGGCGGCAACGGTCTGTACGAGCGCCGCCATGAGCTGCCCGAAGCCTTCCACACCATCGGCAAGCATCGGCTCACCGGCTGGGTGGATGCTTTGCTGGCTCAGGGTGAGCTGATCACGGCCATGGCCGAAGGCTCCAAACTGGTGAAGTGGCTCGACGTGCCCGATGGTCCGGTCGCCCAAGGGCAGGCGGTGTTTGTCACCGGCCACCTGACCCCCTCCAGCGCCGGTCGGCCGGTTGCCGAGTAATGCTTCCCACCCCCAACAATCGTTCCCGGCTTCCCGCTTTCCCACCGGGAACGCTCAGGGGTGGGAACGATTAAACACCAGCAAAACCAAGGGTTTAAATCGTTCCCGAACCAAATCGTTCCCAGCGGAGCCGGGAAGGATTAAAACCCAATTAAATCAAAGCATTCCCGGCTTCCCGGTGTTTCCTCTCTAAAGAGAGGGTGAGCATTGGGAATGCTCACCTCACTCGAGTGTTGATGCTGGCCGGACCGGGAAGCGGCGACCCGCCCAGGCGAAAGGGGTCCTTCCTGGCGATATTTCAATACGGGGGGCGACAGCGCAGCATTTCGCTACCGTCCGACCAGAAAACAAGGTTTGCAGGGTTTGCGGTTCGCACCCGGCGATGTGGGCCAACGGGCCGAATGCCGCGCCAGTGCTAACGTGGACGGGATGGCGGGAACGCAGAAGGTGCGAACCTAGGTGCGTACCGGGCTCGCAGGTTTGCAGCCCGAGCGCGCAAAGGGGTATCCAGAAACTGGACACCCTTGCGGCAAGGGGGTGAATTGAACTCACGCCCCGGCCTTCGCTGATCAGACCACGCGATACACCCGCTCCCCGGAATCGTTGTGCGCCAGCACCACGTTCAGGCCGAGTTTCTTGCGCAGCATTCCGGAGATCGCCCCGCGCACCGTGTGCGGCTGCCAGCCGGTGGCCAGTATCAGTTGCAGGCTGGTTGCCCCCTGCGGGCGGCGTAGCGCCATCACCAACGCCGCGAGCTTGGTGCCGGGGCGAACCGAGATGCCCTCCAGAAGTTGGAGGTCGTCGGTGGTGTCCATCGGCTGGACGTCATCCAGCGGTACGGGGCGCTGCTGCCCGATGGCCACGTAGCCCGCGTCGGTCAGCAGGTGGTCGCCGTCGGCAGCAGGCTCGATCCAGCCACGTAGCAACAGCGCAGTCAATACCTTAACCCGCGCGCCGCCGCGCAGAGTGTCAGGCGGGATCACGCGCCCATCGTCGCGGCGGGCGGCGGTTCGTAGCAGCAGGCTTTGGGCTGGGGAGAGTTTGGGCAGGGCTTCCATCGTTGCCTCCCTTACTTGGCCTGGCTATCGAAGATCGCCAGCAGGTCATCCAGCGCCTGATCCACCCGCCCGAGGTCACCGACGTGGCCCCAGTGGATGGCAGCCGGGTCATGGCCGAAATGATCATCGGCCAGTTGCCGCATGGCCTCGATCTTGTCGAGGATCAGCGGCAGGCCTTGCAGGTAGGTTTCGAGGGCGGTGGACTGGGTGGTCATGGCAGGCTCCGGATTAATTGATGACGCCCCCATTCACGCGCTGAACGATCAGGAAGCCAAGCGTTGCCAAATAGGGTAATTATTCATTTATAAGGGCAATGGCGTGGCGCATTACCCCAATTCAGAGTACGATTACCCCATTTACGGCCCCCCGAGATCCTTCATGCACTCACTCTTGCCCGACTACCTCGCCAAGCTGCGCTTTGATGCCCAGCAACTGGCGACGCTACGTGCTCTGGGCGAGTACCGGGGCAAGCAGCAGCTATACGTGGCACAGTCGCCCGAGGTGTTGAGCGACTTGCGTCAGGTGGCCGTGGTGGAGTCCACCGAGTCATCCAACCGCCTGGAGGGCGTGGTGGTCGCGGCGCACCGCCTGAAGTCGCTGGTGCTCAAGAACGCCACGCCGCAAAGCCGCTCCGAGCAAGAGGTGGCAGGCTACCGTGACGCGCTGGGCCTGATCCACGAAAGTGGCGAGCAGATGCCATTCTCGGAGGGCACTGTCCTGCAGCTTCACGGCATTCTGTATCGCTACATGCCACAGCCGGGCGGGCACTGGAAAGCCACCAACAACGACATCATCGAGCGCCACCCCGATGGCAGCTCGCGCATTCGCTTCCGGCCCGTGGCGGCGCATCTCACGCCCATGGCAATGACCGACCTGATTGCGCGCTATCGTACTGCACTGGATCAACATTTGGCTGACCCCCTTGTGCTGGTGCCGCTGGTCATCCTCGATTTTCTCTGCATCCACCCCTTCCCGGATGGCAACGGCCGCATCGCACGTTTGCTGACCCTGCAATTGCTCTATCACTTCGACTACGCGGTAGGCCGCTTCATCAGTCTGGAGCGCATCTTCGAAGAGTCGAAAGAGAGCTATTACGAAACGCTGGAGGCCAGTTCGCAGGGCTGGCACGACGGTGCCCACGATATCGCGCCGTGGTTGGACTACTTCTGGGGCGCACTGCTGCGCGCCTACAAGGAATTCGAAGCACGTGTCGGCACCATTGAACGTGGGCGCGGTGCCAAGGGCGACCGTGTGCGAGCCGAAATCCTCAAGCGCAGCCTGCCGTTCTCGATCTCCGAAATCGAAGAAGCCTGCCCGGGTGTTAGCCGCGACATGGTGCGCGTCGTCTTGCGGGCCATGAAAGCCGAAGGGTTGATCACGCCAACGGGCAAAGGCCGCGCTGCCAAATGGGAACAAACGGGGGCGAGGCCATGAAGGTGCTATCGGACATCCTGAGCCTTATCGTCGATAGATCGGCGATAGCCGCCGGGCGATACCTCGGTGCTGGCCCAATGAATCAAAGGTTTCTATCGACCACGGGCGATGAAGAGTGGTCGACAGCAATGCCATTCGCATTGGGCACACAGCTGGGGGAAGGTTACGCATGACCAAATCCGAGGCGCAAACGCGGTCAGAGCTGATCGATCAGCAACTCGCGCTGGCGGGCTGGAACGTCAAAGACCCCACTCAGGTGGTCGAGGAGTTCGACATCCTGACGGAATTGCCTCCCGGCGTAGCTGAACCTCGCACACCATACGAAGGCCACCAATTCAGTGATTACGTCTTGCTCGGCAAAGACCGCAAACCGCTGGCGGTGATCGAGGCCAAAAAGACCAGCCGAGATGCCGCCATTGGCCGTGAGCAGGCAAAGCAGTACTGCTACAACATCCAGAAGCAGCTGGGCGGCGAACTGCCGTTCTGCTTCTACACCAACGGCCACGAGCTCTATTTTTGGGATCTGGAAAACGCGCCGCCACGCAAGGTTGTCGGCTTTCCCACGCGCGACGATCTGGAACGCTTTGCCTACATTCGTCGCAATCGCAAGCCGTTGACGCAGGAATTCATTAACACCTCGATCGCCGGGCGCGACTACCAGATCCGCGCGATTCGCTCGGTGCTCGAAGGCATCGAAAAAAAGCAGCGTGATTTCCTGCTGGTGATGGCCACCGGCACCGGCAAGACGCGCACCTGCATTGCCATGGTCGATGCCTTGATGCGCGCCGGGCACGCAGAAAAAGTGCTGTTTCTCGTGGACCGCATCGCGTTACGCGAGCAGGCACTGGCCGCCTTCAAGGAGCACATGCCCAATGAGCCGCGTTGGCCCAACGTGGGTGAAAAGCTGATTGCCACGGACCGCCGTGTGTACGTCGCCACCTACCCGACGATGCTGAACATCGTCCGGGACGAAGCGCAGAACCTGTCGCCGCACTTTTTCGACTTCATCGTCGTCGATGAGAGCCACCGCTCCATCTACAACACCTTCGGCGAAGTCCTCGACTACTTCAAGGCCATCACGCTGGGCCTGACGGCCACGCCTACCGACATCATCGACCACAACACGTTCCAGCTTTTTCATTGCGAAGACGGCATTCCCACGTTTGCCTACACCTACGAAGAAGCGGTGAACAACGTGCCGCCATATCTCTGCAACTTCCAGGTCATGAAGATTCAGACCAAGTTCCAGATGGAAGGTATCAGCAAGCGCACCATTTCACTGGAAGACCAGAAAAAACTGATCCTGCAGGGCAAGGAGGTTGAAGACATCAACTTCGAGGGCACCCAGCTTGAAAAGCAGGTGATCAACAAGGGCACCAACACCCTGATCGTCCGCGAGTTCATGGAAGAGGCCATCAAGGACGCCAACGGCGTGCTGCCGGGCAAGACCATCTTCTTCTGCGCCACCAAGGCCCACGCTCGGCGCATGGAGGAAATCTTCGACAAACTCTATCCGCAGTACAACGGCGAACTGGCCAAGGTACTGGTGTCGGACGATCCGCGCGTCTACGGTAAGGGCGGCCTACTCGATCAGTTCACCAACAACGACATGCCGCGTATCGCCATCAGTGTGGATATGCTCGATACCGGCATCGACGTGCGCGAGATCGTCAACCTCGTGTTCGCCAAGCCGGTCTATTCCTACACCAAGTTCTGGCAGATGGTCGGGCGCGGCACACGCCTGCTGGAAACCAGCAAGCCCAAGCCCTGGTGCCTTGAAAAAGATGTGTTCCTAATACTCGACTGCTGGGACAACTTCGAATACTTCAAACTCAACCCCAAGGGCAAGGAGCTAAAGGCCCAGTTGCCGCTGCCGGTGCGGCTGGTGGGCCTGCGGCTCGACAAGATCGAAAAGGCCAGCGACAGCGGCCATGCCGACATCGCCGCGCGCGAAATTGCCAAGCTCCGCCTGCAGATTGCGGCGCTACCTAAAGAGTCGGTGGTGATCAAGGAAGCCGCCGCTGCGCTGGCGCGGCTGGACGATGACAACTTCTGGATCAGTCTCAGCCACGAACGGCTGGAATTCCTGCGCACCGAAATCAAACCGCTGTTCCGCACCGTCTCCGAGGCCGACTTCAAGGCCATGCGTTTTGAGCGAGACCTGCTGGAATATTCGCTGGCCGTTCTCAATGAGGATAAAGAGCAAGCCGAGACCATCAAGGAAGGCATCGCCGAACAGATCAGCGAACTGCCGCTCTCCGTCAGTTTCGTGAAGCAGGAAGAAACGCTGATCCGCGCCGCGCAAACCAGCCACTACTGGGCCAAGGCCGACGAAGATGCTTTCGACGAACTGATTGCCAAACTCGGCCCGCTGATGAAATTCCGCGAACAAAGCACCGGCCAGGAGCAAACCCATCTCGATCTGGCCGATGAACTGCACAAGAAGGAATGGGTGGAGTTCGGCCCGCAGCACGAGGCGGTCAGCATCACCCGCTACCGCGAAATGGTCGAGGCCTTGATTGCTGAACTCACCGCGCACAACCCGGTGCTGCAGAAGATCAAGAACGGCGCGGCGGTCAGCATGGTGGAAGCCAATGAACTGGCCGAACTGTTGCACGAAGAACACCCGCACATCACTGAAGACCTGCTGCGCCAGGTCTACAAAAACCGCAAGGCGCGCTTCATCCAGTTCATCCGCCACATCTTGGGCATTGAAGTGCTCAAGAGCTTCCCGGATGAAGTCAGCGCCGCCTTCGATCAATTCATCCGCGCCCACACCACGCTCAGCAGCCGGCAGATGGAATTCCTCAGTCTGTTGAAAAATTTCATCATCGAGCGCGAAAAGGTGGAGAAAAAAGACCTGATCAACGCCCCCTTCACGGTCATTCACCCGCAGGGCATACGTGGCGTGTTCAGTCCGTTTGAGATCAACGAAATCCTGCAGCTGACCGAACGGTTGGCTGCCTAAAAAACAGGGCACCTCATGCTACAGAACAACCCCGAACTAAAAGGCAAGATCGACCAGCTCTGGAACAAATTCTGGAGCGGCGGCATCAGCAACCCACTCACCGCCATCGAGCAGATCACCTACCTGCTGTTCATGAAACGGCTCGATGAGCTGGACCAGAAGCGCCAAGCCGATGCTGAATGGACTGGCGAGACCTACGCCTCAAAATTCGTTGGCAGCTGGATTCCGCCGGAATACCGCAGCCAGCCGGAGCCCGAAAAATTCGCCATCGACAAGCGCAGCCTGCGCTGGAGCGAATTCAAGCGCATGCAGGCCGAAGACATGCTGCAGCACGTGCAGGGCAAGGTGTTTCCCTTCCTCAAGGACCTGAACGGTGCCGAGTCCAACTTCACCCACCACATGAAGAATGCGGTTTTCATCATCCCCAAGCCAGCCCTGCTGGTGGAGGCGGTGAAGACCATCGACGACATCTTCGAGGTGATGGAGCGCGATTCGCGCGAGAACGGCCAGGCCTTTCAGGATATCCAGGGCGACGTTTATGAAATGCTGCTGTCCGAGATCGCCACCGCTGGCAAGAACGGCCAGTTCCGTACCCCGCGCCACATCATCAAGCTCATGGCCGATCTGGTACAGCCGCAACTGGGCCACAAGATTGCCGATCCGGCCTGCGGTTCCGGCGGATTTTTGCTCGGTGCCTACCAGTACATCGTCACGCAGCTCGCCATCAAAGCCGGCACGAAAGGCCTCACACCCGATGAAGATGGCTTCGTGCGCACCTCGGTCGCCGCCGCCCTTACCGAAAAAGCGCAGTCCATTCTGGCCAGCTCGCTGTGGGGCTACGACATCGACGCCACCATGGTGCGTCTGGGGCTGATGAACCTGATGATGCACGGTATCGACGAGCCGCACATCGACTACAAGGACACCCTCAGCAAGAGCTACACCGAGGAATCCGAATACGACATCGTGATGGCCAACCCGCCCTTCACCGGCAGCATCGACAAGGGTGATATCAACGAAAACCTGCAACTGGGCACCACCAAGACCGAGCTGTTGTTTGTCGAGAACATCTACCGTCTGCTCAAGAAAGGCGGCACCGCTTGTGTCATCGTTCCACAAGGCGTGCTGTTCGGCTCAGGCTCGGCGTTCAAGACGCTGCGCCAGTTGCTGGTGGATCGTTGCGACCTCAAGGCCGTGATCACCATGCCCAGCGGCGTGTTCAAACCCTATGCGGGGGTCAGCACTGCCATCTTGCTGTTTACCAAGGTCTGGGGCCCGAAGGACAAAGTCACCCAGCCTGCCACCGAACACGTCTGGTTTTACGAGATGGCCGCCGACGGCTATTCGCTGGACGACAAGCGCGGCAAGCAGGAAGGCAGTGGCGACCTGCAAGACATCGTTGCCAAATACCACGCTCGCAATCCCGCCACCGACACTGACCGCACGGCGAAATGTTTCATGGTGCCGCGCACTGAGATTGCGGACGAGAAAAACAACTTCGACCTTTCACTCTCCCGTTACAAAACCGATGTGTTTGAGGAGGTGCATTACGACGCGCCGGGCGTGATTCTGGATCGGCTGATTCAGGCTGATGTGGGCGATGTGGATGAAGAAGACCTCGCCAAGGTGCAAAGCGGCATCGTGCGCGAGTTGTTGGTGTTGAAGGGAATGGTGGGATGATCCCGATGAAGCCGACCACGTTGTCTCAACTTGCCGTGGTATCAGCAGGTCAAGGCGCACCAAAGGACAACGAATTTTCTGAGAGCGGCGTTCCCTTCGTCCGCGCAGGCAGTTTGGAAGCTTTGCTTTCAGGAAAGAAAGAATCCGAACTCGAACTTGTCAGCCCAGAAACGGCGAAGCTGCGCAAGCTGAAAACCTATCCGAAGGGCACTATTCTCTTTGCCAAGAGTGGCATGTCTGCCACGAAAGATCGTGTTTACGTCCTTCAGAATCCAGCGCACGTTGTCAGTCACTTGGCGACATTGATTCCCAAAGATGGCGCCCATGTCGATTACCTGCGACTGGCTTTGAAGCGTTTCCCTCCGTCGTCACTGATTAAAGACCCGGCATATCCAGCCATCGGTTTGGGTGAAATTCAGAACTTCGAAATCCCTGTTCCCGAAGAATTCGACGACCAAATCCGCATTGCCCATCTGCTCGGCAAAGTGGAAGGGTTGATCGCCCAGCGCAAACAACACCTGCAGCAACTCGACGACCTGCTCAAGAGCGTGTTTCTGGAGATGTTTGGCGATCCGGCGCGGAATGAGAAAGGGTGGGATAAGGCGACGTTTGGTCATTTCGCCAAACAGGGGGCAATTCTGGGAATCCAGGATGGAAATCATGGAAACGACCACCCCAAGGTTTCGGACTTTTCCGGAACTGGTTTGCCATTTGTTACGGCAAATGTTGTCAGGAATGGCCGGATACTCTTTGACAAATGCTATTACTTGCCGCCAATTTGGCTAAAAAAGCTCCGCATTGGTTTTGCTCGAGCCGGGGATGTTCTTTTGTCACACAAAGGAACGCTGGGATTGACGGCCGTCCTGAATGACAAGTTCGATACTTACATTTTTAGCCCGCAGACCACCTACTACAGAGTCGACCCTGAAAATATTCTTCCCGCTTATCTGAAGGCATACTTTGATTCAGATTACTTTCAATGGCTGCTTCGGAAAGAAGGTGGCAATCAGGCAACAAGGGCTTACTTGGGCATCACAAAGCAAAAGGAACTTCCGCTGATGTTGCCGCCGATAACTCTGCAACGGGAGTTTTCGTTGGTTGCAAGCCGAATTGCGGCTCTTCGCGATACGTACGAGCAAAACATCGCCGATTTTGAATCTCTATACAGCGCCTTGAATGAGAAGATATTCAAGGGCGAACTGGATTTGTCGCGCGCGCCCTTGCCGGGCACACAACCCGAGGAAGAAAAAGCCGTGGCAGCAGAATCTTTGCAAGCACCCGTCGAACAAGGCTTGCCCATCAATTTACCTGACACCGATAACTTGCTGGCTGCACTTGAGAGCGTTGAGGCGCGCAAGAATCTGCTCGCGCAGTGGCTGGATGCCTATCGCAGCCAACTGGGTACCACGCCTTTTTCAGTGCAGCACTTTATGGCGGCGGCGCAAACCCGGCTGGCGGAACTTCACCCGGACAACGATTTCGAGCTGGGTGCCAACGACTACGAACATATCAAAGCCTGGGTATTCGATGCACTGGCTGCTGGCACACTGATGCAGGCGTTTGATGACATGGGCAACCGCATCGAACTGAAGGCTGTCCAGACATGAAACTGCTGCGCCTCAAGATCACCGACCCGGCAGGCTTTCGCAGTCTGCCCTGTGGTTTTGAGCATCACTTCCGCACGGAATGGAGCCTGCAGGATGAACTGGCCCAGCCCGACGGCTTTGCGCCCTTTGTCTGCGCCGGCCCCAATGGCAGTGGCAAATCCAACCTGCTCGAAGCACTGGCGGCGATCTTCTTTCAGCTGGAAATCCTGCGGGTGCGCCGCAGTTTTCTGCCCGAGGTGTTGCAGAACACTGGCCAGGACTTTTCGCCGGTGGCGTTTGAACTGGATTACCTGATCCGCATACCCGCTGAGTACCGTGGCCCCGACAGTCCAGCGTGGGCGAAAGTGGGGGTGTGGAAAAACCCCGGTGAATCGGTGCGCTTTCTGTGGGAGAACCAGAGCGACTTCGACACCGACGTTTACGAGGTTTTCAAGGGCGGCCACGCCGACATCCTGCTGCCGCAGTACGTGCTGGGCTATTCGTCGGGCGAGAACGAAATCCTCAGCTTGCCCTTTTTCAAAATGCGTTTTGTGCAGTTCGACGAATACTGGACAGCACTGGCCAAACAGCTTCCTTATCCCGGTCGCCCAGATGCGCGGTTAGCCTACCTCGATAGTGGATTCAGCCAGGCCATTCTGCTGTGCAACCTGCTGTTCCAGGACGAAACCACGCTCCAGCCCTTCCGCGAGGATGTAGGCATCGAGGCGCTCAAGGAATTTCGCATCCTCATTCGACGCAGCATCCCGCTGACACGCCAACAAGTGGAGACCTTTACTTCCGGCGATTACGTTCTGCCTGGTTATACGCAAGATGGCTACTTTGCAGACAACGCCGCCATAGGCCTCGACCCAGAGACCGGCGAGTACCGCCTCAAGTTGCTGTATGGGCTGGAAGGCGACGAGCGCACGTCTATCATCGAAAAGCTCAAGCGTTGCGCCACGCTGCATTTCCATGACGAAGCCACCGATACGCTGATCCTGGACTATTGGGTCAATGAACGGACGAAAGATGCCTTCCGCGACAATTTCGACGGTTCTGCGTTGTCCCTGTTCCAGGCACTGCAAGTCCTGCTGACGCTGAATCTGTATTCGGTCAGCGATGCGCTGAAGTCCGATCTCTACACATCGACCAGCCATTACGTCGGCGAAACTGTGCCGACCTTGGCATCCGACCAGCGCATCATGCGTTTCAAGTTCGTGCGCTTCACCAAGCAGGGCGTGGCGCAGCCGATGATGCTCAAGGAGCTGTCGGATGGCGAGCATCAATTGCTGCACAGCCTCGGGCTATGCCTGCTGTTTAGGGACACCAACAGCCTGTTCCTACTCGATGAGCCCGAGACGCATTTCAACCCGGACTGGCGCGCCAACTTCATCACCCGCCTGCGCCAGTGCCTGCTGGATGCCGGGGATGTGGGACAGGAAATGCTGATCACCACCCACACGCCATTCCTGATTTCCGACAGCAAGCCGGACAAGGTGCTGGTGTTTGCCAAGGACAAAATCACCGGCGCAGTCAGCATCCGCCATCCGGACTACAACACGCTGGGCGCTTCGATCAACAAGATCACCATGAACACCTTCGGCAAGCGCGAAACCATCGGCGGCCATGCGCAGGCCTTGCTGGAGGCGTTGCGGGCCCGCTTTGAGCAGGGCGGCGAAGACAAGGAAGCCCTGATCACGGAGATTCACCAGCAACTCGGCGACTCGGTGGAAAAAGTGCTGCTGATCAAGGCCATCCTGGATGCTAATCAGCCGGGCGATGGGGAGGCGCAGGGCTGATGCTGTTTCCGTACACCTATGTCCCGCACCAGATGGAGAAGATGCAGGCGTTCATCGACTTCATCTTTCATGAAGTGTGGTGCAAGGCACCGGCGAGTGGGCCTTTTGGTTTAAACCTGTTCGACGCCAACGCGGAATTGCGAGAAGTGATGGAGGCCTTCTATTACTCCGACGCGCAGGGTGCCGATTTTTTCTACGGCCATGTGGAGCGAATCTACGGCCTGTTTTCGGCACTGACCTCCGTGCAGATCAATCAGTTTCAGCAGTGGTATCAGGGCAATAATGATCTGGAGAAAGTGTGTGCTAATGACCCGGCCACACACCTCGCCCGTTACGCCGACATCGCAGTCCATCACAAAGACCTTGCCGCCCAGTTCGGTACGTTCTTCAAGGGCTTGTACTCGCAGTCGCTGCTGAACCTCGCTGCATTGCGCGCCAAAATCGGTGACATCGACGATCACTATCAGGCCTTCGTGTCCACCAACACAGTAGGAAAGTGTCCGTTCTGCGGCATCGGCGATATCAAGGGCGCGCATCACAGTAAACGCGAGGCCTACGACCATTACCTGCCCAAGGCGCTGTACCCATTCAACTCCATCAATTTTCGCAATCTCGCGCCCGCCTGCCACGAGTGCAATAGCACCTATAAACTCAGCAAGGATCCCGCTCACAATCCTGCCGGGCGGCGCAAGGCCTTCAATCCGTATGCCCCAGCGGGGCATAACGTTCAGATACAGGTCACCTTACAGCACGCGGACATCGACAAGATGGTGCCTGCTGACATCACAGTGCAATTCGGCCCTGCGGCGCTGGCTGAAGAACTCGACACCTGGCAGGACGTCTACGGCATTGAAGAGCGCTACAAAGCCAAACTCTGCGGGGAAAACGACGGCAAGTACTGGCTGGCGCAGGTCATCGATGAATGCCAAGCGTATGACAAGCAGCCCGCCGACATCCTAGCCATGCGTGTCCAGCAGGCACAGAGCCGGCCGTATGCCGATTGCAATTTCCTCCGAAAGGCGTTTCTCGAGGCATGCCAGAAAATCGGCGTTCTTTGAAATCCCCGCAGCACCCCGCGCCAGTGCTCATAAGCTCGGGAGGCCGGTCAGCACATGGTCAACCATCCGCCACCAAATCCGGAAAACCAACCAGAATCTGGTTGGTTTTTTTTTGCCTTTTCGTCCTCGAAAGCAAGGGCTTCCCGCCAGACATGACTCCCATCCATCCCTTGCGCCGCCTGCTGGGCTACGCGCAGTCCTACCGGCGAGACATCCGCACCGCCAGCCTCTACTCTGTTCTCAACAAGTTCTTTGACGTCCTGCCCGAGGTGCTGATCGGTGCCGCGGTGGACGTGGTGGTCAAGGGGGAAGAAAGTTTCCTGGCCCGTCACGTGTTGGTGGCCTGGGGAATCACCGACGTGTGGCACCAGCTGCTGGTGCTGGGCGTGCTCAATGTCTTCATCTGGGGTGGGGAGTCGCTGTTCCAGTACCTGTACGAGGTGCGCTGGCGCCAGGTGGCGCAAGACCTGCAGCACCGCATGCGGCTGGATACCTATACCCATGTTCAGAAGCTCGACATGGCCTATTTCGAGCACCAGCGCACAGGTCGCCTCATGGCGGTGATGAACGACGACATCAACCAGATGGAGCGCTTCCTCAACGGCGGCGCGAACCAGATCATTCAGGTGTTCTGTTCCTCCATCATGGTCAGCGCCGTATTCTTTGCGCTGCAGCCGGGGCTGGCCATCGTGGCGCTGCTGCCGGTGCCGCTCATCCTGTGGGGTACCTTCTGGTTCCAGGGCCGCCTGGCGCCACGCTATGCCGAGGTGCGCGAAGCGGCAGGTGACGTGAATGCGCGCCTGAACAACAACCTGCTGGGCCTGGCCACCATCAAGGCCTTTGCCACCGAGTAGTTAGAGGCTGCGCACATCGAAAGCGCAAGCAACGCCTACCGCACAGCCAACGCGCGCGCCATCCGTGTCAGCGCGGCCATCACACCCGTCATCCGCATGGCCATCCTGGCTGGGTTCACGGCCACGCTGCTCTACGGTGGCTGGCTCACCCTGCACGGCGAACTGGCCGTGGGCGCGTACTCGGTGCTGGTATTCCTCACCCAGCGCCTGTTGTGGCCGCTGACTGGTCTGGCCGAAGTGGCCGACATGTACCAGCGCTCCATGGCCGCCATCAGCCGCGCGTTCGAGCTACTGGACACGCCCGTGCGCACCCCCTACGAAGGACGCCACTTTACCCCCGACAGCGTGCGCGGTGAGGTAACGCTGCGAGACGTGGACTTTGCCTACGGCGAGCCCCCCGTGCTGCATGGCGTGAACCTGCACGTGCAGGCCGGGCAGACGGTGGCTTTTGTCGGTCCCACGGGCTCGGGCAAGTCCACCCTCATCAAGCTGCTGCTGCGTTTCCACACCGCGCAGAAGGGGCAGGTGCTGGTGGATGGCCAGAGCGTGGACAGTCTGAACCTGCAGGACCTGCGCCGCGCCATTGGCTATGTGGCCCAGGACACCTTCCTCACCGACGGCACCGTGGCGGAAAACATTGCCTACGGTGTTCCTGGTGCCGCTCAGGCCGACATTGAACGGGCTGCGGAGTTGGCCGAATGCACCGAATTCATCGCACGCCTGCCGCAGGGTTTTGCTACGCGCGTGGGAGAGCGTGGGCAAAAGCTCTCGGGCGGTCAGCGTCAACGTCTGGCCCTGGCCCGCGCCATCCTCAAGAACCCACCCATCCTGGTGCTGGACGAAGCCACCAGTGCCGTCGACAACGAAACCGAAGCCGCCATCCAGCGCTCGCTGGCCGTGGTGAGCCAGGGCCGCACTACGCTGGTCATCGCCCACCGGTTATCGACCGTGCGCCACGCCGATTGCATCCATGTGCTGGACCAGGGCCGCATCGTGGAAAGCGGCACGCACGATGCGCTGGTGGCCCAGGGTGGGGTGTATGCGGCGCTGTGGCGGTTGCAGACGGGCGAGGGCATTGCGTAAGCGTACTCTCGCACGCATGCCCGACGGATCAGGGGTGAACTGATGCGAACGTTTCTGGTGTTCGTCTGTTACCTGCCAGCTTGCGCGCATGCACTTGCTTCGCAGCCCGTGTGCGCTGACTTGGCAGCGCAGTGGGACGGCCCCGAAAACAGTTTCCACCCTCCATTCGGTCACGCGCCGGTAGGTGTTTGCAGCGGCAGGAGGACGGTGAAGCAGGTACCGGCGCCTGGTGCGCTGCGCACCTGCAGCGTGCCTCCATGCAGTTCCACCGAGTTCTTCACGATGGCCAGTCCCAGTCCGGTTCCGGGAATGTTGCCGACGTTGCTGGCGCGATGGAAGGACTCGAACAAGTGGCCAATTTCTTCCGCAGGAATGCCGATGCCCTGGTCGGAGACTTCCAGGCATAGCTGTCCATCGCGCTGCCCCACGCAGAAGCGTACTTCACCCCCGTCCGGGGAGTATTTGATGGCGTTGGAGAGCAGGTTGCTGAAGATGTGCCGCAACAGTTTGTCGTCGTAGCGGCCACAGTGGGTCTGCATTGCGAAGTCCTTGACCAGGGTGCAGCGCGTGTCGGGTTGCTGGGCCAGTGCTTCGTCCACCAGGGTGTGGCACAGCGCCAGCAGGTCCATGTCGCGCGGCTCAAATTCCAGCATGTGGGCGTCGGCCTTGCCCAGCATCAGCACCCGGTCCAGCATGCGGGTCATGCGGTGCACACCGTTTTCGATCGTCTGCAGCACTTCGGCCAGTTCACTCGGTGGCAGGCGGTCGCCATAGAACTTGATGAGTTCGACCGAGGACAGGATGGTGGCCAATGGGGTGCGGAACTCGTGGCTGGTCATGGATACGAAGCGGCTGCGCAACTCGTTGAGCTCCTTTTGTTGCTCCAGCGCTGCACGGGTCCTCTGCTCGGCCTGTATGCGCCCGGTGATGTCCAGAAAGGTCCAGATGACGCCGGAGTCGGGGTCGCGCTCGCGCACGCAACGCCCCGCCATTTGCACCCACACCACATCCCCATTGCGGCGCTTGAGCGGTCGCTCGGTGGTGTAGGTGCCATGGCTGCGCAGGGCGGCGTATTGCTCTTCGCCCCAGCGCTCCCAGGTGCTCGGGTCGGAATACACCAACAGCGTGGACTGGCCGATGAGTTCTTCGCGCGCATAGCCCACCATTTCAGCGAACTTGTCGTTGACCCACTGGTGATTGCGGTCCACCGCCAGCACGATGCCGACCAAGGCACTTTGCAGGATGGCCTCGCGCTCCGAAGAGGTGCGATGCAGAACCTCCTCGGCCTTCTTGCGTTCGGTGATGTCGGAAAAGAAGGTCAGCGTTCCTGGCGCGCCATCCCAGGGCACCACCGTCACGCCGATGTCGATCCAGCGCACCTCCTGGTTGGGCATCAGCAGCCGGATCTCGTAGCGGTTGGGTACCTCTTCGCCGGCCAGTCGCCGCCGACGGCGTTCGTCGACCAGGGCGCGGTCGTCGGGGTAAATGCGGTGCAGGTAGCCTTCACGCATCAGGTCTTCGCGGGACACCTGCGTGATTTCGGTGGCACGGTTGTTGACGAAGACGAAGCGACCGTCCTGCACCACCAGCATGCCTTCGCCGCTGTGCTCCACCACGGCCCGATAGCGCTCCTCGGAGCGATGCAGGGCCATGTCCATCTGCCTGCGCTCGGTGATGTCGGAGAAGAAGGTAATGGTGGCGGGCTGCCCATTCCAGGGCACCACCGACACCCCCAATTCGATCCAGGTGATGCTGCCGTCGTCGAACAGCAGGCGAACCTCATACCGGTTCGGTACCTCTTCCCCGGCCAGTCGGCGTCGGCGCCGCTCCTGGATGATGGCATGGTCTTCAGGGTGCACGCGGTGCAGGAAGCCAACCTTCAGGATCTCGTCCGGGTCCATGCGGGCCAACTCGGAGGCGCGCCGGTTGGCGTACACCAGATGCTCGCCTTGCAGCACCACCATGCCGGAGTCCACATGCTCGATCACGGCGCGGTAGCGTTCCTCCGAGCGTTGCAGCGCTTCCTGGGTGTTCTTGCTTTCGGTGATTTCCGAGAAGAAGGTGAGTGTGGCCCGCCCCCCTTCCCATTCCACCGGGGTGGGGCGGATGTTGAGCCAGCGCACCACGCCGTCCTGGCCAATATGACGGGCTTCGTAGCTGGCCTGGGTGGTCTGTCCGCGCGCCAGTTGCTCACGAAGGTCCAGCAGCACGCCGCGGTCCTCGGGGTGAATCCAGTCTATCGGGTCGGCACCCAGCAGGCCCGCATTCGGTATGCGCAGGATCTCGCTGGCCATGTGGTTGGCGAACACCACCCGGTTGGCCTTGGCCACGAACATGCCTTCTCCCAGGTGTTCCACCACGGACCGGTAGCGCTCTTCGGACAGGCGCAGCGACTCCTGGGAACGCAGGCGCTCGGACAGGTCGCGGATCGACGCGCCAAACCCCACGCCACCGTCTTCGGGCATGGACCAGATGTACAGCTCGACTGGAAATACCCGGCCATCCTTGTGCAGCGCCTCTGTTTCCACGATGCGGTTGAGCATGCGCGCTTCACCTGTCTGCATGAAGTGGCGCAGGCCTTGCTCGTGGGCCTGTCGGTGGTGTGGCGGGATGACCAGGTCCGACAGGCGACGCCCGACGGCTTCTTCCCGCGTCCAGCCCAGAATGCGTACCGCGCCCGGGGTCCAGTCGGTGACATGCCCCTGGGCGTCCATGCCGATGATGGAGTCCGGTGCAAAGTCCAGCAGGTTGTTGAGATGGGTTTCGCGGGCCTGCAGCTTGTGGACGAGCGCTTCCACCTGCGCAGCGTGCGGGGGCTGGGGGCTGTCGGAAGAGAAGTGCGTCATGGACGTGCTTCGCTCTGGGGAGCTGAAGACGCGGCCAGGCATGCCCGGATGCGCTGTTCCAGCAGTGCCATCGTGAACGGCTTGACAATGAAACCGGTCACCCCACCGGCGATGGCGCTCTTGACCTGGGCGGAGGTGTTTTCTCCGGTGAGCATGATGAAAGGCAGTGTTGCAAAGCGCGTGTCCTGGCGTACTCGCTCCAGCAGTTCGCGCCCGGACATGCGGGGCATGTTCCAGTCGCACAGCACCAGGTCGAAGGTCTTCTCCTGCATCAGCCGCCAGGCTTCTTCACCGTGGCGGGCCAAGGTGACCGACCGAAAACCCATGGCGTTGAGCAGGCGCTGCACGATGTTGCGCATCTCCTCCATGTCTTCCACCAGCAGGATGCTGGCTTGCGTTGAAGTGTTCACTGGTGCTCCTCCCCCGCCCAGGCAGCGGTGCCGACAGACTGTTTCCATACTGACTCGCCGCCGACAAGTGTAGCGAAGCAGGGCCTGTTCAGGGAACTCCCCGCCCCCGCTCCCCCGCCTGCAACTCCACCGCCACTTCCCGCGTCTTTCCCTCCCGCTGCACGGTCAGTTTGGCCACGTCGCCGATGCGGCGTTCGTCCAGCTGGGCTTGCAGTTGGGCCACGGTCTTGACCACCTTGCCGTCCACGGCAGTGATGATGTCACCCGCCACCAGGCTGCCATCGGCAGCGCGGCCCAGGCCTTGCAGGCCGGCGCGCTCGGCTGCGGAACCGGGTAGCACGCGCAGCACCACGGCGCCTTCGGTGCCCAGTGCCCGCAGCAGGCGCGCGTTCACGGCTTCGTCCAGCTGTACGCCCAGCGCGGGTGGCAGGTATTGGCCCTTCTGGATGATCTGCGGCACCACGCGCATCACCGTATCCACCGGCACCGCAAAGCCGATGCCGGCCGAGGCCCCCGAGGGGCTGTAGATGGCGGTATTGATGCCGATGAGGCGCCCAGCCGAGTCCAGCAACGGGCCGCCCGAGTTGCCGGGGTTGATGGCGGCATCGGTCTGTATCAGGTGCTCGATGGTGCCCTGGCCCTGACCCTGCCTGTTATCGCTGGCCAGCGAGCGGTCCAGCGCCGAGATGATGCCGGTGGTGAGCGTCCAGTCCAGCCCGAAGGGGTTGCCGATGGCAAACACCTTCTGCCCCACCTTCAGGTCGGCGCTGGTGCCCACGGGTACTGCGGGTGGGCGCTTGAAACCCACGCCGATGCGCAGCACCGCAATGTCGTGCGCCGGGCTGGCGCCCACCAGGGCGGCCTGGTAGTCGCGCCCGTCCGAGAGCTTGACGGTGGCCGTGGAGGCCCCTTCGATGACGTGGTAATTGGTGACCACATGGCCCGCGTCGTCCCACACGAAGCCCGAACCGGTGCCGCGCGGCACCGACATCACGTTGCGGCTCCAGGCGTCGCGCACCAGTTGCGCGGTGGAGATGTACACCACCGAGTCGCGCGACTGCTCGAACAGCGCAATGGTGCTGCGCTCGTCGGCCGCCAGCTCGCCGCGCGGCGTGACGGTGCGCTCGGCGGCCTGGCGCGGGGCGATGGCGGATTCGATGGTGGGCAAGAAATGCCACAGCAGCATCAGCGCGGCGATGCAGGCGGTGATGAACAGCCAGCGCTGCACAAAGCGGTCGTCGCGAAGCGGGCGGGGCGGGGGCGAATACGGGTCGTACATGCGCGGTAGATGGCGGCGCAGGCTGGCATTGCAAGGGGAGGCTTCGTCATTGGCGTTTAGGTGCCAAATTGGCCTCTAGCCCAGGTAGATATTGCGCAGGCAGCTACCAAATGCATAGCGGCTGTGAGGCCCGGCTGCCTGGCATGTGCCGCCGCCTAGAATGGCGGCCCCTGTTCCCTCGCGTCTTCCGTCATGTCCATTGCTGCCCTGTCTCCGTCCCTGGTCTGGAACCACTTTGCCACGCTGTGCGCCATTCCGCGCCCCTCGCGCCATGAGGCTGCGTTGCGTGAACACCTGGTCGCCTGGGCCCAGGGCCGTGGGTTGCAGACCGAGGTGGATGCCGCGGGCAACCTGCTGATCCGCAAGGCCGCCAGCCCCGGGCTGGAGCATGTGGCGCCGCTGGCGCTGCAGGGCCACCTGGACATGGTGTGCCAGGCCAACAGTGGCACGGTGCATGACTTCCACACCATGCCCATCACCGCCGAGGTGGTGGACGGCTGGCTGGTTGCCAAGAACACCACGCTGGGCGCCGACAACGGCCTGGGCGTGGCCCTGGCGCTGGCGGCGCTGGAAGACGATACCCTGCAGCACGGCCCGCTCGAAGTGCTGCTAACTGTGGACGAGGAAGCCGGCATGGGCGGCGCCCACGGCCTGCAAGGCGGCTGGCTGCGCGCCACGCGCATGCTCAACATCGACACAGAAGAGTGGGGCGAGTTCTACCTGGGTTGCGCGGGTGGGGCCGATGTGGAGGTGCAGGCCCAGTGGCCTACCGAACCGGTGGCCGCGGGGCACGCGCTGTGGACGCTGTCGATCAGCGGCTTGCGCGGCGGGCATTCGGGGGTCGATATCCACCTGCCACGCGGCAATGCCAACCGCCTGCTGGCCCAGGCCCTGCAGGCGCTGCAGTTCGCCTTGGGCGATGCGGTGCAGCTGGTGTCGCTGCGCGGCGGCACGGCACGCAACGCCCTGCCGCGCGAAGCCCGCGCCGTGCTGGCCGTGCCAGCAGCGTCGGTGGAAACGGCGCAGCGCCTGGTGGACGTGCTGGCCCAGCAATGGCGCCGTACCCTGCTGGTGGCGGGTGGCGAATCCCAGGTCCAGGTGCAGTGGTCTCCTGCCGCTGGCGAACCTGCCCAGGCCGTGACCTCGGCGGCCCAGCGCAGCCTGGTGCAGGCCCTGTGCATGGCACCCTACGGCGTGCGCGCCATGAGCCCGCATTTCGCCGGGGTGGTGGAAACCTCCAACAACCTCGGGGTGGTCGATCTGCAAGACGGCCAGTTCAGCGCCAACCTGATGGTGCGCTCGCTGCGCGACGACCAGACGGCGGCACTGGCCGAGACCATCGCCGTGGTGTTCCGCAGTGCGGGTGCCAGCGTGACGGTGGACGGCCACTACCCGGGCTGGACGCCGAACCCGAATTCGGCCTTGCTGGCCCAGTGCCAGGCCGTGTACGCGCAGACTTTTGGCGAAGCCTCGCGCCTGCAGGTCATCCACGCCGGGCTGGAGTGCGGCATCATCAACGCCAAGTACCCGGGCATGGACGCCGTGTCTTTCGGGCCCACCATCCGCGGTGCCCATGCACCGGGCGAGCGGGTCGAGATTGCCTCGGTGGAGCGCTGCTGGACGCTGCTGCGCACGATCATCACCGCGCTGGCGCAGCCGGCCTGATCAGACCATCTTGCCGGGGTTCATCAGCCCCTGCGGGTCCAGCGCCTGCTTGATGGCGCGCATGGTGGAAAGCATCACCGGGTCCTTGTACTCCACCAATTTCTCACGCTTGAGGCTACCGATGCCGTGCTCGGCGCTAATCGACCCGCCGCGCGCCTTCACCAGTTCGTACACCACATGGGCGATGGGCGCTTCCATGTCGCGCAAGAAGGCTTCGGCGTCGCTGCCCACGGGGGCCTGCACGTTGAAGTGCAGGTTGCCGTCGCCCAGGTGGCCGTAGTTCACCAGACGCACGCCGGGGCAGGCGGCCTGCAGGGCGGGTAAGGCCTCGTCCACGAACTCGGGGATCGACGAGATGGGCAAGGAGATGTCGTGCTTGAGGTTCAGGCCCTCCTGGGCCTGCGCCAGCGGAATGCTCTCGCGGATGTGCCACAGCGCGTGCGCCTGGGCCACGTTCTCGGCCACGACGGCGTCGAGCACGCAGCCTTCCTCGATGGCCTGGCCCAGCAGGGCCTCGAAGCGCTCGCGGGCGTGGCTGGCCGATTCGAGGTCGGAGTTTTCCAGCACCACGAAGTAGGGCGCGGCGGTCTCGTCCAAGGTGTCGATGAAAGGAATGCGCTGCTGCGGGAAGTGCTTCTGCACCAGGCTCAGCGCAAAGCGGCCCATCACCTCGAAGCCGGTGAGGCCGGCATGCAGCTGGCGGTGCGCCAGGGTCAGCAGTTCCACCGCGCTCTGCAGCGAATACACGGCGGCAAAGGCGGTGAGCTGTACGTTGGGCAGCGGGCTGAGCTTGAGCGTGGCCGCGGTGATGATGCCCAGCGTGCCCTCGGCGCCGATCAGCAGGTGGCGCAGGTCGTAGCCGGTGTTGTCCTTGCGCAGGCCGGTCAGGTTGCTCCACACCTCGCCTTGGGGCGTCACCACCTCCAGGCCCAGGCACAGTTCGC
This sequence comes from Curvibacter sp. APW13, assembly GCF_032337135.1. Taxonomy (NCBI): domain Bacteria; kingdom Pseudomonadati; phylum Pseudomonadota; class Betaproteobacteria; order Burkholderiales; family Comamonadaceae; genus Curvibacter; species Curvibacter sp. APW13. The sequence continues at coordinate 23,675 of NZ_JAVXZZ010000001.1, read as the reverse complement.
GCGTGTTGCCGTAACGCACCACCTGGGTGCCACCGGCGTTGGTGGACAGGTTGCCGCCGATGGTGCAGCTGCCTTCCGAGCCCAGGCTCAAGGGGAACAGGAAGCCGGCTTCGGCACAGGCGTCCTGCAGGGTCTGCAGCACGCAGCCTGCTTCCACCGTTACGGTCTGGTTGCCTGTGTCGATCGCTCGGATGGCATCCATGCGTGTGGTGCGCAGCACCACCTGGGTACCGCTGTCATCGGGTGTGGCGCCGACCACCATGCCGGTGTTGCCGCCCTGCGGCACCACTGCCACCCCCGCTGCTACGCAGGCGCGCACCACCGCGGCTACCTCGGCGGTGGAAGCGGGGAACACCACGGCCAGGGCGCGGCCGCGCGCACGCTTGCGCCAGTCCTGCTCGTAGGGGGTCAGGTCGTCGGTGTCGGGGGTGCGCACGTGGGCGGCGCCCACCAGCGAGCGCAGGGTGTCGAGAAGGGCTGTGTGCCGGGCGTTCATGCGGCGGCCGTTTCGGTCAGGCCCCGGGCCTTGGCGGCTGCCAGGCGCACGCGGATGTGCACCACGCAGGCCACGAACAGCACCACGGTGAGGGCCACTTCGGCCAGGGCGTAGTAGTTGCTGGGCGCAGTGTCACTGTAGGCGCGTACCACGCCCTCGGTGAAGTAGAGCCAGATCCACAGGCTCAAGGCGCGGTAGGTGTACATGCGGTGCTTGAGCAGGCCCGCCAGCGGCAGGCACAGCGGCAGGGCCTTGAACGCGATCCAGGAGCCACCGGGTTTGAGGGGTGCCAGCACCAGCTCCCAGGCCAGGCACAGGGCAATCAGGGCCAGCAGACTGGCTACGGCGACCCAGCGGGCCAGGTCAGCAAGGGGAGGCGGGGCATTGGGAGCGGGGGTGGGCGAAGGGCCCGAAGCAGTCTGATTCATGGAACTGGCATCATAGCGGGCTATGCAATTCCTTACCCGTCTGCGCCAGTGGCTGGCCGAGATAGCGCGTGTGCCGTGGATCGACGCGGTGCTGACCCTGCGCGAGCGCTTCCGCGAAGACCGCCTGGCGCTCACCGCCAGCTCGCTCACCTTCACCACCATCATCTCGCTGGTGCCCTTCATCGCCGTGGCGCTGGCCGTGTTCACGGCCTTCCCGATGTTCGCCAAGTTCCAGGACGTGCTGCAGAAGTGGCTGATCGAAAGCCTGGTGCCGGACAACATCGCCAAGCAGGTGCTGGGTTACCTGAACCAGTTTGCCGGCAAGGCCAGCAAGCTCGGGGCGGCCGGTATTGCGGTGCTGTTTGGCACGGCGCTGGCCTTGATGTTCACCATCGACCGCACGCTCAACAGCATCTGGCGCGTGCGTTCGCCACGCCCCTTTGCGCAACGCGTGCTGATCTACTGGACCGCCATCACCCTGGGGCCGCTGATGCTGGCCGTGAGCCTGTCCATCACCTCCTACGCGGTCTCGGCCAGCAAGGGTCTGGTCGGGGCCATGCCGGGTGGCGTGGGCCTGCTGCTGGAAGTGGTGCAGTTCCTGCTGGTGGCGGGCGGCATGGCGGCCCTGTACCGTTTCGTGCCCAACACCTCGGTGCGCTGGGGCCATGCCTGGATGGGTGGGCTCTTTGTCTCGACCGCCATGGAACTGGCCAAGAAGGCGCTGGCCCTGTACCTGAGCAAGGTGCCCACCTATTCCATGGTGTATGGCGCATTTGCCACGGTGCCGATTTTGCTGGTTTGGATCTATGTGGCCTGGATCATCGTGCTGCTGGGCGCCACGCTCACGGCCTACATCCCGAACCTGCTGGCGGGGGCACACCGCATGCGCAGCGGACCGGGCTGGCAGTTCAGCCTGTCACTCGACGTGCTGCGCCTGCTCGATGCTGCGCGCGCGCAGCCTGAGCGTGGGCTGAGCATGGAGCAGCTCGGTGGCCAGCTGCGGGTGGACACCCAGCGACTGGAGACGGTCATGGAGGCGCTGCAGGCGCTGGACTGGGTCGGCCTGCTGAGCGAAGGTGACAGCCAGGAACATGGTGCGCGTTTCGTGCTGCTGGCCGACCCCGCCACCACCCCCCTGCAGCCGCTGATGCAGCGGCTGCTGCTGCCACCCCCTGCGCAGGGCAAGAATTTGTATGAAATTGAGCGCTGGCCCGCATTGAATCTGCGTGATGCGCTCTGAAAACTGTAGCAACGTGGATGCCCGGCATGCATGAACATGGATTGCTGGGGCTGGCACTGGCTCCGCGCACGCGCCGCGTGCTGCAGGCGGTGCTGTACGAGGTGGTGGCCATCAGCCTGGTCACGCCCGCCATCGCACTGGTGTTCGCGGAAGGGGCGGGCTCGGCCCTGGGCCTGTCGGTGCTGATGAGCAGCATTGCGCTGGCCTGGAACTACAGCTTCAATGCCCTGTTCGAATGGTGGGAGCGGCGCCAGACCGTCAAGGGCCGCTCGCCGCTGCGCCGCCTGGTGCACGGCATCGGTTTCGAAGGCGGGCTGGGTCTGTTCCTGATTCCGGTGATGGCCTGGTGGCTGCACATCGGCCTGTGGCAGGCCTTGCTGACCGAGCTGGGTTTCCTGCTGTTCTTCATGGTCTACACCGTGGCCTTCACCTGGTGCTTCGACCACCTGTTCGGCCTGCCCGAGTCGGCGCGCTAGGGCAGTAGCACACCCCCGTGGGTACCGCGGGTCGATGCTAAGCTAGCCGGGTCACCACCTTCGCACGTGCTCCATGCCCCGCAAGACCAAAAGTTCCTCATACGGTTTGCTCGCGCTGTTGGCCTTCCTGCCGCTGGCCGTCCTCACCCTGGGCTCCCTGTACATGCTGGGCATGACCTACCTGGAAGGGCAGCCGCGCACGTTTCTGGAAGGCCTGCAATGGGCCTCCGAGACCATGACCAACACCGGCTATGGCCACGACAACCACTGGGCGCACCCGGCCATGGCGCTGTTCGTGATCATCACGCCCTTCATCGGGCAGATGCTCATCTTCCTGATCTTTCCGGTGCTGGTGCTGCCCTACTTTGAAGAGAAGTTCGAGGTGCGGCTGCAGCACGAGCTGCCCCCCATAGCGGGCAAGGTGCTGTTCTACCGCTACGGGCCCACGCTGGAGTCGCTGCTGGTGGACTTCAATGCCGCCAACAGCCCCTTCGTCATCTTCGAGGAAGACCCGCAGCTGGCGCGCAGCCTGCGCGACCGCGGCTACGAGGTGGTGCTGGGCAACCTGGCCGACGACCCGCAGGCGCTGCAGCGCGTGGCCCAGGCGCGGGCCGTGGTGTGCAATGCCGACGACCACGCCAACGCGGCCTGCGCCATGCTGGCACGTGAGCACGGCTTTACCGGCCCCTTGTTCGCGCTGGCGGATGACCCGCTGTACCGCGCTCCCATGCTGCAGATCGGCGCCACCGAAGTGTTCACGCCGGCGCACGTGCTGGGTGCTGCGCTGGCCTCGCGCGCCAGCACGCAGATGAGCCCGCAGGCCGAAGGGCTGCACCTGCTGGGTGCCCAGCTGGCGCTGGCCGAGTTCCGGGTGCGCGCCGACAGCTCGCTGGCCGGCAAGCGCCTGGGGGACTTGCGTCTGCGTGAGCTTCACGGGGTGTCGGTGATCGGGCAGTGGCTCGGTGGCGTGTTCACCACCGCCAAGGGGCCCGACACGCGCATCGAGGCCGGGGCCATCCTGGTGGTGGTGGGAGTGCAGGCCAACCTCGATGTGGTGGAGCGCATGGCCTTGCCCATCCGCCGCCAGGGCCCCATCGTGGTGGCCGGCTTCGGCGCCGTCGGGCAGAAGGTGGCCGAAATGCTGCGTGATGCGGGAGAGCGCTGCATTGTCATTGACCGCATGGCCGGCCCTGGCGTTGACGTGGTAGGCACGGTGCTGGATCGCATCTGTCTGGACCAGGCCCGCGTGCGCGAAGCCAGTGCCGTGGTGCTGGCCTTGAGCGATGACGGCGAGTCGGTGTTTGCTACCGCCGTGGTGCGCGACTACGCCCCCGAAGTGCCGCTGATCGTGCGTGTGCTGCGCACCCCCAACATTGCCCGGCTCTACCGCTCGGGAGCGGACTTCGCGATTTCGGTGGGCCAGGTCACGGGCCAGATTCTGGCGTTCCACCTGCTCGACGAACAAGGCGCGCTGATGGAAAACCACGTCAAGATCCAGCGCCTCAAGGGCAATGCACTGGTGGGACACCACCCCTGGCACAGCGAAGCCCTGGAGCGCACCGGGGCCAAGGTGGTGGCGGTGGAGCGCGCCGGCGTGGTGCAGGTGGAGTTCGGGCCGGAGTTCACCGTGCATGGCGACGATGTGCTGTTTGTCTGTGGTTCGGCCCACAGCCTGGAACGCTTCCAGAACGAATTTGCCGCAGATACTGCCGCGGCCTGAGCAGGGTGGGCAGCGCCCCTAGGGCCGCAGAAAACCCTTGAGCGCCGCCAGCAACTCTTCGGCGGTTTCGGTCATCTGGTGGTGGCCGCCGGGCAGCTGCACCACGGTCGGGTGGGCGCATTTCGCGATGAGGCCCTGTGCTGCTTTCGGGGTGGTCATCTGGTCCACCGCGCCCAAGGCAAACAGCACCGGGCAGGTCACGCGTTCCATCGCTGCCTCGCCACCCGCATAGGCGTCGCAAGCCTTGAAGCCGGTGTGGAACAGGTTGACGTCCCGGTTGCTGGCCAGCACGCGCTTGCCCAGCGCCATGCCGGCGCCAAACACCCAGGTGCCCGGGCCCAGGGCCGAGGGCGGTGCCGCCAGCGTGGAGCGGGAAAAGACGTTGACCATCTCCAGCGCCTTCATGGGTGTGTTCAGCGAGGCGTCGAGCAGGGCAGGGGACACCTTCATGGGAAACGCGGTACCCACCAGCACCAGCTGCTTCATGCGGTCGGGGGCCCGCCCCGCCGCTTCAAGGGCAATGAGCGAGCCCATGCTGTGGCCGATGAGCGTGGCCTGCTGCAGGCCGGCCGCGTCCATGAGCGCCAGCACGAAGTCGGCCGCGTCCTCGATGGTGGCGGGCGGCGTGCCCGCGCTCTTGCAGTGCCCGGGCAGGTCCAGCGCCAGCACGTTGTAGCCGTGGTGGGCCAGGTAGCGGGTCTGCAGGATCCAGACGCTGTGGTCGTTGAGCACACCGTGCAGGAAGATCAGTGTGGGCTTGGCCGCATCGAAAGTCTTGCCGCCGGTGTAGCAGTAGGTGGCAGCGTTGTTGACGGTAAGGTACATGGCAGTGTCCAGACGAATTCGGGGTTCAAATCGGGCTGTAGCCCGCGTGGAATATGCGTAGCCAGCTATTCATTGCATAGCGACTGCTGATGGCGACGGTCGCGGCCTTCATGCTCTTTCCGCGGCCTTGAGCGCACGCTTGAGGTCGTCGATCAGGTCGGCGCTGTCTTCCAGGCCGATCGACAGGCGAATCGTTCCCTGCCCGATGCCGGCGCTGGCCAATGCCGCGTCGTCCATGCGGAAGTGGGTGGTGCTGGCGGGGTGGATCACCAGGCTGCGGCAGTCGCCCACGTTGGCCAGGTGGCTGAAGATCTTGAGCGTTTCGACAAACTTCTGGCCCTGGGCGCGGCTTCCTTTCAGGTCAAAGCTGAACACCGAGCCGGCACCGCGCGGCAGCAGCTTTTGCGCCAGCGCATGGCTGGGGTGGCTTTCCAGCAGCGGGTGGCCCACGCGGCTCACCAGGGGGTGGCTGGCCAGGAACTCCACCACCTTGGCCGTGTTGGCCATGTGGCGCTCCATGCGCAGGCCCAGAGTCTCGATGCCCTGCAGGATCAGCCAGGCCGAATGCGGGCTCATGCAGGCGCCGAAGTCGCGCAGGCCTTCACGCCGTGCCCGCAGCAGGAAGGCACCTACCGTGGACTCTTCCGAGAACACCATGTTGTGGAAGCCCGCATAGGGCTGCGTCAGCTCGGGGAAGCGGCCGCTGGCTTCCCAGTCGAAGTTGCCGCTGTCCACCACCACCCCGCCGATCACGGTGCCGTGGCCGCTGAGGAACTTGGTGGCCGAGTGGTAGACCAGGTCGGCGCCATGCTCGAAGGGCTTGATCAGCCAGGGCGAGGTCAGGGTCGAATCGACCAGCAACGGAACACCGGCGGCGTGGGCGATATCGCTCACGGCCGCAATGTCGAGCACATCCAGGCCTGGGTTGCCCACGGTCTCGCCAAAGAACAGGCGGGTGTTCGGGCGCACGGCGGCGCGCCAGGCATTGAGGTCGCCGGGGGGGACGAAGGTGGTGTCGATGCCAAAGCGCTTTAGGGTGTAGTGCAGCAGGTTGTGCGAGCCGCCGTACAGCGCCGTGCTGGCCACGATGTGGCCGCCGGCACCCATGAGCGTGGCGATGCTCAGGTGCAGCGCTGCCTGCCCGCTGGCAGTGCTGATGGCCCCGATGCCGCCTTCCAGCGCCGCCATGCGCTGCTCGAATACGGCATTGGTGGGGTTGCTGATGCGGCTGTAGACGTGGCCGGCGCGTTCCAGGTTGAAGAGCGAGGCTGCGTGGTCGCTGGACTCGAACACGAACGAGGTGGTGAGGTGGATGGGCACGGCGCGGGCGCCGGTGGCGTCAATCGTGGCCCCGGCATGCAGGGCCAGGGTGTCGAAATTGGGGTCTGCGTATCCGGGCATGGGAACCTTTGTCGGTGGATGATTTCAGACGGCTGAAAACCGGGGCATCTCTCTAGAGACAGGGCTGTCAGCTTGGGTGAGCAATTGTGGGCTATATTTTGCGACTGAACGGCAGGCAGCACGGCCCGCCGCCTGATCGAGGAATCACCATGAAAGTCAGCGACATCCTGCGCGTCAAGGGCAGCACGCTCTACACCATCACCCCCGAACACAGCCTGGCCGAAGCCGCCCAACTGATGGCCGAGCACGACCTGGGCTCGCTGGTGGTCATGTCGCACGGCCTCGTGGTGGGCATGCTGACCTTCCGCGAAGTCATCAAGGCGGTGGTGAAGAATGGCGGGGCCTTCGGTACCACCACGGTCTACCGCGCCATGGACGACGGCCCGCTGATCTGCACCACCGAAACCGACATCGACGAGGTGCGGCGCATGATGCTGGCGCGCCACGCCCGCTACATGCCCGTCATCAACAACCGCATGCTCATGGGCGTCATCAGCTTCTACGACGTGGCCAAGACCGTGGTGGAAAGCCAGAACTTCGAGAACCAGATGCTCAAGGCCTACATCCGCGACTGGCCGGCCGAAGAGGGCGACAAGCGCAGTCCCACGACGCCTTGATGCGCACTGGGCACCGTTCACGCTCGGTAGGCCGTACAGCGCCTTGAGCGCTCGCTTGCAGCGCCAGGGCGTGCGTCGGTGGGGCCAAGGCGGCTCAGTTGCATGGTGATGCGCTGCCCCAGCGACGGCAAATCGCGCTAGCATGGCGCACAAACCCCCTGAGAGGAGTACGAGACCATGCGCACCATGAAGTTTTTCCGCCCGATGCTGGTGCTGATCCTTGCCTGCGTGCAGGCCTCGGCAGCCTGGTCGTTTTCGGTCACCTTCATCAACCCGGGCAAGAGTGACGAGGTCTACTGGCTCACCGTAACCCGCGCCATGGAGGCGGCTGCCAAGGGGCTGGGCATCAAGCTCGACGTCATCTACGTCGAGCGCCAGACCCTGCGGGCCATTGACCAAGCCACCCAGATCGCCGCGCGTCCCGCGGCAGCGCGGCCGGATTACGTGATCATTGCCAACGAAGGCGGTACCGGGCCGGAGATGCTGCGCATTCTGGACGGTGCCGGCATCAAGACCTTCATGGCCTTCAGCGGCATCATTCAGCCGGCCGAGCGTGCGGTGACCGGAGCGCCGCGGGAAAAGTACAAGAACTGGCTCGGTAGCCTGGAGCCCCAAGCCGAGGAAGCGGGCCAGCTGACCATGCAGGAACTGCTGCGCATCGGCCGCGCGCGCAAGCTCCAGGCGCCGGATGGCAAGCTGCACGTGCTGGCCATCAGTGGCGACCGCGCCACGACCACTTCGGTCAAGCGCAGCGAAGCCATGCGCAAGGTGGTGGCAGCGGCACCCGATGCCGTCATCGACCAGGAAGTGTTCGGCGAGTTCCGCCGCGACAAGGCCGCAGAGCAGTCGGAATGGCTGTTCAAGCGCTTTCCCAATGCGAAACTGGTCTGGGCAGCCAACGACCTGATGGCCTTTGGCGCCATGCAGTCGCTGGAAGCGTCCGGTGGTGTTCCGGGCAAGGACGCGATCTTCAGCGGCATCAATACCTCGCGCGAAGCCATGGAAGCGATTCGCTCCGGGCGGATGGACGCACTGGCTGGGGGCCATTTCATCCTGGGCGCCTGGGCGCTGGTGATGCTGTATGACTTCCACAACGGCCGCGACTTTGCCGGTGAGGGCCTGGAGATGAGCCAGCCCATGTTTGCGCTGTTCAGTCCGGACAAGGCCAGGCTCTTCCTCGACCGCTACGGGGAGGGGCGCTTCGACAGTGTCGACTTCCGCAAATTCAGCAAGGTGGTCAACCCCGCCTTGAAGCGCTACAACTTCAGCTTCGAACAGCTGATACGCTGAGCCACTCCACCAGCACGCCATGCAGAGAATCACCCCGGTAGCGCGCAAGCTGATGGTGGCCATCGTCAAGGCCGCCAGCGCCTGTGCGCTGCTGATCTGTCTGGTGCAGGGAGTGCTGATCTGGCAGCACACGCGCGAGGACTATGGGCGGACGATTGCCGAGATCGGGCGGACACGCGTTCCCCTGATCGCTGCAGTGGTCTGGGATATCGAGCCGGAAGCGGTGCGACAGCAGCTGCAGGCGCTGGTGGAACTGCCGGAAATCGGAGCCGTGCGTCTTTCCGTCAAGACCGGCCAGGTATTCGAGCTGGGCACGGCCAGCATGGTGCAAGCTGGCAACACTTTCGGATTTGAGCTGAAGGACCCCAGCGGGACCATGGTGATCGGGCAGCTCGATGTGGCGGCAGACACCCAGGCGCTGTACCGTGCGTTGGCTTACGCGGTGGGCACCTCGATTGCCGGGTATGCCGTTCTGACCCTCGTGATTTGTGCCCTGGTGCGCGTCGTGCTGCGGCGCCAGCTGGAGCTGCCGCTGCGCACCGTGGCCGATTACGCCAACACACTGGAGCCCAGCCGGTTGTCCGAGTCGCTGCAGCTGGCGCGGGAGCCGGACCACGTGCGTGACGAGATCGATCTGGTGGTCGAGGGCTTTGCCAAGCTGCAGGCTGCCCTGGACCGGCACATGACCCACCTGGACGCTCTGGTGGCGGAACGTACCGAAGAGCTGGCCCAGCGCAGCAACGAACTCAGAGCGGCGAAGGAGCTGGCCGAGTCGGCCAGCGTGGCAAAGAGCGAGTTCCTGGCGAACATGAGCCACGAGATACGCACCCCGATGAACGCCATCCTGGGGCTGCTGCAATTGTTGCGCGTCACGCCGCTGGACAGCAGCCAGGATGACTATGTGACCAAGCTTGAAGGGGCGGCCAGGTTCCTGTTGGGCCTGCTCAACGACATACTCGACTACTCCCGCATCGAGGCTGGCAAGATGGCGCTGGATGTGCGCACCTTCTCCGTGCGCAAACTGCTCGATGACCTGTCCGTGGTGCTGTCGGCCAGCAAGCTTGGGCGGGACATCGAAGTCCGCTTCGACCTGGACCCGGCGGTGCCGAGCCACGTGTGCGGTGATGACCTGCGGCTCATGCAGATCCTGGTCAACCTCGGCAGCAACGCGGTCAAGTTCACCCATGAGGGTGAGGTGGTGGTGCGGGTGCTTGCATTGCAGAGCCGGGCTGACCGGGCCACGCTGGAGTTTTCGGTCAGCGATACCGGCATCGGGATTTCGCCGGAACAGCAGGTGCGCATCTTCGACAGCTTTTCCCAGGCCGAGTCGAGCACCACGCGCCGCTTCGGTGGCTCGGGCCTGGGGCTGAGCATCGCACGCCGCCTGGTCGAGCTGATGGGGGGCAGGCTGCATGTGAAGAGTGCCCTGGGCAAGGGCAGCCGCTTCTACTTTGCGCTGGAATTGCCCCTGGTCTCAGACGCGGAGGTCAAGCCAACCGAGCCGGATCCTGGCGCGGTGGGCAAGGCCGTGGGGCAGAACCGCCTGCGCGGCATGCGCATCCTGCTCGTGGAAGACAACAAGATCAACCAGATGGTGGCGGAAAACCTGCTGCGCCGCGAAGGCGCGCTCGTGACTGCGGCGGAGAATGGTCAGGTCGCGCTGAACCAGCTGCTGTCGAATCCGGAAGGGTTCGATGCCGTGTTGATGGATTTGCAGATGCCGGTCATGGACGGCTTCGAGGCCACGCAGGCGATTCGCCAGCACGCCGCATGGGCCCGGCTGCCGATCATCGCCATGACCGCCAACGCCATGGCGTCGGACCGGGAAGCCTGCCTGCGCGCGGGCATGAACGAGCATGTGGGCAAGCCCTTCGAGCTGGACCGGCTGGTGGCCCTGCTGTTGCAGCTCACCGGCGAGCCGCAACCGTCCCTGGTGGCCCATTCCGACCCCGCGGACCATGCCAGCGCGCCGGTGGCCGTACCGGGCCTGAATGGGGAAGGGGTGGCACGCGGATCGCAGGGGGGCGAAGCCACTGTGTCAGTGACCACCTCGTCTTCGCCGGATCAGATTGACATGGAGAGTGCATTGCAGCGCATGGGTGGCGATGCCGCGTTGCTGCGCAGTGCGCAGCACAGCTTCATCGAGAGCGCCCGGGGGCTGGCGCACCGTCTGCGGGTGCTGTGGTCTGCGGGCGATGCGGCCGCGATCGGGCGCGAACTGCACACGCTCAAGGGCTTGTCTGGAACCATTGGCGCCACGGGGCTATCGTCGGCAATCGCGCGCTGGGAGCAGCAGGTCAAGGCCGGCTTGCCCGAAACCGGCACGCAAGCCTGGTTGCAGGAGATGCAGTCCACCTTGGATGCGGGGCTGGCCGCCCTGACGGCAGCGAGCAGCTCGCTGGACAGGCATACGTCGCCGGTGCGGGCCACGGCGGGGCTGGACCTTGCGGGGCGGCGACTGGCTGCTGCCCAACTCGAGCGCTTGTCCGAATTGCTGCTCCACTCGAACATGGAGTCGCTGGAGGTGTTTCGGGCCTTCCAGCAGGGGCCGGGTGCGGCCTTGGGCGCCGAAGCAGCGGAGCTCAGCGATGCCATGCAGCGGCTGGATTTCGAAGCAGCGCTGGTCGCCTCTGCGCGACTGCAGAATCGGCTGGCCTTGGTGGAGTGAGCATCCATCCGCTTCTGGCCGCATGTGCAACCCGACATGTCCCGCCTGCTTCACGCGCTGCTGCGCCCGCTCATTTCCATCGCCGTCATCGTGCTGCTGCTGGAGGAGTGGCTGTGGGACCACCTCAAGGCCGCGGTGCAGCGCCTGGTGGACCAACCGTGGGTGCACCGGCTGGAAGCCTACCTGCGTGCGTTGCCGCCCTGGGCCAGCCTCTTGGTGCTGGTGGCGCCCGGTGTCGTCATCATTCCCTTCAAGGTGGCGGGCTTGTGGGCCCTGGCCCAGGGGCACGCGCTTCTGGGGGTGGTGATCTTTGTGCTGGCCAAGCTGGCCGGCACGGCCGTCGCGGCCTACCTGTTTGACCTGGTGCGCGACAGCGCCCGGCGCATGCCCTGGTTCGACCGGGTCTATGTCTGGATCGAGCGGCTGCTGCAGCGTGCCCATGCGTGGCTGGAGTCGCGCCCCGTGGTCCGGCAGGTACGGGCTTGGGCCCAGGCCCTGCGCCAGCGCGTGCGCGGCTGGCTTCGTCACTGAGTCGGGGGCTCGCCGTCGGGGATAATCCCCCTATGAGCGGCAATACCTTCGGACACACCTTTACCGTCACCAACTTCGGTGAATCCCACGGCCCGGCCATCGGCTGCATCATCGACGGCTGCCCACCGGGCATGGCCCTGAGCGAGGCCGACATCCAGCACGACCTGGACCGCCGCCGCCCCGGCACCTCCAAGTTCGTCACCCAGCGCAACGAGCCCGATCAGGTGAAGATCCTCAGCGGCGTGTATGAAGGCAAGACGACCGGTACCCCGATTGCGCTGCTGATCGAGAACACCGACCAGCGCTCCAAGGACTACGGCAACATCCTGGAGACCTTCCGCCCCGGCCACGCCGACTACGCCTACTACCAGAAGTACGGCCTGCGCGACCCGCGCGGCGGTGGCCGCTCCAGCGCGCGCCTGACGGCGCCCATGGTGGCGGCCGGTGCCGTGGCCAAGAAGTGGTTGAAGGAAAAGTACGGCACCGAATTCCGCGGCTGCATGACGCAGATCGGTGAACTGCCCATTGCCTTCGAGGGCTGGGAGCATGTGCCCAACAACCCGTTCTTTGCCCCCGTGGCCGATGTGTCGGCGCTGGAAGACTACATGGAAGCCCTGCGCAAGGGGCACGACTCCTGCGGCGCCAAGATTCGCGTCTGCGCCACCAAGGTGCCCGTGGGCCTGGGTGAGCCGCTGTTCGACAAGATGGATGCCGACATTGCCTACGCCATGATGGGCATCAACGCCGTCAAGGGCGTGGAAATCGGGGCCGGTTTTGCCAGCGTGGCCCAACGCGGCAGCGTGCATGGCGACAGCCTCACGCCCAACGGTTTTGCCAGCAACAACGCCGGTGGCGTGCTCGGTGGCATCACCACCGGGCAGGACCTGGAAGTGAGCATCGCCATCAAGCCCACCAGCTCCATCCTGACGCCGCGCGACTCGATCGACATCGAAGGCAACCCGACGCAGGTGGTGACCAAGGGCCGCCACGACCCCTGTGTGGGCATACGCGCCACGCCGATTGCCGAGGCCATGCTGGCCCTGGTGGTGATGGACCATGCGCTGCGCCACCGGGCCCAGAACGCCGACGTACGCACCAGCCTGGCACCCATTGCCGGAAATCTGTGAAAAAATGGGCCTGGCCCGCGTAGACATTGCGTAGGCAGCTACCGAAACCATAGCGACTGCAGCACCACTTCGAGAGGCTTTGCATGAAAACCGTATTCGTCCTGAACGGCCCCAACCTCAACCTGCTGGGCACGCGCGAGCCGCAGGTCTACGGTGCCCAGACCCTGGCCGACGTGCAGTCCTTGTGCGAGCGTGCCTGCGCCGCCAACGGTTTTGCGCTGGAGTTCCGCCAGAGCAACCACGAGGGCGCGCTGGTGGACTGGATCCACGAGGCCGGGCAACTGCAGGCCAAGGGCCAGCTCGCCGGGGTCATCCTCAACGCCGGTGCCTACACCCACACCAGCATCGCCTTGCACGATGCCATCAAGGGCACGGGCATCACCCTCATCGAGGTGCACATCAGCAACGTGCACGCGCGCGAGGCCTTCCGCCACCACTCCTGCATCTCGCCTGTGGCCAAGGCCGTCATGGTGGGCTTTGGGGTCAACGGCTACGCCCTGGCCGTGGCCGGTCTGGCCCAGATGCAGTAGGCGCTGGGGGCGCGGTGAGTGGGGCCGTTAGGCCCCCGCATCAATACCGCAGTGCGGTGGTCTTCCCCCAGAACACGCGGTACGCAAACACCGTGTAGCCGATGATGACCGGCAGCACGACCACCACACCGTAGAAGATGACGCGCAGCGCTTCCGGAGCGCTGGCGGCTTGCCAAATCGACAGGCGGTCGACGACCAACCACGGGAACAGGCTGTAGGCCAGCCCATAGAAAGCCAGCAGAAACACACCCACCGTGCCGGCAAACGGCACGGCGGCACCGTACTGGTTGCCTTGCGCGAAGCGGGTGGGCAGTCGGCGCAGGCTGCGCGCGATGATGACAAACAGGGCCACCGTCATGGCGGGAATCGGCAGCAGCAGCATCACGTTCGGAAAGCTGAACCATTTGTCGAAGATGCGTTCGCTCACCCATGGCGTGGCCACCGAGATGGCCGCGACCCCCACGGCCGTCAGCCACAGGCTGCCCCGTGCCCAGCGCACGGCCTGCAGTTGCAGTGCGCCTTCGGTTTTCATGATCAGCCAGCCCGCGCCCAGCAGCGCATAGGCTGCGACCAGACAGAGGCCGACCAGGGCACTGAACAGCTGGCTACCGCCATCGGCACGAAAGCCGGTCACCAGGCTGCCGAGCATGAAGCCCTGCGACCAGGCGGCGAGCAGCGAGCCGGCAAAGAATGCACGGTCCCACAAAGGCTTGTATTCGGCCCGCGCCTTGACGCGGAAGTCGAACGCCACGCCGCGCAAGGTCAGGGCCAGCAGCATCAGCGCGACGGGCAGGTACAGCGCGCCCAGGATCTCTCCATGGGCGAGCGGAAAGGCCACCAGCAACACCCCCACGCCCAGCACCAGCCAGGTTTCGTTGGCGTCCCAGAACGGCCCGATGCTGGCGATCATGGTGTCCTTCTGCGCGTCGTCGGCGCGTCGCAGCAGGATGCCGACGCCCAGGTCATAGCCGTCCAGGATCACGTAGGCCAGCATGGCCAGTGCCATCACCAGGGCGAAGGCCAGCGGCAACCATCCCGCGGGTTGGGTCAAGTCAGGGTAGATCATGGTCATCGATCGGTCAGGCAGGGTGGGGGCCACGGCAGGTGGCGGCGGGCGGATTCGCTGCGGCGTGGGCCTCGGGGGCGGAGAGGGTGGCCTTGTAGGCCAGGTAGAACACCACCCGCACATAGGCCACCAGCAGCAGCGCGTACAGGGTGAGGTACATGCCCAGCGTCAGTGCAATGTTGCTCGCAGGCACGGTGGAGGCGGCCTGTGCGGTGGTGAGTACGCCCTGCACCAGCCAGGGTTGGCGGCCGATCTCGGTCACGTACCAGCCTGCCACCAGCGCAACCCAGCCGGCAAAGCTCATGGCCACCAGCACGCGCAGCAGCCAGGTGGCAGGCACACCGTCACCGTGTGGCACACGGCGGGCGCGGTAGGACTGCCAGGCGGCCAGCCAGCTCACGGCCGCCATGAGGAGACCCACGCCCACCATGACGCGAAAGGCCCAGAACACCGGCGCTACCGGCGGGTGCTGGCCGCCAAAGGCCTGGATGCCCTGTACCTCGCCGTTCCAGTCGTGGGTCAGGTACAGCGATGCCAGTTTCGGGATGGCGATTTCCCAGCGGTTGCTCTGCGAGCTGGCGTCCGGAATGGCGAACAGTACGGCCGGTGCGCCTGCCTGGGTTTCCCAGATGCCTTCCATGGCCGCAATCTTGGCGGGCTGGTGCTCCAGGGTGTTGAGGCCGTGCAGGTCGCCGACCACGATCTGCAGCGGAATCAGCAAGGCGGCCAGCGTGAAGCCGGTGCGCAGGGTGGCGCGGACTTCCTGTGCGCGGTCGCCGCGCAGCCAGCGGTAGGCGCTCAAGCCAGCGAGCAGAAATGCCACGGTCAGCCCCGACGCCAGCAGCATGTGGGTCAGGCGATACGGGAAGGACGGATTGAAGATCACTTCCTTCCAGCTGGTGACGTGCGCCTTGCCATCGATGATCTCGAAGCCTGCCGGAGTGTGCATCCACGAGTTCAGCGCCAGGATCCAGAAGGCGGAGGCGGTGGTGCCGGCGGCGACCAGGAAGGTGGCCAGCGTGTGCACCCGTTCGCTGACCTTGTCGCGTCCGAACAGCATGATGCCCAACATGGTGGCCTCCAAGAAAAACGCCGTCAGCACTTCATAGGCCAGCAAGGGCCCGGCGACGTTGCCCACGGTGTTCATGAAGCCGGGCCAGTTGGTGCCGAACTGGAAGCTCATGGTGATGCCGCTGACCACGCCGAGCGCAAAGGTCAACGCGAACACTTTCACCCAGAATTGGTAGGCCTGCATCCAGTGGCTGTGGCCCGTGCGCAGGAAGCGCATCTTGAAGAACAGCAATACCCAACCCAGCGCGATGCTGATCGAGGGGAACAGGATGTGGAAGGTGATGTTGGCGGCGAACTGGATCCGCGCCAGCACCAGCGGGTCAAGGCTGTCCATGGTCTGCTCCTGGTAGGGGGGAGGTGTCCCGGTTGGCTGCGGACAGGCCAACCGGGCCGGCATCTGGCTCGGGTTTGCCGGTGAATACCTGCTTTACGCGCTCGGTCATTTCCAGAAAGCGCTGCACTTTTCCGCCCATCTGCATCAGGCTGGCCAGGGTGGCCGAATCCATCTTCTGGACGTCGTCCAGCCAGTCGGTCATCAGCTCGATGAAGCTGTGCATCTGGCGCATGCGTTCCTGGGCGTGGATGTCTTCCGGCACTGCCGGTTGCTCCATCAGGGCGTCGCGCAACATGCTCAGCGTGGGGTCGACCTCGCGTTTGCGCCGCTCGTTGGCCAGCGTGCGGAAGATGACCCACACGTCTTCCGGTGCCTGGAAGTACTCGCGCCGGTCGTTGGGTTGGTGGATCAGCCGCACCAGGTTCCAGGACTGGAGTTCCTTGAGCCCCATGCTCACGTTGGAGCGGGAAAACGCGAGTGCTTCGCTGATTTCGTCGGCATTCAGGGGCCGAGCCGACACATACAGCAGCGCATAGATCTGGCCCACCGTGCGGTTGATGCCCCAACGACTGCCCATTTCACCGAAGTGCATGACAAATCGTTGTGTCAGGGGAGGTAAGTTCATCGCATGGATCTTTCTGAATTTTCAGAATTTTCTGAAAATTCAAGAATTTCTGTCGTCACGCAGCGACTAAACACGCTTGGGAATAGGGGCATTCACCCGCCGCACGGTGGGCACGGCTGGCTTGGTGGTGTGTGTGGGAAGGTAGGTTCGCGCCTGAGCATCAGCCTTGCGCTGTTGCAGATGCCAAAAGTTGCAAGGGCTGCCCCGCAGCGGCCGTGCCTGCTCTATGCTTGCCACCTTCATCGGGAGGTGGCCGTGCAGCGTGGAGTTCCAATCCTTTGGTCGATGGTCGTGTCCGCAGTGGCGGCACCTGCCATGGCGTTTTCGCTGGTGGGCGTGTCGCCCCAGGGCGAAGTGGCCCAGGTGCGCCAGGTGGTGGCCAAGTTCGACGACAGCGCCGTCAACTTCGGCGACCCCAAGGCTGCCGCACCGCTGAGCCTGAGCTGCAGCGACGCCCAGGTCACCCAGGGCACCGGGCGCTGGGTCAATGACCGCACCTGGGTGTTCGACTTTGCCGACGACCTGCCACCGGGCGTGGCCTGCACCCTGCAGGTGCGCAGTGGCTTCCAGTCGCCCAAGGGCGCCGAGCTGAGCGGTGGCCCATTCAAATTCAACACCGGTGGCCCGTTCGTGCAGAGCGCGCGGCCCTACAGCGGCTCGCGCATCGACGAGGAACAGTTCTTCACCTTGCAGCTCAACGGCGACGCCAGCCTGGCCAGCGTGCAGGCCAACGTGTGGTGCGCGGTGGACGGCCTGGGTGAGCGCGTGCCCGTGCGCCTGATCGCCGGCGCCGACCGCCAGGCACTGCTCAAGGCCCAGGGGCTGGAGGCGGCCGCCACCAAGCAGCCGCTGCGCTATGTGACGCTGGCCTGCAACCGCACACTCAGCGCCTCGGCCAAGGTGCAGCTGGTGTGGGGCAAGGGTGTCAGCACACCGGCCAAGCCAGGCCAGGCCCAGGGCCTGCCCAACACGGTGGAGCGCCGCTTCGACTACCGGGTGCGCGAGCCCTTTACCGCCACCTTCAGCTGCGAGCGCGAAAACGCCCAGAGCGCCTGCCTGCCTATCCGCCCCATGCGGCTGCATTTCAATGCGCCAGTGCCCGCCAAGCTGCTGGGCGAGATTCGCCTCAAGGGCGCGAAAGACAGCTTCAAGCCCGTGTCCAACGAACAAGGCGAGGAGCTGGACGGCGAGCAGTCGGTGAACAGCGTGCGATTCGAGGGCATCTTTCCTGAGCAGACCCAGTTCACGTTGGAGCTGCCCAAGGGCTTCAAGGACGCGTCGGGGCGCAGCCTGCGCAATGCCGACAGCTTTCCGCTCAAGGTGGCCACAGCCGCCATGCCGCCGCTGGCCAAGTTTGCCGCCGCGCCCTTCGGCGTGGTGGAGCGGCTGGCCGAGCCCGACGGCGTAGCCCTGCTGCCGGTGACGCTGCGCAACGTGGAGCCTGCCCTGCGCGTGCAAGGCCTGAGCCCAGGCGGCGCCCCACCCGCTGGCAAGGTCAGCACGGTGCAGCCGGGTACCGACGCCGAGATCATTGCCTGGTACCGCAAGGTGCAGCACTTCGACCAGTTCTGGGTGTCGCGCGGTGAGGCGGCGCGGAACTCGAAAACGCCCTTGCCCAAGGACATCGAGGAATTCGCGCGCGGCTCGGTGCAGAGCCGCCTGGTCTCGCTGCTGCAGGGCCAGGGTGGCGTGCGAGCGCTGGACCTGCCCAAGCCCGCCAGTGGCGACCCGCGCCCGTTTGAGGTGGTGGGCATCCCGCTGGGGGCGGGCTTCCATGTGGTCGAAATCGCGTCCCAGGCGCTGGGCAAGAGCCTCATCGACGAACGCCACGGCGACCGGCGCACGATGTATGTGCGCACCGCTGCGCTGGTGACCAACCTGGGTGTGCATTTCAAGCTGGGCCGCGAGAACGCCCTGGCTTGGGTGACCACGCTGGACAAGGGCACGCCGGTGGCCGGTGCGCAGGTGCGCGTGTCGGACTGCCGCGGCAAGGAATTGGCCACGGGCGTGACCGACGCCACCGGCGTGGCCCGGCTTAGCGGCTTGTCGCCCGAGGCCCCGGCCTGCAACGACGGCGTATACACCCGGGCCTACTTCGTCAGCGCCCGCGCCACCCAGCCCACGGCGGACGGCAAGGGCACGGTGCAGGACATCGCCTTCACCTGGAGCGACTGGAATCGCGGCATCGAGGCCTGGCGCTTCAACCTGCCCACCAGCACCTCGGCGCGCCCCGACGAGCGCGCCCACACCGTGTTTGACCGCACCCTGCTGCGCACGGGGGAAACAGTGTCCATGAAGCACATCCTGCGCAGCGAAACCTCGTCCGGTTTTGGCCTGCCCCAGACCACGCCGGGCACGCTGGTCGTCACCCACGTGGGCAGCGGCCAGCAGTTCACCCAGCCGCTGGCCTGGCGCAAGACGGCTACCGGCGGCCTGTCGGCCGAGAGCAGTTTTGCCATTCCGCCCGCGGCCAAGCTGGGGGTGTACGAGGTGCAGCTGCGCGGTGCCGATGCCTACCGCGGCACTTTCTATACGGGGCAGTTCCGCGTGGAGGAGTTCCGCCTGCCGGTGCTCGAAGGGCGCGTGGCGCCAGCCGACAAGAAAGCGCTGGTGAACACGCCAGCCGTGCCGGTGGACGTGCAGGTGAACTACGTGTCCGGCGGCGGTGCGGCCAACCTGCCGGTGCGGGTGTCGGCCCTGGTGCGTGGCAAGTACCTCAGCTTCGCGGACTACGCCGACTACAGCTTCTCCGCCCCGCGCGGTGCTGCCACCGACACCGGCAATGGGGAGGAAACCCAGGAGGCCGTGATAGATGCGCGCGTGATTGCCGACAAGCAGCCCCTCACGCTGGACAAGAACGGCGCCGGCAAGCTCAAGCTGGAGCAGGTGCCCAAGGCCAGCCAGCCGCAGGACCTGGTGCTGGAAGCCACCTACGCCGACCCCAATGGCGAGGTACAGACCCTGCGCAGCACCCACACGCTGTGGCCTGCCGCGGTGGTGGCCGGCATCAAGACCGAAGGCTGGGTGTCCAGCCGCCAGAAGATGCGCTTTACCGCCCTGGCGCTGGACCTGGCAGGCAAGCCGCAGGAAGGCGTGCCGCTGGAAGTGCGTGCCGTGGCCCGCATCGTCACCACCACGCGCAAGCGCATGGTGGGCGGCTTCTACACCTACGACAACCAGACCAGCACCAAGGACCTCGGCGAAGTGTGCAGCGGCAAGAGCGACGCACGCGGCCTGCTGCTGTGCGACACCAGCGTGAACGAAGCCGGTGAGGTGGAGCTGGTGGTGAGCGCCAAGGACAGCGCCGGCAACAAGGCCCAGGCCGCCAGCAGCGTGTACGTGACCAAGCAGGGCGAGCTGTGGTTCGGTGGCGAGAACCACGACCGCATCGACCTGCTGCCCGAGAAGAAAAGCTACAACCCCGGTGAGACCGCGCGCTTTCAGGTGCGCATGCCGTTTCGCTTTGCCACTGCCCTGGTGGCGGTGGAGCGCGAAGGCATCCTGGAAACCGAGGTGGTGCAGCTCAATGGGCAGGACCCCACGGTGCAGGTGAAGATCAAAGATGGTTGGGGCCCCAATGTGTATGTGAGCGTGCTGGCCCTGCGCGGGCGGCTGCGCGAAGTGCCGTGGTACAGCTTCTTCACCTGGGGCTACAAGGCCCCGCGCGAGTGGTGGCAGAGCTTCTGGTACGAAGGGCGCGAGTACGTGGCCCCCACCGCGCTGGTGGACCTGAGCAAGCCGGCCTTCCGCCTCGGTGCGGCCGAAATCCGCGTCGGTACCCAGGCCCACCAGCTGGCCGTGAGCGTGAAGGCCGACAAGGACAGCTACGCAGTGCGCAGCCATGCGAAGGTCACGGTGCAGGTGAAGCTGCCCAACGGCGCTCCGGCAGCCCATGCCGAGGTGGCCCTGGCCGCTGTGGACCAGGCCCTGCTGGAGCTGATGCCCAATGCCAGCTGGAACCTGCTCGACGCCATGCTGCAGCGGCGCAGCTGGGGGGTGGAAACGTCGACCGCGCAGATGGAGATCATCGGCCGGCGCCACTACGGGCGCAAGGCCGTGCCCGCCGGTGGCGGCGGTGGCAAGAGCGGCGCGCGCGAGTTGCTGGACACCCTGCTGCTGTGGCAGCCCGCGCTCAAGCTCGACGCCAACGGCCAGGCGCAGGTGACGGTGCCGTTGAACGATGCACTCACCACCTTCAAGATCGTCGCCGTAGCCGATGCCTCCACCGGCTTGTTCGGCACCGGCAGTACCAGCATCCGCGCCACGCAAGACCTGCAGATCATCAGCGGCCTGCCGCCCCTGGTGCGCGAGGACGACCAGTACCGCGCCCAGCTCACGCTGCGCAACACCACCCAGAAGCCCATGAAGGTGGAAGTGACGCCGCGCGCCACGCTGCTCGACCTGAAGCCGCAGACGGTGGACATTCTCGCGGGTGAAGCCAAGGAAGTGGCCTGGACCGTGACCGCCCCCGCCCAGCTGGCCCAGAGCCGCTTCGAGGCCATCCTGTGGGAGATCGAGGCGCGTGACACCCTGGGTGGCGCGCGCGACGCCTTGAAGGCACGCCAGCGCATCATCCCGGCCGTGCCGCTGACGGTGCAGCAGGCTACGCTGGTGCAGCTGGACGGCCCGCTGGCGCTGGACGTGAACCCGCCAGCCGACGCCTTGCCTGGCCGTGGCGGCCTCAAGCTCGCCCTGCAGCCCAAGCTGGCCGAAGGCCTGCCCGGCGTGAAGGACTGGTTTGCCCGCTACCCCTTTGCCTGCCTGGAACAGAAGACCAGCAAGGCCGTGGGTCTGCGCGACGGCAAGCTGTGGCAGACCGTGGTGACCCAGATCCCCAGCTACCTGGACAGCGACGGCCTGGCCAACTACTTCCCACCACGCGACGGCGAGGCCAACCACGGCAGCGACACGCTCACGGCCTACCTGCTGGCAGCCACCCACGAGGCTGCGGCGCTGAACCCGGCCTTTGCGCTCAGCGACGAGGTGCGCGCGCCCATGGAGCGCGGGCTGATCGCGTTTGTGGAAGGGCGCATCCAGCGCGACTTCTGGAGCCCCCGCAAGGACCTGGACGTGCGCAAGCTTGCTGCGCTGGAAGCCCTGTCGCGCTACGGCAAGGCCCAGGCGCGCATGCTGGGCTCCATCACCATCGCGCCCAACCAGTGGCCCACCCATGCGGTGATCGACTGGCTGAACATCCTCAAGCGCGTGCAGGACGTACCCGAGCGCGACAAGCGCCTGGCAGAGGCCACGCAAGTGCTGCGCAGCCGCATCAGCTACCAGGGTACCAAGATGATCTTCAGCAGCGAGCGCGACGACTACTGGTGGTGGCTGATGCAGAACGGCGACGTCAACACCGCCCGACTGTTGCTGGCCGTGATGGACGACCCGCTTTGGCGCGACGACATGGGCCGCCTGGCCAATGGCTTCATCCAGCGCCAGCAGGGCGGGGCCTGGCTCACCACCACGGCCAACCTGTGGGGCGGCCTGGCACTGGAGAAGTTCAGCGCCAGGTTCGAAGCGGTGCCCGTGGCTGGAAGTACCAAGGCCAGCATGAGCACAGGTTCCGCGCAGGTGGAGTGGAGCAAGGTGGAGCGCATCAAGACCACCGACCCCCAAGGCGCTGCGCACCAGAGCACGTGGTTTGGCGCGCCCGCCGCGCCGGGCAACCTGAAGAACAACGGCATGTTCCTGCCCTGGAGCAAGACCGCTGCAAAAGACACCCTGAACGTGACCCACCAGGGCCCGGGCAAGCCCTGGCTCACGCTGCTGTCGGTGGCGGCGGTGCCGCTCAAGGCCCCGTTCAGCGCAGGCTACAGCATCAAGAAGACCATCACCCCCGTGGAGCAGGCCAACAAGAACCTGCCCGCAGGCAGCTACACCCGTGGCGACGTGCTGCGCATCACGCTGGAGGTGAACGCCAGCGCCGACATGAGCTGGGCCGTCATCACCGACCCCGTGCCGGCAGGCGCCACCATTCTGGGCAGCGGCCTGGGGCGCGACAGTGAAATCGCGACGCAAGGCGAAAAGCGCGAAGGCTGGGGCTGGCTGGCGTTCGAGGAGCGCAGCTTCGAGGCGTTCCGCAGCTACTACCAGTTCCTGCCCAAAGGCACGGTGAAGATGGAATACACGATCCGCCTCAACAACGCGGGTGATTTCTCGCTGCCCCCCAGTCGCGTGGAAGCGATGTATGCGCCGGAGATGTTTGGCGAGGCGCCGAATGCACGGGTGAGGGTGGAGGCAGGGAGGTAGAGGAGTGCCGGGGGGCGCTGGGGCGTGAGAGTGGTGGCTGCTGAGCGGGGCTTTCGCTTACGACCCAGAGCGGAATTCGGACAACCCGCATTCGCTCGCCTAAAGCGGACATAGTCGGATACGATGGACCGTCGGAATGCATCGGAGGCGGGAAATGCAACGGTGCATCAATTTGTCTAGCAAAAAGCAGATATGTACAGACAACACCATCACGATAGTCTGCTCGCGACCCTTCGCGGGTTGGCACTTTTCATACTCGCATCGGCCTCCCCGTTTGCCCTCTCCGCGCAAGCAATTGACGGAGTATGGGGCGTCGAGGAATGGAACTGCGGCGGTGGCATTTGCTCTGAATACGACATAAACAAAGGCATCGCTAGGCGAACGATCTGGGCGCTGAAGCTAACGACCGTGGGAAATAAAGTTTGCGGCACCTGGCACAGCCATAGCAGCCAGGTCTATCGCGGCTTTATTCAGGGGCAGCTTACTTCAGTGGGGGCATCGATCTCTCTTGGCGAGGAGATCGACCACAACGCTTATTACTACGAGGCAAAACGTCCCGAGGAATTTCCGACATTCAAACATGAGGCTATTGCAATCATTGGGGTCATTGGTGCACGCCTCCTTGTCGCCAAGACGCGGGTTGAGGATAGGTCACAAGAAGTGCAGGTAGTCGCAAAACTTTCCCCAAAGCAACTCAAGTTCTTCGGGCTGAACAGAAGCGATGCTACGGAACGCTGGTTCGTCGACAAGTGCCTTAAAGACCCAACTTGAATCCTGCGGTTGTCCGGCACGCTGTAAATCCAAGACCGCTCAATCTAGACTTCGGCAAACCAGTCGTTTGCTAAGGGCCGCTCTTGGCGGCGGATTCAACCGGTCGATGCAACACATTCGCTGAACATTTCAGCGGGGGTATGGAAGCCGAGCGTCTTGCGCGGCCTCTCATTCAATTGTCTCGCAATTGCATTGAGTTGAGTCTGGGTG